>NZ_JACJOF010000001.1 GCF_014695395.1 Nodosilinea sp. FACHB-131
CGTTTTTTCAGACTGGTGGAGTCCGCTATTTGCAGTAAATGGGTTTATCCCTCACGGGCATTGCTACTTGTGGAAGCCAGGGCTGGTTTGGCTACATCTGCTCTCAGACTTATTGATTGGCTTAGCCTATGTGGCTATCTCAGGAACTCTTGCCTATTTGGTTTACAAGACCCGCCGTGAGATTCCATTTCACTGGATGTTTCTCGCGTTTGGCTCTTTTATTGTGGCCTGCGGCAGCACGCACTTTATGGCTGTCTGGACGCTGTGGCACCCGACCTACTGGCTTTCGGGAGCCTTGAAGGTGGTGACGGCAATAGCCTCCGTAACCACTGCCATAATTCTGCCGTTTCTAGTGCCCCAGGCGTTAGCCCTAGTCGAGTCGGCCAAACTTTCCGAGGAGCGGCGATCGCACCTAGAAGTAGCCAACAATCAATTGGAGTCCCTCAACGAACAGCTTAAGGAAGTCGATCAGTTCAAAACTCAGTTTTTTGCCAACGTCAGCCACGAACTGCGCACCCCCCTAGCTTTGATCTTGGGGCCAGTAGAGAAACTGTTGCACCAGACTAACTTGGGCCAAGAGCACCGTCTCGATCTTGAGCTTGTTCACCGCAATGCTCGGCTATTGCTCAAGCAGGTCAATGATCTTTTGGATGTATCCAAGCTAGAGGCGGGCCGGATGGTGCCCACCTACGAGCAGATTGATGTGGCGCAGCTAGTACGCCTGACGGCGGCTAACTTTGACGGCTTGGCTGAGGAAAAGCAAATTACTTTTACTATTGACGCCCCTGAGAATCTGCAAGCACAGGTCGATGGGGCCAAGGTACAGCGCATTCTGCTCAATTTAATTTCTAACGCGTTTAAATTTACCCCCAACGGCGGCACGGTGAATTGCCAGCTAACTACTGCTCACGCCCAGGACATAGCCAGCGACGGGGGCTTAGACGAGGAATCCACTCAAAGCGATCGCATTGTTCTCTCAGTGCAGGATAGCGGTGCGGGCGTGCCAGTAGCGCTGCGGGATACTATCTTTGAGCGGTTTAGCCAAGGGGAAGGCGGTACTACCCGGCGGTTTGGTGGCACGGGCTTGGGTCTAGCGATCGCCAAAGAATTTGCCGAGCTACAAGGTGGCACGATTGCAGTGGGTGATGCCCCCAGTGGCGGTGCCCAGTTTGTCGTTCAGCTACCGCTGCTGGCTCCTCACGATAGTGCCGTGGGGGCTGCTGCCCTTAATCAGGGGCAAGACCCAGAGCTGGCCGCCCTCATGGCCGAGGAGCTCCGCTCGGTACCTCAGCCCGACGCGTTTACGTCAGAGCATCTCTTGAGTAAACCTCTGGTGCTAGTGGTAGAAGACAACCCAGAGATGAATCGGTTCATCACGACCACGCTGGCTTCAGAGTATCGCACGGCTACCGCCGTCAACGGGCAAGACGGGCTAGCGCAGGCCATTGCCCTCCAGCCCGATCTAATTCTCAGCGATGTGATGATGCCATCTCTGAGCGGCGACCAGATGGTACAACAGTTGCGTACTTACCCCGAGCTAAACGCTACGCCCGTGGTCATGCTGACGGCCAAAGCCGATGACGAGCTACGCGTGCAGATGCTGCGTCAGGGTGCTCAAGACTATCTAACAAAACCATTTTCGGTGGAGGAACTCAAGGCGCGGGTTGGTAATTTAACTGCTCTTAAGCGGGTACGCGACCGACTACAGCAGGAATTGGCCAGTCAAAGCCACGATCTAGGGGCTTTAGTGGACGAGGTCAGCCTGCGGCGGCGGGAGCTGCAAGTTGCCCTCAACGCCTTGCGGCATCAAGCGGTGGAACTAGAGCAGGCCAATCGCTTAAAGGACGAGTTTTTGGCAATCGTCTCCCATGAGCTGCGCACTCCACTCAATGCCATTTTGGGCTGGGCACAGACGCTGCAAACGCGCGAATTCGATGCCGCTACCACAGCTCGTGCCCTACAGACCATTGAGCGCAATGCTCGCTTGCAAACCCAGCTAATTGAGAACCTTCTAGACATTTCCCGACTGCTGCGGGGCAAGCTACTGCTCAACCGGCAGGCTATGGAACTAAAGCCAGTTATCGAGGCAGCAATTCAAACGGCACTACCCAACGCCCAAGCTAAGTCCATTCAGCTTAGCGCTCATTTGGATGAGGCAATAGGTGAAGTGTTAGGCGATCGCGATCGCCTGATACAAATTATTGAAAACCTGCTTTCGAACGCGATCAAATTTACGCCAGACGGCGGGCAGGTAGAGATTCGCCTAGAGCAGCAGTTGGAGGAGGTGAAAATCAAAGTCAGCGACACCGGTCAAGGGATTCGAGCGGATATTCTTCCCCATGTGTTTGACTATTTCCGCCAGGCTGATAGTTCGACTACGCGCACTGCTGGAGGCTTGGGTTTGGGCCTAGCTATCGTACAACAACTGGTTGAGCTGCATGATGGCAACATTGTGGTAGCAAGCCTAGGGGAAGGGCTAGGCACCACGTTTACCATCTATTTACCGTTACTAGGAACGTCAACACCACCGTTGTATTTGCGCTAATTAAACGGCGTCATTAACTGAGCACGTGGAGCACTTCTACCGCAGAGGGTGCCGTCACAATCAGCGTTCCCACCCGCTTTAAAGCTAAGACCAATGCTCGCAGAAATCTATTTCATTTAAATACTGGTGTACTTAACTACCGCTCATAAAGTCACTGTCATTAACTCCAGCAGCTCCACTCAAAAGAATCTATGGGGTGGTGTGTGTTCACCCCATAGATAGATTACCAGCTCTCTCTGGTGGTAGATAATTGACAGAGGTATGTCTACTTGACCCAGCAACTTAGACATAAGCTTGTGATTCACCTTAGCGATTGTTTCTAGCTCCCCTACCCTGACTATTCTCCTGAGTGGCTGGATGATTAGGTTCAAACGGCAAATCCTAAGCTACGGGGTGGCGATTGCAGCCGTACTCTTGGCGACGCTGCTGATGTTGACCTTCGATCCCTATGCTCGACTCAGCCAGGCACCGTTTTTACTTTTCTTTGGAGCCGTTACCATCAGCGCCTGGTATGGAGGCCGAGGACCAGGGGTAACCGCAACCCTGTTGTCGGTGCTGAGCGCCAACTACCTGTTTTTGAGCCCAGCCTTTGGGTTTGGCCTCAGTTTTTCGGCAGGGGTCAGAATGGCCCTCTTTATGATCCAGGGGTTAGTCATCAGTTTTCTGGTAGGGTCATTGCGCATTGCTCAAGAGCAAACCCGACGATCGCTGCAGCAGAGAGAGCAGGCTGAAGCCGATCTGCATCAGAGCGAAGCCGACTTTCGGGCCATGTTCAACATAACGAGTGTAGGCAAAGCCTTATTGGACGCTCAAACTCGTCGTTTTTTACGGGTCAATGCCGCTTATTGCAATAT
>NZ_JACJOF010000010.1 GCF_014695395.1 Nodosilinea sp. FACHB-131
GGTTGGTTAAAAAGCCGAATTCGAAAGCTCCTTCCCCATGACGATGGCTTGCGCGCTGCCATGGAGTCAATCCTTAAGCAAGCCGTGTCCTAACCTAACCGGCTTTAGCTATAACTTCTAGCGAGAGTTATTCAAGAGCGCGCTATCGAGGGATACTAAATCCTATCTGTGTAACCCGTAGGAGTGTTACAGTGCAATGCCCCTGTGGGGTATCGGCGATGAATGGGGTTTCGGGAGTCGGTGTGAAGCCGGGGGTAATTCAGATTCGCGGGTTGGCCGCTCGACCCAGTTCGTCAATTGATCAGGCTAGCGATCGCCGCCACCAGTTCAGCGGGCCCAACCGGCTTGCTAAAGTGGCGCTGAAACCCGACCGCCAGGGCTTTTTGCTGATTGATTTCGCCAGCGTAGGCCGTCAGGGCGATCGCCTTGGGCAAGGGATAAGCCGTGGCCTGCCCGCCTGGTTCAGCCAACTGAGCGGTCATGTGCTGTAGCAGCATGTAGCCGTCCATGTCGGGCATGCCAATATCACTGATCAGCACGTCAAAGGTTGACTGGTTGAGGGCTTGCAGCGCGTCTACCGCAGAGGCCACGGCCGTCACCGTCGCCCCGGCCTGCTCCAAAATAAAGGTCAATATCTCGCGAGAATCGGCGTCATCGTCCACGGCTAACACACGAACGCCCGCGAGGGGCGCAGTGCTAGACCCCAAGGGCGCAGGCTGAGGGTGATCCACCGGTCTGCGCGCCTCTGCCAGCAGCGGCAGTTTCACGCTAAAGGTGGCTCCCTGACCGTCGCCGGGGCTCTCGGCAGCCACGGTGCCGCCGTGCAGTTCAACCAGCTGACGCACGATCGCTAGCCCCAACCCCAACCCACCAAACTGGCGGGTCGTTGTGCTATCGGCCTGACGAAAGCGATCGAAAATATAGGGAAGCACCTCGTCGATAAAGCCCTTGCCGGTATCGGTGACCGTAATTTGAGCGTAGCTCTGGAGCGGTAGAGGAGGGTCAGATTCAGCGCTCGTACCCGTTTCACACCGTAGGGTGACCTCCACCCGTCCTCCGTTAGGGGTGAATTTCACCGCGTTGGAGAGCAAATTCCAAACCACCTGCTGGAGGCGACCGGCATCCCCTGAAACGTACCCCACCTGACCATAGTCAACCTGAATCGCGATCGCCTTGGCCTCAGCCGCTAGCCGCACCGTTTCCAGGGCAGCTTCAATGACGGATTGAAGATTTACCGGCGCGGCCTCAAGGCTGAGTTTGCCCTGCAAGATTTTCGACATGTCGAGCAGGTCGTCAATCAGCTGGGTTTGCAGCCTGGCGTTGCGCTCAATGGTCTGGAGGCCACGGGTTTGAGTTTTCAAGTCGTGCCGCTGCTGCTGGAGGATTTTTGACCAGCCCAAGATCGGGTTTAGGGGCGACCGGAGCTCGTGGGAGAGCACCGCCAGAAACTCGTCTTTGATCTGGTTGGCCCGCTCGGCCTCAGCGCGGGCCTGGCGCTCGGCCTCATAGAGCTGCGATCGCGAAATGGCCTGGGCACACTGACGGCTCAGGGTCAGCATAAACTCGCGATCGTCCTGGCTGAGCTGCTTAAACTGCTTAAACGACAGCGATAGCCCGCCCACTGGCTTGCCTTCCACCATCAGGGGCAGCGAGATCCAGGCCTGATAGGGATGGCGTTTGTAGACCTCGGCCAGATGGGGATAGCGGGCCAGCCGTTCTGCCAGTGGCTCTGACCAGGCGGGCTGACCAGTTTTCACCGCCTTTGAAAGCGGCAGCGATGCATCGATAGAGAAGCGAGGCTGAATTTCCTGGGGATTGGTCTCATAGCCAATCGATTGCACGATCTCAAGGGTGGTTCCATCCGGGCTGAGCAGGGCCATGAGGGCGGCATCGGCCTCCAGAGCCGCTACACTCTGCTCCACAATCACCGCCGCTACTTGCTCGGGCGTGAGCAATTCAGAGAGCGCCGCCGTCACCGTCTGCAACCGAGCGGTGCGATCGGCGGCGGTTTCGGCGGCCCGCTGAGCCTGCTGGGCGGCTTGGTAGAGGCGGGCATTGTCGATGGCGATCGCGGCCCGACGACCCAGGTCCTCAGCTAGGGTTAGATCACCTAGGCCATACTGCTGCTCAGACTCGGCAAACGCAAAGGAAATACTGCCCAAAACCCGGCCCCGCGCCTCCAAAGGGGCAACAATGCAGGACCTCAGGCCCACCCCGCGCAAAATATCTAGATACTCAGAGTTGGTGACAGTTGCCGTCAGTTGCTCATCGGTGATGGTAACCATAATTTCGCTTTGCCCAGTCTTCATCACTCGAGAGATGCCGTAACCATCGTCTAGGTGCCTGGGAAAGCGCTGGGCTAACTCCCAGCCCAGCTGCACCTTTTGAGGATCGCAGTGGGCGACAGCAACACGGCTAATGCTGCCGTTCTCATTTAACAGATCTACCGCGCACCAGTCGGCAAAGTACGGCACGGCTAGCTGAGCAACAATTTGCAGCGTCTGTTCGTAGTCTAAAGATGCGGCTAGGGCCGTACTCACCTCCACCAGAAAGGTCGATTGCCGCTGCTCAGTCTCAGCCTCCAGCTGGGCCGCCTGCGCCCTGACTAACTGGGCGCCTTCTTCTGCCAGGCGCAGGCGCATGGCTTCGGCCTGTTTGTGTTCGGTGATGTCGTGCATGACCACCACGGCCCCCTGCCGTTTGCCCTGAGCATCGACGATCGCCTGCCCGTTGACCAGCAGTGTGCGGGCGGGGCCAGTTTTAGGCGCAATAACGATCTCGGCGTTGTTGACAATTTCGCCCTGCAAAGCTCGAAAGAGAGGAATTTCTGCCAGCGGCAGGGGCGTTTGGCCGTCGGAGCGGTACAGATCGTAGCCCTCGGCCCACTGCTCCGGTGGCAGGGGTTGCTCGGGCAGCCCGTGAAACTCGCGGGCCGCCTGGTTAAACAGGGTTAAAACGCCCTCGGCGTTGCAGGCCACGATGCCAGCCTGCAGGTTGTCAAGCAGCACCCGCAGCACGTTCTGCTCGGTTTGCAGAGCGGTTTCAGCCTGCTGCCGGTCAGCAATTTCGGCGTGGAGGAGCGACTTGGCCTGGGTGAATTCGACCTGCTGGTTGAACAATTGCATCAGCGCCTGCTGCCGAGCGGCCTCAGAGGCTGATGGAGGCTGCGCGGGTGACGCCGAGTCGGGGAGGGGTTCAGCCATGAATCGATTCAGCAGGAATAGCTAAGCGAGCGAATAGGCTAGCAAACCTTAATCCTACCCAGTTTCTTAGGCAGAGTAGGCATGGCCGATGCCCAGGGTGGCGATCGCTCCAATTAAATCCTCGGGCTCCACAGGTTTGGCCAGGTGCAGCTGAAACCCGGCAGCTAGGGCCTGCTGCCGATCGAGTTCTCCGGCATAGGCGGTCAGGGCGATCGCGGCAATGGTGCCCCCCTGCTCGGGCGGCAGGGTTCTGATCTGCCGCATCAGCTGGTAGCCGTCGGTGTCGGGCATGCCAATGTCGCTCAGCAACAGATCGGGCTGGAGCTGAGGTAATGCCGAGAGGGCCGCCGCCGCCGATGCCACCGCCACCACCTCGGCTCCAGCCTGTTCGAGCAAAAACGAAAGCACGTCGCGGGTATCGATTTCATCATCGACCAGCAGTACTTTGACGCCCTTCAGCGAAGTAGAGTCAGCGGGTTCAGGGGGCAGGGGCGGGCGGTCTTCCCCCAGCCCAACCGGCAGGGGCAGCCTGACGGCAAAGGTTGCCCCCTGCCCAGGGCCAGGGCTGGTGGCGGCGATCGTCCCCCCGTGCAGTTCTACGATGTGGCGGGCGATCGCCAGCCCCAGCCCCAACCCCCCAAACTGCCGGGTGATAGCACCATCGGCCTGCCGAAAGGTGTCAAACACGTGGGGCAGAAACTCCGGAACAATCCCCTGGCCGCTGTCGGCAACTCGAATTTGGGCAGAGTGAGCTGTGGGCGAGGCATTCCCGGTCGGGGCGGCGGCGCCCCAGGGCCAGGGGCTGTTGCTCACCACCCGCTCTAGGGTGACCTCAACCTGACCGCCAGAGGGCGAGAATTTGACCGCATTGGAGAGCAGGTTCCAAACCACCTGCTGCAACCGATTCGGATCGCCAGACACCCTACCCACGGCGGCGTCAAACACCGTTTGGATGTGAACCGCCTTGGTGTTGGCCGCCAGCTGAACTGTCTCGATCGCAGCCTGAATAGTGGCTCTTAAATCAACGGCATGGTCATCCAGGCGCAGTTTGCCCTGTAGAATCCGCGAGACATCGAGCAGGTCGCCAATCAGCTGGGTTTGCAGCTGGGCATTGCGCTCAATGGTCTCTAGAGCACGATCGGTCGTTGCGGCATCGTACTGGCGCGATCGCAGCAGTTTAGACCAGCCCAGAATCGGATTGAGGGGAGTGCGCAGCTCGTGGGACAGCACCGCTAAAAACTCATCTTTGATGCGGTTGGCCGCCTCCGCCTCGGCCCGAGCGGCTTGCTCAGCGGCCAGGCTGCGAGTTAGCTCAAGCTGAGCCTGGCGCTGGGCCGTGATGTCGCGCGCGGTGACAATGGCCAAAATGATTCGACCTTGCTTATCCTGCACCGGAGTGCCGCTGTAGCTGCCAATCCAGGTCTTGCCGGTGTCGCGACGATGTACCTGGATGGCATAATCGCGAAAGGTTTCGCCCCGCAACGCCTTGACCATCGGCCACTGCCCCAGGGCAATACGCTGGCCCTGCAAATCGTGACCCTCAAACAGGTCCGCAAACTCGGGCACAGACCGCTGCACCTGGTCGACACTGTCGTAGCCGTGCAGCGCTAGCGCCACCGCATTAAACGTCACAATGTGGCCCTCGGGGTCGGCTATGACCAAACCCTCGGTCATGCTGTTGATGACGGCTTCGAGCTGGCCCAGACTAGTCTCTAGCCGATGCAGGAGCTGTTCCCGTTCAAGCTCGGCCCGTTTGCGATCGCTAATATCTAGAAAGGCCGCCACCGACCCGCGCACCTGACCCTGGTGGTTAAGCAGTGGTTTAGCGTAGCCAAATAGGTTGAACCGGGTGCCGTCGCCTCGCACAATGTCGACTTCTGTGCCTTTGACTTCTGTGTTGTGAATCGCGGCGTAGCGCAGGGGAAATTCATTAGGGGTAAGTTCTTGGCTCCCCCTAAAGAGTTTGTAGCCTGGCGACGGGGTCTCGACGCGGGTGTAAGACACATTCTCCTTAGGGTCAAGCCCTAAAATTTGGGCAAAGGCCGGGTTCGATCTGATCTGCCTAAACTCGGCGTCTTGGGCGATTAAGACCCCGACGGGAATCACCTCAAAGAGGGTTTGCATGTCTTGGTTGAGCGCCGCGATCGCCTGTTCTCTGGCCTCAAGGGCCGTGGCCATGTCGTCAAACGCCCGCGCCAGCTGACCCAGCTCCCCAAACTGGTAAGACAGCTCGGTGCGAGTTCCCAGGTTGCCCTCCTGAAGCTGGTGGGCGGTCTGCACCAGAGACTTGACCTTGCGCGTCAAAAAAACATCGCCCCCAATCCAGGCAGCCGCTAGGGCTAGCGCCGTCACCCCGGCTAGAGCAAACAAGTTTTGCAGCAGCAGCCGGTTGCTTTGGGCCACGACAAGGCTTTTGGGCACTCCAATACGAATATGTACCGCCTGATCGGCGGCGCTATCGCCCAGGGTTGTAAACCCGTAGAGTCGCTCGACGCCATCGAGCCCCCTGGCTACTGCGGTCCCCTCTCCCTGACTCAGCATAATCTGGGTCACGGGCGAATCTGGCAGCGATACACCTACCCAGCTGGAGAAATTTGGGTAGCGCCCCAGCACAGTTCCGTTGCGATCGGTGATGGTCATGATTGCCCCCGGCGGCAGGTCCACGGCGGCGGCCAGCTGATCGAGCCAGGTCAAATCGAGCGCGGCCATCACCACCGCCTCCACCTGCCCAGTAGCATCCAGAATGGGATAGCCAAAACTGAGGTCAGCCTGTTTTGTAATCCGCCCAATTTGATAGTTGCCAATGGCAAAGTCGCGGGTATCGCGGGCGAGTTGAAAGTACGGGCGATCGCCAATGTATACCGGCTGAGTCGGCGTGGATGTACTACAGATGGTGTAGCCTGTCCGGTTGGCAACGGCCAGGGCCACATAGGTTCTGTACTGCTGAATTAGATCGGCTAGGAGCTGATTACAGGCCTCTGCATTGCCCTCGCGCAGGTCAGGCATTTGGGAAAGCGCGATCAGCAGTTGTCGAGCCCCTTCACTCGTCTGCCGCTGGTGGGCAGCCGCAAACTTAGTTAGCCGCAACAAGTTTTCTTGTGCCTCGACGGCGGCAGTGCGACGCTGCACCGCTGCCGTATAGAGAATCAGCCCCAAGGCTGGAATTACGGCCAGGAGAACCAGCAACACCAGGCGAGCACGGAGACTAGATATTTGGTAGCGGAACCTGGCCTGCCTTGCGATAGCGCTTGCTCTCCCATTGCCTGAATTGAGGTTGACTGAACTAAGGTAACAGCTGCGCTCCCGTGTATCCCAGCCTAAACGGACACCCGCTAGATTTCACCAAAATACGCAGAGAATGCTCGGCGGCCACCGGGCCAGAACGGAAGAACTTCGCCATACTCTATTAATTAACCCGTCTGACCACCAGCGATCGCCTTTTCCTAAACACCGCGTTGGCGTCAAACTAACCCTTTACTGTACTGCTACCGGAAATCTGATGCGACTAACCGCAGGGTGTGAGCTTTTATTTGAGACCACTGAGCCTTCGCCGCTGATCCTCATGCTGCGGCCGCGCGGTGGGGCCGCCCAGCAAATCATTCAAGACAACCTAGAGCTTGGGCCCAACGTGCCCGTAATCAACTATGTCGATAGCTACGGCAACCTCTGCCAGCGGCTGCTCGCCCCAGTCGGGCAGCTGCGGGTGCGCAGCACCTCTACCGTCGAGGTCGCCGACGCCATCGATGTGCAGTTTGGTGCCGAGTTTGTGCCCGTGCAAAACCTGCCCGACTATGCGCTTCAGTTTTTGTTGCCCAGCCGCTACTGCCAGTCTGACCTGATGGCCAACTTAGCCAACGACATCGTGGCCAACATTGAGCCCGGCTACGACCAGGTCGAGGCAATTCGCCACTGGATTCACACCCATATTGAGTACCGCTACGACACTAGCGACGCCTCGACCTCAGCGATTGAAACCGAAAAAACCCGCGTCGGGGTGTGCCGCGATTTTGTACATTTGGGCCTTGCCCTATGCCGCAGCCTGACGATTCCGGCCCGCATGGTGGTGGGCTATCTGCACCAGCTCGACCCGATGGATCTGCACGCCTGGTTTGAGGCCTACGTAGGCGATCGCTGGTATACCTTTGACGCCACCCAACCCACCGCCAAGGGCAACCGCATTGTCATTGCCTACGGTCGAGATGCCGCCGATGTCGCTCTGGCCACCCAGTATGGGCCGATCAATCTAACCGAAATGAAGGTCTGGGTAACCCCGTCAGAGCTATGACTATTACAATAGAGGATATTCCAGCTACGGCGCTATCCGTTGCGGGCGTTCCTACTGGCTGACTAAAGGTTTAAGCCAATACCTGAAACGTTTAAAGCGCGTTGGGCATCGCCCAATTTCACCAACTAGCTCTTTATTGGTCAAATATCATGGGCAAGGAAAAGAAAAGCAACAAAGAAGTTAAGAAGCCTAAGTCCGATTCGAGTGGGGAAAAGAAACCTAAGAAAGATCCTAAACGCTACGACTAACTGTTCTGGCGTCGTCAGGTCTTTCAGCTGTAATGATTACCGTTCACCACTTAAATAACTCGCGCTCCCAGCGGGTGCTCTGGCTGCTTGAGGAATTGGGTCTGCCCTACGAGGTCAAGCGCTACGAGCGTGACCCAGAGACCATGCTGGCCCCACCCACCCTGCGGCAGGTGCACCCCCTGGGCAAATCGCCGGTGATTACCGATGGCAATCGTACCCTGGCGGAATCGGGAGCGATTGTCGAATATTTGGTCGATCGCTATGGCGATGGGCGGCTGATTCCGGCCTTGGATACTCCAGAGCGGCTGCGCTACACCTACTGGCTACACTATGCCGAGGGGTCTGCCATGCCGCCGCTGCTGCTAAAGCTGATCTTTGACAGAATTGAGCAAAGCCCGATGCCATTCTTTGCCAAGCCAATCGCCCGAGGCATCGTTGGCCGGGTCAAAGACTCATTTATTCATCCTCAAATTACTCAACACCTCGATTTTATGGAGGCAGAGCTGGGCAAAAGTACCTGGTTCGCCGGAGAAGACTTCACCGCCGCCGACATTCAGATCAGCTTTCCCCTAGAGGCCGCCGCGACGCGGGCGGGGCTCAACGCCAGTCGTCCCAATCTGATGGCGTTTTTAGATCGCATCCACGCTCGACCCGCCTACCAAAAAGCGCTGGAGCGAGGCGGTAAGTACGAGCTTTTGAGTTGAGCGCGCAACTTCAGCTGTAATCAGCGGGCCTGGGCAGACTCTATGGGACAAAGCAATTCGACAGTCCTACGAGCCGGGCGCTTCATAGCCCTGATGCTGGCTGCGCTCAGTCTTAGTTTGTCGATGGCTCACCTGCTAAAGCTGCCGCAGAGAATGCAGTTTGACCAGCAGCTCTGGGTTGAGGTCACAATTGTTGAAAACGCTGATCGGCTGTTTGGCTCAGTTGGCGCGGGTTTTGACATAGGGGCCATTTTAGCGGCGATCGGGCTGGCATTTCTGGTACGCAGGCGCGGTGCAGCGTTCTATTGGACGCTGGGTGGAGCAGTGCTTCTGGGGCTGGCCTTCGTGGGCTGGCTGGTCTTTGTGGTGCCTATGAATGCCGAGTTTGACACCTGGTTGACCGAGCCCGTGCCCACCGACTGGATGCGGTATCGTGACCAGTGGGAATATGCCCAGGCTGCGATCGCACTGATCAAAACCCTTGGCCTAAGCTGTCTTGTCATCTCTGTATTACTGGATGCGCCAAGCAAGCTAGCGAATAATTCTCAGTTTGAGAGGCCGCACCAAAACGGCTTGCCAGCGACAACCCTATCCTCTGCGCCGGCTAGGGCCACTTCTGCCTGGCTGTGGTCAGTGCGGCTGGTGGGGGTAATCGTCGTCAGCGCGGCATTCTTTGGATTAATAACCTACGTTTTTCACAGCGTTCTAATAGGGACAATTTTATCGATCGCAGGCATTCTGGGGCTTGGCTCCATGGACAGATGAGGCGGTTAGGTCTTCGCTACCACCAACCACGAACGCTTAAAGTGTATAAACCCGGTGGACAGTGAGATTGAAGAGTAGACAGGGGCGATCGCTTCTAGGGGTATCACCCCGCCCGTATCTTTTCGCAATCAGCCCACCCCGTGATCTAGTTAAAATACAAGCAGCAAGTTTCTCCCTAGCAAGTTACACCGAATCCATCTGTGCAACAGTCCTCTCCTAAACAGCCCCATCCCGACTCAGCCTGGCGAGCAGATCCCGGTTTGCAGCGGATTATTACCCACCTCTCGACGAGCCTGGAGCGGGATAGCCAGATCGTGGAGACCACCCGCGACCTGCAAGAAAAACTGGGCGTTGATAGAGTGCTGTTGTATTACTTCTACCGGCCTTGGAAAGGGCGGGTAACCTTTGAAGCCCTGAGCGATCCGCAGTTTTCGATCTTTGGTTCCACTGGGCCAGACGAATGTTTCACCAACGAATATGCGGAGCTATACCTAGCTGGGCGAGTCCGGGCGATCGCCGACATTGAGACAGAGCCCATTGCCGAATGTCACCGCAATTTTCTGCGCGAGCTGCGAGTGCAGGCCAATTTAGTCGTGCCGGTGCTGGTGAATGACGATCTCTGGGGACTGCTTGTGGCCCATCACTGTCAGTCCCCCCATGTTTGGACCGATGGAGATATTGCGGCCATGCTATATGGCGCAGAGACCCTGGCTATTGCTCCTGCCATTCGGGGTCAATAGCCGGTGAACGATGGGTTTAATACAGCCCCAAAACACCAAGATTCGAGTTTCTGAATCATTCCAATAGAAACCCAGGTCACGGTTGTGTCTTAGGAATTGGACGACTGTGCTCAGCAATTTCTATCAAATCGACCCGCTCTGGCTGCATTGGCAGCGACCCCAGTTGCCGAGCACTGGAGCGGTCTGGGGCGGAGGGATTGCGATCGCCCTTTAAGACCGGCCCTTGATCATCGCCGACTAGCTGGCGATAGACCGCCTCATAGCCATCGACCATGCGCTCAACGCTAAAATTGACTGCGACATGCTCTCGGCAAGCGCGGCGACTCAGGCGATGCACCTGGGTTAAAACCCCAACGCAGTCGTCAACGCTGTGGCAGAGAAATCCCGTCTTGCCATCGACCACTACCTCCGGGGCCGCCCCCGTGGCCATGGCCATGACTGGGGTGCCGCTGGCCATCGACTCAGCCATCACAAAACCAAAGGGTTCTGGCCGGGTACTGGGACACAGGATGGCGGTGGCGTGGCTAAGCAGAGCTTTTTTCTGGGGCTGGCTGACCTTTCCCAAAAACTCGATTTGCTGTCCGTCGATCAGGGGAGCCACCTGATGCTCAAAAAACGCTTGGTTTTGAAAATCAATTTTTCCTGCCATTCTGAGACGCCAGCCGCTGCGCTTGGCAATCTCGATCGCTAAGTGCGGGCCTTTCTCTTCCGCCATGCGACCCAGAAAGGCTAGATGCGGCGGCTCTTGGGGTAGAGGATGAAAATCGAATTGGTCGAGGGCGATCGCGTTGTGTATCGCAGCTACATAGTTGAGCCCAAGCTCGGGCCGCTGCTGCGACCTAGACACCGTGACTAGGTTTTGCCGCCGATACTGACTAAAGATGTTCTCAAAGGCGGGGGTGAGCAATTCGTGCAGGGTGTGAACCACTGGCGTCGGGCTGAGATGGGCATAGGGCAGCGCCACTGCATCCACGTGAGAGTGAATGATGTCAAAGTCTCTAGCGGCTTGAAAGACGCTTTCTAGCTGTCGCTGCTCGTAGCGGGCATACTCCAGCGGCAGTAAGCCCAGGGGACGCAAAGCGCGATAGCAGCCCGGCACTAACCGGGCCTGGGTCTGAGAATCGCCTGAGGCAAACAGCGTCACCTGGTGTCCACGGCGCACTAGCTCTTCGGTGAGCAAACTCACCACCAGCTCAGTGCCACCGTCGGCTAGAGGCGATGCTCTCTCCCACAGGGGGGCAACCTGGGCGATCCTCATATAGATTCCCTCTAATCTTGGTATGACGCTAGGCGCGTCAGCGCTGGGTCACAAGGTTTAGTCAATAAGTCGTGAAAATGTGTGAGCTTACCGCATTACTTTACCCAAAAAGTTTGATACTAAATGGATGTCAAACCCAGGGAAAACACATGTTTGCGTACCGTTATCCTAAGCCTCTGATCTGCTAATAGCCTATACCGCTGTGACGATTGGACCTACCCAAAAATCTCTACCTTCAGGCTGGTTTAACTTGCATCTTTGGTATAGAAAAAGTGGATTTATTTTTGGTAAGAGTTAGCAGCAATGGCAGGAAAATTTGAGTCAATAAATAAGGCAAAAACACAACCCTTTTTAGGGCGAGTTCCTTGCTCTAAAAACGAGCCCAACTGCGCTAGGTATTGATTAATCTGCTGGGCAATACTAGCAAATGCATGCCCCAGGGAACGGGTGCATCCCACTTTTGTGGCCCACCCTACGGGAAGCAAGCTACACCCTAAATCCTTCTTCCAATGCGGGAGAAGGACGTTGAATCCGGCCCCCCTTCTCCCGTTTTGGGAGAAGGGGCTGGGGGAAGAGGGCAAACTGCAAAGTTGGGACGCGCCCTCAGGGAGCTGTGGGCTTTAATCTAGCGCTCTAGGGCCTGATCGGCCCACGAGACCGGATCCTCTAAGGGTTCTAAATGGGTGAAAACAAAGGTGCCGGGTAGCGATCGCGCGATCGCTGCCTCAATGTCTTCACAGAGGTCGTGCCCTTGCTTGACGGTCCAGGCCCCCGGCACCAGCACATGCAGCGAGACAAACCGCCGGGCACCGGCCACCCGAGTTCTGAGGGCGTGAAACTGAACGCCTTGGGCCTCAAACGGCTGCAACGCCTGGGCGACAATCTGACGGTCCGCCTTGGGCAAGGCTGTATCTAAGAGGCCCAACCCGGTTTCGCGCATCAGCCTGAGCCCGGCCCACACAATGTTGGCCGCCACCCCCAGGGCAATAATTGGATCGAGAATCAGCCAGCCCGTTAGGGGAATTAGAATCACCCCCACCCCCACTCCCACTGATGTCCAGACATCGGTCAGCAGATGGTGGGCATCGGCCCGCAGGGTGATAGAACGCAGCCGTCGACTGGCCCGCAACATGACCACGGCCAAAGCCCCATTGATAGCAGTCGCCACCAGCGAGAGCACTAGCCCCAGACCCACCTGCTCGATGGGCTGGGGATCAAACAGGCGACCCCAGGCGGCAAAGGCAATACTGCCGGCGGCCACCAAAATCAAGACACTTTCGGCACCACTAGAAAAATATTCTGCTTTGTAATGCCCAAAGGCATGGTCTTCATCGGGTGGCTTAGCGGCAAAGGTTACCGCCCAGGTGGCCACGATCGCGGCTACCAGGTTCACCACCGATTCGGCCGCATCGGACAGTAGCCCGACCGAACCGGTCAGCAGGTAAGCCGTTGTTTTAAGCAGGATAGTTAAAACAGCGGCCCCGATGGAGAGCAGGGTGTAAAACCGAGCTGAGCGATCGCCCATGGCAGTCGGAAAGGCAGTAGAGAGGCTAACCCTTTCAGCTAGTCTACGGCCAGTTGCCCCTCGGTAAGCGATCGCGGCTGTTTTCGTTGGGTAGGAGGGTTTAAGGTATTTGGTTTAAGGCAAGCCGTAAACCCGAAACCTGAGACCCAAAACCTGACCCTCTCACAAACCCGTAATCCTTGGCTTTGCAGACCGCCCGAATTCATAAAGAACCAGAAAAATCTAGGCTCACTGGGTTGACTGGAGCAGGCGATCGCCAGAGCATAGACGCTCGCCCCCAGCGTCAGCGGAGCTAGCACCCTTGAAACGTCGAGCACTATTGTCCTTAGGCCTTGGTGGTTTTGCCGCAGCGGTAGGGCGGCGTTACTGGACTCGAACTCCGGCGGGGAACGGCGCGCTGCTCAACTTTATGGCTGCGGGGGATGTGGGGACGGGGGCCGAGGAACAACACGCCGTGGCCCAGGCGATGATTCAGCGGCAGCGGATGGCGGCTTCTGCCTTGGTTTTGCTCACCGGGGACAACATCTATGAAGATGGTGAAATCGAAAAGATTGACCGGGTTTTTGAGCAGCCCTATGCCGATTTGCTGCGGCAAAATATCAAGTTCTATGCTGTCTTGGGCAACCACGACATCCGCACCAACAACGGGGAAGATCAGGTTAGCTATCCAGGCTACAACATGGCCGGACGCTACTACACCTTTACTCGGCAGTTTGTGCAGTTTTTTGCCCTCGATACAACCCAGGCCATCGACAGCGACGACAAATCGCCTTGGATGGCTCAACTCGACTGGTTTGAGACCGAGCTGCGGCGATCGCAAGCTCCCTGGAAGATTGTGTTTGCCCACCATCCGCTCTATTCGTCCGGCAGCCACGGGTCCCATCAATCGCTGATTGACGAGCTCTCGCCTTTGTTTGCAGAACATGGCGTGCAGCTCTACATCAACGGCCACGACCACAACTACGAAAGAACAGAACCGATCGACGGCACCACCTACATTACCTCTGGCAATGGCGCTAAGCTGCGCCCGGTTGACCGCTCTGTCTGGACAGCCACTGCTAGCTCTCAGCTCGGGTTTACCGCCTTTAGCGTCTTTGCCGATCGCATTGAGGTCAAAGCCATCGATACAAACAATGCCGCCTATGACGAGGTTTCAATTGGTCTGCATAGGGCTCAGAGGACTTTTGCGGCGGGTTTAGCGATCGGGTGAGGGGCCAAGTCGCCTCTTCGAGTGCCTCGACTACCCCGCCGAACGTCCATAACTTCAAGCACTCTAGATCCCGGAGAGGTGTAGCCGATGGCAGCCTCATCCTCGCGTTTCAGTTCTTGTAACCGCCCTCACAACCCTTCAACCCCTGGAGAAAATAGGAGCTGAACTAGAAGAATCCTTGGCCTACCATGCGGAATTATCTCGCTGGCGGTTGAAGGTTCTGAAGCGATGCTGCGGCTCTAAGAAGCATGCGATCGCTCCCTAGAGGCTACGTGACCGGCACTCTGCTCGACGTTCGCTACCGCCTACCCTGCCCCCGACGTTGACCCTGGCCTCACTAGCTCAGGCGCAACGTCTTCCTCTCCCGACGACCTATGAAAATCTCTATTCGCTTTCCGACTCTAGTCGGCATCAGTTTACTCACTACTACTCTCCTGGCTTGTTCCGCCGTTCCCCCTGCTCCGCCGGAGACACCGGAAACACCCGCTCCCCAGGGCGAGGCGGCCCCATCTAACTGGGCCGACATTGTGGGGCCGATCTCTGCTCCCCCAAACTGGCAGGTCGAGCCCTGCGTCAATGCGGTGCTGCTGTGCGTCGAGGCCGACGGAGAGCTAATTGGCACAGTAGAACGCTTTAGCCATCCCATTAGCGAGGTGCCCATGCAGGGCGGCTTACCGCTACCCGAAGGGTCAGAGCTTGATTTTCTTCAAGCCTGGGTGAGCAACCACTACCGCACCATCGAAGAAGATCGGCAGGTGGCTGACCCCGCCCTCAAGTTTATCGGGGAGACGCCGGTAGCCATTTCCGTGGGCACCCTGCCTGGGCTCCGCTACGACTACACCATCGAGCATCCCAATGGGGCACTGTTTGACCGCGGCGTTGGCTATGTGACCACCGACGGCACCATGCTCCATGTGTTTGCTACCGGGGTGATCAGCGGCGACCCCAGCGGCTCATTCTCTGACGAAGAATTATTCGAAACATTTCTACCCCACCTCAACACCACTATTCAGGGGCTCAAACTATGATGCGAGGCAACATGAAGCGATTCAAACGGCTGGCTTACCTGGGCCTGGGTTTGGTGCTGGCGGCGACGTTGAGCTGGCCGACGAATTCCCTCCAGGCTCAGATCGACCCAACTGCTCAGCAGACAAACTGGGCCCAGGCCCAGGCGGTAGATGTGGGAGCGCTGCGATCGCACCTGGCCGCCCAAGACTGGCCCGCCGCCGATGCTGAAACCCGCCGTATTCTAGACCCCTGGATTCATCCGAGGGGTGATATTCTCAGCCCGCCGCTGGCGACCAACATTCCTCCAGAGGTGCTGCAAACCCTCGATCAGCTCTGGGTTGAGGCGAGCGACGGTCGGTTTGGCTTTAGCGTGCAGCAAAAAATTTGGGCTGAGGTGAGAGCCGCGAACCCAGTAGATTCGGCGGTGGCGGCGAAGGCCTTTGGCGATCGCGTCGGCTGGACGCGCCCTGCCGGCATGGAAGACCCCACCTTCATCGCTGGGGAATGGCTGACCGAGCAAGAAATTAACCCTTCCCTGGATGCGCCTGTGGGTCACCTGCCCTGGGCTGGGGTGAGCTGGGAGCAAATCAGGAAAATTCTGACGGTTGAAAGCTGTGGCAGCTGCACCATCGACGCCATGTACCTCCAGGGCGAACGGTTCAACCAGTACATACCGGTGCTGTTCAATTGGGTAGACACAGCCCTAGAGCTACCCGTGCCGGCGATCGGCTCCTGGCAGCAACCCCAGCTGGCCAGAAGTATCGATCTCAAATCTCTCTATCCCGACTCCCAGTGCCCGATTCGCACTGCGTCCTCGGCCATTAGCCCCAACGGGGCGGTGATTGCCATCGGCAGCTACAGCTACGAGCGATCGTGCACCCGTGGCGAAAGCGCCCTGGCTCTGTGGAATGCTGAGCGCGGCAACCGCATCATTACCCTGCACCGAGGGCCAGCCCTGGAGGCATCGGCCCAAGGAAATCCGCCCCAGGAGCCGGCGGGGCAGGGAACTCGCATCGTTGGGGATGTGGCCAATGCCGTGGCGTTTACCCCCGACAGCCAGATGGTCGCGGCGGGCATGTCCTACGGTGTGGTGCGGCTCTGGTCGGCGACGACGGGCGAGCAGATTCGCACATTTCAGGGGCATCGGTATGCAGTGCGGGCGATCGCCATCAGCCCCGACGGCACCACGCTGGCCAGCGCCAGCGCTGACCAAACCCTAAAACTGTGGAACCTACAGACCGGGCAGCTGTTGCGGACGATATCGATGAATGCCGCCGATGGCATGGTGCACACCCTGCGGTTTAGCCCCAACGGTCAGCGGTTGGCCACAGCAACTGACCAAAACACCCTCCAGCTTTGGGATGCCACTACTGGGCAACAGGTGCGGACCCTGGTGAACCGAGCCGCAACCCGCTCCCCCCTCCTGCCGCTGGCCTTTAGCCCCGATGGGCAAATTCTGGCCACGGGCGATCGCGACAACAGCGTCAAGCTCTGGAACGCCACTACCGGCGCACGCCAGCTCACCCTGACCGGGCACACTGAGCCCGTGCGGCATCTGGCCTTTAGCCCCGACTCCCAGCGTCTGGCTACCAGCGACGGCAAAACGGCTCGCCTATGGAACCGGCAAACCAATGAAACGGTTCACACCCTCACACTCAACCAAAGTGCGGGGCACCCTATTCAACCGACCAACCTGGGCGAAGTGGCGTTTAGCCCTGACGGACAGACCCTGGCCACCAGCACCCTGCTGCTGCCCCTGGTGCAGAGCGAGCCCATCCCCGGCCAGGGAATGACCCTCTGGTCGGTGGCGACTGGGCAGTCGCTCTCGCAGATCCACGACGTCGGTCAGTTTCAGTTCAGCCCCGATGGTCGGTTTTTGATGGCCCAGGGTCAGCGGGTGCAGCTCTGGCAGCCCTACCGTGGCCTGGTGCAGTAGACCAGTGTGGCCATTAGGCCACCTCAGTTGCGGGGTGTATCCCAGCCCTCATCCCCCAACCCCTTCTCCCGTTTTGGGAGAAGGGGAGCCAGAGTCAAAGTCCCTCTCCCAGAACGGGAGAGGGATTTAGGGTGTAGCTTGCTTCCCGAAGGGTGGGTTACAAAAATGGGATGCACCCCTAATTCCAAGCATTGGACTGGCGGGCTGAGGGCAGGTGATACCAGGGAAGATTGGGATATTCGTGGTGCTCCCAGTGGTAGCCGAAGTAGTAGCAGGTCAACAGCGACAGCACGAGTGGATAGTTGCTGCTAGTCGCGCTGTGGGGGTTAACTTGCCCCGCGCGGTGCGGCAAGTAGGTGCCAAACAGAAACAGCTGCATCGAACTCAACACGATGGGCAAAAGCCAAAACAGAATCAGGTTGCTGAGAGGAATTTGAAATCCAATGATGAGCGTTAGGCCTATGGCGATTAGCTTGATCAGCATGACCACTTTTTCGCGACCGTTGAGATAGCCCGACATAAATTTCCAATACCAGCGGGCAAAGCTGCGGTGAATGCCATCGTGAAAATCGGGATCTTGAGCTTGACCAGGATATCGATGATGCCGCCAGTGGTTGGTAGACAGTTTCTGGTAAGACAAGGGGGCGTATAGGCTAACGGCCAGTTGACCAATGCCGTGGTTTAAGCGGCGATCGCTCGGCGCCACGACGCCATGAATGGCGTCATGGGCCACAATAAATAGCCCAGTCTGAATGTAAGTGCGCCCTAGTATGGCCGCAAACATCCACAGCAGGTTGAGCTGAGCTATATCTACCAGCAAAAGCCCGGCTAAACTGCTCAGCCAGAGTGCCACAATTACTAAGGCAACAAAAATACCCATTACAAAAAATGGCCTAAAAACCAGGCTATAAACTTCAGTAATCAAAAACTAGAGCTATGGGCTAAACGCTGTCGCTGCGACCAAATCGAAAGTCGCTGAGGTTTTGCGTATAGTTTGGGTCTTGGGTGCCCAGCAGCCGATCCCAAAACGTGAAGTAAAGCCCATAGTGCACGGCATATTTGAGGTGATGAATGGAGTGATGGGCGGGACCAATCACCCACTCACCTAGCCAGTGGTGGGGGAACAGAGCCGGAAGACGATCTGGCCCCAAATGGTTAAGAACAGCCCATACCGTCATCGTTGTGAGTACGGCAATCACCGTGATGAAATGCAGCGGCAGCACAAAGACAATGCCGACTAAAAAGAGCGCCTGAACGACGGCCTCTAAGGGATCAAATGCAAAAGAAGTCCAGGGGGTGGGGTAGCGCGAGCGGTGGTGTCCCCGGTGTAGCCAAGCAAACAGCTTGGGGTGGTGAAACAGCCGATGGGTGAAATAAAAATAGGTATCTTGCAAAACCAAGACTGCACTATAGCTAACCCCCAAATACCACAGTCCATATTGTCTTGGGTCAGTGTAGAGGCGGGTAGCTCCGTCCTCGTAGGAGGAGAGGATGAAGCCCGCGGCCAACGCAAACACCAGAGCCGACAGCGCCGAAAGATTGATATCGTGGCGAATTGCTGGCCAAGATGGCACCCGATGCCGCAGTCGATGGTTGATAAACGACCGACTGATTGGCGAATAAAAGACCCAGTAGGTGATACCTGCCACTAAAAAATAGCGGAACATAATGATCCCTAAAAAGGCAATGCTGTAAAACTCAAAGGATTGTTCTCTCAAGTTGATTTAGTTCCTTTTTAGGCCCTTAATTAGTGCAGTGGTATCCGCCTGAGGTGCGCGTCAACGGTCTAAGCAGCTGGGGCTGCCCAATGTAGACCGAGTTTAGCAGCAGGTCAGCCGTTGGGCCTGGCGATCGCTCACCCCCTAAGGAGTGGTTGTTGCCATCGTCAGGTTGGTTAAGACATGCTGTACACTCCTTGGTGCGCTAATACGCCAGAGTGTCACCTCAGTTTTTCCGGTGGTAGGAACCTGTACCTCAAGCGAGTTGGACAACCTACCCCATTGGCCTTACCCTATCCTGCCAACAGCAAATCACCACCCGTCGTTTGGGCGGTTTTTTAAGTTTTTATAAGGGCGATCGCCAACAATTTGTCATACTGCAAATCCTCCACTTTACTGATGTGACTAGCAGTTGCGTTGACCATATAAGACCGGTCTTTGGCCATTACGGTACAGCAGCCACAGACAGTAGGATGATTGGAGGTTGGCTTACGGGCTGAAACTCGATTGTTGACGTTACCCACTGCTATGGTTGCCTCACCGCAATATCTCACCCCTGAAGACTATCTTCAGTTCGAGGCCAAAAGCCTCATCAAGCATGAGTACTTTGGGGGGAAAGTCTCTGCCATGGCTGGGGCTAGGGACAGGCACGTGACCCTTACAGGTAACCTTGGTGCCCTGCTCCGCAACCACGTGCGCGGCACGGGTTGCCGGGTCTATATTTCAGCGATGAAGGCCCGCATTGAGGCTCGCGATCGCTTCTACTACCCCGATGTAATGGTGACCTGCGACCCGCACGACCAGGAAACCTCGGCCTACAAACGCTTTCCTAAGGTGGTGGTAGAGGTGCTGTCTAGTTCTACAGAAGCCTTCGACCGGGGCGATAAGTTTGCTGACTACCAAACCCTGGAGAGCTTAGAAGAATACGTGTTGATCAACACACGCCACCAGCGGGTGGAATGCTTTCGCCGCAATGAGGCGGGGCTGTGGGTGTTGCAATATTTTATGCCCGAAACAGCCGTGCCCAAAACAGCTACATTTTGCCTAAAGAGCATCGGCTTTACCGCCACCATCGCAGCCCTATACGAAGACGTAACCCTAGAGCAAGCTGAAGAAACCTCTGACCTCTGATGAGGGTAGTCTGCTAGCAGGTGAGGGCTACACTGACAGGTTCATTGAGATGCTGTGGGTCTGAAATTGGCAATTATGCCCTTTGAAAGCATTACACTGCTGTGCCACTTTGCTTTACACCGGCTTGTATAAGCTGTACAGCTGTGCCACTTTGCTTTACATCGGCTTGTGTAAGCTAAACAGCTGTGCCACTTCGCTTTACATCGGCCTGTGTAAGCTATACAGCTGTGCCACTTCGCTTTACATCGGCCTATGTAAGCTAAACGGGTTGCTCAGCATGCCAAGTTGCGGGGGCAGGATGCTTTGGGTTGGCGATCGCAGCCCCCGAGAGCAAAGAGTATGCCGTCGGGGGCGGGCGGCGAGCGTTACTCGATCAGTATGGTTTTAGTGGCGATTCGCGAAGCGTTCGGGAACCGACTCGGAACGAGTATCCGTCCCAGAATCGCTATCTAGATCTAGGTTTCGCTGGATGCTGAGCCATAAATATCGCTGGTGAGCGGCACGGAAATAGGTCACTCCAGTCGTTGGTTGGCTGTTCGTGGGCGTCTCACCACCTACGGACAGCGCCAAGATTTTCGAGTTCTGCGGGTCCACTCTGCTGAACGGCTTAAGAAAAGAGAACACTAGTACAAAAGCTCCCCGTCAACACTGGAGGAGAGCTAATCTTAAAGGGAAGTTGAAAGATTGCAGCTTTCAATAGAGGGATGGCTATGCTGATTTTTTCCATCTAGTCGACCATATGAGGCAGTTAGACTGACATCTTTCTACCTAATCTGCTGTGTAGACGAAATTGTTCTCTCTAATAACGAGTCAGGTTGCTCAAGCTATTAATTAGGACGTAGTTGAAAAGTTATCTATTGATGTGCGAGCTTGGGCTAAGCTACACCCTTAAAAACACTGAAAATTTCAGGTAACTCTGTGAATCAGCAAACTTACTTGAAAGTGCCTTTTGTCTGGGAAGAGCCTAAGCCGTTGATTGAGGTTCCTTCCCGATTAAAATTCAAAACTGCCAAATCGTTGAGCTACGAGATATTACTTTCGTTAGTTGCTCAGGTTATGGAATCATCGATCGATGCCAGCGATCAAAAACAAGTCATTGAACATGGTTCTCGCCAAGCTGCTGAGCAGTTTTTAACCGAGTCCACAGATGGGTTCTCGCACCAAGATGAATGGTGGCAAGTAGGGGTTAGTAGCGATGATAGAATCATCGGGTTTGTTTTTCCTGTGATTTATCAAGGTGGTGCTAGAAATGGCTTGGAAGAAGCAACTGTTTATTACATTGGGGTTTTGCCAGAACATCGTGGGCAGGGCTTTGCAACCGATCTGCTGTTAAAAGGAACGAGAGTACTGCAAGATGTAGGAGTTTGGAGAGTTTTCTGCGATACGGATGTGAGCAATATCCCGATGATTTCTACTTTTGAACGAGCTGGATATCAGCAACACAGTGAGCCTTGGCAGCGTCCTCTATAAATATGCACGTACACAGCCCAACAACACCCATACGCACCGACCGCTGAGAGGTTATCTGTGAGTGTCAAAGAGTTCTGCAGTGGGTGATGGGCAACGTCAAGCTAAATGGTTAGTTCTTTTCTTTATGGCGTAAGGGTTTTTAGCTAAACAAAGAGCTTACTATGTCAAGTAATTTACAGATTTCAAAAGAGCTTCGTAGAAAAATAGATAATGAGCTTCAACCAGGAGAGTCTATAAGATGGGTTGGGCAACCAATACCTCGTTTTTTCACAGCAGATTCCATCGGATGTGTTTTATTTGGTATTCCCTGGACTATCTTCACGATATTTTGGATGTGGGCGGCACTAGAGTTTAAACTTCCCAATTTAAGAGAGGATTTACAACCTCAGCATTTGTTTGCCCTTTTTGGTATACCTTTTATGCTGACTGGCTTTGGGATGCTGTCTAGTCCCCTATTAGTATGGCAAGCAGCAAAAAAGTCAGTTTACTTAGTGACAAACAAACGAGCTATCTCTATTCAAAGTGGTTGGTCTACTACAATCAGAAGCTACCTGCCTGATCAATTAAAAGATGTATATCGGAAAGAGAGAGCTGACGGAACGGGTGATGTGATTATTGCTATTCGGGAATGGATAGACAATGATGGAGACCCAAGAAGTGAGGAGATAGGATTTTTGGAAGTTCGTGACCCACGAGAGGTTGAGAATATATTAAGGCAACTATTTCAGAATAATGCCTAACAACATCCATGAACGTTGACCGTCGGAGGTTGATTGCTTAGCGCCAAAAATTCCTGGCGGGTAATGGACAGCATCAGCTGGCTTCGCATCAATATCTGAGATACCTTTTAAGGAAGTCAGTGAACTCGTAAGCACTCAGAAGGCGATCGCCAATCTCCCCCGAAACCCTTTTGAATTTTGGATTTTGAAGTGGATGGTGTTGGCATGGCTGTGAAACCAGGGCGGCAGTGGATTCGGCGGTTGAAGTTGAGCCTGTGGTGCATGGTTCTGTTGGGGTGCATGATGTTGGGGACTGGGGGATGCGATCGCCATCTCCGTGCGCTCAAAAGACATCATGCCTTTTACGCCGGAGTTAAACATTAATGTACGTAATTGCTGGGTTGACTGGACTGCATGGAGTTCTTATTGCTAAAAGTGCCTTTAAACATCGCAAACAAGCACAATCTAGTATGGGCAACCTCCTCATAGAACTCAATTGTGCAGGCTTGCTCGTTCTGGCTTGTCTAATAATGCTGACGCATGTAGTGTTTAAAGTAGCACCAGTTATCTCTTTTTTCTGCGGTTGGCTTTTAGCTGCGATCGCAACTTTGCCCCTCGTTATTATAGGAGTAATAAAAGTCATCACAGCAATTAGACAAAAACAGCGTGTATGGCGAAAAGTAGTAAGGCTAGTACTCAATTGTTTTGCCTTATTAATCTATTTAACATTCGCACTTTGGATGAGTATGCTTCTCGTGATGCTTTTATCAGGAGAGCCTTATATGGGTAACTAAGCCCTGTAAATTGGGTAACGCACTAACAGAGCCCAACAAAGCTAAGTCTGTGACCTTTTGTATTTTAGATTTCTAGAGTGGATAGTGTTGGCATGGCTGTGAAACCAAAGCGGCGGTGGATTCGGCGATTGAGGTTGAGCCTGTGGTGCATAGTTCTGTTGGGGTGCGTGATGCTGGGGACTGGGGGATGCGATCATCCCGTCCGCTCCAAAGACATCACGCCACAGACCGGGCAACTATTAGTCAATCGCTGGTTTGTTTCCGCCCATAGCTTTCACGAAGGGTTGGCCCAAGTCGAGCCGGTGTTCCAGAGCTATGGCTACATCAATCGCCAAGGGAAACTGGTTATCCCTGCTGAGTTTGAGCTGGCTCAAGATTTTTCGGAAGGGCTGGCGGCGGTCATGAAAAATGGGCTGTATGGGTTCATCAATCCGTCCGGTGAGATGGTGATTAAACCTCAGTTCCAGCGAACGCCGTTGCCAAGGCCACAAACCATGAAGTTCATCGCGGACTATCAGTTTCAGCAGGGCATGGCCTCGGTGTACCAAAACGACCGCTGGGGCTACATCAACCGAGATGGACGGTGGGTAATTTCACCTCAGTTCGACGCAGCAGATGGTTTTGTAAATGACCGTGCGTCAGTGCTAGTAGGCGATCGCTGGGGCATCATCGATCGTGCCGGGCAATGGATCGTTTCCCCAAAATTCACGGATTTGCAACCCTTTCACGAAGGCTTAGCAGCAGCGCAAGACGGTGACTATTGGGGCTTTCTCGATCTAGCTGGGAATTGGGTGATTCCGCCTCAATACCGCTCAGCCATCGCATTTTCCGAAGGGTTAGCGGCTGTTGCCACCGATGAGGGCGGAGGCTATATCGACACCACAGGAGCCTGGCGCATTCCCCCTCGCCCAGCCCGAACCATGGCCTTTTCCGACGGTATTGCGGTTGTAGAATCCGAAAAATCTGGCTACATCGATAAAGCTGGGAAATGGGTCATCAAACCGCGATTCGATGGTGCGTCGGAGTTTCGGCTAGGGCTGGCAGCGGTACGGGTCGATGAAGATGAGCAGGGGTTTGGTGGTCATTGGGGATTCATCGATCGCAAAGGTCGCTGGGCGATTCGTCCTGTGTATGATGATGCCTATTCCTTTTCCGATGGGTTTGCCCGCGTCTGTTTTGGGGGCGATCACTGCGACTTTATCTACCGCTAAGGAGAAAGCTCGTCTATCCTAGTACCAATACATCCAGCTCCTTCCCGAGAAAAGGTCCGGTGATTGCTTGGCACATCAGGCTGATTCAAGCCTATGACTTCAACCAGTTAGCAGTAGCCAGCTAAAATAAGATTTTCAGTTTTGATATGACCACTATCGGAACCGTCGAAAGCTTGTGGTGCTACCCAGTTAAAAGCATGCGCGGCGTAGAAATGCCCGAAATCTTTATGGGGTTTTCTGGTATCTACGGCGATCGCTGCTACGCCTTCAAAAGCTCTACCGCTCGCAAAGGATTTCCCTATTTGAACGCGAATGTGCAGCAACAAATGTTGCAATATCAGCCACAATATCGCTACCCAGAACGAGCCTCAAAACCGCCGAATCTAACCGAAGCAGCGAGCATAGCACCTGGGGTGACACCCGCCAACAGTGACCCAGAAGACATGATTTTGGATATTGTCACCCCATCAAGCAAAACTATTTCTGTCGATGACCCAGAACTGATACAACTACTGGGTGAAGGACTCGACGAAAAGACCCAGCTAAAACTTGTGCATTCAGACCGGGCGTTAACTGATTGTCGCCCGATTTCGTTGATCAGCTTATCCACGATTCGACAAATTGAATCCGAATGCTCGATCTCCATTGATAAGCGGCGTTTTCGAGCAAACGTCTACTTCGATTTTGCGCCAGACGAAAGCGGATTTGCTGAAGATAGTTTTGTCGGTCGCCGTCTACGAATTGGTGCAACCGCGACGGTCATGGTGCTTGAGCGCGACCCGCGTTGCAGGATGATTGCGCTCGATCCAGACACAGGCGAACACAACCCCGAAGTGTCACGGAAAGTGGCCCAGGCACACGACAACTTTGCTGGACTTTACTGTGCAGTTTTAGTTGAAGGAGTATTAAAAAAAGGCGATCCTATCGAATTGGATCATCGTTTTTGATAAACTTTGGGTGTCACCCCTGTCATCTGCCGGAAGACTTTTGTCAGATGAGTTTGATTTGAAAAGCCACAATTTAGAGCAATGTCGCTAATTGAAATGGCTTGCTGTCTCAGTAATTGCTTGGCTCGTTCTACACGTTGTTGCATCAAATACTGATAGGGCGCAATTCCCACTGACTGCTTGAAGGAGCGGCTAAAGTGGGATTCGCTCATGCTGGTCAGGCTCGCCAAATCCAAAATCGATAAATCTTGTGCTAAATTCGCCTTTATGTAGTCAATAACTCGCTTCAGCTGTGATCGGGGTAATCCGTTGGCTTTGAACTCAAGCGCAGGTTTGCTGACTGCATAGTTCTGCACCAAACGAGCGGCAAGCGCTGTTCCCAACGACTCGCCATACAATCTGCCAGACATACAACCCGTTTGGATTTCCGTCTTAAGCGCGAGGGCTAACTGCTGGATTACCGGATCATCGATCGAAAACTGTGGAATCAGTTCTGTTTTACCCTGCGTCAATTCCTGGGTGGTTTGATTCAACAATGTTGGACAAATTGCAATCACCGAAAATTCGACTTCCTGATTCCAGTTCGTCCAATGACTGAGAAAGGCTGGGATAATATCTACGCGACCGTTGCCGTGGGCGTAGTGTTTAAACTTGCCGTCTAAATGACGCTCTGCTTGAAAGCAACTTTTGGAATCTGTGATTACTAGTGAATGTTGTAGAAGGCTATGCTCCACCGTTTTGTGGGGAGGATGGCGGTAGTGAATGAAAGTTAATCCTTGCCATCCCGCATGATAGCTAGCGACTAAGGGTGTTTGTGGCAGCACTCGCGCTGCTTCCTGCTGGTTTGTCAGATCAAGTGTGAAGGGTGCATGGTTCATGATGGGTTTTAACCCAGTCAAGATTTCACATCCCAAGCAGGATTAGGATAATTTTAGCAGAATTGGATGAGACGACAGGTTGAGGCTGTGCCTACTGTAAAGGTGTCCACAAAAGGCGATAGTAGCGAGTATCCCAATAGAAGGGAGAAAGTTCATCCGATCGCAAGTTAGACACTGTCCCATCTCTTTCTCCTACTTCTTATGCCAGATCAATCTGCACCAGAAATTGAGCTGCTACGCACAGCATATGCGGCCTTTAACGCGCGTGACATTGACGCTGCTCTCGCCCTCATGACTCCCAGCGTGCATTGGCCGAGAGCCTTCAAAGGTGGTTTTGTCCGTGGAGCTGAAGCAGTCCGTGCTTACTGGACGGAGCAGTGGCGCGAGATCGATGGCCACGTCGAACCGGTTGCCTTTCACCCTGAGGATGCTGGGCAGATCTTGGTCGAGGTGCATCAGGTCGTGCGCGATCTGGCCGGAGCTGTGCTGGCCGACGAGCACGTTGGCCACCGTTTCACTATTGAGCAGGGCTTGATTCAAGCGATGGAAGTCTGTCCACTGCCATCGCCCGAACTCGGTGCTTAACCGCGCCTATGGGTTAGCAGGTCGCGGCATTTGAATGTAGCCCCACTTGCCACCTCGGAGTTGGCTGGAATAAAAGCAGCCGTCACTTTGGGTACAGCCCGTCTGCACTCGGGTCCAGGTGCCGCCTACATTAACCCGTGCCATGCCATTCGAGACCCGATCAGCATCCACAAACTGAGTTGCGATCGCATATCGCCCCGTGCGGTCAATAAATCCAGCCTGCTCGCCCCGACGCACCATAGCAATGCCTCCCGAAAAAGGAGTCGTCACCGGGCCTTGATACTCTGAATGGGCAAAGAATTGAGGTTGAATTGCCGTTTCACCGGCGCGGTTAATGTAGCCCCAGGTGCGTCCGTCACCACTGAGGCCTAGAACAGCGGCCAATCCCTCAGAAAAAGGCTCGGCATCGTAATACTGGGGCTCGATCACAAATGCCCCAGTGCGATCGATATAGCCCCACAGCGCGCTAGCTGTGGGAGAAGAACGCACTTTTACAGCAGCCAACCCATCGGAAAAGGCCCTGACTTGCTCAAACTGAGGCTGAATTGCGATCGCCCCCGTTTTGTCGATAAAGCCAGATTGACCATTGATTGAGATCGCGGCTAGCCCTTCCGTAAAAGAGGTCACGTAATAGGGCTGAGGCTCGATTGCGATCGCACCCGTTTTGTCAATAAACCCAGTTAGCTGACCCTCAGTGCGAAAGGCCGCCAAGCCATCAGAGAAGTTCTCAGGGCGGGTCGTAAATTGCCGGGGAATGACATAGGCTCCCGTGCGATCGATAAAGCCCCAGCGATCCCCGACCCGCACCGCCGCTAACCCGTCGGAAAACGTTCCCCCTTCGTCAAACTGCGGCGCAATTACAGTTGCTCCCTGTTGGTTCATATAGCCAATTTTTCCATTGACTAAGAAGGGCGCTAGCCCCTCTGAAAAGCGATCAAACCCTCCCAGTTCAGGCGGAATCGTAAACACCGTGCGATCGCCTGCCACATACTCTAGGGGCAGCGTCCGAGGGAGGTTGAGGGACTGGCAGATCAAGGCCGCCACCTCGCCCCGAGTGATGGCTCGATTGGGCTGTAATTGTCGCGGGTTTGGATAGTTAACGACCAAACGCCCCACCGTTCCGGCTGCGATCGCATTTCTAGCGTAGGGCGGCACCTGCTGAGCATCGTCAAAATAGCGCGGCAAAACAGTTTCCGCTGGTTCCGGGCTGCTCATGTGAGTGGCATTTGCCAAAATTGCGATCGCCTGCACTCGGGGAATGGCCTCTGTCGGTCGAAACGTGCCATCTGGATAGCCCGAGAAAAACTCGCGCGCGTAGGCGTCCTGAATCGCTCGATAGCCCCAGAAGCTAGAGGGCACATCTCGAAACGTCGGCGCACTGCGAGTCGGCTCAACGTTGCCAAACGAATTGAGCATAAGAACAGCGAATTCAGTGCGAGTCAAGGTGGCCTGAGGGCGAAAGCTGCCCTCGGGATAACCACTCACCCGCCGCTGCGCCGCTAACTGGTCAATACAGTTGGTGGCCCAATGAGATTGGGTATCTGAAAAAGCAAGGGCGCTGGAAGCAGCTAAAGCCCAGGTAGCAGTTGCGGTTGCTGAAAGGGTAATAGAGCGAAGCAGTTTGAGAACGGTCATCCTACACCAGACAGGTCAATGGCTTTAAGAATTATCAGCAGACAATAGAGGATTAATGCCTAATTGTTTCATCCGTTAAAACTATTTCAACCTATATAGCTCTAGTCAGGCTCAAAATGAGACTGAATACAGTAAAAGTAGGGTGGGAACTGCCCACCACTCCATCAACGCTCTTACCCATTGCACCGCGATCGCCAACTCCCCCTCAACCATCACGCGCCACCATCAAACCTCCACACCGTTTGACAAGACCTATGGCAGGCTGGCATCCCCAGTTTGCCAATTTTTTAAGTTGTGCCATGGGTAAGATGTCGCGGCAGTCCTGGTCTGGTTTAGTTTAGTCAGATCCTATGAGGTGGATGATGTTTCCAGCCTGGTTGGTAATTGCGGTGGTGGGAGCGGCGATCGCGTCTGCGTCTAGCCTGATTAGGCCTCGCGGTATTAAGTGGTTTAAGCGGCAGCGGCGCCCCGACTGGCTAAAGTTTGAGTTTGCCATTCCTGTTGTGTGGATGGCGGTATTTATCTGCGGCGGCTGGTCGGCCTACATTGTCTGGACCCAAACCCAGAGCTGGTGGTTCATGGCGGGATACATCCTGCTGGAGTTGCTGATTGTGAGCTATAACCCGGTCATGTGCAACTTGCAGAATTTGCGAGCAGGTACGGCGATCGGAGCGGCGGGGTTTGTGTTCGGGCTACTGCTGGCCTTGCTAGTTGCGCAGGTAGACACCAAAGCCTTCCTCTTGCTGATCCCCTTTCTGCTATGGAGCCCAGTAGGAACGCTGATTACCTGGCAGATGGTAAAGCTAAATCCAGGTCAGTAAACTTGATAGTCTGTCGAACCTGAGTGTGTAGGTTGGCTTCCGCTTTAGTGTCCCTAACTTACGAGAATCCTGGTCTTCGGGTTGACGATACGCTGGAGGAATCTGCGTTGCGCCTTTAACAACTCGCTAGTCTTGATCATACGAAATAGTAGTGCGATCTCTGCCAAAAACCTTGAATTATATCTCGTAGCTAAGTTCCAAAAACTTGATAGAAGTCATCTTTCCAATCGCAAAGAGTTGGCATCAAGATCTGTTTGGTCTCAGATTAAAGAAATTTGAGAGCCAATTTTTATATTCTACTTTCCCCATTAACTATCTCAGCTAAAATTTATGCGTTTAGATTGAAAAAATTATACCTCGCGATAGAGACAAACCCTTTACTCCAGACTCTAGACTAATTCAGTTATTTTACAGAGAAATACCATGAAAGCAAGCTGGATGGTCTTACCGTTGGTGCTTGGACTTTCTTCTTTGACTGTTGCCTGTGACGCTGGCGGAAACACAGAAGGCGATGAGCAACTAGAAACAACGCCGAACGAGGCTGAGTCTGTCGAAGGTGAGGAAGAGGAAACTGAAGAAGGCGAAGGTGGCGAAGGCGGCGAAGGCAACGATTAAGGCTTCTACCCTCTTAGTTATCACACAGGTTGGGTACGCGTTGGCAGAACTAAGTAAAACTTGGTTTGAGTTAGACTGCCATTCGTGTATCCAACCTGCTGACCAAAGATTTATGAGTTAATCGAGAGCAACTTCATCGCTCTCTTTGTATAGAAGAATGAGCAGTACAACAATCTAGTTCTACTGCTTAAACAACAGAAACAAAATATCAGAAGGTGAGCTAACCGATCTGACGTTTTTGTAGCCATAACGCAATTAAAAATTCAGAGTATTGACAATGAGTCCAAAACAGGTTTGGCGACTACTCAAAGAGGCTTTTCAGGAGTGGAACCAAGACCAAGCTTCGCAGTTGGCTGCTGCGTTAGCCTACTACACTCTATTTTCTCTAGCGCCTCTGCTGATTCTAGCGATCGCGATCGCCAGCCTCTTTTTTGATAACGGCGCCGTGCGTGACCAGCTCATGGGCCAAGTCGAATCGCTGATGGGTGGGGCCAGCGCCGACTTTGTGCGCACCGTGCTCGACAACGCCAATCGCCCTGGGGAGAGTTCTGGCTGGCTAGCTTCAGCCATTAGCGTTGTGCTGCTGTTGGTGGGCGCTACGGGAGTGCTGTCGCAACTACAACTGTCGCTTAACACGATTTGGAATTTGGAAGCTCGCCCTGGAATTGGCCTGATCGCTCAGCTTCGCAAACGACTGCTGTCGTTGGGAATGGTGATCGTTATTGGCTTTCTGCTGCTGGTGTCGCTGATTGTCAGTTCGGCGATCTCTGGATTTTCAGGCTACCTCAACACGCTAATGCCGGGTTTAGATGCTCTGGTTCAGTTCTTCAATTTTGTGCTGGCCTTTGGTCTGACCACCCTGCTCTTTGCCATGATGTTCAAATATTTGCCCGACGCAATTATTGCCTGGCGCGATGTTTGGTTTGGGGCCGCTGCCACCGCCATTTTATTTTCCGTAGGCAAATATTTCATCGGTCTCTACTTAGGCAACAGCAGTTTTGGCTCGTCCTATGGAGCAGCAGGTTCCGTAATCATTTTGCTGGTTTGGGTGTTTTATTCGGCCCAAATTTTGTTCTATGGAGCCGAACTTACTCAGGTTTATAGTCGTCGCTTTGGCTCGCAGATTAAACCCAATAAGTATGCCGTTCAGCGAGAGCCATCGCCCGGGCAATCATGATTCCCCTTTCACCCATTTCCTGGATAGATGTTACCGGTCGATTGGCCGTTGCTGTTGCCTTGGGGACTGTGATTGGTATCGATAGAGAATTTAGCCGCAAAGCTGCTGGCCTAAGAACAAACATGTTGGTCTCCTTAGGGGCCGCTCTATTCGTTTTAGTAACCATCCAAAGCGGCATGGCTCAAGTGGATAATAGCGCCATGGGTCGCATTCTTCAGGGCATTATCACTGGGGTTGGGTTTGTGGGAGCAGGGACTATTTTTCGGGAGGATCGGGTGCGAGGGCTGACCTCTGCCACGGCTATTTGGGTATCTGCTGGCGCAGGGGTCGCTGCTGGGTTAGGGCTATGGCAGCTGGGCCTTTTGAGCACAGGATTTGCCTTAATTATTCTACGCCTAGTTAAATTTATCGAAAGCCGTGTGTAACACCATAAACTCCCTATTATTAAGCAAATATTTGTTAGCAAAACCGCTATCTGCTTTTAACGTCGAAGACAACAAAGCCTTCTAAAATCCACCTATAGGATGATAAATTTCTGCTAGCAAGATTGCTAGTGTGGATTGATTCCTCAGGGTTGACAGCAACAGCAGCGGCAAATGTTTGACTATAGGTGTCTTTGCTTTGATGTCATAGCGTCGTCGCTGCGATCGCAATGATGTAACGCGGCCTTGAATTTATGGCTAACGATAACTCGATGAACTCACAACAATCTGATCTCACTGAAAAACTTCCCCATGAGATAGATGCAGCGCCACCGCCGTCCAACGAACCCGTAATCCACCTTCCCCCTAGTCAGGCTGAGGTTGAAGAAGCCCGCGTCGGGCAAAGCGACGACAGCGCGCACCTCGGAGCCGACGTGACGGCTTATAACGCTATGGAAACGAGTAGCCCTTTAACTGGGGGTGACCCTGATGCGGTTGCAGAGCGAGCCGAAACGGTTGGTGAAGAGGCCGTTGGCGGCACTACGCCAACTCCCGAACAAAATGATGTTGACGCTCTCGCTGACGCTGTGGGCATTAGCACTCAGCCCGAGCACCCCGTTGGCGTCCTCAACGAAATGAATCGTCGGGATGCCCAACGGTTTGAACTCGATCCGGAGTCTAAGGATCTTGAGTCTTAATTGTCACAGCTATGGCCTATCGATTTTTCACCGACAGTACCGTTGAGGCCAATGTTCAACGCATTCTTAACGAGCAGCTTGAGAAAGCAATCCAAGAGCTAAGCGACGGCATTCGAGAAGCCCCCGAACAGGCGATTCACAGCACGCGCAAGCGGTTAAAAAAGGGGCGAGCGGTGCTGCGGCTGGTGCGAAAGTCGATAGGCGAAAAGGCTTATCAGCGGGAAAACGAGCAGTTAAGAAGTATTGGTCAAGCTCTTGCTCCGGCCCGAGATGGTGCTGTCTATCAAAAAACCTTGGACAGCCTAATCGAAATTTATGGAATATCGCTTGAGAATAAAGGACTCTCTGAGCTGCAAGTCAACCTGACAGATCTCTATAAATCCGAACTCAAGGCACTAATTGATCGCGATGATGCGATCGCGCCCATTCTGGCTGACTTAGAAGCGAGTAAGGAGCGGCTAAGCCAGCTTACCCTTCATCAAACGGGGTGGAAAGCGGTCTCCAAAAGCCTAGAGCAAGTTTATCGGCAGGGACGAGAGCGATTTCACTCCGCCTACAAAGACGGTAGCGACGAGGCGTTTCACGACTGGCGCAAGCGAGTCAAAGATCTGTGGTACAGCTCCTGTTTACTGAAGGAGATTTGGCCCCCTATTATGGAAGCGTTTGGCTCCGAAGCTCATTACCTCTCCGAACTGCTGGGCGACGGCCATGACAGCGCTGTTCTGCAACACTTTTTGAGACATCACCCCTCAAATGTGGCACTCAGCGATACTCATTCGCAGGTGCTCATGCCCCTGCTGGTTCATCGACAAGATAAGCTGCATCAGCAGGCTAAGGATTTAGGGAGAAAACTTTATAGTGAGGAGCCTAAACCGTTTATCAAGCGTATTCACAGCTATTGGCGGCCTGAGTTTTCGAGTTCGAGTTAGTTCCAAAACTGAAAACAGTTGGTGGCCTCAACTTTGCTTAGCCACCAACTATTGAGCTTGATTTAAGTTCAAGTGCAACAAAGGTAATTTAAACAGGGCACAGCGGCATTCGTTCTGCCAACAAATTAGGGCAATGGAATAGAATTTGCGATCGCTCATCACGCCTAATCTATCTGAGCATTGCTAGTCTGCTTGGGTAGTTGAAAGATGTCAGCAAATATTGATTTAGGGTCGGGGCGACGATTGTCGTCTGGCGAATCGTAGACCACCATTAGCCCATCGTCGTAGCCTAGACAGGGCATCAACGTGAGGCCCTCGGCATGGTCAGAGCCGATAGTAAACGGTAGATCAAACAAGACCTTGAGCCGACCAGATTCTTGGCTCCACAGCGTATCGTTGGTGTGCTCAAGCACGTCCTCAAGACGAAACACCTGCATGGCGCCCTCTAGCTCCATAGTCGGGCCGGCCAGCAGCAGCAGATCGCCGTCGTAGAAGCACAGTTCGCGAACGCCCTGACCATTGAGATCAAGAAAGTGTTTGCGGTAGAGACAACCCTCCCCCAAATCTTTAAGCGTGAGCGTACCGGGTTCGGCATCTTCTACTTCAATTTCAAGAATCATTGCCCACCCGCGCAACACCGGGCCGCGCAGACCCAAAAAGATTTTGCTGCCGCTAACGGCGATGCCTTCGATATCAAAGCCGTTGTCTTTGGAGGGCAGCTGCATTTTTAGAAATAGCCCCAAGTGCTCGTCTTCAGCAAGGGCTTCTAGCAGCAGATTGTGACCGCTCACCTGCTTTAAGTTGGCTGCGGTAAGGGCACCGCCTTTGTTGTCAGGAAGGGCATAGGTTTGCACAATTTCGCCATTGAGAACTGGCAGCCGAGCCAGCAGCGATCGATTGGGGTCATGCTCAATTTCGGAGAGCCGTTGAATATCTTTGTGCTGCTTTTTACCCTTGGCCTGAGTGCGTTTAAAGCTGTGGGAGCCCACCACCCAAAGATAGCCGTCGCAGTAGGCAAGGCCTTCAATATCAATTTCAGACTCATTATCAAAGAGCTGAATAAATTCTTGGAGATGGAAGGTTTTGTGGTTGCCATAGACCCCATCGCCCATAGGGCTCAGCCGCTCCAGAGTAGTAAATTCGTCAGAACCGAGCCAGAGATTACCATCCGGGGTGCGGGTTATAGCGGATAGCTCGCCAATTAAATCTTCGGATTCGGTTTGAAACTTAAGTAGAGCGCGGCTGAGCAAAAATCCATTGGGCATGATGACCACGAACGCCAGTTTGAGACTACTCTAAACAATTCGGCTGATGATAACCTCTTTCAAAGGATAGGAATAGCTCTGTGTAGGGCCAACATTCTACATGCGGATAGAGGACTAAAAATTCAACTCTCCCATAGGTTTGGGGAGCGTAATCCTTCAGCTAAGGATTTAAGGCTGGCGGTCGGTTACTTAACTGAAACGGTTAAGCTGTTCGCTTAGCAGCACGATGTACTGCAATAGTTGCCATAGAGGCACAAGGTGTTATCTTACGCTCAGCGTCTTCCCCCATCCCGTTAAATCTCAAATTTCAGACCCGCTCCTAACCGCTTTAACCTTCTCCTCCTCCCCATGTTCAACTGGATCACGACCTGGATTGAGTCTCTTGGCTATGTTGGCATCTTTGGCCTGATGGTGCTGGAGCATCTGTTTCCGCCCATTCCGTCAGAGTTGGTGATGCCACTGGCGGGGTTTGTCAGCCGTGACAGCTCTGACATGAATTTGGTTGGGGTGATTTTGGCGGGGTCCCTCGGCTCGTTAATTGGGGCGTCGGCGTGGTACGTGGTGGGTCGGCTAATCAGCCAGGAACAGATAATGGGCTGGGTGAAACGCTACGGCCGCTGGCTGACGCTCAAGCCCAAAGATATTGAAAAGGCAATGGATTTTTTTCAGAAGAGTGGCGGCAGCTGGATAGTAGGGGCAGGCCGCATGGTGCCGGGGGTGCGCACCTATGTGTCGGTGCCAGCGGGGCTGAGCCACATGCCGCTGCTGCCCTACTTGGGCTACTCGGCCCTGGGCACCCTGCTGTGGACGGGGACGCTGGCGGTAGCAGGCTACATTTTAGGGGCTCAGTTTGAGCGGGTGCAGGTGTGGCTTGGCCCAGTCAGTAAAATCGTGCTGATTAGCTGTGCGATCGCCTTTATTATCTGGGTGGTCGATCGCCGTCGCCGCCAGGCTTAATCTCCCGTTGAGATTTTGACGAAAAATTCTGTCGAATTAGTATAAAAGCCACCACCAAATCAACTTTGACGGCGGCTTTGAGTAGGTAGTATTTGCCTAAAGCGATCGCTCCACCGCAGGGAGGATTCCCCTAGGGTGAAACCAACCCAAACCACAGCTGGGTTCTACTTAAGCATCGGCCACAGTAGTCGTATCAGCCGTTGCTTTGCGGGCCGCTAGGGCCGCCGCCAGTAAACTAATGCCGCTCATCAGCAGACTGATGCCAACATAGAGGCCAATCAGCCACAGGGCGCTAACGGGCCAGCGATTGAGCACCATAATGCCCAAGATTAGGGTGACGACGCCATTGAACGCCACTAGCCAAGACATGCTGCGGCCAGCCTTTTGAGTAAAGGCCATAACGATGGTAAAAACGCCCTCAACGATGAACAAAACGCCAAAGGCAAAGGTGAGGGCCAGCAGCGCTGCGCCCAGGTTAAACAGAATATAAAGGCCTGCTACGGCATAGAAAATACCGACGATGAGGTTGAGCCAAAAACCTCTAACTGGATGCGATCGAAAGGATTCAACCACCATAACGATGCCGCTGATCAGGGAAATCCACCCCATCATGGCGGTAAAAAAGGCCGAGGCCACCATCGGCGAAACGATCGCCAAAATACCCAGCACAATCAGCGCAATGCTGAGCAAAATAACCCAGTTAGTTGACTTTTTAATCTCTTCGCTCGACAAAAAATCGGTTGTCATAACAGTTTCCTCTCATTTCGTTGTTCATAGCTTTGCGACTAGTGAAATGAAACGACTGAGAAAATTGTATGCGCCAAAAACGTCAGTGAAATTAATAGATGTAAACCGTATGAGCCCCATTAAAATTTAGGGGATCCTCGCTGGGGCAACACTGATGGTAGTCATGCACCAACCTCACTGCGGCTGTAGAGAATCTGCACCACGCGCGAACCGGGTTCGCAGAGGGCGTCGCGGGCGACCACGGCAATTTCGCCAACTACGCTGGCCCGATACTCGGCTACCACATCCCCAAAGGCATTACGCTGGATCGCTACCGGTTGGTCAGGGATGACGCGATCGCGCAGATCTACTAGCAGCTCTAAAAAGCCACCCGTGGTGGCGCGAATTGTCTCTAGAGCATCGCCATAGACCGTGCCCACCTCAGCGGTGGTGCGCCCCAGGGGGCCATCGACCAAGCCGTAGTGCTTGAGCACGTTGCAGGTGCCCTCCACCGCCCGAGCAATTTTGCTGGCGTCGAACCGTCTAGGGCCACCAATTTCCACCGTCAGGGCCGGAATGCCCGCCGCTACCAGAGCCGTTTCGAGGGTGCCGACTAGCCCCGGATCGTTTTGGATTTGCTCAACCGGAAACAGTTCTGCCATTTGCCGCACTGTGGGCTGGCGCAGGTCGGCAAACAGAAACAGAGTGAAGTCACTGCCCGTCGTCACCGTGTGGTAGTCAATCACCAGGTCGACGTTGGTGATTAGCAGGCGATTCCACAGCAGCCCGGCGTGGCGAGTGGCGGCATTGACCCCGGTTTCATCACCGGGCCAGACCCGGTTCATATCTACCTGCGAGCCGCCGCCCTGGGCCGTCAGCCAGTGCGATCGCATATACTCCACCGCTGGGCGTGACACTCCCAGCACCGCCACCACGCTGCCCGCCATCGCCGTGGGGTCGAGCTGGGCCATCACTCGCTGCACCGCATCAATGCCGCTGACCTCATCCCCATGAATACCCGCTACGAGACCCACGCAGGAACCGGGGCGATCGCCCTTAGCCACCACCACCGGCACATACCAGTGCTGGCCGGTCGCCATCTGCACCCCTTCAAAGAAAAACCGATGGCTGTGCCCTGGAGCCAGGTCGCCCACTCCTAGGTGGCTAATCACCGGCACTCCCTGGAGGATGTCGCCGGTATAGATGGTCTTGGCAAGGTCAGAGACGGAACCTGGGTTGATGAGAGTCGTCATAGTGGCTCAGCGGAATTTGTGGACACCAGCGGTTGCGTAACTGCCCTAGCCTAAAGCGCCTCGGCGGCAGGGCCAGGGGCGGTGGGCAGCTTGTCAATTTTGAAGCCCGTAATGCCGTAGAGCAGCGACAGAATGGGGCTGGCGATGTTAAAAACCGCAAAGGGAAAATACAGAAATGTAGAGACTCCAGCGTCACCGCCATGAACGCACCGCAAGAATTCCACGGTATCAGGGCTGAGGTAACAGTACCCCCATCGGCGGCCAAACGCGACAGGTTTTGGGGCTGCAACCCCGCTTTTGAAACTCAATCCGAAACATGTGGGCGGGCAGCACCAGGGCAATGTACGGGTCGCCCGCAAAAATATTCAGGCCGATCGCCGTCGCAAATAGCTTGCCCTGGGTGCGCGCCCGCAACAGCACTGGGCTAATCAGCTTGGTCAACATACCAAACTCTTCCATGATGGTGCCAAAGGTCACGGCCCCAATAATAATCCACAGGGTGTAGAGCATGCTGTCCATACCGCCGCGAGAGACCAGGCGATCGACATCGGCAATGCCCGAGTTTTCGCTAAAGCCATTGGCTATGGCCAACCAAACGCCCTTGAGAAACACCAGCGGCGCTGCCGTCCCTGGCTCGTTTACAAAGCGCATTACCGCTTCAGGTTGCAGCACCGCCGCCGTCAACCCACCCACCAGCGTAGCTACCATAATTGTCAGCGAGGCCGGCACCTGGCGATAGGAGAGAAACCCTAGCAAGAGCATGGGGAACAAAGCCAGGGGCGTAATCCAAAATAGCTGATCGAGCTGGTTGAGATCGGTAACGGTTTCTACCCCAGCGGTGACATCCGTTTGGCTGCCAATAATGGCAAACACAATCAGGGCAATGATGAAGGCCGGCCCCAAAGTCCATAGCTAAGCACGAATGTGGGTGTAGATGTCGATGCCCACTAGCTGGGCGCTCAACACCGTGGTCTCTGACGGAGACGTCTTGTCGCCAAAGTAAGCGCCAGAGATTATTGCCCCCGCTGTTACCGCTGGGGAAACTCCTAGCACGGTAGCAATACCCACCAGTCCCACCTCAATCGTGCCTGCGGTCGTCCAGGAGCTGCCAATGGCCACCGAGACGATCGCACAGATGACCGCTGAGGCCAGATAAAACCAGCCCGACTGCAAAATCTGAATGCCGTAGTAGACCAGGGTGAGGATGGTGCCCGCCATATTCCAGATACCGATCAGCGCCCCCACCGCTAGCAAAATGAAAATAGCGCTGGTGACTGAGGCCACGGCCCGCCCTCCGGCAGCGCTAATCTCTGACCAGGAATTGCCGTTTTTAAGGGCCACAACAGCGGCAGCCATGGCGCTGAAAATTAGCGTTACCTGCACGGGGCCATCGATGGCTGCCAGCCCAAAGAGAGTAACCGCTCCGCCAATCAGGCCAATCGGCATCTAAAAAGGAGGGGGGCGCGAACCGTCAGAGGGCTGGGCCATAAAGCATTTCCTAGTAGCTACACGATCGGTGTAAGGGTCTTGAGGTTAAAACGGTAGCCGTGAGGCAAAATGTGCAGCTTGACGCCGCACAGGGCAATGGGTTCATCCTTGAGCAACCCTTCCAGGTTGTTGTGGGTAGCGGTGCTTTCATCGACCACGGTGATGGTGCCTGCCCCGACGACCTGAAACTCATCGCCAGTAACGATAATGGCCGTGTTTTCGTCGATGCCCAGGCCAATGACGGCGGGCTGTAGTACTAAGGCAGCCAGCAGCCGACCCAGTCTTCCCCGCTGGGCAAAGTGCTGGTCGACTACAACACCGGGCAAGAAACCCATGCCTGGGCCCATCTCTACTGCATCGACGCTGGGGTTTGACACCGAAGCGCCCCCCACAATCATCTCGTCGGGCATCATCGCGGCCCCGGCGCTGGTGCCGCCGATTACGGCTCCTTCCCGATGGCGTTGGTGAATCACTTCGTCTAAGGGAGTGTCTTTGATGTATTCAACGATGCGAGACTGGTCGCCGCCGGTAAAGAAGATGCCGGTAGCTCCTTTGATTTTTTCTAAATTTTCCTCGCGTTCAGAGTCTTCTCGGCGATCGGTGTGCACCACATCGACGCGCTTGGCCCCAATCCGCTCAAACACACGAGTGTACTCATCGCCCACTTCGCCGGGCAGGCTGGTGGCGGCCGTCATAACGGCGATCTCGGCATCAACCCCACCAGCGGCCCGGATGAATTCTCGCAGGACAACGCAGTCGCCTTCTTTATCCTCCGCGCCGCCAATAATAACTAGTGCGCCCAATTGTTGGTCAGTACCCATGGTGATTCTCCTTGAGGTGTCTGTTGTTACAGAATCCCAGCATCCCAGATTGGCGGGCTGGTCGTGCTATATCCACCGGCTGAGACCTGAGGGCAAATGCTGACATCAACAGTATTTGACAGTGGCTCAGCATGGGTGGGCATCACACCTGAAGCTGATGGGTGCTAGTAGTCTGCCAAGCCAAAGGTGACAGGTTAGTGGGGTTTAAGGTTCAAGGTGTAGGGTTCAAGGCCTGCTGTGAACCCTATACCTTGAACCCTGAACCCTAGACCGTCATAGCTCTTGTAGTCAGCTTGGAGCACGCACTAGTCCGCTGCAGCGGGCAAGCTAGGCACCTCGCCGGGCACATAGCCGGGCAGCCGGCGGGAGGGCACAATCACCAGCAGCGCCAGCACCGCCATGGTGAGAAAGGAGAGCTTGAGGGCTCGCAGTCGAGCCGCCGCGTTGATCTCTACCGCTGCCGCCACCTGCTCTGGGGTAGCGGTGGTCGTGGCCAGGGTGCTCTCGAGGCGATCGTTGCTGACGAAGGTGACGTTATCCAGGTTCACCTGCTGAATCAGCTCTGGGGGAATTACCGAGTTATCGACCACGCCACGCTGAATATTGAGGCTGAGAATGCCCACCACTACCGCCCCGGCCAGGGCCGTGCCTACCCCCGCTGCCAGGTTGTTGACGGTGCCGCGCAGGGCACCCACATCCGCCGCCAGTTCTTTAGGCGAAGCGGTGACCAGCACGTTAAACAGCAGCGTCACGAGCGAACCCTGGCCCAAACCCACCAGCACCAGGCCAAAGATCACCAGCAGGTTGCTCCACTGGTTGTTCATCACGATCGCCAGCACCACCATGCCCACTGCGACCAAGATGAACGCGTTGCGGGCGATCTGGCGGGGAGAGAGGCGATCGAAAAGTTGCACGATAGAGATGGCGGCGGCAAACACCGCCAGCTGGTAGGGAATCATCGCTACCGAGGTATCGAAGCTGGTGCGACCCTGCACCATTTGAATGTAGAGGGGCACCAAAAAGGTCAGCGCGTTGCCGAGAATGACGATAGACATCATTGAGTACACCGCCGCCTGCTCCCTGGGCGAGTCGATCACCTCTAGGGCCAGCAGGGGGGTGAGCTGCGCCGCCTGCCGCCGCTGGGCCCAGGCAATAAATAGCTGCACACCAATTACGCCCAGCACCACCATGAGCGGAGCGGGCGAGAGGCCCAGGGGAGCAAAGGGAGCGGCGGCTCGGGAGAGAAACAGGCCCCAGCTATTCAAATTGTTGACGCCGACGCTGATCAAAATAATCGACAGGGCGGCCAGCACAACCCCCACCCAGTCAATTTTGACGCCGGGAATTTTGGGTACTGGTTTGAGGCGCAGGCTGAGCAGCAGCACCACCGCCGTAAACGGAATGATGATGCCAAAGGCCCAGCGCCAGCCAATCCAGGTGCCCAGAGCCCCGGCCAAAAAGAAGGCGGTGACGGTAGTAATTGCCTGCACCGCCCCCAAAATTCCCAGGGCCTTGGACTGCTGCTTGCCGCGGTAGTTGTTGGCAATCAGCACCACGAGTGTCGGCACGATCGCCGCCGCCGCCAGCCCGGCAATCAGCTGGGCCACAATCATGATTTCGGCACTGGAGCTGAAGGTCATCAGCACCATGGCCAGCAGCAGCAGGCCGGTAGCTACCCGAAACACGTTGAGGGAGCCAAACTTTTGGCCCAGCTTGCCCCCCAGCATGACAAAGCCCGCCACCGCCAGAGAATAGGCCACGATCGCCGTACCGACGGTAGTAGGTGACGTGTCAAATTCGTTGACGATGTTGCTGATGGACACTGGCAGGGCGTTGATGTTGAGCGACATCTGTACCTGGCCCATGCCGATCACGACCATCGGTAGCCAGGAGTCTTGAACTTCGATATCGGTGTTGGTTGAGGGAATCGAGTTGGTGGTCATCGGAGGATCTCCGGTGGGTGAGTGGGTTAGGGGGTGGGGAGTGGATGGGTAGATGAGTGGATGGGTAGGGTGGGCAATGCCCACCATTCAGGGAAAGCGTTTTTAGCCAATAACCTCACTGCTCGGGCGGGAGGCGAACAAATTCAGCCCCAGCTGTTCCGACAAGAACTGCGTCACCAGCTGCCCCTTGACGCTGTTGCCCGCCTCATCCAGAGGCGGGGCAAAGGTAGCTAGGCCGCCCTTGCCGGGGGAAACCGTGACTAAGCCGCCGCTGACGCCGCTTTTGCCGGGTAGGCCGGTTTCGTAAAGCCAGTCGCCCGAGTTTTCGTACAGCCCAGCGGTGACCATGACGGCGAGCACGTGCTGGCAGTGGATCGGGTCAATGATGGCGTCGCGGGTGACAGGGTTGACGCCGCCGTTGGCCAGGGTCGCGGCCATCACCGCCAGGTCTTTCGCGGTGACGTTGAGAGAGCACTGCTTGGTGTAGACATCGGTGGCTTCGACCGGGTCGAAGAAGATGCGATCGTAGGCGTGCAGCAGCTTGGCAATGCCGGTGTTGCGCTGGTTGGTGGCAGCTTCGGATTCGTACACGGCCTGGTTGAGACTGAGATCTCGCCCTGCAAACCGCGACAGCTGGGTTTGGATAAACTGCCACTTGGCTTCGGCGGTGTCGCCGGGGGCCAGGCTGGTGGTGGCGATCGCCCCCGCATTCACCATCGGGTTATTCGTCCCTTCCTCAATGCGCTCCAGAGCAATCACTGAGTTAAAGGGCAGGCCGGTGCTGTTGACCCCCAGCTTTGCCTGGGCGGCAGCTTCGCCAATAGCTTGGCAAATCAGGGCAAACACAAAGGGCTTCGACACGCTCTGAATTGAAAACTCATAGTCAATGTCGCCCGCGCCGTGGATCGCGCCGTTGGTGCCCACTACACAGACCCCAAACAAATGGCGCGGCACCGCCGCCAGGGCAGGAATGTAGTCGGCGACCACTCCCTCATCGATGGGTTTGAAGCGATCGTAGGCGTCATCAACCAGGGTCTTGACCAGGGAGGACGACGGTAGCTGCCCGGCGGCGATCGCCGCCGCCTGAGCCGCTCCATCAGTGGCGTTATTGGCCCCGGCGGGCTCCCGGTTTCGTTGAGATAACCATTTACGCAGGGGCATTGCTGGTATTGAGTAGTTTTGCTTTAGCGAGCTGAAACTCGTCGTTGGTCAGGGCACCGGCCTCCTTGAGCTGAGCCAGCTGGGCCAGCTGGGCGACCAGATCGCTCGGGGGCGCGGCAGCGGGCGCAGCGGGCTCCACGACAGCTGGCGGCGCGGCTGGCTGAGCGCGCGCCGCTTTGTTGTGCATGGCGTTGCTGGTGGCCTGGCTAGAGGCCGTCACCGCACTGCTAATCACCGAGGCTCGGGCGGCGGTGCGCAACAGGCTGGGTTGGTCACGTCGGTTTCTGCGCATGGTTGAGGTTCTGAGAGAGGGGTAAAGGGTGACGTTGGCATGGGGGAAAAATCGAAAATCATTCCGCCGCTTGGGCGGCCAGTGCCTCATCGACGATTCGGCTGGGAATTCGTTCACTCAAGATCAGCTGTCCGTCAGCCTTGAGCACCGCATCGCGAAAGCTGGTGGCCCAGGTATTTTCAAATAGCATGAGGGCGGCAAAGGAATTGTTGTCTAAACCCTGGGCGATCGCCTGCACATCTTCTTCCGAAATCAGCCCAGAAATGTCGGCAATTAGAGGATCTAAAAGGCTGTGATCAATGTCGTCCATCTCGTCAATTTCGGTTAGGGTGACGTCGCCGCTACCGTTCTTTTTGACAAATAAAATGTCAACGATGCGAATCATTTGGCTGTCGACCAGAGTTTTGAGCGCAGCGGCGATGCCCGCTGTGACTGCCCTTTCGGGAAATTTGATACTGAGAATTTCAATCGGGCCGAGGGGCATAAGAGGTTCCTTAGGTGGTGGGGGTTGTGGTGATGGGAGGTTTCGCCTAAAACTCGACGGCGTCGCGAATGATCGGGCAGGTCATGCAGTGGCCGCCGCCGCGCCCGCGCCCTAGCTCGGCTCCGACAATGGTGACGACTTCGACGCCCTCTTTGCGCAGGGCGGTGTTGGTAACAGTGTTGCGGTCATACATCACCACTACCCCCGGCTCCAGGCAGACGGCGTTGTTGCCGCTGTCCCACTGCTGGCGCTGCTCCTGGTAGGCGTTGCCGCCAGTCTCCACCACCCGCAGCTTAGGAAATCCCAGCGCGTGGGCCACCACATCGACAAAAGATTTCTCTTCTTTGACGATGTCGTAGCCCCGAGGCTTATCGCTGGGGAAAATCGAGAAGGTCACGACCTGGTTCATGACGGGCGGAAACAGGGTAACCAGATCGCGATCGCAAAACGTAAACACCGTATCCAAATGCATGGCCGAGCGCAGTTTGGGCATACCCGCCACGATTACCCGCTCGGCTCCACCCTTGGCGAATAGGTTGGCCGCCACCTGGGCAATCGCCTGGTAGGAGGTGCGCTCGCTCATACCCACCAGCACAATGCCCTTGCCAATCGGCATCACGTCGCCGCCCTCAAAGGTGGCGGTGCCGTGGTATTCGGTCGGGTCGCCCCACCAGATCTGAAAGTCGGCATTCACAAAGCTGGGGTGAAACTTGTAGATCGCGGTGGTCAGTACTGTCTCCTCGTGGCGAGCGGGCCAGTAGAGCGGGTTGAGGGTGACGCCGCCGTAGATCCAGCAGGTGGTGTCGCGGGTGTAGAGGGTGTTGGGCAGGGGCGGCAGCAGGTAGCCCGCGTAGCCGTCGTTCTCCTGGGCCAGCTTCAGCAGCTCGCTGCCAAAGTCGAGGGGCATATCGTAAACGGCCAAACCGCCAATTAGATATTCCGCCAGCTTAGCTGGGGGCAGCTCGTCTAAAAAGGCCCGTACGTCATCCACCAGGCCCAAACCCACCTCGTTGGGCACGATCTGCTGATCGAGAATCCACTTTTTCGCCTCGGGGATGGCGACGGTTTCCGCCAGCATTTCATGCATTTCGATTACGTCGATGCCGCGCGATCGCATCTTCAACACAAAGTCAGCGTGGTCGCGCTTGGCCATCTCCACCCACAGCACATCGTCAAATAGCAGGTCGTCGTTGTTGCTGGGGGTCAGCCGCGAGTGGGCCAAACCGGGCGAGCACACCATCACCTTGCGCAGTTTGCCGACTTCGGAGTGAACGCCGTAGGCTGGGGTTTCTGTGGACATAGAAAGTTCCATACAACAAAGTTGAATGAGGCAGTTTTGAGTGTTGAATTTTAAGTTTTGAATGGCTAAACAACTCAACATTCAAAACTCAAAACTAAGAACTGCTCAAAACTGCTCTAGGCCCAAAAACTCGGTTGAGCTGTTGTCGGCGATCGTGCTGCAATCGCTAGAGATCACCCGCGAGTTAAACACCTCAATCCGGCAGGTGCCGGTAGTATTGGTAATAATCCGCAGGTTGGCCGAAGAGTCAAAGCTCCGCACCCGCGTAAACAGGCTAAAGCTATTGGCATTGGCTGGGTCATTGGTGCGTCGAGTAATCGCCCCGCGATACTGCACCCGCGCTAGGGACTGGCCGCGCACATTCGACGGCAAAATCTCCGTTAGCTCCAGACCAAAGTTTTCGCCATCGAGGTTGAGCGTCACATTGGCATTGCGGCCGCGGTTGAAGGAAGCTCCTTGCGCCACCCCGCGCCCCTGAGACAAGTTGGTCGGGGCAGGGCGATTGGGAATCTGGGCCTGGGTTGTCGGAGCTATGAGGGCAACCCCTAGGGCAGCGATCGCCCCTGTCAGGGCAATGGGTAAGTAGTTTTTCTCGAACATCTGGTTTTAATGGGTTGTGGCAACAGGTTAAATCGATAGATTCATGCACCTAGGCGGTTTGGACCCACACTCACCGGCTCCTAAAACTGATCCATGCCTCGGAACTCAGTTGATAGGCCAAGCACAGTCAAGTCAGTTGGAAAGGCTGGAGCCGTGACGTTGCAGATAGAAGACACCACTAGCGCGTCAAACACCTCAATGCGGCAGGTGCCGCTGGCCTCAAAAACCTGCCAGTCGCCCAGGGAAGACACAAACGAGTTGACCCGGGTCTCTAGCACAAAGCTATTGGCGGCTTGGCGACCAGCAGACCGCCGGGTGACAGTGCCCTGGTAGAGCATTTCTAGGTTGTTGGCAGCGGTGGCGGCGATGGAAATACTGAAGTTGTTGTCGTTGACGTTTAGCATCGCATCGGCCTGACGCCCGATCGCAAACTTTGAGCCAGTCGCAACTCCCCGGCCAGGAAACGCCCCAACTGGCGTAGAAACTCCGACCCCACGGAACTCGCTCGATAGACCCAGCCCGGTCAAGTCAGTCGGAAAAGCTGGGGCCGTAACGTTGCAGGTAGAAGACACTACTTGCGAGTCAAACACCTCAATGCGACAGGTGCCGCTGGCCTCGAAGACCTGCCAGTCGCCCAGGGAAGACGCAAACGAGCTGACCCGAGTTTCTAGGACAAAGCCGTTGGTGCCTAGAGCACTGGCTGACTGGCGAGTGACGGTACCCTGGTAGAGCATTTCTAGGGTATCGGCCCCGGTAGCGGCGAGGGACAGACTAAAATTGTTGCTGGTATTAAAATTCAACATCGCCTCGGCCTGACGCCCGACGGTAAACTTCGAGCCGGTGGCGACCCCTGTCCCAGCAAATGTTCCCTCCCTCACTCCCTCCCCAGGGGGGAACTCAATCACCGGGAAAGACTGAGCTAGTCGTGACGCTACAGATGGACTTGGGAGGAGCCGATCGGTCTGGTTGGCCACTGGCTCGCGGGCGGCAACAGCGCCTGTCATTCCCAGTGCAGCAAAGATGGCGCTGGCCCCTAACAACGAGTAAACGGGTCTAATCATCGAAATCCTCAAAAGAATGGTGCCGTGCATCAGTAGACAGGCTGCCAAGAGCGATCGCCTAGAACGGCCCTTGACGCCATGCCCTACCTACTCGCAGGCTGCGATCGAGAGGTTGTAAAAGTTGCCGTTGACGCCGCCAGTGCGGGCGTTAACGATGGCAGGCTGTCGGCCCGTCGGCGACTCAAAGGGAATGGCAATGGTTTCACCTGCCTGCACGTCAGCCCGTGAACTAAAGACCTGTTCCACCCCTCCGTGGGACTGCCTGAGATTGATATCCATCCAGTAGGAGGCTGTATTTTCTGGAGTGACCAAGGCCACGAAATATTTAAAATTGGGCTGGTTGGGCACTAAAAAGTCTAAATGCCAGTTATTTCTGGCAATGCGGCGGTTTTCGATGCGGCGGCGCACCTCGGTCTTGCCGGTGACGACCTCTTGCAGCAGTACGCAAGAGTCCGTGGTGGGCTCTGTCAACTCAGCCTGAGCCAACTGCTGGGGCTCAGGGCTGACTTGGGGGGCAGCAGCGATCGCCCCCGGCATGAGAACAACACCCGAGACCACACCAGCGATCACAGCCGTAATCTTGTTAGCGTTCACGTTTTCTACCTTGATTCTTAAAAAAGCTGTCTTAAAACAACTGAAACTGGTTTTGCCAATGGCTGAGTGAAAACCAGCACCCATAGGTTGCCTATAGAGTTAGACTGGGCGCCAAACTCCATAGGCATTGGAGCACCTACAGTTCAGCGCCAAAGTCTTCGCGCAGCTTGGCCTCCTGCTCAGCGCTCAAATTCGACTGAATCAGTTCCCCCACCTCATCGGGAGCAAACGCCTCACTGACCTTGTCCACCGTGACCTGCCCAGTGAGCAAAAACAGGGCTGAGGTGCCCTCGGTCACTTTGTTGCGCAGGTCTTTAATAAAGTCGTCGTTGATGCCATAGTCGGTAAACTTGCCCGACAGCGCCCCCGCCGCTGCACCCACCAGCAGGCCAAACAGCGGCACCAAGAAAATTAGGCCAAACAGCATGCCCCAAAAGGCGCCGCCCAGGGCACCGACACCCACAGTGCTCACGGCCTGGTTCGTCCTCGGCTTGCTGCGCCCCACGGGCCAAGACACGATCGCCGCGTCTAGCACCTTAACAATTTCCTGCTTTTGCAGATCGCCCAGCTTGGCCAGCGCCTTTTCGGCCCCCTCGGGGGTTTTAAATTTCCACACCGTCAATGTAGACATAAATATTCTCCTGGTACTGTTTATTGTTGGGCAAAGGTACTTAGAAAATCCCTTGTTTTTCCTGAGGCAGAAGCTACTCGCTCAATGGTTGAAAACGGACTTTGAGTGCAAAATCTAGATTAAAGTCTTGCCTGATCAGGCTAATTTTCAGGGTTCTCTAAAGTCATTAGGCGATATATCTGAGACGACAAGGTAGACGGATTAAAGGGTTTGCTAATTGCCCCAGAAAAACCCATCCGGCGAAACTCTTTTAGAGTGAACCAGTTAGCCCGAGAGCTAAGTAGCAAAAGAGGCACCGATTGCCTAAAGGAGTACTGCTTTAGCTCCTCAAACAGAAGTATCGCATCGCTTTCAGAAATGGACGTGTCAATCAAAATTACATCTGGTCGTTTTTCTTCACACAGTTTAATGCCTTCTTGAACAGACCCTGAGAGCCTGACCTCCCAGCCGCCTAGCTCCCTGAGGCAATCGCCTAAAATGTCTCGAAGACCAGCTTCGTTCTCAATTAAAAGGATTGAATTACTAGGCATAATTCGCCCCTTTAGATTCCTCAAGAAGGAACGCCCTACGCTTGGAAGGCAAACCGATGCAAGCGTAGGTAAATTGAGATGACTTGGAAATTAAGAGTAGAAGAATCCTATAGGAAAGTTATAGGAGTAAATAGATGGTTTATGCCCTATCTCATTTGGCTAGGGAGGGCGCGATCGCTCACCCTAGCTATAACCCTCAATAGACACTTACCCCTAGAATCAAGGGTGTCAATTCATGCCTGAGGAGGCGTTGTGGCCCACAAGCGACTAATTATTGAAATGGGGATGGGCGTCGATCAGCACGGCCAAGACCCCACCGTGGCGGCGGCGCGAGCGGTACGCAATGCGATCGCCCACAATGCCCTGCCCGGCGTCTGGGAAGTTGCTGGGCTCAGCCACCCTAACGAGATGCTGGTTGAAGTTCAGGTCGCTGTCCCCTTCCCCGACCAGGTGCGGCAAGACGACGTGCTGGCGGTGCTGCCCTTTGGCCAAAAGACCTTGGTGCTTAAGGATGGCGGCATGGTAGTAGCCGGGCGCGCCATCCCTGAGCTAGACGATAAGAACGACGATATGTACGTGGCGATCGCCGCAGTCACGGTATCGATCCCTGAAAGTAACGAGTAAGGAATCACCATCCACCCCCTACCCATCCACTCCCTACCGCAGCCTCGCCCCTCGATACCGCATCTCCTTCTTGATCGCGTTCTGCTGGGCAAAGTTAGGCATATCCCCCTGGTGACCCATCAAAATAATCGAGTCGCCTAGGGCCAAATAGGTAGCCCGGCTGGGGTGAATGATCACCTCACCGTCGGCGCGGCGCAGGGCCACGGTAATAAACGTGCCCTGGCCCTTGACCTCGATGTCGCCAATCGTGCCGCCAATCAGCGGTGAGGCGGCATCAATCACTAGCTCATTCAGCTGAATATCTAGCTCCGCCAAAAACTCATTGAGCCCGTGCTGGCCATCGGTCTGCGACAAAAAGTCCACCGCTGACGGGTGACTAATCAGATGGGCCATGCGCAGGGCGCTAATGCTGGCGGGCAGCACCACGTGGTTGGCTCCCGCCAGCCGCAGCTTTTTCTCGGTGGAGGGCATTTCGCCCCGAGCCAGGATCATTAAGGCTGGGTTCATCTCCCGCGCGGTGAGGGTAATGAAGACGTTGGCGGCGTCGTTGGGCAGCACCGTTGCCAGCGATTTGGCCCGGAGGATGCCCGCTGCCTCTAAGGCGGCTTCGTCGGTGGCGTTGCCCTGATACATTAAATAGCCCTGCTCTTGGGCCAAGGCTACCCGCTCAGGGTCGTTGTCAACAACAATAAACGGCTGGCGATCGCGCTTCAGCTTGCGGGCCACCAGCTGGCCAATGCGGCCAAAGCCGCAAATAATCACGTGGTCTTCCAGGCTGGCAATCTCTTTAGTCATGCGCTTTATATTCAGGGCTCGATGAATCTCCCCTTCGGTAATCATCTGCACGAAGCCCGACACGGTGTAGGCCACCGACAGGGCTCCCGCGATAATCACAAAAATCGTAAATACCTTAAGCGGCGGTGAGGTCAGGGGCTGCACTTCCCCATAGCCCACTCCAAAGATGGTGATCACTACCATATAGATAGCGTCGAGGAAGTTCCAGCCCGCCACCATGTAGCCAATTACTGCCCCCACCACCGTCAGCGAGAAGAAGCTAATTCCCGTAACAATCCGCCGAAACGAGCTATTTGGCATTAACACCTCAGACAGGGCTCAGGCCTCGACAGAAATCGGCTCAGTCCTCAAATAAAGGCTATGGTAATTGACAGCCTGCCCCTCAAAGAGTGCGGCACATAGCAAATTGAGATACACTATAAAGCAAACTCATAATGACTTCGACTAAACCCATTACCTACTAAAATGCTTGCCGCCTCAACAGCGGCCCTAGGGGCTTTAGGGCAATGGCCCGGCCCAGTTAGTTTTATCGTTTTTGTCCCTCCTACCTCCATTGATTCTGCGACTATGACAGCTACCGTCTTGCAAAACCCCCTCCTGATTGGTGCCGGTCTACCTCCCTTCGACAGCATCGACACAGCCCACATTGTGCCGGGCATCACCGCTCTACTTGATGACCTCACTACCGCCTTAGAAACCCTAGAAGCTCAGGTCACCCCCACTTGGGACGGCCTAGTTGAGCCCCTTACCCGCATCGAAGAGCGCTTGGGCTGGAGCTGGGGCATTGTTGGCCACCTGATGGGTGTAAAAAATAGCCCTGAGCTACGCGCTGCCTACGAGGAGGTGCAGCCGCCCCTGGTGCAGTTCGCCACCCGCCTCGGCCAGAGCAAGCCGATCTATGAAGCCTTCAAACAGCTCCGCGCCAGCGACCAGTGGGCCAGCTTCGACCCGGCCCAGCAGCGCATCGTTGAGTCCTCGATCCGTGAAGCCGAGCTGTCGGGGGTAGGCCTAGAGGGCGCTGAAAAAGATCGCTTCAACGAAATTCAGCAGAGCCTGGCCGAACTCACCAACAAGTTCTCCAACAACGTGCTCGACGCCACCAAGGCCTTTAGCCTCACCCTCACCACCCCCGAAGACATCGACGGGCTACCCCCGAGCCTGCTGGCCCAGGCTGCCCAGGCTGCCCGCGATGCCGGCGACGAAAGCGCCACCGCTGCCGCAGGCCCCTGGCGAATCACGCTGGATTACCCCAGCTTTGGCCCGTTCATGCAGCACAGCCGCCGCCGTGACCTGCGCGAGCAGCTTTACCGCGCCTTTGTCACCCGCGCCTCCGAGGGCGATCTCGACAACAGCCCCAACATCGAGAAAATTCTCGAGCTGCGCCACGAAATGGCCAACCTGCTGGGCTACGCCACCTACGCCGACCTCAGCCTGGCTCGCAAGATGGCCCCCTCTGTCGAGGCGATCGAAAAGCTGATGGGCGAATTGCGCGTCGCCAGCTACGACACCGCCGTCAAGGAGCTGGAGGAACTCAAAGCCTTCGCTCAATCGAAAGGGGCAGCCGAGGCCGACAGCCTCACCCACTGGGACACCGCCTTTTGGGCTGAGCGCATTCGCGAAGAAAAGTACGGCCTCAACGACGAAGAGCTGCGCCCCTACTTCCCGCTACCCCAGGTGCTTGACGGCCTGTTTGCCCTGGCCCACCGCATCTTTGACGTCACCATTGCCCCCGCCGACGGCGAAGCTCCGGTGTGGCACCCCGATGTGCGCTACTTTCAGGTGCTGAATAGCGGCGGCGACCCGATCGCCCACTTCTACCTCGACCCCTACAGCCGCCCCGCCGAAAAGCGCGGCGGCGCCTGGATGGATGACTGCATCAACCGCGGCAAAATCAACGATCAGGTGCGTCTGCCCGTGGCCTACCTGGTGTGCAATCAGGCTCCCCCGGTAGACGGCAAACCCAGCCTGATGACCTTCCGCGATGTGGAGACCCTGTTCCATGAGTTTGGCCACGGCCTTCAGCACATGCTGACCAAGGTTGACTTCACCGGAGCCGCAGGCATTAACAATGTGGAGTGGGACGCCGTCGAGCTACCCAGTCAGTTCATGGAGAACTGGTGCTACCACCGCGACACCCTGCTCACCCTGGCCCGCCACGTCGATACCGGTGCGCCCCTGCCCGAAGACCTTTACCAAAAGATTGTTGCCGCCCGCACCTTCATGACCGGCAGCGCCATTCTGCGCCAGGTGCGCTTTGGCTGGACCGACATTGAGCTGCACCACCGCTACCGCCCTGGCAGTGGCGAGACGGTGACCACCGTTAGTCACCGGATTGCCGAGCAGTCCTCGATTCTCAAGCCCCTGCCCGAGGATGCCTTCCTCTGCGCCTTCACACACATCTTTGCGGGAGGCTACGCGGCAGGCTACTACAGCTACTTCTGGGCCGAGGTGCTAAGCGCCGACGCCTTTGCTGCCTTTGAAGAAGCAGGGCTGAACGACGAGGGCGCGATCGCCGCCACCGGTCGCCGCTTCCGCGATACCGTGCTTGCCCTGGGCGGCAGTCGCCATCCGATGGAGGTGTTCAAGGCCTTCCGGGGTCGCGAGCCCAGCACCCAGGCTCTGCTCCGCCACCGCGGGCTAGTGGCCGCCTAGGGCCTATCGGCTAAGAGATAAATTAGTAGGACCCAGGGTTTTCGCGAAAACCCTGGGTCCTTTTTGGCTCAAGACTCTTCGCTATGGTGGCGCTGGTGAAACCCGTCGATCGCACTCGGCAGCGTAAAGAAGATGTGCTCGGTGCCGATCAGCTCTAGCAGCCCACAGCGCTTTAGCTGGGCGTAGAGATCCTGTTTAACCCGCGCTAGGGCCAGGGTAATGCCTTGTTTCTTCAGGGTTTCGTGCAGTTCTACCAGCATGTCGGCGGCGGTGACGTCGATCCCAACCATGGCCTCGGTATTGATCACAAACCACTCCACTGGCGCGGTTTCAGCCTCGACTACCGCCAGGGCGCGACGCTGGAAATTTACAGCGTTGGCAAAAAACAGCGGTGCATCGTAACGATAGATCACCAGCCCCGGAATGGTGGTTGCCCCCGGCCAGTCCGTCACATCGTGCAGCCCAGCGATGTTCGGCACCCTACCCATGACCGCGTCGTGGGGGCGGGCAATGCGGGCAAAGAGTTCGATCACAGAGAGGCCGACGGCGATCGCTACCCCCACCAGCAAATCCGTCGCCAGCACTCCTACCGTAGTTGCCAGCGCCAGAGCAAAATCGCCCTGGCGAAATGCCCTAAGCCTCAGAAACTCGGGAATATCCACTAGTTTAGTGGCGGCAAAAATCACCAGCGCCCCCAGTGCCGCTGTCGGAAACATCGCCAATAGAGGTCGCAGAAACAGCAGCACCCCCAGCACGACCCCAAAGGCTGCTAGCGAATATACCTGGCTCTTACTGCCCATAGAGTCGCCAATGGCCGCACGGCTAGCGCTGCTGCTCACCGGAAAGCCCTGCACCAGCCCGCCGCCCAGATTGGCTACTCCCAGGGCAAATAGCTCCTGATTGGCGTCTATGCGTTGGTGGTTGCGAGCCGCCAACGCCCGTGCCGTCAGCACATTGTCTGAGTAACCGACGATCGCAATTCCCACCGCCGCCGTCAAAATTTGTTGCACCTCCTGGCGAGAGGCCAATGGCACCACAAAACGAGGTAGCCCCGCCGGAATTTCGCCCACGACTTTGACCCCCTGCTGCTCCAACCCGAGTAACGCCACCATGCTGGTCGCCAGCAGCACCGCCAGCAGCGGCCCAGGCAGCTGCGAAAACCGGGCCTGTACCGCAAACAAAAACACCAAAACAAAGCCCCCTACCGCCAGCGTGGGCCCGTGGGCCTGACCCAGGTGACTCCCAAATTCCGTCAGCTGCCCCACCACCGATTCAGCCTCAATAGGTATACCGCTCACTCGGCTGAGCTGTCCGGCGATCATAATGACAGCGACTCCGGCCATATAGCCAATTAAAATCGGCTTTGACAGCAGATCGGCCAAAAATCCCAGGCGGGCCGCATAGCCCACTAAGCACAGTACTCCCACCGCACAGGCCAGCAAAGACGCCAAAATGGTGTAGTCCGTGCCAGAGGTGGCTGCCAGAGGGGCGATCGCCACGGCCGTCATCACCGCAGTGCTCGACTCTGGCCCTACCGAGAGCTGGGGCGACGTGCCCACCAGGGTATACAGCAGCAGCGCCGGCAAAATTGCCCATAACCCCTGCACTGGGCCAACTCCCGCCAACTCCCCGTAAGCCATGCACTGGGGAATGAGATAGGCCGCCACGGTAATACCCGCTAAGCAGTCCTGACGCAGCCAGGCTCTAGGGTAATGGCGCAGACGTTCCAACCCGGGTAACAGGGCATAGAAAGGAAAATGCTTAGGTTTTACAGTCAACTTAGTTCTTAGGTTAAGGAAAGAATAAGTAGTCTACCGTCTGATATAGCGCAGGACGAAAGCTCTTAACAGAAAGGCAGGATCCACTGCACAGACGATGCTCAAGCCGCAGCAATTGTTGTCGCCGTTAACGTCAGCAGCTGCCAAAAGATTAGCTCCTAATACGGTAGTGAATTAGCCACCAGCCCACCGTAGAAGCCAACTCAGCACAGCTTTGTTGTGGCAATACCTAGTTTGAATCCAGAAGACATAACACCGATCAGCAAAAGCCCTACGAAGTCAATCAAAGCTATCAACAAAACTATGCCTATCGAGAATTCAATCGTCTTTCCATTGACCGATAGGACCCATCAACCTGAGCCTTAGCATGACACCAAGACAAATTTTTCAGGAGGACTCAGATATGGCTTTGTATCATCTCAAGGACTACTACCCCAACTATAAAGACACCCTCGCTGACGGACAGATGGGAGATATCAGCTCCTATTCCGTTTACGCTCAGGGCGAAGACAAAGTTGGCACCGCCAAAGATTTGCTTGTAGACGAATCCGGTCGCTTTCGCTACCTAGTAGTCGACACCGGCCCGTGGATCTTCGGGAAAAACGTTTTGGTTCCCGTCGGTGTAGCCCGGTTTGACTACGACAACACCCGCGTCTATGTGAACGGCCTGTCTAAAACCCAAGTTGAAAACCTGCCCGAATATAAGGACGACACCGTCGTAGACGAGCGCTACGAAGAGCAAGTTAGAGGTCAGTATCGACCCTTGGCCCAAGGCCGCTCTAGCCGTCAGTTCCTAGGTAGCGCCTATGTTGCACCGAACGACGCCTCCAACATGAATCCCCTAGATTCTGACCGGATGAATCCTCTCGAGGTAGACCAGCAGCGCACTCAGACCACTGTTGGCAATACCCAAGGGGTGAATAAGATTCGCGAGACCATGGCTAATCAGGACGTTGCCCAGACAACTCCCACTCCGTACGATCGCGAACCCAGCTTCTATGGTTTAAGCGATGAGGACAACCACGGTCCCCTACGGCTGTATGAGGAGCGCTTAGTCGCTCACCGCAGTCGCGCAAAAGTGGGCGAAGTAATCGTAGGCAAGCGCGTTGAAACTCAAACCGCTGAAGTCTCTGAGCCGATCGAGAAAGAGCGCGTTGTGATCGAAAGACGCGATGTTACTGGTCAGGCCGCTGTAGGCACCGACCATGTCTTTGAGAATCAAGAAGTAGCTCGTATGGAAGTCTACGAAGAGCAAGTTAACGTTGAGAAAGAAGCCTTCGTCCGCGAAGAAGTGGATGTTCACAAAGAAACTGACCGTGAACTAATTCGTTCACGGGAAGAGATCCGACGTGAGGAGCTGGATGTTAACACTGACGGCAACCCCAAAATCGATCGCTAGGATCTGAACTAGGAGATAAACATTAGTATCTCCGTTTGATTAAGGGGGCGTAGCTACGGCTACGTCCTCTTAATATCTATTGCGAATATTAGTTATTAGCTTACTTGCGTCTCAAAATGTCTCAACAACACCTAATCAGCAGTGATGTTTTCGATCGCTCAGGATATCTAATTGGCAATGTGGCTAGAGTTGAATCCGCAACAGCCACAGATTTTTCTCTCATCGTGCAGCCTATAGGTAGTGATAAGGGAAGCCAAATCACGATTCCTAGTGTTTCCATCACAAACATAAACTCCGAGAAAAATACTATTCATGTTGATCGGGATCAGCGCGAATTTGCTCCTAACGCCGGTCAAAGAATCCAGCTGGTTGAAGAGCGCTTAGTCGTTGACCGCAAGCGCGTCAAGGTAGGTGAGGTCAGCGTCCGCAGAGTAGTCGAAACCGAGATGGTGCAGATTCCTGTGCGGCGAGAGAAGCTGGTGATCGAGAATATTGGTAGCAACACGCCCCCCGTTGAGGTGAGTCTGGGGGAAACTCAGATTCAAGGCCACGAAATTGCTGTTCAACCTGACAGCGATCGAGATATCACCGCTAGTGGCGTCTTTGAAACTATTCAAGACGCAATAACTTTTCTTGGCACCGTTGACCAGAGGCCAGAACTCCACTGCGAGAAAATCAGAGTGGCCATTCTTCTGGACGGCAAAAATGGTCTTAAAGGGACTATTTATGAGTTTGAAACCCCTCAAACTGCAACTCAAAAGCTCTCGCGGTTAGAAAAGGTTCTTTTCAATCAGTGTAGTCACGTTCGCCTAGAGCTGTTCCTCAGCGATCCCAGCATGGCACAAACCTATCAGAAGTTGATCTCTGAGCATACTTCCGCTTAAAACTTCGTACAAAAGACTGGCAAAGGAATAAGCGGCTTAACTGCTGCTCAAGTCCACACTGTTGTAGAGACTCATGGCTTTTTCGACTCCGTCGGTAAGGGCTTTCTCAATGGCGCGCAGAGTCGTGTCAACCACCCCGTCTAGGGTGCTGCGTTCGGCCTTAGAAAAGTTGCCTAGCACATGGGAAACAACGGCTTGATCCCCAACCCGTTCGCTGGCCCCAATGCCAATCCGCAGCCGCGGAAACTCTTGGGTACCGAGGTGAGCGATCGCCGACTTCATACCGTTATGCCCCCCAGCTGAGCCCGAAAGCCGCAGCCGCAGCCGCCCTACCGGCAAATCCATATCGTCGTAAACGACTAACACTTGACTCGGCTCCAGCTTTAGCCAGTCGAGCACCGCCCGCATCGACTGACCTGAGCGGTTCATGTAGGTTAGCGGTTTGAGCAAATACACTTTCTGGCGAGTTGGCCCAAACCCTGCCCCATACTCGCCCTGAAACCGCCGCTCCTCCTTAAGAGAAACAGCCCAGGTCTTAGAAAGGCGATCGACCACCTCAAAGCCAATGTTGTGGCGGGTACCGGCATATTTATCTCCCGGGTTGCCCAACCCCACAATCAGGCAGGGGGGAGCAGGCGATGCTGCGTCAGCCATAGGTCAACGGTTCCTATCACCTCAAGCAGGAGAATCAGTTTCAGCTGACTCAGCCGCAGGGCTGCCGCCATTAGCGCCACTTGATTCCAGCGAAGCCATATCGGGTTCAACCTCCGGAGCAACCTCAGGGGGTGTCAGCACCTTGGGCGATTCAGGTTCTAGGGTCGCCTTCATTGGTGCAGTCACCGCCTTTTCAATTTGTTGGGCCTCCTTCTTGAACTCCTCCTCAAACTCCCGAGAAGCCTCTTGAAAGCCCTTAATGGCTTTTCCCATGCTGCGACCAATTTCGGGCAGCTTTTTTGGGCCAAAGACCAGCAGCGCCAGCACCATGATTAGCGCCATCTCTGGCAAACCCACACCAAATACGTTCATAGGTCAACTCCCGAGTAACGACGGCTGTGCAAACGACCTGCTGCTTGTACCAACATGCGTGCATCAAACGGCAAAAGAGGCCGGGTAGTCAAGGGTCTACACCAGCCTCAGATTAGTAAATTTTGGATGCCGTATCCAAACTGCGTTGGCAAAATTTGAGACCAAACCGAAGTGGCTCGATCCCGAAACTCCCTAGAGCCCTACGCTGCGCCAGTCCACATCAAAGCTTTCCAGCACGATGGAAGAATTATAAAGCTGCAAAATAATCAGCAGAAACACGAAGAACAGACCGATAAAAACCGCCATCACTGGGGTAGTGCCCCAGCCGGGAGCAACCTTACCGTACTCAGAGTTGAGGGGCTTTAACACGTCTCCTAACCTAGTCCGTTGTGCCATGGATCCTTCCACAATCAACACTTTATAGTTCGTAATATTATAGGATGGGGTGGTTTCCTATTCTCATAAACCCCATGGAACCTGCAACAGTTCTTATCATTTCCGTGGCTGCCGTGGTGGTAGCCGTGACTGGTTACTCAGTGTACATGTCCTTTGGCCCCCCGTCCAAGCAGTTGGCCGACCCCTTTGACGACCACGAAGACTAGGGTTTCTCAGGGCGATGTCCCAAGCTTTGGAGGCACCGCCCTGATAGCCTCAAGCTTTTGGGTCAAAACCATTGATTGCACAGGTCTCTAGTGGTAGGATTAGAAACCTGTGGATTTATTCTGGCTGTCCTGCCGCAATCCGTACAGGTCAAAACCTTTCAACCTCAACGATGTTGCTCTAAACCCTATGATTAAGCTTCGACTCAAGCGTTTCGGCAAAAAGCGGGAAGTCAGCTACCGCATCGTAGCCATCAATAGCGATGCCCGCCGCGACGGCCGCCCTTTAGAAGAGGTTGGCTTCTACAATCCCCGCACCGACGAAACCCGTCTGGATGTTGCCGCTATTACGCGCCGTCTTGAGCAAGGTGCGCAGCCCACCAAAACCGTGCGGCACATCCTTGAAAAGGCCAACCTGCTTGAGAAGTTTGACATTAAAGCTAAGACCGAAGCCAAGGCTGAAGTTTAGGTTACTGACTGTTTTTAGCCCCCACTCCCGACATGGATAGCCCTGATTTTCCAGGACTGGTTCGGTTTCTGGTAGAGCCTTTTTTAGACTCACCTGATTCTTTGCGCATCGATTGCGAGGAAAACCCCATACAGTCCAAAGTTTGGATTCGGATTGCCTTTAAGGGCGACGAACGGGGCAAGGTTTTTGGTCGAGGGGGGCGCAACATTCAAGCCATTCGCACCGTTGTGCGAGCTACGGCGGCGTTGTCGGGTTGGTCGGCCTACGTGGATGTCTACGGCGCCTCGGAGCAGGAAACTGGGACTGATCACAGGTCTCACAGTGGCCCTCCCCAACGCTCGTCGAGCAAGCCTAAGCCACAGCTTCGTCCAAAAGTGTAGGGTTTAGGCACAAGCACTCCAGGCCCGAATTATTCTGGCAATCTTTTTAGATGGATTCTCCCCTTCGGATTGAACTGCCTACCTCAGAGGGCGCTGTGGCCCTGGCGGGCTACCGAAACGAAAATATCAAACTCCTGGCGAGCCAAACTGGAGCATCTCTAGTGTTGCGCGGCCAGGAGTTATTTATTTCTGGCACTGATCAGGGTGCAGCTCTGGCCCAGCGGCTGGTCTTAGCCTTGGAACCGCTGTGGAGTCAGGGACAGCTGATCACCACCGCCGATATTATGACGGCCCGCCAAGCCCTCGACACCGATCGCGTCGACGAGCTCCAGGCGATTCACCAGGATGTGGTAGCTCGCACCCGGCGAGGTGAGGTGGTGCGGGCTAAAACCTTTCGCCAAAAGCAGTATGTCAAAGCTCTGCGCAGTCAGGACATGGTGTTTTGCATTGGTCCAGCAGGCACCGGCAAGACCTTTCTGGCGACCTTAGTAGGTATTCAAGCACTGCTTAACAACGAATTTGAGCGCCTGATTTTGACCCGCCCGGCGGTCGAAGCCGGAGAGCGGCTGGGCTTTTTGCCGGGAGATTTGCAGCAGAAGGTAAACCCCTACCTGCGACCGCTCTACGATGCCCTCCACGAGCTGGTAGACCCAGAGAAAGTTACCAACCTGATGGAGCGCGGCATCATCGAGGTGGCCCCCCTGGCCTATATGCGGGGGCGCACCCTCAACAACGCCTTTGTGATCATGGATGAAGCCCAGAACACTACCCCAGCCCAGATGAAGATGGTGTTGACCCGCCTGGGCTTTAAGTCACGCATGGTGGTAACGGGCGATGTCACTCAGACCGACTTGCCGGCCGACCAAACCTCAGGTCTGGCCGTGGCTCAGCAGATTCTCAAAGGGGTAAACGGGATTGCCTTTTGCCAGCTCAACCAGGCAGACGTAGTGCGCCATCCGCTAGTGCAGCGCATTGTGGCTGCCTACGAAACCTACGAGAGCCGGGTGACAAAGCGGGAGAATCGATCCCGATAGCCTCGTGCTTGACTCTCTTAATGGATAAAGCCAAACAGCAAAAGATCGAAAAGACAAGGATAAAAAACGTCAGTAAGTGCCGGTGCTCCAGCTTTTGGTTTGATCATTGGTTGGCGATCGCCCTAACACCAAAGACCCTCCCTGCTGAAAAACCGCTAGCAGGCGAGAGTGCTTGATTAGAAATGCTGGCCTAAGTAACCCAAGCCATTAGACGGTAGCGAACTCTGGTGCAGCCGCAGCCACAGCATCATTCGTCGGCACCGAGGCATAAACTTCCGCAGAGTTGTTGGGGCTTTCGATCAGCTTGACCTTGTGGAGACTGGCACCCAAGTCAGCGATCGGGCCTTGCAGCAGGTCACGAATGTGGACGGCGATGTTCTCTGCTGTGGGCACTACTTCGGCAAAGTAGGGAATGTCTTTGTTGAGGAAAGTGTGGTCGAAAGGTTCTACCACATGCTCGTCAATAGCCGCCTGGAGCGCTGCCAAATCGACCAGCATGCCGGTGCGAGGATCGATCTGCCCTTTAACGGTGACTTCTAGGTGGTAGTTGTGGCCATGGCCGTGGGGGCGGGCGCACTTACCGTAAATTTCGCAGTTTTCTTCGTAGCTCAGCCGAGGCGAGGCCAGACGGTGAGCGGCGCTGAAGTGAGTGCTGACGGTGAGAAAGGCTTCCATGGCATTACCTGAGTAGTCGGACCAGAGTTCGGGGTGTTCAAACAGCTGAACGTTGACGATGGGCAAATGGGGAGCAAGGCGATCCCAGATCACCTTGGCAAGGTATTCGGTGGTGGGCAGGGTGTGCTGAAATTCTGGCCAGACATCGTTGAGGTAGGCAAAGTCAAGCTGGGATGTGACTTCCTTTTTGATGACATGCTTGACGTCAGACAGGTTGAGCACCATGCCGTACTCGTCTAGGTCGCCTTCCATGGCTACATAGAGCACGTAGTTGTGACCGTGGCCGGGAAAGTTGATGCAGGGGCCAAACCGCTGGGCGTTTTCGGCCTCGCTCAGCTCGCTTAGCCAGTAGCGGTGGCTAGCAGAAAACTGCGCCCGGCGATTGATGATGCATTTCATAGAACTGGGAACCCATGCGGGAGGCGATGGTTACGTTAAGCAACCGTTACATATTCAGCATAGTGTAAATTGCTGGCTATTGAGGAATCGGCGCGGGCGGCGATCGCTGCAAAGAAACAGTAAAGATTTACGGCTACCCCATCGCCCTCCTGACCCCTCAAACCTTTGGTTGGTCAGCTATTTCCTGAGATAGATATTCCTTTAAATTAAATGACATGGCTTGTTGACATCGAAAGGATTTAGTAAAATTGAATACAGAAAGTACGTTGACGTTCATCTGAGGCAACCTGGAAACTACTCCACTACGCCCTAGACGGAAGTAAGGAGATTGGCTCCCGAAGGAACGCACCCTGCTTAGGCAGTTTGTTAAATCCTTTGTCAACAAGAGGCGTGACATGAAACTTTGCTATCGCGGCGTAGATTACGATTACAACCCGCCTTCTCTAGAAGTGCGTGAAAGTGAGCTGACCGGATCCTACCGGGGCCGTCCGATAAAATTTTCCTACGTTAGGCATTTACCGATAACCCAGCCTATCGGCAATTACACTTATCGTGGAGTTAGCTATAGCACCAATTGCCACGGGCAAATCGAGTCTTCCACGGCAGCTTCCGAGCGTCAGCCTGTGTTTCAGGCGGAGCGGACTGCGGCAGGCAAAGGGCTACCCGCCCGTCGTCACCTGCTACAAGAAGCGGCTGAGGCCCACCGCATTAACATTCAGCAGTCGACTCAGCACCGGATTGAAGTGGCCCGGGCCCAGGGCAACGACCAACTGCTGAAGCAGCTTGAGGCTGAGCTGCACCAAGTGGTCTAGGCTTTGCGTCAGCGACTCCACTTTTTGCTGTAGCTGGAGCAGTGAGGGACATCCCCAAGGGGGTGTCCTTTTCTTTGCGATTTTTTGAGCGATCGCCTAAAGTCTGCTGCCTGTCTCGGCATAACGGCGATCGCCCCCATGAGCTGCCACAAAACGATCCATATCAAGAAGTGAGTAGGAGATTGACTAGCTGAGTCCTATCCACAACCGGGCTAAGGCATCGTTTTTTTGATCAGAGCCCCCAACGTTCCCTCGGTTGCAGCCAGGTAATCTTTTGGAGCTAACCACAGCATCAGACCCCGTTTGCCGGCCGATACGGCCACAGTTTCAAAGCTGAGGATCGATTCATCCACATAGACTGGATAGGCCTTCTTAGTGCCCAGAGCCGTGACACCGCCGCGAATGTAGCCGGTGAGAGGCTGCACGTCTTTGAGGGGCACGGTGTCGGTTTTGCGATCGCCCGCCAACACCGCCAGCGCCTTGAGGTCGAGCTGAGCGCTGCCGGGGATGACGGCGAGGTAGACGCCCGTGCGATCGCCCTTAGCCACCAGGGTCTTAAACACCTGCTCCGGCGGCAACCCCAATTTTTCAGCGGTGCTCTCAGCGGCCAGATCGTCGGGATCCACCTCATACTCCAGCAGTTGATAGGGCAGCTTGAGGCGATCGAGGATGCGGGCGGCGTTGGTCTTGCTCACAGGACGGCGGTAGAACTTTGAAAGGTCAAATTAAAAGGGTTCAAGGTACAAGGTATCAGGTTCAAGGGCGTGCCCTAAACCTTGAACCTGATACCTTAAACCCTCTTCCATGACGTCTTTGACCCTACTTAATAAACAGCATCTCCTGGTAGGTGGGCAAAGGCCAGAGGTCATCGGCCACTTCGCCCTCTAGGGCATCGGCATACTCGCGCACCTGGTCCATCAGGGGGCGAATGGTTTGGGCGCAGAACTGCATGTGCTCTTCCACCGACATGAAGTGCTTGGTCAGCATGTCGGCCAGGTCACCCACCGAGGCCATCATAGACTTGGTGAGTTCTGCCACCTTGGCCACGCTGTCTTTGCCAAACTCAATGCCAATTTCATCGAGGCTGTCGATGGTCTTGGCCAATTCGCCCATATAGCGCACAGCAGCGGGGTAGATGATGGTCTTGGCTATGCTAATCACCAGCTTGGCTTCGACCTCAATGTGCTGGATGTACTGCTCAGAGTAGGCCTCAAAGCGGCTGCCCAGCTCTACCGGGGTGAGCACATTCTCTTTGGCGAACAGGTCTTCGATGTACTGCTCTCGCAGCACGGGCAGGGCGTCGGCGGTGGTGCGCAGGTTGAGCAACCCGCGCTCGTTGACGGCCATTTCGTGCCACTCGGCGGAGTAGCCATTGCCGTTAAACACCACGGCTCCGTGGTCGCGAATCACGTCGCGCAGAATGTCGTGGATAGCGACGTTGAGGTCGACGCCGCTGCCCAGTTTGGCCTCAAGCTGATCAGCCATCCAGTCTAACGAGTCGGCCAGGATGGTGTTCATCGCCACCAGCGGCCCAGAGACCGACTGGCCTGAACCCACAGCCCGAAATTCAAAGCGGTTGCCCGTAAAGGCAAAGGGTGAAGTGCGGTTGCGATCGCCTGCATCCTTGGGAAACACCGGCAGGGTCGGCACGCCCAGATCCATGTCGCCTCTCAGTTGGGAGCCGGTGACCTCGCCCGAGGCAATCTGGTCAAACACATCCTGGAGCTGGCTGCCCAGGTAAATAGAGATGATTGCGGGCGGTGCTTCGTTAGCCCCCAGCCGGTGGTCGTTGCTGGCACTAGCGATCACCGCCCGCATCAGCGGCCCATACTTGTGCACGCCGCGAATCACCGCCCCGCAAAATACCAGAAACTGTGCGTTGGAGTGGGGTGTGTCGCCTGGGTCGAGCAGGTTGCCCTGGGTGGCGTTGCCCACCGACCAGTTGACGTGCTTACCCGAGCCGTTGATGCCCGCGAAAGGCTTTTCGTGGAGCAGGCAGACAAAGCCGTGCTTTTTGGCTGTGTTGCGCAGCACCGTCATAATCAGCTGCTGGTGATCGCTGGCCACGTTAGCCGCTTCAAAGAAGGGGGCAATCTCAAATTGGCCAGGGGCAACCTCGTTGTGACGAGTTTTGGCCGGAATGCCTAAGCGGTAGAGCTTTTCCTCCACATCCTGCATGAACACCTGCACCCGCTCGGGGATGGCCCCAAAGTAGTGGTCGTCGAACTGCTGGCCCTTAGCCGGGGCCTTGCCAAACAGGGTGCGGCCCGCCAGCAGCAGGTCGGGGCGGATATTGGCAAAGCTGGCATCTACCAAGAAGTATTCTTGTTCAGCGCCGCAGCTGGAGTTGACCGGGGCAACTTCGCTGTGGCCCAGCAGCTTGAGCACGCGGGTGGCGGCTTTGCTCATGGCGGCGTTGGAGCGCAGCAGCGGCGTTTTTTTGTCCAGCGCTTCCCCCGTCCAAGAGACGAACACTGTGGGAATGCAGAGAGTGACGCCGTTCTCGGTCTCCATCACAAAGGCGGGGCTAGTGACATCCCAGGCGGTGTAGCCCCGGGCCTCAAAAGTAGAGCGAATGCCGCCGTTGGGGAAGGAAGAACCGTCGGGCTCACCCTGCACCAACACCTTGCCGGAAAATTCTGAAATTACCGACCCATCGCTCTGCACGGAGATAAAGCCATCGTGCTTTTCGGCGGTGGCGTTGGTCAGGGGGTAGAACATGTGGGAGTAGTAAAGCGCCCCCTTGGAAATGGCCCAGTCTTTCATGGCCACGGCTACGACATCAGCCACCGAAACGTCTAGCGGTGCCCCGGTGGTAATCGTCTTTTGCACCGACTTAAATACCGACTTGGGCAGGCACTCCTGCATCTTGCTGAGGCTAAAAACGTCCTTGGCCCAAAGATCTTCGAGCCGTCCGGGAGTGCTCACTGCCACCTTGGGACGGCAGGCGATACTGGCAATAGCCTGGGCCCGCAATTCGTTTCCGCTCATAGAAGTCTCCTAGTTGAATGGGAAATTAAGCAAAGCTGTCACTGGCGCGGGGCAACGCTAAGGCCACAAGTATCAGAAAAGCCCGTCCTGGAAACCATGGTGGATAAATTGGCCCTGGAGCGATCGCCTCCCGCACTAGAAAAGTCTGAGAGGCTTGACTGCTAGGCATCTTTGAGGAAAATCGCATTGCCGAGACAGAAACTGGCAACCCCGTAACGGGAAGCTTCTGTCTACAATGGCGATCGCCTAGCAGCCAAAACAAACCTCTCAGACAAACGTGAAGTACCCAAAATGCCAAGGGCAGATGGCTCATAGGCCTAGGCAATATTTTTGACCCATATTCAATACCGTCACCCTAAGCAGACATTGGAGAGATAAAATCCTCAGTGTTTAAATCGAAACCAGAGCCAAAACCGCACTTTTCTAGCTAGTTAATATCACCCTGAAAACTACCAGAGCAACATTATTTCAGTCTTTGGGTTTTGCCAGCGATGGTCTTAAAAAATCCGTAGAAATTTGCATTATGGATAGTAGAGGTAAAGCCTAAGGGGCTTTTGTAGCTATGAATACCTTTGTCAATCAATTCAGCTTACCTAAAGATTGAGGCCCGATCGCAACTTCAGCTGGGGCAAACTCCAAGTTGAAGCCTAGCCTCATTCAACCCGGGTGACGGGTTAGGAGCATTAGCGCAGCCATGCCGAAGGCTTTACGGTGTTGCCCCAATGAGTCGAGGCTAACCCAAGAGGATTCGGCCCCAGGTCCCCGTTCAGCACCGCTCTGGGTCAGAATAGTTAACATTCTGTGTAAACCCACTACAGACCGAGCACGACTATGCCGCGCATTCGAGACATTCTGCACAAAGGCGAACCGGGTCAGAGCACCACCATCCAAGGCTGGGTGCGCACCAAGCGTGAGGCCAAGGGCGTCACCTTTGTGGATGTCAACGATGGCTCATCGATGGCGGGCTTACAGGTGGTGCTCAATGCTGACCTGGCAGGCTACGACACCGTCGTCAAAGACCTCACCACCGGCTCGTCGGTGGAAATTGGCGGCACTCTGGTGGAATCACCCGGCAAGGGCCAGCGCGTGGAACTGCGGGGCGAAACCATTACGGTCTTCGGCACGGCGGATGGAGAGACCTATCCACTGCAGAAAAAGCGGCATTCCTTTGAGTATTTGCGGACGCTGGGGCATCTCAGGTCACGCACCAATACCCTCAGCGCCGTCTTTCGGGTCCGCAACGCCTGCGCCCAGGCAATCCATCAGTTCTTCAACGAGCGCAGTTTTTTGTGGATTCACACCCCCATCATTACCGCCAGCGACTGCGAGGGCGCAGGCGAAATGTTTGCGGTCACAGGATTAGATCTGGCCAACCCCCCTAAGAATAAAACCGGCGCGGTGGACTACAGCCAGGATTTCTTCGGCAAACCCGCCTACCTCACCGTCAGCGGTCAGCTCGAGGCCGAGATTATGGCGATGGCCTTTACCGATGTCTACACCTTTGGCCCCACCTTTCGGGCCGAAAACTCCAACACCTCCCGCCACCTGGCCGAGTTTTGGATGGTGGAGCCAGAGATGGCTTTCTGCGACCTGACCGGCAATATGGATCTGGCCGAAGAATTTCTCAAGTACATCTTCCACTCGGTGCTAGAGCAGTGCCCGGAGGATATGGCCTTCTTCAACGATCGCATCGACAACACAGTGCTGGCCACCGCCGACAATATCATCAACAATACCTTCGAGCGCATCACCTACACCGATGCGGTGAAGCTGCTAGAAAAGACAGACCGAAAATTCGAATTTCCGGTCGAGTGGGGGATTGATCTGCAATCGGAGCACGAGCGCTACCTGGCGGAGGAACTGTTCAAAAAGCCGGTAATTGTCACCGACTACCCCACCGGCATCAAAGCCTTTTACATGCGCCTCAATGATGGCGGTGAAACCGTGGCGGCGATGGACGTGCTGGCCCCCAAGGTGGGTGAGATTATCGGCGGCTCCCAGCGAGAAGAGCGGTTGAATGTGTTAGAGCGTCGCATCGTCGAGGCGGGGCTAGATCCGGAAACCTACTGGTGGTACCTGGATCTGCGCCGCTTTGGCACCGTGCCCCACGCCGGATTTGGTCTGGGCTTTGAGCGCCTAGTGCAGTTTATGACCGGCATGGGCAACATCCGCGATGTTATTCCCTTCCCCCGCACCCCAGACAGCATTGAGTTTTAGGGCTTTAGAGGATTTGATCAAACCGGCTGAGGCAGATGGTTTTTAGGGAATTTCTCACCTCAAAATACCAGAACTAACTCTATCCACCAGTCCTTGTCCTGGCGCACGATCTGGATGTCGCGGATGAATTCACGGAAAAAGAAGCGCCGCTCGGCCTCGGAGAGATCGAGCCAAAACTGAGGAATTGACACCGATTGGGACAGCTCTTGCAGGTTCACCGGGGGCAGCTGAGCGAGCTGCTGGTGCAGGGCCGAAATTTCGCCCCTCAGCTTGTAGCGGCGTAAAGCAGCGGTTTCAGCATCCAGAATGCCAGATTCTTCTAGGGTGGGTAGCTGTGCGATCGCGGCCTCTTTGGCGGCGATCGCACCCTGCAAACCGGCGCTAGGAGCAGGAGCACCGGGGGGAATTTTGGCCGTGAATTGGGCCACCGCTGGAGGCAACTCCTGACAGATCTGATTCACGATGCGGAGCAGTGCGTCGTCGTAGGGAATGGCTGGGCAGCGGGGAGCCCTGGGACAGCCGCTAGGCCGCAGGTAAAGATAGCTTTTGGCTTGGCCCCTGGATGTGCTTTTGGGAGCAGTTTTTGAAATGGTCAGCGGTTGACCGCAGGCCTGACAGGTAACGAGGCCGGCTAGCGATCGCGGTGCTCCCGCCGTCCGGGGCGGCAGGGGCCGGTTGCGGCGCAGCAAGCGATCGATCTGGGCCGCCTCGTCACGGCTGATGATAGCGGCGTGGGTGTCGCGCAGAACGTTGCCATCCTGGTATTGCAGGTCGCCCCGGTACACCGGGTGAGTGAGCCAGCGCCGCCCCGTAGACACCGAAATTCGCTTACCCAGCTTGCCCTCGATGAACCGCACCGCACCCCGCAGCGAGCCATAGAGCAAAAATTCGTTGACGAAGGCGGTGACTACTGGGGCCGTGGCGCGATCGATCAGGTAGCGGCCCTGGCCCCGGCGGTAGCCGTAGGGCGGCTTGCCTGGGGGCGGCAGCGCCTGTAGGCGACTGCGGGCGTGGCCCTCTCGCAAGCGGCGGCGGCGCTGATCGTTAGCTAGGTTGGCCCCCTGCAAGATGCTGTCCAAATCAATGGCAGTACTGCTTAAAGAGACAACTTCAGCCCCGGCAGAGGCCAACGCCTGCACCCAATGGCGAATATCTTCGGGATCGTTGCCCAGGGCAGCGAGGTTGTCCACCAAAACCCGATCGGCAGGATTAGCTTGCAGGTCGGCTAGCAGGCGATCGCGCTCTGGCCGATACCCTGGCTCCGTCGGCAGCGCTACATCGGTATAAACCCGTTCCACCGCTGCCAACATCTCCTCCCCGAGGGCGTCAGAGGGGGAAGCGGTTGAGGCCTCATCTCGGTAGCGATAGGCGACAACGCGCATAACCTAGAACGCCTGCTTCAGCGCTTCACGCAGGGCCAGCGCCTGTTCATCGCTGTCACTGGCTACCACTACCATCACTGTGGTAGTGGCTGGTGGGTTCTCAAGACACACAAACATCGCCGTCGCCGTCTCAGAGCGCCCAGCCACGCTGGTGGCATCGTTTTGCACCGGCTCTAGGCCTTGAGATTCTAGCGCTTGTCGAGCCTGGCTCAGACACTGGGCCGTATCGATGCCTAGAACCTGCCAGGCGTAGTGCATGCCTGGCGGAGCGGCCTGAATAGCAGGAATCGTGGCGACCATGCCCAGCCCCGTCAGCATCGCCGTCAGCAGATAGGTCATTGAAATCATTGGTGTTTCCTCATCGCCGTGGCTTCTTTGTGGCTCTGGGCAGAGATAACCACCCTGTGTCGATAATACTCTGCGGCTTTAGTTTCATACCGCTGCTCCGGCCATTGGCTCGGGGTCGTGGCAAGATAAATGGGTGGGAATGGGTTTGAGGTCTAAGGTTTAAGGTCTAGGGCTAGACACAGCGCCCTGAACCTTAAACCCTAAACCTTAAACCTTGAGTCAAAGCTTGCCGACTCCTCCGCGTTGCATTCCTAAGAGGCAGTTTCTTTGCAAATTACATTTTTGGGTACCAGTTCTGGCGTGCCGACTCGCGCCCGCAACGTCTCAAGTGTGGCCCTACGGCTTCCCCAGCGGGCCGAGGTGTGGCTGTTTGACTGTGGCGAGGGTACCCAGCACCAGTTTTTGCGCAGTGAGTTTAAGTCGAGCCAGATTCGCCGCATCTTTATTACCCATATGCACGGCGACCACATTTTTGGCCTGATGGGGCTGCTGGCTAGCTGTGGGCTGGCGGGCAACCGGCAGCAGCGCATCGATATCTATGGACCCAAACCTCTCAACGACTATTTGCAGGCTAGTCGCCGCTATTCACAAACCCACTTTTCGCTGCCGATCAAAATCCACGCCGTAGAGCCGGGGCTGGTGTTTGAGGATGACGACTTTCGGGTGACCTGCGACCTGCTAGAGCACCGGGTGCCTGCCTACGGCTACCGGATCGAGGAGCGCGATCGCCCCGGTCACTTTGACGTCAAACGGGCCCAGGCCTTGGGCATTCCCTCGGGACCCATTTACGGTCAGCTTAAGCAGGGGCAGCGGGTCAAGCTCGATGACGGTCGCACCATCAACGGGGCCGACCTTTGCGGGCCAGACCTTGTAGGGCGCAAGCTAGTGTACTGCACCGATACGATCTACTGCGATCGCGCCGTTACCCTCGCTACCAACGCCGATGTGCTAATCCACGAGGCCACCTTCTCCCACCGCGACGCTGACCTGGCCTACCAGCGGCTGCACTCCACCTCGACTATGGCCGCCCAAGTGGCCCTTGGTGCCCAGGCCAAGCAGCTGATCATGACCCACTTCAGCCCCCGCTACGCTCCTGGCAACGATATTCAGCTGCCCGATCTACTGGCAGAGGCGCGGGCCATTTTCCCCAACACCAATCTGGCCCACGACTTCCTGGTCTACGACATCCCGCGCCACGACGAGAAGGTGCTGGCGTCCTCCTCGGTCTAGGTCTGTAAGAAATTAGCCCTAGCGATTGGCGGCGGGCTTACCCGGCGCCGTGTTTAACCGCTGTCTCAGCGCCGTCAAATGGTGCTGGTTATCCACCGCGGTGCGGGGCATGGGAACCTCGGTGTTAGGCCAGGTGGCCAGGTCATTACAGGGGCAGAGCTCCGTCATCGTACCGGCCGTGGGAATAACAATCGGCATTTCACAGCGAGCACAGGGGGCCACATCCCAAGCCGGCGACAGCATCGCCGCAATGCTCTGGCTGGTGCCTTTGAGATAGCAGTCTTGACCGCTGGTCACCATGACGCGGTGCCAGCAGTCTTCAAAGGCTTGGCTGTAGTGACCGTTTTGGAAAATCGGGTCGGGTAGAGATTCGCCTCGGCCTTCGGCCAGCACTACTGGTTTGCCCAGCTGAAACCAATGGGCTAAAAAATTTCTAACTTGGTCCTGGGATGCCATGGCTGTGAAACTCCTAATTACGTTGCCGGGGCTGCTTCAATTTAGACAGGCTAAACAGGCATTAATGACCTGATACAGCGCGCGCTGTCAGTCGGGATGAAGCGTTGCTAATGCTCCTTCAAGCAGCCCAGGCCAATGGCTTCATCCTAGCGGCTGCCTGGTTTAGGCTACAGGTATCTACTGATATTCTTCGGAAATTGAATCTGACAAACCTGCTCTGGGGTAGGTTATTTCACCTCTCTAGGGCTAGAGAATTCTCTTTATGATTTGCTCGATGTAGTTTTTTACATAGTGAGTAGTTTTTTACATAGTGAATAGAAAATTTTAGTCGGACAGAGCTAGACCTTGGGACTGACGGCGATCGCTATCCTTGAGCCGCTGCCCCAACCCTTAGACTATGGCCTTTCGTCCTGCTTAACGAAAGTTTGCAGAGTGCCCTTACCAGCGCTAAAAGTGCCGCGTAACCGGATAAAGTAGCCCTATGTATGACGACGATCTCTCCACCCTAAACCCCGACCTGGAGTTTGCCGACCCCCTCGATGCCCTGGGCCCCGTAGACGAGGAACAAGCTCCCCAGTTCGACCCCGAGGCGATGCTGCCCCTGCTAACCTCCGCTGACCCGCAGCATCGCATGCTGGCGGCGCGGGCCTTTTGCGAAGTAGAAGACGGACGGGCAGTGGGCCCCCTAACCACGCTGCTGCGCGATCCCTGCCCCCTGGTGCGGGTGAGTGCCGCTTACGCCCTGGGTCGCAACCCCGATCGCTCGGCGGTAGAGCCCATCATTGCCCAGCTAGCCACCGACTGGAATGGCTACGTGCGCAAGGGCCTGGTGTGGGCTCTGGGCAATGCCCACGACGCGCGATCGCTGCTGCCGCTGATCGAAGCCCTACGCACCGATGTTGCCGCTGTGCGGCTGTGGGCAGCCAGCGCCCTGGCTCAAATGGCCCAGGTCAACTACGAGTCGGTAATTGCTGCCATTCCCCCCCTGATCGAAGGGCTACGCCGCGACCCAGTACCGGCAGTGCGCAGCAACTGCGCCTGGACTGTGGGTCAGCTCTGCCGCGAGCTACCCTCTAATGTGGTCTATCACACGGCGATCGATGCCCTGATCGAGAGCTTCGCCGAAGAAGATGACCTGGGTGTGCGCGAAGACGCCCGCACCGCGCTGCTTAAAGTGGGCGATACGCGAGGTCTGCAAACCATTGAAGAAATCGAGCAGGATGGGTTTTTCTTCTAAAGCGGCTGGCTCAATGACGAGGGCTGAAGAGAGGGTACAAGGTATAGGGTTTCAGGTGTAAGGGTTTGCTCTGAACCCTACACCTGAAACCCTATACCCTATTTAGACGCCCGAAACAGCAAATATAAACCAATCGCCAATCCCAGCAGCGTCGGCAGCCAGGCCGACATAAACGGCGACAGCACCCCTACCTCGCCCATGGCGTTGGTGATAAACGACAGCAAGTAGTAGCCAAAAATAATCACAATGCTGATGCCAAAGCTGGTGGCGCGGCTGGTGCGCTGAGGCAGCACTCCGATGGAGGCCCCTACCAGGCCAAACACCACGCACACGAAGGGCAAAGCATACTTCTGCATAATTCGAATTTGCCAGCGGCGAATCATCTTTTCGTCACCGCTCTGGCGCACCAGCTCTAGCTGCTGGGTGGCCTCGGCAATGTTCATCTCGGTGTCGTTTTTGGTGCGGCCCGCCAGATCTAAGGGCGTGCGGGGCAGCTGTAGCTCCTGGGTTTCAAAGGTGATGATATTGCGGAAGGACCCATCGGGGGCAACCACGTAGATGGTGCCGTTGTAGAAGGTCCAGGCGTTGCTCTCCACATCCCAGTTAGCTGACTCGGCACTGACCACCTGGTTGAGCCCCTTTTGGGAAAAGTCGAGGATAGTCAACCCGTGCATGGTGGTACCGTCGAAGCGGCGGGCATAGAACTGGCGCTTCAGCTCCTGGGCGGCGGGGTCGTCGCTGGCGGGCTGGAACTCCTGGTAAAAAATATTGCGCTCCTGAAACGGGGGCCGCTCTGACTTCAGCGCCTGCTCCAGGGTAATGGCGGCTCGGTAGTTGGCAGCGGGGGTAATCAACTCATTGAATACAAAAGTGAGCCCTGTCACCAGCAGGCTGAGCACCACGGCAGGGGTAATGATGCGGCGAATGCTCACCCCCACCCCCCGCAGGGCAATCAGCTCGCTGTCGCTGGAGAAGCGGCTGTAGGTCATCATGGTGGCCAACAGCGTTGACATTGGAAAGGCCAGCACAATGAACTCAGGCAGCTTGAGCACGAAGATTTGCACCGCCAAGGTAATGGCCAGGCCCGACTCGGTGATGCGGCGAATCAGCTCAAATAGCGCCCCAATGGATATACCAATAGAAGAGAACGCCCCCACCCCAAACAGGAAGGGCATGGTCAGCTCTTTGGCGATGTAGCGATCCATCACCGTCAGCAGCGGGGTGCCGGGGCGCGAGCGCGGGGGCGTAAAGGTAGCAGGAGCTGAAGCCATGGGATAACGTTAAGGGGCCTGACTCTACATTATCGGCAATGGGGCTGGGGATGCGTAGTCCCCGTTGCCCATTGAGTTTTTAAGAACCAGGCAGTCGGAGGGTGAGGCAGCTAAATAGCGAAGTCTTTGCCCAGGTAGTGCTCACGCACCAATGGATTGCTGGAGAGATCGTCAGCGTTGCCCGAGGCCAGAATTTGACCATCGCTCATGATGTAGGCGCGATCAATAATGCGCAGGGTTTCGCGCACGTTGTGATCGGTGATGAGGATACCCATGTCGCGATCGCGCAGCTTAGCCACAATCTCCTGAATTTCGTTAACGGCGATCGGGTCAACGCCAGCAAAGGGTTCATCCAAGAACAAAAAGCTGGGGCCTTCGGGGCCAGAGGCCAGAGAGCGGGCCAGTTCTGTACGCCGCCGTTCTCCCCCTGACACCTGAATGCCCAGGGTGTTGGCTACTTTCTCCAGGCGAAATTCCTTAAGCAGATCTTGGAGGCGATCGCCATACTCCTCTGGGGGGACGCGTGTCTGCTGCATTACCAGCAAAATGTTGTCGGCTACCGACAGGTTGCGAAAGATGCTTGGTTCCTGGGCCAAGTAGCCAATGCCTAGCCTCGCTCGCTGATGCATAGGCAGGTCAGTAATATCGATCTGGTCAAGGCAAACCTTGCCTGCATCGGGTCGCTCCAGGCCAGTCGCCATATAAAAGGTTGTGGTTTTACCTGCGCCGTTCGGCCCTAGCAGGCCAACAATCTCGCCCTGGGCCACTGATAAGCTAACCCGGTTTACCACCTGACGCTTGCCGTAGGTCTTTTGAACGTTGTCAAGTACGATTTTCAAGGGCGCGCCTGGGCCAGTAGAGGTTGATTGAGCTGCGTAAATTGTATCAAAGCTCTTCCCTACTCTAGGCGGCCCCCCCATAAGCCAGTTCAGGGCACTTCGCCCAAATTGCTGAGCCGGTAGGCTTTGCCGAGGTGTCCTTGAGAGCCCAGCCCTACAAAACTACTGAGGGCCAGGGACAAACCTAGAAAACCCGCCTAGCTTTGGCCACTTCCAACGAAAAGCTGGGCCAGATGGGCAGCCTCAAGGTCGATATTGTGCCGCTGCGCGACTTTTGCCATGCCTGCTTTGCCCATAGTCTCCAGCTCTGCTGGGGAGGTATCGAGGGCAGCGCGCAAAGCCTCCACCAGCGACTCCACCGATCCGGGTACAACTAGCCAGCCGTTGACGCCAGTTTCGACTAGCTCAGGAATGCCGGCAATAGAGGTAGTAATGACCGGTCGTCCCAAGGCCAAGGCCTCCATAATAACGACGGGCAAGCCTTCGGCAAAGCTGGGCAATACCAGCGCCTGAGCTTTAAGTAACTGGGTTTTGACAATTTCGCTGGAGACCCAACCCGTAACCGAAACGCAGTTTTGCAGTCCGTAGGCAGTAATCAACGCTTCGACCTGCGATCGCATTTCGCCATCGCCCACCAGCACAACTGTAAATCGATAGCCTGTATCTACAAGCTGCTTAATGGCCTCCAGCAGCAGCAGATGGCCCTTTTGCCCGCTGAGCCGCCCCACACAGACCAGGTGGCGCTGCTCTGGAATAGGTGTAACCTCTTGGGCTAGAAACTTTTGGTCGAGTCCGCAGTGCACAACGTGGACTTTGGGCCAGTCTTCCAAGTCTGTCCAGCGGTACAGTTGGCTCTTACCAAAGGAACTAATGGCGACAACAAAGGCAGCGCGCCTGATTTTTTCGGCCAGTGAAATCGCCCTCACCTTGTCAAATTCTTCTGGCCCATGCACCGTAAAGCTGTAGGGTGGCCCACCCAGAGCATGGCACAGCATAGCTACGGTCGTTGAGTTAGTGCCAAAGTGGGCGTGCACATGGTCGACGTCGGCGACCTCGAACCAAGCCAGCAGCACGCAGGCTTCGGCCAGGTAGGCCAGGTGATACAGCAGCCCCGATTCATTCTTAAGGCCAAGCTGAAAGGCCAAGCCGAGGGCAGCTATAAACGCCATGGGGCGCTGTATCACAACCCGGGCGATGGTGAGTAGTAGCTCAGACCAGGGATGGTCTAGCACAATGTGAGTTTTGTTTAGCTCTTCGATGTCGTCAGGGTCTACCAGTTCATCAGCGCAGGAGCGAATCGAAAACCTAGCCACCGTTAGCCCTTGGGTTTCAAGGGCAGCAATTTCACGGCGAATAAAGCTATGACTAACCTTAGGGTACTGATTAACTAGATAGGCTACTGTTCTAGGCTCCGGCTCAGCAGCGTCAAGTTGAGCGATCGACATCTCTATTCTTTATTCCTAACGGATACGCCTTAACGATTGCGGGCAAAAATGATGTTAGCAAACGCCCTATTCTGAAGATTAGTTGAGAATAATACGGTCCAAGCTCCAAAGCATAAAGATGCTAAGGAGCACAAACACCACAAACCCTAAAAGTACCAGATGCGGTAGGGGGTAATACCAAACTCCAGCTGTAGCAGCAGTCGAGAGTTTTCGATAGGTACGGTGCCCTTATGTAGGCAGTAGGGATCTCCCGCAAAGCCTAGTCCGGCAGCACCGGTAACCACCTGAACGCGATCGCGGCCATAGGTTTGAACTAGAGTTTCGTCATCGATCGCTGCGCAGCGCTGACCTAAGCTCTGGTGGCTAAATTTTCTCGTGCGATGAGTACCCTCCATATAGACGTGGGGGCCTTCGCCCTCGCCCACCTCAGTAAGGTAAAAGAAAAATTTGATTGTTTTAAAGTCGTTGATATCGCAATGGTAAACCCGCGCCGTTTTGATTTTGTCGGTCAGGGTATTAGGAGCCGGAAATCCCCATGCTAGCTCGCCCCGGAGATACACCGCTGGGTGATTGAGGTACTCACTCGCGATCGCCAACAAGTAAGGATCATGCTTGATTTTTTGATAAGCCCAGCACGATTCATGGCGGTCCAAATAGCCAGCCACCAACAGCGGCGCGCCTAGTTCTTGCGCTGTTTTATCCCTGTTTTGAATGTAAAACGGCTGGGATGGATTGCGATTGGCATAGCAGGGTGTCGTCTTGGCAAAGGTTAACAACCCCTGCAGAATGCTGGGCTGTAGCGAAAATCCAACATAGTAGCCATTGGTGCGAATCAGTTGCGCCACCTGGCCTGGGCTCATTAGGGGACAGGCCCCCTCCGCATCGTGAATTACTGTCGCATCAAGCACCGCTGGAGGAAGATATTCGCCGCGACGGGCAACCCACTCTCGGATTGCGATAAATCGAGCTAGCCAACTCATTACCAAAAACTTAGGGTCGCCCCGGAAGAGCCGCAGAATATTTTCTACTTTCTTGATCGAGCGCTGCACTAACCTGCCGGCAAAAGTTTCCGACAGAAACGGAACGCAAGGAAAATGAGTAAGCATGTTTTTTTAAGTCAAAGAAATACTATGCGCAACGATTCCCAGGAATAAACACAGCTCCTAAAGCAGCTTACAAAAGACGCTAGAGTTGTCTCTAGGGAGATGTACGAATCCCTAGAACAATAAGACTGCATTAGTCTAAAAAAGTGTCGAGGCACCGCAAATCAACCGATGATAAAAGCAGATTTAGCATCAAGCTAACACCGCAATATCACGTACTTAACGGCCTAAAAAAACACAGGTATTTTTCCAGCCTGCGCAACTTCATCAGCGTTTTATTCTGGAGGAATCAACTTGGCTTAGTTAATCGTGCAGTAATCTTTAATAATCCAGGGAACACTTAAAGCATAGCCAGTGTTGAACATTGATACCGATCTGACCGATTTGGACAGAGCTGTAATACGAATCTTCTACTGCGTGTGCTCATACTTATATTAGCTAAGCCGTGGGCAATAACCTGCGATCGCGTGAAAAGGCTTCTCAAACCATCCTCAATTCGTAAGAAATTGATAAAGTTCAAACAAACAAATTCAGCTTTACGGTATTAAGTAGCTGGTAATCGAAGCTAACTCCAAACAGCTTATCGAGCGTAACATTGTGGTTGTTTGCGTCAAGTGGGCCAGACCCCTCACCGGCCTAGACGCGGTTTTTGGTAGCGACTTATACTTCCAAAAACCTTCTTAGAGTTAGGAAACAGCGTTTTATTGACTAGGATTTGAGGGCTGAGCTCCGCCCTCGACGGGGCTAACATCTAGCACCACTGGAGGGCGTGGGGCAGGAGCGCGATCGCCTGTCCCGCCGCTGTTTGATGCTGGCGCAGGCGGTGACTCAGGCAGAATATAAACCGCCTCAACCTGATCGTTGGGACGAGGGGTGGCCACAAAGCGATCTTCTTCAATTAGATAAGTGACTACCTCGGCCCGCAGTGTGTTGCCCTTCTGAGTCACGACGACATTGCCGCTGAGCACAATGCGATCCTCATTGCTGAAATAGTCGGCCTGGGCCGACGTAGCCTGGATGCCGCGAGTTGGGTAATCGATCTGCACATTGCCCCGAGCGGTAATGATGCCCGTGGCTGCATTGGCCTCTTGAATATCTGAGCGCAGGGTAATGGTGCCGCCATCCTGGGCCTGGGCTGGTGCCCCTCCCAACGGAGCCAAGTCACCTCCATCTAGGGCTACTGAGGCCCCAGCCACCGCTGCTACTATCCAAACCCAGCGAGACCTACACGCCATAGCCCAATACCCAATCCTGTTCCGGTTCAATGCTTCCATAGCCCCCCAATCTTACTGCATCCCCCTTCTTCTCTTGCCATTCCTGGTCCACTCCCCCCGCCGTCCACCCGATCGCCTCTAGAGGAGCATTCCCTACATCCCCCTACCCTCCTCATCGCCCCTCACTCCTCACGCTATCCTCAAAACACCCCCACCCAGCGCCGCCATGCTCACCGCCCCACCAACTACCCGCCCCCTCCAGTTCGCCAGCGACAACTACTCCGGCATCTGTCCCGAAGCTCTAGACTATCTGCTGCAAGCTAATCAGGGAGATGTGCCTGCCTATGGCGACGACGAATGGACTCAGAAGGCTTCGGATGCCTTTCGCAATGTCTTTGAAGTTGACTGCGAGGTATTCTTTGTCTTCAACGGCACGGCGGCCAACTCCTTGACCCTAGCGGCGCTGTGCCAGTCTTACCACAGCGTGATTTGCCACGAGCTGGCCCATGTCGAAACCGATGAGTGCGGCGCCCCTGAATTTGCCAGCAATGGCTCTAAGCTGCTGCTGGCCCAAGGCGACAACGGTAAGCTCGACCCCGCCGATGTGGAGCGGCTGATTACCAAGCGCACCGACATTCACTATCCCAAGCCCAAGGTGATTAGCCTCACTCAAGCTACAGAGGTAGGCACTCTCTACACCACCGACGAGATAGCGGTCCTCAGCGGTCTGGCGCGCCACCATGGGCTAAAGGTGCATATGGATGGGGCGCGCTTTGCCAATGCCCTGGTGGCCTCAGGCAAAACCCCGGCTGAGCTGACCTGGAAGGCCGGCGTTGACGTGCTGTGCTGCTGCGGCACCAAAAACGGCATGGGGATAGGCGAGGCGATTCTCTTTTTTGACCGTAGCTTGGCTGAAGACTTTGCCTACCGCTGCAAGCAGGCGGGGCAGCTGTGCTCAAAGATGCGGTTTATCTCAGCCCCCTGGTTAGGGCTGTTAGAGACGGGCGTGTGGCTGCGCAATGCCGAGCACGCCAATCGCATGGCTGCCTATCTAGAGCAACAGCTGCGACAAATTCCCGAGCTGAAGATTCTATTTCCGCGCCAGGCCAATGGGGTGTTTGTGCAAATGCCTCAGCCCCTAGTCGACGAACTTTATCGTCGGGGCTGGAAGTTTTACACCTTCATCGGCAGTGACGGTGCCCGACTGATGTGTGGCTGGAACACGACTATTGAGGCGATCGATGAGTTGGTGAGTGACATTAAGGATGCGAATCAGCCCTAAACGCCATTGAGATTGACTGACGTCAGCACTTCGGTGGTGAGGCTATTGTCGGTTAACGGCTAATGGCTTTGCCCTTGCTAAGGTTGCCCCACAGGTTGGCGTGGTCTGGTCATACTGCAAATTCCAGCTGATCGCCATCCATCATGAAAAGCTCGCGATCGCTGATGTCGAGCTCGGCCAGCACTGCATTCCACTGGGCCATGTGGGGTGTTTGGAAGTGAGCAGCGAGGGCGGCGCGATCGCGCCAGCGCTCGATGATTCGCATAACGGTTGGATCTAAAACATCGATCGAGTAGGCGTAATCAATGCAGCCGTCCTCAGCCAGACTGGCGTTGATCATGACTGCTATTGCAGGACGAATTCGCTCTAGATCGTCTTGGTGAAAGCGAACTTTTCCAGATACCAAAATCATATTCAAAGCTCTCCTGACAGGTCAGAGTGAACTCAGAGGGATAGCCCCTGCAATCGCTGGTTAGCGGCCGCCAAATCAAACCGTTCAGGGTCGAAATCGTAGCCGACTTTTTGCCAGAGAGCATCGATTTCATCAGGATCATCGCCATCGCCCAAGCGATCGATCAGGTCAACGTAGTCCCACACACCATTGCAAAACTCCGGCGGGCACTGGCGCTCTCCAGCAGTGCAGTGGGGCAGGGGATGGTCGAGGGGGGCGATCGCCTTTAGCGTAACTTTGTGCAGCCAACCCTGGGCAGGGGCATAGTTGTAGATCAATGCCTCGCCGGGCTGGGTGAGCAGGGTAGAGAGAGCACGATCTTCCCCAGCCTGCAAATCCTTGCCCTGGCCCTTAAACACGTAGTCAGCTTCCCCTGACCACCCCACTGCCGCCGCCAACACTCGGTGAAGCTCAGATAGGGAGGCATCACCCCGCACAGCGATCTGCCGCCAAATATAGGGGTCGCTGTCCAGCAGTTCCACATGCAGATGGTAGGTTTCAGTAGTCAGGTCAGGTTCCATGGTGTCCATTGGTTTCTTTGCCGCCCTCGACTCGATACTCTGTCCCCGGCCACGCGGCCTGAATCTCCTCAGCCTGGTGGTGGGCGGCGAAGTGCTCCCAGGTAATGCCGTTGACATCCACCTCGGCGGTAAATGCCTGGGCTTCGTCATCTTCCCAGCCCAGGTGGCGTAGCTGCCCTGGCGCTACCTCAGGGGCATGGCGAATGGAGAGATTCAGCGTCTCCGTGCGCCACAAGGCATAGGTGCCCTCAATTACCAGCGCTGGGCGGCATCCCAAACGGGCAGAGTAATCTGCCACAGAGGCAGCGATATCGTTGGATGAGAGCGCTAGGTGGAGCTTTTTCATCGCGGTCTTTTCTGACGGTCTCTCGTCAAACCTGTAAACTAGGGTCAACCTTACCACGATGATTTCTAAACCCATCCATGACTCACGCCACCGATATTCACACCCTGGCCCGCTGGATGGCGGCAGACTTTAGCAACCAGCAGCAAGCTTTCGAAAACCCGCCGCTGTTTGCTCACATTCGCGTCTGTATGCGCCCCCTGCCCACCGAAACCCTAGGTGGCCTAGGATTTTACATTGAGCAGGCCTACGACTTTATGATCCAGCAGCCCTACCGCGCCCGAGGCATGAAGCTCAGCGCCCAAGGCGACCACATTATGATTGAGAACTACACCCTCAAGGACGGCGAAGCCTTCTACGGAGCCTCTCGTAATCTGGAGCAGCTCTCAAAGCTCACCGCCGACCACTTTGAGAAAACCCCCGGCTGCGACATGATCGTCCACTGGACAGGCCACAGCTTTAAAGGAGCGGTTCAACCCGGCAAAGCCTGTATGGTCGAGCGCAACGGCAAGACCACTTATTTAGATAGCGAGTTTGAAATCGACGCCGACCAGTTCGTCAGCTGGGACCGAGGCCGCGACCCAGAGACCCATGAGCACCTGTGGGGGTCGCTGGCAGGGCCGTTTGAGTTTAAGCGCCGGGCGAGCTTTGCCGATGAAGTGAAGGGGTAACGAGGGAAGTTTTGAGTTTTGAGTTCTTAGTTTTGAGTTTTTGCGGTAGAGCATCAATTCAACACTCAAAATTCAACATTCAAAACTTTCCTTCACTCCCCCGCTCCATCACCCCCACTTGCTCCCCCGCCGCCACTGATCGCTATGATGGGGAACATCGCACCAGTGCAGCATTAGGAGTCAAGGACGTGGAGTCCAAATATATCCCCGCAGACATCGAGAAGAAGTGGCAGCAGGCTTGGGCCGAGCAGGGGCTAGATCGGGCGATCGAGAACCCCGATCAGCCTAAGTTCTATGCGCTGTCAATGTTTCCGTACCCGTCGGGGAACCTGCACATGGGCCATGTGCGCAACTACACCATCACCGATGTGGTGGCGCGGGTGCGGCGGATGCAGGGCTACCGAGTGCTGCACCCCATGGGTTGGGATGCTTTTGGTTTACCGGCGGAAAATGCGGCGATCGATCGCGGCGTTCACCCCGCCCAGTGGACCTACCAAAACATTGACCAGATGCGGGCGCAGCTGCAAGAACTCGGCCTCTCCTACGACTGGGAACGCGAGGTAGCGACCTGTGCTCCCGATTACTACCGCTGGACCCAGTGGATTTTCATCCAAATGCTGCAAATGGGGCTGGCCTACCAGAAAGAGGCGGCGGTCAACTGGGACCCCATCGACCAGACGGTGCTGGCCAACGAGCAGGTGGATAGCGAGGGGAAGTCGTGGCGATCGGGGGCGAGCGTCGAGAAAAAGCTGCTGCGTCAGTGGTTCCTCAAAATTACCGACTACGCTGAAGAGCTGCTGCAAGACCTGGATAAACTGCCCGGCTGGCCCGAGCGGGTACGCACCATGCAGGCCAACTGGATTGGCAAATCGACCGGCGCACGGGTGGTTTTCAAAACTGAGTCGGGAGAGGCGCTGCCGGTGTTTACCACCCGACCCGATACCCTGTGGGGCGCAACCTTCATGGTGCTGTCGCCCGAGCATCCCCTAGTGGAGAAGCTGATTGCGCCCGATCGCGTCGCGGCCATAGACGACTACCGCAAGGCCGCTGCCGCCAAGAGCGAGATCGATCGCACCGCCGAAGACCGCGAAAAAACTGGTGTGTGGACCGGCAGCTATGCCGTGAACCCCGTCAACGAGGCCAGAATTCCGATCTGGATTGCTGACTACGTACTGATGGGTTACGGCACTGGGGCAATTATGGCGGTGCCCGCCCACGACCAGCGCGACTTTGAGTTTGCCCGCAAGTTTGGCCTGCCTGTCAAGGTCGTAGTGCAGCCAGTGGGGGAATCTCTCGACGGCGACACCATGACCGCCGCCTGGGCCGGAGAAGGCGTGATGATCAACTCTGGGCCGCTCAATGACATTCCGGCGGGTAAAGGGGAGGCTGAAAGCGTCCCAGCCGCCATTCACTGGCTGGAAACCAACGATAAAGGCCACGGTGAGGCCAACTACCGCCTGCGCGACTGGTTGATTTCTCGCCAGCGCTACTGGGGTGTTCCCATCCCCGTGGTGCACTGCCCCGAGTGCGGCATTGTGTCCGTGCCCGACGAACAGTTGCCGGTGACGCTGCCTGAGGATGTGGAATTTTCGGGGCGGGGAGCCTCTCCCCTGGCGCAGCTAGAGCACTGGGTGAATGTGCCCTGCCCCACCTGCAATCGCCCCGCCCAGCGCGAAACCGACACCATGGACACCTTCATCGACTCGTCCTGGTATTTTTTGCGCTACACCGATGCTCAGAACCCTGAGTCGGCCTTTGCCCAGGCCCAGGCCAACGGCTGGATGCCGGTGGATCAGTATGTAGGCGGCATTGAGCACGCCATTTTGCACCTGCTGTATTCACGGTTTATTACCAAAGTGCTGCGCGATCGCGGCCTGCTCGCCTGCGATGAACCCTTTGAACGGCTGCTAACCCAGGGCATGGTGCAAAACACCACCTACAAAAACCCCAAAACCGGCAAGTACGTCGCCCCAGAGGACGTCGCTGATCCTACAAACCCTGTGGACCCCGACACGGGGGATGCTCTGGAGGTGTTCTACGAAAAGATGTCGAAGTCGAAGTACAACGGCGTCGACCCCAAATCGGTGCTGGCCAAGTACGGGGCCGATACCGCCCGCATGTTCATTCTCTTCAAAGCACCCCCCGAAAAAGACCTGGAGTGGGACGATGCCGACGTAGAGGGGCAGTTCCGATTTCTCAACCGCGTCTGGCGTCTAGTCATCGAATACATCGCCACTGTAGGGGCGAACGGTGGTTCGCCCGCCGGGGAGGTGGCCGCCGCTGATCTCTCCAAAGATGAGAAAACCCTGCGCCGTGCCATCCACACCGCCATTCAGGCAATCACCGAAGACATCGACGGCGACTACCAGTTCAACACCGCCGTGTCGGAGCTAATGAAGCTCAGCAACGCGCTCACCGATTCTGCCGCTAAGGATTCCCCGGTCTATGCCGAGGGCGTGCGCGCCCTGGTGCTGCTGCTGGCCCCCTTTGCCCCCCATATGGCCGACGAACTGTGGCACCAGTTGGGCAATACCGACTCAGTTCACCGCGCTCCCTGGCCCGTGTTTGACCCCGCTGCCCTAGTGGTAGATGAGATCACGTTGGTCATCCAGATTATGGGCAAAACGCGCGGCACTCTAGAGGTGCCTGCCGACTCCGACAAAGCCGCCCTGGAGCGGTACGCCCGCGAGTCGGAAGCGGCCCAGCGCTACCTGGAAGGCAAGGAAATCAAGAAGGTGATCGTGGTGCCGGGCAAGCTGGTGAACTTCGTGGTGGGGGGGTAGAGGATACCTCTAGGGTAATTACACGGTTATGGAGAGGGCATAGGGTGTAGGGTTCAAGGTTCTACCTTAGACCTTGAACCCTAGTTCTTAAACATCCCAACGCACCGGCCTTCATAGAGCTTGATAAACCTATGCCCATGCTCCGCCTAAAACTTCCCCACCACCCTGTTCCTAACGCCCCGCCCGAACTGATCATCGAGGCGGGCAGAAGTGAAGCGCAATACTTTCGCGACCTGTGACGCGGTGGTGCCCGCTAGCGTGATGATTGTTGGCTTTGTGAACTTTTTAACCTCAGGCCTGATTCTGCTGGAGCTGATGGCTTGGTATCAGCAGGTGCCCTCGGGACAGGTGGTGACGCTGCCTGTGTTTATGGCGATCGCCTTTGCAGTAGCCATTGGGGCAGGCCTGCGGCTAGCGGGCCTCAATGGGCAGTACCGCGATTTTCGCTACGTAGTACCGTTTTTGGTGCAGTTTGGCCTTGATCTATCGCCGGTGGGTTTCAGCAGCGCCATCATTCCTAATCACTGGCGGTTGCTCTATTTCTCAAATCTATGGCAGGCATAATCCGTGGCGTTCGCTGGATCATTATAGGTGTCGGTTTATCGCTGTACTGGCCGGGCTTTTTGCTGTCGCTGGTGCTGGTGCTGCTGGTCACCGGAATGCTAAATTTCCGCCGTGGGAAGCATACCTTTGCTGACGTTATATAAACCCATGCAACTTTCATAAAGCCTAGGGGCACAATGAGCACAATGGCGGATGCGCCAGCTAGGTGAACTGCCCCCGTTCCACAGCCCCCTCAATGTCAGACTCAGTTATTCAAGTCGAAAATCTCGGCAAAAAGTATGTTCTTGGCCAGCAGCAGGGCAACTCTCGTTACGTAGCCCTACGCGACGTAGTTGCCGATGGGGTCAAGTCTTTCAGTCGTCGTCTACGCTATCCTCTTAAGCACAAAATTAAACCTCAACACGATGAGTTTTGGGCGCTAAAGGATGTTTCCTTTGAAGTGAACCAGGGCGAGGTTGTGGGCATTATTGGCCGCAATGGGGCGGGCAAGTCAACACTGCTTAAAATTCTCAGCCGTATCACCGAGCCCACTAAAGGGCGAGTTCGTCTGCGAGGCCGGGTGGCCAGTTTGCTAGAGGTGGGCACCGGGTTTCATCCCGAGCTAACCGGGCGAGAGAATATCTTTCTCAACGGTGCAATTTTAGGTATGAGCCGGGCCGAGATTAACCGCAGATTTGATGAAATTGTTGAGTTTGCTGAAGTCTCTCGGTTTTTAGACACGCCAGTCAAGCGGTATTCCAGCGGTATGTATGTGCGGTTGGCCTTTGCCGTTGCTGCTCACCTAGAACCTGAGATCTTAGTGGTCGATGAAGTGCTGGCGGTAGGCGATGCCGCTTTTCAAAAGAAGTGCCTCGGCAAGATGGGTGATGTGGCCAAGCAAGAGGGCAGAACCGTTCTTTTTGTTAGCCACAACATGACCGCAGTGGAGTCACTATGCCAAACGGCCCTGATGCTAAGCGACGGGCAAGTGTCGTTTCGGGGCAATGCCCGCACTGCGATCGCTAAATACGTATCTGAAACCAATCTTGTTACCTCTGGCCATGTTGATCTATCTACCCGCTTGACGGAACGGTATGGCCCAAAGCAATATGCAACACTAAAAAGCTTCAGCCTTCTAGATATTGACGGTCACTGTGTAACCACCCTTCAGATGGGACAACCGGTCAGCTTCAGAGTTGCGATTGATTTCAAGGTGTCAAGCGATAGCTACGAGATTGGCATTGCCATTTGTAACCTGCACGGCGTTAGACTGCACTACCTGATTTCTAATTGGGAAAACAATTTGAATGTGGCCATTCCAGGCTGTCACACAGTTGAGGCTTTCGTACCAGCTATTCACCTATTTCCAGGAGAATATTCTGTCAATGTCTGGGTGAAAAAACAGGGAGAAGCTTACGACGATGCCGTCCATGAGGCTACAGGATTTACTGTTCAAGAGTCTCAAATCACCAACCAATACGCTTACTTCGAAAGGTATTCCACCAATACACAGGTTTATACCCCTAGTCGGTGGCAAATTTCTCAAGATGATAACTTAGGCAAAACCATTTTTGCCAAAACAGAACAGTAAAACCAAAGACTCGCTACATTCAAACTATTTACCATGAAAATTACTGAAGATACATCCATTTTGGTGACTGGCGGCACCGGCTCCTTTGGCAAAAAGTTTGTTGACACCATTCTCAAAAAATTTCCTAGTATTAAACGGCTCGTCATCTACTCAAGAGATGAGCTAAAGCAGTTCGAGATGGCCCAAGTATTTCCACCATCGAAATATCCCGGCATTCGATACTTTATTGGCGATGTGAGAGATCAGCAGCGGCTAATTCGTGCCTTTGAGCGAATTGATATTGTCATCCACGCGGCAGCCCTAAAACAAGTGCCCACTGCCGAATACAACCCGATGGAGTGCATCAGAACTAATGTTTTAGGTGCTGAAAATGTAATTGAGGCATCCCTTAGTACCCAAGTTAAGAAGGTTGTTGCCCTCTCCACCGACAAAGCGGCAGCTCCCATTAATCTCTATGGAGCGACTAAACTTTGCTCCGACAAACTATTCATCGCTGCTAATAACATTAAGGGCATACGCGAGCTTAGTTTCTCCGTTGTTCGCTACGGTAATGTGATGGGCTCTCGGGGGTCGGTTATTCCTTTCTTTCTAGATAAACGCAAGGAGGGTGTTTTGCCGATCACAGACCCCACCATGACCCGATTTAACATTTCCCTTGAAGAGGGGGTTGACATGGTGCTTTGGGCAATTAAGCACGGTTGGGGAGGAGAAATTTTTGTGCCGCGCATTCCGTCTTATCTGATTACTGATGTGGCCAAGGCCATTGGTCCTGACTGTGATTACCCAGTTGTAGGCATTAGGCCAGGCGAAAAAATCCACGAAGAGATGATTACGACTTCAGACTCTTACACCACCGTAGATCTTGGCCATTACTATGCTATTTTGCCGATTCAGGGGGCGTACTCAATCGAAGAGTACTGCAAGAAAATGGATGCTAAGCCTGTAGAACCAGGATTTAGCTACAACTCGGGGCAAAATGAAAAGTTTCTCAGTGTTGAGGAGCTACAAAACCTCATCAAATCGCATGTTGACCCTCACTTTTCTGTTTGATCAATGGCCCCTTTTATCCCCTACGGTCGGCAGAGCATTAGCCAGTCAGATATTGATGCCGTGGTTGCGGTGTTGAAGTCTGACTGGCTGACCCAAGGACCTGCGATCGCCCAGTTTGAGCAGGCTGTAGCTGACTACTGCGGCGTCAACTACGCTGTGGCTGTCTCTAGCGCTACCGCCGCGCTCCACATTGCCTGCCTGGCCGCTGAACTCAGCCCCAACACTGCGCTTTGGACATCGCCCAATACCTTTGTGGCCTCGGCCAACTGTGGTTTGTACTGCGGGGCCACGGTCGATTTTGTGGATATCGATGCTAAGACCTACAACCTCGACGTTGCCCTACTGCAGCAGAAATTGATCCAAGCGCAGCAAGACAATACACCGCCTAAGGTTGTCGTACCTGTGCATTTTGCGGGGCAATCGTGCGATATGGCGGCGATCGCACCCCTGGCCCAAGAGTACGGCTTCACCGTGATTGAAGATGCCTCCCATGCTATCGGCGGGCAGTATCGGTGCAAGCCCGTGGGCTGTTGCGAGTTTTCGGACATGGCGGTGTTTAGCTTTCACCCAGTCAAAATTATCACCACTGGAGAGGGCGGCATGGTGCTGACTAACCAAAAGCCACTCTACGACAAGCTGGTGCGTCTGCGCAGCCATGGCATTACCCGTGCCCCCGAACATATGGAGGGTGAAAGCCACGGCCCCTGGTATTACCAGCAGCTAGAGCTGGGGTTTAACTACAGAATGACTGATATTCAAGCAGCTTTGGGAACCAGCCAAATGCAGCGGCTGCCGGCCTTTGTGCAGCGTCGTCGAATGCTGGCCGATCGCTACTTCGAACTCTTGCAGGGTTTGCCAATCATGCTGCCCGTTCAACATTTGGATGCGGCCTCTAGCTGGCACCTCTTTGTGATTCGGCTCATGCTCGATACTCTCCAGTTGAGCCATCGGCAGGTGTTTGAAACCCTGCGAGACAAGGGTATTGGGGTAAACCTGCACTACATTCCTGTGCATACTCAGCCCTACTACCAAAGCCTTGGCTTTCAGCCGGGCGATTTTCCGGAGGCGGAGCAGTACTACCGTGAGGCCATCAGTCTACCTCTGCACTACGAGATGGGCTTAGACGAGCAAGATTACGTCGTCGATTGTTTGCGAGCGTGCTTAACATGACAATCACAATTATCGTGCAGGCCCGCATGACCTCGACGCGACTGCCCGGCAAGGTGCTCAAACCCGTGCTGGGTAAACCGTTGCTGACGTACCAAATCGAACGGCTCAAGCGGGTAAAGGCCGCCGACAGCATTGTGATTGCCACCACTGAAAACAGTGCTGATGACCCAATCGTTGAGCTGTGCCAAGCCCTAGCGGTTGACTATTTTAGGGGCTCTGAGCAGGATGTGTTGTCGCGCTACTACCGGGCCGCCCAGACCGCCCAAGCCGATGTTGTGGTGCGTGTAACCTCAGACTGTCCGTTGATTGATCCAGAGGTTATCGATGAGGTTATACAGGTTTATATAGCTCAGCGCGATCGCTACGACTATGTCTCCAACTCGCTTCGGCGCAGTTACCCACGGGGGCTAGATACTGAAGTATTCTCAGCCCAAGCACTAGAGCAGGCTCACCGCGAGGCCATTGCACAGCCCGACCGCGAGCATGTTACTCCGTTTATTTACAACCATCCCAATCGCTATGCGATCGGTCAAGTGACCACTGCTCAAGATCTCAGCCGTCACCGCTGGACGGTGGATACCCCCGAAGATTTCGAACTGATCAAACGCATGCTGGAAGCGCTGTATCCCCAGGTACCAAACTTCACCCTACAAGACTGCCTAGACTTGCTCAGTCAGCACCCCGACTGGACTGTCATCAACAGCCATGTTGAGCAAAAGGCCTACGGACAATAGCCCATGCACCTTCTTTTTCGAGCGGATGCCTCAACTCAGATAGGAACAGGTCACGTGATGCGCTGCTTGGCCCTGGCTCAAGCCTGTTTGGCTGAGGGCGGGCAGGCCTATTTTTTGATGGGCAGCGAGGGGGCTAGTCTGGCGCAGCGGGTTCTAGATGAGGGGGCGCAGGTCAGCTATTTGTCAGCTCAGGGCGGGAGCGAGGGTGATGCTCAACAGGCGATCGCGCTGGCTAAAACATGTCAGGCCGATTGGGTGGTGGTGGATGGTTACCATTTTGGGGCTGAGTACCAAAAATGGCTAAAGGATGCGGGGCTAAAGGTGCTTGCGATCGACGACTATGGTCATGCGTCGCACTACTGGGCCGATGCAGTGCTAAACCAAAATATTACTGCCGATGCAGCGCTTTACCCCAGTCGAGAGTCTCACACGCAGTTACTTTTGGGTACTCGCTACGCACTGCTCAGAAAAGAGTTTTGGCCCTGGCGCACCTGGCAGCGACAGATACCATCTATAGCCTCTAAGGTGTTGGTTACCTTAGGTGGTTCTGATCCAGACAATGTAACTCTGCTAGTTATTCAGGCGTTGCAAAAAGCCCAGATTGAGGGCTTGGAGGTTGTTATTATAGTAGGAGGTAGTAACCCCTACTATGAGCAACTTGATCAGGCAATAAAAAGCTCAGAAGTTTCAATTATCCTGAAGCAAAATGTGACAAACATGCCTGAGCTAATGGCTTGGGCCGATCTAGCGATCACTGCGGGAGGAAGTACTTGTTGGGAAACTGCATTTATGGGGCTACCAAGTATAGCGATTACATTGGCAGAAAACCAAACTGCAATTGTGAAAAGCCTCTCTGATTTAAGTGTCGTCATCGGTATTGGCTCTCATAAAGATTTTGCGATCGACTCTCTCGCTCATTGTTTACAAAAGTGCCTCAAGCAGCAGGAATTGCGCTCAAGTCTGTCGAAAACATCCAGTAGCTTAGTAGATGGGTACGGCTCCGATCGACTGATAATGACTCTGCAAAACAACCCTATCAGGTTTAGGCCTGTTGTTAAAGAGGATTGTTCGTTGCTTTGGCATTGGGCCAATGATTCAGTAACGAGAGCTGCTTCATTCTCGTCAGAACCTATTTCTTGGTACGAGCATATTCAATGGTTCGATACCAAGATTAAATCTGAAAGTTGTAGAATGGATATTGCTCTAGATAATCGAGATCGGCCTGTAGGCCTAATTCGATATGACATTGATTTCAAAAATGAAGCCGTAGCTTCAATCACTATTGCCAGTCAACATAGAGGAAAGGGTTATGCCTTTCCAATCATTGAAAAAACCTCCGAAAAAATATTGAGTGAATCAAAGTTGCGTCAAATAAACGCATACATTAAACGCGATAATCTGGCATCCATTAAGGCTTTCTTGAAGGCAGGATTTAAGCAAATTGACATGCCGTCTTCAAGGCTTGACGGCAATGAACCAAATGTAATCCATTTAGCAAAACAAAATTACAGCTTTTAATTTATCGATTTTATGAAGACAATAAATATTTGCAATTATAGATTGGATAATGCTGCCCAGCCATTTATTATTGCCGAGATGTCGGGCAACCATAATCAGTCGTTGGATCGTGCTCTAGAAATTGTGGATGCGGCAGCCAAAGCAGGGGCACATGGTTTGAAGATCCAGACCTACACTGCTGATACCATGACTCTCGATATCAAAGAGAGGGAATTCTTTATTGAAGATCCTAATAGCCTTTGGAAAGGCAGTTCGCTTTACAGCTTGTACCAGCAGGCTTACACCCCTTGGGAATGGCATAAACCCATCTTCGATCGCTGCAAAGAGCACGGCATGGTGGGCTTTAGCAGCCCCTTCGATGCCACTGCCGTCGATTTTCTCGAAACCCTTGACGTGCCTTGCTACAAAATTGCCTCGTTTGAAAATACCGACCTGCCGCTGATTCGCAAAGTGGCTAGCACCGGCAAACCCATGATTATCTCTACAGGCATGGCCACCATTGCCGAACTTGATGAGGCTGTGCGCGCTGCCCGCGCTGCCGGGTGCCAAGATTTAGTGCTGCTCAAGTGCACCAGCACCTACCCGGCTAGCCCCGCCAACGCCAACATTATGACCATTCCCCACCTGCGGGATTTGTTTAACGTGCAGGTGGGCCTATCAGATCACACCCTGGGCATTGGCGTTGCCGTTGCCAGTGTTGCCCTGGGGGCCACTCTGATCGAAAAACACTTCACCCTTAGCCGGGCCGATGGCGGAGTAGACTCAGCGTTTTCCATGGAACCGGACGAACTGCACCAACTGGTCGTTGAAAGTGAGCGGGCCTGGCAATCGCTGGGTCATGTGAGCTATGGGGCCACGAAAGATGAAGAAAAATCGGTAAGATTTAGGCGCAGCCTGTATGTGGGGCAACCTATGGAAGCAGGTGAGGTATTCACCGCCGATAGCCTGCGGATCATTCGGCCTGGGTTTGGTTTGGCCCCAAAATACTACGAGGACTTAATCGGCAAACCCATCAAAAAAGCCACCCCAGCGGGTACTCCTGTTACCTGGGATTTGATTTTGTAAACCAGCGGTTTTTGAGCGGATATTTATGGGCTACCCCCCCGACCTAGAGCAGCAGATCAAACGCATTAACGCCTTTGAGAAAAAATACTCAGCTCCAGAAGCTTATCAGTGCTATGGCTTGGGGAAATGGCTCAAGCGCGATCTGGATTTGCCCGAGGGTATTCCCCTGCATATTCATATGGATCATGGCGTTCGCATTAGCGAGGCGACGACCAACTGTGATCTGCTGACCACTGAGCCTATCTTTTTCACCAGTGCCGCCCAGCGGGATGAGTACGTTAGGCAGACTGGTAAACGCGCCTACGTTAGCGGCTCGCCCTTTGTTGCCTGCCGCACCCTCAACCAAATTGAACCAGACGCCGATGCCAGGGGCACCGTCGCCTTTCCAGTGCATTCCACCCACTTAATTGACGTGGTGATCGACTGGGAAAAGTACGCCGACGACTTGCTGAGCTTACCTGCCAAGTATCAGCCTGTCACCGTGTGCTTGTACTGGAAAGATCTGCTGGCTGGGCGGCACACCTCATTTCTAGAGCGCGATATGGCCGTGGTTACTACCGGGCACATGGCCGACCCAGACTTCGCCACTACTTTTTATGCCACTTTGCGGCGGCACCGCTACTGCACCAGCAACATGGTGGGGTCTTACACTTTCTATGCGGTCGAGATGGGGATTCCATTCTTTATCCACGGCATGCCGCCAGTGTTCAACAATCACGGCCACGACCACAACCGACCGACCGGCACCTACACCGTTGATAACCTGACAGACGATCGCGAAAAGCGCGATTTCCTTGAATTTCAACGCCTGTTTGAGCTGGATGTGAATGCAGAGGTGACAATTAGCGATCGCACCCGTGCATTGTGCTTGAGCAAGTTGGGTATTGGCCAAGCCGACAGCAAAGCTACGCTGCGGCGGGTCGTCTACCAAGCCTGGGCTAGCCACTTGGCCCGGTGGCCCATCAACAAAGCCAGTGGCGCTGCGAAAAAACTGCGGCGGTTAGCCCAGCCGACCAAATCACGGCTTACTCAGGCTCTCACCGGCAATATCCGCCAGCTTGAGGGGGTTAACATTCCCGCCAGCGAGATGATTTCGCCGCTCATTCGGCAGACCATCAACTCCGGCGTTTACGAATTTGGCGAGATCAGCCTGCTGAAAAAGTACTTAGAAAAGCACGACACGGTAATGGAAATTGGCGGCGGCATTGGCTTTTTGTCGGCCTACTGCGCCAAAAAAGTCGGCGACCATCGCGTCTTCACCTACGAGGCCAATCCAGTACTGAAGGAGGCCATCCAAACGCTGCATGCCAAAAATCGGGTTTGCCCAACGGTGGCGATCGCCATGGTGGCTAACACCGAAGACACCAGCAAAACTGAAAAATTTTATGTCACCGACGATTTCTGGAGTTCGTCGCCAGTACAGCCTCTCACCGAGGTTGTGGATCGGGTAATTGAGGTGCCGGTCAGATCCTTCAGGCAAGAGCTGGAAAAGAATCAGCCCACTCTCCTGGTGGTCGATATTGAGGGTGGCGAATACGACCTGTTTGCCCAGGCAACCCTTGACACTGTGCGCAAGCTCATCATCGAGGTACACGCCGTGCTGGGACCAGACAAGCTAGCAGCACTAAAGGCAAACCTGACAGGCTTAGGCTTTAGCCTGGTTGAGGCAATTCCCAACTGCGACGACCAGGTTTGGTATTTGCAGCGATCGCCCCTTTAGGTCATCACCATGATATCGGTCATTATTCCTACTCTGAACCGCGCCGATAGTCTAGCTCTGGCGCTTGAGTCGCTGACTCGGCAACAGGCTCCAAATACCGACTTTGAGGTTTTAGTAGTAGATAATGGCTCTACCGACCACACCAAAGCGATCGCCGAAAGCTTTGTAGATCAGCTGCCCTCGGTCCAACTACGCTACATTTTTGAGCCTGAGCCGGGGCTGTTGTCGGGGCGGCACCGGGGTGCCCAGGAGGCCAAGGGCGATATTCTCTCGTTTCTAGATGATGACGTAGAGCTTGACCCAGGCTGGTTAGCGGCTATTCAAAATGCCTTTGCCGATGCGACAGTTCATCTGGTGGGCGGGCGCAATCTGCCTCGCTACGAGAGCACACCGCCCCCCTGGCTCCAGTACTTTTGGCAAAAATGTCCCGGTGGGCAGCTCTGCACCGAGTTAAGTCTGCTCGACTTGGGCGACAAGAGCCACTCTATCGATGCCAACTACGTTTGGGGGCTAAACTTCTCGATTCGCAAACGTACATTGTTTGAGCTGAGCGGATTCCATCCCGACTGCATTCCCAAACGGTTGCAGCACCTTCAGGGCGATGGCGAGACGGGCCTAACCTGCCAGGCTAACCAAAAAGGCTACAAAGCCCTCTACGCCCCCAATGCCCTGCTGCACCACGTAGTGCCCGCTGCCCGCCTGACGCCTGAGTATTTTGAATCGCGCTACTTTTACCAGGGGGTGTGCGATTCCTACACAGCTATTCGCGATCGCTATCGCAGCCAAGATGCTGGAGCAAACGCCACCGAACAAGCCCAACAGTTAAATCACTACCTCGGTAAGGTCAAAGGAAAATTGGCCAGTTTGGCTAAGGGTAGCGCCGAGTACCGAACGATTCGGCAACGCTGCAAAGTGGCTTACCAAGCAGGGTTGCAGTTCCATCAACAGCAGGTGGCGCAGCAGCCAGACCTTTTAGCTTGGGTTCTAAAGGAAGACTATTGGGACTACAAACTGCCCGATATCGTTGTTGCACCCCACGCCGTTCAGCCCTTACCTCTGTCTACCCCACCTACTATGGCTCCCACCATGCTGAGTCAGCTTAAATCTACCCTATCTGCCCCCCTGGCTAAGGTTATGCAGTCTACTGCCGCCGAGGCGGAAGCACTCGGTAGCAAGTGCGCCCAAATGCAGCTCTGGCTTCAGTATCGGCAACTGCGGCACCAGCCCAATAGGTTACCCAGCTTTAGCGACACAGGTTTCAAGGTCTATTCCCAGGCTGATGAAGACGGGCTGCTGCTGTATATCTTTGCCTTAGTTGGCACCACGAACAAATACTGCATTGATATCGCTGCTGGGCACCCTGTTGGGGCTAACAGCACCAATCTGATTGTTAACTGGGGCTGGCATGGGTTGCTGATCGAGGGCAACCCAGATCTGGTAGCGGCCTCGCGACAGTTTTATGCGCAAAATCCTAACACTTTTATCTATCCTCCGCAGGCTGTCAATGCCTGGGTAACGGCTGAGAGCATCAATCAGCTAATTGCCCAGCAAGGGTTTACAGGCGAAATTGACTTGCTTTCTTTAGACATTGACGGCATCGACTACTGGCTGCTCGACTGCCTAGAGGTGGTCAAACCTAGGGTAATAATGGTTGAGTATCAGGATATTTTGGGCGGCGATCGCGCCCTGACAGTACCCTACAAGGCCGACTTCAACCGCTTCGACACCCACCCCGATTTCTATGGCGCTTCCCTGCCCGCCTTTGTCAAGCTGGCTTCAGCTAAAGGCTATCGGCTAGTGGGCTGCAACCAGTACGGCTACAACGCCTTCTTTATCGCCAACGGTTTGGGCGACGACCTGCTGCCTGAGGTATCGGTGCAGTCTTGCCTCACCCACCCCAAGGTGTTGCAGGGCCAAAAAGAGCGCCTGCCAGCGGTAGAAAAGCTGCCCTGGGTCGAGGTGTAGCCCTATCTGTTGATTTAGTTAAACAGGCTACCCGATCGCAACCATCCTGGGCAGACTAAAACTAGCAGGCCGCTTTGCCACTTCAGCAGGCGCTGCCTCCTTCTGTCCTTTACCCAAAGGCTCTGCCCCCATGCCATCATTCCCTACCGCCACCGCCGCTCAGCTCTCCCCCGTGCAGCAAATTGTCCACAACAGCGAAATGCTGGCGCTGATTCTCTCTCACCGTTTTGCCGAGCCGGGCATTCACTTCTTTACGCCCAACGAGCTATCGCAGCAGCTCGCCTACATGAAGTACGACGCAGGCAAAACCATTCCGGCCCACGTCCACAACCCTGTGCACCGCGACGTGTTCCACACCCAGGAGGTGCTATTCATCAAAAAGGGTAAGCTGCGGGTCGATTTCTACAGCCAACAGCAGGAGTACCTGGAGAGCCGCGTGCTGGAAGGCGGCGACGTGCTCTTACTGGTGACGGGTGGCCACGGCTTTGAAGTGCTGGAAGACCTAGAGATGGTCGAGGTCAAGCAAGGCCCCTACATGGGCGATCAGGACAAAACTCGATTTTCTGGGATATCGTCTAGCCAGGCCACCATCGCAGGCTAGGCAACACCATGGCATTTATTCCTGTTAACGAGCCCGCCCTTAACGGCAACGAAAAAAAGTACTTGCTGGAATGCCTGGACACCGGCTGGATTTCGTCGGAAGGCCCCTTTGTCGATCGCTTTGAGACCGAGTTTGCCCAGCGGGTGAGTCGCCAGCACGGCGTGGCCGTGGCCAACGGCTCTGCTGCCCTCGATGTCGCGGTGGTCGCCCTGGGTCTGGGGCCAGGTGACGAGGTGATTTTACCCACGTTTACGATTATTTCCTGCGCGGCAGCGATCGTTCGCGCTGGAGCCAAGCCTGTCGTCGTCGATGCCGACCCTATCACCTGGAACATGAATGTGGGTCAGCTGGAGGCCTGCATCACCCCACAGACCCGGGCAATTATGGTGGTGCACATCTACGGCCTGCCAGTGGATATGGAGCCGCTGCTGGCGATCGCCCAGCGCCACCACCTAGCCATCATTGAAGATGCCGCCGAAATGCACGGCCAGACCTATCGGGGGCGGCCCTGCGGTAGCTTTGGCGACCTCAGCACCTTTAGCTTTTACGCCAACAAGCACATCACCACGGGCGAAGGCGGCATGGTGCTCACCGACAATGGGGGGCTGGCAGAACGCGTGCGATCGCTGCGTAACCTGTGCTTTCAACCTCAGCAGCGCTTTGTCCACGAAGAACTGGGCTGGAACTTTCGCCTGGGCAACCTGCAAGCGGCCCTGGGAGTAGCCCAATTAGAACAGCTAGACGGCTTTATTGCGCGCAAGCGAGAGATGGGGCGGCGCTACACCGAAGGATTGGCGGGGATAGCGGGGCTACAACTGCCGCTAGCCACTACCGACTACGCCGAGAATGTCTACTGGGTTTACGGCCTGGTGCTCGATGACGGGGTGCCTTTCGATGCGATCGAGGCCATGCAGCGCCTTAAGGCTAAGGGCATTGGCACCCGCCCCTTTTTCTGGCCCATGCACGAGCAGCCTGTATTCCACAATATGGGGCTATTTGAAGGCGAAAAGCACCCCGTAGCCGAACGCATTGCCCGACGCGGCTTCTACCTGCCCAGCGGCCTGGCCCTCACCGACGGGCAAATCGACCAAGTAATTAGCGCTGTGCGAGAGGTGATGATGTGAGCGTATTTAATGCCTATGCTCAGTACTACGATTTGCTGTACCAGGACAAAGACTACGCCCAAGAGGCCGGTTTTATTCATCAATTGATTGAGACCCACGCCCCAGCGGCTCAGCATTTGCTGGAGTTGGGCAGCGGCACCGGTCGCCATGCCGAATATTTAGCTGAACGGGGCTACCAGGTCACTGGGGTCGAGCGCAGCGAGGAGATGCTGGCCCGCTGCGGGCAACGGCAGACCGGACAGTCTAGCCAAATCGCCCAGCGGCTCAAATTCCTCCAGTGCGATCTGCGAGAAGTGCGGCTGGAGCAAACTTTTGACTGCGTGCTGTCGTTGTTTCACGTGATCAGCTACCAGACCAGCAACGCTGATTTGGCGGCGGCCTTTACCACCGTAACCCAGCACCTCAAGCCGGGCGGGGTGTTTATTTTTGATGTGTGGTACGGGCCTGCGGTGCTGCAAGACCAGCCCCAGGTGCGGGTCAAGCGCCTGCAAAACGAGACCCTGGCCATTACCCGCATAGCTGAACCAGTGCTGCACCCTAACGACAACATTGTGGATGTGAACTATCACGTTTTGCTTCAGCGGTTGGGCAGCGACACCTGGCAAGAGCTGCGTGAACTGCACCGCATGCGCTACCTGTTCAAGCCCGAGCTAGAGCTACTACTCCAACAGGCGGGGATGGATCTGGTGACCTGCGGTGAGTGGATGAGCGATCGCCCTGCTGGTCTAGATACCTGGGGCGTCTACTTTGTCGCCGTGAAGTTATGAAAGTTGCCCTACCCGTCTCCGCTGCGTTTCCGTCGGATGGGGGTGGATACACTTTTGAGTCAGAAATCGTGGCGGCTCTGCTCGATCTCGCGCCGGAGACTCGCCACGAAATCACGATTTTTAGCGCCACGGCGAGCGGTGAACCGGCGGCAGCTGCACACCCCAACCTCACCATTGTTCATCCGCCCAGCCAGCTGATGACGGGGGCGGTGCGCGGCGTGCTGCGGCGGGGCATGGGGTTAGCCCACAGGGGTCACCCAAAGCTCAGCTCTCAGGCCGACAAGCTCCAGGCTGCTTTTGTCCGAAACTTCATTGCCAAAAACCACTTTGACTTTAGTTGGGTGCTGGCCCCTGCTGCCCTTATCCAGTGCCCCAAGTACCATACCCCCTACGCCCTGACTATCTGGGATTTGCAGCATCGGCTTCAGCCCTACTTCCCCGAGGTCAGCCAGGGTCGAGAATGGGGCAAGCGGGAGCAGTTCTATGCCGACAACCTGAAGCGGGCCACCTACATAGTCACCGGCACCGAGCGGGGCAAGGTTGAGATCGAGCGCTTTTATCAGATTGCGCCCGAACGCATTCGGGTGATTCCGTTTCCGACGCCGAGGCTAGGGGATGCTATTGCCAATCAAACATCCACGAAAGAGGAATTCTTGGCTCAGCACGGTTTACCCAGTCAATACTTCTTTTACCCAGCCCAGTTCTGGCCCCACAAAAATCACTACACGCTGCTGAAGGCGTTCAAAGCCCTGGTCGATGAGCATGCTATTGATATATCCCTAGTATTGACAGGGTCTGATAAGGGCAATGCGGACTATATCAAGCAGCTAATCCACGATTTAGTTCTCACTACCAGGGTTCACATCCTAGGGTTTGTCTCAAGGTCAGATCTGGCTAATCTGTATAAGCACGCCCTGGCGCTGGTGTTTCCCACCCACTTTGGGCCAGATAACCTGCCGCCGCTGGAGGCGTTTTCCCTGGGCTGTCCGGTGATTGCCTCCCAGGTGCCGGGGGCGGCAGAACAGCTAGGCGATGCAGCTTTGCTGGTCGACCAACGGGATGCGGCCCAGATGGCCCAAGCGATGAAATCCGTCTGCGAAGACGAAGCCCTGCGCCATGACCTGATTCAAAAGGGCTTGACGAGGGCAAAAAGTTGGCAACCCCAAGACTATGCGAAGCGGCTGATCGCGCTTTTGGATGAGTTTGAGAGCATTCGCTACTGCTGGCCCAACAGCACTAGCCACCCTGGTAATACCTAGTGTTCTTATGGATGACAAGGCCTACATTCTAATTCCGGTGCACAACCGCAGGGCAATTACCCTGAGCTGTTTGCAGAATCTCGATCGCAACGGCGACCTGACACGCCATCGGGTAGTTGTAATCGACGACGGCTCCACCGATGGTACCGGAGCAGCGATCGCCGCCAATTTCCCCACCGTAACTGTGCTGGCGGGCGACGGCAACCTGTGGTGGACGGGGGCGATTCGCTTGGGAATGGAGTATGCGATCGCCCAGGGCGCAAACTATATTATCTGGCTCAACGACGACTGCCGCCTCGCCCCCGGCACCTTGAATGGATTTGTGCAGTTTTGCAGCGATCATCCTAGCGCTATCGTTGGGGCCCAGGGGTTTGAGCAGGATGACCGCGATCGCCTCTCCTTTGGCGGCAAGCGCAAGACCTGGCAGGGCTACCGCTTTTTGTCGCTGCCCCCCGGTCAAACGGTACCCTGCGACCTGCTTAGCGGCAATTTGGTCTGCATACTAAGGGCTGTAGTGGATGCAATCGGCTATCCCGATGTGGTTGTCAGCCCTCACTATGGCGGTGACTCGCTGTACCTACTGCGCGCCCAAAAGGCCGGATTTCAGCTCTTTGTCGATAGCCGCTATCCAGTCTTTAACCAGGCCGCCGAGGCGCGGCTCTGCCCCGCCGACTGGCTAATGGCCCCTGGCGACCCTTGGCAGCTGGTGCGGCTGGCCCTTAACCCCTACTCGGGGCTAAGCTGGCGACTGTGGTGGCGGCTCAACTGGTTAGCCTACGGACCTTGGGGAATGGTGATGTTCCTCAAAAAATACCTCTCCATTCTCCCCATTACCCTGCTGCGGCTGCTGCCCGTCGCTACCCGCCAGCGGCTGTTTCGGCCGGGACAGGTTTCCTCCAACCAGCCCACATGAGGGACTATCCATGGCTAAATTACCTACCCTGAGTGTGGTCATCACCTGCTACCGCGAAGGCGACCTGCTGCTGGAGGCAGTGGAAAGCGTGCGCCAGCAGACCCAGCCGCCCCTAGAGATTGTCATTGTCAACGATGCCTCGCCGAGCGATCGCACCAATCAGATTTGTCGCCAGCTAGAGGCTGAGCCGGATATTACTTTAGTGTGGCAGACCGTCAACGGCGGTCCCTCAGTGGCGCGCAACGCTGGGTTCACCGCTGCCCAGGGGGAGATCCTGGTGCCCCTCGATGCCGATGACCTGCTGCCTGTCGACGCCCTAAGCCACATTCAACAGGCGTTTTTAGATCATCCCGACGCCGGGTTTATCTACGGCAGCTATCTGTGCCAGCGCCATCCTGGCGACACCCGCGTGGTCAAAGCAGAGCCCATCTCACTGAATTCTCTGCTGCGGGCCAGGCGATTTTCGCTCAGCACCAACTGGACGCTAATTGGCACCGCTCCGTTGCGTAAATCGCTGTGGGAGGCGGTGGGCCACAGCGACCCACAACTCGGTGCCGAAGACTTGCACGACCTGGAGTTTTGGGTACGGGCCATGGCCTTGCCATGCGGCTATTACGGCACCCCAGCAGTGATTTACATCTGGCGTAAATACCTGGGTAGCAACAGCCGCAAAGTTAGCCCGATGTCGTGGTATCGCGTGGCCCAAAAGCACTTTGAGGTCTATCGCCAAAATGGGTTGGAATACCGAGCCCACGAACTGCTGCTGCTGGGCAGTAAGTGGAGTAATCAAGTGGAGGAAATTCGCCGTCATCGTCGTGCTCTGCTCACCTGTGTTACTCACGGAAACTTTCAGCTCTCGTCGCTGATGGCTCTGACAATACCCGCTGCTTTATTTCAGCCCATGGCTCAACTGGCGAAGCGATTTCGCTGAGACTTATAGCAAACCTCTGAGAGACTTGTGCCAAACCTCCGATCCCAGACCTGTTTGAATATTCTCCTTTTGTAGAAGCACGGTAGGTTCTGTGTATACAAAGGCCGCGCATAAAAGCGGAATATACGCACAACTACTCCGTCAATAATTCAGTAGTTTTACAGTAGAAATAATTAGCTTCATTCAAGCTTCACGTAGCATTTGGAACCTTAACGGCATCAGTAGGGGTCTATTAAAGTGACTCCTTTGCCTATGGATTACACAACAATGAAACAGCGACATGGGGCGTTTAGTCTATTAGGAGCAACGGCTATTAGCACGCTGGCGCTACCTGTTTTTGCCAACACTGCCACTCAGCAAACTGGCACACAGTCTGCAACTATTGATGGCAGCAATAACCAAGTGATTCAGGTTATTAATCAGGTCAATATTAGCCATCCTGGCCTGGGTCGAGGTCTAGGCAACAACGATCGCCGGGGCACGGTACAGGGCACTGTGCAAGACAGTTCCCAGAGCGCCACTGTTGATGGCAACGGCAATAGCGTCTACCAAGAAACCAATCAAATCAATCAGCAGTCATCGGGCCGCGCCGAACCAGGGCGGGGCAATGGCCGAGGCCAACAGCGAGGACACGATCGCGATCGCAACTGATTAAACTGCTTTTCAGCTAGCTCCATAGACCTCCTCAGCAATTTTAGTAGTTGTCAAAGGCGTTGGAAAGATTCCCCCTAGCCCCTGTTTACTCAAGGGGAACAGCATAAGTTTCTGACTGCGGGGGCAGGGGGATCTGACCTACTCCTTGACTTATCTCACTCGGTCAAGAAGCTCGACTTGCGATCGCTTTTTAGTGCTGTTGTAGAAAGCCTGAAACGGAAAAGCAAAGGGATCTGCAACTTACACCCGCAAATCACCAGTATTTTTCCAAATCCTCAGGCTTTCTAATAATAAAATTAAATAGCTTTTTCCTCCCTGAATTAATGTTAATTCTAGGAGAATTTTGCGTTTCTAGATTTTTTATTAGTTATAAAATCACAAAACTTTATTTTTTATTTTCCGGAACCTTTGCGTAATTCTACGGGTCATAAGGGGTGTGAATCGATGAAAATGGATGCTAATTAAGAAGCATAAAAAACCGCTCTTAAAAATGAATCCTTAATAGTTGAATTCACAAATTCACTCATTTGCACAACTAATCGTTGAGGACGTTTCAATGTTGAAGCACATCTCTACTTTGGGTCTACTGGGTTTTGCTGCTCTGGGCTTTGTGGCCATGCCTGCCAGCGCCGACACCGCCGTCGTGCAGCAGGGCACCCAAGATATCTATATTCAAGGGAATGGCAACGCTACGGTGCAGCGCAGCCAGCAGGTTAACCGGGTTGAAACCCGTGGCCCTGCTGGTCGCCAGGTAGAAAGCACGGGCATTGTGCAAGACATCTACCAGACCGGCACTGTGGTGGGTGACGACAACGCTGCTTACCAAGAGAGCAACCAGGTCAACGTTATTCGCGAAAGCCGTCCTGACAATCGTGGTCACGGCCGGGGTCATGGCCGCGGCGGTGCCCGTATTGACGTTCGGAACTAATCCTTGAAGGAGCCACCGCTCGCAGAGTCTTATCTGTGGGCGGTGGCTCCGCCGTATTTTTCCTGCTATTGCAAGGAGACGACCATGATGATTTCAACTTTGAGGGTGGGCTTGGTGGGTACGATTGCCCTCGCCGCCCTAGCCCCCGCTGCGATCGCTAGCTCGATATCTATTAACACCGACCGGGTGCAGCTCCAGGTGGGCAACAACGGGCAGGTCTACATCAGAACCCTAGCCGACAGCCCGCTAAATCGGTCCCGTCCGGCGATCGCCCCCCAGGCCAACTCACCGCTGCCCAGGGCCAACTTTGCCCCCGGCTGCACTGCGCGATCGCAGAGTTCCCATGCCACTCGATCGACGCCGGGGGGCAACGTGGTCTATAGCGAAAACCGCAGCACCACGCAGGTGTGCCAGTAGCCTGGGCTTTCCGTCAAACCCCTATCCCCTATCGTAACTATGATTAAACCTCAGCATCTTCTGGGGCTCCTCTGTGCTGGAGCCCTAGTGTCGTTTGCCCCAGAGGCCTCTGCCCAGTGCGTAGTTGCCGATGTAGCCATTCAGGCCGCCATTCACGGTGGCGACCAGCCGGCCGAGCAGGTCAACGATGTGACCATCGATGCCGCCGGCCCCTGCGTGGGCAACACCAGCGTCAGCACCAGCCGCCAAATTCAGGTGGGGGGCACCGGCGAGGTGCGCCAGACCCGTCAGAGTCGCCATCAACTTAGCAGCTCTGAGCGGCCCAGCCAGGGGGTCTCTGGCCCTACCGTGGCGGTGCCTGTCAATGTACAGGTCGATGTGTATAATCCCGCTGAACGCCTGCGGCGGTAGCGAACGATTATTTGGAAAGGGGAACCTGCTGTCCAGAGACGGTGTCTATCTAGCCTGACTTGGTCAGGGCACCTGCGCTGGTTTTTGAAGGCTGTCTCGCCTATTTCTAGCCGTGCTACCCTGGGCCGAGCGCCCGCTGCTATGGCTAGCCCTGGTATGCCTTTCCCCTTTTCCTGGAGATGTCATTGTTATGAAACATCCATCAGCCCTTGGGGTTTCCCTATTGATCTTGGTGGCGGTTACCGCAGCGGTGGGGCCTTCCTCAGCCAACGGTAATCAGTCGTTTGGGGTCTCCCATCAGGCTCTCAGCGCCATCTTATCTAGGGCCAGCGCAAAGGATGTTATGGATTCATACCAACGTCAAACCAACACGATTAGCCTAGATCGCGCCAATTTAGATGAGCCCCATCTGCTCTCGGTGAGCATACCAACGGGTTCATCTTTACAGGGCTATATTGAAATCGATGGTCACACTCGGGTGCCCCTAGGTGCCAATTCAGAATTTATCGACGTTAGCCCCTATCTGAGCGAGGCGATTACCCGCGTCACCATCGTAGGCAGCTACTCACCCCCCTCAGCCTCGGTGGCGATCGCCTTCAACGGTCCCAACACGGTGGTGCAGCAGCAGACCGGCGGCACCGGCCGCGTCAACTACCAGCTAAATTTGCTGGTGCAGTAGCGGTTCTTTATTCCAGTGAGGCAATAGGGTGCGATCGCGTCGCCAGGTAGGCTTGGTAGCCCTGGCGGGGGCTCCAGGTAACCGCTCCGTCGCGCTCGGTGCAGAAAACCTGAATGCCGCGATCGCGCAACAGCTGCTCGGTGGTCTCATCGATGCGGGGGGCAGAGGCGATCGCCACCTGTGCCCCAATTGCGGTAATCACCTCTGCCGTCAGGGCTTCTCCATGCCACCACAGCACCTCGCTTTGCAGCCCAGGGTGCGCCGCAATCCAGGGCATTTGCTGCTCGGGCGATAGCTTGGGCAACAACAGCCAGTTTTGCCGATTCAGCAGATCTAACCGCAGCCCTCGAGCGCCATCCTGCAAGTACTGCACTCGCTGGCGGCTCACCGGCTGCACCTGGCCTGCGGTCAGTGGGTGAAACTGGTTGACCGCCGGGGCCTCTGCCAGAGCAGAACTAGCTCCGTAGAAATTGTGAATTGGGGTTTTGTCGGCAATGGTGCGCCAGTTGTCGCGATCGCTGTCGTCACCATGAACCGCGCTAGTGAGCTGGTTAATGCCCGCCTGCCGCAGAAAGGGCACCACGGTGTAAAAGGCAGTTTTGTCGGTGCCGCTGTTGATCACCAATGGGGAACGCCCGTCCTGCACCACCATCACTGCATCGCTGCCCGCCGCCAGCACCGTTACTTGGGAGAGGGTTGCGCCCCGATATAGCAACGGCCCCAGGGCCACCACCACAATCAGCAGGGCGACCAGCCCTCGCCTTCGCACCGCGCCCCAGCCCCAAAGCCAAAAGAGCCCATAAAGGCCAAACATCTGCAACAGGGAAATGTGGCCGGTGGCTAGGGCACTGCCCGGCAGGCCCACTTCCCACCGCACCAGGGCAATGAGGAGCTGGGTTGGCAACCACAACGGCCAGGCTAGCAAGCTCCCCAGCCAGGGCCAGACCGCTGCCGCCAATCCACTGGCCATGCCGCCCAGGCTGATCACCGTCACCAGGGGCGTGGTCACAATATTCAACAAGATGCTGTAGGTGGTGAGGGTGTTGAAGTAATAGAACGCTAAGGGAATTGTCCACAGGTAGGCAGCCAGGGGCACCGCCGCCACCGCCGCCAGCGTGGTCGGCAGCCACTCCAGCTTCTCTGTAATGGGCGTCACCGCCACCATTAGCCCAAACGTAGCCATGACGCTGAGGCGAAAGCCTAGGTCGTCAATCCAGGTTGGGTTAACCAGCAGCAGCAGGGTGACCGCCAGCAGCAAACAGCCCAGGGGTTTGATGCTGCGCTCCAGGGCAATGCCCGCCAACACCCCAGCCCCCATGACCGCCGCTCGCATGACGCTGGGCTGTACGCCGGTCAGCAGCACAAACACCACCAGCGCTGTTCCCCCGGCGATGACCTTGGTCGTCACCGGGTAGGGCAGCCGGGAGGCGATCGCCCGATAGCCCATGATCGCCAGCACCACCCCCAAAATCAGCGACACCTGAAACCCGCTAGCCGCCAAGACGTGCGCCATGCCAGCTTGCATAAACATATCTTGAATGTCGTAGGGCACATTCACCGCCTGGCGGCCCAGGGCCATGGCGCTGACCAAAGGCCCGATTGGACTACCCAATCGTTCTGCTTGGGCGCGAGCAATTCGCTGCCGCAGTCGCCACAGCGCCCACCGGGGCGGCGACTGCCCCTGATCGGGCAGAATGCGATCGCCCGTAAACCCCGCAAAACAGCGCTGGCTAGCTAAATACTGACGAAAATTAAACGCATTGGGATTTTTAGGTAGCGCTGGCTCGTAGAGCTTGCCTTGGATCTGCACCCGCTGCCCCGGAAACAGGCCCTCGCTTAGCTCCACTGGCACGGTGACGTAGAGCCGGCCGCGAGTGATCCCCGGGGGACCGAGGGGATTGTTTTGAGCATCCAACCGGCGCACCTGGTTAGTAGTCAGCCAAAACTGCTCTCGACCATTGCGGGTCAGGCGAGGCAGCGTTTGCACATTGCCCCAGACGATTTGCTGCGCGCCAGCCGCCTCGCCCTGGCTCAGCAGGGAACTGATATCGAGCGGGCCAGGGACCGGGTAGCGCAGGCCGTAGTTAAGGGCAGCTAGGAAGGCGATCGCCCCAGCCCCCAGCCACAGAGCTGCCGTTGGCCCGCGCCGCCAGCGACGGGGCAGTATCAGAGCCGACAAACCTGCCGCACCCAGCGCCCCGATGCCAGCAACAGCTACCCCAGCCCAAAGGTTCAACCCCAGATGACGCACCCAAAGACTGACCCAAAGTAACCCAATGCAGTACGCACTGGCCCACAGCAATCCCGCAATCCTGCCCATAGAAATTTCTTTGCACCCTGCACCCGGTTGTTACGTTTAGAAAGCCCGAACCCGAGCCCTGACTCACAGCACCACAGGCCTTACGCGATAGCCAGTTCCAGTCATCGCTTTAGCCGTGGGAAACGCCATAGGTTGCTTTTTCCAATTTTTAGTTGCCAACTTTTGAGAAATCAGTAGTATTAATCAGTGCTACATCCAGGGAGATGAGAACCATGACGCAATTGCCCTCTGGTCTATCCACCAGACCCGAGACTTTTGCCCCCGCCAGCGAGTCGAACCTTCGCCTGCAGCGGGCGGTAGAGAGTCTCAACCTCAACCTGGATGACGAGCTGCACCGCTACCGGCAAGCCCGCTCGGGTCAGGTTACTCCCACCCCGGCTCGCCTACAGCTGCGGCCCAACCGCAAGCCCATTGACCTGATCACTGTCAAATCCACAGCGGCCCCAGCAACGGCGGCAGCCGCCGCTCCGCCCCCACCCTCCAACGCGCGTCTGCAAGAAATTTTGGGGCAGTCGTCAGTGCCCAACGTGCAGGCCTACCCGCCACAGGCCACCGCTCACCAGGTGCGCATGAGCCACGGCGGTACCCTAACCACCTATCGCCCCTCCCCAGAAGACTACCTAGAAAGTACTGAGGCCCTTTTGGGCAGTCTGCCCAACGCCCGCCAACAGCGCCACGAACCAGCATACGTGCCCTCTTTAGGGCGCCAGCTAACCACACCTCTGGGGGTCGGCGCTCTGCTACTGCTGCTGGTAACTAGTGCTGGTTTTGGCTACCTGGTCACCTCCCCTCAGGCCATACAGCACCTAACTGACAATGCCATTACCCGCCGCCTCAAGGGTGACCCCATTCCAGCGGATAATCAGGCCGACTCCGTAGCCTTAGACGGTCTCGATAATCAGGCCGAATCAGACTTCAAACCCCTTGGCCCCGACCTGTCAGAAAAGGAGTTTGCCTCCCTCGATCTGAACAATATCAGCACTCTGCCCTCCGCCAATTCGTCCAAGTCACCTGCCCCAGCTGCAGGCTTGCCAGGGACTACTTCACCCACGATGGTTGGGGGGCAGCCCTTGCCTACCAACGGACAGCGCCCTGGTGAGCCCAGAACCACAGGCCCTCGGCCCGGTGTGCTTACCCCGGCGGGAGGCAGTGGTGGGGTACTGCGCGCCAACATTGTGACCGCGCCTAGAGCCGCAGTCAGCCCTAGACCGGCCGCAACCGCTGCCCCGCCGCGATCGGCCCCTGCCCCTGTCACCGCGCCTCCCGCTGTCCGGGTAGCGCCCCCTGCCGCCAATGCTCAGCCCCCGCGACCTCTGGCCGCAAACCGAGCCCCAGCGGCGCCCGCGACGCCCGCAGCTCCTCCGGCTGTAGCGCCTCCCGCCCCCATTACCCAGGCTCCACCCCAGGCGGCAGCGCCTAGCTACTACGTGGTGACCGACTACAGCGGCACCCAGTCGCTAGAGTCGGCCCGCGGCGCAGTGGGTGATGCCTACGTACGCAATTTTTCCAACGGCACCCGCATTCAGATGGGTGCATTTTCTCAAGAGTCATCGGCCCAAAACCTAGTGAATGAGCTCCAGGGGCAGGGGATTCCGGCGCAGGTGATTTCGCCCTAGGGAAGCCGAGCCGGGAAGGGAGATCAGGAAGGTGAGGGAGGTGAGGGAGATGAGGGGAATGAGAAGATAGGCGAGTTGTAGATCTACAGGATTTGGGGACGTTTGAACTTTCCAAAGCTGATCGTTCTGACCTGCCTCACCTCTCCGACCTCATCACCTTCCTGATTTCGCCACCCCTCTACTCGCCTGTTATGCTGAATCAAATCACCGTTGTGGGAGAGACTCGATGGGGTTGTTTGATCGGTTATGGCGACTTCTGCGGGGTAATCTAAGTAGCGCCGTCAACCAGGCCGAAGACCCCGAAAGGGTGCTGGAACAGGCGATGGCCGATATGCAGGCCAATCTGATTCAGCTGCGCCAGGCGGTGGCCCAGGCGATCGCCACCCAAAAACGCACCGAGCGCCAGAGTTCCCAGGCTAAATCGACCGCCCAGGAGTGGTATAACCGCGCCGAGCTAGCCATTCAAAAAGGCGAAGAAGACCTAGCCCGCCAGGCCCTGACCCGCCGTCAAACCTACCTGCAATCGGCCCAGGCCATGGATGCTCAGCTCGACCAGCAGCGCGACGTGGTCAACGGTCTCAAGGACAACATGCGGCGACTAGAGGCCAAAATTTCCGACGCCCGCACTAAGAAAGACCTATACATCGCTCGCGCCCGCTCCGCCGAGGCCTCCCAGCGCATTCAAGACATGTTGGGGCAGACAGGCACGGGCGGTTCGCTCGCCGCCTTTGAGCGCATGGAGGAGCGAGTGATGGAGCTAGAGGCCAAATCTGAAGCCCTCGAAGAACTCAGCGGCGATCCCTTGGAGCGCCAGTTTGCTGCCCTTGAGGGCGGATCGACTACGGTAGACAATGAGCTAGCGGCGATGAAAAATCGTTTGGCAGGTCAGGGGGGCACCCCAGGTCTGCCGCCAGGTCCCTAGGCAATGCTGTGTCAGACATCACATCTCACAATCTTAGGGATTGACCTGAACTGAGCAAAGATACTTCTTCGGCTTCTAATCTCTGCGAATTTTGCTTATCCAGCAGACGGTCAGCCATTACGGCTGGTTGAATGTTCTTCAAAATACTGTTTGCGCTTTGGACTGTACCTACAATGCGGCCCAAAGCGCTTTTTTAACCCCCATGTCTACCACCACCGAACCCTCCCTTGTTCACAAAGGCAGCGTCAACGAAGACTATCCCCTCGAACCGGTTCCCCAGGCGGCTCGCCGGTCATTTGTTTCTCTGGCGGCCATTTTAGTAGGCTTTACGCTGTACTCCGGCACGCTGTTTGCAGGCGGGTTGATTGGCCCTTCGTTTCGATTTTGGCCCGACCTGGTTAGCCTAATTGTGATTGGCAACCTGATTTTGGGACTGTACGCGGCGCTGCTAGGCTACATTGCAGGCGAAACGGGGCTAACAACGGTGCTGATGGCGCGGTTTAGCTTTGGCAATGTAGGTTCGCGCTGGGTCGATTTTATTTTGGGGTTTACGCAGATTGGTTGGTATGCCTGGGGCTCGGCGCTGATGGCGCAGTTGTTTAACAGCCTGGCTGGGGTACCAGAGTCTTGGAACTGGCTGATTATTTTGTTTTTCACCTACGCCTTTTGCTCCACCGCCTACTTTGGCTATACGGCGATGGACTGGCTGAGCCGGGTGGCGGTGCCGGCCATGGTGCTGCTGATGGCGATCAGTCTATCGGTGGCTTCGCGGGATGTAGGTGGATTTGTGGGGTTGCAGGAGCTGGCGATCGCAGATCCCCTACCCCTAGGGGCCGCCGTCACCATCATCGTCGGCACGTTTGTCTCAGGCGGCACCCAGGCCACCAACTGGAGCCGATTCTCTAAAAATGGGAAGGTCGGCTTTGTAGCCACGCTGATCGCGTTCTTTTTAGGCAACGGTCTATTGATTTTTTCGGGAGCTTTTTGTGCCAAAGTCTATGGTGAGCCCGATATCGTCAAGGTGATGGCTCAGCAGGGGCTGGTGGTAGGTGGTCTGGTGCTATTTTTGCTGAATATGTGGACCACCCAAGACAACACCATTTACGCCTTTTCCATTGCTGGGTCAAATATGTTTCGCTCCAGTCGCCGCACCCTATTTGTGCTGGGAGGCGCAACCCTGGCTCTGCTTATGGCCTGGGGCGGCATTTACGAAGGGCTAGTGCAATATTTAATTCTGCTAGGCACCTTTATTCCGCCCATTGGCGGCATTATTATGGCCGACTACTGGGTCAACCGGCGGCGGCAGTTTCCCGATTTGGCAGCCCCGCAGCCGGCTTTTAACTGGGCGGGGGTGATTGCCTACGTAGGGGCATCTGCGATCGCCTACATCACTGGTCAGATCGGCTGGGGCATTGTGCCCATCAACGGCATCGTGTCAGCCTTAGCGATCTACATCGTGCTGAGCCGGGTATTGCCGTCGTCGCGATCGGCTGCTTAGTCAATTGCGGCTAAAGCGTCTACGGCCGTAGGGCTGTTCCTCCGGATAGAGATAACAAATGCGGCTAAATGACTATGCTGGGAGCTTAGTGTCGTCACGGTAACAATTGCGATGCCTACCTCGCCCGAAGACTCAGACTCTGATGGAGAGCCTCCGCCTGTGTGGCTGTGGTGGTTAGGGGTTGGGCTGATGCTGCTGGTGCTAGTGCTGGTCAGCTATGGGTATCTCAGGGGCAGCTTTCGCCAAGCCTCTACCTGCACGATTGACAACGTACCTAGCCTAGATGACCCCTGTTTTGCTCTCAGTCTAGAAGGGTTGGCTAACTCCGCAGACACTACTGGACACCTGGTTGGTTTTTGGAGCGAGATAGACGATGTCTACGCCGCTCGTAACACCGCCATGGCTGGCGCCAAGCATCTAATTCAGTATGAAACCTATTTTATGACGCCGGGTCGCCGGGCCGATGCCTTTGCCGAAGTGGTTGCCGATCGCGCCATGGCAGGCGTTACGGTGCAGCTCCTGCTCGACCACCAGGGCACCAAGGCCATGCCCGCAAAATACTGGCGGCGGCTGAGAAACGTTGGGGCCGAAATTCAGTTCTTTCGGCCGCTCGACTGGCGCGCGCCGCTGGAGTACAACTCGCGATCGCACCGCAAACTGCTGATTGTCGACGGTCGCCGGGTGTTTATTGGTGGGGCCGGCGTATCCGACTTTTGGGATGGGGTCGCCTTTGAGCACGATGATGGCCCCTGGCTCGACTTTGAAGTGGCCTACGAAGGCGAAGTGGTGAGCCTGCTCCAGGGCAAATTTCTGCAAAACTGGTCCTGCGCTGGGGGGTGCATCGACCTCAAGCAAGGCCTGCATTCGGTACAGAAGCATGGGTCTACGCCGCTTTACATTACCGACAACACCTCTAGCCTCAACGAATCTTCCATGCGGCTGTTAATGCAGCTCCACATTCTGGCGGCCAAAAAGCGGCTATGGATCGGCAGCCCCTACCTGGTGCCCGACGATGACACCGCCCAAGCTCTAATCTGCGCCTGCAAAAAAGGCGTGGATGTTCGTATTCTCACCATGGGGGCAGCCACCGACAAAACAATGGTGCATCTGGCCAGTCGCGGTCTGTATGGCCCCCTACTCGAGGCCGGCGTCAAAATTTGTGAGTACCAGCCCAGCATGATGCACGCCAAGTTTGTGCTGGTGGATGACGATTGGGTCAGCACCGGCAGCGCCAACTTTGACCCCCGCAGCTATTTCCACAACGACGAGCTAAATATCTCAGGTGCCTATCCAGAGCTGGCTCGCCAGGTCGAGCAGTTTTTTATCGATGCCATGGCCAACAGCTACTGCATCAGCTACCTCGATTGGCAAAACCGCCCTACCCCCGAAAAGATCAAGGGCCAAATGGCGCTGCTGTTTAGACAATTGCTCTAGGGTCTGAGCGATCGCGATCGCCAACCTCTGAGCCCCAGCTCTATAGGCTTTCTCCAAAACTCAGGCTATTCTAAGCAATCGGATGTAGTATCTTGTAGCATAAGCTGTAAGCGTTACAGCCTAGAGCTGTGACGGGGGCTAATTCTACCTTAGTCACCCTGTTCAAACTCAATCGTCTCCGGCAGGCAAACCTTTTGCCCTATATGGATTTGAGGGGACAGCAGAATTGGGCAATAGCAGCTACCTATACCCTTGCAAAACCTGAGATTTTGAATGATTCGCCCTACTATAGCCGCTGACGCCAGCACTCTGATATCCCTAGCTGACGCAACCGGACTGTTTGAACCCCACCAGCTCAAGGAGTTGAGCACCCTGTTGGCCAACTCCCTTAACGACACCACAGCTAGCAAGGCATTTTGGCTAACCGACGACGACAGTGGGCCCGTAGGGGTTGCCTATTGCGAGCTAGAACGAATGACCGATCAGACCTGGAATCTACAGCTGATTGCTGTCCACCCTAGCCGGCAAGGGGAAGGGCGGGGAACAGCGCTATTGCGCCACGTCGAGCAAACGCTAGCGGCACAAGGCGGACGCCTGCTAATAGTTGAAACCTCCGGTTCCCCTGACTTTGAGCGCGTACGCACGTTTTATGCCAACTGCGGCTATCAAGAGGAAGGGCGGATCCGCGACTTCTACGCAACGGGCTACGACAAAGTAGTGTTTCGCAAAGTTTTAGAGGGATGAGCTGGGGAATCTACCCCAAATCGATCGCAAATATCCAGTCTTGATACTCATCGTCACGCCCTTCGGTGATGGCGGTGAGTTTTTCACGCAGGCGATCGGTGATGGGGCGGCTGGTGGGCAGGTTATACGACTCCACCTTGCGGACTGGGGTAATTTTAGCCGCCGTGCCGCTGAGAAATACCTCATCGGCAATCAGCAGCTCTGACTTATCGACCGGGCGCTCGACCACCTCAATGCCCAAGTTGCGAGCGACGGTGAGAATGCTGTCGCGGGTAATGCCTTCGAGAATATCTTGCTCGTAGCCGGGGGTGATGAGCTTGCCATGGCGCACGATGAAGACGTTCATACCCGAGGCTTCGCTGACCTTGCCCTGGGAATTCATCAAAATCGATTCGTCAAAGCCCGACTCAACGGCCTCGGTTTTGGCTAGCGACGAGGTGATGTAGGCCCCGCTGATTTTGCCACGCAGAGGCAGGCTGCGGTCTTCTTGCCGATACCAGGAGCTAAACCGGCAGGTGACACCCTCGGGCGAGAGATAGTCGCCCAGTTCTAGTCCGTAAACAAAAAAGCTTTTCTCGACGTTGTGCAGCCGGGGCGAAATGCCCAGGTCTGAGGTATAGACAAAGGGCCGAATATAGAAAGATTTGTCGGGGCTATTTTTGCGAACGAAATCTTCGATTACCGCCTGAATTTTGTCGGCGGGCAGGTCGTAGTTGAGCAGCCGGGCGCTGGTGCTGAGGCGCTGGCAGTGGCGATCGAGGCGAAAGAGCAAAATGCGCCCATTCCCCGCCGGGTCAGGAATGCCGCGCAGACCGCCAAAAGCCCCGGTGCCGTAGTGCAGGGCGTGGGTGGCAATGGAAAGTTTAGCGTCGCTAAAGTCACAAAACTGGCCTTCAAAGTAGGCGACGGGCAAAAAGTTGTGCATGGCTACGGCTGGGCAAAATTCGGCATCTCTCAAGAATAGACCCAATCCACAGCCTTATTAAACTAACGCGCAGCGACTTGCCCCAATGAAATTGGGCCTAGCAATGCCTTGAATTGAGCGTCTACACCGCTCAGGTCGGGCAAGGGGTGCTTCCTAATCGGGTGTAACCCGCGAAGCAGCAGAGGGCGACGGCAGAGCGACTCATTTCAGTGCGAAGAATTATTGAGGTATCAGGCATCACACCGCTTTCCCTGGGCATCTTTGGAGAGAACCCATCCAGGCCGCACGTCGCGCCTTTATCTGCCATGAATAATGCCCTGCTTGCCTCTGTCCGTGAAGCCGACGGTCGCTACCTGAGTGATGTTGAGCTGCGCCCCTTCGAACAAATGATGGAGGCCTTTCAAACCCGGGTGAATCTCTACAACCACGTTAGAGACCACAGCAAAGATCTAGTGCTCAATACCCTGCGGCGGCTCATGCAGACCCCCCATCGCCAGGTCGTACAAGAGCACGCCCAACAGTGCCAGCGCGATATGACCTATACCCTGGAGTACGTCGCCAAAGGCGTTTTGCTCCACGACGAAGATGGCTTTATGGAAGAGTATCTGGTGTGGATGCAGAATATTATCCGCGCCTTCCATCGTCAGACAGCCTGTGTGGTGGCCTACCGTCTGCTCAAAGAAGAAGTGCGCACTACGCTCCCCAGCGACCAGAGCAATCTCATGATGATGTATCTCGACAAGCTGACTGAGGCACTCGAGAGCGGCATTTAGCGCGATGATCAAAGACCAGCTCAAGAGGGCGTTGGCGCAGCTTCTCTAAAGGAGAATCGCATCCTCCGGGCGGCTACCCAGCCACTGATCTGCGAGAGGGTCGGCTACCGCCCGAGTAACAATTCCTTGCTAGAAACCATTTGACTCCCCAGGTGCCCGGTTTGAAATTAGACTAGGGTCAATCCCGTTTATTGATTTCTTGCAGAGCATCTCCATGGGAAAGTCTCGCCTTAGTCCCCGTCAGCGGTCCTACGAAGCTGACCTGATCAACCGCCTGTCGGACAACCACCAGCTCAACCAGGCCCAGCAACGGGTCAGTGGCCTCAGCGACAAAGACCGCGATCTGGTGTCTGAGCGCCTCAGCGGTCGCACCCGAGGACGTTTGCGGCAGAACTACTAGCATTCCAAACAAAGCGGCGGTCTGTAAACAAGCCGCCGCTGCTCTAAAGCGGTTCAACTACCGCACACCTATTCTTACTGAGAAAAATGGGCTAGTTAGGTGCTGTCTTGGCTGCCCTAGAGTTTGGCGTGGCTCCCATCACAGAAGGGCGCATTTTGCGTGTACTTGCAGGCGCACAGCGCCACCTGCTGCTTCTCCTCTAGGGTAAATTTCATCGGTGTAAACTCGGTGCCAGCGTGGGCACCGTTGCAGAAGGGTTGGTTAGTTGACTGGCCGCAGGTGCACCAAAAATAGTCACCGGCCTCCAGCTGCATTACTACGGGCTTAGTATCGGCAATTACAGGCTCAGCCATCGGTTTTTCCTCTCATTACGATCACCGTCTTGTCACGGACATTCAGCGGCAGCAGGGGAAACTTCCCCTGCTGCCGCAAGTTTGTTAGGCGGCCATATCAAACAGCAGCACCTCGGCCTCATCGGCAGCCCCAGTCAGAGTTAGGGTGTTGAGGTCACTGACGGCGGCCCCATCCCCAGCGGTGAGGTCATGGCCGTTGAGGTTGACTGCGCCACGGGCCACCTGCACCCAGGCCACTCGACTGGGGGCCAGGGTATGGTCTACGCGATCGCCCTCGGTCAGCGTAGTGGCGTATAAGCTCACATCTTGATGGATAGTGACGGAGCCATCGCGGCCGTCGCGGGAACCTACCAGGCGCAGCTGACCCTGCTTGGCGGCAGGTGCGATCGAGATCTGTTCGTAGCCAGGGTCAATGCCCTCAGTCTCAGGCAAAATCCAAATTTGCAGAAAATGCACTGGGTTAGTGTCTGAAGCGTTGAACTCGCTGTGGCGAATGCCCGTGCCCGCCGACATCCGCTGCACATCTCCAGGGCGAATGACGGAGCCGGTGCCGAGGCTGTCTTTGTGCTCCAGTGCGCCATCCAACACGTAGGTGATGATTTCCATGTCGCGGTGGCCGTGGGTGCCAAAACCTTGGCTCGGCGTCACCTTGTCTTCGTTGATCACCCGTAGGCTGGCAAAGCCCATGTGCTTAGGGTCGTAGTAGTTGCCGAAGGAGAAGGTGTGGTGAGAATCGAGCCAGCCAAAGTTGGCGGCACCGCGTTCATTAGCAGGACGAACCGTAATCATTAGAGACACCTCCTAATTAGCGTCAATGGATTGGAAACATCCGAATAAATTAAAGATAAACTGAATCCAATCAATAGACAATACGCAATTTTGTAAACGCATTGTCAACCAAAAAGAGACAAACATCTGTTGTGTTGTCCTAGAAGATCTCCCTACCCCACCTCCCTCATCACCCTCACCGTCCTTATCTCCCTCATTCCTCAAAATGGACAAACTCGAAAGCATGCGTGCCTTTACCCAAGTCGTCGAAGCAGGCGGTTTCGCTGCCGCTGCCCGCCAAATGAATCTCTCGCGATCGCAGGTCAACAAGCTGGTAATCAATCTAGAAGAGCACTTGCAAACCCAGCTCTTGCAGCGCACCACCCGCAAAGTCTCCCCTACCGACGCGGGTCGCGCCTACTACGATCGCTGCCTTGCTATCCTCACTGACCTTGAAGAAGCCGAGCTGGCCCTCACTCGCCTGCACCAGGAGCCGCGCGGCAGCCTGCGCATCAACGCGCCAATGACCTTTGGCACGCTGCACTTGGCCCCGCTGATAGTAGAGTTTATGGCTCAGTACCCCGACCTCTACGTAGAGCTGGTGCTCAACGATCGCCGCATCGACCCGATTGAAGAAGGCTTTGATATCACCATTCGCATTGCCGCCCAGCCGCCCGGCCCAGGGTTGATCGCGCACACCCTAGCTCCCTGCCCGCTGGTGGTGTGCGCCACTCCCGGCTATCTACAGCAGCGCGGCATCCCAGCTCACCCAGACGATCTCAAACAGCACGACTGTCTACACTACGGCCACCGTGCCCAAGACAACAGCTGGACTTTGGTGGGCGATGAACCCCACACGGTCACGATCAATGGGCCGCTGTGCTGCAACAACGGCGAGGTGCTGCGGGCCGCTGCCCTAGAGGGCTTAGGCATCGTAATGCTGCCTGACTTTATTGTAGAAAAGGATCTGAAGGCAGAACGCTTACGCCCTGTTCTCAATGATTATCCACCCCCGCCAATCAACATCTACGCGCTGTACCCAGTGAATCGCCACCTATCGGCGAAGGTAACTCGGCTGGTAGAGTTTTTAGCAGAGAAAATTTAGGGCTTCGTCAAGCTTGGCTGTTCAGGATATGGTGCAGCCTAAAGAATCATTACCATCTTTAGGATTTTAGCTGAAGGGGTTGAAGTAATGATCATTTGGACAGTTGAGGTGGAGTGATGTTAGCCTCTCAGCAGCATTGGCTCAAACGCTTCGGAGCAGGTGCTTTTTTGAGTTTAGTAGTTAGCGGTGCGGGTCTATTTTTGGCTCCAAACATAGAGCCTGTCATGGCCCTCACGAATGAAGAAATAGCCGCGCGGGTGGCAAGTTTTCGCCAGTCGAATGAACGCTGGTTCCAAATTGATCTGTCAAGCCAGCGGTTGACCGCTTGGGAGGGAGACACTCCGGTCTATGCGGTCATTGTCTCGACGGGGAAGCGCTCAACGCCAACGGTAACGGGGGTGTTTGAAGTTCAGTCGATGCATCGAACGACCAGAATGCGGGGCGCAGATTATGACGTGCCCGATGTACCGTGGACAATGTATTTTTACCGGGGCTACGCAATTCATGGAGCTTACTGGCACCACAATTTTGGTACGCCCGTGAGCCATGGCTGCGTGAACGTTGCGGTTGACCATGCCCAGTGGTTGTACAACTGGGCCGATCTGGGAACACCAGTGGTTGTGCAACATTGAACCGCTAATTCAGGGCTGATGCTGAACGAAGTTTTGTTTGCAAGAACATCACGCTCTTCTGCACTAAATTGGTGTTGAAAAGCTAGCGCGATCGCCGTAGGGATACTTCTTCCAAGACAGTAGCCGTTCCGTCTGAAATGGTTTCACCCTTGTGGGGTTTGTCACACAGGGCGATGACATAACCCTACTTCGCGCGGCTAAAGGCGATCGCCGCCGCAATGATTAAGCTGAGTAATGCCAGAGGCACCCAGAGGTCATTTGCCATCATCATGGGGCTACACCGTGTAGAGCGTGGGTGAACTGCCATGACTGTATCCGACCGGGTGATCTTTTTACAGGAGCGCACCCCCCTCAGCGTGCTGCCCGAGCCTACTCTAGAGCCCTTAGCTCAAGCCATTCAGACCATAACTGTGACCGCTGGGGAAACCGTTGTTGAAGCCGGCCAACCTCCCCAGGGTCTCTATATTCTCTGGGAAGGCAAGCTCGGCACCGAGGCCACCCTTGGCGGGGCCAGCTTCTTGCCCGGTGCGGTGTTGAACCTGGAGCCCCTGCTGCTCGACCAACCGGTTGAGCAAACCATTCAAACCCTCTGCGACAGCACCCTCTGGTTTATCGATCGCGACCCGTTCCAGGCGCTGGTGCAGCAGTACCCCGACATTTTGCAAACCTTTACCCGGCAGCTGGTCGACGTAGTTAAGCGTCTGTCATCTGAGGCTGAGCTAGAGCAAGAGCGCCAGGCTATTCTGCGCCCCTACCTGGTAGCCAAGGCCCGGCGGGGAGTAATTGGCCGCAGCCGCTATGCCAATCGGCTGCGGGTCCAGCTGCGGGAAGCAGCGGGCGATCGCAAATCAGTGCTCATCTTTGGCGAACCGGGCCTAGAGAAAGACAACCTGGCGGCGCTAATTCACTTTGGCTCTGAACAGCGGCGGCTACCCATTATCAAAGTCAACTGCGGCCAGCTCCAGGCCAGCGGGGCCGATCTGTTTGGCCGGGCGGGGGGTCGCATGGGGCTACTGGCGGCTTTGGGCGCGGGCACCCTGGTGCTCAACAACCCCCGAGAACTGGGGGCTGATCTGGCTGAGGCGATCGCCGAGCTGCTAGAGACCGGGCAATATCGCCCCGTCAGCCGCGATGGCGAAACCGCCTCGCCCGTCACTGCCGAGGCTCGGATTATCTTGCTGGCTGAGCAAGCCGTGCCAGTGCTGGACGATCGCGTGGGCGAGACCATCAAGGTGCCTCCCCTGCGAGTGCGCAAAGCCGACATCGAAGACTGGGTCAACTATTACCTCTCACTGATCAGCCGCCGGCGCAGCACTGGGCGGCTGACGCTGACCCCAGAGGCCGTCCGCCGCTTGCAGTCCTACGACTTTCCTGACAATCTGCGCGAGCTAGAGAATCTGGTCGAGCGGGCAGCGGCTCAGCTCTCCGGCGGCGGCCTGATCACCGAGGAGATCATCTGGCCCGCCCAGAGCAAAAAGAAACAGCTGCGGCTCAACCTGCTCAACCGCTACCCCAATCTGCGGCGGTTCTTGCGCAGCCCCTGGTGGCCCGATCGCATCAACTACGGCATTACCCTCACCTTGTTCGCCGTCGTCATCGCTGTGCTCTGGTTTGGCCCCCAGCAGCGCCATGAGAATGTGGCGCTAACCGTGTTTTGGGCCTGGTGGTGGCCCTTGGTGCTGCTGAGCTTTCCCTTTGTGGGGCGGCTGTGGTGCGCCGTCTGCCCCTTTATGATCTACGGCGAAGTCACCCAGTGGATCTCGCAAAAGCTGTTCCCCGGTAGGCTCAAACGCTGGCCCCGCGAGGCGGCCGAGCACTGGGGGGGCTGGTTTCTCTTTAGCCTGTTCACCCTGATTTTGGTGTGGGAAGAGGTGTGGCACCTGGAGGATGCCGCCTACCTCTCCGCTTGCCTGCTGCTGCTGATTACCGCCGGGGCGATGATCTTCTCGGCCCTGTTTGAGCGGCGGTTTTGGTGCCGCTACCTGTGCCCCATCGGCGGCATGAACGGCATGTTCGCCAAACTCTCGATGACCGAGCTGCGGGCGCAACAGGGCACCTGCTCGGCAGAGTGCACCACCTACCAGTGCTACAAGGGCGGCCCTCAAAAAGGGGAGGGCCAGGAAACCAACGGCTGCCCCCTGTATTCTCACCCGGCCCAGCTCGAAGACAACCGCGACTGCGTCCTCTGCATGACCTGCCTTAAGGCCTGCCCCCACCGCTCCGTCGAGCTAAACCTGCGGCCCCCCGGCATTGAGCTGTGGACGACGCACCGGCCTAGAGCGTCTGAGGTGGCGCTGATGTTTCTGCTGCTGGGGGCGGTGTACCTGCACCGCCTGCCCGAGCTGGAGACGCGCTTAGGCATTCAGCTGCCGATCGACACGGTAATCGGGCACAGCCTAGTGGCCTTTGGGGTGCTGGCGCTGCCCGCCCTGCTGCCGCTCACGGTCGAAGGCGTGCACTGGCTCTGGCGCAAAACCCAGGGGCTACCCCGACGGCCGGCGGTACGGCTGGCCTACGGCTACCTGCCCCTGGTGTGGGCTGCCAACCTGGCCCACTACCTGCGCCTGGGTCTAGGGGAGGGCGGCCGCATTTTGCCCGTGTCTTTGGCCACTTTTGGGGCCTCGGGAGTAAATCTGCCGGTCTGGGTTGCCCACCCCGCAGTGGTAGCCTTTCTCCAGGGGGTAACGCTGCTGTTGGGCATGGCGTTGTCGGTTTGGCTAACGGTCAAAATCTGTCGCCAGTCTGGCCCTCAGCGGTGGATTCAGCACACCTGCACCGGGCTGCTGGGGCTCAGCCTATGGTGGCTAATTCCAGGATTTTAAGTAGATTAAGTTAGGGCGGTAGCCCCTGTCGAGTTGGTCGCGTCCGCCATGTAAAGTTCAGTGTAGAATCCCTTCTAGGTAGTGCCACCCACAGTCACCCCCCGGCCAAGCCTGGTAGGGTACTGCTACCTCAAGCACACGCATCTAAACCCTAGTCCACCTGTCGGTCGTTCCCTCCAGGTCGTCACCTTGCCCCGAGTTCCTCTTCATCGGTTTCGCCATGTTCCAGGAAAGTTCGCTGGACTTCAAGCTGGTGCAGCGCGTCTGTTTGTTGCAGCAGGCCCTTGACCAAGCCAGAGAGTCTATAGAAGAGATGCAGGAGCAGGTGGTGAACCACCAGATGCTCCAGGCCCACCTTGCTCAGACCGAAGAATATTCAAACGTTCAGCAAAAGATCATTGTCAACCTCAAGCAGCAGCTGGATGCCAAAGATGAGTGGCAACATCAGGTGTTTGAACAGCTGTTGGTGGGAGTTAAGGAGCTGGTAGTGGACCAGCAGCTTGAGCTAGAGCGGCTGCGATCGCGCATTCACCAAGGCCAAGCCGAGGTGCAGGACTACCTAGTGCGGCTGAAGAACTACTACCAGAGTTTGGCCATGGGCCGCGCCCCCGGCCAAGACCTAGACTTAAATTCTGAGGTGATGATCGCGCGATCGCTCACCGTCAGCTTGAGCAGCCAGCTCCAGGCGGCCCAGCAGCACATTCAGCACCTCGACAACACCCTCACCCGCCATCAGGTAACCCTGGCCCGCATGCAGGCCTATGCCAAAGGCGGTAGTCAGAGCATGGGCGAGCCCATTGAGTCTTCCAGCGAGCCCCTCGCCCTGCCACCAGCCGCCGAGGCGCTAGATGACGACCCCATTGCCCTCAAAGCCATTGTTGAAGCCCAGCGGCAAAAAATTGCCGAGCTGAGCAGCCAGCTCGGCCAGCAGTTTCACCAGCAAACCAGCCTCAAGTACCGTTGCCAAGAGATCGCCGCCGAACGCGACGGCCTCAAGCAGCGAGCCGTCGCCCTCAAACTGGAGAACGAAGCGCTACAGGAGCAGCTCTGGCAGCAGAACCTGGATAGCGTAGGGTGAACAGGGTATAGGGTATACGGTGTGGGGTTTAAGGCAGTCCTTTAGACCCTTACACTTGAACCCTATACCCTAATCAAAGGCTATCCCTTAGACCTTGCACCTTGAACCCTATACCCGATCAATGCGCTTCCCCTAGGCGATCGGGCAGCACCCCTTCCAACAGCGGCGTCAGGGTGTCTTTGAGCTGTCCAGCGCGAATGAACTCAGCGTAGGTGTCCGACTCGATCGCTAGCAGTTCTTCCATCAGCTGCTCGGAGGCATAGTCGCGAATGCTGTCGTTTTGCTGCTCGAGGGTGGCCAGCTTTTCTTTGACTTCATTGAGCTGCCCTTGCACCAGGGCCATCTGGTAGCCGACGAATTCAGGGTCAAACTCTTCATTGACCTTCATCTCCTCTAGGCGCTGCATGACGCGGGTGAGGGCAACGCGGTGGGCAGACATTTGGCTATACTCTACCCGCATGGGCTGGTCGCCCAGCAGACCCAGATACTCCAGCAGGGGTTTGGTGGTCAGCCCCTGCACCAGCAGAGTAAAGAGCATGACGCCAAAGACGATGGAGATGATTTCTTGGCGATCGCCCAGCACGGCAGGCACGCTCAGGGCTAGGGCCACCGAGACCGATCCGCGCAGGCCGCCCCACCAGAGCACCGTCTGCCCCTTGAGCGGCAGATCCATTTCGGGGCCGGTGATGGCGTTGCTGACGAAGCCCAAACCGTAGACGCTGATGGCGCGGGCAATGATCATCAAGACGATGGCGATCGCAATTTTATCTAGCTCGTCAATCAGTTCGGCAAAGTTGGCCTGGTCGCCAATCAGCAAAAACACAATCGAGTTAATAAAGAACGACAAGAACTCCCAGAACTCAGACACCACCAGGCGGGTGCGGGGGTTCATGCCAATGCGCGAGCCAAAGTTGCCGAGAATCAGCCCCGTGGTTACTACCGCGATTACGCCGGAGCCACCGAGTTCTTCAGCGACCAGGTAGGTGCCGTAGGCCGAGACCAGCGTGAGGGATTGCTCCACCAGGGGAATGTCGAACCGCTGGGTGAGAAACGAGATGCCGAAGCCGATCAGCCCGCCGATGCTGATGCCGATTCCGGCGAATACCAAAAAGCGCGCTACCGTCACCGAGACGTCAAACTGCTCTAGCCCTAGGGCAATGCCCAGCAGCAGGTTAAAGGCCACCACCGCCACGCCGTCGTTAAACAGGCTTTCGCCCTCCATCACGGTGGTGAGTTTTTTATCGACCCCCAGCTCGCGGAATAGGGCCACTACCGATACCGGATCGGTGGCCGACAAACTTGCCCCCACCAGCAGTGCCGTCGCCAAGGATGCCCCAGCGAAGGTCTGCAAGCCCCACACTAGGCTAGCGACGCAGATCACCACGCCGACGATCGCATACAGCACCACAGGCACCGCGTACTGCTTCAGGCTTTTCCAGTTGAGGTTCCAGGCGGCCTCAAACAGCAGCGGCGGCAAAAAGATAAACAAAATTAGCTGGGGCGACAGGTTAATCAGCCGCACATCCAGCACCGCTAGGCCCAGACCCACCAGCAGCAGCAGCAGGGTGTAGGGAATGTTGCGCAGCACGCTAAACACCCGCGACAGCGTAGCCACACCCAGCGATACCGACAGCACCAGGCAAAACTGGCGCAGATGCTCCTCAATGGCAGGGTCTTCTATCAGTAGAGACGGATCCTCTAGAAGGGGTTCGACAGTAAGGAGAAAATCCATAACGACTAGCCCCAATCTTTAGAACGCGACGGCTTGAGGCTAAATTTTCGACTACGAAAGCAAAGTCTGACTCAGACCTAACAGTGATTTAAGACTATCCCTATTGAGAGACTTGAAACGTTTGGCCGTTCCACAGCAACGTCAATGATTACAGCTTTTCGCGAATGCTGTCGGCCTGGGACAACAGCGCCTCGGCAAAGGAGAGGGACTGCTGATGTGACTCGCCCCCGGCTAGCTGGGCCAGTTCTTCGCGGCGATCGCTCGGCGACAGCGGCAGCACCCGCACCACCGTGCGCTCGGCCTCCCCCGCTTTGGCTCCCTTGGCCAGAACGGCTTCAACTACCTGTTTGCCGACTCGAAAGTGGGCATCGGCCAGGGCCGCCACCATGGGCTGGTGGGTGACGCAGAGCACCTGGTGCTGGCGACCGAGCTGGTAGAGCTTTTCGGCGATCGCCTGGGCCACTCGCCCCGACACCCCCACATCGATCTCGTCAAACACCAGCGTTCCCACCGGGTCTACTTGCGAAAAACAGGCCTTCAGCGCCAGCAAAAATCGGCTCATCTCACCACCCGAGGCGGTCTCGGCCAGGGGTTGCAGCGGCTCGCCTGGGTTGGGGCTAAACAAAAACCGAATGCCGTCGGCTCCGGTAGCGGTGGGGGTAATGGGCTTGAGTTCGACCTCGAACTGCACTCGATCCATGGCCAGAGGTTTGAGTTCGCTGACTAGGCGCGTCTCTAGCTTCTGGGCCACGCCCTGACGCAGCTGGGTGAGTTTGGCGCAGGCCTCCGTCAAGGCGGTCTGGGTCTTCTCGACCTCGGCCTCTAGGGCTTCGATGGATTGGCCTTCGCCCGAGAGTTCGGCGAGGGCTTGGTTGACCTCGTCGCGGTAGGCCACCAGCTCGGGCAGGGTGCGGCTAAAGCGGCGGCACAGGGCCTTGAGCTGGCGCATGCGTTCTTCGACTTCTTCGAGCCGCTGGGGGTCGGCCTCGACGCTAGCCCCGTAGGCGTTGATGGCGCGCCCGGCTTCCTCGATTTGGGTGAGGGCTTCGCTGACCATGCCCAAAATCGAGGTGATGGCCGGGTCGTAGCGCTCCATGTCGATCAAAAGGGCTTCGGCTTTGCCCAGCAGGTCGGCGCAGGCGCTCTCCCCCGCATCGCTTTCGTAGAGAATTTGGTAGGCCGCGTAGCTGTTTTGTTGCAGGTCAACGCTGTGGTTGAGGCGATCGTGCTCCTGGGCAAGGGTTTCGAGTTCTTGGGGGTCGTCGAGCTGGGCCTGCTCTAGATCTTGGCGGTGCATGCGCAGCAGGTCGAGCTGGTCGCGGCGCTGCTGGTCGGCCTTGCGGCGGGTTTCTAACCGTTTTTTGGCCTGGGCGGCGGCCTCGTAGGCGGCGGCGACCCGCTGGCGCTGGGTGACGAGGGGGGCACCGCCAAAGCCATCGAGCCATTCGCGCTGGCGATCGGGGGAGCCGAGCTGCACGGTCTGCCCCTGGGCGGTAATTTCGACCAGCTTTTGCCGCAGCCCCTCTAGCTGGGGTCGGGTGGCGGGGCTGCCGTTGAGAAAGGATCGGCTGCGCAGGGTTTTACCCAGGGTCAGCTCTCGCCGCAGCACTAGGGCACCGTCAGCAGCGGGGAACTCCTGCTCGGCTAGCCAGGTGTGGATTTCTTTGGGTACGTCAAAGGAGGCTTCTACCAATGCTTTTTGGCTGCCCGATCGCACCAGTCGCTGGTTGGCTTTGCCCCCTAGTGCCGCGTCAATGGCGTCGAGAATGATTGATTTGCCCGCTCCGGTTTCGCCCGTGAGCACATTTAACCCGGCCTCTAGCCGCAGATCGAGATGATCGATCAGGGCAAAGTTCTCGATGTGCAGGGCATTTAGCATAGGGGCAATGGTCTAGTACCTACGTATTTTAATGGGAAGCCCTACGGATACGCTGCTGAAAATGCGTAAGCCTTTAAAAGGCTCGCCGTTTTGCAGGTAGAGAATCAGGTAATGCCAAAAGCATCGCGATGCTTTTGATGGGCTGGTGACCGCCAGGGGCGAGCATGCCTGTTGCCGCCTGCTACGACATTATTGGCCAGCACTGGCTTTGGCTAGAGCCTGCGATCTGATTTTTGTAGGTAGCGCAGCATAACCCAACGCGGCTGATTTGTGTCTAGAGCAGTAGTTCCACTTATTCACCCGCTGTAACTTTGAAGAGCATGTCTGCCTTACCAGCAGCGATCGCCGTAGGGTGCATTCGCGCAGCAATGCACCACTCCCCAGGCAACACCGAGCACCATTTCTATTCCCGCAAATATCGATGCACACTCGAATACGCCCAATCCCTCGGATTCTTCACCAACCCATGCTTCACAGGGTTGGAATGAATGTACTCACAATGGTGCACAAAATCTCGCTCATCCCGAATAGCATGCTCCCAATAGCGCCGCTGCCATAAATTCCCCTCCCCCCGCCGTTCTCCCGATGCGCTTTTCTCCAACGGCAACGCCAGATCCTTGGCGCAGGCTTTTGTCACCATGAGCTTGATCAATCACCAACGTTTGGCATAGTCAGCATCAATTTCTGGCAGCGTTAAAATGCAGTGAAAATGATCAGGCAACAGCACAAAGGCGTCGATCGCGAAGGGATATTTTCGGCGCACGGCAATGATGGCTTCTCGTAATGCTTGTCGGCCAAGCTCAGTGCAAAGCCAGGGGTGGCGCTTATAAGTAACGTGAGTAAAAAAATAGCTACCGCCAGATCGGTATAGGCGTTGGTAATTGGGCATTAACGTGGGGCAAAGAATTTCGCTTAGGGTGCCCGTGTTGTAGTCTTGGGGCGGGGGTGGGTTGTGTATTACTGGGAGTTGGAGTCGTACCTCAGCGCAATGGGCATTATCGGAGGCGATCGCACCAAATTTGGGTGATTTTGTCTGCGGGGGAGATTGGTAGGTGGCGGGAGTGGTGGTGCATTGCTGCGCGAATGCACCCTACTCAATAAAAAATCAGGTCTTTGGGCAAAGTTTGATTTATCTTGCGATCGCATGGGTAAAAGGTGGGCAGTGCCCACCCTACAGATTGATACCTAGGCAGAGCATGGGCACCAGACGCGCGAAGTAATCGCGCCCTGGTAACAAGCAATCGCGCTCCGGTAACAAACAATCGCACTCCGGTAACAAGCAATCGCGCTCCGGTAACAAACAATCGCACTCCGGTAACAGGCGATTGCACTTTGGTAACAGGTAAGTACGGGGGTAGCTATGCTTCACCCTCATCGCCACTTCATTCAGCAGCGCCTGTCCATATCGTTTCCATAAAACTGCGCCGATTTTTCCGGGTCGGCGATCGCAGTGGGCACATTGCCCTGAGCGACAGGCGAGACTCCCCAGCCCTAACCGCCAACCCGATATTTTAACCACCCTTTTGTATTGCCATTAAGGAGCATTACACCCATGCCCAGTACCGATACCACCCGCCGTTTGCGGCCCGACTATCTCGACCAGGATGTCGTTTCCCTGCGCGGTGCGCGCACCATCGCTGGCTACACCTCCGCCCGCCCTGAGACCACCATCGAAGGGCTCCAGAGCAGCTACGCCGAGATGATTGCTGCCCAGGATGAAGAGACTGCGATCATGGTGCGCGCCAAAGCCGCTGCCGACAGAGCCCGCCAAGCCGAGTGGCAGTTCCACCAAAACGTCCTGGCCATGAAAGAACTGGTGCGGGGGGTCTACGGCTCCGACAGCAACGAGGCCCAGGCCATCGGCTACAAGAAAAAGTCTGAGCGCAAGCGCCCTCGGCGATCGGCTGCGTAACCGTTCATTTTGAACCGCATGCCCCTCAAATCTTTCAAGATTTGGGGGGCATACCATTAGGCGCGTCCCACGTTTGGGGCCCACCCTACGGGAAGCAAGCTACACCCTATATCCCTCTCCCAGAGCAGAAGAGGGACTTTGAATCCGGCTCCCCTTCTCCCGTTTTGAAAGAAGGGGTTGGGGGATGTAGAGCTTGCTCTTCCCACCGCATGGGCAAACTGCAAAACTGGATGGCGCGGGTGGGAACCTGAAGTCTCCTCCAATTGACAGAATCCGATCGGAGGAAGTAGGGAAGTCACCACCGGGGATTCGGGAGCCAACCCGTTACAATAGTTTACGGGAATGGTTTAGGCGATCGCCTCAGCCGCCCCAATCATCAATCCCTCGGTTCTCAACCCTCTCTCTGAGCGCGCTATGGCTTTAAATACCACCCAGGATTCGGCTCAGCACTTTAGTGGCTCTGTCGATATCATCGACGCCGAAGCCATTACAGTAACCGGAGAGGTGATCACCGAGCCGACTCTAGTTACTGTCCCTGAGCACGTCCTGGACGCGCCCCGGCCTCGCACCCTAGCCACCAAAGCCCAAGACCCCTTTGAGTCCTACGGCTATGACCCAGAGGCGATCGCTACCCACTACCGCCGCCGCCCGTTTCAGGTTTGGGCGCGGTTTGTCGGCATTTTTCTGCCACTGATTAGCTTTTTTACCCAGCTTTGGCTCGATGCTCGCGCCGGTCGCAGTGCCCAAAACGAGATTAAGCGGGCGGCCCAGCTGCGCACCCTGCTCACCAAACTAGGCCCCGCCTACATCAAAATTGGCCAGGCCCTCTCTACCCGCCCCGACCTGGTGCCGCCGGTCTTCCTCGAAGAGCTGACCAAGCTGCAAGACCAGATTCCACCCTTTCCAAACGCCACCGCCTACCGCTTTATTCAAGAAGAGTTGGGCGCACCTCCCAGCCAGATCTACGCCGAAATTTCTGAAAACCCGATCGCGGCAGCGTCCCTAGGGCAGGTCTATAAAGGCAAACTGCACAGCGGCGAAGACGTGGCCATCAAGGTGCAGCGCCCCGGCCTGGCTCGCAACATTGCCCTCGACCTACACATTCTGCGAGGGCTGGCCCGCTTTGCCACCAACCGCATCAACCAGATTCGCAGCGACCTGGTGGCCATCTTAGATGAGTTCGGCGAGCGCATCTTCGAAGAGATGGACTACACCCACGAGGGTGAGAACGCCCAACGCTTTGCCAAACTCTACAACCACATTCCCGATATCTATGTGCCCCATATCTACCCCCAGTACACCGCCCGTCGGGTGTTGACCATGGAGTGGATTGAGGGCACTAAGCTGACCAACATCGACAAGCTGAACAGTCTGGGCATCGACGCCACCCACCTGATCGACGTGGGCGTGCAGTGCTCGCTGCGGCAGCTGCTAGAGCACGGCTTCTTTCACGCCGACCCCCACCCCGGTAACCTGCTGGCCATGGCCGACGGCAAGCTGGCCTACCTCGACTTTGGCATGATGAGCGAGGTCAAGCCCTACCAGCGCTACGGCCTGATTGAGGCGGTGGTGCACATGGTCAACCGCGACTTTGAGGGGCTGGCCAACGACTACGTCAAGCTAGAGTTTCTCACCCCCGACACCGACCTGACGCCGATTATTCCGGCCCTGGGCAACGTGTTTAGCAACGCCCTCGGTGCCAGCGTTGCCGAGCTGAATTTCAAGAGCATTACCGACGAATTTTCGGCGCTGATGTACGAGTACCCGTTCCGGGTGCCCGCCTACTACGCGCTAATCATTCGATCGCTGGTGACCCTAGAGGGCATCGCCATCAACGTTGACCCAGACTTCAAGGTGCTGAGCAAGGCCTATCCCTACGTGGCCAAGCGGCTGCTGACCGACCCTTCGCCCGAGCTACGGGCCTCGCTGCAAGATCTGCTGTTCAAGGACGGCAGCTTTCGCTGGAACCGGCTAGAGAACCTGCTGCGCAACGCCCGCAGCAGCGACGAATACGATATGGATCGGCTGATTGACCAGACGTTGGAGTTTTTGTTCTCAGACCGGGGCTCGTTTTTGCGCGATCGCATTGTCGGCGAACTGGTCAACAGCCTCGACAACTTTGGCCAAAGCACGGTGCAAAGTTTGACCACCGCCGTGCAGCGCCGCTTTGGCCTCAAGAAGGATTTGCCACCTGCGGCCGCCGCTGCCCCCAACGACCTCGACAATCTGCGTCGCATTCTCGACATTCTCAAAGACACCCCCGGCTTTGATGCCGCCCAGGTGGCGGCCCGGATTCCGACCCTGTTGTTTAAGCCTGAGACCCAGGCGATGGGTCAGCAGGTGGTGACTAGGCTGGCTCAGCGCGGTCTGGCTCGGCTGATTCGCAACCTGCTGTTGGAGGGAGAGCCTGTGGCCCAGCCTCAGCTCACTCCGGCTCGCGTTGGCAGCTAGGCAAGCCCTTGGTTAACCGTCTGCCGTTTGCAAACGTCCGCTGCGGGGAAATGAGCGTTGCTAAATTAGCCTATGACTCGCCAGAATTGCCCTCTCCCTAGCCCTCTCCCCCTGGGAGAGGGGACAAGAGGTTGGCTCCCTTCTCCCTGGGGAGAAGGGTTGGGGATATAGACATGCAGCGGTTGCTCTGCGAGTGGGTTCGGTTATTCCTAAAGTCAGCAACATGGGCAAATATTGCCGTTTAGCTACGACAGACTTCAGTTTAACCAGGGTGGCGTCGAGAGCTTGAAGCGCAAGAGAGCAATGCAGCCGCTAATCCACAAAAAGCCAATGCCGTAGCCGGCCAGCACGTCCGTGGGCCAGTGAACCCCCAGGTAAAGGCGACTCAGGCCAATGCCGCCGATCAAAAAGATTGCTCCTGCATAAACGATTAGTTTTTGCTTAGGGAAGCGCTGCGCCAGCAGGTAAGCCGAAAAGCCGTAAAGCACCATTGACCCCAGCGCGTGGCCGCTGGGAAAGCTGTAGGTGGTCTCAGTAATAATCTGGGGCCAAAGGGCTGGGCGGGCCTTACCAAACAGCAGTTTCAGCCCGGTGCTCAACACGGCCCCGCCTATGCAGTTAATTGCGAAGGCGATCGCAACAGACCGATGGGGCCGCAACCAAAGTCCAATAAACCCAATGCAGGTCAACGGCACCACCGTGCTGGGGTCGCCCAAGCGTGTGAAGGTCAGCATCACCTGATCCAGGGTCGGCGTAGCAAATTGATTAATCCACAGCAGAACCGATTCATCAAAGAAAAAGGCTTCTTGCTCCAGCACTTCATCGGCCAGATTGGCCAGGCCAAACAGAATTAGCAGGCAAGTCCCCAGCCAGAGCAGACCAACGGTGGCTACAAACGACATCAGTCTCGGATGGATGTGCTGCATCCAGGCTCTAGCCAACCGTTTTAGAATCTGCTGCATCGTGCCACCTCACCACAGGACTGCCACCAGAATGCCATGCAGCCCGATCGCAAGGCTGCATGGCATCCCCAAATCACAGCTCCTCAGCAGCGCGGAGCAGAATCCTCATAGGCTTTCAGGAGCGTTACGATGCCAACCCGTAGAAGCTATCACTTCGATGTGATTAAGTCACTTTTCGCGCGCTGCATCAAGGATGCCTCCCTCTAAAAGGCGTAACGGACGGTGCAGTAGGGCATTTCCTGGTGCAGTAGCTCCTGAAATTGCTCAACCAGACTGCCCTTCAGCCCTCGCTTGTAGCGCACGTTTTTGCCGCCGGTCTGCGAAAACTTGGTCTCTTGCAGATCGGGTTGCCAAAGCAGGTCTTCGCCCTTGGGATGCCAGCCCATATTGACATCGTGGAGGCGATCGTTGTGGGTTAAGAAAATCACTTCGCACTGAAGCTGCTGCTTGGCGCGATCGCTAAGGGTGTCGTCAATTTGGCGAAAGAGATCGGTATAGTCGTCGAGCCAGCCCTCGTAGTAAACCACGGGCGCAAAGTTGAGGTGCACCTCGTACCCAGCTTCAACAAAATCATTGATGGCGTTGATGCGATCGGGAATTGGCGACGTGCGCACGTCGATAATCTGCGCCTTAGCGGCAGGCATCAGGCTAAACCGAATTCGGGTCTTGCCTTGGGGGTCATAGCTCAGCAGCTGTCGGTTGACGCATTTGGTAGCAAAGGTCGCCTTGCCGTTGGGAATGCGACGAAACAGGGCGATGATATCTTTCACGTTGTCGCAGATAGCCGCATCGACTGAGCAATCGCTGTTCTCGCCAATCTCATAGACCCAAAACTGGGGGTCGACCTGGTTGGGCTCTAGCTTGTCGCTCTGGCGCTTGGCGTGGCGCTCTAGGTAGCGCAACACTTGCTCGATGTTGACGAAGACCGTGATTGGGTTGGCAAAACCTTTGCGCCGGGCAACGTAGCAGTAGGAGCAGGCCATGGCGCAGCCGTTGGCGTGGGAGGGGGCCACAAAATCTGAAGACCGGCTGTTGGGCCGCGCCTGGATAGATTTCTTCACCCCTAGCACCAGTACGGTGCGCTTGATGCGAGTCCAGTCATCCACCGAGCCTTCGTTACCGTGCAGGTCGGGAATGTTCCAATGAGACGGCACCTCAATCAGCGAGGCGTTGGGATGCTGGGCCAAAATCTCTTGACCGCGGGCGTACTGAAAAGCATCGGGCTCGTGATAAATCTCCTGGATGTTGAGCAGTCGCTCTAGGTGAATCTGAGGGGCCAGTCGCTGCTCGTCGCGGGTTGCTGGGGGGGCAATGGGAGTTGAGGTCAAAGTGCAGAAATCCTTAGCGGGTGATGTCTACAGTGCTTGCGTATCTGCTTTTACCGTAGCGAGTCGACGCAACAGAGGAAACCAGTTGACTGGGGTAACTGCCGCCCCTGATAGGGCGGGTTTCTGCCGTCGGAAGATACCCCTCAAAGGGTGGGGAAATCCATGCCCGCTAGAGGATTGCTCGACTCAGTTTGCTTGTCATAGTAAAAGCGGCTAACTCTCCTGCCTACACTGCAAGCGCACGATCGCAACATGTCCCGCCCATGACTTCCTCCTCCCCCGCTCCAGCCATCCTCGACACCCCCAACCTGGGGCTGGTTTGCATTACGACCTCGCCCGAGGTGCGCTTTAAGACCATGACGCGCAAGCGGCTGTTGCAGCTGGATGACGAGGCGCAGGTGCAGGCGGTGCGATCGCTCTACGACGAGAACCTGAGGCGGCTCAACCTGGCGATCACGTTTTGCCAAGACAACCAGATTCAGCTCTATCGCCTGATATCGAACATTTTTCCGTTTTCCGATACACCCCTGGGCACAAGAATTTTAGACGAGTTTGCCGACGCTCTGAAGCAGCTGGGCGATCGCGCCCAGGCCGCCAACATCCGGCTGGTGCTGCACCCCGATCAGTTTGTGGTGCTCAACTCCGACAACCCCACAGTGATCGAGAACAGCATCACCATACTGACGGCCCACGCCCGCTGGTTTGACCTGATGGGCTTGCCCCAGTCCCCCTGGGCGTTGATGAATATCCACGGCGGCAAGGGCGATCGCCGCGATCGCCTCATCCAGACGATCCGCGATCTGCCGACGCCAATTCGCTCTCGCCTCACCTTGGAGAACGACGAGCACACCTACAGCGCCGCCGCCATCCTTGACATTTGTCGAGCGACGCAGATTCCCATGGTGTTTGACGCCCACCACCACCTAATTCACGAACGCCTCGACAGCTACGACCATCCCAGCGTCGAGCAGATGCTGACGGCGGCTCGCACCACCTGGCCCGACCCAGCCTGGCAGCTAGTGCATATTTCCAACGGGTCCAGCGCCCTCCATGACCCTCGCCACAGCGACTTAATCACCGCTATGCCCAGTTCCTTCCGTCAAGCTCCCTGGATTGAGGTAGAGGCCAAGCACAAGGAGCTAGCGATCACGCATCTGCGCCAGACGTGGTTGTCGGCCTGAGGCAACTCGAAGGGGTGTAGGGTCTAGGGGTTTCAGGTATAAGGTCGACCTGAAACCTGAAACCCTAGACCCTACACCTTAATACCCCGGCTGTTAGAGCTTGTCACAATCAGCCCAGTCAAGCCTTAGATTTCAGTATCCTTAAGGTAGGGCAAGCTAAATCGACACCCTAGGGAAATTGCTAAATGAATCGTCGTGGTTTGATTGCCAGACTGATAGCCGTGGGGATGATGGTTGCGATCGCCCTTCTCGGCCCCTTAACCGCCCAGGCCCAGGCGGCAACGGAGCTAACGGTGTACCGCAGCCCCACCTGCAACTGCTGCGGCCACTGGGTTGACCACATGCAAGCCGCCGGGTTTACCGTGGAAAATGTGGTCACGGACGACATGGATGCGATCAAAGATCAGTACGGGGTGCCAGAGGCATTAGCTTCGTGCCACACAGCCCTAGTTGAGGGCTACGTCATCGAGGGCCATGTGCCCGCGTCGGACGTGCAGCGGTTGCTGAGTGAGCGCCCCGCTGTTCTGGGCATTGCTGCGCCGGGCATGCCTATGGGCTCGCCGGGCATGGAAACGGGCGATCGCGTCGACCCCTACACCGTGGTCTCCTTCAGCGCGAACGGCGACACCGCCACTTTTGCCGAACACCTGTGAGCATCGCCACCTACCCCGCTGTAGATCGCGCTGATCTCACGCTATGACCTACTACCGCAGTCAGCCCAACACTTTTTCTGCTGCCTACTTGCACAACCTGCGGGGGGCGATTCAGTCGTGTCGCTACTTTGCGACAAACAACCTCAACCGCGACTTTGTTGCCACCAAGGGGTTCTCGGTCGTGTTTAAAGCAGAGGGCCGGGCCGAGGTCGATCGCCAGTTTCCCTTTTTCAAACCCTATCTCGATCAGGCGCTGCTGCCCAACTGCAACGCTTTCTACTTGAACCCACTGATGCTGAAACAGGGGTCGCGGGTTGACCCTCACATCGATCGCTCATTGCGGTCATACTGCAAAACCATTGAGCCCCCTGAGCAGGTCAGCGTGCTCTACGTGCAGGTACCCGCCGACCTAGCCAGCGGCGAACTAGTGTTGCAGCGGGGGCGGCAGCGGGTGGCGCAGATTCGGCCCCAAACCGGCCTGCTGCTACATTTTCAGGGCGATCTGACCCACTCGGTCAACGCGATGGCCAGCGCGGGCAGCCGTCTCAGCCTAGTGTGCGAGCAGTATTGCCTCGATGCCGATGCTCTGTGGGATATCCCCGAATTTCTGATCGAATCTAGAGCCGCTGCCCCGGCAAAAAGCCGACGATAGGGCAATTGAGACACTTTAGGCGCAAATTGAGTATCTTTAATCAAAGGTCCTAGGAGGCAATTGAAAAGCGACTTGCCGTAGCTTTGGGCATCTGCTGATCCCCTGCCCTTTTTAGGAGGGAGGTAAAAGTCCCTTTCTGAAGGGGAATTGAAGTGGGATCTACACGTTTGCTACCAGAAATAGAGCTTTTCAAAAGCCCTCTCAAACCTCTGCCCTAGGCAGCGAAGTGTCTGCTGGAGGGATCTAAAACGCCATCATGCGATCGCGTTAAACACTTCTTTTTTTCATTCTTTGCCCTTCATTCTTTAGCAGTATGAGTTTAATTCAAGAAATCTTTCTCGAAACCGACTGGGAAGAGGTTGAGCAAGCCCAGGCCGCCTGCGACCTGCGAGCCGCCCAGCTCAAAGCTGAGGGTCATACCTGCACCTGTACCACGCTCTACCGCATTACCGACGGGCGGCGGGTGTTTTTGCTGGAGGCCCAGCACCCCGATTCCCTAGAGCCAGAGAACAAGCCCTCGCGGCGCCGGCTTCCCGCCCGACGATCGGCCCAGAAAGGATGAGCTGGGGGCGCTGTGCGCCCCTACAAGGGGGACTGCCCCTTCACCAAACTCAGGGCGACGGCCTCTGCTACCCGGATGCCGTCGATACCGGCAGATAGAATGCCTCCGGCATAGCCCGCCCCTTCGCCAGCGGGGTAGAGCCCAGTGGTGTTGAGGCTCTGGAACTGCTCATTGCGTTTGATGCGAATGGGCGATGAGGTGCGGGTCTCAATGCCAGTGAGCACAGCGTCATCCATGGCAAACCCATGGATTTTGTGGTCGAAGGCCGGGATGGCCTCGCGGATAGCGGCGATCGCATAGTCGGGCAAACTGCCGCTCAAGTCGCCCAGCTTGACCCCCGGTTTGTAGGAGGGCTGCACCTCGCCAAAGGTTGTCGAGGGACGGTTGGCCAAGAAATCCCCTACCAGCTGCCCTGGGGCTTCGTAGGTGCCGCCGCCCAGCTCAAAGGCAACTTCCTCCAGGCGCCGCTGGAGCGCGATGCCCGCCAGTGGCCCCTCGGGATAGTCGACCTCAGGGGTAATACCCACGACGATCGCACTGTTGGCGTTTGACTCATCCCGCGCGTACTCACTCATGCCGTTGGTCACCAGACGGCCTGGTTCTGACGCAGCCGCCACCACCTTGCCGCCGGGGCACATGCAAAAGCTGTAGACCGATCGCCCGTTTTCGCAGTGGTGCACCAGCTTGTAGTCAGCGGAGCCGAGGCGAGGGTGCCCAGCCTGGTCGCCCAACCGGCAGCGATCAATCAGCGCCTGGGGATGCTCAATGCGAAAGCCGATGGAAAAGGGCTTGGCCTCGATGTAAACCCCCCGCTCGTGGAGCATGTGAAAGGTGTCGCGGGCGCTGTGACCCACAGCCAGCACCACGTGCTCGCTAGCCAGGTAGTCGCCGTTGTCGAGCCGCACGCCGCGCACCTGGCCCTGGTCGATATCGATGTCGGCCACGCGGGTTTGAAAGCGAATCTCGCCGCCGAGCGACTCGATCATGGCGCGCATGTTCTGCACGATTTTGACTAGGCGGTAGGTGCCAATGTGGGGCTTGTTGATGTAGAGAATCTCAGGGGAAGCTCCAGCATTCACCAGCTCGGTGAGCACCTTGCGGCCGTAGTGGTGGGGGTCGCTCACCTGGCTGTAGAGCTTGCCGTCTGAGAAGGTGCCCGCACCGCCTTCGCCAAACTGCGCGTTCGACTCGGGGTTGAGGGTCTTTTTGAGCCAAAAGCCAAAGGTGTCAACGCTGCGATCGCGCACCGCCTTGCCCCGTTCAAGAATAATGGGTCGAAACCCCATCTGCGCCAGCATCAGCCCCGCAAACATACCGCAGGGCCCCATGCCAATCACAATCGGTCGTGCTGAAAGCTGGGGTGGGGCTTGGGCCACCGGGCGGTAGGTTAGATCGGGCGTCACGGTCACTGTGGCGTCTTTCTTAAACCGCTTGAGCAGAACCTTTTCCTTTGGCGTCTCCACATCGACGATGTAGACCAGGGCAATGCTGCCCTTTTTGCGGGCGTCATAGCTGCGTTTGAAGATGGTGAAACTAGTTAGATCTGCCGCCGCCAGGTGCAGCTTTTTGAGAATGGCCTCCTCAAGGGCAGCTTCGGGGTGATCGAGGGGCAGTTTGATTTGACTGAGGCGTAGCATACAAAAACAGAGGAGTGGACTCGATAGGGCCGTCTTCACCCACAACAGGCTACGGGATGTTCGCACTACCGGGTTGTTGGCGTATAACTCCATCTTATGACTTGCTCCACCTTGTAATCGGGCGGGCAGCGATTCTGTCACCTACCCTGTGTGACAAAAAGCCAGCGTTTTTCCCATTAAGAGTTCGATCGCCGGAACCGTGACATCAGACAGGTGCATTTCACTTTTGTAAATTTAGCCCCTTGTCCCCCAACTCCTTCTTCCCTAGGGAGAAGGAGAGCCGGATTTAAGATGGCACGGTAGCCAATGACCAGAAACCGACGCCTTTGCAGGAGCTGAGAGATGCTTATAACATTCAAGGGTTCAGTGATTTTCCTGTCATTTGTCAGCGAGAGGCCGCTAATGGAGAGCACAAGGGCGCTGTTTTTGAGCAAAACGAGGGCGTGGATTGAAAATAGGCAGATGAATTCAACAAATAGCCGGATGAATTCGATTAACAGGAACGCATTTATAACAAACACTTGCACTTCTATTTAGATCACGAAAGTGCTACTTATGAATGGGACGGTGAATTTAATCAACACCGCCGTGAACTCAATGAATAGGTCAATGAATTCAATCAACAGCGGTCTGTTTATCTAAAACACCCCCATTTTTGCGGCGATCGCCAGGGTCATCCCTGTGGGCAGGTTCCCCGCATCAACCAAACTTAGGACTCTGTGATGGATTTGCACGGCAGCCAAGGTCGTTGGCACAGGGGCTTAAAACACTTTCTGTACCTAACGGGTTATACCAAAGCGTCTACGGTGGCTTTGATTGCCCGTTAGGAATGACAGCCCTAGCCGCTGTAGCTGGGGGTATCGGCTCAGCGATCGAGCCGATGTAGCTAAGGAGAGAACAACGATGAAACTAAATTTGGTCGGGGCGCTGTTGGGCAGCCTGCCGCTGTGTTTGCTGAACAGTGCGGCCGCCTTTGCCAACACAATCGAGCTTAGCGTGGCCCCCCTCCTAGACGGCCCAGCGTCGAACTGCCCCGAGCGCATCATTGCTCATGAAACCATCCAGCCCTACTCCGAGGGCGGGTTTGCCACCGACGGCATGATCAAACTGCGCGATATTGCCACCAACATTAGCGTCTCCCAATCCGATCGCTTCAGCACCACCTGGGTGGGCACACTCAAGCCCGAATATCGCAATTGCCAAGCGGCGGGCGGCATGCTCAGGCTTGACGGAGAGACCTACGAGGGTCACTCCTACATCCGTGTTCAGTTGGTAAATGGTCAGGTCAAGGCCGTGCTCGACATGACCGGGCTGCGCGACCCCAACGGGTTTACCACCGTGATCACCTTCAAAGGTCTGCGAGACGGCAATCCTCGCTGGACCTGGGGCGGCAGCGACTAGATAGCTTCCCTCAGTAACGGCTATGAATGTTGCCCGGGGCGTCAGGTCCAGCACTTTGACAGCAGCCAACCTGGAGCCAAACCTAAAAGCATGGAGCTATTCTGGCTCCAAATCATCGCGGTTGTCTGCGTGGGTCGCTTTTAACATGGCGCGAATCCGCTCAATATGAACTTGAGAGTCTTGCACCCGCTGCAAGACTGAAGAAGAATTGCCCTGCTTCTGGCCCATGGTGGCAATCAAGTTCTGGCGCTCTTCGAACATTCGCAGAGCCACCCACAGCGTTTCTTCAATCTTGGCCGTTTGCTGGGCTAGCAGCACTGACGAGGTAAATGCGTGGCCTGTATGGCAGCGGTACCGGAGCAGATCGCCTCCCGACATTTGCCACAGCACCCCACCACAGTCGGGACAGTTGAAGGGCACTTGCCCGCCCAGGGCCTCGACCGAGGGCAAATCGCTTAAAACGCGTTGGGCAATTTCCGCCTCGATCACGATATCTTTGGGAGGCTGCTTGCGAGCGGGTAGTTTTCTCTGCACCAGCTCCGACAGCAGCATTCCCATTTCGGCGATGGGCAAGCAGTAGTCAGCTCCCACATTGGTGATAACCGATTGGGGCATATCTGGATAGGACGCATCCAGCGGATCTTGGACAATACAGACGCCGCCGCATTGTTTGATAGCCATCATACCGCTGGTGCCATCATCCAGGTAGCCGGTCAGAATAATACCAATAACACGATTGCCGTAAGCCACCGCTGCGGAGCGGAACAAGGGGTCAATGGCCGGTCGGTAGCGATTTTCGCGAGCCCCCTTGGTGACCAAAATTTTTCCTTCTGCAACCAAAATATGTTGATCGGCGGGTGCGAGATAGATATGGCCACTTTGGAAGGGTTGTTCGTTGCGGGCATGTTCGCAGGTTAGCCCCCCACTCCTATCTAAGGCTCTGACCAGCACATCGCCAGTGGTCTCTGCACCCATGTGGTTGACTACGAAAATGGAGGCCGGAAAATCCTTCGGAAACTGGGCGGTGAGTTGCATCAAGGCCTGCATTCCTCCGGCAGACGCGCCGACCACAATGATCATCGGATGTTTGTTCTGATTCATTGTTACTTTCGTGGCCTATAGGTTCACGCATCCTCTGCTCTACTAACTTAAATGGCTTAGGCCTAAGTCTAGGCAAAGATCTACCGCAGGTTGCACTTAGCCCTCGAAGCTAGCTCCTAGAGTGGAAGGGCAGTTTATGCCTTGGCCTTAACAACCCGTGGATATTTACATTCTCGATCTGCTGGTGATTGGCTTACTGCTGCTGACAGTCACCCTGGGGTCTGGATGGATCGGTAGATTGCCCCTGTCCTACGCGCTAATTTATTTGATTGTGGGGATTGCTCTAAGTCCTTACGGCTTCAATTTGGTGCAGACGCGACCCGATGCCGCCCTTCTAGAGCGGCTAACCGAGTTTGTGGTGTTGATTTCTCTGTTTAGCTGCGGCCTCAAAATGAATCGGCCGCTGAAGCGCTGGGCGTGGAACTCGACGATTCGGCTGATTGGCTTTTTAATGCCGATTTCGATCTTTGCGATCGCCGCCATTGGCCACTTTTTTCTCAAGCTGGAATGGGGCGTGAGCATTTTGTTGGGAGCAATTTTGGCCCCAACCGACCCGGTGTTGGCCTCTGAGGTGCAGCTCGCCGATCCCCAAGACCAGGACGAACTACGCTTTGGGCTCACGTCTGAAGGCGGCCTCAACGATGCGTTGGCCTTTCCCTTTGTTTACTTTGGGCTGCACTGGTTAGAAGACGACAACTGGCAGAGCTGGTTTGGGCGCTGGGTAGCCGTCGATTTGGTCTGGGCGATCGCCGCTGGCCTACTGGTTGGCATTGGAGTGGCCAAGGGCGTCTGCTGGCTGGAGCAGCATCTCGCTAAAAGAAGTGCTGTCGATGAGGTAATGGAAGATTTTGTTGCCCTTAGCACCATCTTGCTCGCCTATTCAGTGGCTGAACTGGTTCGTGGCTACGGCTTTCTAGCCGTTTTTGTCGCTGGCGTGGTGATGTACAACCAGTGCCTGAGCGATGAGCGATCGCTCTCCCGCCTCAGGTTTATGGAACGGCTCGAGAAGCTAACCGAAATCGGCACGATCTTGCTGCTAGGGTCGCTGCTGCGCATTGAGCCCATGCTGAAGTTTGCGGTTCCAGGCCTGCTCATAGCGGGTTCTTTGCTTTTGGTAATTCGCCCCCTGGGGGCCTGGGTGAGCACCATTGGCTCTCCGGTTCACCCGGCCACGCGCTGGCTGTTTGGCTGGTTTGGCATTCGCGGTGTGGGCTCGCTGTACTATCTAGCCTATTCTCTAAGTCATGGGCTGCAGGACGAAGCCGGCGAGATGATTGCTTGGCTGACGATTATTACGGTCACTATTTCGGTAACGCTGCACGGCATTACATCAACTCCGTTGATGCGGTGGTACGAGCACTACATTGGCGGCCGCAACGACATCGAGAAAGAGCTGCCCCAATAGCTCACCGCTGCTGATGTTACCCCGGGCGCATCGGAGCTGCTGCTTGAGACAATCCTGGCAGTTCTGTCGGTGAAGCAGTGCTTGGGGCAGCGACTAGGGCAGTTTTTGCAGATCTTGCTGAAGCTGATCAGCCTGTTGCTCTACGGCTTCAGCCGCTTCGTTGGCCTTCTCAATATTTTCTGTAGGAAGAGGGGTTCCGCCAGTCTCGGCAGGCTTGTTTTGCTGAAACATCAGCACTCCCACCACCCCAAGCCCCACCAACAGCCCGACTAAAGAGAGTCCACGCATGGTTTTTACTCATTCCTAATAAGCCGTAGTCCTACGCCAGCGCGCTACTCCAACTGCCAGGAGCAGTGACTCTGGGTCTAAGCGCACATGCTATCGGCAGTTCAATGTCCTTAAGGTACCCATAGACAAAAGGATCGGGGCAGCGTTAGCTCCGATCCTGATCCTCACTGTCTGGCAGGTAGCATGGCATGGGCTGCGATCGCACCGCCATGCCTGTAGAATTTTGCCATGACGACCTTTGTAGCTCTCGATTTTGAAACCGCCGATCGCTACCGCGATAGCGCCTGCGCCATTGGCTTGGTGCGGGTCGAGCAAGGGCAGGTGGTAGATAAGGTTCACCACCTCATTCGGCCTCCTCGGCGGCTGTTTGAGTTCAGCCATATCCACGGCATTACCTGGCAGCAGGTGGCGAATGAACCCGATTTTGCCGAGCGGTGGCCTGACATTGCGGCAATATTGACGGGGGCCGACTTTTTTGTGGCCCACAATGCGCCCTTCGATCGCAGCGTGCTCAACGCCTGCTGCAAGGCCTACGGCATTTTGCCCCCAGCGCCCAACTTCATCTGTACGGTGAAGCTAGCTCGGCAGGCCTGGAACATTCGCCCCACTAAGCTGCCCAATGTGTGCGACTACCTAGGCATTCCTCTCAACCACCACAATGCCCTGTCGGATGCGGAGGCCTGCGCAAAAATTGCGATGCTGGTGCCGACCCAGTTTCAGCCAGTCAGCTAGGGGTGACCTGCATCAGCGATCGCAAAAGAGACGGACTGCTGTACTGAAGCATCCGTCCCTTTTACGAATCGGCGCCCGTTAAGACCGCTTACGCTATTTCCCCCCAGGGAATTTTTCTACATGGGCCTGCATTTGCAGCGCAATTTTTCCGGGCTGTACATCCAGGTTTTGCAGCTGGAGCGTCATGCCGCTGAGGGTGAAATTGTGCAGGTCAAGCAGGTCTTTGGCGGCCGCCAGCAGGCTCTGGGTCAGGGGTTCTGAGGTGTTCTCTGGCTCGATTTGAACATCGTTTAGCACCACCTCATGTCCCTGGGGGCCCATAGCTGGGGTGGCGCGAAAGGCCACCTGCTGACGCTCGCCGGTTTCGTCTAGCACCACGCTAGCGGCGATCGCCACCTGGCCATTCCCCGGCAGGGAAAAGTCAATCTGCTCAGCGCTAACCCGCACCGGACGACCGTCTAAGGTGACATCCAAAGACTTCAGTTTTTGCTGAATATAGTCAGAATTGCAGGCCCGCTCAATATCGACCTCGGTCAGCTCGACCGCCGCACTGGCGTTGGTGGGGCGAGTTAGCTCAATGTTGCCCAAGGCTGCCTTGAGGGGGTCAATGGCGATGCCATCGGTTTTCACCGAAAGCTGCTCAGTACGCAGGTCATTTTTAATCACCAGACCACGCCCTTCAATTTCGGCCGACTCTACCTGTCCCTGCATCAGGGCGATCGGGTTGGTGCGAATTTCGGCATCTAGGTCGTCTGCGGCATCGAGTTGGGTGGATAGCCCTACCTCAAATGCTTTGCTCAGGGCCTGCTCCCCCAAATCTGAATTGCCTTTAGCCATCGTGGGTGTCCTTCCATAGGGTTGAAGGCATAGTCTAGACGGCATCCCAGGGGTTTACGCTCTGTCGAGATGTGGGTCTTATGGCCGGCAATAGTCTGCTTAGGGGGGATAAATAATTCGCCTAAATCACCCTTTTAAAGCTGGGAATCAGGTGCACCTAGTAGAGGTCTACCTCAATAGCCATGGGCACGGCGCGGGCAAAGCCTCAACATCGTTCTTGGCGGGCATAGCAGCCTCTCGACTTCTATCAGACTGTATAGGGCACCACTGAGCTATCCCAATTCCTCAACCTAACAAACCGCTAGTGGCTACGAGTCAGACAGACCAGCTAATGGCCTCTAAAAAAATTGGTCTCTAAGTACACCTTTGATAAGTGGTCTAAAAATTCTCCATCGTAGGGTCTCATCTTTCTAATTAAGAAGAAAATGGAGAAGGCAAAGCTGGGCAATGCACGAGCTAGAGGACGAGCCAGCTCCCTAGGAAATGGATAAAACTGCGACCCATAAAAACCTACTAGCTGAGTCAAATCTCCTGCTACTTCTCGATAAAAGAGGAGCGTATCGTGTTTAGAAAAGGGTCTTACATGGGCCGAAAGCATCTTGCTACAAGTGGGGTGTACCCCAAACAGCCCCAGGAGCCGATTGTGGAGGGCTAAAACGTTAGGCACTCCCAGATAGAAGTAGCCTCCCACCTTTAAGACCCTAAAATTTCGCGATTGATCCAGTAGATTTCTTTGGTGTGCTCTAGCACTTGATTGGCAATAACCAAATCCACTGACTCTGAGGCTATGGGCAGCGGTTCAGCTTCAATGTTGACTGAAATTGGCTTAATGCCAGCGGCGGCTAGGGCAGCGGCATGCCAATCGCCATAGTCAACCCCAATGCACTGAGCTTGGGGATGCTGAGCCAAAACCACTTGCAAATCTTGTCCTCCCCCACAGCCAATGTCGAGGCAGGTGTCGATCCCAGGGTGGGCACCACCTGCGCCAAGACGTGTCGGCCATAGGTTTCGCCATGGTCAACGGTGGTGAGGCGGCTGGTGGTGCCCGGTGTGACCTGTCTAAACATGACTACACTCGTTTACGCAATTGGCAGGCAGAGCAGCGTCTAAATTACCCCCTTAGAACTGGGAATCAGGTGCGCCCGGCGGGGGTCCACCTCGGTGGCCATGCGCATGGCGCGGGCAAAGGCCTTGAATGTAGCCTCAATAATGTGGTGCGAGTTAATGCCGTCGAGCTGGCGAATGTGTAGGGTCATTTGGCTGTGGTTGACCACCGCCACAAAAAACTCGCGCACCAGCTGGGTATCATATGTGCCCACCCGCTGGGTGGGAATCTCCAGCCCATAGCTGAGGTGGGGCCGACCCGAGAAATCTAGTGCTACCTGCACCAGCGATTCGTCGAGTGGCGCGACAAAGTGGCCGAAGCGGGTAATGCCCTTGCGATCGCCCAAAGCCTGGTGCAGTGCCATCCCTAAGGTGATGCCCACATCCTCATTGGTGTGGTGGTCATCAATCTCAATGTCGCCTGTAGCCCGTACTTCCAGGTCGATCAGCCCGTGGGACGAAATCTGGTGCAGCATGTGGTCGAGAAACGGGATGCCGGTTTTGGCCTCACACTGCCCGGTGCCATCCAAGTTAAGACTCACCTGCACGTCGGTCTCTCCGGTGGTGCGGCTTACGCTAGCGCTGCGGCTGGGGTAAGCCAGGCCAGGAGCAGGAACAGAAATTGGACGGTCTTGGGTTTGCATGGCGGGTTGCTGACGGGTAATGCCTCATTTTACCGAAGTCTATATCCACCAACCGGCTGCGATCGTCGAGGCAGGGACGCGATTTTCCGCAATACTTATGAGTCTTTGACCAAGATAGTCGTGGCAAGCTCTAACAGTTTCGGGGCCAGGGTTTAAGGTATATGGTTTAAGGTGGTTCGCGAACCCAGGACCTTGAATGCTGAACCACCACCTGTAACCTTGAGCTTAGCGCACTACTCGTTTTCTAGAGCCGCCAAAATTTGCTGGCGGGTAATGTCGCTTGTCACCTTGGCCGCACCCAACCCATCAGGCATAACAAAGCGAACCTGGCCATCCTCCACTTTTTTGTCGCCCTGTAGCAGCGAGAGAATGTCTTCGGCGGCCAGCTGAGCCGGAATTTGGGTGGGTAGCCCGGCTTTCTCAATCAGTTTTAGCTGTCGCGTTTCCTCATCAGCCGTCCAGTAGTTGAGGGCAGTGGCGATTTTGCCGACCGTCACCATGCCGATCGCCACCGCCTCCCCGTGGTTGACGCCGCGATAGTTCATCAGGCTTTCGACCGCGTGGCCAATGGTGTGTCCATAGTTGAGAATGGCCCGTAGCCCTGCCTCTTTTTCGTCTTGGGAAACCACATCGGCCTTGGCCTGGCACGATCGCGTCAGAATAGTGTGCAGCAGCTCGTCTCCCAAGTAGCGGTATTGGTCAAGGCGGGGCGCGGCCTCCAGCATTTCAAACAGGTCTTGATCCCAGATTACGCCGTACTTGATCACCTCCGCCATGCCCGCTCGAAATTCGCGCGCGGGCAGAGTTTGTAGCACCGTAGGGTCGATCAGCACTAGGCGCGGCTGGTGGAATGCCCCAATCAGGTTCTTGCCTCGGGGATGGTTGACGCCGGTCTTACCGCCAATCGAGGCATCCACCATAGCCAGCAGCGAGGTGGGCACCTGCACCACGTTCACCCCCCGCAGCCAAGTGGCAGCGGCGAAGCCAGTCATGTCGCCCACCACACCGCCCCCCAAGGCCACCATGGCCGACTTGCGCTCCAGGTAAAAGTCCAGAGCCGCATCGTAGATTTTTTGCAGCGAGCTGAGGGTTTTGTAGCGTTCCCCAGCGGGCAGCAGACAGGTTTCGACAGCGTAGCCCGACTGGGTGAGGGAGGCTAGGGCGCGATCGCCGTACCGCTTAAAAATCGCCGGATTCGACACCAGCAGCAGCTTCTGCCCCGGCTTCACCAGCGGCGACTCACCCCCCCCCAGCCAGGTGCCCAGATGGTCTATGCCCCCAGCAGCCACCACCACATCGTAGGGCTGAGTTGGCAGAGGGACGGGGATGACGGATTTCATGGGGATGGCCAGGGGGAGGGAAGTGTTTTCAAACTTTAGCGCGTAGGGGAGGGAAGTTTTGATTGCTTAGTTTTGAATTTTGAGTTATCAATTCAAAACTCAAAACTTAAAACTTAAAACTTCGTACCCCTACTCTCCCACCTCCCCACGCTCCCCACGCCGTGGTTCAATATAGAGTCGTAACCGTTGTGGAGAGAGAAATTATGGGTGGTGTAGTTGCCTACGTGCTGTTTTTGTCGGTCATGGTGAGTACGGCTATTGCGCTGTACTTTGGTCTCCGGCTGGTGAAGCTGATTTAGCGCTCAAGGTCAGGTACGCCATGGCCTGAATGCAGCCCAGCAGCAGCCAGCCCAAAATATTGATGCGGCCATCGTAAAAGGCCAGGTCAAAAATGGCGAAGGCTGCGGTGCCGCCAAAGCCAGTGAGGTAGCCCGCCAGCAGGGCCATGGCGTCGGGAGGGAGCGGAACCGCAACCAGGGTAAAGGTGCCGCGCCCCAGCACCCACCCCACTATCCCCGTAAACCCCAAAGCAACCGGAATGCCAGCCTCGGCGGCGAGCATCAGCCACAGGTTGTGGGCGTGGGGCAAGAAGTCGCCGGCCACCGGAAAGTCGGCCGGATCGTAGAGCTGCTTAAAGGTGCCCAGGCCCGTGCCAAACCAGGGGTGCTGCGGAATCATGTCGAGGGCCAAGCGCCAGACGCTAAAGCGTAGCGAAACGGTGGCAAAGGCCTCGGGTAGGGTGCGCCCCCCCACGCCCCAGATCAACGCGCTGGCGGTAAGCAGCGCGATCGCCCCTAGCCCTGCCCAAAAAATATAGCGGTAGGGCCGCAGCAGGCCGCCAAACAGCAGCAGCTGAAGGCCCGCGATCAGCAACCCGTTACGAGAGCCTGAGCAGTAAATGCCCACCAGCACCAGGGCGGTGGCACCGCAAATCCAAATGCTTTTAGCCCTGAGTTCAGGGCGGTTGAGGTAGTAGCCACAGAGCCCTAGCCCCAGCCCAAACACAATCACCATATAGTTGGCCAGGGCGTTGGGGTGGCCAAACATCGCACTGGCGCGCTGGCCGTAGTCGGTTTGCTGGTAGAGCCAGGTCAGCCCGGGGTGGCTACCCCAGCGAATTAGACCGCCGGGCGATCGCAAGTAAAACTCAGCGAGCGCCGTCAGGTTAACGGGTACGGTCGCTACCAGCAGCGCCACGGCCCAGTTGTGCAGCGTCGCCCATGGCTGGCGAAACTGGGGCACAGCAATGGCGACCGCCCCGTAGAGCACGAAGAATGGCACAAAATTAAGCGCCTGCAGGGCCGACTCTCCCGGCGCCTGGGAAAGCGCCACGCTGACCCCAAGCCCTAGGGCCAGCCAGAGCCAACCCTGAGTGTAGAGCAACCGCCCAATCGCCAGCCAGCCTTGGTAAAGGCTCACCAGCAAAAACCAGACTAACCCCGCGATCGCCCCATAGACGATGTAGGGCAGCGCCACCAAACTGGCCAAAACCAACCGCTCTGAGGCCGAGCTACCAGCCCCAAACCCTTTCACCCTAGTAGGCTCCATCGCCAATTACAACCACCCACACTGTTCTGAGCAAAATATAAATATCTAACCAGACCGACCAGTTTCTCACGTAGTAGGCATCCAGATTGACCCGCTCGTCATAGGACACATTGTTGCGGCCCGACACCTGCCACAGTCCCGTCAGGCCCGGCAGCACCTTAGTGTAGAGGCTGTACTTGTCGGCGTAGCGAACGATCTCCTCTTTAACAATAGGTCGAGGGCCCACCAGGCTCATCTCTCCTCGCAGCACATTCCACAGCTGAGGCAGCTCATCTAGACTGGTGCGGCGCAGAAAACGGCCCACGCGGGTGATGCGCGGGTCGTAGCGCAGCTTGTGATCGCGCTCCCACTGCTCCCGCAATAACGGGTTTTCGGTCAGGTAGCGCTCCAACACCAGCCCAGCATTGGGCACCATGGAGCGAAATTTCCAGGCGACAAACGTCGTATTGTTTTGCCCCAAACGGGGTTGGCCATAAAACACCGGCCCCGACGAATCGAGCTTAACTAAAACCGCAATCACCACCAGTATCGGCAGCAGGCAGAGCCCTATCACCAGGGTCAGCACCAAATCTAAAAGGGTTTTGAGCAGACGGGGGCCCGGCAGCAGCAGCTGCTGCCGAATTTCCAGGCCTAAGATACCACCCAGGTCTTTAGAACTGACCCACAGGCTGGCGACCCCAAATAAATCAGGAATCATCAACAGGTGGGGAAAGGTGCGACCATACAGCTCCAGCACCCGCAGCAGCTTTTCTCGCTGCATTCCAGGCATCGCCACAATGGCGTAGTGGATATCGTGACGGAGGGCCAAATGCGGTGCAGCCGACAGTGGTCCGACGATGGGCACCCCACACAAACTGCCCTCATGTTCCCGACTGTCGTCCAGTATGGCCACAGGCTTCAAGCCAAAAGCGGGCTGATTCTTTAGGGTTTGAATCACCAGCTCGCCGGTACGCCCACCTCCCAAAATCAGAACCTGATACCCCCACCAGGGGTAGCGAGCAAAGAAGTGCTTCACTAGCAGACGCCCGGTCAGCACCGTCAGCAACGACAGCAGCCAAGCCAGCAAAAACACCCCGCGCGAGTAGGTCTCGCCCTCGCGGGTTAGAAAGAGCCCTGCCCCCAGCACCAGATAGGTAAAAGTGGTGGATAGGCAGATGCGCCGCAGCTCGTCGACGGGGCTCAGGCCCACTGCCGGGTAAAGCCCAGCTACAGCGTAGGCCAGCAAAAACACGCCCAAAATTGGCCATAGCTGCCCGTAGAGACTGGGCAAATACTGCCCGTCGAAGGCCAGCCGAAAATAGACTCCAGCGCTGCCAGCCAAGGCCAGAGCTAGCAAATCAGACAGACTGAGGAGGGCAACCATCGGCAAGGAGCGGGTTGACATCCTCAAGGACAACATTACTGGATGAACCGTGCGCTCAAGAGGAAACATAAATTTCCCCAACACTCCTGAAACACCGACACTACTCTAATTCATTGCCCTGCCGAAATTTCAGCCATTTATCTGCCAAATAGGTGGTTAATTCCTGGCGAAATCTTGACTCAGAAAAAGTTTCGGCATGGTGGCGAATGGCTTCAGCCTCAAACTCGACTCCGTGTTGGGCAAAATGCTGCACGGCCTGCACCAGGTGATCCACCGTTTGCTGGCTAAACAGTAGCCCAGTTTTCCCCGGCTGGACGGTTTCGACACAGCCGCCCTGACCGTAGGCAATCACCGGTGCCCCCGCCGCTTGGGCTTCGACGACGGTGATGCCAAAGTCTTCTTCCGCCGGAAAAATAAACCCTCGACAACGCGCCATATGATCTGACACTACCGCGTCCGCAGGGTTCCGCAAAAAGGTGATATTCGGTTTGGCCGATCGCTGTAGCTCGGCTAGAGCTGGCCCATCGCCAATCACCACCAGGGGCAGCCCGAGGCGGTTAAACGCCTCGACGGTGAGATCGACCCGCTTGTAGGGCACGCAGCGCGACACCGTGAGATAGAAGTCGTCGCGGGGCTGCTGCCAGCAAAAACGATCGACGGCTACTGGGGGATAGATCACGGTGGCAGGGCGGCGGTAGGTTTTCCAGATGCGGCGGGCCACGTAGCGAGAGTTGGCCACAAAGCAGTCGACCCGGTGGGCGGCGGCTAGATCCCAGAGGCGCAGGTAGTGCAAAATCAGCCGGGTGAAGGCGCTTTTGGCACCCCGGGTGAGCCCCGCCTGCTGGAGGTACTGGTGCTGCAAATCCCAGGCGTAGCGAATGGGGGTATGTACGTAGCTAACGTGGAGCTGGTGGGGGCGAGTGAGTACCCCTTTGGCTACGGCGTGGTTGCTGGAGAGCACCAGGTCGTAGGCCGAGAGGTCAAACTGCTCCACCGCCAGGGGCATCAGCGGTAAGTACTGACGAAAGTGCTGACGTGCCCAGGGCAGGTTTTGGATAAACGAGGTCTGCACCTGAGTTCCCGGAGGAATGAGCGAGGCGGCCTCAGGTTCTAAAAACTGCACCAGGCTAAAGACATCTGCTTCAGGACATACCGCCAGCATTTGCTCGACGACTTTTTCTGACCCTGCCCGGCTGACGAGCCACTCGTGCACGACCGCTACGGCGGCAGGTAACGCTTCAGAAGTCATTCAACGCAAGGGTAAAGGAAGCAGTTGGAAGGTTGCCTGGGAGCGATCGCAGCGATCGATCAGCCGTAGCCAATACACTAGATGCACTAATAGTCCCATGGTTCCATGGCTGGGTTAGGTGGCGGCTCCGCGCTGCAATCTTAGCAGCGCACCTCTCTCTAAGATGAGTTATCTAGCTAAATCGCGGTAGGGAGTGATGGGGTAGAAAGTGATGGAGTGATAGGTCTATACCAGTTGGTCCCCAACTCCCACGCCCTACTCACAGGTCGCGCTCCCTTCAATCCCTGTGTAGTTCACACTCACCTGGGAACCGCTCCGGGGGTTGCCCCCAGAGAGATCGATCAACGCCACTGGATAACTGCCGCCAGCAGGCGGACTGGCGCTGCCCTGATACAGGGGCTGTCCGTCATTGCTGCTGCCCTGGCGGCTGAGGGTGGCATCGAAGGTGTTTTTGGTTTCTAGATTGACGAAGCGCACCAGGTTAAAGCCGTTCGCGTCGTAAAAGGCAGTGACGGCCATACCTTCCATCACGCCCTCGCAGGTGTTGCTCGCGTTAGCCTGCTGGGACAAGGGAGTGGCCCGCCCAGCGGTATTGATAAAATCGCCGCGAATCCAGCCCTCGGCTCCAGACTTGTCAAATTTGACGAAGTACCAAGTGCCGTCGCTGCCCTCAGTCGATCGCAGCAGCTCCACTGGGTCGCCCACCAGGCCGTAGCCCTTGGCTGTGGAGTCAGCGGAAGGCTGCGATCGCAGATTGATCTGCGCCTCGGGCTGATCCGCAATCAGCTGCGCTGCCTGGGGTGGGTTTACCGCTGTCCCGATTCCCCCCACCCCAGGTTCTGGTGGGTTGGGCGTAGGGCGAGGAGCCGGAGCAGTTCCAGGGGTCGAAGCGGTAGGATCGCTCGCCGCCGACTGATCCTCATCGACGGGGAGCACCTCGACCGCCGCATCGTTGTCGCGCCACCAGCAGCCAGCCATCGTCAAACTCAGCACGCCGCAGAGTCCCCAGGTCATCCACCGCTTGCTCCGTGCCATAACCACTCCCTCCAGGAAATCCAGAGATATAGCATAGCGTCTGGCCCCAGGACGGTTGACGTTTAGCTGTGAGAGTTCCAATTCTGCAACAGTCCCCACTCCCTAACCCCACTTCCTTCACCTCCCAAATGCGACCACCGCCCCATCTGCCACCACGTAGGCCACCTCCCCCGCCGCCAGAGCAATGTTATAGCCGCCGGTAAACTCGCCAAAGGAGGGCAGCATCAACCGGTTTTGCTGGGGCTGCCAGTGGAAGCAGGGCAGGCGCAGGCGATCGCACCCCATGCTTAGGCGAAAACAGGGGTGAATGTGCCCGCAAATATTCAGCCGGTTGGAGTCTAGGTCGGGCTCGTGGCTCAAGAGCACCCCCTCGACCTCCACCGCCTCCATAAAACATGCCACTGAGAGCTGGGTTAGGGTCTCTTCCAGGGGGCGATCGTGGTTGCCGAGAATGAGATAGGCGCTCACCTGGGTGCGGTGCAAAAACTTCAGCCAGGCGTCAATTACCTCATCGTCCATACCCACGTGCCCGTGGAAGAGGTCGCCCAAAATCCATAGTGAGTCAGGCTTGTACTGAGCGCACAGCGCCTCAAGCCGCCCCAAGGTAGCATGGTTCACCTGGCTAGACACCGGCAGCCCATAGTGCTGAAACGTCTCTGCCTTGCCCAGGTGCACATCCGACACTAGCAGCAGCTTTAGCGACTCCACAAAGACCGCTCGCTCGGGCAGCAGCAACAGCTGAATCTGGCCTACGGTTAGTGTTTCTGTAGCGATAAGGGGCAGCGACATCAACAACCCAATCCCAACACTATGGGTGTCACTGTAAAGGATTTGGCCTATTTGCGCCGCAATCCGTTAACTCCGCCGGTTCCTATCTAGCCAGCAGGGTCATGATCTTCGCCACCATAGCCAGGCTCTCTTCGTAGAGCACATCTTCGCCCCAGCGCTGGAGCTGCTGGCCCAGCATAAAGTCGGCCTTTTGATCAGAGAGAGCTGTGACCTGCTCCACCTGACAGGCTTGGGCACCGCCCCCGGCTTCCATGCGCATGCAGCCAGTGGTCTCAGAACACAGAATGGTGCAGCAGTTGGCGTTTTTGTCGGTGGAGGCCAGCCGCAGCCCGGTCAAGTCGCCCACCACTTCCCCCGAGTCTGCCACCGGAATGCCCGCCAGCTCCGCCTCAATGTCTAGACCATTAGTGCCTTTGAAATAGATCTTTTTGATGTTGTAGATGCCGCCTTCTTCGATGTAGTCGATCGGCTGCCAACCTAGGCGGCTGGCAAACCAGCCTAGGTACAGCAGCGCCTGAGCCGCGTTGCCCTGCTCATAGTCAATGCTGATGCGGTCTACATCCACCAGCGACTCGCGCCGCTCTGGGGGGTCAAAGGCGGCGGCGGTCAGCTCCTGCCAGGGGGCCAAGCGGTGCCAGTTGAGGTCAGCAATATAGGTATCCGCTTCGATCAGCTCCTGCATTTTTTGCAGCTCAGCCTCAGCATCGCTGAAATAGCTCGAGTCAACAATGATGCAGTTGCTCGACTTCGCCAGGTTTTGAAAGATCAACTGTTCGGGACTGGGGGTAGCCTTCCACCACACAAACTTAGGCAACTCCGGCAAAATCAATGAGGCGATCAAGTCGCTGACTCGACCCAGGGCGGCTTTAGTGCCCCGCAGGTTGATGTACTCACAGCACACCAGATTGCCTGTTCCTTTTTTCTGCACCGGGCAGTACACCGAAACCTGGGCCGTGACCCCTGTGTCTTCCCCAAAGGTGGGGCAAAGGCTGATGATGCGACAGGGGTTGTGGGCCGAAATCGACTCGCTGAGGCTAAATCCCCGCTGGTCGAGGTTGGAATACTGTTTTTGGGCCTCAGAAAGCTGGGCATACTCCTGGCGCAATCGAGCCAGAGTGGGGGGGTCAACCCGGCCCGTCACCCGCAGATCGTAGGCTATCTGAGCCTGACGGATGGCCTCGCGGGTCTGACTGCCATGGCTGCTGTCGATGAAGCCGGTGTAGTAGCCCAGGGCTGCCAAGATCTGCTGTACTTCCTCGGGTTCGTAGATCACCATGGTGAAGGTGGTGGCCCGAGTTGCCATGGGAGCGGTTGCCCCTGAGTCTTGCTGATACCAAATATTGTGGAGCTCTGACTCGATCTCATCTAGAGAAATATCTTTGGGCTTTTGGAGGGCGACGATGGGAGTCGTAGTCATAGGAATGTTGGGGGTAAAGGGGGGGTTCTAGTTTTGAGTGCTTAGTTTTTGGTTTTGAATTTGGGAATTGAGCCTTAACTCAAAACTGAAAATTCAAAACTTTTCTTCCTAGAGGCGTCGCCAGCGGCGGCCATCTTTGTTCAGCAAAAACTCTGCCTCCATCGGCCCCCAGGTGCCCGCCTCGTACATAGGAATCGCTTTTGGATCAGCGGGGGCATCCCAGGCTTCGAGCAGGGGGGTCAGCAGCCGCCACGAGGCTTCGACCTCGTCACCCCGGGTAAACAGGGTTTGGTCAGCCAGCATGCAGTCGACGATCAGGCGAGCGTAAGCGTCGGTGTTGGCTTGGCCAAAGGCAGCATCATAGCGAAAGTCCATATCCACCGATCGCGTCCTGAGCGAGTTCCCCGGTGTTTTCACCTCAAACCGCATGGAGATACCCTCGTCGGGCTGAATCCGCAGGGCCAGCACGTTGTGGTTCATCTGCTGGGCAGCCGACTGAAACATCAAGTGGGGCACATCTTTGAAGTGGATGGAAATTTCGCTCACTTTCTTGGGCATGCGCTTGCCGGTACGCATGTAGAAGGGCACCCCCTTCCAGCGCCAGTTGTCGATCTCGAGCTTAATGGCGCTAAAGGTCTGCACCGTCGAGTTGGAGCTAGCTCCCTCCTCCTCACGGTAGCTCGGTACCGATTGACCTTTCATCCAGCCACCGGAGTACTGCCCACGCACCGCCGACTGGCTAATGTCGTCGATATTGGCTAAGCGGGTGGCTTGCAGCACCTTGGTCTTCTCGTTGCGGATGCTGTCGGCGTCGAGGGAGTTGGGGGGTTCCATAGCGGTGAGGCAAAACAGCTGCATCAAGTGGTTTTGCACCATGTCGCGCAGCGCTCCGGCAGTCTCGTAGTAGCCTGCCCGCCCCTCTAGGCCCACCGTTTCAGCCACGGTAATTTGCACGTGGTCCACAAACTGCCGGTTCCACAGGGGCTCAAAGATGGCGTTGGCAAAGCGAAACACCATCAGGTTTTGAACGGTCTCTTTACCCAGGTAGTGGTCGATGCGGTAGATCTGGCGTTCGTCGCAGACATCTTGCACCACCCGGTTGAGCACCCGTGCTGAAGACAAATCTTTGCCAAAGGGTTTCTCAATGATCAGCCGCTGTTTGTCGGGGTTTTCGAGCATGCCTGCGGCCCCGAGCTGCTGGGTGGCCTCGCCAAAAAAGCGTGGTGCTACCGAGAGATAAAATACCCGGTTGCCCTTGGTGCCTCTGGTCGCGTCAATCTCGGCCAGCAGGGTTTTAAGCGCCTGATAGGAAGCTGGGTTGTCGATATCGCCGGGGCAGTAAAATAGCCCTCGCGCGAAGTCATTCCAAATGGCTTCATGGCCCAGGCCGTTGCCAAATTCTTCTACCCCTTCGCGTAGGTGCTCGCGAAAGAACTCATGGCTCCACTCTCGGCGGGCGACGCCTACAATCGTCAGCTCGGGGGGCAGCCGTCGCTCGCGCCGCATCTGGTAAATAGCGGGCACAATTTTGCGCTGGGTGAGGTCGCCAGAGGCCCCAAAGATGACTAAAATCTGCGGCTCAGGAATCCGGTCTTGTTGGAGACCAACGCGCAGGGGATTTTCAAGTAAGGACACCATAAGCGTGGGGAGTAAACGTTAGTAACGACGCACTGACAAGGCTGGTAGTGACTGAACTGGCGATCGCGGCAGCCACCTACAAATAATAGAAATAGAAATCTATATTGACAGCAGATTTTGCAAATCCAGTGAGACTATAGACGGTCTTAATTAACCCCTAGAGACAGGTATTAAATAAAACTAATTTGCGGTTCAGGCCGTAGCCCAGGCTACCGGTTTAGCTTTACCTAATCAGTTTAAATTGGGTTTAACGGGAAGGGGCAATTCTCATCCAGAGCGGCTCTCCTTCGGAACGCTTCACGAACGCCAACGCCCCAAGTGGGTCGCTAACCCACCCCTTCCCCAACTCTAGTTGGCAAGCAGAGTGCTCTGGCGACGGCTGTGGTCTTGAATGAAGGACTCCACTAGGGCCACATCGTCGCGGCTGCCCACCACAAAAGGCGTGCGCTGGTGAATCTGGCCGGGCACCACCCCCATGATGTCTGCGGTGCCGGTGCTAGCCCGACCACCGGCCTGCTCAATTAAAAAGGCCAGGGGTGCCGTCTCGTAGAGCAGCCGCAGTTTACCCTCGGGCTTTTTGGTGGTGCCGGGGTAGAGAAACACGCCCCCTTGGGTCAAAATGCGGTGGAAGTCGGCCACCAGAGCCCCAGTGTAGCGGGCCGAGTAGCCGTCGTGGCGGTGCACATAGCGGGTAAAATCGCGAATGGCCTCTTCCCACTGCCAAAAGTTGCCCTCGTTGACGCTGTAGGTAGGGCCATGGGCCGGCACTTGAATGTTTTCAGTGGCCAGAATAAACTCGCCCAGGCTGGGGTCGAGCACAAAGGCATGCACCCCGCGGCCAATGGAGTACACCAGCACGGTGCTGGGGCCGTAGAGAATGTAACCTGCCGCCAGCTGCTGATGACCGTCTTGCAGCAGATCAGCGCCGCTCTGGTCAAGGTCGTCGCCCTGCTGACGGCGAATGGAAAAAATCGAGCCGACGTTGAGGTTGATATCAACGTTGGATGACCCGTCGATAGGGTCGTAGAGCAGGGTATAGCGACCAATCGGGCAGTTTTCAGGAATGTAGTAGGGCTGATCCATCTCTTCAGAAGCCAAGCGGCAGACCAGACCGCTCTGCTTAAAGACCGAGATAAACACGTCGTTGGCGTAGATATCCATCTTCTTGACGGCTTCACCCTGAACGTTGGTGTCGCCGGTAAAGCCCAGGGCTGACTCCATCAGCCCAGCGCGGCTCAGGTGGCGGGCGATGATCTTGCCAGCTAAGGCAATGCGGTTCATCAGGGCGCTGAGGTCTTGGGCCTCGGGGCCAAAGCTGTGGAGCTGCTCAAGTACGTGGCGGGAGAGGGTGGTGCAGTCGCGATCGAGGGCAAAGGCAGAGTCGGCGGGTTGGTAGTCGGCCATCGTAGGATTCCTTTCTGTGGGATAGGGCTGTGGCGTCTAGCGAGGGCGACAATCCCCTAGTGTTGTGTCTACAGGCTGTCTCCATGGTAAGAAGGCAGACTGCGATCGATGGCCAACCTTTAGAGACACTTTAGAAATGAGGCAACGCTGAGCACCAGAACTGGCCTCAGACCCAGGACTATTTCAAGATTAGTAACAGCGCGATCGCGCACCGAGCTAGCCGGAGCGGCGAAATGTTTCTCGTCCCTAGGGGCAGAGTACTTAGAAATTTTCTCTCTCAGCGGGCAATTCAGCCCGGCTTAACCAGCCTAGCACCAGGGGATTGACCAGCTCGGGGGCTTCGTCTTGGGGGCAGTGGCCCACGCCCGGGAGTTCTTCCATGGCCTGAACTGCCGGATAGTTCGCTAGGCTCCGACCCATGGCCACCGGCTCCCAGGGATCGTCTTGGCCCCAGATAATCCAAACGGGGCACTGCACCTGGGGCAGCAAATCTTCGGGCAACGGACCTTGGGAATAGCGCACAAAGGCCAGAAACACATCGGCAGCCCCATTGGTCAGGGCAGGGCCAAGAATGGCCTCAACCAGCTCGTCGGTGATGGCCTCAGGGCGGTGGTAGGCCTGACCCAGCAAATTGCGAATGACGTTGCGCTGGGCAATGCGGGAGAAAAAGAAGCGACCGACCTGGGAATAGCCCAGCAGCTGCTGCACCACGGGAGTGCTGAGGCGCTGGTGCCAGGGAATCTCGGCTCGCCGCCGCTCGTGCAGCAGGCGGATAGAGCAGTTGAGCATCACCACGCCCTTGACCCATTCAGACCCATCGACAGCGGCCTGGAGCGCCACGATGCAGCCGATGGAGTTGGCCACCAGATAGGCGGGTTGACCAATCACCTCTCGGCAAAAGTCTACAATTTGCTGGCCCCAGGTCTCGAAGGTGTAGGCCAGGGGTTGATTGGGAGTGGGTTTGTCAGAAAAGCCAAAACCAATCAGATCGATCGCATAGGCCTGAAAGCTTTCGCCGTAGGCAGGCAGATTTTTGCGCCAGTGATCGCTCGATGCCCCAAACCCGTGAATGCACAGCACCGGGGCACCCGTTTCGCCCATGTGCTGGTAGCGAATGGAAAACCCCTGCCATTGCCAAATTTTAACGTCGGGAATTGCCAGGGCAGTCGTCACAGCGGTAGCTCTCGAAGAAGTCAGTCTGCTTAATACTCCTTCACAATAGCGAAAAGGGTGGGGTTCAGCCAGAGCTAGGAGCGGGCCGACTCGTGGATAACGGCGATCGCCCACAGACAGCCCAACAGCACGAGCGATCGCGCCAACACCTGTTCTAGAAAGAACACGATGGCCGCAGCTACTAGAGATAAGTCGAGCACCAGAGCGATGACGTAAGCGATAGTGCAGCCCGCTAGCCCAAACAGGAAGTACTTGATCAGGCTGAAGGTGAGGCTGAGCACGTGATGGGGGCGACGGGGGCGTTGCATGGTAAGGTCCTCTAGGCTAAAGGCATGACAGTCGGTAGCACAGTTACTAACCAATGGTTGTGATCATTAGGTGTGGTTTGGGGCCAGAATGTGACGGGATAGAGAAGTGGATGGGGAAAAGAGGCCACAAAGAACTGGCGAAGGCGACGTGACCCTAGGCGCAGCGGGTGTTCAAGATAGCTGGGCCAATGCTTAAAATTGGTATGGGTTGGCTCGACCCTAGTGGCAGTTAGCCAAGTGGATAACTTTCTATGCCTCCATTGACCGACGATACGCTCTGGGCCATTCTCAACGACGAGCTGGATGACAACACCGTGAACCGTCTGGTGTGGCGCGGCTTGGGCTATCAGGAAACTGCCGCTGGCTGGGATCGCTCGGCGGTGGAGCCAGCTTGGGCAGAGAAATACCCAGATCCGCCAAACTTTATTGAGAGTCGCCCAGCGACGGTGCAGCTGACCCGGTCGATTCCATCGGAGTATAAGCAGCTGCTAAAGGAAGACTTGGGGTTTAAGGGCTACACGGTAGATCAGCTAGTGCCTCGACTGACCCGGCGGGCAACAATGGTGAGCTGGCTGCTGAGCCACCGCAAGCAGCAGGCTACAGGTGGCTTTCCCTCTGAAGACAATGCTTGAACAGCCTAGCCGTCGACGGTTCAGCTACATCGCCCAAAATTAGAAAAGGATGCGGGTAAACCGCATCCTCGCTCTCAACCCACGGCGCTCTCTCCGTGGATCTTGGTTCTGCTAGGGGCGTTGGCGAAGAGCAACCTGTGGCGTGGGGGTTGCCGTTGGGCCAAGGGCTAGCAGAATAGCTCAATAGGTTAGAACTCGTCTGGTTTAGGCTCTTCAACCTTGGGGGAAGAATCTAGAAAGATGTCGGTGGCTTTGAGCTGGAGCCCGGCCCGCGCCTGAGAATCAGTCTTGCTGACGTAGGGGGAGGCATCGATCGCACCGCTAGCGATAATCAGCGAGCCTTTTTTGACGTGGGTGAGCTTGCGCCAGGCGGGGGAGCCTTCCCACACGCTGACGTCGACGGTAAAGCTGTCGTTGTCTTTGCGGCTAGGGATGCGATCAACATAGATAGTCATTTCGGCTACCTGGGCGCTGCCGCCGGTTTTGCGCTCAACGTGACGCACCTGCGGGTCGGCGGCGACATTGCCGGATAGGGTGCACAGATTTAATCCGCGACTGGACATAGCTGGAGCCTCCTTAGGGTAGATGCACTAGACCCCGCCCGACGCGACAGATGCCTGTGGCTTTAATATGCACAAGCTAAATTCATAATTTGCTATGGATTTTTACGTAACTTTTTAGACTAATGCCTACGTATATTTAGCGGCATGGAGAGAAGGGGGATTGTAAAGTTGGCTTCGGCCAGGGTCCGGCTTAGCGATATGCTAAGCCTGAAGGAATTACAGTGCTATGACCACCCAATCGGTAAATCAAGCTGACCGCAAACTCTGGCTAGCGGCTATAAAGCCCCCCATGTATAGCGTTGCCATCATGCCGATGGTGGTGGGCAGCGCGATCGCCTACGCTGAAACTGGCCAATTTGACGGCGGTATTTTTGCGCTATTTCTGCTGGCGGCGGTGCTTATTTTGGCCTGGGAAAATCTCAGTAATGATGTGTTTGACTCTGAGACAGGCATTGATGTCAACAAGGCGCATTCTGTCGTTAACCTGACGCGCAATCGGCAATCGGTGTTTGCTTTAGCAAACCTGTGCTTGGGCTTAGGCATCACCGGGATTGTGGCGATCGCCCTGGTTCAGCAAGACCCCACCGTGCTGGCGATCGTCCTGCTGTGCTGTGGGCTGGGCTACATGTATCAGGGACCGCCCTTTCGTCTGGGTTACCAGGGGTTAGGGGAGGTGCTGTGCTTTTTCAGCTTTGGCCCTCTGGCCATGGGGGCGGCCTACTATAGCCAGACCCAGAGTTGGTCTTGGGGCAGCCAAATGGCGGGGGTGATAGTGGGCCTAACCACGACCCTGGTGCTGTTTTGCTCCCACTTTCACCAGGTGGAGGATGATATTGCGGCGGGCAAGCGATCGCCCATTGTGCGTCTAGGCACAAAGCGAGGGGCGGCGCTAGTGCCCTGGGTATGTGGAGTTGTGTTTGTGATCGCCGCCCTGGGCCTGATGCTTGGCCTGTTCCCCATCTGGACAGCACTGGTGTTTGGCAGCGCGCCATCGGCTTGGCGGCTAAGTCGCCACGTTACCCGCTTTCACGATCAACCCCAGCGGGTCTTCAACGCCAAATTTTTTGCCATTGGCTTTCACTTCTGGAGCGGGGTGCTGTTGAGCCTGGGCTTTTGGCTGAGCGCCTATGGGGGTTGAGCTAGCGGTTCGCCCTTACCGACGGCGGTTTGCTCAGCCGTTGCACACGGGTCACGGCCCCTGGGTATGGCGAGAGGGGTTGCTGCTGCGCCTGAGAGATAGTCTGGGGCGAGTGGGCTACGGCGAGGTGGCTCCAATTCCCTGGTTTGGCAGCGAATCGGTGGCGGCAGCCCTAGCGTTTTGCCAGGCTCAGGGGGGTGAGTGGCGATCGCAGCCCATTCCTGACGAACTGCCCGCTACCCAGTTTGGGCTAGAGTCTGCGATGGTGAATTTGATCACGGAAACTTCCATTTTTGGGCAGGAACCAGCAATTCCTGCGAATAGCTTTGCTAATGCTACAATCTGCGGCCTCCTGCCTGCCGGTGAGGCAGCGTTAAAAGTCACTCCCCTGCGCTTGACCCAGGGTCATCGCACCCTAAAGTGGAAGATTGGCGTACATCCCATTGCGGACGAAATTCACTGGTTAGGTCAGTTGGTGAAAGACCTTCCCCCCGATGCTCGGCTGCGGCTCGATGCCAATGGCGGGCTGAGTTTGGCCCAAGCCGAGCAATGGCTGGCGGCCTGCGATCGCATCAACGCCAGTCCTAATTTGGCTACTGTTGAACACCTGGAGCAGCCGCTGCCGCCCGATCAGTTAGCGGCGATGACAGCGTTAGGGGAGCGATATCAAACTGCGATCGCCCTAGATGAGTCAGTCGCTACGGTAGCTCAGCTAGAGAATTGCTGGCACCAGGGCTGGCGAGGCGTGTTTGTGGTCAAGCCTGCGATCGCTGGTTCACCCCAGAAACTAGAAGCTTTCTGCCAAAAAAATCGGCCCCGCCTTGTCTTTTCCTCTGCCTTTGAAACTGTAATCGGACGACAAGCCGCACTGGCAATTGCTGCTCGCTGTTCGTCCTCCCCAGCTCCAGCCCTGGGTTTTGGCACCCAGGGCTGGTTTGCCGACGACTGGGATACCCTCACCCCAACCGAACTATGGGACAGACTCTAAAGGCGCTACTTCAAACTCGCTGGGGCGACGATTGGCTGATCGGCCCCAGCAGTCAGGAGTTTTGGCAGCGTCTCGACGAACTTGTTCCTGTTTTTACGGCATACAAAGAATCCTGCGGTTCACATAGCCCCGCAGTCTTGATTGCCGAGCCTGATCCGCTTCAGTTTTTGGCAACCTGTCTAGCCGCTTGGGCAGAGGGCTGCACCGTGGTATTGGCTAACCCTTGCTGGGGCGATCGCGAGCGCCAGCAGCTACAAGCCCTAGTCAACCCCAAGTGGGATGCTCCCATCTCGCCAGGAATTAAGAGCTATCCTTGCCAAGTTGTGGAAAGTCAGCCGGGGCAAATTCTCATTCCCACAGGCGGCTCGTCAGGGCAGATCAAGTTTGCGGTACACAGCTGGGATACGTTGAGCGTTTCCATTGAAGGGTTTCAGACTCACTTTGGGGTTGAGGCTGTGCAATCCTACTGCGTGCTGCCGCTATTCCATGTCAGTGGGCTTATGCAGGTGCTGCGGGTGCTGGCTTCGGGGGGCTGTCTGGCCCTGCAACCCTACAGTGACCTCAGAGAGGGAAAAAGAGCTGCCTTACCCAATGGTGGGTTTCTATCGCTGGTGCCAACTCAGCTGCAAGACTTGTTGGCTTTCGGTGGTGAGTTTATCCCCTGGCTACAAAGCTTTCGAGCGGTGTTGCTGGGGGGCGCCCCGGCTTGGCGATCGCTGCTCGATCAGGCCCAAGTGGCTCAAATTCCCGTCGCTCTCACCTACGGCATGACTGAAACCGCCGCCCAGGTCGCCACCCTGCTGCCAGAGGAATTTTTGGCGGGGCAGCGCAGCAGCGGTAGGCCCCTGCCCCACGTCAATCTCACCATTCTCAACGACCAGGGCCAGCCCCAGCGATCGGGGCAAGCGGGACAGGTGATAATTCAGGCCAAATCCTTGGCTTTAGGATACCGGGGTAGTTCCAGCAAAAAGGGTTCCTCGGTGGTGGGCAGTGCCCGCCCTACGGGGGAAGAGCCCTTTGCCACCGATGACATCGGCTATCTCGATGACGAGGGCTATCTATATATTGTCGGGCGCAGCAGCACCAAGATTATTACCGGCGGCGAGAATGTGTTCCCCGAAGAAATTGAGGCGGCATTGCTAGCGACGGACTGGGTGAGTGATGCCTGTGTGGTGGGGTTGCCGTGCGATCGCTGGGGTCAGAAACTCTGTGCCCTAGTGGTTATGGATCCCCTGATGCCGCTAAAAGATCTGCCCGAGCAACTGCGATCGCTGTTGACCGCTTACAAACTGCCCAAGCAATGGATTTTGGTTAGCAGCCTGCCCAGAACGGCCCAAGGCAAACTCAGTCGGCCCCAGGCCTTGGCCCATGCCCAAAAAATTCTAGGCATGGACTGCTAAAATTCCTGACTCATTTCACGGGTTTGATCCATTGCTGCTGGCGCGCTAGCTCCAGGCTGGCGGCAGCGGTGGCAAAGATAAGCAGGCTTTCGGCAATCGCCATCGCAAAGGGCCAGCCCCGCAGGCTCACCGCCGCCGCCACATTCACTAGGGCCAACCCCCGCACCAGGCTAAAGGCCAGCACCACCCCCGCCTTCAGCTGGGAGTTCTCGTCCTGGCGCACGGCGTAGCGATAGGTGATGCCAAACAGGCCGCCAGAAAGACCCGCGATAACGGCACTGACCCAGAAGGTGCTGCCGCTGAGACCCGATGCGATCGAAGCTAGGGCTGCTCCCCAACCGAGGGATGGTACTCGATGGGCCAGTAGCAGAACTGCCGCCGCCAGCCCAGCCGCGATACCCGCGAGAACCGCCGCTTTCAGCGATTCAATTCGGTCTTCATCGGTAAACGGACGTTCTATAGACACAGTACGTTTAGAGGGCAACAGAATTGAGGCTACAGGATTGATCGCACCGCTGCCAAAATTTTCTCTAGAGTTGGGACAGAAACATCACTTTTGAGCGTAAAACCCTAAATGGTTAGCCACCGGACGCTCCCGCATTGGAATTTTGGTATGACTGGGAGCATTTAGAACCGTTGGCCTTGACCCGGTTTTAACGACTAAGGTGGATGACCCCCCGCCGTCTAAGCAGAGCGCCGTATCTACCCCAAGCTGCTTGAAGACTTCGGTCAACTCTGCCAAGGTAATGCCCTCACTATAGAGAGGCTGCTTGCCATCGACGACAGCCAACCATAGCGTGTCCCCCGTCTTGTTCGCCGCAACTGCCGTACGAGAGTAGGGCTGATCCGACTCGGGCTCACCTTTGAGGGCAACCGGGTTGTTGTTGAGGATTAACAGATCTCGGCCTGCAACGGCCTGGGCAGTACCGACCGGACATTCGCCCGTCTCCGAGATTTGGGCACGATTGGCTGGGGAAATACAGAGGGCTGGCCATTCTGCCTCAGCAGAAGCATAGGCATTGCCATTGGAAATAGCTTGGCCTACCAGCTTGACGCGATCGCCCGCGTGGGGATAAAAGTCCCAAGGAGCCTTTTCACGGAACGGATAGAAGTAATTGGCATTGATGGCCAGCTGTAGGTCAAACTCCTGCAAGAATTCTGACGTCGTCCGTGCAGTGGTCTCGCCCCGATCTTCTGTAGGCCTGCCCGGAGTAGTGAAGGCTCGGATGCCAGGGGCTGTCAAATCAAGGGTGATGAGATGAAGGATGTAGGGGCGAGGAGAAGAATGTACGCTTCGCTGATAGCTAATTCCTGGAAAAAGGGTTTGCTGAGTCAGCGTGTGAGGGGGGCGCTGAAGGCAGAGCTGTGCATATAAAATCAAAGGCAGCAACAGCACTGTTGCGACTATTAACGGCCATTGTCGTCCTACTCTTTTCAGCACGGATAGCGTATGGGTGGTTTGAATTCCCTCGATTTTAGCAATCGGGATTTACGCAACCGCTCCTTTAGGGGCAGAGACCTGAGTGGTGCTGATTTTAGAGGTTCTGATATTCGAGGCTGTGACTTTGGCCATGCCCAACTGGTGGGGGCTAATTTTGAACGCGCTAGAACAGGACAGACCCGTCGCCAAGTGTTTCTACCGCTTGTGGTGGCTGGAGCGTTTGCTTTAGCGCTTGCCTATGGACTGTCCCACATGGTCTTTGGCGCTTTAGGGCAGACGCCAGAGCAATCGGCCTGGATGTCGGTCGTCATGCTACACATCTTTTCAGGAGTGGCGGGGTTTGGTTCGGCTAGCCGCGCTTTACTTGGATGGAGTCCTAGGGTTGGTCGAGCAGGGATGTACCTATCTGGCGTGTGTTCAGCGGCGTTGGCAGGCTTTTTCTACCTTGGCAGCTACTTTGACCAGAATCTTGAGGCTGCGATCGCAGGTGCAGTTGCTGGGGCCGGCCTCGCGGTCGTCCTGAGTTTGGTGGCTAAGAAGCCCATGGGAGTGATCACTCCCGCCATGGGCGCCATTGCTGCCTATGGGTTCTCTTTTTTGATATGGACTGCGGCGATCGCCCATTTGAGCGCTAGACAGTACATCTGGGGCATTTGCTTAGGCGCTTTGTCGCTGGTCTATGTAGGGTTTGCCATCTGCTCGCTGCGGGCAGTGGGTCACGGGGTCAGCCAGCTGATTGGCACCTCGTTTCGAGGAGCCAATCTAACCAATGCTCAATTTGACCAGGAGAACTTAAAAAATACTGACTTTTCGAAAGCGATCGGTCGGTAAAGACAGTTAACGGCAAAGTTGTGGGGCGGCAGATCACCTTGAACAAGGTTTTAGTTGGATGCGGAGTAAGAGCCCTTGGTTGACGCCCCAACTCGCTCTAGCCAGCCGCGCATTTTGCCGGGGTTGAGCAGCCCGTAGGGGTCTACCTCAGCTTTGAACGCCACCTGCACCGCATCGACCTTTTTCATGCCGCCGTCCTCGAGCAGATAGGTGTGAGGGTTGGCAATTAGCGCGCCATGCTCTTCGTGGTAGCGAATAATTTCCGCCAGCCGTTCCGGGGTTGAGTAGCGCACAATTTGCAGCGCCGCCGGAATCGTGTTGCCCCCCATGCGCAGGTACTCTAGGTGCATAATCACCTCGTCGCCAAAGTATTCATAGAAGTGGCGCACCCGTTCCAGCTTCGGATCGTAGGGAAACAGAGTTTGCAGGTAGGTGAGCGACGGATCAACGCTGCGGGCGTGGAGGGTGGTGTGGTTCCAGGTGAACTCGGCCAGGGGGGCACCCTTGCTGGCCTCCAGGGACGATTTGCTGGCGGTGATGGTGCCGCCAAATTCCTTCACCAATTCCTCGAACAGCGCTAGGGAAGGCTCGGCCACCATCAGTAGCGCTGCCGCTTTGCCCTCGGGCAGGTAGGGTTTCAGCGACGCAAAATAGCTGGGGATCGGCCAGGCGTGGATGCTGATCAGCTTTTTGATCAGCCCGTCGGCATCGCCCAGGGCTTGGCCAAAGTGGGCAGCGGTCATAAAGTCGTCAAAGGCCACAATTACCTCCGCCCAGGGGTAGGCCGGGCCGAGGGAAATTTCTAGCTCGGTAATAATGCCGTTAGTGCCGTAGGCGTGGTTGACCTTTTGCACCGTGTCGCCGCGCAGCTCGATCACCCGAGGATTGTCTTCGAAGGTGACCACGCGCACGGCGTTGAGGTTGCCGCGATCGCGCAGCTGTCCGTAGGTAATTGAGCCAATGCCGCCGCTGCCGCCGCCAATAAACCCGCCAATGGTCGCCGTGCGGTAGGTCGATGGGTACATCCGCAGTTCCCACCCGGTCTCGCGGGTGACTTTATCGATCGCCGCCAGCTTGGCCCCCGGCTCCACCCAGGCCACCCCTGGCTCTACCCGCTTCACCGCGTTCATTTTGCTCAGATCCAGCACCACTCCACCCTCTAGGGGAATGCACTGGCCGTAGTTGCCGGTGCCCGCCCCCCGCACAGTGACCGGCACTCGCGCCTCGACGCAGATCTTGGCTACCGCCAGCACGTCGGCTTCGCTGGTAGGGCGCACGATCAAATCGGCCACCCGGTCGGCTAGCTGCCCTTGCAGCACCGGGCTGAAATAGTAGTAGTCCTTGGAGAGTTTCTCGCGCTGGTTGGGGTCGCGAATAGTTTCGATCGCGCCAAAGGCTTGGGCTAGAGCATCCCAATCGGTAGCGGGGCGAGCCAGGGTCATAGGCGAGTCAACCGGTAGAAAATTGCTGTTGCTAGTGTAAGGTGCCGGTCGGGTGGCTGATCTGTATAGAAGAGTGCGATCGCCGCCACAACCCATTGCCCTACAAGCAGAGGGCCAGGGCAGCTTTCTACCCTGGCCCCCTGTGAGTGCAATCGCTGTCAGCGCCTAACGCTAAACAGCGGGGATCGAGCCATCGTTGTAGCGACGCAGGTTCGCGCCTAGCAGTCGGAGCTTGCCCTCTAGGTCATCGTAGCCGCGATCGAGGTGATGCAAGCCCTGGATAGTGGTAATGCCCTTGGCCGCTAGACCGGCAAGCACTAGAGCCGCCGAGGCTCGCAGATCGGTAGCCAACACCGGTGCGCCGGAGAGCTGATGAACGCCTTTAATGATGGCGCAGTTACCGTTGAGGCGAATGTCGGCCCCCATGCGGTTGAGCTCGGCCACGTGGCGCAGGCGGTTTTCAAACACCGTTTCGGTGATCAGGCTGCTGCCCTCACAGACCGCCATTAGGGCCATAAACTGGGCCTGCATATCGGTGGGGAAGCCTGGAAACGGCCCGGTTTGGATATCGGTAGGGGTAATGGTGTGGGAGGGTACGTAGCGTACGCGGCTGGGGCCATCGACCACGACCTGCCCGCCAATTTCTTGGAGCTTGGCAATTACGGCGGTGAGATGCTCAGGAATTACCGGATGTAGGCTGATTTCAGAGCGGGTAATAGCCCCGGCCACCAATAGGGTGCCGGCCTCAATGCGATCGGGAATGATGCCGTAGTCGGTGCTGTGCAGGCTGGGCACCCCAACAATTGTGATGGTGTTGGTGCCAGCGCCGCGAATCCGGGCCCCCATGGCTCGGCAGAAATTGGCCAGGTCGGTGACTTCAGGCTCTTGGGCGGCGTTTTCAATAATGGTTTCGCCATCGGCCAAGGTGGCGGCCATCATCAGGGTTTCAGTGGCCCCCACGCTGGGGTAGTCGAGGTAAATCTTGGCCCCTTGCAAGCGTCCGCCGCTGCCGGGGACGTAGGCGTGCACGGTGCCGTGCTCAATGTGCACATCGGCACCCATTGCCTGAAGCCCGCGCACGTGGAGTTCTACTGGGCGGGCCCCAATGGCGCAGCCGCCGGGCAGGGGAATGCGCGCTACCCCCATGCGAGCCAGCAGTGGGCCGATGACGAAAAAGCTGGCTCGCAGACGGCTGACCACGTCGTAGGGCGCTTTGGTGTGAGCAATAGTGGTGGCGTCTACCACTAGAGCATCGTCTTCGCGCTTGAGGCCTACCCCGAGGGCGGTGAGCACCTCTCCCATGCGCTCAATATCCATCAGGTGAGGAATATTGCGAATACGGCAGGGCTGTGAGCAGAGCAGGGTACCGGCCATCACTACTAGGGCAGAGTTTTTGGCCCCGCTGATGGTGGCTTGGCCTCTTAGGGGAGTACCGCCGGTAATTTCAAGGACAGCACCATCCGCTTCGGCAGCGGCTACAGGATTAGGTAAACCAATGGACGTAACGATAGCGGTGTCCTCCACGACTAATAACTCCACCTTTTCCCAAATTTCGTCTAGATCCTACTCGAAATCATCAATTTCGCCACAGTAGTCAAGACTTATTTGCCGGGCTTGGCCACATCAGGATAGCTGATTCACTTAAAATCACGAAATCTTTTTTCAAAGGCTTGACTCTGTCCGCAACTCAGTGCATGATTACAAATCGCGGCGGTAATAACGCCCGGCCAGCGGAACTGGCGGAATTGGTAGACGCGCTAGGTTCAGGTCCTAGTGTTAGCAATAATGTCCGGGTTCAAGTCCCGGGTTCCGCATCTCATAGTCGACAACGACAGTCAAACGGTTAACCAGGGGATGATGTCATGCTTACGAGCCTGCAAAATCCCCTGGTTAAACTTTTTAGAAAGCTGCACCAGGCCAAGGCGCGGCGATCGCAGGGCCAATTTCTTCTAGAGGGCACCCACCTCATCCAGGAAGCCCTCGCCACCAGCTATCCGATTGAAATTGTTTGCTATACCCCTGCTTGGCAGCAGGCCCATCCCGATTTGGCACTGTCCCTAGAACAGCGGGCTGAGCGGGTCGAACTCGTATCGGACGCGCTGCTCGAAGGCATAGCCACGACCCAGCATCCTGACGGGGTCGTGGCGATCGCCCCCCAGCTCCTCCGCCCCCCCAACCTCGACGTTCAGGGCATCGGGCTAGCGGTAGAAACCCTTCAAGATCCCGGCAATTTGGGCACGGTCATCCGCACGGCGGTAGCGGCGGGGGTTGATGGCCTATGGCTCAGCGCCGACAGCGTAGGCCCCGATCACCCCAGGGTGCTGCGAGCCTCGGCAGGTCAGTGGTTTCGGCTACCCCTAGCGGTGGTGGATAATTTGAACTCTCTATTCACAAGCTGGAATCAGGCCGGGGTACAGCTGGTGGCCACTAGCTCCTACGCCACCATAGACTACTGGGCGGTGGATTTTACCAAACCCACGGTGATTGTGCTGGGCAATGAGGGGGCCGGGCTGTCAGCAGATCTTCAGCGTCAGGCCACGGTGCAGGTGCGTATCCCGATGGCCGGAGCCGTAGAGTCGCTCAATGTGGGGGTTTCGGCGGCGCTGCTGCTCTATGAGGCGCGGCGGCAGCGGGAGTGGGCGAGTAGGCGAGTGGGCGAGTAGGCGAGTGGGCGAGTAGGCGAGTGGGCGAGTAGGGGGGTGAGGCAATGTCTAGTTTTGAGTTCTGAATTTTGAATTGCCACCCATCACCCATCTACCCCATTACCCATCTACCCCATCACCCTCCCCGGCTTGTCTGATTGCTCTCGGTGGTCAAGAATGAAAAGAAACTTCGTTTGTCGTAGCATCCATACTCTACGACCCCTGTCTCTAGCCCGCGTTTGCCGCTAGGCTGAGGGCAGAATCCTCCCACGACCTAGCTTGAATCGACCCTGTTTGGATTATTGGATTACCTGTTCAGGAGCCTGCTGTGAGCGACGCATTTGATTACGACCTGCTGATTATTGGTGCTGGGGTAGGGGGCCACGGGGCTGCTCTGCACGCGGTGAAGCGGGGGTTAAAGACGGCTATTGTTGAAGCCGATGTGATGGGGGGCACCTGCGTGAATCGGGGCTGCATTCCCTCTAAGGCGCTGCTGGCAGCGTCGGGCCGAGTGCGAGAGCTGCGCAACGAACACCACCTCAAGTCCCTTGGCATTTCGGTGGGCAATGTCACCTACGATCGCGAGGCCATTGCCGACCACGCCAAAAACCTGGTCAGCAAGATCCAGGGCGATATGACCAACAGCCTCACCCGGCTGGGGGTCGATATCATTAAGGGCTGGGCACGGCTGGCAGGGGAGCAGAAGGCGGCGATCGCTACCCCCGACGGCGAAAAGATTGTTACGGCCAAAGATATCATTCTGTCGCCCGGCTCGGTGCCCTTTGTGCCCCCCGGCATTGAGATCGACGGCAAAACCGTCTTTACCAGCGACGAAGCCCTGAAGCTTGACTGGCTGCCCGACTGGATCGCGATCATTGGTAGCGGCTACATCGGCCTAGAGTTTTCGGATGTCTACACGGCCCTGGGCTGCGAAGTCACCATCATCGAAGCCCTGGATCAGCTGATGCCCACCTTCGACCCCGACATTGCTAAGATCGCCCAGCGAGTGCTAATTGCCCCCCGCGACATCGAAACCCGCGCTGGGGTGATTGCCCAAAAGGTCACTCCCGGCTCGCCGGTGGTAATTGAGCTCGCCAATCGCGAAACCCGTGAAGTGGTTGAAACCCTGGAAGTGGACGCCTGCCTGGTCGCCACGGGGCGCATTCCCGCCACTAAGGATTTAGGGTTGGAGAAGGTAGGCGTCGAAGCCGATCGCCGGGGCTTTATTCCGGTGGACGATCACCTGCAAGTGCTGCGGGACGGCCAGCCCGTACCTCACCTATGGGCGATCGGTGACGCCACCGGCAAAATGATGCTGGCCCACGCCGCCTCAGCCCAGGGCATTCTCACCGTAGAAACTATCTGCGGCGAGCCGCGCCAGATCAACTACCTCAGCATTCCGGCGGCGGCCTTTACCCACCCTGAGGTCAGCTTTGTGGGGATGACGGAACCCGCTGCCAAAACCCTGGGCGAGGCCGAGGGGTATGCCATTGACACCGTGAAGACCTACTTTAAGGGCAACTCTAAGGCCCTAGCCGAGGGCGAGGGCGACGGGCTCGCCAAGGTGATCTACCGCAAGGACACCGGCGAAATTCTCGGCGCTCACATCATTGGTATGCACGCGGCGGATCTGATTCAGGAAGCGGCCAATGCGATCGCCAACGGCCAGACCGTAACCGAATTGTCGTTCTGTGTCCATACTCACCCCACCCTCTCGGAGGTGCTCGACGAAGCCTTTAAGCGAGCGGTGGTAGTCTCGGCCTAGGCGCTTATGTAGGGTGGGCATTGCCCACCATCTGCCCCAGCCCGGCTTTAGGCGGGTAAGACTAGGGGCAGGAATAGTGCTATCGGCCGGACAACAAGTTTACGGTCTGATGATGCGCTCAAAAGATGGTGAGTGGTGTCCCACCCTACAATTTAGAAACTGGTAGTTAACCCAGACAGGGGTGGGCAATGCCCACCCTACCGTTCAAGATCGCCCATATCAAACCCCAAAGATGAAGATTCGCCGCCGCCCTCCCAACCCCGCTGTTGCGGTCAAACACTTGCAATACCAAATCAAAGTGGACGATGCCGAACCCCAAAACATCCTAGAAGAAATCGTTTGGCAGAAGGAGACGGAGGTCGCTCAGCTGCGGGAGCGCCTACCCCTGGCCGATTTGCAGCGACAGGTGCTCGATGCCCCCCCGCCCCGCGACTTTGTTGCCGCTCTGCGCGACGGTCGCACCACGCCAGCGCTGATTGCTGAGGTGAAAAAGGCCTCTCCCAGCCAGGGGGTAATGCGGCCTGACTTTGACCCGGTAGCGATCGCCCAGACCTACGCCGCCCACGGAGCCACCTGCCTCTCGGTGCTCACCGACAAGACCTTCTTTCAGGGAGACTTTGACTACCTGACCCAGATTCGGGAAGTGGTTGACCTGCCGCTGCTGTGCAAAGAGTTCATCATCTACCCCTACCAAATGTATCTGGCTCGGTCTAAGGGGGCCGACGCGGTGCTGCTGATTGCCGCCATTCTCTCTGACCAAGATCTGGTTTACTTTGCACAGATTGCCAAAGCGTTGGGGATGGCGGTGCTGGTTGAAGTTCACACCTTGGAGGAGTTAGATCGGGTGCTGGCGGTGCCGAATCTGGCGCTAATTGGCATCAACAACCGCGATTTGGAAACCTTTACCACCCGCCTAGAGACCACCGCAGAGCTGATTGAGGTGCGGCGTGAGGCCCTGGCCGCCAGCAATGCTCTGCTGGTTAGCGAGTCAGGTATTCACACCCCGGCAGACCTGCGGGCGGTAACAGCGGCTGGTGCGGCAGCAGTGCTAGTGGGCGAGTCGCTGATTCGTCAGCCTGACCCAGGGCTAGCCATTGATCAGCTTTATGAAAAAAATACGGACTAGATACTGAAGTCTTTAACGACTTCCTGGTTTAATCAACAGATCTCACCCTGGGGCACCGCAATGGCAAATCTAGGCAAACCGCTCCCACTCCCCTCTCACATTCACTACGAACTGCTGCTACGACTGCTAGAGCAGCAAACTATGTCGGTGGCCTACCAAAATCCTCAGATTCGGGTGCAAGTGCAGGAGCTGATCGTTGCCCTGCGCAAGGCTTTGTCGCAGCAGCGCCAGCTCGAAGAAACCTGTAGACAAGTCAAAATCGATGTTGAATATCAGTGGTCGACCAACCAGCTGGGCGATCGCTTTTTGCCCAAGGACGTCGCTCCTTAAGGCAAGACTTGGCAAAACGGTAGTTTTCCCTACTTCCAGTGGAGTTTTTTCTCTGCAAGCTACATAAAGTTCACTCTGGAGTTGATGGGCCTACTCCTCGTTGGGTGCTGGCCAGAAGGTGTGTTTTTGCCCTAGAGTATGACTGCTGACTGGGCAACCGCTGCCCCATCTGCCCTGAATAGTTTGTGAGGAAAGACCATGAAACGACGCTGGTTTCTAGCATCCACCACGGCTGTTGCCCTGGCCACCATCGGATTAACCACAGCCTGCGGCGGCGGCAGTGAGTCAGCCGGCGGTGATGAAGCTGGGGGCGGCGTTTTAACCATGGCTACCTCCGCCGACTACCCCCCCTACGAGTTTGTTGAAACCGCCGGCGGCACTGAAGAAATTGTTGGCTTTGACGTCGATATTGCCCGTCACATTGCCGAAGAACTGGGCTACGAGCTAGAGATCAGCAACATCGATTTCAATGGCCTCATTCCGGCGCTGCAGGCGGGGCGGGCCGACTTTGTGATGGCGGGCATGACCCCCACCGAAGAGCGCAAGCAAAACGTCGATTTTTCTGAGATTTACTACGACGCCAAGCAGAATATTGTATTTCCGGCCGGGGCTGGCATTGCCACCCCAGACGACTTAGAAGGCAAAACCGTTGGGGTGCAGCTGGGCTCAATTCAAGAGGGGCTGGCTGAAGACCTGGCGGCAGAAACCCCTGGTATGGAGCTGTCTCCGCTCAACCGCATCAACGAGATTGTGCAGGAGCTGAAGTCGGGCCGCATTGATGCCGCCATTATCGAAGACACCGTGGCCACTGGCTTTTTGGCCAACAACCCCGACCTGGAAGCCGTAGAAATTCCCGCAGAGGGGCCGGTGGGCTCTGCTGTGGCCTTTCCTAAAGACTCTGAACTGACCAGCGAATTCAACCGAGTGCTGGCCGAAATGGAGTCGAGCGGCTTGATGGAAGAGCTGATTGTCAAATGGTTTGGCGACGGGGCTGAGTAGTCTAGCCCTATCAACCTAACCCCATGAACTTAGACTTCGGCCAAATTATTCCGTCGCTGCCCTTCATCCTGAACGGCATTCTGGTTACCCTCAGGTTTACGGTGCTGTCAGCGCTGTTTGGGTTTGCCCTAGGTACCCTGCTGTCGCTGCTTAAGATCTCTAACATCAAGCCGCTGCGGTGGTTTGCGGAGTTCTATACCTCGATTTTTCGGGGTACGCCGCTGATTTTGCAGCTGGCGCTGGTGTATTTTGCCACCCCCCAGCTAATTGGCTACAAGATTACGCCGATTGAGGCGGGGGTGTTTACCTTTTCGCTCAACTCGGCCGCCTACAGTTCTGAGACTATTCGGGCCGGCATTATGGCGGTGGATAAAGGGCAGCGGGAGGCCTCAATGTCTCTTGGGGTGCCCTATCGGCCGATGATGCTCGACATTATTTTGCCCCAGGCCTTTAAGAATATTTTGCCCGCCCTGGTGAATGAGACCATTGCGCTACTAAAAGATTCGGCCCTGGTGTCTACCATTGGAGTATTAGACCTAATGCGGCGAGCCCAGGTGGTGGCGGGGCAAACCTTCCTCTATTTTGAGCCGCTGCTGGTGGTGGGGGTGATTTACTACGTCATGGTGATGGGGCTGACCCAGGCTGCTAACGTTCTTGAGCGGAGGATGCGCCGCAGTGATTAGAATCGAGCATTTAGTTAAGTCTTTTGGGCCACTGGAGGTGCTAAAGGATATTTCTACCGAAGTAGACAGCGGGGAAGTGGTTGCCATTATCGGCCCCTCAGGGTCGGGCAAGTCGACCCTGCTGCGCTGCATTAACCTGCTGGAGGTGCCCACGGCCGGGCACATCTTTGTCGGTGACGTCGATATTACCTCGCCCAAGTGCGACATTCTCAAGGTGCGCCAGAATGTGGGCATGGTGTTTCAGCATTTCAACCTGTTTCCCCACAAAACAGTGATGGGCAACCTCACCTACGCGCCGATGAAGGTGCGGGGGCTCTCGAAGGCCGATGCCAGCAAAATTGCCATGGATCTGCTCAACAAGGTCGGTCTAGCGGAAAAAGCTGACCAGTACCCGTCGCGACTGTCGGGGGGGCAGAAGCAGCGGGTGGCGATCGCCCGCGCCCTGGCCATGGAGCCCGATGTGATGCTATTTGACGAACCCACCAGCGCCCTTGACCCCGAGATGGTAAAAGAAGTGCTGGATGTGATGAAGGCACTGGTCAGAACGGGCATCACCATGGCAATTGTCACCCACGAGATGGGCTTTGCTCGGGAGGTGGCCAACCGGGTGCTGTTTCTCGATGGTGGCTACCTAGTGGAAGACGCGCCGCCGGATGTGTTTTTTAGTGCCCCCAAGAGCGATCGCGCCCAGCAGTTTTTAGAAAAGGTGTTGTAGAGGGTGCAGGGTATAGGGTGTAGGGCAAAACCGTGGAATTGCAAGCCGTATACCTTGAACCCTATACCCTTGGCCCAAAACCCCAACGCCCAACCCCCTAATTCGTCTAAGCTAGGCAGAGGTTCTAGCTGAGTAACTTATCATGTCTTTGCTTACGGTGCCGGCTCCCTGGAATATTCGCGATCGCACCTTGACCTGGGGCAGCCGCACCTATTTAATGGGGGTGCTCAACGTCACCCCTGACAGCTTTAGCGACGGCGGCCAATTTAACACCGTTGAGCGAGCCCTGGCCCAGGCGCGCCATCTGGTACACCACGGCACCGATATTCTCGATATTGGCGGCCAGTCTACCCGACCGGGGGCCGAGTCAATTTCCCGTACGGAAGAGCTAGAACGGGTGATCCCGGTGATTGAGGCGATTCGTCGAGATGACGACGACACCCTGGCCCAGGCAATTATCTCGGTGGATACTACCCGGTCGTCGGTGGCGCGAGCGGCAGTCAAGGCTGGGGCCGACATTGTCAACGACATCTCGGCGGGCACCTACGACAATGGCATGCTCTCGACGGTGGCCGACCTGGGTGTTCCGATCATGATTATGCACCTGCGGGGTACGCCAATTACCATGCAGCAGCGCACCGACTACCACGATCTGGTGGGCGAGATCCACGAGTTTTTGCAGCACCAGATCGAAGCGGCGATCGCGGTGGGCGTTAAACCCAGCAAGATTGCCGTTGACCCCGGTCTCGGCTTTGCCAAAACCTCTGCCCAGAGCCTAGAACTGCTGCGGCAGCTCAATCGGTTTCGCGATCTGGGGCGGCCGCTGCTGGTCGGCCCCTCCCGCAAGAGCTTTATCGGCTGGATTTTAGACCAGCCCGACCCCCAGCAGCGGGTGTGGGGCACGGCAGCGGCCTGTTGTGCGGCGATCGCTGGTGGGGCTGACATCATCCGCGTTCACGATGGGGCTGAGATGCACGATGTGTGTCGAGTGGCCGACGCGGTGTGGCGAGGACTATTAACCCCGTAATACACGGCCTCAATAGGTTTGTAAGAAGCCCATAGCGGCGTAAAATACAGACGACTGATGTAGAGAGCGCAAAGGTTAACTATGGGACGCTTCAGACCTCTTTTGGGAATTTTGCTGGCGGTAGTAGCCTCCTGCCTGGTGGCCTGCGGTGGCCCAGCGGCTAAGATACCGACGACCTATACCCCAGAGCTATTGCAGCAGGTAGAGCTGTATACCCCTGCTGTAGCCGAGCTGCGCGATCGCTTCCCCGAGCTGCAGGGCTACATTCAAAAGAAAGACTGGGTGAACGTGCAGAGCTTCATCCACGGCCCCATGGGCGAAATGCGGACGCGGGTTAACCGGCTGGCGGGCACATTGCTAACCAAAGACAAGCCCCAAGCCCAGACCCTTGCCAAGGAAATCTACTCTCACCTAGAGCGCCTAGATGAAGCCGCCGCTAACAACCAGCAGGTGATCGCCGGTCAAGAGTACCGTAATGCTCTAGACGACTTTGACGCATTCTTGAGTCTGGTGCCGACGTTTCAATAGACTGACGCAGTTCACCCTCCCTTGAAGCAAATCACTGTTATTGGCTGCGGCGTTGTGGGGGCCGCGATCGCCTACGAACTGAGCCTCTGCCAAGGGGTTCAGGTCACGGTAATCGATCAGACGGCTCCAGCCCAGGGATCCACCGCCGCTGCCCTAGGCGTGGGTATGGCGGTGATTAGCCACAAGGTGAAAGGCCGCAACTGGCAGCTGCGAGAGCGCAGCCTAAAGCGCTACCAAACCCTGATTCAAGAATTAGAAGCGCTAACAGGGCGAACTATCCAACACAATACCCACGGTATTCTCAGCCTGTGTTTTGCGGCGGAGGACCTGCCCCGGTGGCGATCGCTTCAGGCAATTCGCCACCAGCAGGGATATGGGCTGAAATTGTGGGAACCGGAGCAGGTGGGCGATCGCTGTCCCCACCTCAGCACGGCTGGAGTCGTCGCTGGCATCTACTCGCCTCAAGATTTTCAGGTTAGTCCTACGGATCTCACGCTGGCACTGGTAGTCGGTGCCCAGGCGAACGGGGTTAAGTTCTACTTTGGCCAGCCTGTGGTGGGGTTTGATGGGGCTGAGGTAGAAGCTTTACCTCAGGAAAACCGTCGCTGTGCCGCTGTGCATACTTCAAATCAAAGCTTTGCATCAGATGCGATCGTAATCTCAGCAGGATTAGGCACCCTACCCCTCACGCAAACTCTCCACCACCCCATTAATGTTGGTCCTGTGCTGGGCCAGGCCCTCCGCCTTCACCTGGACAAGCCGCTAGAACACTCTGACTTTCAGCCCGTGGTCAACGGCAACGACATTCACCTGGTGCCCCTAGGCGACGGTGACTACTGGGTGGGAGCTACGGTAGAGTTTCCGCCCGATACCGGCTTAGACGAAGCTCTAGCTATGAAGCCCGAGACCGAGCGACTGGATGAGGTGTTAGCTGGTGCAGTTGCCTACTGCCCAGCCCTAGCGACAGGCAAGATTACCCAACGCTGGTCTGGCCTCCGCCCCCGACCCCAAGGCCAAGCGGCTCCAGTTATCCAATCTTTGGCGGGCTACAGCAATATCTGGCTGGCCACCGGCCACTACCGCAACGGCGTCCTCCTCGCCCCCGCTACTGCTCTAGCAATCCGTGACCTTTTAGAGCAGCTAGGCTGATGGTTATGATGAAGCAAATACTTCCGCTGCGAGGGTTAGGTCATGGCGCTAACCATTCACGAATTAGAGAGACTTCAAGCTGCACACCCCGACTATCGAATGGAGTTGGTGGATGGTGAGGTGACGATTATGAGCCCCTCTAGCTACGAGTCAGACGAGGTCTCGATTGAACTGGCGCGAGTGCTTGGCAACTGGGTACGCCCTCGTCAGCTCGGTCGAGTCACGGGTTCTAGCGCTGGTTTCATACTGCCTAACGCCGACACCCGCGCTCCCGACGTTTCGTTTGTCAAAGCTGGGCGACTACGGCGCAGCCCTCGTTCCTTTGCGGAACTCGCCCCCGACCTGATGGTCGAGGTGAAATCGCCAACGGACAAACTGACGAAGCTGCGGAGCAAAATTCAAGATTTTCTGGCCCTGGGTACCCAGGTAGGCATTCTCATTGACCCTGAAGCTCGGTGTGTAGAGGTGTATCGAGCCGGGGATGAAGCGATTCTTTTAGGGGACGGCGATCGCCTAGCAGTGCCCGACCTGCTGCCGGGATGGGGGGTGGCCGTAGCTGACCTGTGGCCCTTGGTATTCGAGTAATATCGAGTCCGTCTGGAGGAGCATAATTAGAGGAATTGCAATCAGAACTGTGCAATGCCTAAGCAAAGGGCTAACAGGCTTTCACTGGTGGCTAGATGCCGTAAGCTAATTATTCCTAAATAGGCGGATTTGATATAATTCTGGAGTGATTCTAAAGGGGTCTCTAAAAACGGCAAGAGGCGCAGCCAGTGCTACGCCTCTCAACAAGCAGGCAGGGGTTGCCTTTAGCTTATGCCGCTTCCATCCAGTCATAGATCTGCTCTAGTTGCTCTAGGGTTATTAAGCCGTACTGCCACAGAATCATGGGTAACGGGCCAGGGTCTTGCTCGCTGTGCTTTAAAGCGACCTGAATTGAGGCCGTCGAAATAGCTAATTCATCTTGTAGAAACCGAATGAGATTGGGTTGAGTGCTCACCGTCATATAAGTCTCACCTCCTTAAAGGGGCGCTGGGGTTTGCAGATATTGCCCACGATTTTACACAAGGATGCAACCGTGGCAACAATGATTTCGCGATGGATTAACTGAACTTTTATCACATCGCCGCCGATAAGTGAGCTAACCCGGGATAGGGGAAACTCACCGCCATTGTGGGCCTACTGAGAGACAACTACCCCTCAACCCTTGATGTTTCCGGGGCAACGCTCAGTAGTTGTCACTTTTGGCTGTGATAAAAGATGCCCAAAAATAACACAAAAACTCGGATACAGCTTTACGGAATGTTGAAACCCGTAATATTTGTCAAACTTCAGAACAATTTTGACTAAACGCCCGTCGTGGAGAAGTTTGCCCACCGAAATTGGAGCCCAAGTATAGTGGTGGCTACCGTGCTTAGGCTGCTAGCCACTGCTCCTGGCTAAAGCAGGGTGGCACAAAGGCGCATAGCTACCGCAACCAGGGATGATGCAGAACAGCTTAGCCAAGGCGGCAGCAGGCTGGCTAGGGTCAAACCCAGGGTCCTCGGACAAAGTTAGCTGAGCTTTCTCCAAAGGCCATAGCCTACTCTGGTTTAGGCAAGGGGCTGACAATATTGAATAGGGCAGCATAGTCATCGTCGTCGAACCCGGCCTGCATAGCCTGCTCGACCAGCTGACGCACACTCTCGGCGGGGAAGGGGGAAAGCCCGGCGGCCTTAGCGGCAGCCACAAACAACCCCATATCCTTTAGCAGGTGTTTGGTCGGAAAGTTGGGGTCAGCGAACTGGCGGGTCTGCATGCGGTGCAGCTTTTTGTCGAAGGTGGGGGCGTAGAGGGCGCTCTGACGCAACACCGCCATGAAGATATCGACGTCAATGCCGGCCGCCTGCACTAGTCCTAGACTTTGAGCAAAGGCGGCGGTGAGCGAGCCAATCAGCTGATTCATGGTCAGCTTGAGGGTGGCGGCGCTGCCCACGGGGCCGACATGGTAGAGAGTGGTGCCCAAGCATTCCAGCAGGGGCTGCCAGCGTTGATAGGCCTCGTTTTCGGCTCCGGCCATAATGATCAGCTTGCCGTTTTTAGCTTCGGGGATGCTGCCCAAAACTGGGGCTTCAAGGTAGGTGCCCCCAGCTTGGGCCACCACTTGGCTGAGCTGCTGACTTTCGGCGGGGGCAATGGTGCCCATCTGAATGATGGCTTTATGGCTTAGGGGCGCTTCGCAATTCCCCAAACCCATGGATTCAAGCAGCGATCGCACTGCCTCCCCATTGGTGACCATAAAGATAACGGCTTCCACGTTCTGAATTAGCGCTAGGGGCGTGGCACAGACCTTTGCCCCCGCCAGCTCTAGAGGTATGAGCCGTTCTGGAGTGCGGTTGTAGACCCAAACTTTGTGGCCTGCCGACAGCAGCCTGAGGGCCATGGGCGACCCCATTAACCCGGTGCCAATTACCCCAATATTCACCTGCGCTGTCCTCCTGCTTGAAAATGGAACGATTTAGCTAGTTGCGGCCATAGCTTGTGGGCCACAACCGTAAACGTTAGACAATCCCTTGGGCGCTGCGATGAATAGGATGGTACTGCCCCCCTGGAGTCTCGGCCTGGGCGGGGAGCCCTAGCCAGCCCGCTAAAAACGGCTTCAGCCAGCGCCCTACTGCCGCGCTGTAGAGGCGATGCTGGCTGAGGTGGTAGGCCCGCCCCTGGGCACCGGGATAGGCTAGATGGTCGGCCCCTTCGGTCGTCCAATGGTTGACCATCGTAGCGGTAATTTCGGGATGAAACTGCAACCCGTAGGCCCGGTGGCCGTAGCGAAACGCCTGATGGGGAAAGGTGCTGCCGGTGGCCAGCAACTGGCTACCCTGGGGCAGCATAAACCCCTCCTGATGCCACTGGTAGACTATCAGCGGACCGGGAAACACCTCTTGGCCTGCTGGGGTCGGCAGAATGGGGTAGTAGCCAATTTCGCGCTGGCCTGTGGGGTGGGGCGTGACGGAGGCACCCAGGGCGCGAGCCAGCAGCTGTGCTCCTAGACAAATGCCCAGGTAGGGTTTTTCGGCGGCGAGGGCGAGGGCAATCCAGTCGAGCTCTTGAGCAATAAAATCTAAGTGCTCGTCGTTGGCGCTCATGGGGCCACCAAATACCACCGTACCGCTGTGGTGTTCTAGGGTGGTGGGCAATGGCTGTCCGGCAGCCGGACAGCGAATATCAAGATCAAATCCCAGCTCCTGTAGCACCTGTCCCACCCGACCGGGGTTTGAGGTGGGCTGGTGCGTAACCGCTAAAACTGGATAGTTGGAACTCACGGTAGGGCGCAATTCTTTTGGCAACTGTAGTACGGGGCAAGCATGGTTACCACTGTATCGCTTCAGTCAGGGAAGCGGAGCGCCCAGTAGCCCCTAGAGCTGACGCTCAACCTGCACCATGCGGCGATAGGCTAGCCAGCCAGCGACTACCATGGCGATCGCAAACAGCCCCAAAAACTGCACATGCTCACCCACATCTGATAGGGTGCTGCCCTCGACTACCACCCCCGAGAGGGCTTCGATCATGTGGTAGATGGGGTTATACCGAGTGAGTTGAGCCAGGGAATCCGGAAAAAACGCCGTGGGCAAAAAGGTGCCACCCAAAATCATCAGCGGAATGCCAAAGGCCGCAATCAGGGCGTTGACGTCTTCAGTGCGGCGAGCTAGCTGGGTGCCCAGCACAAACCCCACCCCCACATAGGCGGCAATGCTGAGCCCCACAATCAACAGGTTGGCGAGGGGGTTGCCGTCGAGGGTGGCCCCCTGGGAGAGGGCGATCGCATACACCAAGGCCGCCTGAGCCAGCCCAATCACCCCGTAGGCCAGGCAGATGCCTAAAAAATACGACACCCCGCTCAAGGGCGACAGAAACAGGCGCTTCAGCGTCTTTTGCTCGCGCTCTGAGACCACCGTAGCGACGCTGCCACCCAGCCCACTAAAGAACAGCGCCGCCCCCACCAAGGTTGAGGGAGCCGCCTGGGTGTAGGCCTCGGCCAAGGTGATTTGCAACCGCTCTTGCAGGATCAAACTATTGAGAATTAGCAGAATAACCGGGAAAATTGCCCAAAAAACCAGACTGCGCCGCCGCCGCCACAGCTCGACTAAAATTCGCTGGGCAACCGCCAGGGTTTCTCGCGCGTATTTCATCAGGATGAGTAGACTGTAAAGGCAACTTAATACTACAGTCTTTAACAGGTTTCACGCGGGATGCAGCCTCCTTTGGCCGGGAGCGCCCGATGCCTCTCCTGGCCGAGAGACTGTGCTACCGTTAATGCCCAAGTCGCTCTCCACACACCCTGGGGGACACCCCCAAGCGAGTCTGACCCAAGCAACGCCTAAAACTTCAGATGAGTCAATCCTTAGAGGGGCTGTTTGCCCAAACCCTGGCCCGTCGCAACGTCCTCAAACTATTTGGCGTTGGGGGAATAGCAGCACTGCTGAGCTATTCGCGCCTGAGTAAACCCCAGCCCACAGTGTTTCAGCGCGATCGCCTCGAACTACCCGCCCAGATCGGCAAGCCCACAACAGCAGTGGTGATTGGCGGGGGTCTAGCAGGGCTAGCCGCCGCCTACGAGCTCAGCCAGCGCGGCATAGCGGTAACGCTGCTGGAGCGATCGCCTCAGCTGGGCGGCAAAATTGCCAGCTGGCCAATCCAGGTGGGCGACGACTCCTTCATGATGGAGCACGGCTTCCACGGCTTTTTCCCCCAGTACTACAACCTGTTTAGCCTGGTCGACGAGCTGAGCATTCAGCAAAATTTTAAGTCCCTCGACTACTATTCGCTGGTCTACAAAGACCACTACGTCCCCGAAGTCTTTCGCCCCAGCAACTCGGCGTTTCCGTGGAATATCGTCGATCTGGCCATCTCTTCCTCCAATCGGCTGGAGTGGGGCATCAACCTCACCCACCTCAAGCACCTCCAGGTGTTTCGAGAAATTACCGGCTTCCGCAATCCTCAAACCTACGAACGCCTCGACCAGCTATCGGTGACCGAGTGGGTGGGCAACGACTTCCCGCGCGGGCTCTACGACCTCTACTTTTTGCCCTTCGCTAAGTCAAGCCTCAACTCCCCCGATGTGCTGAGCGCCGGGGAGCTGATGCAGTTCTTTCACTTCTATTTCTTCGGCAACCCTGAGGGGCTGGCTTTTAACGGCACCCGTCAAGACATGGGGCGATCGCTAGTTGACCCTATGGTTGCGGCCATCCAGGCCAATGGCGGCCAGGTGCTGACCGGCGTGACCGTGAGCCAAGTGGCTTGGGCTGAGGGCAAAGTGGCTGGGGTGACTTACCAGAAAGGCAGCGTGGCAGTCAATCCGGTGCCTTTCTGGGTCGATCGCAACCCCCTGCTGAGTTCAGACACCCTGGAATATTTCGGCGCGGGCGACAGCGTCTACTCCGTTGCCCCAGGGGCTAAGACCGCTCTGTCGCTGACCTGCACCCACCAAGGTTGTAGCGTGCAGCGCCAGGTAACAACCACTTCCGAGGGCTACCTTTGCCCTTGCCACGGGGCTGCCTACGCTAGCGACGGCGCGGTGCTGGCCGGGCCAGCACGGGAGAATCTGACAACGTTTGAGGTGTTGCAGCGAGAGGGCGATCGCATCCAGCTGATTGCCGCCTCCGGCAATGGCGTGCCCAACGTCGCCCACGATCTCACCGCCGACTACTACGTCATGGCCGCTGACATTCCCGGCATCAAAGCTTTGTTTTCGCTATCCGATGGCGAGGTAGAACCTACCCTAGTTTCCCAAATCGATCAGCTCCAGGTGGCTGACCCCTTTGCAGTGGGCCGCTTTTGGCTCGATCGCGACTTCGACTGGCAGCACAGCTGGTTCACCTCCCTCTCGGGCTACCGGCTCACCGACAGCATTACCCTTTACCACCGCATTCAAGACGACTACATTGCCTGGGGTGAGCGCACCGGCGGCAGCGTCGTCGAGCTGCACGCCTACTGCTACAAAGAGAAAGAATTTCCCACCCAAGCCGAGATTCTCGACACCTTTGAGGCCGAGCTCTACGAAATTGTGCCAGAGCTAAGAGGCGCGACCGTTCTGCACCGCCAGCTGGTTAACCAAAAGAATTTTGCGGGCTTCCCCCCCGGCAGCTTTGCCAACCGCCCCCAAACCGCCACCGCCGTCGATAACCTGCTGTTTGCGGGCGACTGGGTGCGCATGCCCTTCCCCTGCGGCCTGATGGAGCGGGCGGTGAGCAGCGGTTTGCTGGCGGCCAACGCCATTTTGCAGCGCGAAGGGGTGCAGCGCCGCCCCATTCTCTCGGTCAATCCCGAAGGGGTGCTTAAAATTTAGGGGGTTATCCCCGGCATGGGCAGATTGTCTTCAGCGATAGGGCAGGTGTGAGATGGACGGATTGGAGAGAGACGCGGCAGTCACAACCCTCAAACAGCCGGATTTGGGGAATAGTCAAGATTCCCCTACACCCCACGCGGCTGCGGCTCCTAAACTACCGTTGCGACAACTGGGAATCAACCTCAACCACTGGTACGTGGTGGCCCAGAGCAAAGAATTGAGCGCCCAGCCGCTAGCAGTAAGCCTGTGGCACCAGCCGATTGTGCTGTACCGCGATCGCACCGGCAGCCCCATCGCCCTCGAAGATCGCTGCCCCCACCGCCAGGTCAAACTCAGTGAGGGCACCGTCGCGGGCGGCAACATCGCTTGCGCCTACCACGGCTGGCAGTTTGCCCCCAACGGCAGCTGCGCCCACGTGCCCTATTTAGAGCCCCAGCAAAAGCTGCCTACCTGCCAGCTGCGACAGTACCCCGTGCAAGAGCGAGACGGCTTTATTTGGCTCTTCCCAGGCGAGGCAGCGCTGGCCGAGCAAACGTCTCCCCTGAGCGTGCCCGAGTGGGAGCACCTCAACTTCATTGGCTCACTGACCACCATCGACGTACAGGCCCACTACTCATTTTTAATTGAGAATTTGATGGACATGTACCACGGCCACCTGCACGGCGGTGCTCAGGTATGGGCCAACCCGGTGCTAGCCGAGCTTGAGGCTGACGATGTCCACGTCCATGCCCACTACGCCGCCGAAAGCTACTACCGCATCGACAAAATCTGGTCGGCTTCGCAACTCATCTTCCCCCCTTTGCGCCAACTGCACCCCGAACCGCTGGATGTCTACTACTACTATCCCCACTGGCGATCGACCCTGGGGGATGACTTCGTCATTTACTGCCTGTTTTGCCCGGTAAGCGAGACCCACACCCGCGCCTATCTGCTGCACTTTACCTCCCTGGAGCGGTTTCCAAAGCTGCACAAAACCCCCCTGGCCGTGCGACGGTTCATCAAACGGGCTTTTACCAACTCGGCCAGCTTTTTGCTGCGGCGGCTGGTGCGTGAAGACGTGCTAATGCTCGAACAAGAGCAGCAGGCCTTTGAGCAGCACCCCACCTATCGCGGGCCGGAGCTGAACCGGGCTCTGACGGCGGTGCAGCAGTTGATTCGGCAGCAGGCGGCAGAGAGTGGGGGAGTAGGGAGTAGGAGGGTGGGGGAGTAGGGAGTTAGGTCTAGGGCAGATACCTGACACCTTGCACCCGACACCTGATACCTTAAACCTGATAGCTAACCCCTATTCCCTAACCCCCTACCCCCTTACCCCGATGGCTGGCCCCGATATTCTGGCGCTCGATTTTGATGGCGTAGTCTGCGACGGGCTGCGGGAATATTTTCAGACTGCCTGGCGGGCCTACGGCGAGGTGTTTGCACCGGGGGCGGGGGCACCGCCGGAGGGGCTGGCGGAGCGCTTTTACCCGCTGCGGCCCGTGGTCGAAACGGGGTGGGAAATGCCGCTGGTGCTCTACGGGCTGATGTCGGGGGTGTCGGATGGCGATATTCTCGATCGCTGGCCCGAACTCGTGCCTCAACTGCTGGCCCAAGCGGGGGTAGAGCCTGCCACCATCGGTAAAGCGGTGGATGGAGTGCGCGATCGCTGGATTCAAGCTGATGTTGACGACTGGCTGAGCTACCAGCGCTTCTACCCCGGCGTCATCGACCGCCTTCAGCAAGCGATGGAGAACGGGGTCGAGTTAGTGATTATTTCAACCAAGGAAGGCCGATTTATTCAGCAATTGCTGGCCAAGAGCGGCGTTGTGCTGCCCGGCAATGGCCCCCTAGGCCCCGAACCAATCCATCGCATTCTGGGGAAAGAGGTCAAGCGGCCGAAGTACGAGACCCTGCGACAGATCAAAGCCGTTCAACCGGGGGCTACTCTCTGGTTTGTGGAGGACCGAGTGAATGCCCTGCAAGCGGTGCAGGCCCAGCCCGACTTGGGCGATGTGAAACTATTTTTGGCCGACTGGGGCTATAACACGGCGGCCGATCGCGCAATTCCCCGTCGTGGAAACTCCGTAAACGCCACGCCTCAGAGCAGCATTCACCTGATTAACCTGGCTCAGTTTTGTGGCCCCTTCGAGTCGTGGGTATCGGTAGACCCCAGCCATGTAGCGTAGGATTCACAGTAATTTTACGTAATCTTGACCACTGGGGCGATCGCTTGAATTGTTCGTATCGATACCAAGCCATTTCTTCCGGATTTTAGTCCCCGCGCCAGAATGTGGGATAGAACCTAGCGTCCAGCGATCGCGCTTCGCTTGAATTTACAGCCCTAGCCTCACCCTCTGCTGTTGTTTTTGCCTGTGCTCCTATGACTGACATCTTTGTCCCCCCGTCTAAAACCGCCTCGACAACAGAGCCCGTCATCCTAGAGGAGCCAGCCGCCCCCGACGAGGTGCCCCACGATACGGCGGTTCCCGTCACAGAGGTCACGGCCATCCCTGTAGAGCCCTTGCCGGCAACGGGCCTAGACGAAGCGATCGCCGGAGCGGCCCTGGCAACCGACGCAGTACCCCAGGCACAGGTTTCTGCTGACGCGACCTTGGCAACGGTAGACAGTTTCTTTTTCTATGGTCAAACCGGCAGCGGCAACCCCACTCTCTACGAAGTTAACCTATCCAACGGCACCCGGACCGCAGTCACTGCCTCACCGAACCTTTTCCCCACTACCCTAGACGGACTCTTTGCCGCCGAGCCCCTAGCTCCCCCAGTTGGAACTGGGCAACCCGCTACCGACCAAGTCTTCACCCTAGTGCAGGGCAGCAACGGCAAAAACTTTCTCATTGGCACCACGGCCGATGACGCTGTCTTTGGCCTAAACGGCGACGACCTGGTTCTGACCGGGGCAGGCCTCAACCTAGCCTTTGGCGGCCTCGGCAACGATACGTTGGTGGGTGGGGTCGGTGACGATGGCCTGTTTGGCGGCGCGGGCAATGACACGATGGAGGGCGGCGAGGGGGATGACCTGCTGATGGGCGGCCCCGGCAACGATGTGCTCGACGGCGGGGGCGGCACCAACGTGCTGGTGGGCGGCACCGGTGCCGACATCTTTCGGCTCAATACGCCAGGGGCCTACGACACCGCCCCTAGCGCTACGCCCTCACCAGACACCGTCATCGACTTTAACGCTGCCCAGGGCGACCTGCTCGACTTTAGCTTGATTGCAGCTCAGTCTCTGTTTGCCGGAAAGGATCTGCTACCATCTCTGAAATTTGTGCAGGTAGGGACCGACACCCACGTGCAGGTGCTTGGGTCCCTAGGTGAGACCACCGAAGCGATTTTGCTGGGGGTTCAGGCCGACACCATCACCCCCGCCAACCTCACCTTTACGCCCCCCGCTGGGCTGCCCATACTGAAATAGGTCTAGCCGCGCCAGCTGCCCCACTTTCCGGTAGCATCGGGGCTAGAGAGATCACGGTAACGTTATGAGCGAGGCCCTGCTGCATCAGCTGGCCACCCACATGGCAGGAGAGTTTGACAATCGTCAGCAATCCTTGGCAGACCCAACTTGGTTTCTGCATCTGCGGCTGTGGCAACAGCCCCTGCCCAGTGCCCTATTTGGTGAAGGGTACAGCTTCTTCATTGAGCAAATCAGTGTGGCCTCGGGCAAACCGCCCTATCGCCAGCGCATTTTGCACCTTACTACCCGCGACGGTCAGCTTTGGGGTCAATATTACGCGCTGCCCGACCCGATCGCCTACAGTGGTGCGGCTACCCAGCCCGATCGCCTCGCCTCCCTCACCCGCGCCGATCTGATTGCTCTGCCCACCTGTGGAGTGGCGATTGAGTATCAGCCGGCCAGCCAAACCTTTAGCGCTCGCCTGCCGGGGGACAGCCTGTGCAGCTTTACCGCCAACGGCATCACCGCCTACGTGCGGCTCAAGTTTGACCTAGGCCCCGAGTCACCCGCTGCCAACAGCCCCATGGTGCTGTACCTGGAGGATCGTGGCGTTGACCCCGATACCGACAAACCCACCTGGGGACCTTTGATGGGGCCATTTCAGCTAGTGAAGCAGAGCGCCTTTGCGCTGCTGGGATAAGGCGCTGGAAAACCGGGGCTTTCTCGCTGCTTGCGGGGCAGCCATCGATGTTACCCTGAAGCGATGTTTAAGGCCGTTGAGGCCCGAACTGGAAACGCTTTGTGAGCGTCTCCAGTGGAAAGTCGCCCCTGTTTCTTTACCATCCAACGTTGCCCTTCTTACCGACCACCTATGGAGATCGACATCCTGATTCTGACGGTGTACTTCATCTGCATAGGCTATGTGGTCTATAAGATGGCACTGTCGATCGAGGAAGAACTCGAAGACCAGGTGGTGCTGGTGCCCGATGTCGTTGGGCTAGAGAGCAGCGTGCGATCGCAGCTGATGCGTCAGGGCTTTGCCGAAACTGCCGCCACTGTGCTCCAGCCCGGAGAAGGAGCCCTGGGCAAGGCCGTCTCCCTCAGTCTGGTGGTGCCCGAACCTCGAAGCCTCGCCCCCGCCGAAGACCAGCCAGACGAACCCGACCAAGGTCAGATTACGGTGCAGGTGCTGCCCCAGGGGCCTCACCCACTCCAGCCCGTAAAAGGGCTCACGGTGCAGGTGGTCAACCAGAGCCGGGCTGTGCAGGTTACCGTCGATTGGGACCGCAGCTCCATCAGCCGCATGACCAACGAAATTCGCCGGGTGATTCGCCACACTCCTGGCATGCGCCTCGATTTGACTGCACCCCAGGTGGCCAGCGTCGTCAACCCCAACCAGTACCTCAGCACCGTCGTAGTCAGCGAAGACTGCTTTGACCGCAGCCCCGATAACCAGGTGCTCCAGCAGACCGCACCGGTGGTCGACATTCCTAAAATGGCCAACCTCAAAGAGCCCCTCCGCAACTACTCCCTCGACCTGGTGGTGCAGCTCACCCCCTTCAGCGGACGCGGGGGCCGACCGATCATGCTGCTGTTACCCTTTCGGTTTGCCATTCAGCCGCTTCCGGCTAAAGCCGCTATTCCCCTGGTGAACTGGATTTTGAAGCGCTAGATTACTGAGGAAGAAACCGGTTAGCACTGTACAGTTTTAGCGATAACCCTCAACTCTCCCGGAGGAAAGCATGGGCGACTCTGACCTCAAGCTATTTGTCGATGCCCAGTTCATCAGTCCCTACGCGCTATCTGCGTTTGTAGCCCTACAGGAAAAGGGGCTACCCCACGACCTGGTCTGCATCGATCTAGCCACCCAGGAGAACCGCCAGACCCGTTATCAGCGGCGCTCCCTCACCGGTCGGGTGCCCACCCTAGAGCATGGCGACTTTGCCCTGTCAGAGTCGTCCGCCATCACAGAATATTTAGAAGAGATCTTCCCGCCGCCTACCTACGCGACTATCTACCCGCAAAATCCTAGGGATAGGGCTAGAGCGCGACAGGTACAGGCCTGGTTGCGCAGCGATCTACTACCCATTCGCGACGAGCGACCGACAACGGTTATCTTCCACCAGCCCTCTGATCTACCCCTGTCAGACAAAGCGCGGGTTGCAGTTGAGACGCTGTTTCAAGCGGCAGAAACTCTGCTTCAAGACCATCGCCTTTCGCTCTTTGGCCAGTGGTGCATTGCCGACACCGATTTGGCACTCATGCTAAATCGGCTGGTTGCCAATGGCGATCGCGTGCCTGATCCGCTGGTAGAGTACGTGCAGCACCAGTGGCAGCGATCGTCGGTACAAGCTTGGCTAGAGCAATCCAAAGCAGTCTGACCAGTGCAGGTTCCCTGGCACGCTAGTTTTTCCTCCTAAACTGCCGTTTCAAAATTGATTCCCCACCCATGAAACTCAGTGAGATTGTTCCCTGGGGCAGAACGCTAGATGAATATAAGGCAATGTTTAGCCTGTCAGAGGCAGATTCAACCCTAAACATTCTCGGCTGTGGCGATGGCCCAGCCAGCTTTAATGCTGAGATGACGGAACTTGGACGATCCATTATATCCATCGACCCGGTGTATCAGTTTTCGGCTGAGCAAATTGAGCAGCGGGTGCGAGATACCTATCAATCAATTATTTCTCAGGTCAAGCAAAATGCTGACCGTTACGTATGGAAAAACTTTGGCAATGCTGACGAGCTGGGCAAGGCTCGTCTCAACGCCATGGAGAAATTTTTATCAGATTATGAATCAGGGAAAGTTGAAGGTCGATATTTGCACCAGGCTTTGCCCAGCCTAGATTTTAACGACAGCCAGTTTGAGCTGTGCCTATGCTCTCATTTACTGTTTTTGTATGCCGAGCACCTGACCCTTGACTTCCATATCTCATCAATTCATGAGCTGCTGCGAGTCGCCTCTGAAGTGCGGATTTTTCCTTTGATTCAACTCAATGGCGAACCTTATCTATATTTGAATACTGTCTTAGAAGAACTTTCCAGCAAAGGTTACAACGTTCAGATAGAGCCTGTTGCCTACGAGTTTCAAAAAGGCGGCGACAAAATGCTGAGAATCGGTCGCTAAAGCCTTGACCAAAACTATTGGCCGAGCTGGAACACGACGCCCAAATACTCTCGGTAAGCGCAAATCTTGCTGTCTCTGACATCAAAGGCGATCGCAGCCTGATTTTCGTAGGGATGCCCCGCCATCAAGCCCGATGAACGGACTTCAAAAACAACCGTTGTCGAATTAGAGACTGCTTGAAGAACGGTTAGGGTGAGACCTTCTGAAAACAGGCTAGATGCCAATTCAAAGAACGCTTTCGCCTTTTCTTTGCCGTGGTTTAGGCCTTTAAAGGAACCCGCCGGAAACCAAAAGGTAAAATCATCGCTGAGCTGGTCTAAAAATGGCGACCATTCGCCACTGGCTAGCCCTTGGGCAAAGGCCTGAAACGCCACCTCAGCAACGCGCAATGTTTGAATGCTGGCTTCGGGCATGGAGAGGCTAAGCAACAATTTTCAAATTATAGGGGTAGCCACTGTACTTCAAAGGCCGCCCACAAAACGCCCAGGGCTGAGACAGTTGTGGGGGTCAAACTGAGCTTTGATCGCTTTCATCACGCCCAAGGCATTGCCGCTGTAGCCCCATACATCCACTGATTTTTTGAGGGAGAGAGGTGCTTCGAGCAGGGTGAAATAGCCCTGGTTAATAGTGCAGCCCCTGCGCAATTCTTTCACCATGTCCGCCGTGGCCGCTGCCAGTCGCACTGTGCCAATGCCGCTACCGCCATGAATGCGCGCCAGGCTACCCGAGGGCAGTTGATCCAGCCAGGTCACGGCCTTGGCTGGAGGTAGACCCACCTTAGCCACGATCGCCTCATTCTGTTCCTCAAACATAGGGAAGAGGGCTGCACCGACCTCTGCCCAAACTTGCTCATCCTCCGCACCCTGCAACACTTGGGCAGATAGCGCTGGCCCCACCATGGCCAAGAGCGACTCAACCTGCTCATCTACTCCCGGTGCAATGGATTGAAATCGAGCTATCAGGGCAAATCCTTCATAGCCCAGACGGTTGGCTAGGGCAGGGGATAGGATATCGAGGGCGGCTGGGGTCAGCGGCGACAGGCGCAGGGCACTCAAGAGGGCTTCCATTTCCCCTACTGCCCCGGTAACCACCACGGTTTTAGAGGCATCTTGTCCTGGATAGAGCCGAAACGTGAGCTGAGAAATAATCCCTAGGCTGCCGTAGGAGCCGGTTAGCAGCTTCATCAAATCGTAGCCCGCGACATTTTTGACCACGCGCCCGCCGGCCTTGGCGATCGCCCCATCAAAGCGCACAAAGGAAATGCCGATCAGCAGATCCCGCAGGCCACCGTAGCGCTGGCGCAGGCTGCCGGTGTCGGCGGTGGCCACAATCCCCCCCAAAGTTGCCTGCTCTGGGTAGGCGGGGTCTACGGCGAGAAACTGGTTGTGCTGGGCCAGTCGAGGCGCTAGGTCCGCCAGTTTCGCGCCTGCCTGAGCAGTGAGGGTCATATCCCCCACCGCGTGATCGATCACCTGGTCGAGGCGGGCCGTGCTGACGATTAAATCTACTCCTGAGCCGACACCACCCCAGGACAGTTTGCTGCCGCTGCCGCAGGGGATGACTCGCCAGGAATTTTCCCAGGCACAGGCCATGATCGCCGAGAGTTCCGCTTCGGTGGCTGGATAAACGACGGCGGCTGGCGTTAGGTGGTCTGGCAGATGGAGCGATGCGGGAGGGAGAATGCGATCGCGCTCAACCACCTCCCCCAAAGTTTCAGCAACGTTGGCCATACCCTAGTCGATGCTGATGGGAGTGGGGCCGCTGGCAGAACTGGCCGCGGGAGGCACATTGGTGCGAGCGGTGCGAAACTCGGCATAGAGGCGATCGCGCCAGTCAAAGAAAGCTTTGTATTCAGGCACATCGGCAATGCCGGGGACGCCCTTGCCACCGATGCCCTCGGGCAACTCCACATACTGGGCCGTGGGAAATTTGAGATACATAGTGGCGGCGGCCACGGCAAAGTCAGCCAGGGTGGGCTGGTCGCCCAGCAGGTAGGGACTGGTTTGCAGCATCAGCACCAGGGCTTCGAGATCCTGACGCAGGCCAGCGGTAGCAACTTTAATATCCTCGGGGCCAAAGCCGACGCCCGTACCGACCAGATTCAGCAGGTCGCCAGGTAGAGCACCCACCAGGCTACGCAGCGGCGCGGGGGTAAAGCTGGGCAGCAGCGCCGTGCGAAAGTTGGGGTGCTGCTTAAAGGCACCGACCATCACAACGCGGGCTTTGGGAACGATCGCCTCGTCGGCCCAGCTTTCTAACGCTAGGCACAGGCCCTTTTGCTTGGGGTCAGTGGGCAGGAGGGCGCGCTCGGGATAAGCTTTTTCAAGGTGTAGGGCGATCGCAGTGGAGTCAGGAATCACCTGCTCACCATCCTTGAGCACAGGTACCTGACGCTGACCCGACAGCTGAAATACTTCGACTTGGCCCACGCCGGGGGTGACTTCGACCTTGCGGTAGGGCACCTGCTTGTAGTCGAGAATCAAGCGAATTTTTTCGGCAAACGAGGAAGATTCAAACTGGTACAGCTCTAGCATGGAAATCCTTATTGGCCAGGTTCTTCAGAGGGCGGACTGGGCACTGGTAAACCCGGTAACACTGTATCGTTATTTGCAGGCGCTGCACAGGCGGAATTAGTCGGCGGCTGGGTGGTGACGGTGACGGTTTCAAAGCCTGCGGTGGCCAGGAGTTGTCCGACCGTAATTTCGGCGCGACGGTTGGCTTCAGCCAGCAGATTTTCCTGACAGGCGGCCTCTTCAATCTTGACCAGCGCCTCCTGCTGAGCTTTTTCTTGCAGCTCGGGGGCGGTATCGGGGCCAAGGCCCAAAAAGCCGCGGCTGTAGTCAAACACGTTTGATTTGCTGAGATCGATTTTGCTGTCGAGAATCTTGGGCGGCGGCAGGGTGATCTGAATTGAGTTATCCCCGCTCACCTGGACGTTGGCGGCGGTGAGTTCAGCCAGGTCGACCCCGGCCCGCACTTCGCCGTAGGCAATGTAGAGCAGGTTGGTAGAGCCGATCACGTAACCCGCCAGGGTGCGATCGCTCTTGGTGGGCACCACTGCCTCCATAGCAAAAATTGCTGTGGTCAGTTCGCTGGCCCCCCGTAACTGTTGAACAACGACAGAGCGCACGTCTACCTGCGGCTCTGCCGTGGCCGGGGTGAGCATAATGCGCACCCCTTCAAGAAAGCGATCGCCCGATCGCCAAAAGCCCACCCCAGCCGCAACACCCACCAGCACGACCCCACCAAGCAGCGCATTGGAGAGCGATCGCACCCACCGAAAGGGGGTACGACGCGGCGGCACCGGCGCAGGCCAACGTTCTCGCTGAACGGGGGCGCTAGGGTCGACGTAGCGCGGCGGCAGCGGGTCGGGCAGCTTGCGATCGGGTGGTGCAGGGCGCATAGCGATGGGTGGTAGGCGGGTAAACTCAACCAGTTTGATTGTACTGCACACCTGATTGGCTGCCATTGGTTCATTGTGGCGGCGCAAAGGTGAACAGGTTACAGCAGGGGTAATGGTTTAGGACCGGCCTGTTAGGGCAATCGCACCGCGAAGGCCCCTACCGAGATAGTCAGGAGGCCGCTAGCCGAAGATTGGCGATTACCGGCAGCTCTAGCAGAAAGTCTGCGTTGAGGAGGCGCTCCGAGAAAAAGAGAATCTCTAAATTCTCCACCTCCCCCGATACCGGATTGAGGCGGGCGATCATCTCGTCGCCAATTTCTTCCGACTCCTGCTCAGCATAGGGCGCGCACTTATTGATGTAGAGAATATCGCCCACTTGGTCGTATTGAAAAACTAGCTTTTCTGCCATAGGGTCTTTCCTTCCACCAATTTACGAGCGGTATATGCCGTGATCACCCAATGCCTAGATGGATCGACATCGCTAACAGTCACAACCACCATGTAGCGCCCGGTGCGAATTGAGTCAAACCACTTGGAGAATAGCAAGGCGTTAGGGTCGCGATCGCTGCCTCGTACTAGGTCAGGGTTTTCTAGAGTATCGGCTAGCTGCTCTAAATAGTCAGGCAATGTACCCGGATGACTCGCTGTGATGTGGGCTTCCCGCTCACCTGACAGTTCTACGGTAGCCCCCAAGTATGGACAGACAAATAAGCGAGTCATGGCTCTATCGTAGCCTCTGCCCTCATCAGGGTTAATGGGTTCTAGCGGTTAACACATCGTACAAACCCCAGATTGCCATGGGGCGCATGTAGTGGCAGGCGCGGTAGGTGCCCAGGGCGGTGATCGCCTCAGGGGTGCGAAATTGCAGGCCGTAGCTATAAATTTGCTGCACGACGGATTCGGCGATCGCCATCGCCTCTGCCGTCTTTCCCATCTGGGCAAAGAACGCCGCCAGCCCAAAGTTGATGCCGATCCACACCTCCTGCTGGTGGGTGCTGTCGGGATCTTCGGGGGAGCCATCCGGCAATACGCCATTGGCAGCCCCGATCGCCAGCTTCAGCGTCGCCGCGCTAAAGTTGCCCAGCTGCGCCCCCTCAAACTTTTGCTGGGGCGGGCGCTCCTGGCTTTGCACCACCTGGTTAAATTTCACAAAGCAGGCGTCGTAGATAGCGTCGAGGGCCGATAGGGTAAATTCGTCCTCGACCAAATCGGGCAGGCCCAGGTGGCGCACCATAAACTGGCCACAGAGCTGGTCGGCCATCACCACATCGGAGCCACTGCCCGTATCCAACCGGTAGTAGCGGCCGTTCCACAGTTTAGGGTGGTAGGCCTTGAGGCCGTTGTCGAGCCAGCGGCGGTACTGGCTAAGCAGAATGGGGGTATTGCCGGGGGCCAGCCCATTGGCGGTAAGGATGTCGGCGATCGCGATCGCTGCCTCCATTGCCCCCAGCCACAGCCCACCGCAGTAGGCGCTAATCCCCTTCAGCTGCCAGTCATCGAAGGTTTGGTCGGGGGCTCCCTCGTTTTCGGGAATGCCGTCGCCGTCGCGATCGAACTGTTTCAGGTATTGCAGGGTGTCGACCACGGCGGGCCAGCAGTCTTTGAGAAAGGCCACATCCGTCGCGCCCGTGAACTGGTAGGCGCGGTAAACCTGAAGCACAAAGTCGCTGCCCAGGTCTTTCCACTGGTTGCAGTCTTGGTAGCTGGTGTAGTTGGTCTGTGCCCAGGGGTGCTCGTTGGGGGCACCCAGGTCGTGGGGGGTGGCGCCCTTGAGCTTGCGGACTGCCGGAGGCTGCTCTAGACCCATGGTGACGTAGTAGCCAATGATCCGCCGCCGCTCATCCTGAGCGGGGATGGCGCGGGCAAAGGCGCGCAGCACCGCTTTCTCGAGTTCGGGCCACAGCAGCAGGGTGGCAAAGCCGCCGTAGAGGCGCACATCCAAACTTTCGTACCAGCGGTAGTCGATGCACTCCAGCACCGCAAACTGGCCCACGGGGTCGGCCTCGGTGGCGGCGCTCCACAGGGTGCCGCCGCTGGCCAGGTCGTACAGCTCGTTAAATAGCGCCATTTTGAACCAGTCGGGCAGGTCGGGCCGATCGAGAATTGGCTGCTGCCAGGCAATGATCTGCTGCTGCCAGGTTTTGTATTCGGTCAGGGCATCGAAGGCGATCGCCCTGGCATTTCGTCCACTGGTGCCAAAGAAGTCGGTATAGCGCCGGTAGTTGTTTACCCCAGCGGCGAATTCTGTCACTGGCAGATCCCACGCCAGGGCAACGGGGATTTGGTGGGTTTCGCCAGGTTGCAGGGTGAAGCGCAGGGCGATCGCACAGCCGATCTGCTCTCCGTCTTCCGCTGGAGAGGTATCCAACAGGTTCATCAGCCGCCCCAGCTTAGCGAACGAATCCCATAGGTCACGCCCGTCGCCTACCGGGTTCCAGCGCAGGTCGTAGGAAACTTCTACGCCGGGGTCGTCTAGGGTAGCGATGCACCACTGGCCATCACCTTCCTTCGGTTCCCCATCCCAGTTCCCATCCATCACCAGGGCCTTGAGGCCGTCGGCGTTGATGAACTGGTTGAAGTTGCCGGTGCTTTGCCCCAGGGCGGGCACGTAGTCGTAGTAGGGGCTGCCGTCGTCGCGCAGCAGCACCTCTGGGGATTTTTGGGTATTGGTGAACCAGCCCACCATATTTTGCCAGCTCACCATGATGCTCAAGGTGATGGGGGTGGTAGTCGGGTTATGGGCCGTCCATTCAAAGGCCACCACCGGGTAGCTAGCCTCTTTGTAGTTGTCGGGCCAGATGGGCGACACCTGTTCGCAGGTGATCTGGGCGCGAAACACATTCTCGTAGCGGTACCAGCTGCGGGGGTAGAGGGCGTGATAGCTGCCCGTGGCGCGGGCTTTAGTGGAGGCGGGATACCACGACCATGACGACAGACTGCCATCGGTGGGCGGCTGGGTGCTGAGGGCGTAGGTCTGGGTTCTGCCGCCCCCCTGCTCCCAAAGGCTGAACTGGCAGCCCGGAAAGCTTTGGAACACATGCTCGCCGCCATCCATGTGCCAGAGGTTGAAGTCGCCGTTGGGCGATCGCCCAACACAGCCTGCCCCCAGCCCGCCCAGGGGTGCTCCGTGGTCTGGGCCATCGTCGAGGTTGCTAGCGTAGCGCACGATGTAGTGGTGCTCCCACGGCTGGCCGAGGGGTCGTTGCCATGCCTGGGACGGAATCTGGGGAGGGAGGGATGGGGTTTCAGTCATCCCAAAATATTACCGGAGCGGGTTGGTTTATGGGCTTTCCCCAATTTGAACTCAGCGCTGAATGGGTTGGCGATCGCGGCCTCACCCATGGCACCAGGCGATCGGGATTTAGTAGTTAGGCCTCCTCACCCGTTCGTCAACGTCAGTTGCTTGCCGTAGACCCGCGTCTTAAGCTCGTCACCAATTCCTCACACCTGGGCGCACCCAAGCCCACACTCGCTGTAGATCCCTTTAGAATTGGGAAGCTTGAGAGGCGGTTGGCACGTCTCCCACGGCGTCAAACCCGCCCTTCAAGAACATTTGGACAGGTCAACCTTGCCCCTTACCCACAATCCCCCCGCTACCCTCGATCTCGACTTTGTCCGACAGCAGTTTCCCGCTTTGGCGGGTGATTGGGTCTTTTTTGACAACGCTGGCGGCTCGCAGATTCTCAAACCCGTAGTCGATCGCATCACCTCATTTCTCTATGAGTCGAACGTGCAGCTGGGGGCCAGCTACGCGGTGTCGCAGCTGGCGACGGAGCGGGTGGCGGCGGGGGCCAAGGCCATGGCCACGCTGATCAACGCCGACGACCCGACGGAGGTCGTGCTCGGGTCCAGCACCTCGGCGCTGTTGCGCATGCTGGCCCAGTGCTTTCGCCCGACCCTCGAACCGGGCGATGAAATTGTCGTCACCAACGCCGACCACGAGGCCAACATTAGCCCCTGGGTGGAGCTAGAGCGCGAGGGCATTGTCGTTAAGACCTGGCGGGTCAACCCCACCACCTTTGAACTCGATCTGGCCGATCTAGAGGCCCTGCTGACGCCGCAGACTCGTTTAGTCGCTGTCACCCACACGTCGAATGTGTTGGGCAGCATTCATCCAGTGCGGGCGATCGCCGATCTCGTCCACGCCCACGGGGCGCTGCTCTGCGTCGATGGGGTTGCCTTTGCCCCCCACCGCCGCATCGACGTGCAGGCCCTGGACGTCGATTTCTACACCTTTAGTCTCTATAAGGTGTATGGCCCCCACATGGCGCTGCTCTACGGCAAAAAAGAGCTGCTGCTGGCCCTGCCCGGCTACAACCACTACTTCATCGACGACACGGCAATCCCCTACAAATTTCAGCCCGGGGGCAGCAGCTACGAGCTGAGCTACAGCCTCACGGCCATCACTGACTACTTTGAAGCTCTGGCTCAGCACCACGGCCAGCCTGACGAAGCAAGCCCCATCGATCAAGCCTTCGGCCTGATTCAGCAGCACGAAGGAGCGCTTAACGGACGGCTGCTCTCGTTTCTGCACAGTCGGCCCAAGGTGCGCATTATCGGTCGCGACACCGCTGACCCGACGGAGCGCGTGTCAACGATTTCCTTTGTGGTGGAGGGGGTGAGCAGCGACCAAATTCCGCCCCGGCTCGATGCTCACAACATTGGCATTCGCTACGGCCATTTCTACGCGCTGCGGCTGATCGAAGATTTGGGATTGTTGCCCCAGCAGGGCGTGGTGCGGGTCAGCATGGTGCACTACAACACGCTTGAGGAATGCGATCGCTTAATCGAGAAACTCGCCCACTATCTATAAGAATCCCCAGCCAAGGCTGCCATGATTGACCCAGCGTCAGCGCCCGCTTAAGAATTTGTCCTACCCAATGTAGCTAGCTGCAACAAAGCTTATTGCAACTTAGCCTGTCTCATTCCCGGGTAGGGTGGAGGGCATCTGGTGTAGCGGCAGCCAACGTTTGAGTATCCCAAAAGCCTAGTAGGCAAGGGGTATAAGAGCTAACACCTCTGTTTGAAGCTGGGGAACGCGGCGGTCAGCTTTAAGTTGGCGCTGGCAGATTTTGGCAGTTGAAAACAGGCTGATTTGTGCACAGCTCAGGGTTTTGCGAGGGCAGGCAAAAAACCAATTCAAAAAGTGTCCCAGTTCTGAGATCTGGGATAAGCTAATTGGCGACGTTCGCTGCTCCTCCGATCGCGATTTACACCATGAATTGGCGACTCTGCAATCTCCCCAGACTGACTTCTGCTGCTCAATTCAAATTCGGCGTGGTTAAGACTTTAGTTCGTAGTTTGGCGAGCGGCTGGAGGCAGAGGCCTCGCCGCAGAGCCTTGCTCGGGCTAGGGTTGGCCACAGCGTTCTTGGTCTCAGTAGCGATGCCCCGCTCGGTATCGGTGGCCAACGCCCAAGACCTAACCGCTGCGCTTTGGACTCGGGCCTCGTTTCCGGTTGAAAATTTCCAAACCTATACCTCCCCCTTCGGCTACCGCAGTGACCCCTACAACGGTGGCTCTCGTTTTCATTACGGCCTTGATCTAGCGGCCCCCAATGGTAGCTACATTCGCAACTGGTGGGCGGGCGAAGTGCTGTGGGTCGAGGGCGATGGCGCCTGTGGCACCTCCATGGCGATCAAATCGGGGGAATGGACCCATATTTACTGCCACATGCAGGGGCATGTGGAGGGCAGTGGCCAGAACAAAGTCATGGTCGATCGCGACGGCGGCATTCAGCTGCAGGCGGGCCAGGCCATTCCTGCGGGGGCGCGCATTGGCCGAGTGGGCATGACGGGCCGCACCACCGGGCCGCACCTGCACTGGGCTCTCAAGTACCAAGACAACTGGGTTGATCCGGCTCTGGTGCTGCGGGCCATGTATGTTGGCCAGCAGGCGGCGCTGTAGGGTTCGGTGCCTTGCCCCGGTTGGCGATGGATAGCCTGGTTAGGACTTGTGGTTTTGGTAGTGGGAATGGCAATCGCTCAGCCGCTCTCTGCCCTAGCAGCTGACAGCCACCCACCTCTGACATTAGACCTGTTGCGCCAGCGGCTAGCGGCCCCGGTGCAGCGGGAGGGCAGACCAGCCATCGATCTGCGCTACTACACCATCGATCTGCGGCCTGACAGCCCCCTGACCGATAGCTTTTACCGGCTGCTGAGCAGCGGGCTGCAAAAACCGGCAACAACCCCAGTGCTCGACCTGAGTTATGCCGTGGTGCAAGGCGATCTCGACTTGCAGCGCCTGGGCCAGCGGGAACCCCTCTATGGCGACAACCTCTCACCGCTGCTGAGCGATACCGGACAGGCTCAACTGAGGCGCGATCGCCAGCGCTTGCTCCAGCTCAGTCGGCTCTCCCAGTCATTGCTCATTCAAGGCCAGGGTAGCAGCCAGCAAATTTATTTATTCAAAGCGCCGCTGGTGGCGGTGCAGACCCGCTTCACGGGCCAGGTACTGGGGGGCGATACGTTCTTTTTGGGGCGAGTGCTAGCCAGCGGGGCAGTGTTTGAGCAGGGCCTCTCTGTGGGCGGGGCGCGCTTCAACCAAGCGGTAAATTTTTCGGGGGCCGACTTTCGCCAGAGAGTGCAGGCCAAGGGCAGCCTATTTTTTGAGCCGGCCCGGTTTGATCAGAGCCAGTTGCGCAGCGGCGCGACTTTTCAGGGAGCCGAGTTTAAAGCCGATGTCAATTTCAGCCGGGCGGTGCTAGCGGGCGATCTAAACTTTGGCCGCGTGCAGTGGCAGGGGGTGGCCGACTTTGCCCGCACGGTGTGGCAGAGCAGCGCCTTCTTTGTGCGCAGCTACTTTGCCAAGGCGCTGTTTTTTACCGAAGCCCGCTTTGACGCGCCACTGGTGCTGCGTCAAACCCGCTTTGGCGAGCCAGTCAACCTGCGCAACGCCATGGTCGGCGGTGAGGTCGATCTGGGGGATGCGATATTTCTGCCAGGGGCCTACCTAAACGTGGCGGGTCTGGAGTTTAGCCTGGAGCAAACCCAGATTTTGGGCACCCCCAGCAAAATTGGTCGGGTGTTTTCGGTGCCGCAGCTGGCGGGCAACGAGACCCTGCTGCGCAACCTGGAGCGCAACTTTCGCAATCAGGAGCAGATTAGCGACGCCAACTCGATCGCCTACACCGCCGAGCGCCTGCGGCTAAAAAGCTGGCAGCAGCGGCTGCTGGGGACCAACGTCAACACCGCTTCGGTGGCCGCCCTGGTGCGGGCGGGCTTTACCGAGGCCCAGGCGGCGGCGGTAGTCAACCAGCGCCAAATCCGAACCTTCATCGGCACCGAGGGGGTGCTGAGCGTGCCGGGGGTTGACCTGGCAGCGTATCTAAAGGTGCGCGATCGCATCTTTGCCCGCGACACCTTCCCGATTACGCGGCGGTTTACCCTGGCCTTGCAGTGGCTGTGGCTGGGAGGGCTAGTGGTGCTGAGCCGCTATGGCACCAGCTTTGGCCTCACCTTCGGCCTGGGTCTGGTGGCCATTCCCACCTTTGCGCTGATGTTTTGGCTGGTCGATCGCTACCGTCGCCGCCGAGCCACCCCGATTCTGCCGCCCCTGGCAGAAGGGCTATGGCTGGGGGGAGGCTGTAGCCTGCTGCTGGGGCTGGGGCTCAACGCCTTGCTGCGCTCCGCCGACTATCCGCTGCTGACTCTGGGCTTTTTGTTTATGCTGCTGGTGCCAGTGCCCGCCGTGCTGATTGGTCTCTTAATTAAGCGGGGCCGCTACCACGACCTGATGCAGGAAAGCTACTTTGTCGAAGACGGCAGCCTGCGCCAGCTGCGGCTCTTGATCGCGCGCCTGCCGGTGATCCCAAAGTTTCCGTTTTTTCGCGATCGCTACACCTACCTGCTGCTCGATCGACGCTGGAACTGGCTAAATTATTTAGACTTTAGTCTCAACAACTGGCTAAAGTTTGGCTTTAATGACATTCGATTACGAGACGAGCATGTGCCGGGGCTGATTACAGCTTTGGTGTGGTATCAATGGGGGTTGGGTCTGCTCTACACAGCGCTGCTCCTGTGGACGCTCTCGCGCACCATCCCAGGGCTGAACCTGCTGATTTATTTCTAGCGCCGCTGTTGGCTATCCGTTGACCGTTTTCTGCCCCCCGTGACCCAACCCTCTGCTTCAGATCTCAACCATCAGGCCAAATCCGATCTGCGCCGCCGCCTCATCAGCGCCCGCCGGAGCATTCCCCCCCAGCTGTGGAAGCAAAAGAGCGATCGCATCTGCGCCCACCTGCTCAACTGGAGCTACTTTCGCCAGTGCCGCATTATCCTGGCCTACACCAGCTTTCGCCAAGAGCCCGACCTCAGCCCCCTGACAGCGCACCATCCCCACTGGGGGCTGCCCCGCTGCGTCGATAAAAACCAGCTGACCTGGCACTACTGGTCGGCCAACAGCCGCTGGCCCCTGCGTAAAGGCTCCTACGGCATTATTGAACCCCACCCGCGATCGCCCCAGGTGGACCTTTCTCTGGTAGATCTCATCCTCGTGCCCGCCGTCGCCTGCGACGTGCGCGGTTACCGCCTTGGCTACGGTGGCGGCTACTACGATCGCCTGCTCAGCCAGCCCCCCTGGCAAAGCATTCCCACCGTGGGCATTGTGTTCGAATACGCCCGCCTGCCTAGCTTGCCGAAAGACGTGTGGGACAAACCCCTCGCCGGCGTCTGCTCCGAAAGCGGCCTCTTCCTCGGCGAAAAATAACCTCCCTATTTTCCGCCCCATCTCCCTCACCCTCCCACTCTCCCTCACCCTCCCACTCTCCTACTCCCCCACCCTCCTCACCTCCCCCATCTCCCTCCCATGCACGGCCCCAGCCCCACCACCCGCCACCCCATTCCCGGCGTCACCCGCACAGCCTTTCTCAACACCCTCGTCACTAACCCCAACATTCTCGTCGGCGACTATACCTACTACGACGATTTTGAGAATCCTGAGAACTTCGAGCGCAACGTGCTCTACCACTTCGACTTCATCGGCGACAAACTGATCATCGGCAAATTCTGCTCCATCGCCTCCGATGTCAAATTCATCATGAACGGCGGCAACCACCGCACCGACTGGTTCACTAATTACCCTTTTCCCGTGTTTGGCCAGGGCTGGGAGTCGGTCATGCCCAGCGAATGGCCCTACAAAGGCGACACCGTTATTGGCCACGACGTGTGGATCGGCTACGGCGCGACCCTCATGCCTGGGGTGGAGGTGGGCGATGGGGCAATTATCGCGGCTCAGTCGGTGGTGACCAAGGCCGTGCCTCCCTACGCCGTAGTCGGTGGCAATCCCGCCCAGGTCATCCGCTATCGCTTCGACGAAGCCACTATTGAGGCCCTGCTAGAAATTCAATGGTGGCACTGGGAGATTGAAAAAATCACCCGCCACCTACCCGCCATCTGTGGGGCTGACTTCCAGGCCCTGCAAGAGGCCCACCGAAGCGTTTAGAACCCACAAGACGGTAGCGCACCTGCTGACCGATTACTCTCTCGCCAGAAAAATCCTGTAGAAAGCCTGTCCTAGCTGTCCACTCTCCAGCAACACTGGCCAGCTCAAGCTAGCTGGTCAGTGTTCTCGGCCTAACCATCTGGGGTACTCTTTGGGCAAATTCCTTCGGGTGGCTAAGAGCATGAGACGGCGCAGCATAGTCAATAGTTTGTTTCTGGCGATCGCGGTAACCGTGCTGCTGGTCTGGCCCTTGGGATTACGTGCCCCGGCCCAGCAAAGCGCTGGGTCTCCCCCGCCCCTCGGTAGCGTCGTGCGGGAGTACGAGATGCTCAGCATGCCCACCGCTACTGCCTACTCGGTTTACACCACCAACGCTACGACTCCTCACCAGGTGTGGTATCGAATCTATGGTGGTAATGCGCTGTTTCGGCAGCGACTGCGGGTCTATCAAGAAAACGCTGGCCCTCGCCCCATCAACCAGCTTCCGCCCGAGTCACAGTTGAAGGCAGAAATTACCGACAATGACCCCACCCGTTGGTATCGCTTTACTTCAGAGACAGATGTATTCACCTACTATTTCGACGGCGACAACCGTCTGACGGCCAAAAGCCCCTGGCGCGATGCCTTTGGAGTCAAAATTAAGCGCACCCGTTACACCAACGGCAACCGCTACGAGGTTGACTTTGAAGATCACGACTCCCTAGACGACTTCAATGACCTCAAGATTGAGGTCGTAATTCTTCAATAGGCGTAACATTGAGAGGGCAAAGCCAAGCGAGAAGCTGCGTCTATGGGATTAACGGGGTCAATCTACGCAATCATAGAACGTAGGTATGGGTGAGGAAGGCTATGAATCGCTTTATTATCGGTGGCGTTTTGGCGGGTCTTGTGTTGATGCTGATGAGCGGCCTCAGTCGGCTCTCGGGCGATCGCCCCGACAGAGAACGGCTCGCTAGCCAACAGAATACAACTGCTCAGGATGCCGATGGCTTGGGCGCGCTGCCCCTTGAACAGGCTGGTCAACTGGTGCAGCGCCAGAGCGAAGTGGGCACCGGGACTGCGGCCGCGGGCAACAGTGCGTTCACCGACCAGGGCAACAATCGCGCCACCATCTCGCCAAACAACACGGGGACGCCGGGAGCCAACGGCGTCACCCCTGCCCCCGGCAACGTGATTCCCCGCACCGGAGCAGCAACCACCTATCCGGCTACGGGCGGCGACATTGCGCCCATTCAGCCAGGTCTGGTGCAGCCCGACGCGGCGCAGCGTCCGGCCCCCAACCCCGACCCCGATCTAGATTCAATTCCAGCCCTGTGGTAGGCTCCCTCTCTCAAGGCAGAGGCGCAGCGCTCACGCCCTCCAGTGGCCTAAAATGAGGCTGAGCACTTGAGTTGAACAGCATGGCAAATCAGGGAAGCGACGTCCTGGTAGTGGGCGGCGGGGTTATTGGCTTGGCGATCGCCCTAGAGCTGCGGCAGCAGGGGGTCAGCGTTGCCGTGCTCAGCCGCGACTTTCAGCAGGCTGCCAGCCACGCCGCTGCGGGCATGCTCGCCCCCCAGGCGGAAGGGTTGCCGCCTGGGCCAATGCTCGATCTCGCCCTTGCCAGCCTGGCGCTCTATCCCACCTGGGTGAACAAACTGGAAGCACTCACCGGGCAGTCGGTGGGCTACTGGCCGTGCGGCATTTTGGCTCCGCGACGCACGGCAACTGCGCCTTCCACCGGCTGGCTAGATGCGGCGACCCTGGCCTACTACCAGCCCGGCCTCGGCCACGATGTGCAGGGAGCGTTTTGGTACCCTGACGAGGGCCAGGTAGACAATCGCCTGCTGGTGCAGGCGCTGCGATCGGCGGTCATTGACCTGGGAGTAACCCTGCACGAAGGCACTGGAGCGATCGCCCTGCGCCAATATCAGGGGCGCGTTGAGCAGGTCTGTACAGCTCAGGCGGGCAACTTTAGCGCTGACCAAGTGGTGCTGGCCACTGGGGCCTGGGCTAACGAGCTCTTGCCCCTACCGGTCTTTCCTCGAAAGGGCGAAATGGCCAGCCTGCGGGTGCCCCTCGGCTATGGCACCCCTCAACCCTTGCAGCGGGTGCTGTTTGGCGAAGACATCTACATCGTGCCCCGCCGAGATGGTCGCATTGTGCTGGGGGCCACTAGTCAGGATGTTGGGTTTGCGCCCCACAACACGGCGGGCGGGGTGCATCAGCTAGTGGGCAATGCGATCGCCCTGCTGCCCCAGCTAGCCAACTTCACCCTGGAAGAAACCTGGTGGGGGTACCGCCCCGCCACCCCCGATGAGTGGCCCATCCTTGGCCCTGGCCCTGCCACCAACCTCACCTTGGCCACCGGTCACTACCGCAACGGCATTTTGCTCACCCCCATTACTGCTCAGCTGGCGGCCCAGGCGGTGCTGGGCAAGCCAGACCCGCGCTTAGATGCGTTCTCTTGGCAGCGCTTCCACACCGCCCCGCCCACACATCCCAACCTTCCCGCTGTTTCTCCTACCCCTCAGGCTATGACCTTTACCGATGCTGCCCCTGCGACCCCGGCCGCTCTGGGAACGAATCTGTCCTTCGCCAACGACTTGACCGACACCCCTCTAACCATCGCCGGGCGCACCTTTTCGTCTCGGCTGATGACCGGCACCGGCAAGTACGACGACTTTGAGGTGATGCGCCAGAGCATTGCCGCCAGCGGCTGTGAAATTGTCACCGTGGCGGTGCGGCGGGTGCAGACCAGCGCCCCCGGTCACCAGGGGCTAGCCGAAGCCCTCGACTGGTCAAAGATCTGGATGTTGCCCAACACGGCGGGCTGCCAAACCGCCGAGGAAGCCATTCGGGTTGCTCGCCTGGGCCGCGAAATGGCCAAACTGCTGGGTCAAGAAGACAACAACTTCGTCAAGCTCGAAGTCATTCCCGACGCCAAGTACCTGCTGCCCGACCCGATTGGCACCCTGGAAGCTGCTGAACAGCTAGTGAAAGAAGGCTTTGCAGTGCTGCCCTACATCAACGCCGACCCGCTGCTGGCTAAGCGATTAGAAGAGGCAGGCTGTGCCACCGTCATGCCGCTGGGGTCGCCCATTGGCTCAGGGCAAGGCATTCGCAACGCCGCCAATATTCAAATCATCATTGAGACCGCCAAGGTTCCAGTGGTGGTGGATGCCGGAATTGGCACCCCCAGCGAAGCCGCCGAAGCCATGGAAATGGGGGCCGATGCCCTGCTGATCAACACCGCGATCGCCAAAGCCGCCAACCCGATCGCCATGGGTCGCGCCATGGGGCTCGCTACCCTGGCCGGTCGCTTGGCCTACCGCGCCGGGCGGATTCCGGTGCAGGGGGTGGCTAGTGCCAGCTCGCCGCTGACGGGGCGGGTGACGGAGTAGAGGGTGGATGGGTGGATGGGTAGAGGGTGGATGGGTGAAATCTTGATTTTGAGTTCACTCTTCTCCTCACATCCTCTTACTAGTCCAAAATTTTCACTCGCCCAAGCTGAATCGCGTCGAATAGGCGATTGACCTGTTTGCGCTCGCTCTCATCGATGGTGCCATCGGCTAGTACTAGGGTGGTTAGCTCCTGATACTGAGTTTTAGTAATAGCGCGGGCCTGAATAAACTGGCTGACTAAATCGGTGATGGGGCAGCCAGGCTGAGATGGTGACGACATAGAGCAGACCCTTGGCAAACGTACTGAATAGCATTGGCCATCGCGCTGAGTAGTAGTCACTGCTACTGGCAAAAAATGGGGCGGCGCACTGGCGTGTAGCGATCGCGGCTGGAGGTTAGACAGAATGTCGTGACCGTCCGGGCGATGGCTATACCAGTTGTAACCGGTAGATACGGCTGGTGGCTAATTCTAAAGCCTCCAGTGGAGCAGGTTGGCAATTTGCTGGGCCAGAGTGAGGGGGTCAAAGGGCTTGGTGATCAGGCCGGCTACCTGAAGAGCGGTAAAGCGGGAGCGATCGCGCGCTAGCACCTTAGAAGTGAGCACAATTACAGGAATGGCCGCGGTGGCAGGGTGGCGGCGCAGCCTGTCGTAGATCTCAAAGCCATCCATATCGGGCATAGAAATATCGAGCAGAATAGCATCGATGGCCGACCCCTGGGCCAGCTGTAACCCCTCGGTTCCAGAGGTAGCCTCGAGGATTTGCCAGCCCGCCAGTTCTTCCAAAGCCGCCTGCACAATAGCGCGAATGTCATCTTCATCGTCGATCAGCAGCACTCGCTTAGACATGGTTGGCCTCTGGCATCAGCGGCAGCTGCACAAAAAAGGTGCTGCCCTGCCCCAGATGGCTCTCAACCCAGATATGGCCCTGGTGCTGCTGCACAATCCGCTTGCAGATCGCCAAGCCCAGCCCTGTACCACCGCGCTGCCGCGAGTCCGAGGCATCCACCTGCTGAAATTGATCAAAAATTACCTCCAGTTTCTCGGCAGGAATGCCGCGTCCGTGGTCGCGGACGGTGAGGAGGAGGTGGGGGTGAGGGGGTGAAGGGGTGGGAGGGTGGAGGGGTGGGAGGGTGACTTGTCCTAACTCCGTGATCTTCCCCATCTCCCCTACCTCCTCCCCGGCCAACGCCGTTGCCTCTAACCAAACCGTCTCTCCATGACGCGAGAACTTAATGGCATTGCTAAGCAAGTTGGTGAGCACCTGAACAATGGCGTCGGGGGCAGCCCACAGGGTGAGATTCAACGGTATCAGGGCGATGGTAATGCCAGAGCGATCGGCCAGGAGCTGAACGCTGTCGATCGCCTGGTACATCAGGGTGGCTAACTGGCAAGTTTCTTTTTCGAGCTGCACTTTGCCCGATTCAAGCCGCTCAAAGCTGAGAATGTCGTCGACCAAACGCACCAGGCGATCGCTGTTATTGATGGCAATGTCGAGCATGTGGCGGGCCTTCTCGGGGCGATCGGCGTAAACCCCGGCCCCCAACAGTGCCAGCGCCCCCTGAATGGCGGTGATTGGGGTGCGCAGCTCGTGGCTGACCACGGAGATAAACTCATCTTTCATGCGATCGATGGCCAGGCGCTCGCGAATATCCTGCACATGGCCAACGGAGTAGATGGGGTTGCCCGCCGCATCGTAGATCGGGGCCGCGTTGATCACCACTGGAATCACCTCTCCCTGTTTGCTCAGGTAGCGCTTTTCGATCTCGTAGGTGCGCGCCTCGCCGCTCATCATGCGCTGAAACCCGGCCCAGTCGCTAGCCCAGTCGTCGGGGTGGGTGATGTCTTTGAAGGTGAGGGTCAGCAGCTCAGCCTCGGTGTAGCCCAGCAGGGTGCAGTAGTAGGGGTTGACCAGCACAAACTGCCCGGTGGTCGACACTAGCGAAATGCCGTAGGGGGCGTCGTCAAAGGCACTGCGAAATCGGGCTTCACTCTGGCACAGGGCCTCTTCGGTGCGCTTGCGTTCGGTAGTGTTTTCTACGGTGCCGACTACCCGCACCACTTGGCCCGCCTCATTAAACAGAGGGAACGCCTTTGAGCGCAACCAGCGCAGCTCGCCCCCAGGAGTAATGTAGCGATACTCTTGATCGAAGTTCTCGCCCTGCCGCTCTCGCCCTAGGGCGGCAATGATGCGATCGCGATCGTCAGGGTGAATGCAGGCTATCCATTGGGCTTGGCTGTCGGGACTAGGGGCAGGAACAGGGGCTATTCCCCGAATTTCCCAATAGGACGAATTGACGTAAGCATAGTGGGCAGTCTCGGTATCGTAGACAAAAAAGCCCTCCTGCACCGTTTCCGCCAGCTGCCGAAAGCGGGTTTCACTCTCTTGCAGAGCCAGCTCTGCCTGTTTGCGATCGGTGATATCCATCGAGACACCCATCAGCTTGACTACTCGCCCCTGGTCATCAAAGATGGGCTCACCCCGGGCGTCGAGGTAATGGATTGAGCCGTCGGGGTGAACGGGACGCAGGTCTACCTGGTAGGGAATGCCGTCGGCAATGGCGGCGGTCATGCGCTGGGTGAGGCGATCGCGATCCTCGGCTGGCAGCTTTTGCAGCAGCTCATCGTAGGTTGGGGGTGTTGGGGTAGGCTCCAGCCCCCAGTGGCGAAAGGTCATTTCCGACCAGGCAATCCCCTGGCTGACGACGTCAAATTCCCAATAGCCCACCTGAGCCACTCGCTGGGCCAGGGCCAGCCGCTGCTGACTCTGGCGCAGGGCGGCCTCGGCCTGGTGGCGATCGGTGATATCGCGGTGGGTCACAATCAGACAGTCTTGGCCGTCGAGGGCTTGGGCCTCGGCAGAAAGCAGCACAGTTTTGATTTCTCCTCGCTTCGTAGTGAGCTGCACCTCCAAATTGCGCACCCGGCCCTGCTGCTCTAGCAGGGTGCGGTAGCGATCGCGCTGGGTGAGGTCGGTCCACAGGTTAAGCTCTATGGCGGTGCGCCCCACCATCTCGTCTCGGTCGTAGCCAAGAAATTCCAGCAGGCTGTGGTTGACATCGACCAAACGGCCCTGGTCCCGAGTGGCAATGGCAATAGGGTCAGGGCTAGTGCGAAAAATGGTGGTGAACTTGGTTTCTGACTCGGTCAGGGTAGTCTGCAGGCGCTGAAACGACTGCTGCAGCTGGTCGGCCATCTGGTTAAAGGAGCGGGCCAGGTGGTTAAATTCGCTGATGCGGCTGTTGGTGGGCAACCGCTGGGCAAAATTGCCCGCTGCCAGCTCGTCGCTAACTCGGGCAAAGAGGCGCAGGCGAGCCAGTACCCCCTGGGTGAGCAGCAGCCCCAGGGCGATCGCGCCCCCCAGGGTAGGCAACAGCAGCAGTGAAATCTGATGCGCTCGGTCTGGCCCCCGCTCCACCGAGTGACCCGCAACCACCATCGCCAGCAGCGCAAACACCACCAGCGGCACCGTTAGCACCCAGTGCAGCGGGAGAGGAGGAGCCAGGTTCAGGCGGGGCAGACGCATAGGCGCGATCGAGCACTCAAGGGGCTAAGGCACTGCCCTTAGGTTACGGCCAGGCGTAGCGTCTTCTTCACCAGCTGGAATCATCAGCGATCGCTTCAGCAGCTCCAGGCGGTGAGACAGCTGGGGTCGCAGTTTGGGGTGGGGCGCAGAGCGCAGCAGCAGCTCGATTGCCTCCGCCACCGCCGCTGCTTGGGCATAGCCAAACAGCCCCAGCCCCCCCGCCAGCCGGTGGGCTTCGGCCATGGCCAACTGCCGCAGCTCGGGGCTAAAGGTGCCAGACTCTAGGGCCTGCATGGCCCGATCTAATACCTCCAGCCGCTGCTCTAGGGAAGCGCGAAACCGCTGGGTCGCCTGCTGCATTACCCGATCGAGGCGCGGTGAGGACGAGCCACCAGCGACGGACTGCCCCGCTGCCGCCGCGTCCGCAGGAACCGCCTTGAGTCGATAGCCCAACCCGTAGACCGTCTCAATGGGGCTGGTCTCCAAGCCCGCTGCCTTCAGCCGCTGGCGCAAATCTTTAATTAGGTTAGTGACCGAGCCTTCCACCGGAGTGTCGGCCATGGGCCACAGGTGGTCGATAATGGCGCTGCGGGTGAGCATTCGCTGGGGCTGGCGCAAAAACAGCTCTAGCAGTTCATATTCTTTGGGTCGGCAGGCGATGGGCTGCTGGCGGTAGGTCACCTGGGTGAGGGCCGGGTCGAGGCGCAGCTCACCCCAGCTCAGCACCGGGGCCGTTGCGCTGCTACGACGCAGCAGAGCCCGCACCCGCGCTAGCAGCTGGGGCGCATCCCCAGTTTTAGCGAGGTAGTCGTCGGCCCCGGCATCTAGCCCAGCGACAATATCAGCACTGGTGGCTTTGACCGTGAGCATGAGAATGGGAGTACGGTTGCCCTGGGCGCGCAGGCGGCGGCAGACCTCTAGCCCATCCAGCTTCGGCAGCAGCCAGTCGACAATCAGCAGGTCGTAGGGCCAGCGGCTGGCCAGATCGAAACCGGTGGCCCCGTCGGCGATCGCATCGACAGCGTAGCGATGGCTCGTCAGGGTGTCAGCCAAAAAGTCACTGGTGGATGGGTCATCCTCTAGCAGCAGTATTTTCATTACAAAGAAGCATTACAAAAATATGTATCTAAAGGAGGGTGTTATCTTGCCCCCTACGATACTCTGGTAACCCGCTGGCCACAATCCCCCACCCCGGTAATGGAGATCGTTTAGGCAGGTCTATGGCTGGGCTGTTGAATAAATGCTTCCACCTGGTCTGGGGGCAACGGCGGCGCAATCCAGTAGCCTTGAATGGCGTCACAGCCCAACTGCTCCAGTCGGTGGGTTTGAAACTCGGTCTCGACCCCCTCGGCGATTACGGTCATGCCCAGCGACTTGGCAATCTGAATAATGGCTTTGACGATGCTGACATCGTCGTGGTCAACGTCAATATTTTCGACAAACGACTGGTCGATCTTCAGGGTATTGATGGGAAAGCGCTTGAGATAGCTCAGGGATGAATAGCCGGTGCCAAAGTCATCAATTTTGATATCAACCCCCTGTTTCTGAAGGTTCGACAGCGTCGACAGCACGCCCTTTACATTCAGCAGCAGCAAACTTTCGGTCACCTCTAGACCAAAGTTGGTGGCCGGCAGCGCTGTTCGCTCCAGAACGGCCTTGATCTGCTCAAAAAATTCGGGCCGCTCAAACTGCGCCGCCGCCACATTCACATTCATCTTCAACCCCTTGACTACGGGGAACCGGTGACACCAATCGGCCATCTGACGACAGGCGGTCTCAAAGATCCATTCGCTGAGGGGAATAATCAGCCCCGTTTCCTCCGCCAGGGGAATAAATTCGCCGGGCGCAATGAGCCCGCGCTGGGGGTGCATCCACCGCACCAGCGCCTCAAAGCCCAGCAGCTGCCGACCGGCCAGGCTGACAATGGGCTGATAGTGAAGGATGAAGTCTTGCCGCTCTAGGGCCTGACGCAGATGGGTTTCTAGCTCAAATAGCTCGATTGCGCTAGCGTGCATCGCCGGGTTAAAGATTTTGTAGCCCATCGACTGCCCCCCGGCCTTGGCCCGATACATGGCGTTATCCGCATCCCGCAGCATATCTTCTCCCCGGTTGTAGTCGGGGCTGGCTAGGGCAATACCCAGGCTGGCAGAGGTAAAGACCGTGTGACCCATCAGCAGAAACGGCGCTTTGATATCTGACTGAATGCGCTCCACCACGTGGATGGCTTCGTTTAAGCTGGCGATTTGCTCCAGCAAAATGACAAACTCATCGCCCCCCAGGCGAGCGACTGTGTCGCTTGCCCTAACGTGGCGTTGCAGAATGTGGGCAATTTGCACCAGCAGCTGATCGCCCACCAGGTGGCCCAGGCTGTCGTTGATCACCTTGAAGCGATCCAAATCGATGAATAACACCGCAAACAGCTGCTCGGGATGGCGTTTGAACCGCTGCATGGCCTGCTCTAATCGCTCGGTAAACAGGGCGCGGTTGGGCAAGCCCGTGAGGGCGTCGTGCAGAGCCTGGTGGCGCAGTTCTTCTTCAGCTAATTTGCGATCGCTGATGTCGATAAAGGTCACCACCACCTGGGTCAGCCGCTGAGCATCGTCAAAGGTGGGAAACGCATTGACCAAGACCCAGGTGCAGTCTGAGGTCTGGGGGCGACAAATGCCTAGCACATAGTTTTGGAGCGGGCTTTGGCTGACGATCACCTGCGTCACCGGATATTGCTCGGGGGTTAACACCACACCGGTTTCATCCACAACTGGGCAGGGGGAGTAGTCGCGGGGCTGCCCCTCCATGGCCTCCGGCGGCAACCCCAGGAGCTGAGCCGCCATCTGGTTACACATCACAATGCTGGCATCGGCAGCATAGACAATTACCCCAGCGTGGAGATGATCCACCAGCAGGCGATAGTTGGCCTCGCTGTGGTGCAGTTTTTGTAGGGCGATCGCCAGCGAGTGGGTTTGCTGCTGCAGCGTCTGATTGGCGGTGGCTAGGGCCACAGTGCGTTCGTCGACCCGTTGTTCCAGGGTGTCTAGGGTCTGTCGTAGCTGGTTCACCATGTGGTTAAACGCCTGGGCTACCGCCGTAAACTCGTTGTCGCCGGTCAGTTGCAGGGGCTGGCTGAGGTCGTGCTGGGCAATGCGCTCGGCGGCGATCGCCATTAGCGTCAGGGGGGTCATAATTCGTCGCCCCAGCACAACACTGGCCCAAATCGCTAGGGCCAGGGCCGTTAGGGCCGTAACCAGCAGGGCCGCGCTGCTTTGATTGGCGGTGTTGGTTAGCTCAAGGCGGGCCGCAGCGGCGCGGGCGGCCGAGCGATCGCCAACGGTTTGAATAATGCCGTTAATGTCTCGGTTGATATTGGCCGCAATGATGCGGTTGACCTGCACCTGCTGATCGAGAAACAGCAGGGCATTGAGGGAGATCTGATAGGTCTGCACCAGCGCCTTGGCCTCGGGGTCTAATGCCTCAGCCGGCAGCTGCTTTAGGGTGACAGACAGCTGATCTAGACCCGATTGCAGATCGTCGAGATAGGTCGGGTTCTGGGTATTTAGGTAGGTCTGCTGCTGAGCCATCAGCTGCCACACCAGCATGCGCAGAGGCATGATCTCTGCGCGCTGGTCGTTGGGTAGGGTGGCGAGCAAATCTTTGAGCTGGCGGTGCACCTCATGGTTCAAGCTATCCTCTGCAATGCGGCGAGTAGTAGTTTCGAAGGCCGATTCGTAGTTGTTAAACAGTGAGTCCAGCAGGGCAAATTCTTCGGCCAGCTCATGATTTTGGGCTTCTAGTGCCCTCAGAGCGGCTAAATTCTGGCGGGCCTGAGCCAAATAGGTCCGGTTGGTTTTGACATACCCTTGGGCGTTGGCATCGATATTGCCCCCCTGCCAGGTATCAAAGTAGGCCTCCTCAGCCTGGCGAGCCAGTAAAAAGTTGGTTTTTAACTCCAGGCTGAGTTCCCGCAGCTGGGCAGCATTGTCGAGGGTAGTCTGGCTGCGGTGCCGGAGCCGCTGCAAGCTACCGTAGCCAATGGCGGCGCTGATACCGTGCAACAGCAAAATGATGCCAAATCCCAGCATCAGCTGAGCCCGAATGGTTCTAAACCACCGCAGCCGGTCCGTCATAGCGACCCCTCGACGGCCATCAGCTGCCTCACAGTGGCCTGGAGCTGGTTGGCGGCCAGGGCAGGTTCTACCCCATCGTAAATGTCGTGGATGGTGGCCGCGATCGCTAGAGCTACCTCGTTCCAGCGGGGGTGCAATACTGCGGTCGGGCGTGAGGTTTGCATGGCGGTTTGCACGGCCAGGGCGTAGTCAAAATTCATGGCCCCGGTATAGACCGACGGCGTCAACCAGCTAGAGAACCGGGGTGCTCCCCCCGTAGCCACGGCAATTTTGGCTTCCATTTCGGGGCTGGTAGCCCATTGAATAAACAGCCAGGCGGCCTGGGGATGGCTAGAGCGTTGGGGAATGCCAAGCCCCCAAAGCCAATGGCCGGTCAGGCTCTGTTGGTGAACCGGAGGCAGCACAGTGTAGCCCACCTGATTGGCGATCGCGGAGGTCTCACGCTGCTCAAAGTCAGGTCCAAACAGGCTGGCATCAATGTAAAACGCCGCTTTTCCCGCCTGAAATAGCTGGGTAGCCTCAGGCCAATTCATCTGTTTAATGTCGGCTGGTCCCGCCTGCATCAGCTGGGCGTAGGTGGTCAACCCCTCGACAATGCGAGGATCGGTGAGGCGAGGTTGTTGCCAGTCGCCGTCAAACCAGAGGTTAAAGGGCAGTGGGGTGGGCTCGGTTCCCCAGCCGTTGAGCACAATCCCCGATACCGTGTCGATAATGGCATCGGATTTAACCCCGCGCATCACCATCCCCAAGGCCTGCCCGCTCTGGTTGATCTGGTTGGCGGCCTGCACCAGCTCAGCCATGGTTTGGGGCACCCGACCCGCCAAAAACTGATCCACCAGGCGCCTGTTGTAGAACAGAATGTACGCCTCAAAGGTAGCGGGAATGCCGAACAGCTGGGGGCTGCTGCTGTCTGGTGGGTACATCGCCGCCAGCCGAAACCCCTCGGGAAAGTCAAACAGGTTGTAGTTGGCTGCCGTTAGCTTAGGGTTGTTGAGCAACGGCGTCAGCGGTAGCAGCAGATCGTCTCTCCACAGTCGGTAAGCGGTAGAATCCATCGGCAAGAAGAAGGCATCTGCCGACACGGAGTCAGCCCACAGCAGCGCCTCCATTTCTGCAAAGTAGGCTGGTTCTGCCACTGTGCGAATCTTCAAGGTGATGCCGGTCAGAGCCTGAAAGTCCCGCAGGTAGGGCAGCAGGCCCGTGGTCCAGGGATGATCGTCCAGCAGCAGCCCGATCTGATCGCCCGCAAACCGTCGCCAGTCAACATTCTGGTCAGACTCGATCGCCAGCTCATCAGTAGGAGCGCGGGCCGAGGGGCGGCAGGTTGCTAAACTCGTCAACCCCGCCGCCGCCGCCAGCTGCATAAACCGACGGCGACGCAGCACATTTATGGACTGAGCCAGTAGCTTTGGCATCACGGCAACGATTGAAAGGAACAATGGCCATTGAGAGATGCACCGGCTGTTTCCTTAAGCATGCCCCGAGCGGGCAAATTGCAGAACCTGGGCAGGGAGGGGGCGCAAGATTGGGCCTAAAGGCTTAACCTCCAATCAGTGGCAGCCCCCTAACCTCGTGAAAGGTTAGGGGGCCTATTTTCCCACAGGGTTTGCCCCAGTCGGTTGAACATTAAGTCAATGACATTTCGCTGGGGGCTATACAGAGTATTTGACCAGCTCCCCAGGGCTGATGGTCTCAAGCACGGTGTCAGGCGTGAAGTAGCCCAGGGCCTGAATGATGCGGGCGATGCAGCCCGTCCAGCCGGTCTGGTGGCTGGCCCCAATGCCCGAGCCGTCGTCGCCATGGAAGTACTCGTAAAACAAAATTAGGTCTTGCCAGTGGGGGTCGGTCTGGAACTTTTCGGCGCCGCCATAGACGGGACGACGACCGTTTTCGTCTTTGGTAAAGATGCTGACCAGGCGCTCGCTGATGCACTGGGTGATTTCAAACAGGGTCTTTTCGTCGCCCGAGCCGGTGGGGTACTCCATCTTGAAGTCGTCGCCATAGTAGCTGTAGAGCTGCAAGAGCGCCCGAATCAGCAGCAGGTTGACGGGCATCCAGATCGGGCCACGCCAGTTGGAGTTGCCGCCAAACATGCCCGAGGTGGAGTCGCCGGGCACGTAGCCGACTTTGTACTCCTGCCCAGCGTGGTGAAAGATGTACGGGTTGTCGTGGTGGAAGCGCGACAAGGAGCGAATGCCGTAGTCGCTCAAAAACTCGCCCTCGTCGAGCATGCGAGTGAGCACCTTGCGCAGCTTGTCTTCATTGAGAATCGACAGCATCAAACGGTGGTTATAGCCCTGCTTAATGGGCAGGTGCACGTTGCCCACTAGCTCGGGGTGGCGATTGATAAACTTCTCGACCCGCTCCCGCAGTCGGGGCAGCTCGGTAAAGGCCTCGCGGGGGAAGACAGCGACGGCCATCAGCGAGAGTAACCCGACCAGCGATCGCACCTTCAGCCGAGTCGAGTTGCCGTCGGGTAGCCGCAGCACATCGTAGAAAAAGCCGTCCTCTTCATCCCACAGCTCGTCTTGGTGAACGCCGATGCGGTCCATGGCTCCGGCAATCCACATGGTGTGCTCAAAGAACTTGATCGCCAGGTCTTCGTAGAGGTGGTCGTGGAGGGCCAGCTCAATGGCAATTTGGAACATGCGCTGGCTAAAGAACACCATCCAGGCAGTGCCGTCGGCCTGCTCCAGCCTGCCCCCGGTGGGCAGCGGCGAGCTGCGGTCAAACACCCCAATGTTGTCGAGGCCCAGGAAGCCGCCCTCAAACAGGTTGTTGCCGCCCTCGTCCTTGCGGTTGACCCACCAGGTGAAGTTGATCAATAGCTTCGAGAAGGCGTATTTGAGAAACTCCAGGTCGCCCTGGCCGTTGTTGCGCTCGCGATCGCGCACGTAGATCTCCCAGGTGGCAAAGGCGTGCACGGGCGGGTTGACATCTCCAAAGTTCCACTCGTAAGCCGGAATTTGGCCGTTGGGGTGCAGGTAGTCTTCGCGCAGCATCAGCATCAGCTGCGACTTGGCAAAGTCGGGGTCAATCAGGCTGATGGGAATGACGTGAAAGGCCAAATCCCAGGCGGCGTACCAGGGGTATTCCCACTTGTCGGGCATCGATACGATGTCGTCATTCATCATGTGGAACCACTCGCTGTTGCGCACGTGGCGCTTGTCGATCACGGGCGTCCAGGGGGTGACGTGGCGCTCCCGCAGCCACAGGTCGAGGTCGTAGTAGAAGTACTGCTTAGTCCACATCATGCCGGCCAGGGCCTGGCGCATGACATTGGCGCGATCGCCGTCAGCCAGCACCGCTGGCGGAATCACCGTGGCGTAAAACTCATCGGCCTCGCGCAGCCGCACCGCAAACTGATCGTCAAAGTAGAGGCCAAAGGGGTCGCCCACCTCGGCGGGGGTGCTCTTGGTTAGGCGCAGTTTGACCACCACTGTTTCGCCCGCCCCAATCGTGAGCTGGTAATGGGGCGAAACTTTGGTGCCCACTCCATCGGGGTTGACCAGATCGGTTTTGCCATCCACGACATAGTTATTGACGCCGTCTTTGACGTAGGGGCTGGGATTGAGGGTGCCAAACACCCGCTCCGCGTTGGTTTCGTTTTCAGTAAACAGCAGCGGCACCCCAGCATCGCAATAGAAGTAGTAGTCGGTCATCAATGGCGTCAGCAGCGGGTTGGTGATGGTAGCCTGCACAGCTCCATTGCCCAAGGCCCTGAGCAGTGGCTTTTCGCCAGTCTCTTTCCACGACCAGGTGTTGCGAAACCACAGGGTGGGCAGCAGGTGCAGCGGGGCCGCCTCCGGTCCCCGGTTGGCCACGCTGATCTGAATCAGCACGTCTTCGGCGTCGGCCTTGGCGTATTCCACAAACACGTCGAAGTAGCGATCGCTGTCAAAAATGCCCGTATCCAGCAGCTCGTACTCCAGCTCGTAGCGATTGCGACCGGCGTTGGTATTGACCAAATCTTCGTAGGGATACGCCGCCTGGGGGTACTTGTAGAGATACTTCATGTAGGAGTGGGTCGGCGTGCTGTCGAGGTAGAAGTAGTACTCCTTCACGTCCTCGCCGTGGTTGCCCTGACTGTTGGTCAGGCCAAACAGCCGCTCTTTGAGAATAGGGTCCTGGCCATTCCACAATGCCAGAGCAAAGCACAGCAGGTTATGGTCGTCGGTAATGCCGCCGAGGCCGTCTTCACCCCAGCGGTAGGCTCGCGATCGCGCCTGGTCGTGGGGGAAATAATCCCAGGCGTTGCCGTCGGTGCTGTAGTCTTCGCGTACGGTGCCCCACTGGCGCTCGCTCAGGTAAGGCCCCCATTTTTGCCACGGGGCAATTTGGGCACGAATTTCTGCTAGGCGATTGGATTCTGCGCTCACGGTGCTGTCCTGCCTGATGAAAGTAGCTGTTTTTTGCCCGATCCCTAGCGGCGCCTAAGAAATCTCAGAAAGACTCAAGCCCAAAGGGAGCAGGCTAGCCGCTATCTTCTCGAAACTTCCTATGAAATTCCTATGGTCGGCGGTGATTATGGGGAGTCAGGAGTTGGGGTAGGGGCGGAAAGTGTTGAGTTTTGAATTTTTAGTTTTGAGTGCAGTCCCTCAACTTAGAACTCAACACTCAAAACTAAAAACTCTTTCCTCACCCCACCTCCCCTATCTTCCTCACCCTCCCCACTTCCCACCCTCCCCCATGTTCGACTTCCTCCGCGCTCAGCCCGCTAGCCCTAGCCCTACTCAAATTGCTCGCTATTGCCGCACCCTCGGCTGGGTGGGGTTGGTTCTCCAGTCGCTTTTGGGGGTGATTCCGCTGCTGGTAGTGATTGGTCGCATTGTGGTCAACCCTCAGTGGCGCGATGTGCGATCGTCCTGGGGATTGTGGCTGGCGGTACTGGGTCTGGCGATTTTGCTGTTTAGCATCTACTGGTGCTTCCGCTACATTCACATGGCGCGGCGGCTCGACAACCCTGATCTGCGCCCGGCCAAGTCGACGGTCAAGCGCAACCTCAAGCTGGGGCTGCTGAGCAACCTGGTGCTGATGTCGATCGGCGTACTGCTGGCCCTCTGGCGAGTGACCCTGCTGAGCATCAAAATGCTGACCATTCCCCAGGGGGCAACGGTGGTTACCCCTGGCGCAGCGGCGGTGCCCGGCGGGCTGATTACCCCTTCCAGCATGATTGCGATTCAGGCGATGGTGAGTGCGATCGCCGCTGGTTTAGTCGGCGTGATCATCGCCCTGCTGCTGATCTACCAGGTGGGCCGCCACCGCAACTCCCCAGATTTGTTCACCTAAGGTTTCTTGGCTTAACCAGCAAGGTATCAATGCGGGGGCTGAAGATGGCTAGCTGGCCTACCCCAGAACTGTACTTTGGGCCTGCAACGCTACACTGCTGTGCCAGTATGCTTTACTGCTGTGCCAGTATGCTTTACTGCGAGGTCAGTAAGCTTTACCGCGGCCTCAAATTGTTAAACTGGCTGCTCAGTATGGCAAGTTGCGAGGCCTGTGGCTTAATTTTGGTTCGCATAACCCCAATGGCAAGGGTGGTGCTACCGGGTACATCCAAGTTTTGTCGCCCACCCTCTCCTGCGGAACGCTTCGCCAACGGGAAGCAAAGAGACCCAGCTCCTTTAAGAGATAAGGCTTACTGGATGAGCGGGATTTTGGTCATGACACCATCCACTGGTTGGGGGTCTCGGTGGGGATGGGGTCGCTCCAGTCATTAGGGTCGGCGTGGAGGATTTTGATGGTGCACTCTATGTCTGCCAAGCTGTCGTAGAGCAATGGGACATCTTTTGGGGGCGGAAATGTGGTTTAAAGGCGGCAGCACAATCTTGGCATGGGCTTCACTTGAGTTAAAACGTCTATCTAAAGGATGATTTATATTCACAACGGAGTCGAGTTGAATAGATTTAACCGTTTACGCATACGGCTCCATCCTCTATGAAACGCGATCCGAGCGGAAAGTTTGTGAACAACTGGGAGCGAGAGACCAAACATCGATTCAGCTTATCTCTAACCCAAACGGCTTGGCGATCGCTCGATCAAGCAGCGCAACAACGGGGTATCTCTCGCTCTGAAGTGATCGAACAGTTTGCCCGCAGCTTAGAGGCGGAGCCTGCTGCCCGCGACCATGAAGCCAATGCTCAAATCGCTCAGCTGCGAAACCAACTGCTTGGGCTACAGCGGCAAAACCAGGCGTTAGAGGCGCGGTTGGCCCATACGCCCAGCCAAGTCGATCGGGCGACAGAGCACAAAGTCGTCGCTATTTTAGAAAGCATCACCGATGCGTTTGTGGCCTTTGATCGCCACTGGCACTACACCTACGTCAACCAGGCGGCAGCCCAAATTCTCCACAAAGCCCCTGAAGACCTGATCGGTAGACATGTTTGGAACGACGTTTTCCCTGAGCTAGTGGGTGGGGTGGCCTACGTGGCCATGCACCAGGCGATCGCCGAGCAAATTCCAGTGGCCTGGGAAGAATTTAGCGAGCCTCTGCAACGCTGCCTGGAGGTCAAAGCCTATCCTGCCGCTGAGGGAGTTACGGTTTATTTTCGAGATGTGACCGAACGCAAGCAGGCCGATGTAGAGCGCGAGCGACTGCTCCGTGAGTTGGAAACAGAACATGCCCAGTTTGAAGCGGTGCTACGGCAGATGCCAGCAGGCGTGCTGATTGCCGAGGCCGGGTCTAATAGATTAGTGCTGGCCAATGAGCAAGCGAAACAAACGTTGGGATATAGCTACGAGCAGTCCTATGAACTAGAAGCCTATGTACCCCTCACGCCCTTTGACGCGTTTCGCCCCGATGGGCAAAAGTATGAGCCCCATGAATATCCCCTACCGCGATCGCTGAGAACTGGCGAAGTCATTACCGGCGAGGAGATGGAGCTGCGCCAGGAAGACGGTCAGCGAACCGTGATTACCGTGAATGCTGCCCCAATTTTGGACAGGCAAGGGCAAATTTTGGCAGCCGCTGTGGTGTTTCAAGACATCACCGAACGCCAGCAAACGGAAAAGCTTCTCAGGCAGCAGGCTGAACATCTTGAAAACCAGCAGAAATGGTTAGAAGCCGTTCTCGATTTAATGCCGACGCCAACCACTTTTATTGACCCAGAAACCGCAAAAGTCATTTTTGCCAACCGAATTGCCAATGAGCTAGCCGGGGGTGATTTGCCTAAAAACAAATCATTAGAGGAATATGCCGACGCCTATTACTGCACCAATGCCCAAGGCGATCGCGTTGCCACCGACCAAATGCCCGCCGTGCTCATTGCCCGGGGGGAGCGGTTACAGAACGTTGAGATGAACTGGCATACCCCCGGCGGCGTTCGGGCCACCCTCTGCTGGGGAGAAACCTTGCCCGCCATGTATGGGCACGGGGCGATCGGCATTGTCATGTTTCAAGATGTGACCCGCCTCAAGCAGATTGAGGCGAACCTGCGGCAGGCCGAAGAGCGCTTACATTTGGCCCTCTCATCGGCCCAAATGGTCGCCTGGGATGTGGACTTAGAAACAGAGCAGGTCGTGTGTTCTCCCAACGCTGAAGAAATTTGGGGCATGCAGGTGGGCACCGCAGACGAGTTTCGGGCCTTCATTCATCCAGACGATCGGCCGCTGCTGCGGCAAGCGACCGTAGATGCCCTAGGAGGGAACCAGACTTTTGCCCAAGAATATCGCGTGGTCACCCCCGACGGTCAGGTGCGCTGGCTCAAGGGTCAGGGGCAAGTTTACCTCAACGAATCTGGACAAGCCGTCCGCATGGCCGGGGTTTCGCTCAACATTACCGATCGCAAGCACATCGAAGCCAATCGCGAGACCCTACTCGCAGAACTCCAGCGCAAAGAACAGCAGCAGCAGTTTTTGATTGAACTCAACGATGCCGCTCGCACCCTGCAAGACTCAGAGGAAATTGTCTGGCAGGTCGTCAACGCCACCGGCAAACATTTCAACGTCACACGCTGTGCCTACGGTGAAATTGACGCGGTGCAAGAACATGTGATCGTCGATCGCGATTACTGCGACGGCGTCATCAGCGTTGTGGGTAAACACCACATGGATTCGTTTGGAGCTGAGATCATTGCCGAGCTAAAGCAGGGCAAAACCATTGTGGTCAACGATGTCAATTGCGACCCTCGCACCGCTGGGGCCGGAGCGGCGGCCTTTGCCGCTATTGAGACCCAATCGCTGCTCTGCGTACCGCTGGTGAAGCGCGGGCGGTTTGTGGCCCTACTGGTGCTACACCATGCGGCCCCTCGCGCTTGGACAGCCGACGACGTGGCCCTGCTAGAGCGCATCGCTAGCAAAACCTGGCTGGCCGTAGAGCGATCGCGGGCAGAGGCGGAACTGCGCGAAAGCGAAGCGCGGCTACAGCTCGCCCTCAACATTGGCCGCATGGGCACCTGGGAATGGGACATGCAAACCAATATCAGCCGCTGGTCGGCGGGGCATTTCACCATCCTGGGTTTCGAGCCCTATGAATGCGTTCCGAGCTACGAGATGTGGGCCAGCCGCATCCATCCCGATGACCTGTCAGCTGTTCAAGCAAAGCTCCAGCAGGCGATTCAGGAACGCACTGAGTATCATCAGGAATATCGACTGCGCTGGCCAGATGGGGCGATTCGCTGGGTCGAGGCCAGAGGGCAGTTTTCCTACGACGCTCAGGGCCAGCCCAGGCAGTCTATCGGGGCTGTCATCGATATTACCGAGCGCAAGCAAGCCGAAGAGGCCCTGCATCAAGCGCTGCAAAAGCTCAACTTCCACGTTGAAAACACGCCGATGGCGGTGATCGAGTGGGATTGCGACTTTCGCGTGACTCGGTGGTCAGCGGGCGCAGAGCGCATCTTGGGTTGGCAAGCAGAAGAAATGCTGGGCAAAACGTTAGCCGAGATCCCGCTTGTCTATGAAGACGACTTAGAACCCGTTACCGAAGCCTGTCGCCGGTTGATTTACGGTGAGGAGTCCCACATCTTTTCATCCAACCGCAACTACACCAAAGATGGCGCCGTTGTTCACAGCGAATGGTACAACTCCAGTCTGAGAGACGAATCGGGACGGATGACCTCAATCTTGTCTCTGGTGCTGGATGTCACCGAACGCAAGCGCGTCGAAGACGAACGCAAGCGCGCCGAGCAGGAGCGCGAACAGTTGCTCGGCCGGGAACGCGTGGCCCGAGCCCAGGCCGAAGCCGCCCAACAGCAGTTGGCCACCCTCGTTGACACCTCCCCAATTGGCCTCGCGCTATTAGACGATGAGCAGCGGTTTATCGCCATCAACGCCGCTATGGCTGAGATCAATGGGCTACCCCGTGACCATCACCTGGGTAAGTCGGTTGCAGATCTATTTGGTGCCTCTGACCCCGCGATCGTCGACGTTATTCGCCAGATTTATGCCACGGGTGAGCCGTTTATCTCGCCCAACCTGCCCCTCAATGCCCCTGGCCATGAGGATCGCCGCCCCGGCTATTACGACGTTTACTATCTACCAACGGTTGACTCCCATCAGCGGGTAGAGGGGCTTTTGGCCTATGTTATCGATGTCACAGAGCGCGTCAAGCTAGAGCGTGCTCAGCAGTATTTGGCTGAGTCGAGCGCCGTGCTGGCATCATCTCTCGACTACCAAACCACCCTAGAGAAAGTTGCTCAGCTCACCGTCCCGAAACTGGCCGACTGGTGTACCGTCCACATCGTGGAGGAGAATGGTGCCATTGACCAAATTGCCGTAGCGCACGTTGACCCAGCCAAGCTGGAATGGGCTCATCAGATCCGAGATAAGTATCCCTTAGATCCGGAGTCAGAGCGCGGCGCGGCCCTGACCCTGCGCACCGGCCAATCAGACCTTGTGCCTGAAATTCCCGATGAGCTGTTGGTCCATGCCGCTAAAGACCCTGAGCACTTAGAGATTTTGCGGCAGGTTGGCTTTAGCTCAGTGATGACGGTGCCGCTGCGCACCCAAGACCGCGTTATGGGCGTGATCTCGTTTATCTCGGCTGAGTCGGGCCGCCGCTACACCACCGCAGATCTGCAGCTCGCCGAAGAATTGGCGCACCGGGCTTCCCTAGCGATCGAAAATGCTCAGCTCTACCAGGCCGCCCAGCGCGATCGAACCAAAGCACAAACCGCCAACCGCATCAAAGATGAATTCCTGGCCGTGCTGTCCCATGAGTTGCGATCGCCCCTGAACCCGATTTTGGGCTGGGCCAGAATCTTGCGCAGCCGGCAACTGGATACGACCAAAACGGAGCAAGCCTTAGAAACCATTGAGCGCAACGCCAAACTCCAGGCTCAGCTGATCGAAGACTTGCTAGATGTTTCCCGCATTTTGCAGGGCAAGATGACCTTGAATATTGCCCCCGTGAGTTTAGTCGCGACCATTGAAGCGGCCGCTGAAACCGTGCGACTAGCGGCTGAAGCCAAACGGATTCATATTCAAACCACGCTGCATGCGATCGCGGGCCAGGTTTTGGGCGACACCAATCGGCTCCAGCAGGTGGTTTGGAACCTGCTCTCCAATGCGGTTAAATTCACCCCAGCGGGTGGGCAAGTCGTCATCACCCTGGAGCAGGTTGACGCCTATGCTCAAATTCAGGTGAGAGATACCGGCAAAGGCATTCATGCAGAATTTTTGCCCCACGTGTTTGATTATTTCCGCCAAGAAGACGGCACCACCACCCGCCAGTTTGGCGGCCTGGGCTTGGGCCTGGCGATCGTGCGTCAGCTCACCGAACTGCACGGCGGGATGGTTTGGGCCGACAGCCCAGGCCAAAACCTGGGCGCGACCTTCACCGTACTGCTCCCCCTCAACCTAGCAAAGCCGGATCAACGGTCTGCCGCTGAGCCCCTAAAAAAAGCGACCGACTTAACTGGGCTACGGGTCTTGGTGGTAGACGACGAGGTCGACATGCGAGAGCTGGCGTCCTTCGTCCTCACCCAGGCGGGGGCTGAGGTAACCGTTGCCGCCTCAGCTATGCAGGCCCTCGGTCGACTCAATCAGGCTGTGCCCGACCTGTTGCTGTGCGACATCGGCATGCCAGAAATGAATGGCTACGCGCTGATTCAGCAGATCCGCAAAAGACGCCATGACCAGGGTGGCAATATTCCTGCGATCGCCCTGACGGCCTATGCGGGAGAGATCAATCAGCAGCATGCCCTAGACGCTGGCTTTCAGCTGCATCTGGCCAAACCCATTGAACCAGACCTGCTGGTGAGCGCGATCGCCACGCTAGTGAAACCTCAACCGAAAGAATGCTAGCGTCGCTTCCGCACCGGCTCTGGGGGTGGGCGATAATACCCTCGGTTTCTTTGCCCCACCAACCATGCTGCAATACGTGCGATCGCGCCTGCTGCCCTACCTGCGTACCCAGGTGCTGCCCTCCAAACCCGCCCAGCTCCTCATTCAAACTTGGCTGAAGTGGGATCGCGACAACGTCCCCGGCATGGCGGCGGCGCTGTCATACTACGCGCTGTTTTCGCTGTTTCCGCTGCTGTTGGTGATTCTCGGCGTGGTGGGGGCGCTGGTTGGCCCTGATTCGGAAGCTTTCACCGCCATTCAGGAAATCATTGTGCGCTACTTGCCTCCCGAAGTGCACGACCTGATTAAAGACACCATCATCGCCCTCAACGAAAACAGCGTCGGGGCAGGGCTGATTGGCTTTGGCATTCTGCTGTTTGCCGCCAGCACTATCTTTGCAATTTTGAAGCGATCGGTGAACAAAATCTGGGAAACCCCTAGCCGCGTCAGCGAAGCTGGGTCGCCGGCCCGCATGGCGCTGTTTTTTATTGTTAACAAACTGTCGGCCTTTGTGCTGGTACTGGCCACAGCGCTGCTGCTGCTGGCCTCGCTGCTGTCGCAAATTGTCATCAAGATCATTCTCACTCTGGTGAATACGTTTCAGGCCACCTTTGATCTGCTCACGATTGACGAAGTGATTTTGAGCAAAAGCCTAGAGGCGGGCTGGTCGTTTTTGGCGCTCGGTTTTGCGATCGCTGGGCTATTCCGCATTCTGCCCTCAATCAAACTCTCCTGGCGCGACATTTGGCCCGGTGCCCTGCTCACCACCCTGCTGTTGGCGGCCTTGCAGTGGCTGGTCAGCAACAGCGTCATTAGCCTGGGCAGCCGCTTCGTCTCCTACGGCGTGATCGGCAGCGTGATGATTTTGATGCTGTGGATCTTTTTGGCCTGCCAAATTTTCTTTGCGGGCTGCGAGTTTTCGTTTGTGTATGCCCATCTGTTTGGCACCAAACGGCGAGCTGCGCGGTTTGGGGAATAGAAACACAGCCGACTGGGCCACCGCCATCGATACTAGAAAGACTTAGCCTAACGGAGACTGATATGCCCGATTTAGCAACGCTTGGTCTGTTTTTTACCGCCGCTTTTATCCTCAGCATTACGCCAGGGCCGGGCATTCTTTACACGCTGGCTCGCAGTCTCAACGGCGGCAAATCTGAGGGCATTTCGTCAGCCCTGGGCCTGTTTGTCGGCGGGCTGGTGCATGTTTTCGCCGCCGCCGTCGGCATTTCTAGCCTGTTGATGACTTCGGCTATGGCGTTCGCTCTGGTGAAATACGCCGGGGCGGCTTACCTGATTTATTTGGGGCTAAAAACTCTATTGAGTCGAGACAGGCTACTCGTCAAGGCTGACGCCGCCGTGCCGCCAACTCGTCGCGGCAGCGCGTTTTATCAGGGCGTGATTACTGAGGTGCTCAACCCGAAGACGGCGCTGTTTTTCTTGGCCTTTATTCCGCAGTTTATCAATGTTGAAAGCGGCAGTGTTTTTACTCAGTTTTTGGTGCTGGGTTTGATTACAGACTTTTTGAATCTGGCGGTGGATGTTTTTGTCGCGTCTTTTGCCGGGCCGATTGGGCAAAAAATGCGGGCGAGCGGCAGCTTTAGACGCGGTCAGCGCATCACATCGGGCTGCACCATGATTGGTCTGGGCGCGTATGTGGCGATTGCCGATCAGAACTAGCAGCTTGAGCAATCAACGATGCTGTTGGTGCGTGTGTTGGGTGAACTAATCAGGGGAAAAGATTCAATGGTGAGCTTTAGAGTAGTGCTGGTTGGTTTGAGCCTGGCCATGCTGTCGGCCTGTGCCACCCAAGCGCCAGCGACTAGCCCGGTAGCCACTGTCCCTGCCCAAGAACGGTTTGGCGACCGCCCCGGCGTCACCGTTTTAGCCGCAGCCCCAGCTGCTGCGGTGCAGGGGCAAACCCTCTACGTGCCGGTGTATTCCGAGATTTTTGATTCCGAGGCCGATCGCACCTTTCAGCTGACGGTGACTCTGAGCTTGCGCAACAGCGATCGCCGCCAGCCCATCATTCTCACCACGCTGGATTACTACAACTCGGGGGGCGATCGCGTCGTCACCTACCTCGATGCGCCCATTCAGCTCGGCCCCTTGGCCTCCACCGAAGTCGTTGTCGACCGCACCAACGTCGCCGGCGGGGTAGGGGCCAACTTCATCGTCACCTGGCAATCCGTCGCCCCCGTCAGCGCCCCCGTCATCGAAGCAGTGATGATCAGCACCGCCTCTCAGCAGGGCCTTTCCTTCGTCAGCCCCGCCCGCGTGATCGAAGAACTGCAACCCTAGGACAAACAGCGGCGTCGAGATGGCCTAGCCCAACCCTGGCCGACAACGCCATCACCCGCTCATGTCTTGCCGTAGCTCGCCGCCGCATCGCTATGTCATGGCCTGGATATAGCGATGCAGCACCTGGTTATAGAATACGATCGCCCTGCAATCCTAAAACAACCCCTGGGTATAGCAAAGCAGCCCTTGGTTATACGATGCGATCGCTCCGCATTGCTATGTCATGGCCTGGATATAGAGAAACAGCACTTGGTTATAGGATGCGATCGCTCTACATCGCTATGTCACCGACTTGACATGACAGAACATCATCTGGAGGTAGCCTACGATTGCCCTGCTTCGCTGTGACATCATTTTGATATGACATGCAATGGCGAAGCCAGAGATAGCAAAAGAACGAAAATAGAAGAGCGGAAAAACGTCAGATAGGCCCAAGTCTTAGCAGTTTAGGCTGTCCTAATTTGGACTTCACCGGCTTGTAGCTCACGACGTGTCAGAAACCGGAAATCAATCCAGCGATCGCCCCCCTTCCCCATATCCCCTAACTCACCTACCCTCCCACCCTCTACTCCCCACCCCCTCACCCTCCCACTTCCCATGTCCACCATCCACCCCGCCACCGACTTCCGCTCCGACACCGTCACTTGGCCCACCCCCACCATGGTCGAGGCCATGGCCACCGCCGAGCTAGGGGATGACGTCTACGGCGAAGACCCCACCGTCAACGAGCTAGAGGCCCTGGCCGCCAACCTGCTGGGCAAAGAGGCGGGGCTATTTGTCACCAGCGGCACCCAAGGCAACCTAATCGCCGCCCTCACCCACGCCCAGCGCGGCGACGAAGCCATCCTCGGCGAAGACGCCCACACCTTCTGCTGGGAGGCCGGGGGCATCGCCGTGCTGGGCGGCATCACCACTCGCCCACTGCCCACCGACAGCCGGGGGCGCATGGCGATCGATCAGATCAAAGCGGCAATTCGAGTGGATAATCCACACCTGCCCCACAGCCGTTTGGTGCTGCTCGAAAACAGCTCTGGCGGCAACAATGGCGCGGCGATCGCGCCCGACTACTTCGCGGCGATCGGCACCCTGGCCCAAACGCATCATCTCAAGGTGCATTTAGATGGAGCGCGGCTGTTTAATGCCGTCACTGCCCTTGGGGTCGAGCCGACCGACATCACCGCCCATGTCGATTCGGTGAGCGTGTGCCTCAGCAAGGGGCTGTGCGCTCCGGTGGGCTCCCTGCTGGTGGGCAGCGAGGCGTTTATTCACCAGGCCCGCCGCCACCGCAAGCTGCTGGGCGGCGGCATGCGCCAGGCCGGTGGGCTAGCCGCAGCGGGCATCATTGCCCTCAAAACCATGACTCAGCGATTGCAGACCGATCACGACAATGCCCAGGCTCTGGCCCAGGGGTTAGCCACAATTCCAGGCATTGACATTGACTCAGCGGTGGTCGAAACCAATATGGTGTTTTTTGACCTAGCCGAGGAGGTAGCTATTTCTCCAGAGACCCTGATCAAAGCGCTGAAGGTTGAGTACGGGCTGCATATCGGCGGGTATGGCGATCGCCGCCTGCGGGCCGTCACCCACTACTGGATTGAGCTACCCCAGGTCGAGCGGCTGATAGCGGCCATGCGCACCATTCTGACCCGGCATTGACCCCAGCAGCAGGACAATCGCGGCAAGGGTGTAGGGTTTAAGGAGCGTGGTCCGCAACCACCTTCGGGACGCTAAGCCTTAAGGGATCCAGCTGCAGCGATCGCGCTGCTGGTTGCGCTACACCCCAGACCTGGCTAAACTTAGCCCAGCAAACTGACCCACCCCTCTTAACCGGCCCCCTATGGAATGGCATGTGACCGATGCCCAAAGCCTGCGTGTGATTGACTCCGAAATTGGCGACCACAGCTTCTCGCCGTCGGAATACGAAATTGTGCGCCGGGTAATCTATGCCACCGCCGACTTTGCCTTCAAAGATCTCATTCATTTCTCTGACCAAGCGCTGCAGTCGGGGGCCGCAGCCCTAGCAGCCCGCACCACCATCATTGTCGATGTGCCCATGGTGCAGGTGGGCATTACCCCCTGCATTCAGAACACGTTTGCCAACCCGGTCTATTGCAGCATGGATGCTTTGACCCGCCCTCAGAAGGGCAAAAGTCAAGCCTCATGGGGGGTAGAAACCCTGGCCCAGCGCTACCCCGAAGGTGTCTTTGTGATCGGAGCTTCTGAGGCGGCCCTGTCTACCCTGGTAGACCTAATCGACGCCGAAAAGGTGCGCCCAGCCTTAGTAGTAGCCACCCCCGCCGGGTTCATCGAAACCGCCGTGCTCAAAGCCCGCCTGCAAGACACCATGGTGCCCCACGTCAGCATTAACGGTCGCAAAGGCAGCGCTGTGGTGGCCGCTGCGATCGTCAACGGCCTGGTTGACCTAGCCTGGCAGGCCTATGGCAAAGAGAGTCCCTAGGGAGTGCAGCAGATTTCGGGTGCAAGGTGCAGGGTACAGGGTATAAAGGCTATTCCCTTTAACCCTGTACCTTCGGCCTTAAACCCTATACCCCACCTACCCTTGCCTAAAGCCACCATTTAACAGTCGCGGTTCTCGATCGCGCCATCGGGCATGGTGGTATTGCAAAACCGCACCATGCTGCGGTTGACACCGCGTAGATTAGCGCCCTTGAGGTTGGCTCCTTTCATATTGGCGGACCCCAAGGTGACGCTGAGCATGACTGCACCACTCAGATTGGCATCGGTGAGGTTGGCGTCGGTGAGGTTGGCCTGGGTCATCTCCACGTTGGAGAGGTCAGCCCCAGAGAGATTTGCATCGGGCAAGTTAGCGCCGTTCATTTGAGCCCCGGCTAGGTTAGCACCGCTGAGGTTGGCCCCTTCCATATCGCTGAGCATGAGGTTAGCTTTCCCCAGGTCAGCTCCGGCCAAATTGGCCCTAGTGAGCACCGCAATTTTGAGGTTGGCCCCAGTTAGATCGGCGTTGCTGAGCTCGGCCTCATTGAGAATGCACACCTGGCACTTTTTGGTTTCGAGCAGCTTTTGCACATCGTCGGGAATGGCGGCTTCGGCGGGGGCAAAGCTCAGGCTCCAGAGCATGAGGGCAAGGGCCAGCATGGCCAGTAGGCGTTTCATAGTCAGCAACAATCCTGTAAGGCGGGTCTTGGTTATTCTCCCATTCAATGGGATACATAGGGGGCAACCGGAGCGGCTAAGCGACCTGGCTAAAAAGCCGATCGCCCCAACCAAAACAGCTCGGGCTGAGGGTTGTGGCGACAGGGGGGCCAGTAGCGCAGCGCCTCTGCATCGAGCTGGGGCGACGGCATCGGCAGATCTTGGGCCAGGCACAGATGGGCGATCGCCCGACCAAACTCGGCCCCGTGCCCTGGAATTCTCGCTATAGCGTGGGCTAGCTCATGGGCCACCAGCCCCGGCCAGTCAGCGGGCACAATGCGGCCCGCATCAACCATCAGCGTAATGGGGGCAGAGCGATCGCCCATCAGGGCCGGTCTTTGACCAACACGAAGCGTCCCGTTTGGAAAATTGCTCTCTATTGGGCTCGGCCCATCACAGCAAAACCCATCTACCCCGGCCTGGGGCGCGATCGGGGCCGCAAAGATTTGCATGTCGGGGGATGAGACCGTCTCAAAACACTCCAGCAGGTCGCGCAAAATGACGTTGAGCTGCTGGTTTACCCGGTGAATGTGCTGACCAATCCAGCTTAGGGCTTCCCCCGGGGGGTCGGCTACGTGGGCCAGAGCAATCCAGCGGGGTTCGACCGACAGGTCGCGCAGCAGGCCTAAATACTGTGTAGCCCGCACCACGGGGTCAGCGCCGCTAGCAGGGGCCTGCTGCCAATAGGCAGCCTGGTAAACCTGCTGATCAAAGCTAGAGGCATCGTTGGAACCTGGCTGGAACGGAGGCTCGTTCCGATTCGGTTCCCGTTCGTGCTGCAAATCGCTGACCATGGGTGAATAACTGAAAACCGGAGCAATAGGCAAAATTTTCCCACAGGATCTCTGCGATCGGTAAGCGACGAACACTTTAAAACCGCTATTTTCGTTAGTCTAAATAGGAACTCAAGGCAATAGTTTGGGCATTGCCACCCCTCTGGCATACCAAATCTAGACCAAAAATCTATCCGAATAACAGTATCCAAAGCACAAAAATTTCCTCCGTCAACGGGGCAAAGTTATATATTTAATAAAGAACCTTTGGTAAAACGCAGCACTCCTCCCCACGATTCATGGTTGCCACTCCTAGTCTCAGCACCTTTAGCCAGCGCCCCCGCAACGGGGACGCGGAAACGCTGAGAAAAATTTTCGCCGCTGTAGATGCAACCAGCTGCCCCTATACCTACAACTTTCACATGCACACCGCTTGCTCCGACGGCAAGCTCACCCCCGCTGGCCTCATGGAGCAGGTGGTCGATATTGGCCTCAGCGCCTTTGCTATCACTGACCACCACACCGTTAAGGGTTACCAGCAGGCCAAAGCCTGGCTGGAAGATTGGCAGTGGCGCCACCCTACTTCCCTCCGCAGCCGCCAGCGCGGCAAGGGTGGGGCTGTGCCGCGGCTATTTACCGGTGTAGAAATCACCGCTATTCTGGTTGAAACCGAGGTGCACATTTTGGGCTATGGCTTTGCGCCCGGCCACGATGCGATCGAGCCCTACCTGCGGGGTTACGCGCCCCGAGGCGAGGCCAAGCTCGCGGTTGCTGTCATCGCAGCAATTCAAGCGGCAGGGGGCATTGCCGTGCTGGCTCACCCCGCCCGCTACCGCACCTCCGCTAAAACTCTGGTGCCCATCGCGGCGGCCCTCGGCATTGACGGGGTCGAAACCTACTACGCCTATGCCAACCCTGAACACTGGGCTCCCTGCCCCCGCCACACGCCCACCATTGAGCAATTGGCCCAAGACCACGGCCTGCTGACGACCTGCGGCACTGACACCCATGGGCCAAATCTGCTGCGGCGACTGTAGGTAGCTAGGGGCAACTACGCTGTGCTCAAATATGCAATCGAGCGTAACATTGAGCGGCAAGCAGCCCGTTACGTCCTGGTGCAGCAAACTACCTAAAAGGCCTGCCCGCACCACGATCGGGGAACAGGTAGTCGATCGCAGCGCGGCGAAAGCTGAGCAGGTCATAGCCTGAGGAATGCGCCCTGGGCGATCGCCAACTACCGCCGAAACACGAACAAGTTGCCTGTAGCACCGCGCCCAAACCGTAGATCTTCATCCAGATAGGACGTGATCCACAGCGCCTCTTGGCGAAGGAATTCGAGCACCGGCACGGTAATTTGGGGCAGGTGCAGTCCAGCAATCCCCAACAGACGAGTGGCCTGCACCGTGAAGGCCCCAAAGCTAACGCGGGCGCTTTCGCCTTCTTCGTAGGGCTTCCAAATGCCCTGGGCCGTGGCGGTGAGTTCGCCAAAGAAGGGTAGGGACAGCACAGCGCCATTTTCGGTGGCAATGCCAGCCCCGCTGCCCTCGGAGTCGGTCAGCCGTTGCCACACGCGCTGAATGCTTACCGGCAAAGGAAACTGCCGCCCTATCCGCCGCGTGACTACCGTGCCCCGCGAGGCATAGACCAGGGCCCAGGAGCCCAGCAGCATGGGCCAGTGCTCAGGCCGTAGGGGCTGGTCAATGGGGTTCAGGGCTTCCAGTTCGCAGATGATTTGGTCGATGGCAGGATGCTCTACAGGCAAAATAGCATCTTCGATTTCTAAAGCGTCAATGCTCTGGAGCAGCTGAGTTTTAAGCTGATGGCGGCGAGTCTGAAGAGGAGTCATTGCAGCAGGAAAATGAGGGGAGTGGGGAGCCTATGTAGGCTGAGAATCTTAGGATACCCGGCAAAGTCAAACAGACTTCTCCAACGGCAGCGGCAGATTGCGAATTGAAAAATCGAGCAGCTCCATGGGGTGAAAGAGCGGCACCGATCGCGCCTGCCCAGCCATGTGCTGCTGAATTTGCAGCGAGCAGCCGGGGTTTGGGGAGGCGACCAGGGCCGCGCCGGTATTCAGCAGATTTTTTACCTTCATCTGGCCTAGCTCTGCCGCCACGTCAGGGTGCAGCATGTTGTAGACTCCGGCGCTGCCGCAGCAGAGGGCGGCATCAATGGGTTCTCGCAGGGTGACGCCGGGAATTTGTTTGAGTAGTTGGCGGGGCTGAAGACTGATTTTTTGGCCGTGGAGCAGGTGGCAGGCGTCTTGATAGACGATGGGCAGAGCGCCTGAGGTGATGGGGTGCAGTGGCGTTGTCAGCCCCACCTGGGCGAGAAATTCTTGCACATCGCGGACTTTGGCCACAAAGGCTTTGGCGCGATCGCGATACTCCGGGTCATCCTGCAAGATATGGTGGTACTCCTTCAGGGTATGGCCGCAGCCAGCCGCGTTGATCACCACGTAATCGACCTCGGCCGCCTCGAAGCAGTCGATCATGCGGCGGGCCAGGGTTTGGGCCTGAGCCGCTTGCCCCTGGTGGGCGGGTAGCGCCGCGCAGCACCCCTGCTCGTGGGGAATCACCACCTCGCAACCGTTGGCGCTGAGCACCCGCGCCGTCGCCGCATTCACATCTGAGAAAAATACGCGCTGCACACAGCCCAGCACCATGCCCACCCGGTAGCGCTGTTCGCCCACTGCCGGAATCAGTTCGGGCAGGTCATCTTGAAAGCTCTCGGCGGTGATTGGGGGCAGCAGCGATTCCATGGCCGCCAGGCTGGGGGATAGTTTGGCTAGCAGCCCGGTTTTCTGCACCAGCTGAGAAATCCCCAGCTTTTGGTAAAGGTACAGGGGACCGGCCATTGCCCGCAGCCGGGTGGGATAGGGGAACAGGCTGAAGATCAGCGATCGCACCAATCGTTCTGGCAGCGATCGCTCATGGTTGCGCTCCACCTGGGGTCGCACCGCTGCAATTAGCTGGTCGTACTGCACTCCGGAAGGGCAGGCGGTGGTGCAGGCCAGGCAGCCCAGGCAGGAGTCAAAATGCTTTGCCGAAGTAGCCGACAGGGGCGCTTCGCCCGTGTTGATGGCGTCCATCAAATAAATGCGGCCCCGAGGTGAGTCCATTTCGGTGCCGAGCACGCGGTAGCTGGGGCAGGTGGTGAGGCAAAACCCGCAGTGCACACAGGCATCAATCAGCTTGGGGTCGGGGGGATGTTGGGCATCAAACCCGTCAGCAACACTGGCAGCGGTGGGCCAAGCGGCGGGCGCTGAAGACTCTGAGGTCGTCATGGAAACGTGGGTAAGGGCTGCTTTCAGCCTAGCGCGATTGCCCACCGAATAACCTTAGGGCAGCGAAGATCCCGCAATGATGAGCGTAGGGATAGGCTTAGGAGATCGGGTGGGAGATCTCTCAAATTTCTTCTGGGAAAATTGCCTTAAAAAGCTCTCTTAGAAAGGGGTAGGCCTTTGAAGATCCACTGGGTTTCTGCTAAAGGAATTGCCTTAAAAAGCCCCCTTAGAGCGGGGGCAGGCATGGTAACTAGAAGACTAGGTTTAATCCACCCCGCGCAGCTTGCGGGTGTTGTCGTAAAGACTTTGGGCGAGACCATCGAGGCGTTGAGAAAGCCTTTCATCTACGATCTTGCCCTGATCGTCGAAGGCTTGCCAAGCCTGGCCGATCGCCACCTGTTCGGGCACCACCCAGGTGTGCACCCAGCGCAGAATGGTGCGCAGATCGTTGAGGGCGTTATTGTTGGACTGACCACCGAGAATGCTGACTGCCCCAGCTACTTTGCCGTCGAGCTGGTCAAAGCTCATTAGGTCTAGGGCGTTCTTCAGCACGCCGCTGACGCTGCCGTGGTACTCGGGGGTAACCAGCACAAAGCCGTCAGCTTCAAGAAACGCCTGGCGCAAACGCTCTACGTCAGGGTGATCAGGATAATCTTTGCCGCCGTGACAGAGGGGCAGGTTCATCTCGCGTAGGTCGAGTTGCTCAACGTCAGCTCCGAGGGCGCCAAGGCGATCGCATACCAGCCCCAGCGCCAGCTGACTATAGGAATTGGGCCGCAAACTACCAGCGATACCGACAAACTTCACCACTGCATACCTCCTGCTCGCTTAAGCATAATCGTAATGACTTCAGGTTAATAAGGATTGTCACGATTTGTCAACTAGCCCACGCTCTCTCGATCAGCTTTGCTAAGGCTCTTCTCAATAAAACGTCCTCCAACAAAACGGCCATGCCCCACGGTTAATCGGCTATAGTGACGGCAAATTACCCCGCCGGTTGCCTTGGGCAAACCCTCACCAAATTCCCTCGAATGCGTTCGAGCCGTTGGCCCGCCGCTGGCGACCCCGGCTGCCGTTCCCTTGAGCCCGCTCACCATTGGGGGCGAAATAATTCCATTGGGTAAGCGGGTGCGGCTCGACCTGCCAGTGGCTCGCCTGACTACCGGCACCATGATGTCGCTGCCGGTGACGGTGATCAGCGGCAAAAAGCCGGGGCCGCGCCTCTGGCTCAGTGCCGCCATTCACGGCGACGAGCTCAACGGGGTCGACGTCATTCGCCGGATTGCTAAGTCGCTTAGGCCCAATCGCCTAGCTGGATCAGTGATTGCGGTGCCGGTGGTGAACATTTTTGGCCTGCTAGAACAGTCCCGCTACCTGCCCGATCGCCGCGATCTCAACCGCTCGTTTCCCGGCTCTAGCCGAGGGTCGATGGCCAGCCGGCTAGCGGCCCTGTTTATGCGGGAGGTGGTCAGTCAGTGCACCCATGGCATTGACCTGCACACGGCTGCAATTCACCGAGTTAACCTGCCCCAGGTGCGGGCCGACCTCAACGATCCGGCCACCTACGATTTTGCCAAAGCCTTTGGGGCTCCAGTTATCATCCACGCCTCCCACCGCGATGGCTCCTTGCGCCAAGCCGCCGCTAAACGCCACATTCCCACGCTGCTCTACGAAGCGGGCGAGGCGCTGCGATTCGACGAATCGGCAATTCAAACCGGGGTTAATGGCATTTACCGGGTGATGGCCTACCTAGGCATGTATACGCCGCCAGCCATGGACCAGCCATCGACGTTAGAAGTGCGAGAGACTCGCTGGGTCCGTGCCTCTCGCGGCGGCATCTGGCACCGATCGGTTTCCCTGGGCGATGAAGTCAAGCAGCGCCAGCCCCTGGGCTTTATCAGCGATACCTTTGGCGACAAGCCGGTGCAGGTGCGTAGCCCCATGGCAGGTATTGTGATTGGCCACAGCCAAAACCCGTTGGTCAACCAGGGCGATGCTCTGGTTCACGTCGCCAGCGTCAAGGCAGCGATCGAGCAAGAACAGTAGGATGAGCACAGCGACGCCCGCCCATCCCGCTAGACCATGCAGCGATTTACCCAGCTTTTTTCGGATATAGATGCGACCACCTCGACCAATGAGAAGGTGCGATCGCTGCAAGCCTACTTTCAAGAGGCCGAACCCGCCGACAAAGTCTGGGCGCTCTACCTGCTGCTGGGCAAAACCCGCCGCCGCCTGGTGACCTCGCGGACGCTGCGGGACGTATTCTTGCAGATTTCCGATATTCCCGAGTGGTTGTTTAAGGACTGCTACGCCCAGGTGGGCGACTCAGCGGAGGTGATTGCGCTGCTGCTGCGGGATGTGGATCTGCCCGGCCAGTCCTTGGCGGCTGGGGTTTCTAAAGCAGAGGGCAGCCAAACTAGCAATGTTTCCGCTAGGGGCGCCCAGCCCTCCCAGGTTGATGCCGATCGCCAACCCCAGGCCGGTCGACCCCCCTCTGTTTCGCTGCACCAGTGGATGGAGGACATTATTCCCATGTATAAAGCCATGGAGACCGACGATGAACGGCGCGATTTGATCGTCTCCTGGTGGGCGGCGCTAGACAATACCGGGATCTTTGTACTCAACAAGATTCTCACTGGAGCCTTTCGGGTCGGTGCATCGGCAAAGCTGGTGATCAAGGGCCTCGCTGCTGCCACGGGTGTTTCTGAAGCCGTGCTGGCCCACCGGCTAATGGGCGACTTTAGCCCCACGGTCGAGTTCTACACCAGCCTGACCAGTGAAGCAGCCACGCAAAATGCTCCCAGCCAGCCCTACCCGTTCTTTTTGGCCACCTCTCTGGACGAAGAAAAATTTCAGGGCGAGGACTGCTCCCGCTGGCGGGCGGAGTGGAAGTGGGATGGCATTCGCGCCCAGGTGATTAAGCGGGCCGACCAGGTATTTGTCTGGTCGCGGGGCGAAGACCTGGTCACAGACCAGTTTCCGGAAGTGGAGGCGATGATGGCCACCTTCCCCAACGGCATTGTGATGGATGGGGAAATTCTCTGTTGGCAAGACGGCATGCCGCTGTCGTTTAACCACCTGCAAAAGCGCCTAGGCCGCAAGAAAGTCAGCAAAAAGGTAATGGAAGATAGCCCTGTCCACTTCATCGCCTACGACCTGCTGGAGTACGGCGGCATCGATATTCGGGAGAAAAGCTGGAGCGATCGCACCCAGTCGCTCTCCACTCTGCTGGCTGTGCACACCGCCCCCAACCTGCATCAGTCTGTGCCCCTTGAGTTTCAGTCCTTTACCGAACTGGCGACCCTGCGCCAAAACTCGCGCCAGCAGGGGGCCGAGGGGCTGGTGGTGAAGGCAATCGACAGCCCCTACCTGGTGGGCCGCAAGCGCGGCTACTGGTGGAAGTATAAGGTTGAGCCGATGAGCCTGGATGCGGTGCTGATCTACGCCCAGGCGGGCAGTGGCAAGCGGGCCAACCTCTTCACCGACTATACCTTTGCCCTCTGGCAGGGCGATACGCTGGTGCCCTTCGCCAAAGCCTACAGCGGGCTGGATAATGCCGAGATTGACGCGCTGGATAAATGGATTCGTCGCCACACGACGGAGCGGTTTGGACCGGTGCGATCGGTGGAGCCGATTCACGTATTCGAGATTGGCTTTGAGGGCATTGCCGCATCGACCCGCCACAAGTCGGGTATTTCGGTGCGTTTTCCCCGCATTCTGCGCTGGCGAAAGGATAAACCTGCCGCCGAAGCCGATACCCTAGAGTCGGCTAGGGAGTTGTTAGCGACCTTTGGATGAGCAACCTCGGGCCGAATCGGTGACGTGTCGCAAACAACCATCAGGATTTGGCCAGGGCGCGATCGACAGCCTCTAAATCTTGCTCTATGTCGGCTTCTGCATAGTGCAAGTAGGCTTTGTGCTCTTTAAGGAAGGCATCAGTAGTTAACTTGGACGGCAGTTGAAGCATGCGTTGAACTTCGGCTGCACTGATGAGCTTTGAACGGTACGCCTCAACGGCTACGGCTTCTAAAGCTTTTTGCGATAGGCTACCCACGTGTGCTTGCAGGCGCTGCTCAATGTCACTAGGGAGGGTGATATTCATAGCTCAGCTCCGTTGGCCGTGGAGGATACGGGAGTCATTATTTAGCATAACTTTCAGATCAGCACCCTATCGGGTAAACAAAGAGGTGTATCTCTATCCTTCGCTGATCAGTAATGTCAGACTAATGAGCTAATTCAACCCCTTTTAGGGCCTAAAATTCGATAGCGTTGCGTGATAATGTTAACCAACTTCTCTGCTTCCGCACCGTTGATTATGCCCATGCCAAATTCGTAACGCTTTGTGTTGTACTCAAACAGAATGCCGCTACAAAACCCACGAGAAAATCGAAACGGTTCTAACGGATCTTTAGACGTTCTCAGATCGTCAAACCGAAGTTTGTGAAGCTTCGTCAAATCAATTTTCATTAAACGATCAAAAAAGGTTTCACTAACCATTGAGGTAATAGAATAATTGTCAAGTGAAGCAATGAATGTTTTGTCATCCATGCGCTCGGCATCACTTCCAGGTAATTGAACCTCCTTAAGGTTTCTAACCCGTAGATTGTGAATCTTTTCTAGGTCAAACTTCCGTTCACGAGAAAAACCTAAGATTTTGTATTGTAAGATCATGCGGATGCTGTTAACGTGGATAATCCTTCTTCCAGTTAAATTCCAAAAGATTAACCCGGCCATTAAAATATCAGCTGCGATAAAAACTATTAGAAAAATTATAAATAACCAAAAGGGTTTGCTTGGATCGCCAAGTACATCCGGGATTGCAAACAACATTGCCAGAGTAACTATTCCAGATAGAAGAAGAGTAAGTGCACACAATATAACCATGCCCCATTCTTTGCGCACGGAAATGACAATATGCAGTCCTCTATCACTATCGGTAATAACTGTGCCGCTATTTGGCAATTGAATTGCTTCCACAATGACTAAATCGATTGAAAGTATAGGTTAAAAATGAGGTTGTTTTGTACTCTGACGGTTCCCTTAAATAGAATAAGTGAACTTATAGCAGCTAACTCGTTATCAGAGAGAGATTTTTTTATCTAATATGTCGCACAAGCATATTCGATAGAAAATTGTCAGTCTAATAACTCTACAGGGGTAATCAGATGGAAATACGTCAGCCTAATACTCTACAGGGTATGTTATGTAGAAAAATTCAGTATAACTGCCCTCTTTAAGCAACAGAGGTCTCTCAAACTACCTTTATGCCTTTGTTGGACCCTACGGTTGACGGGGAGCGATCGCACCACTATCATCATCCATTAAGCCGTTCAGCAGAGCGGTTACTACACAGAACTCGAAAACTTTGGCGCTGTCTGCCGGTGGTGGAACACCGACAAACAGCTAACCCCGCAAATCTCTTGCGCAGATTGCCGGGCTAAGGTCGATCGTACCCTAGCTCTCCCAGTTTGCACCTCAGCTGCGGTTAGCTAGGGTTTTCGCGTTCTGTCTTCCTCAAACCCATAGAAGGAACACAGAACCGATGTTTGAATATCTCGAACCCGACGCCTCTGGCGCGTCGTATCTTCCGCCTGCCCAGCCCGCCCAGCCCCATCCTCGCCCAGAGCGCGTGCGTCACCTGCTCTACGGCAGCCGATTAGGCATAGACCGCACCATCAAAATCCTTCACGCCTACGGCTACGCCAACCCCAACGACTGGAGCGACCCCATCCCTGTGCCGTCCAATAGCATTGAGCCAGGGCACCCAGGTGAACCCCAAACGTGGATGGCTATTCTCACCAAAACCGTGCTGATCGAGTAAATTTCTTAGTCGTAGGTATCGGGTTCCTGGTGCTGCTGCCCAGACTAGGCTACAGGCAAAGGAACCCGGTACCCTATCGCCCCTAGTCGTAATCAGTGCCCTGCGATCGCCAATGTGGCAGAGCTGTTTAGCATGTTGCACTCGCTGATCGTTAAAGTGGCACAGCTGTTTAACGTGTTGCGCCCGCTGATCGTTAAACACAGCCCGATGATCGTTAAAGTGGCATAGCTGATCGTTAAAGTGGCACAGCTGTTTAACGTATTGCGCCTGCTGATCGTCAAACACGGCCCGCTGATCGTCAAAGTGGCACAGCTGTTTAGCAATCTCACCCCGCATTTGACTCTTGGGTAGGCTACAGCAGTCCTTTTAGACGTTGCCCAAGATGAAATTGGCGATCGCCTTAAGCAAGCGGTAGTCGCACTAACTCAGGCTTAACATTATTAGGAAGTTGCCCTGGCCACCAGGTAGACCAGGGGCGATCGCCACTGCACCGTCTGCCCCTGCAACTGCCGTTGACAAGTCTGTTGAACTGTCGCTACATCTTTGTCAGACAGGTGCTCGGCCAGCTGATCGCGGTAGCTAGGTGGGGTGCCACCCACCGCAAACCAGCACTGCAACAGTGCTGACGACACATAGATGCTGCTGTGCAAAACATCCTCTGTGAGCTGAACAGTAAAGCCCGCTTTGAGAAAGAGGGTTTGTAGGGTATCGGCTTGCCAGTTGAAGCGGGGGTCGGTGGCGGAGTGGGCGATCGCATCTTCCGCTTGGTGCCAGCGCTTGACCAGGGCCTTGCTCAATCCCGCGACATCTATCAAGGCCGAGATGCGCTGGCTGTGGCGGGGGATGGTTTCGGCCAGTACCACCACGCCACTGGGAGATAGCAGGTGCTGCACAATCTCGATAAATCGGTCTCGATTCACCACCTGCCCAAAGGCATTGCGCCCCACAATGCGCTCAAAGCGAACGCCTGGCGTGTGGGCAGCGAGGTAAGCGGCCAGAGCTTCGTAGTCAGCATGCACAAACACGGGACGAATTAGTTCGGGTAGCTGGGCCGCTTGTTCTTCGAGCGCTGCCTGATCTTGGGCGGTGTGCACGCGGGCGTAAACGCCGCCCTCGGGCACCTGGCGCAGAGCCTCCCAGGTAAGCAGCCCCGTGCGGGCGTTGAGGTCGAGAATGCGGTGGTGGCGCTGAGGTGAGGCCAGGGCAAAGATGCGATCGCGCACTGCCCCCAGCTGCTCGCCCGCCTGACTGAGGGTGCGCTGTAACCAGCGATCGCGGGCTGGGTCGTCGGGGCTATAGGTGAGCGCTTCGGGCAGCGCACCACCGCCGTCAACCATTGCCGCTAGCTGGGCCTCGCGCCGCTGGGCCACCTGGGTCTGAATCGAAGCCTCGTAGCCCTGAGCCGACGGCTGGTAAAACACCTGCCCCTGCAAGCCGCTGGGCAAATACTGCTGCTCGACCCAGTGGTCGCGGTAGGCGTGGGGGTACAGGTAACCTTTGCCGTGGCCAAAGCCTTTGCTGTCGCGATTGCCGTCTCGCATAGGGTTGGGCACCTCGCGCTCACGCTCCTGCTCGATGGCGGATAGGGCGTCGAAAAAGCCCATGGTGCTGTTGGACTTGGGAGCGGTGGCCAAATACAGCGTTGCCTGAGCTAGAGGATAGCGGCCCTCGGGCATGCCCACTCGGTCAAAGGCGGCGGCGCAGCTGGTCACAACCGTCACGGCGTGGGGATCGCCCAGGCCGACGTCTTCGCTGGCCAAGATCACCAGGCGGCGAAAGATAAACCGGGGGTCTTCGCCGGCGTAGACCATGCGGGCCAGCCAGTAGAGCGCCGCATCGGGGTCAGAGCCGCGCACGCTCTTAATGAAGGCGCTGATAGTGTCGAAGTGGGCGTCGCCCTCTTTGTCATAAAGCACCGCCCGCTGCTGAATCGATTCTTCCGCCACATCCAGGGTGATTTGGATTTGGCCCTGCCCGTCTGGGGGCGTGGTTTCGACCGCTAGCTCCAAGGCGTTCAGCAGGGCGCGGGCATCGCCGTTGGCCACGTTTACCAGATGATCCAGCGCAGCGGGTTCAAGCTGAATGAGGCGATCGCCGTAGCCCCGCTCCTTGTCCGCCAGCGCCTGCTCCACCACCCGATACAGATCCGCTGACTCTAGCGGTTTAAGCTGAAAAATGCGCGATCGGCTGACCAGCGCCTTGTTGACCTCAAAGTAGGGGTTCTCCGTCGTCGCCCCAATCAAAATCACCGTACCGTTCTCTACCCAGGGCAGCAGCGCATCCTGCTGGGCCTTATTGAAGCGGTGCACTTCATCGATAAACAAAATTGTGCGCCTGCCGTACTGGCCGCGCAGGTCTTGGGCCGAGGCGATCGCCTCACGAATATCCTTTACCCCCGCCAGCACAGCATTTAGCGCAATGAAGTGGGCGCTAGTCGTGTTGGCAATGATCTGGGCTAAGGTAGTTTTGCCCGTGCCCGGCGGCCCAAAAAAAATCAGCGACGACAGCTGGTCGGCTTGAATCGCCCGACGCAGCAGTCGCCCCGGCCCCACCACGGCATCCTGGCCAATGAATTCGTCTAGCGTTCTAGGCCGCAGCCGTGCCGCCAGGGGGGCATCCCGGCCAATCTGCTCCTGGCGGCTGTGGTCAAAAAGATCCATCGGACTCGGGCGAAGTAGGGCTAATAAACACCAAAGCTACTGGCATTATCATCCCAGCCTTTCTATGGTATAGCCCTAAACCCTAGCTCTTCCGCAGCAATTCGATGAATATGAATTGCTATCAATTTGTTGGAGAAGCGATCGCAAAATTCTACAAAGCCTGGATATTGCTTCTAAGCGTTCGAAAAGCTCTGTTCTTATCGCAAAGCTTAAAATCCCCCTGTTTCCTTTTACGAGGTAAACAGGGGGATCGGCATAGGACTGGGGCTTCAGAAAATCGCTCCTTGAATGCTTTCTAACCCAGCCAGCCTGGTCTAGTTTTAAAGCTGCAAATAGATCCGTTAACGGCTACAGCCTTAACCGCGAGCCCGTTCTAGCAAAATCATCATGATTAGGCTGAGCAGTACCTGAGTTTCCTCTTGAGACGACAGCTGATCGATGGGCTTAACGATGAATTTGCGAGACAAAAACGAGGGCTGCTTTTCGAGACGCATGACTACGGTGCCATCGCTGCGTTTTACCAGGTATTTAGGATTGAGCACATAGCCACTCAAGGCCCCTAAAATTGGCACTTCTTGAAACAGCGAGTCAAGTATTTTAACCCAGGGATTTTCTTCCTGAATGTGCAGGTTACTGCTGGCATTGTCAAAAACATCGTAGTGGGCTTTCCACAGCGATCGCATGCCTTTCCGCTTAACGCCCCCGATTACCGCCCCGTTGCTATCGGTAAAATTGTAGCGAGCCGAAAAATCAATAATTCGATCGGCTTTAATGTCATAAAGCCTTCTAGTTTGGGCTTCGTCAGCAAAGACGCCAATCGCTTCTTTTAACTTAAATAACTTTTGCTTAACAAAGAATACAACTTTGCCGTTAGCATCTGTAACGGTGATCTTAGGCGCAATCGTCCAAACCTTAAAAGTAATCTCTAAGGGATATTGCATACCCTATAACAGCTCCGGCTTCTATAAAATGTGCTCTTTAGTAATCCCCCGTTTAGGACGCAAATATCAGCCGCGAAAGAGCAGTGGCATAAAGTTAGTATTTCTTAAGTATTTAATCCAAATAAGTTGGCGGCTGTCTGAGATGTGAGAGGGCCAGTGCGATCGCAAAGATGGGCAAGAGGCTTTACCCCTTGCCCATCCAGAGCCGATTGCCTGGCTCGCTTTTAACCAGCTAGATATGCCTTTAAGTCGTGGCGAGCATAGCGCAGTTTTTTAATTGCATCGCGCTCAATCTGGCGCACGCGTTCGCGACTAACGTTGAGCTGTTGGCCCACCTTTGAGAGCGACAGCCCTTCTCCAGTGCCAAGGCCAAAGCGCAACACCAGTACCTCTCGCTGCTGCGGCGTCAGGCGATCGAGAATGCGAAATATATCCTGCTTGAGGCTATTTTGAGCCGCGTATTCTTCGGGCGATCGCCCCTGCTCATCCTCCAGCATGTCGGCCAGCTCAGTGTCGCCTTTGTCGCCCACCAAAGCGTTTAGCGACATGGGCTGCTGCGACTGCGATAGGAACTGACGCACCTGCACTAGGGGCATGTCGAGGTAGTTGGCCACTTCTTCAAGGTTAGCGGTGCGCCCCAGTTCCTGAGCTAGATGGCGTTGGGCGCGCTTGATCTTGGTCAGCTTCTCAAAAATGTGAATGGGCAGGCGGATGGCGCGGCTTTTCTCTGCGATCGCCCGAGTTACCGCCTGGCGAATCCACCAATAAGCGTAGGTTGAGAACCGAAAGCCCTTGGTGGGGTCAAACTTTTCGACTCCACGCTGAAGGCCCATGGTGCCCTCCTGCACCAGATCCATCAGGTCCAGGTTGCGTTTGGTGTACTTTTTAGCGATCGAAACCACTAGGCGCAGATTGGCTTCCACCATGCGGCGACGAGCTGCCTCCCCGGCAGCAATCTGCTGGTGCAAGTCGTCAAGCGATATCTGAGCCGCCGCCGCCCACTCATCTTCTGAAGGCTCGCGGCCCAAGGTATTCGTCAGTTGAGTCGATATATCAGTGAGATGATTCAACTGCTGCACGTGCTTACCCAGCGAAATCTCTTCGTCGCGGGTCAGGCGGGGGATGCGGCCAATTTCTTTCAGGTACGCCTGAACAGAATTGCTAGATGTGGAAATAGCTTGAGCCATGGGGAAATCAGTAGTGGCAATCGACTTACCTGCCACTATGACAAGGGTTGCTATTCCATGCCTCTACCCAAGGGGAGGAAGGCTAAGAATACCTTAAGAGCTACAGTTAGCGCCGTCGTACTGCACCTGCACCGGCAGCCAGTGGGCTCGGGGGTTGGGTAAACTGCCAGCTTGAGGGTCAAAGCTGCGCTGTAGGGCCAATTCTAGTGCTTTCTCATCCAGTACTGTATAACCTGTGCTGTCGAGCAAGACTGGCTCCTTTACCAGTTGACCTGCTGCATTCACAATCACCCCAACCAGCCCTTCAGCGGGGGCTGGCGTCAGGCAGCTGGCCAGAGGATAGGTAACCTGCAAAGGGGCGAGTTTGCTCCCTAGGACGGGCACCTCGCTGTCGCCTAAACCTTGCCCTTCTGTCTCTAGCCACCCCGGCACGACAGCGGTGTGAAAGGCCACCTCATCAGCAACTAGCGATTTAGCCTGCTGATTAAACTGATACTGCCCTAGATCGCGCAGGCGCTCGTCAAGGGTTGCGGGCGGTAGCTCTGGGGGCACCGGCTCCAGGTCAACAACATCCGCAGGTGGGGCAGTCGGTTTAGCCTCTACCGGCTCAACTCGGCTTGGCGAAGGGACCGGAGGTGGAGCAGCGGGTGGAGCGGAGCGGACAACAGGCGGTGCTTTGGGAGCTGGGGCTTGGGGCGACTGAGGGGCTGGGGCGGCCGCAACAGTTTCGGCAGGCTTAACGGCTGTCGGTAGCCGCAGCACCCCCACGGTCGTAGTCGGAGCGGGGATTTCGATCAGGCTCTCCGGCAAACTCTCTGGGGCCTCTGGGCTAGACTCGGGCATCGGCCAAGCCAGCAGCACACCGTGCAGCCCGATGGAGAGCAGCGCCAGCAACCCACCCCCCGACCACCGGAGAGAGCGCTGACCCACCCTGAGTTTGAAAGGAAATGTCATACCCATGCCCGTTGTTTTGCGCCGGTAAATATTAGCGTTTGACGTTCTCAAGGTGGCACATGTTTTAGATAGTGTTATCAGCGGGCAGACAGTTTTTATATTGTCGTTATTTGCCGCTACGCTAGGGCTGTCGAGGCTCTACCCACAAAGGCTGGAAACAATGCGGCGAAAAGACTTGACCCTACTCACGACGGGCCTGCTGCTGGCGATAACAGCCATCCTTTTAATCGCCCTGGAGCCCCGTCAGTTATCTGCTGCTCCGTCCCCCGAGGCCAGTGCTGTGACCACCCAACTTTTGACCGATCCATTTTTGCAGTACCCTACCCCTGGTGCGGTGCAAGTGGTGTGGTTTACCGAGTTTGAGGGACAGGACCACCAGGTGCGGTGGGGTTCCCCCGATCAATCACCCGAAGCTAATCTACCCAATCGAGCCCCGGCCACTACCACGCGGTTGGCCCGAACCCGAGAAGACAGTCAGTCCCGGATTGAGCACCCCAACTTTTTGGATCTACAGCAGACCGTGGCGCGCCCGATTTGGCGGCATGAGGCCGCAGTTACGGGGCTGCCTCCAGGGCAGCGGGTGCCCTATCGAGTAGCCAGCACCGGACCCGATGGCACCGTGGCCGAAAGTCGCACGTTCACCCTTGCTGGAGCCCCCGTAGCCGGTCAGCCTACTAAGATCTTGCTCACCTCCGACCACCAAAACATGCCTATGGTCTCTGCCAACCTGCAAAAGGTGTCAGAGACCTTGGGTCAAGTAGATGCGGTATTTTTTGCGGGCGATCTGGTCAACGTTCCCGATCGCGCCTCAGAGTGGTTTGACGACAGCCGGGGCGTTGGCTTTTTTCCCTGTTTGCAGGGCAACACTCGCTACAACCTAGAGCGCAACGGCCGTACCGTGACCTACCAGGGCGGCGAAATCATTCAGCACGCGCCGCTGTTTCCGATTTTGGGCAACCACGAGGTAATGGGTCGCTTTACCCCAGCGGCGCCCCTGGGAGAGCAGTTCAACCAGGCCATACCGCGATCGGCCGCAGTGGAGCTGTACGAGGCCAATACCGAGCTGTTTAACCCCGCTGGCGACTCCGCCCTGCGCGACCAGTGGATTGTTGACAATTCCTTTAACAGCGATACCTACGAAGCTCTGTTTAGCCTGCCGGTCACCCCGGTGCCCAACCGCGATCGCTCCGAAACCACCAGCCGCTACTATGCCACCACCTTTGGTGACGTTCGCCTGGTATCGCTCTACGTTACTCAGATTTGGCGACCTTACAACCTTGATGCTACCGTACGGGGCCGCTACCAGGAGCGCGAAGCCGACCTGGGCACGCCGCAGAACTGGGGTCACGGCCAGCACATTTTTGAACCCATTGAGCAGGGCAGCTTGCAGTATCAGTGGCTGGAGCAGGAATTGGCCAGCGAGGCTTTTCGTCAGGCCAAATACAAGGTGGTGATGCTGCACCATCCACCCCACACCCTGGGCGACAACATCGTGCCGGCCTTCACCAACCCCGTGCGCCGCTACGATCGCGACAGTGCTGGCCGCCTCACCGCTGTTCGTTACGAGTACCCCCGTGCCGACGACTACATCGCCCGCGACCTGGTGCCCCTGCTCGAACAGGCCGGGGTAGACCTGGTCTTCTACGGTCACTCACACCTGTGGAACCGCTTTGTGTCGCCCCAGGGCACCCACTACCTCGAAACCTCGAACGTGGGCAATTCCTACGGCGCGTTTTGGCAAGATCAATCTCGCCCCGTTCCCCCCGAGACGATAGAGGGCTCGGCGGTGACCTATTCTCCAGACGATTACGTAGCCCAAGGCGACCCGAATAGTTTAGAGCCCGTAGTGCCCACGATCGCCCCCCTGCGGGACGACAGCGGCCAGCCGTTGCCCTATCTAGCTAGCAACGACATCACCGCCTTTAGCGTGTTTGACACGGGCACGGGCACCATCAGCAGCTACTACTTCGACACGCGGGAGCCGGACTCGGCGGTGGTGAAGTTTGATGAGTTTATCGTGGGCCGATGAGCGGACGAGGGAGCAGTCTGGAGTAGGGCTATTGGGTTGTTTGACCTTTCACTTGCCGCACTGTCTCATCGTCCCTGCCCTTCTCCATCCTCGTAGCGCTCGGTGGCGAGAAAGTGGCCGATTAGGTATAGCGAACCGCACAGCACCTTGAGCTGAGCTGAGGCCTGACCGATCGCGAGTAGGCCATCCCTGAGGGAATTGTGGACTTCGCACTGGGCCAGGTCAGGGCACACCGATCGCGCGATCGCCCCCAGTTCCTCCGGCGCTGCCGTCTCGTGCCCTGGCACAGGCACCAGATGCAGGGCATCCCCTGGCCGCAGCAGGGCCGCAAAAATATCGCGGTGGTCTTTGGTCGAGAGCATTCCCATCAGCCACGCTGTTCCCGCTGGTTTTCTAATCTGGCTAGCCCACCAGCTATCCACATACTGGCGCAGCACCTCAGCCGCCGCCGGGTTGTGGGCTCCGTCGATCAGCAGCGGGTAGCTCTCAGCGGCCTGCCCCCAGGTCACCCACTGCAAACGTCCCGGCCAGCGAGCCTGGCCCATGCCTTGGGCGATCGCATCGTCGGTAATGCTCCAGCCCTGCGCGCGCAGGTTGAGCAGGGTGGCGATCGCGATCGCCGAATTAGTGAGCTGGTGCTCTCCCAAAAGCGCCAGGGGATAGGTAATGGCTTCATTACCGCTACCGTAGCGAGCCTGCCCCTCCCCCAAAGCAACAGCGGGCTCAGGCCACACCGCCGGACAGCCTAATTCGGCCAAACGAGCCTGCACCACCGCCGCTACTTCAGCAGGCAGCGGACCAATTACAGCGGGACGACCGGGCTTTAGCACCCCCGCCTTTTCACGGGCAATATCGGCCAGGGTGGGGCCGAGGCGCTGCCAGTGCTCACGGCTGAGGGAGATAATTACGCTCACTAGGGGCACGTCCACCACATTGGTGGCATCGAGTCGCCCCCCTAGGCCTACCTCCATCACCGCTAGATCTACCCCGGCCTCGGCGAAGTGCAGCCAAGCAGCGGCAGTAAACACCTCAAACTGGGTCGGCGAGGGTTGGGACGGGTCAATCGCCGCCACCACTTGATTCAGCCGAGCAACCAAATCCTGAGTTGCAATGGGTTCCCCATTGACCACAATGCGCTCTCGCCAGCTCACCAGGTGCGGTGAAGTGTAGCGCCCTACCCGATACCCTGCTGCCCCCAACACTGCCGCCAGGTAAGCACACACCGACCCCTTACCGTTGGTGCCCGCCACATGCACCAGCGGCACTCGCTGCTGAGGATTACCCAACGCTCCCAGCAATCGTTGAATGCGTTCTAGCCCCAGCTCAACCCCAAATCGCCCAAAGGGGGCCAGGATGCTCTCAATCTGTTGCTCTTGTTCTATCTGAGGCTGATACACGGGCAGTTCTCTCCGCCAGCGAGGAACGGGTAGCTAGGTCAATAAGCATCTTATCGAAGGGCGATCGCCCTTATCCCAAACTATTCTCTCTATTGACCGTCGAGGGCTAATCCCAACCGATGCCCATCCAACGACAAAATACGCAATGCTGTTATCCACCGAGCGTCGTTGAGCATCATCAGGGCAATCGGCCCCAAAGTAGGTCACTAGTGGTGAACGGGCATGAAAAAGGCGCAGCCTGGGCTGCGCCTGAGTTAAGACATTAGCGCCTGGGCCAGGGCTACACAGCCTCGGTATTTTTCTCCCCGGTGCGAATGCGGATGATTTCATCGACGGGGCTGACGAAGATTTTGCCGTCGCCAATCTCGCCAGTGCGGGCGGCGGAAATAATCTTGTCAACTACAGTGTCGACTTGGGCCTCTTCGACCACAATTTCAATCTTGAGCTTCTGGAGGAATTCAACGGTGTACTCCGAGCCTCGGTAGCGCTCGGTCTGTCCTTTTTGGCGACCAAAGCCGCGCACCTCCGAAACGGTCATACCCACAATGCCGGCATTAACCAGAGCAATCTTGACCTCGTCAAGCTTAAAGGGGCGGATAATAGCTTCTATTTTTTTCATAGATCAAACCAGGGTGCTTCAGCGGATATCTCTTAGCTTCGGTCTATGTGTATCGGGCCTGACCCCTACAATACTGTATTGTCAGCTACAAAAAGTCAGGTGAGCAGAGTCAAAGCGGCTGGAAAAGCAAGCTATAGACGGTAATTCAGCGTTCTAACGAGAATTGCTCAGCAGCGGCTTCATAATCAGGAAACCGGCCCCAAAAGCACTGATCACGATTAGCAGAATAGTTGCAGCCAACCACAGACCGCTCAAGTCTGACGACTTCTGGTTCAGCTGACTAGGACGGCTAGCATCGATCCGCTCTTCGGTGTAAAGCCGCTGAGGCGCTGCCTGGGGCCGTTTGGGCGGCATTTTGGGCGCTTTCTTTGCCTTGGGCTTCACCATTTGAGTTAGCTGGCTGGCTAGGGTCGATACCCCTTCTCCCATAGACTCTGATAGCCGTTCTGGCAGAGAAGCCGAAGGCTCTTCAGCTATGGGGTAAGTTGCAGCCATTACTGGGGCCTCAATGCCCAAGGAGGTCGTGACAGGGCGGATAATGCTCTCTGGCTCGATCGCCTGAGGTTGGCTGACCTCGATCGCCTGCTTGAGGCGAGCTGCCGAGTCCGCAAAGCGAATCATTTCCTGGCGCAGCACCTGGTTTTGCTGGTTGAGCTGCTGATTTTGCTGGGTCAGCGAATCGACCATGCCCTGGGTAGCGCGCAGTTCTGTGGCTAGCTCGCGGTACACCGAGATCGGCACCGAAGGAGCCTGACGGCTGCCCTGGGGTGCTTCTGGGGCGACGGCTCCAGGGTAAGCAGATTCGGGAGAATAGGGTACGTTCATGATGACGGTAGAAGGGGCGTTTAAGAACGAAAAAGAAGCCTGAAAATTGGTCTGCCCAAGGGTAGTTCACATTAGAGCAACTGCACCAGTTTTAGTCAAGAAAAGTTTTGGCGCCTACAAATTTGGCATTGCTGAAGGGTGGCATGAATTCGATTAAGGGCAAACAGCCGTTTGCCCCTACGAGGAACGTTGAATTTTCAATTCGCATCTGTATCCAGCAATTCCTCAAATTCCGTTGTGGACAGTGGATTTTAGCAACTGTCTCACCCTAGAAGTAGATTCGACTGTCAAAGGGTGCGGGGTTTTGGGTCTAATGTGGACTTCGACTTAAAAAACCAATTCGAAACCGATATCCAGGTATAGCCTCCTCAGCTAGAGCGCTACAGAAGGCTCTAGGGCTGCTGCTAGGGCAGCGCTATCGGCCACAAAGCCGAAGCACTGGTTGACGTTATAGACAGTGGCCTGGGCGCAGTAGTCGGGGGAGGTGGTGGCGCTACAGTCGCTCAGCAAAACGCAGTCATAACCGAGGAAATTGGCGTCTTGCAGGGTAGCCATAACGCACTGATCTATATTCACCCCAGCGAAGAGTAGGGTGGTTTTGCCCAGGTTGCGCAAAATGCTGTCCAGGGGCGTATCCCAAAAGCCGCTCATGCGGTACTTATCAACCCAAATGTCTTGAGGTTGAGATTCTAGCTCATCGACCACGGCCGCCGCCCAGCTGCCTTTGGTGAGCACAGGGGCACCGTTGGCCGGAAGGGGGTCGCCGAGGCCCACACCGGCACCGCTGGGGTTATAGACATGGTGCAGGCCGGCACTGAGGTTGAGGCGATCGCGGCGGTTGCCCCAGTTGACCCACACCACCGGCACTTGAGCCGATCGCAATTGAGGCAGCAGAGATTGCAAAGGCTGAATCGCCCGGCGGGCCGGGTTTACGTCGACCCCAATGCTGGCTAGCCAGCCATTGGGGTGGCAAAAGTCGTTTTGCATGTCAATGACCAAGCAGACCGTTTTGGCGAGGTCAAACCGCACCTGCTTAGTCTGAGTGACAAGGGTGGCCAGTCGAGGCTGTAGCGCTTGACGGCTGATATCAGCCACCTGCTCGTTGACCCACCAGGCATTGGGTGAGTGGCCTAAAGGGCGCAGGTTTGAGACATCCATGACCAACCTCCCAGGAGCGCGATTTGGTTATCTCACCTGGAGGGCCAGCACCGCTAGCCCAGCCGTTACCGCGTAGGCCACAGCTACAACTTGAATCTCAGACCAGCCCGACAGCTCAAAGTGGTGGTGAAGCGGAGCCATCTTAAAGAAACGCTTGCCGACGCCGTCGGGGCCTTTGGTGGCTTTGAAGTAGCCCACCTGAATGATCACCGACAGGGTTTCGGCAAAGAACAGCAGGGTCAGCACCAGCAGGGCAAACAGGTTGCCGCTGAGAATGCCCACGGCTCCTAAAGCCGCACCCAGAGCTAGAGAACCCGTATCGCCCATGAAGACGCGGGCGGGGTTGTGGTTGTGGAGCAAAAAGCCCAGGCAGGCACCGGCCATAGCAGCGCAAAATACCATCAGGTCGAGGTGGGTGGGGGCAACAATGGCAGCAAGACCCATGAAGGCGATCGCCCCCGTGCCGCCCATTAGCCCGTCGAGGCCGTCGGTGAGGTTGGTGGCGTTGCTTTCGGCCACTAGCACAAACCCAGCTAGGGGCCAAAACAAGAAGCTGAGGGGTAAGCCCAGACCCAGGGGCAGTGCCACGGTGGTAATGCTGGCGGGCTGACTGGTGAGTACCCACAGGCAAAATAGCACCGCGATCGCAATCTGTAGGATTAGCTTGGTGCGAGGCGAGATGCCTTTGTTGGAGCGCCGCTGAATGACCTGCCAGTCGTCAACCCAGCCAATGGCTCCGTAGGCCAAGGTCAGCAGCGATACGGCCACCGCATCGCGGGCAAAGCCGGTCGCCACTAGGGCAACAATGACCGCTACCGGCACAAAAAAAGCGCCACCCATAGTTGGAGTGCCCGCTTTTTTGAGATGGCCCTGGGGACCTTCTTCACGAATAAATTGACCGGTTTTGAGCGCCCGCAGCAGGGGAACCGCCGAAAAGCCGAGCAGGCTGCTGCCCAGAGCGGCCACAATAAAGGGAACGGTGATTGAGGCACCCAGGCTGACGGCATTGCCTAAGGTTCCATCTAGCCCGACGGCAGCGGCGCTGAGCCCTAGACCCAGCAGCCAAAACAGCGTTTGGCCATTCAGGGATAGCCGCCCCGAGGCTAAAAACTTCGCATCCACAAACAATTCCTCACTTGCTTCACACCGCACACCATCAGGAGTCTACTGGATGATCTTCCAATTGACTACATTTAGCGCCCGGAAATAGTCAGGAAGCTTAAATGAATAGTCTCATTTGGGAACGAAGTTTTACAACACTTAACGGCGTATTGATGCGACCTCCAGTTCTGCGGCCTCAGCCGACAGGGGCCAGCGTGTTCTCGCTAAAACCCCTTCGAGTTTCGCTACGCCCAGCGGCCAGATTCCCCTAATTGCAGCGTTTTTAGACGGGCTACGCTTAGTCGTCGTCATCGTCGAGGGCGAGATCGGTATCGTCATCATCCTCAAAGGCGTCGTCGTTGCCCATCAGATCGGAAATTTCCTCGTTTTCAGCCTCGTCGGGGATCGTCTCAACGACATCGCGGCTGCGCAGGCGACCGATACTCTCCAGCCAGTGCAGAATGGATGAGTCGCCGTTGGAGGGCAAAATTGGGGCCTTGGCGTTGCGGGGCACCTGGCGCAAAGACGGGTTGTAATACTTGTTAGACATAGCGGTGGTCTTGTACCAATAACGAGGCAATACACAGACATTCCATCGTAGCAGAGACCCCAAGGGGGCACTGCCCGAAATTTTGCCTTATCATGCCCGTGGTACTGCTGTGGAGACTGGGCCATGTTGGGCAAAGCTGAGCTATTGGAGGCCGTGGCCCCTGTCAATCGAGGCATTGCTAGCAGCCCCAGCGATCGCACCGCGATTGAAGCAGCCGCCGCCACCCTGGAGGGCCGCAACCCCACCCCTAACCCGCTCCAGGCCACCGATCGCCTCAACGGTGACTGGCGACTGCTCTACACCACCAGCCGCGAACTGCTGAATATCGATCGCCTGCCCCTGGCCTCCCTTGGCCCTATTTACCAGTGCATCCGCCTGGCCGAAAACCGGATTTATAACATTGCCGAGGTGGACGGCCCTCCCCTCCTGTCAGGGCTGGTGGCAGTGGCAGCGACCCTAGAGGCTGTGTCTACCCAGCGGGTGAATGTGGGCTTTGAGCGAGGTGTAATTGGGCTACGGCAGGCGCTGGGGTATGAATCGCCGTCCCAGTTTGTTGGGGCGATGCAAACTACCCCAACATTCTCACTCTTTCAAGGCATTGACTTTAGGATTAACCGCGATCGCCAAGCGGGCTGGCTCGAAGTCACCTACCTCGACGATGACCTGCGAATTGGGCGCGGCAACCAAGGCAGTCTGTTTGTGCTGCAAAAAGTGTAGGCAGAGCTAGGCCGCAGCTTCTACCGAGGCGCGGTTCGCTTCCACAATGGCGTAGCAATCGGCCACCGGGGCGCGATCGCCCATGGCTGTCACCAGCGCGTCGAAGGCATCGCGGTGCTTCTCGAGCAGGGTTTTAGCTTGGAGGGTGGCCCAGCGCTGTTTGAGGGGAGCTTCGGCGGGCGAGCGCCCTAGCATCGTCCAAAACTGGCCCAGGGAGGCAGTATCGTCGCCGCCCCCTTGGGCATCGCCGTAGACCATCTGCTCGGCGGCTATGCCCGCCATCCACACCTGACAGTAGCGGTCAATGGTTTGGGGCGTGAGCCGCGCTAGGGCCGCTGGGTCGCTGGGGCCAAACACCACGCCTCCCTGGCCTGGAATCCCCTGCTTCCAAGCCTCCCAGGTATTGAGGGTGTAGGCTTCAACCGGAATGTCGAGCAGCACCGCCGCCAAAAAATGGCCAGCCTCGTGGTGCAGCACTCGCTGGCGGTGTTCAGGGGAAGCCCAGGCTACTGTATCCATCAAAATGTCGCCGATGCGGCCGCTCAAGCCCAGCTGATCGACAGCGAATACTCCCAGCCCCACGGCGGCGAACACCGCCACTACAGCGGGCGACAGGTTGATTAGCGGCCCCAATAGGCTGGCCATGGTCACCCCAAAGATGACGACAGCAATGGTGTTGAGGGTGGTGTCGCGCATGCGGTCTTCCAGCGGTTGGATAGCTTAAGCGGCGATCGCTCTGCTCTATGGTAGCGAGGATGGGGAGGCGGGGCTAGGGCTCAAAAAATGCCAGCTTCCAGTCGTTTGGCCGTTTGCAGGCTGTTTTGTAGGCGATCGCGCCCCGCCTCGGAGTGCTCAATGGGCACGCTCTCCAGCAGGGCCGGGAAGAACAGCGCCGTCCAGCCCTCCGGCAGCGGGCAGCGAGTGCGGCCTCGCCGCAGGACCACGCGCTGGGCTTCAGCATCCCAGACAAAGGCGGTGGCAGATCCCAGGGCGATCGCCGCCACATAGGGTTCAGTTGGGCAACTGGCTGCATCAGCCCCATTTAGCGCTGGAGCCCGGTAGCCGGGTCGGGCTACGGGCTGAAAATCCACCCGATGGTCGTGGGCCTGGATGCCTAGCCGGGTCGCTTCCACCTGGATGCCCTCGACCCCCACCACGAACAACAGATCGCGGCGAAACTGGGCACTGGGGAATCCTACGCTTTGGAGTGCCGGGGGCAAGTCAGGTCGGTCTACCCCGGCGGCCAGCAGCGCTCCGGTGAGCAAAATGCGCTGCAATCCGGCCCCATCCCACTCTGTGATCAGGCCGCTGGCCAGAGCCTCGTGATACAGTCGGGCCATCGCTCGAATGCGGGGAGCATCGGCCATATCGACGGCGATCAGCTCCTGCACGTTGAGGGTTTCTTGGCCGTAGGCCCGCAGGGCTGCCTCAGTGCCACCATAGACCGAAATGTCGGGGGCTTCCCTGAGATACATGGCCAGGCTGCGACGAAAGGCACGATAGCGTGGGTCAGCCGGATCAGCAGGGGCAAAGGCCTGGTCGAGCAGGCGCGCCAGGTGGGCCTGAAATCCCACCGCCTGCTTGAGCGTAGCGCTGACGCCAATATCTTGATCGGTGGTGACCAGGGTCGCGTAGAACGTCTCATGCAGGGTGGCCCCCTGCTGGGCCAGCTGTTGGTAAGTACTGATGTCGGCGGCGATCGCCCCCAGCTGAGCCGTCAACAGCGGCTCTTTTTGGGCCAAAATTTGCCAAAAGCGGGGGCTAAAGGCGTGGTCTTTGAGCAGAGCAAACACAATGCGATCGCCCCCAGATCCCTGGTCCGCCCCAGCGAGCAGCTCTAGCAGCAGCAGGCGGCTGTTTTGGTAGGCTGCTTCCAGGCTGTAGCCCGCCTTTTCTTGTCGAGACACCATCACTGAAAGCGTATTGCCGCCGGTGAGATGGGCCGCCCCACCGGGAAACAAATGCTTGCCCATGCCCACCTGCGCCCAGTCGCGATCGCTAAACCGCAGCAGGGCAAAGCTCAGGGTGGCTCTATTCTCGGTCGCCAAGCCCTGTATTCTGCTGGTGATAGTGGTGCGCAGGGCATGTTTATCTAGCTCGTTTTGTTCAATCGAGGCGGCTAGCGATCGCAGCGACTCGGGATAAAGCCCCTCGCCCTCAAACCGCATCATGCCCAGAGCCAGGGCGATCGCCCCCTCTTCGGCCCCAAAGGTGACGTTGGGAATTTTCGACATCAGCTCTGGACTGCTCGACAGCTGCCGACTCTCCAGGGATGTGGAGGCATTGAGCTGCCTGAGCAGGGCCAAGCGGGTTAGTTGCCCTGTGCGTCCTGGCTCAGCTAGCAGCGGGCGGGTGAGCAACTGCTGCATCGAGAGTAGCTGTTCACCTGCCCAAAATGAACCTACGATGCCCGCCCCGGCGGTAATCGGTCGAGCGTCGGGGTGGCGCAGCAGCGGGTCGTGCAGAGTGCGCAGGGAGTGATCGAGCATCCACAGCGATTCGCCGGGGTCGAGCCCCGCCGCCCGGCTCGACTCGACGTAGACCGGCATAAAATACTCTAGAAAAAAGCGGTCGGTATTGAACCGATCGCCCTGACGATAGGTCAGTAGTCTGCCCTTGGCCAGATCGGCGGCGATCGCGGTGACGTAGGGGTTGGTCTGCAAAAACCAAAAAAACTTGCGATCGAGGGCCGGGCGTAGACCACTATCCAGCCCCTCACTAGCTCGCTGGTAGGCCGCCTCCGACAGGGGCGGTACTACGGTGCCATCGCTGAGCGTGAACCAGGCTCCGTTGCCCTTAAAACTGTAGGTTGCTTTCTCAATCGGCCCAATCCAGTCGCGCGTGGGCAGCTCCTGAGACCGCATTCCCAGGGCCACCGCCACCATGCCTAGATCCAGCGGCAAATGGCCCGGCGGCAGCAGGGTGGGGTCGGGCTGCACCTCCAAGACAGGCTCTTGAAACGACCCGGTGAGGCTGGCCTGCCATTGCCAGGGCTGGGGATCGAGGGGCAGGCGATCGCCCACCACCGCTCGCAAATCCTCAGCAGCTACCGGCGGCACCTGGGCGCTCAAGTCGTAGCCCGTCTTCAGGTCGAGACTACCGGCCGCCGTCAGCGCCATAGCGCCTAGGTTGAGATGGGTATCAGACAGGGTGACCCGCTGCCCCTGAAATTTCAGCTGGCTTTGCAAGTTGCGAATTGGTGCCGATCGCTGGCCCAAACCCCCTTGCCCATCCCGCACAGCGATCGTGCCTTGCAGGTCAAGGGCCGCTAGGGGGGGCACAACCGCATTGGGTAGGGGCGTGGTCAGCCTCAGATCGCTGCTAAGCAATCCAGCCTGAATGTTCACCGCTGGCGGCAGCACCAGACTGAGGCTAGATAGAGGCAGGTCTTGGGTTTGCAGACTGGCCTGGAGCGATCGCCGCCCCAGATCGACCATGCCGCTGGTCCGCCAGTGACCTTGATCGAGTAGCCCCTCCAGCGCAAAGGAAACCTGACGGGATGCCGGCCCACTAGGTAGCTGGACTGCGGCCTGCACACTGTGGACTGTGACGGCAGGTCTAGGGTCAGCGACATCAGCGCTGGGAGCATAGAGGGTGAATTTGCCATCTTTCACCCAGAGCCCATCTAAGGTTGCCTGCTGCTCGGCGACGCTCGCCGCCCCGCTCCCCCCAGGAAGGTTAAGCTCCGCTCCCGGTTCTGGCACCATCACCGATAGCTCGGGCCGCACCAGGGTGACCGCCACCTGTAGCTTGCCGCGGTGCAGCAACTCTGGCCAGTTCAACACAACGACAACGGCATCAATTTTCCCCGCTAGCCCGTTGGCTTCAGTTCTAGGAATAACGGTTTTGCCTAGCACAACCCCCCACTGCGCCACTCCCCGTACCCCCCCCAGCTGAATGGGTTGATGGAGAGCAGCTGAAATCGCTTGTTCTGCTTGGGAGTGCAGGGCTTTAAGCAGCAGTCCGCCACCCAAGACGACGCCGGCCAACGTCCAGGGCAGCCATGCCCTGGCCACCGGTTTAAACCACGCTGTCAGCCTGGGGTGAGAAAATTTTTGACGGACAAGAGCCATGTAGCCAACGCCAGGCAGAACTGCGCAGAACCCTTCACCTATTTGCTGTAGAAGGTCTCCAGGCTGGTGCGATCGCCCACAAACCGCCAGTGCCAGGGCTCAAAGGCCACTCCCTGAAAATTGTCGGGAGGAAAGGACAGCTCGTAGCCGTAGCGCACAGCGTTGGTTTCCATCCACTGGTAGGCCCGGGTATCGACAAAGTCTGTGTTGAGGTTGGTGCCCGCCCGATTGCCGTCGCCGATGTCGATGGCGTAGCCCGTGTGGTGCTCGCTATAGCCCGGCGGCGCACTGACCTCAGCGCGGGTTTGGGCATCTTGGCCGCGATCGGCCTTGAGGTTAAAGAAAATTTTCTCCTGCTCCGCCTGGGAACGAAAGCCCGACAGCGGCACCAGTCTCACCCCTTCGCGACTGGCGGCCTGGGCCATGGCCTCGTACTGGCTGGCCGCAGCGGAGCGCAGGCGAATATCGGCGTTGGCATTTAGCGTGACCAGCTCCTCGTCAGGGGCCTCATCGTAGGCGCGGTGATTGAGCAGTGTGCGGCTGGAGGGGGCCAGCTGCACGGCAACGTCGCGATCGCTGGTAGCCGGCTCGGCGCCCTCGGGTTCAACGGCGGAGCGGTTGACCATGGTTTCAAAGGGCTGAGCAAACTCGACGGCAGAAAACCCGTTGGTCTGGTACCAGGCCACCAGCCCGCCCGCCGCTAAGGCCAGTATGGCCAGACCTAGAAAGCGTCGCAGGGAACGCGTGCGCCGCAGCCAGGCGGGCTGCTCTGCACCCGTTGAATGGAGGGGAACATCACGGGCCGCTTGGGGAATATCGTCGATAGGAGGCATGGGCATTCGCTTCCGGCAAAGCTCTACCCATTATGGCCCTTGGCGGCAATGCGGTTACAACTTCTCGTCTGGGGCAACACCAAAATCTGGCCTCGCCTGTCACAATCTCAGTGCAGAGTATGGGAGGGCTGTTTTGCCACCACTTGAGGTATTGATGCACCTCTATGGGCCGATCGGGGCAGGAATCTGCGCCGGCATCGCCTTAGGAACCGTGCTCTATCGCGTTGCCCCCCACCGAGACTTGCCTCAGGGACTGTATCAGCAGGTGCCCCTGCGCCTGGGGCGGTTTCTGTTTTGGCTGGGCATTCCCCTCAGCATTGTGGGGTTTATGCGCCGCGCCGATCTGTCGGGCAACCTCTATCTAGCTCCGGTGGTGGCCTGGGCTGCCATTTTGCTGGGGCTGCTGTGCAGCCGCCTGTGGATTCGCGCTGACCAGAAGCCCTGGGCGCGGCCTACCCAGGGCAGCTTTTCCCTGGCGGCCATGCTGGGCAACACCGGCTACATTGGCTATCCTGTGGTGCTGCTGCTGCCCCAACTAGGGGTAGGTGTATTTGGCTGGGCGCTGTTCTACGATGCCCTGGGCACCCTGTTGGGCTCCTACGGGCTAGGAGCGATTTTGGCCTCAGAGATGGGGGGTCAGCGGCTTAACCCGGCTCAGTCCTGGCAGCGGCAATGGTCAACCCGGCTACGGGCCATCGTGCAAAATCCAATTATTTTGGCCTTTTGTTTGGGCTTGGGGCTAAAGGCGATCGCCCTGCCCGCCTGGCTCGACCTGGGCCTCTATCGGTTTGCCTGGGCTATTGTGGTGCTGTCGCTCATGCTGATGGGTCTGCGCATTCAGCAGCTCAGCTCGTGGCAGCCCCTGCATCGGGCCACCATCGCCGTGGCGATTAAGATGCTGGTGCTGCCCCTGGCAGTGGGGTTGGGCCTCACCGCCTTAGGCATAGACGGCCCGCCTCGACTGGTGATGATTTTGCAAGCGGGTATGCCCTGCGCCTTTTCTAACCTAGTGCTAGCTGAGGCCTACGACCTCGATCGCGATCTGTCGGTCACCTGCGTGGGGCTCAGTTCGGCCAGTTTGCTGTTTACCCTGCCCCTCTGGCTATGGGCATTTTCTGGGGAGTGACGACCAATGAGCACCCGAGGAACCGTAACTCTGCACCGCAGCCGCCGGCTGCTGCTAGCCGGTCTGCTAGCCCTAGGAGGACTCGCCCCCCTCGCCCCAGGTCTAGCGCAACCGGTTTCGCCTGTCCGGCAGAGCGACACGACTGCTCTGCTGCGCCCCGAAGACAGAGGCCCGTTGGTCAATCAGCTCCAGACGGAGCTGGCGGATTTAGGGCTGTTTGCCGGAGTGGTGGATGGCCACTACGGTGCCGATACCGCCGAGGCGGTGCGATCGCTCCAAGCGCAGCAAGGCCTAGTGGTCGATGGCATCGTCGGCCCGCAAACCTGGCGCGCCCTAAAGACAGCACGACGAGCGGCTACCCTACCGCCGCCGCTCCTCACCGCCAATCTATTCACCTTTACCCCTCTGGTGGTGGCTCAACCGTCCCCACCGCCCCCGGCCATTTGGCTTGCTTTGATGCCCCTAGTGCCCATCGCTGGCGGCGCGCTAACCTGCCTACACCGACGGCGGGGACGGCGGCAGCGGGTGACGCTGCCGTTTAAGCCAAAACTTTAAGAATCTGTAACCGCCAAACCTCGGCAATCTAAAGAAAAGCTACAAATACAACCCGTGATCCCGGCTTCAGAGGTCACCATAGTAAAAGATTGCTGCAAACCGAATCGCAGCGCTGAGGGATCTTCCCCAGCAGCCAGATTTTTGATCTTTCAGGCCGGAACTTATCAGCCGGTTTATGGGTTCAGACAGGGGCCTGCCCGTGGCGAGCAGGTCTCTGTGATGCGCGGTTGTAGCCCTCACCCTATTGTTTCCTGGAGAGTCCTATGCTGACCGTGGCCGACATCATGACCCCTAACGTCACCACTATCGCCAGCGGTGCCACCGTCGCCGATGCTATTAACCTAATGCAGCAACGACAGATTCGAGCGCTCTTAGTTGAGCATCGCAGCCAAGACATGCCCTTTGGCATGGTGACCGAGCGCGATATTGTCTATACCGTGGTGGCCCGAGGCCACAACCCTGAAAAGGTGCTGGTCCAAGACATTATGCGGCAGCCCTGCATTTCTTTGGCCCCTGACCTCACCCTTCAAGAAGCTTCCCAGGTGTTGTCGGACACCAGCGTGCAACGCGCCCCCGTGGTTCAAGATGGGCGTTTGCTAGGGGTGATCTCGGTGACGGATATTTTTATGCGGGGCATGTCGGTGCCAGCGTTGAGGCGGTAGGGGAATGGGGAAGATAAGGAGGATAGGGAAGATGAGGGGATGGGGAAGATAAGGAAGAGATTGGTTGAATAGGCCCTTGGCTCTTCTCACTCTCCTTACCGTCCTCATCTCCTCACGCCCCACTCTCCTCACCCGTGCCTAGCGCTAATCCGTCGAGGCAGTGGCCCGATTAGATAGTTCGGTGAGCGATCGCAGGCGATCGCTCACCTCATCTGTGAGAACCTTGGCCTCGTAGCGCCAGCCCCAGTTGCCATCAGACAGGCCGGGGGTGTTCATACGGCAGTCGCTACCGTAGCCCAGCACATCTTGCAGGGGAATAATTGCCTGGTTCGAGACCGACAGCAGCGCCAGGCGAATCAGCGACCAGTGAATGCCCTCGGGGCTGATGCAGCCGAGGTACTGCTGGAGGCGATCGCGTTCGTGGTCGGGCATTTTTTCAAACCAACCAACCGTGGTGTCGTTGTCGTGGGTGCCGGTGTAGACCACGCTGTTCTCGACATAGTTGAAGGGCAGGTAGGGGTTATCGCTGCCGCCGCCAAAGGCGAAGTGCAGAATTTTCATGCCCGGAAACTCAAACTCGTCCCGCAGGGCCTCGACCTCTGGGGTAATCATCCCCAAATCCTCAGCCATGACGGGTAGTTTGCCAAAGGTTTGGCGCACGGCTTCAAACAGCTCCGTACCTAGGGCCTCGACCCATTCGCCATTTATGGCAGTGGTTTCGCCGGCGGGCACGCTCCAGAAAGCCTGCAACCCCCGGAAGTGGTCAACCCGAATAATATCGACGTAGCCCAGCAGCGCGTTGATGCGTTGAATCCACCAGTTAAAGCCGGTTTTTTTCAGCGCCTCCCAGTTGTAGGTGGGGTTGCCCCAGAGCTGGCCAGTCTCGCTGAAATAGTCGGGCGGCACCCCAGCCATCTGGGCCGGAGCCAGGGTTTCTTCGTCGAGCATGAAGTTTTCGGGATAGGCCCACACGTCGACGCTGTCGTGGGCCACGTAGATGGGAATGTCGCCAATGATTTGAATCTGGCGATCGCGGGCATACTGCCGCAATGCCTGCCACTGGCGATGAAACTCAAACTGCAAAAACTTGTGGGAAAAAATATCGTCGGCTAATTTTTCCCGCCAGGCCGCCATCGCCTCGGGTTCGCGCCGGGCAATGTCGCTGGGCCATTCTGTCCAGCTCGCGCCGCCGTGGGCGTTTTTAACCGCCATAAAAAAGGCAAACTCGTCTACCCAGAAGTGGCACTCTTCGCTGAACTGAGCCAGGGCAGCTCGGTCTTCATCGGAAGCCACCTCATTAAATCGGCTGGCCGCCCGTTTCAACAGCTCCGTCTTGATCGGAATCACCCGGTCAAAGTCGATCTGGTGGGGAGAAAAGTGGTCTAATTCGTGCAGTTCGTCGGGGTGGAGTAGGGATCGGTTGCACAGCTCTTCGAGGCTGATCAGCATAGGGTTGCCCGCCATCGCCGAGTAGCAGAGATAGGGCGAGTTGCCGTGACCGGTCGGCCCCAGCGGCAGCACCTGCCAGAGATGTTGGCGAGTCGACGCCAAAAAATCTACAAATCGATAGGCTTCAGGCCCAAGGTCGCCAATGCCAAATCGACCGGGCAGCGACGTAGGATGCAGCAAAATGCCGCTGGCTCTGGGAAAGGGCATAGTTAGCTCGGCTTAAATTTCAGTTGGACTCTAACATGGCCTACCAAGACGAGTCGGCTGTCCTAAGAGTTATTTTTGTTTCAGGAAATTTCCTACAAAGTCCCCTATGACCACCTATCGCAACCCTACCCCCACAGTTGACATCATTATCGAGCTGCTGCACCATCCCCACCGCCCCATCGTGCTAATTGAGCGCCACCACGAGCCTCTGGGTTGGGCGCTGCCCGGCGGCTTTGTCGACTATGGCGAAAGCGTTGAAACCGCCGCCCGCCGCGAAGCCCAGGAAGAAACCGGCCTCACCATCACCCTGATCGAACAGCTCGCTGTCTACTCCGACCCCGATCGCGACCCCCGCCAGCACACCCTTAGCGTTGTGTTTCTGGCTACCGCCACTGCCGACCCCGTTGCTGGTGACGACGCCAAAACCGCTGCGATCGTCACCCCCTGGGAGGTGCCGCAAAATCTTTGCTTTGATCACGATCGCATTTTGCGAGATTATTGGCAGTACCGCTTTTACGGCCAGCGACCCCGCTTTGGCAGCGACCGATAGAAGTAGGGAGTGGATGGGTGGATGGGTGGATGGGTGGGGAGTACAGATACAGCCCTAACCCCCTACCCATCCACCCCCTACCCATCCACCCTCCTACCCATCCACCCTCCTAACCCCCTACTCCCCATGCAGCGCACCATCATCAACACCCCCGCCGCCCCTGCCCCCGTTGGTCCCTACAACCAGGCTGTGGCCGTGAGTGGGCAAATGCTCTTTGTCTCGGGCCAAATTGCTCTCGACCCGGCTACGGGGCAACTGGTGGGCGAGGGGGATGTGGTCGCTCAGACCGAGCAGGTAATCGCAAATTTGAAAGCGATTTTGACCGCCGCTGGAGCCAGCTTTGACAACGTGGTGAAAACTTCGGTGTTTCTCAAAGACATGGGCGACTTTGGGGCCGTCAATGAGATTTACGCTAAATATTTCGGCGGTGACCATGCCCCGGCGCGAGCCTGTGTTGAGGTGGCGCGCCTGCCCAAGGATGTCGATGTCGAGATTGATTGCATTGCGGTTCTGTAGCCCTACTCAGCGCTGCCTCGTACTTAATCAGTGCGTGGGATGCTAGAACTCTACTTGGAGTATTGAGCATCCCCCGTGAAAGTTGCCTTCATTATCGACCCCATCCACCGTCTCGATCCCGGCCACGACACCAGCGTTGCCCTCATGGAGGCGGCGCAGCAGCGCGGCCATGAGGTGTGGATTACAGCGGCTAATGCCCTCAGCGTAGTGGCGGGCAAAGCTCTGGCGCTCATGCAGCCGGTGAAGCTCACCCCCGTAGACTTGGTGGATGGGCTCTGGGCAGCGGCTAACCCCTGGTTTGAGGTGGGCGCAGCGGTACAGCTGCCGCTGGAAGAGATGGATGCGGTGTTTATGCGCACCGACCCGCCCGTTACCGTGCCCTACCTCTACGCCACCTACATTCTCGACTACATCGATCCGGCCAAAACCCGCGTGATTAATTCGCCTAAGGGTCTGCGGGCCGCCAATGAAAAGATGTATGCCCTGCAATTTACTGAAGCGATTCCTGAAACCATTGTTAGCCAGAGCAAGGCGGTGATTCGCGAGACCGTGGAGCGGTGGGGTTCGGCAGTGCTCAAACCCTTGGGGGGCAAGGCTGGGGAGGGAATTTTGTTTTTGCAGGCGGGCGATCGCAACCTCAACTCTATGGTTGAAATCAGCACCCAGCAGGGCAAAGAGCCGGTGATGGTGCAGACCTACCTGCCCGCTGCCAAAGACGGCGACAAGCGAATCATTTTGCTCAACGGCGAACCCATCGGCGCGGTGAACCGCATCCCCACGGGCAGTGAGTTTCGCGGCAACATGGCGGTGGGGGGTCGGGTGGCTCAGGTAGACATCACCGATCGCGAACTCGACATCTGCCGCCAGCTCGCCCCTACCCTAATTCGCGACGGCCTCTACTTTGTGGGCATTGATGTGATCGGCGGCTACCTCACCGAGGTCAATGTCACCAGCCCCACCGGCATTCGCGAAATCGATCGCCTTAATAACGTGCGCCTGGGCGACCAGGTGATCGCCTGGGTCGAGCAGGGGTGGTAGACGACGGGCATGGCCAGTTCAGATACATCACCCGAAGGCTTTGAATTTCCTTTAGAAAAAGCCGAATATCTGTTTAGTGCTGGGGCTAAGCCTGGCCTGGGTGGCGACAAACAGAGATTTTGGACTGTTGTGATGGGCTTTCGTTCACCAGCGGCAATTCGTGCAGCCATACTGTCGGTTGTCACCTTGGAGACGCTGGTTTACCAAAGCCAAAATGAATATGGCAAAATTTATCGAGCGTACCTATCACTCAATGGCCCTTCTGGTCTGGCCAGACGAGTGCGCACTGTTTGGATTGTCGAGTTTGATAGGACAGTAGCTCGATTTGTAACGGCGGTGCCCGATCGAGGCGGAGGCTTGCCATGAGTCAGTTCCAAATTTTTGATAGTGTCAAGACCGTAGACTTGGTGCCTCTGACTGAGGGTGGAGTTGCCCCAGAAGGTACAACGGGCGCAATTGTCGAAGTTTTTAATGAGGGTGAAGCGTTTTTAATTGAGCTATTTGGCCAATGGGTCAAGTACAACAATGAAGGTGATTTTGTTCCGTCTACTCAAGATGACCCCAATGCTTTTATGGAAACGCTTGGGGTTGAGAGGGTCTATCCTCACCAAATAACGTTGTTAGCGGCAGCGCGGGATGTAATGGGCGATCGCAGCTCTCTGCGGGTCCTGGCCGATGAGCTATCGGACGACCTGGTGGCTGAGGTGCTAGATTTTGCGGAGTTTTTGCAACAGCGACGACAACGGCAACTGCCGGCTGACGCTTAGGCTAACCGCCCCTTTGGCTAACCAAAGTACCGCTGGTGTTCTTCTGAGGCGAGCCAGTAGGCGCCAGCGGGTTCGATTTGGGTGACGATGGGCTTGGGGTAGTGGCCTGAGTCTTGCAGTTTGATTTTGGCCTGGCGGGCGGCTTTGCTCTGCTCGGGGGTGTGGTAAAAAATCACGGAGCGGTATTGCTCACCGCGATCGCTCCCCTGGCGGTTGAGGCTGGTGGGGTCGTGGATGCGCCAAAAGGTGTTGAGCAGAGCGTCGTAGGAAATCTCGGCGGGGTTGAACTGCACCTGACAGACTTCGGCGTGGCCGGTAATGCGCGAGAGCACGTCGAGGTAGCAGGGGTTCTCGAAGTGGCCGCCCATGTAGCCGACGGAGGTATCGATTACGCCGTCGAGTTTGCGAAAGGCGGCTTCTACCCCCCAGAAGCATCCGGCTCCAAAGGTAGCGAGTTCGCTAGTTTGAGTCATAACTTCGGTATAACGCATCCATCTGATTAACCGAATGCATCATGCAATTAATTTTATTTGGCGATCGCGACAACTTCCTGGCTGAGGCGATCGCCCATCTCATCTTCAGCAACACTTAGGTTGCAGTTTCAAGTTCAAGTTGGGTGACGCGCTAGCAGAACTCAATACTTCTGTGCTTGTGTTGAGTAGCTCTCTCACCAACCTGAGCAAATCTGCAAATGCATCAAAAACTCTTTAAGCTTAAACCTGCTTTTACACAGTTGAACCAAGCATCCGCATCTTTATGTATACATCGGCTAACTACTTCTGGGAAAAATGTTAAGAGGCTAGATCTACTAAATCGTGACAGGGATTCCCAGTCTTTAGAAATCAGATAAGTTGCATTTCCATATACAGGCTTCTCCAAAAGGACGACTTTAGTCTTATGAAATCGGAAGCAAATAAAGCCCTTGAAAGTATTTGCTCCCAGATAGACTTCACAAGGATTCAACTCGACGATCTTCTCTAGCCGAGAAAAATCGATTTCATCCAACTTAGACAACTGGCTATAGTATTTAACAAGATCCCCATAAATTTTTTCAAATGTACATCCTTCGAGCAGTTCCCAGTTCAGCTTAGATACGATGATACCGTCAAATAAATATCCCAGGCCAACAGATTGGGTTCTGGCAAGCTTTTTTCTTCTTTTTTCAATTATTTTAAGCCTTACCCTATAGGATTCTATCGAAATCTTATAATTTTCATGCAAGCTCTTGGGAATATCCAAAATCCTAAGCCATCCATATTCTCCATAATAGTTTTCTTTATTTTTGTCATACAGAGTAAGATATTTTATTCTTTCTTTCTCCACTTCTTCTTTTAGGTCTTCAACCTCTATTTCTACTCTTAAAACATCCCTTTCTTCGGATTCAATGCTTGTCAATATATTTGATAATTGTTTCAATATTGAGATCAAGGATTCAAAGATGTTTTCAAGTGTCGTCTTACACCGATTTTTTTGAACTGAAATTCACTTTTTTCAAAGAAAATTGTTGTACCCTGCGTAATGAAAAAGCACCCGTAACGCTCTCTCGACTTCAGCCTGTCAACAAGTCTTACTAATTCCGGCAGGTTGAATAGGCGTATATTATTATTGCATAGATGTTCATTTTTAAATGATAGTCCACATAGTTTTTCATACAAAATTTCAAGTTCTGAATACCAATCGTAATCAGACTCCTCCGCCTTTTTTTCTTGTCCTTCAAGGGCCTCCTCTAGTAAATTAATTTCTTGCTCCACTTCCTGTAAGAGATCCTCAACCCTTTTCTCGGATTCAATAAGCTTTATTAGCCAGGTATATCTAAGCTCATTGGCCTTAGGGGAAAGGCTAGCTAAAAGTTTTTCACTGGCATACACGTTTCTCTTGAAGTCACTAAATTCATGAGAATCTAAAAAGTCCGGATAATCCGGTAGGGACTCATAGAGTTTGAGTACATCCATGTTGATATTGTACTTTGCCAAATCCTCCATTCGTTTTAGAAGAGCTTGTTTTTCACTCTCAGATATATATATCAATCCCGCGATTGCATGATCTATTCTTCCTCTGATGGATACAAACTCAGGATGCGCTTTAATTATTGATTCAGTCATAACAATGATTTCAGAATCTTTATTTTTCAGCAGCAGTAGCCTTCCTTTATTGCCGGATACACCCAATAATTCTATTTTTAGCTTAATGAAAACTACTTGGTTGTAGCGATCGCTAACTCATCCAACGTACAGCTAAGAATCTCCAATAGCTTCTGAACCTGAGAAACCGTCATTTTGGGCGGATTGTCGCTGGTTTCCCATACATAGACCGTTTTTTCGGTAATTCCTAGGGCATTTGCCACTTCGCGGCGGGTCAAACCTGCACGAGTACGCAAATCCATCAGCGTGGCTTGCTGACTTTGGCCAGACATACTATACTGCTCAGTAATTACCGTTCGGTATAGAAAGAACGGTATAGTTTTCTAATCGCGTTGAAGTTTTCTTCAAGGCGACTCGATTTCACAGTGTCGCATTCTGCGATGGGTTTCGCACCCTTCGTGCAGTTTCTTGCGGCGAAAGCACCTAAGGTTTTGCAAAACCTTAGGTGCTGGATCCCTTCCACATACACTTATTAGCCGATCGCCATGTCAGAATTCATCCCCAACAGCGAAATCTATAGCCAGCCGCCCTCCAGCAACCCACCCAGCGCAGAACCAGCCGACCCGCGCGAACCCGTGCGCGTCATGCTCATCGGCACCGCCACCAACATGGAACTCGTCATCGCCCATCTCCACAACATCGGCTTCGCCGAGCCCCGCGCCTGGAGCAAACCCCAGCTCGACCCCACCACCGGCCAACCCATGCGCATCCTCACCAAATGGATTCGCCGCTAGCGCTCTGGGCAATCTACCAATCCAGCGGTTTACCATCGCGAAAGAACCCGCCCGTAGGGCCATCGTCGGGCAGAGTCGCTGCCCACACAATGCTGGCTGCGCCCTCGGCCACCGGGCGACCACCACTGCCGCCCATCTCAGTAGCGACCCAGCCAGGGCATACCGCATTCACCAAAATGCCAGTGCCCTGTAGATCAGCGCCCAGCAGTCGGGTAAACGCATTCAGGGCCGCTTTGGAGGTGCTGTAGGCCGGGGTGCCTGCTCCCATGCTGCTCAACGCCCCCGCCCCGCTAGAAACATTGACGATGCGACCCCGCGAGCTGCGCCTGAGCAAAGGCAAAAACGCCTGGGCCATGCGCCAGGGACCGATGGTGTTTGTATCCCAAGCCTCCTGCACCACCGCCAGGTCAGCATTGCTGGCCTGCTGCCACGTGTCGTAAAGAATGCCTGCATTGTTAACCAGCACATCGAGGCGGCCAAACCGCTGCTCTACGAACTCGGCTAGGCGGGCAATGCTGGCTGGGTCGGTCACATCCAAGGGCTGGGGCAAAACCTCCAAACCAGCCTCAATCAACGGCGCGGCGGCAGCTTCTCCCTTAGCCGGGTCGCGGCTGCCCAAAATCACCGTCATTCCCGCCTGGGCGAGCTGGCGGGTAACTTCTAGGCCAATGCCCCGGTTAGCCCCAGTAACCAGGGCAACAAGGGTTGAGGGAGAGGTTGCTTCAACCATCAACGGTGCTCGTAAGGAGGACAGTGACCACGATTTTGGTGCATGCCTTTATTCTACCGATCGGGCAGGTTGCCGCCGTTGCTTTGAGGTGGCTGAGCGCGCGATCGCCGAAGGCCAGATCATAATCAGAGGGATTTTGGCTAGCCCCCTTAGTTTGATAGAATCAAGAGCTTGCACAGAAAACACCGCAGCCGCTTTCAAGGAGAATCCCATGGCCCGCATGTATTACGACAGTGACGCCAACTTAGATTTGCTCAACGGCAAGACCGTGGCCATCATCGGCTACGGCTCCCAGGGCCATGCTCACGCCCTCAACCTCAAAGACAGCGGCGTCAACGTCATTGTGGGTCTCTACGAAGGCAGCCGCTCCACCGCCAAGGCCGAGGCCGAAGGTCTGACCGTCAAGCCCGTCGCCGATGCCGTTAAGCTCGCCGACTGGATCATGATTTTGCTGCCCGACGAAGTGCAGCGCACTATCTATAAAGAAGCGATCGCCCCCAATCTTGAGGCGGGCAACGTGCTGCTGTTTGCCCACGGCTTTAACATCAACTTTGGCCAGATCGTGCCCCCCGCCGATGTGGATGTGGTGATGGTAGCCCCCAAAGGCCCCGGCCACCTGGTACGCCGCACCTATCAAGAGGGCCAAGGGGTACCCTGCCTGTTTGCCGTGTATCAAGATGCCACGGGTCAGGCTCGCGATCGCGCCATGGCCTACGCTAAGGGCATCGGCGGCACCCGCGCTGGCGTGCTCGAAACCACCTTCCGCGAAGAGACCGAGACCGACCTGTTTGGTGAGCAAGTGGTGCTCTGCGGCGGCCTTAGCGAGCTGATCAAAGCCGGGTTTGAAACCCTGGTGAATGCGGGCTACCAGCCCGAGCTGGCCTACTTTGAATGCCTCCACGAAGTGAAGCTAATTGTCGACCTCGTTGTGGAAGGCGGCCTGGCCAAAATGCGCGACAGCATCTCCAACACCGCTGAGTACGGCGACTACACCCGTGGCCCCCGCATCATCACCGACGAAACCCGCGCCGAAATGCGCAAGGTGCTGAAGGAAATTCAGACCGGCCAGTTCGCCCGCGAGTTTGTGCTTGAGAGCCAGTCAGGCAACGCTGGGTTCACCGCCATGCGTCGCCGCGAAGCCGAGCACCCGATCGAAGAGGTGGGTAAGGATCTGCGGGCGATGTTTAGCTGGCTGAAGAAAGCGTAGAAAAGAGTGGGCAGGTAGTTGAGTAGGTGGGTAGGCGGGTAGTTGAGCCTGAAATAAGCAGACTTTAGCTGTGTCTTTCTCGCCTACACACCCACTCACTTACTCACCTACATCCACCTAGGCTTCTACCTTCACCTTATTGCTATAGAACGCCACGTAGCCCTTGATGTTGCTCGCGGCGGGCTTGGGTTCGGCGTAGTACCAGGCGGCTCCAGAATTCACATTGTTGTCAACAACGATGTCGTAGTAGCTGGCGGTGCCTTTCCAAGGACAGCCGGTGGTTTTGCTGATGGGCTTGAAGTAGTCCATATTTAGCGAGTCGGGGGGAAAGTATTGGTTGCCTTCGACAACTTCGCAGGCGTCGCTTTCAGCTAATACAACGCCATTCCAGGTAACTTTGGCCATGGGATACTCTCCAAATTTTCCTCTAAAACTATAACGAATCCCTTGGGGGTGGCGGAGGAGGAGATCCCCCTGCCACCAGAATAGGAAGTATTCAACAGGACCGAGAAACGCTACACGACTCGGCTCATCGTTCTTTTCGCAGCCATGCTCGATCAATCGCAGACTCCTATTCTCTCGGCGCTGCAGGCGAGCAGTCAGCGACCCCACGCGGCGTTTTACGCGCCGGGGCACAAGCGGGGGCAGGGAGCATCTTCTCGACTGCGGGAATTGCTCGGTACAGCGCTGGCGGCGGACCTGCCGGAACTGCCGGAGCTGGACAATTTGTTTGCTCCAGAAGGCGTGATTCTCGAAGCCCAGGAGCTGGCGGCCGAGGCTTTTAGAGCAGAGCAGACTTACTTTCTTGCCAATGGTTCGACCTGCGGCATTGAGGCGGCCATTCTTGCCGCCTGTGGCTCTGGCGACAAGATTATCGTGCCACGCAACGCGCATCGCTCGGTGATTGCGGGGCTGGTGCTGTCGGGGGCGATGCCGGTTTTTGTGACTCCGGAATACAGTTCAGACTTGGGCTTGGTGCTGGGAGTGAAGGCCGAGGCGATCGCCGCTACCCTCAACCACCATCCCGATACCCGCGCGGTGCTGCTGGTGTCGCCCACCTACCACGGCATTTGCTCGGATGTAGGGGCGATCGCATCCCTCGCCCACCATCACAACATTCCCCTACTCATCGACGAAGCTCACGGGCCGCACTTTGCCTTTCACCCTGACCTACCCACCCCGGCATTGGCGCTGGGCGCTGACCTGGTGGTGCAGTCCACCCACAAGGTGCTGGGGGCACTGAGCCAGGCAGCGATGCTGCATACCAGGGGCGATCGCATCGATCGCGATCGCCTGCAAGCGGCCCTACAGCTCACCCAATCTACCAGCCCCAATTCTCTGCTGCTGGCTTCCTTGGATGCGGCTCGTCACCAGATGGCGACGGAGGGCAAAGCACTTCTATCAAACACGCTTACTCTGGCGCAGCACATGCGACTGGAATTAGGCACGATTCCTGGTTTGCGGGTGATCGACAAACCGGCAGTAACAGCATTCTCTAGCGCTAGCGAGTTGGACCTAACTCGGCTGACAGTAGATGTATCGGGCTTAGGATTAACGGGTTTAGAGGCCGACGAAATTCTGCACGAAGAGCTGGGTGTCACCGTCGAACTGCCGGAGTTGCGGCACCTAACCTTGATTATTAGCCTCGGCAATACGCAAGAGGATGGGCAGCGGTGTATTGCCGGTTTTCGAGCGCTGGCCCAGAGCTGTGCTGATCAGCCTTCCACTGTCGCTGCCTGTGCTCAGTCGAACGTTCTAGAGAGTTCGGAGGCCTCGTTTACCCTGCCGCAGGTGTCGCCTCGCGAGGCGTTTTTTGCCCCTACAGAAATCGTCGGAGCTGAGACTGCCGTTGGCCGCATCAGTGCCGATACAATTTCGGCCTATCCCCCAGGAATTCCTACCATTGTGGCGGGGGAAGTGATCGATGAGGGAGCGATCGCCCATCTCATCGCCATCAAACAACAGGGTGGCTACGTGACCGGCGGCAATGCGCCAGAAGCGTTCCGGGTTCTGGCCTAAAAGCACCAACAACCATCGCTCTCGACCGCTAGGTTAGGATGATTTGGGTTTTTGTTCGCTCTATTCCTTAACCGTTTCTTGCCCCCATGGATGCTGTGTTTAGTTCCGTTGATCCTCAACTGGTGCTGCTGATTGCGGCGATCGCGGTCGTCGTTTTAGCTGCTCAGCTGTTTCTCAGAATTTTGAGCGTAGGACTTGTTCCCCTCATTGGTCTGATCGCGATCGTTGTGGCGCTGCAATATCTGTTTGGCATTAGCCCTAGGCAGCTGTGGGTTGAGGTCAGCAATCTGCCCCAGATGGCGATAGAGTTCTTCAACAGCCTGGCTTAAAGTCCAAAATTCACTTAAGGCTAGATTGGGGCAGCTGGCGATCGCTGATTGTGTCTTTTTAGACAACTAAAGCCCGATCTCAGCCCTTAAGGCTAGATTGGGACAGTTTAGATCGCCTCTTTTAAGCTGTGCCGATGCGTTTATTGCCGCTGTTGACCCCGGTTTTTTGGGTGGGGATAGTGCTGCCCGCCCTAGCCCAAGCCGAAACCGTTCACACCAGCTTTGCTGCCTGGTGCAACGACTACGACAACCTTGCTCCAGAGGCGCAGCACACGGTTGAGGCCATGCTTGCCTACACAATCACCGACAACTGTGCTGAAGCTGATCAACAGCTGGCTAGCAGCACGACGCTCAGCCTGGAGTATGCCGATATCAGCGATCTGCGTCCGCTGACGTCACTCACCCATCTGGAACAGCTCTATCTCTACAACAACCAGATCACAGATATTCAACCCCTAGCCGGGATGACGCAGCTCACTGACCTAGGCCTCAGCGACAATCAAATTTCAGATATTAGCGCCCTGCGATCGCACCCCTCCCTGCAAGTTATCAACCTGGGCGGCAATCAAATCAGCGACATCAGTGAGCTGGCTGACTTGACCCAGCTCATTCAGCTCGATCTCTACGCCAATCAAATTTCAGACCTGGCTCCCCTGGCGCAACTCACCCAGCTCACCCGCCTCAATTTACGAGATAACCAAACCATCCAGGATTTGCGCCCCTTGCAGGGGCTCAGCCAGCTCTCGACCCTGATTCTCAGCAACAACCAAATTGACGATCTCACCCCGCTCCAGTCCCTCACCAATCTCTACGAGCTAGATCTGAGCCGCAACCAAATCGGCAATCTCAGGCCGCTACAGGCCCTATCCCTGAGCGAGCTACATCTCAACTACAACCAAATTCAGGACGTGCAGCCTCTAGCTACCCTGAGCGATCTACAAATCCTGACGCTTGATCACAACAACCTTGCTGATCTGACACCCCTGAGTGCGCTAGAAAATCTATTCTTACTTAGCCTGAGCGGCAATCAAATCAGCGAGCTGGCTCCGCTGGCCAACCTTCAGAATCTGCTGGATTTGGAGCTTGATGCCAACCAGATTACCGATATCTCGGCGGTGCGATCGCTCACCCGTCTCACCCGCCTTTCCCTAGAAAACCGCATCTGGGTCGACGATTACCGCCAGCCCCAGGGCGACAACTACGTCACCGACCTCACCCCCTTGCAACCGCTGACCGATCTGTCTGAGCTTTATCTAGACGGCAACGGGGTCAGCGATCTCAGCCCTTTGGCCAACAAACCCTACCTGTTTCAGCTTGGGCTGGGCCGCAACCCCATCAGCGATCTGGCCCCCCTGGCCAATCTACCCGTGGTCGATCTCGACATCGAGGCTACATTGGTTAGCGATCTTGGCCCTCTCACCACGCTTACGGATCTCACCCGTCTCCATGCTGGCTTTACGGACTTGAGCGATCTGCGTCGCCTGCCGGTTCTGCCCCAGCTCAGCACCTTGACCCTCCAGGGCAATCAAATTCAAGATCTCAGCCCTCTAGCCCAGTTTCCCAATCTCTTTGAGTTAGATCTCAGCTTTAACCAAATTGAAGACCTCAGTCCCCTAGCTACGCTATCGCAGCTAAGCTTCCTTTCCCTAAACAACAACCGAATCCGAGATCTCACGCCTTTGGCCAGTTTGGGCAACCTTCTTACCCTAGGGCTCTCCAGCAACACCATTGAGGATGTTAGCCCCCTAGCGTCCCTCATCTCCCTCGAAACGTTGACCCTTAGTTTTAACCCTCTCCAAGACATTGGCCCCCTCTCTGAGCTAACCAGTCTAGACACGCTAATGCTGGTCCACACCGAGGTCCAAGATGTCAGCCCGCTCGCTTCACTGCTGAATCTAAAAGTGCTGCATCTAAACGAAACCCCCGTCACCGACCTGAGCCCGCTAGGCGCTCTACCGAATCTGATGCGCCTTACCCTCGGTGGTGTCTCGGTAACGGAGGCAGACTGCCCCGTGGTTCCCCAAAGCGCCTGTGAATTTTAGGCAGAAGCAGCCCATCGAACACGTCCTATCTCAGGGCTAAACGGTGTAGGGGCAAATGGTTATTGGCCCGACGCAAAATTCCCACTCTTAAGTAAAGCTGTCAAGTACAGCACTGGTGCGATCGAGCCCCAGCGCGAGCACGCCGTTCTGCCCCCCAAAGCCAAAGCTAAAGCACAGAGCCACCTCCAAATCAGCCGGAATGGGGCGGGTCACGAGTTTGGGATAGATGCTCTCGCCCTGAACCCCCGTATTGGGCGGCAGCACTTGATGACGCAGTGCCAGCAGGCAAAGCGCCGCCCCGATCGCTCCAGATGCCCCCAGGGTATGTCCTGTCGCCCCCTTAGTCGAACTGGCCAAGGGTAAAGCAGGAAATCCCTGGGTTAGAAGACTAACTTCGTGCTCATCATTCAGCCAAGTGCCGGTGCCATGGGCGTGCACATAGCCCACCTGAACAGGCTCTACCCCGCTGTGCTGTAAACAATTTCTTAAGGCTAGGCGGCTGCCCACCAGTTCAGGGTCGGGAGCAGTGCGGTGGTAAGCATCGGCACTAAATCCTGCCCCTAAAATGCAGCCGTAGGGTTGGGGGCCACCTCGCGCCCGCCATGCTGCCTCCGACTCCAGCACCAGCACCGCCGCCCCTTCTCCCAGCACCAATCCTTCTCGATGGGAGGCAAAAGGATAGCAGCCGGTGGTGGCGAGGGCTCCCAATTGCTCAAAACCAGTCAAGGTGAGGGGCGTTATGGGCGCTTCGGCAGCACCGACAATGACGCGATCGCACTGCCCCCGCAGCACCAGCTCATAGCCCTGAAAAATCGCCGTCAGCCCGGTAGCACAGGCTGTCATCGGGGCCAGCACCGGGCCTTGAGATTGGAGATGGCGGGCAACGGCGATCGCCCCCATGTGCGGTAGCGCTGCCAGCCAGGGATTGTCTACCCAAGACTCAGAGCGGGCCATCCGTTCCCAACGGCCCTGAAAGCTGCGGCTGGAACCAACCACTACGCCGCAGTCGACTAGGGGAATCGTGAGTTGAGCATCGGCGATCGCCTCCGCCACCGCCAACCCCAGCAAGTTCTCAAGGTCAGTGGGCGTATCGCCGACCATAGCCAAAGGCCGAGGCGGCAGTTCTGGAAACGGCTGTCTGACCCGAATGCCTGATTTTCCAGCCAGAAGATCTTCCCAAGTAGCCGTCGCTGTAGGTCCTAGGGCTGTGACCAGCCCCATGCCGGTTACAACAACGGCCTGATTCCTAGTATCTTGCCTACTCAGTCTTCAGATTCTCCAGCCCAGCCGTGACCCGTGCCGACTCAATGCGATCGCCCTGCTGAATGGCATCCACCACCTCCATACCGCTGGTGACGTAGCCAAACACCGCGTAGCTACCGTCTAAAAAGGGCAACTCCGCCAGGGTGATGTAAAACTGCGCCGAGGCCGAGTCTACCGCCTGCGATCGCGCCATGGCCACAGCACCCCGAGTGTGGGGCAGTTCTGGTGCCTCGCTGATGCCGGCTTCTTCAAGGGTTTGGCTATAGATTGGCTCTGCTGCGCCAGCGGGCTTAATTTCTAAGGGAACGTAGCGGGGAGCTTGGGTGTCGGGGTCGACAAAGCTACCCGTACCCAACTGCTGAGCCGGCACGCTAGGGTCTTTGCTCTGGGGGTCACCGCCTTGAGCAACGAAGGGCTGCGGATCACGCACTACCCGGTGAAACACTAGGCCATCGTATACACCACGGTTCACCAAATCCACAAAGTTGCCGGCGGTGACTGGGGCATTAGCACCGTCTAGCTCCATCACAATGGGGCTACCGTTCACCACCATCTCCACAGTTGCCGTCCCCTCCAGCCTGGGCAACCCGGTCGGGGCAACCGCCACTGACTCGGTCAGGCCGGGGTCTGTAGGGGTCTCACTGGTCGAGTCCAAGCTTGGGGAACTGGCGCAAGCACCCAGCCATAGGGTCAGCAGGGCCGCCAGGGCTAGGGTAAACGGGCGTGTCGAGAGAGCCATCAATACATCGATTCCTAATAGTTCAACCGACCCCCCATGGTATCGCACGGGCTCCAAGCCGGGGCCTGCCGCTCAGCATAGACCTTTAAACGGTCTACAGTCCCTCCAGCGGCACCTGCAAAAACCGCGCCAGTTCTGCCCCCTGATTTTCCAAGTCAGATAGGGGGATCGGTTGACCTACCCGAGTTAGCGGAATATCAGGACGACCCTTGATGCGCAGGTAGAGGCTGCGCTTGGGGTTGAGCCCTTCTTTAATCGCGACCCGCACGGCCGTCACATCTTCTAAGGGGTGCTCAATTTCAATCCGGCGGTTTTTGCCCCAAAATCCCTTGCGGACAATTTGTAGGCGATTGCTAGCCTTGTCGAAGCTGTTGAAACCACCGCCCACGTCCAAACTGATGACGACCCAAAGAAACGTGGCTAGACCCAGGGCCGCTACCCCATAAAAGCCCATGGCAATGCCCTGGGGAATAAATACCAGCTGAGTCGGGTCAGCGAAGGGCAGCAGGTTTTGTTTCAGGTAGCTGGAAGCTCCAGCCAGGGCAAACCCCAGCCCGCCTAGGGTAAGCACCACGGCCCAAAAAATATTGCTCAGACGACGGGCCCCCAGCACGGTGCGCTGAAGGGTTTGAGATTGAGTAGACGACAGGGAGGTAGTCATAGATCTTAACAAGCGATAGTGATAGATGAAGAGCGACAAAACCTTAGCAACAGTCTAGACGGGGCGGCTTTAACGCTACGGTTTTCTTCAAATTAGACTGAGCAGACTGGGTATATCACCCGCTATTACTCTATATAAACACTGAATCAGCCCAGTCTAAACCCCATTGGGTCTACACCGGTCGCCCCCTGCGACTAACATTGGCTTGAGGCAGCTAGGCCTCTGGCACCGCCAGCCTGAGAAATTACGTGTCAGATTGTAAAAAAATAGAACTCTCTCTATCATAAATAGAAACCCGGTCTCTAGAGGCTTGTCTTCTGAGGCTGCTGGTGCGACTCAAGCAGAGGTATCGGTGATTGGAGCAGGAATATTATTCTCCCTGGCTCTAATATCTGGAATACTTAGTAGTTACTAACCCCTGCTTTGAGGTAATGCTCTGCCAGGCTATTCTGGATCCATCAGAGCTGCGACCTTATGGATTGGATGTCATATAAAGAGGATTTGACATGACCATAGCAATGGGACGCGCGCAAGCGGAGCGAGGATGGTTCGACGTCCTCGACGACTGGCTAAAGCGCGATCGCTTTGTGTTTATCGGGTGGTCGGGCATCCTGCTGTT
>NZ_JACJOF010000011.1 GCF_014695395.1 Nodosilinea sp. FACHB-131
GGTTGGTTAAAAAGCCGAATTCGAAAGCTCCTTCCCCATGACGATGGCTTGCGCGCTGCCATGGAGTCAATCCTTAAGCAAGCCGTGTCCTAACCTAACCGGCTTTAGCTATATCTTCAGGCCAGATTTAATGATTAATTGCCATAATGTTTTTTCTGGGAAACTTCTGCGCAGCATTACTAATTGTGCTTAAGGCAAAAGACTCAGTTAAAGCATAAAAGATGCCTCTGTAAGCCGGGCGAATGCACCCCTACTGCATTTGTTGCCGAAAGGCCTCTGCCTTTTTAGAATCGGGAATTTCTGCCGTTAGGCGAATCACTAAATCCTGGGGTGAGAGGTGAGGAAAATCGGCTAGGGTATCCTCGATCAGGTAGTTGGCCATGGGGCCAATACAGCGGGTTAGCACTTGCCGACAGCGGTTCACAAATTCTGGACTGGGGTGCTCTTTGGCGGGAGCTACGGCATCTAATATTGACTCTGGGTCGGCAGCCGTAAGCTCCTGAGAAGTATCGATTAGGCTGGCGGTATTGTCGTCTACGGCAACTTGAACGCGGCTCACAAAATCTGTGGCCTGACGTCCATTGGATAGCTGACTCGCCAAAATTTCAACAAATTGCTCCGGCGTGGCCTGGGGGTGTTGCTCCATCATGTCTTCGACAATCACGCTGGCCATGGGACCAATGCAGCGGGCAAGTTCCTGGCGGCAGGCCTCCATAAAGGAAGGATTGTGTAGCTCAGAGAGGGCTGTTTTGGGGGTAGCAACGGCAGAGGAAGGGCGCCGATGGCCAGACGAAGCCCAAGCCGGTTCAACAGTTAAGGGAGATATGGGGGCTTTAATCGCCTCTGCTAAAGGCGCTAAGCGCTGCATCACATCGCGGGCTGTTTGAAAACGGGCTTTTGGTTTCTGCTGCACCAGCTGGGTGAGAATATTGGCCAAAATTGGGCTCACGCTGGTATAGGTTTGCCAGTGCCACTCCAGCGACTCTCGATCGATCAGGTCACGGGGGTAGCGGCCGGTCAGCAAAACGATCGCTGTCACCCCCAGAGCATAGAGGTCGCTGGAGGGAAAACTCTGGCCCAGGTGAATCTGCTCCGGCGGTGAGTAGCCAAATTTGCCCACCATGGTGGCGGGCTGGGCATCGTCGGCTGCGGTCACCTCGTCCGATAGCAGAGTGCTAATGGCATCGCTGACTAGGCCAAAGTCGATCAGCACCGGCAGGCTGCGATCGCGACAGTACATAATGTTGTCCGGCGAAATATCGCGGTGCACAATGCTCAGACCATGGAGATAATCCAGCACCTGTAGCATCTGCATTAGCCACTGAATGACCTCGGCCTCAGAAAAATGGCTGTTTTGCTGACGGCGCTGCTTAATCAGCTGGGAATAGGGCACGCCATCGATATACTCCTGAACAATGAACAGGCGCTCTTTCTGAGTGAAGCAGGCCAGAAACTTGGGCACCTGGGGGTGATCGAGCTGGTACAGGGTTTTGGCTTCTCGCTTGAATAGATCTAAAGCCTTTTGCAGGTTGCTCCCCGACTTTTTGGTGGGGAAAAACTCCTTCAGCACGCAGGCCTCACCAAACCGTTGAGAATCTTCTACTAGGTAAGACCGGCCAAAACCGCCCTGCCCTAGCACTCGCTGAACGATATAGCGCCCGCCTACCTTAGTGCCAGGAGCCAGGAGCCTTCGGTCTGTGGAGGCTTCGGCAGTTGGCTCAAGCCCTTCTTCTGTAGTGATTGCCGAGGGGCTGGCCTCATTGGGCCCTCTCGGCAGGGCATGGACATGGTAGGCCGGCACTAGCTCTTGAATATTTTTGAGCTGTAGCGGCCCAGCGTAGGTGGTGTCTAAATCTAGGCGTGACTTGACCACGTCGTAGACAATTTTAGAAATGCAAATCCCGCTAGGGTGCGCTTCGGTCTGAAGGCGAGCGGCAATGTTGACCCCGTTGCCCATGACGTCAGACTGACTAAAAAAGACGTCGCCTAAATGGATGCCGATGCGGTGTAGCAGGGCTGGCTCACCCTCAGCATTGACATTGATGCGGTGCAGTTCTTTTTGAATTTCGAGCCCGCAGGTGACGGCCTGCACCGCACTGGCAAAGTACATCAGCAAGCCATCGCCGGTTGACTTCAGCACTTTGCCCTCAAACTGCTCGCAGAGCGCTTCCATCAGCGCCTGATCGCGCTGGAGCTGGGAGAGAGTTAATTCTTCACGTACTGACATGCGGGCGCTAAAGCCGACCGCATCGGTCAGCATAATAGCGGCTAGGGTGCGATGTCCGTGGGTCACACGAGTCAGCTCCAAGGGTTGCTAGATACGTCTAAACAGCTAACGGACCGATGCGGTTAACTACCGTGAACTTCACCCCATGGGCGGCGATTTCTGAAGCCTCCCAGACGGTGATGATGGTATAGCATGCACCCTTACACCTGAGATCTATCGTTTCAGCAGCCGTTTTGATGGCAAAACACCGACAAACTACCGATGAACAATGTTCCTCAGAAAATGGCTTTGGCCCTAATTCTAGCCTACGGATAGACCTCGCGCCGGTCCACAACTCACGCTCCAGAAACCTTGGTAAAGGCGATAGGCGAAGGAATTCACGGGCGCAGTGTTTACGGCTAGGAGCCGAGGGTTAGCACCGCAGGCTGCTCTTTGACGCGAGATTCTAACGGCCGCACTTTGTTGACTAAGGCGATCAGCTGACTTAAATCGGGTGGAGGCGCGTTGGGAATATAGCCCGCATCGGCGGTGAGGTTGGATGGGGCGTTCTGCATGGCCCGCTCAAGGTACTGCTGCTGGTTGCGATCGACGTTGGGGCTGATTAAGACCGCCCCTGGAGGAATGGCTCGGCTGGTATGCAAAATGCGGAAGGTGTCACCCGCAAACGCGTTGCGGTACTGCTGAAAGCTGTCTTCTGACATGGCCCCTGCGGTCACTCGGCCGCCGGCAATCCACTCCAGTGCCGTAGCGGGGGTGGAGGCGAACTCAATGGCCTTGAGAGTGAGGCCGTAGAGATCGTATAGGGGAAGATAGTAGCCTGTTGCGGATCCGGCTTCCCCTAGGGCGAGGGTTTGGTTGGCGAGGTCGCCTAGCGCCTGAAACGGGCTATCGTTGCGCACCACCAGCACCGACTTTTGGTTGGGGGCACCCAGCATGGGGAAGATGGGGAGATAGTTGGCTTCGGCCATGGCGATCGCCGCCAGCCCCGAGGGGGCAAACACCAGCGACCAGTTGGCATCACGAATTTGCTCAACGGCGCGAATTTCGTTGAATACGGGCTCTAGCTCAACCACCGCCTTTAGCTGCTCGGCCAGGTAGGTCTGGAAGCGCTGATATTTTTCTAATGAGCTGGCGCCGTCGTCGTAGCTCACGAGCCCTATGGTGAGTCGCAGGGGTTGGTCGGATACTTTGGCTGTGCCGCAGCCGCTTGCCTGGAGCACCACTACGGCCATCAGACCCACCAGGCATAATTTAAAGAAACGACGCAGACGACTCATAAAGATCCACAAAGTTGAGCGAGGTTTCTACCCGAAACTCTGCACCAGTGTTTGCAGCTTAGATCGACGGCTTTAATAATCCAGCTCTTCTTTGTATTCTGTGACGTTTGGGCTGCTGTGGGGCGATCGCGCTACCCAAAGTAGTCCGGTTCATTGCCTGGCGTCCACTTGATATTGCAGCCGATGCTAGGTTTTTGGTGGCCGGGCATCGCTTCAGCTGCCAGCACTGCATCTAGCGCCGCTCGCAGGTCTGCACCCGTTACGGGCACGTTGTTGCCCGGGCGGCTATCGTCGAGCTGGCCCCGGTAGGCCAGGGTTTTGGCCTCGTCAAACACAAAGAAATCGGGAGTACAGGCAGCGGTGTAAGCCTTGGCAACCTCCTGCGTTTCGTCGAAGCAGTAGGGAAAGGTGAAACCCACATCTTGGGCCTGGGCCTTGAGGTGTTCTGGGCCATCTTGGGGATGGGTTTGCAGGCTGTTGGCGCTGATGGCGACGATGCCCACGCCCTTGGGGCCATAGTCTCGGCCAAGACGGGCCAGCTCTTGCTCCACATGCTTAACGAAAGGGCAGTGGCGGCAGATAAACATCACCAGCAGGGCTCGGGCGTCGGCAAACGTGCCGAGGTTAATGGTTTGGCCGCTGACGACGTCTCTGAGTTCAAAGTGGGGGGCAGCGGTGCCCAGGGGCAGCATGGTAGATTCCACCATAGCCATGGGTTGAAGTCTCCAGGGTGAGTTTTCTTTATCGTACTGAATCCTATTGAGGGATCTGGCTATGACCGCTGATGCTTTGCAGGCTATTCGCAACTACCTGGTGCTTTCGCCTACCCTGGGCACCGCTGGGCAACCCACCGCAGAGCAGTTCAAAGCGGTGGCCGAGGCCGGCTACACGGTCGTGGTGAATCTGGCGCTGTCGACCTCCGACAACGCCATTCCCAACGAGGCAGAAGTGGTGAAAAGCCTGGGGATGACCTACTTTCACATTCCGGTGGTGTGGGAAGCGCCGACCCCGGTAGATCTGGCGATCTTCTTTAAAGTGATGGAGCGCAATCGCGATGTTAAAGTCTTGGTCCACTGTGCTCTCAATATGCGCGTCTCTGCCTTCGTCTATCTCTACCGCGTGCTCCGCCTAGGTATAGACCCTGCGGTGGCGATCGCTGACCTACACCGCATCTGGCAACCCAACCCCACCTGGCAAACCTTCATCGATCAGTCCTTAGCCTAATCCCTCACCCATCCACCCCCTACCCCCCACCCATCCACCTCCTACCCCCCACCCATCCACCTCCTACCCCTTACCCCCCACCCCCTCCCTCCCCTAAAATGTCTCTATGGCAAACGAGACCCATTACCAAACCCTCGATGTGCACGAGTCGGCGACCCAGGCAGAGATTAAACGCGCCTATCGTAAGCTGGCTAAGCAATATCACCCCGACAGCAAGAGCGATCAGGCCTCCCACGATCGCATTGCTCGCATCAACATTGCCTACGAAGTCATTGGCGATCCGTCGCGGCGTACGGTTTACGACCAGCAGCGCCAGGGGTTTGTGGCCGTTGACCCAGTGGAGAGTGCCGCCAATCGAACGAAGCGCACGGCGGATATGCAGGCGGTGTATCGCTATGCTCGCGAGGCAACGCAGTCGTCTGAGGCGCGGGAAGATGCTTGGCTGAAGCTGGTGTATGGACCGGCGGACAGGCTGATAGGCAAAATTCTATCGCCTCTAAGAACGGAGATTCGCAAGCTGTCGGCTGACCCCTTCGATGATGAGCTGATGGAGGGGTTCATGGCGTATCTGGAGCAGGGCCGCACTTGGTTGGGGCAGGCTCAGAGCAAGTTTAACTCGATGGCTAATCCGGCGAGTATGGCGGGGGTGGCGGCGGATATTTACCACTGCTTGGGGCTGCTGGAGGATGGCCTAGATGAGCTGGATCGCTTCACGATGAGCTATGAGGAGAGCTACATTCACACCGGAACGGAACTGTTTCGGCGGGTAAAGCAGCTGCGGGCGGATGCGAAGGAGCGGTTGAAGCGGTTGGTGTAAGGTGTCTCGTAGGGTGTATCCGTGCAGCGATGCACCATCTTCAGGAGACCTTCCCACAATAAAACTGGTATGAATCAAGGATGGGTTTACACCGATCGCATCACCCCCACCGAAGCCGGTCTCTCCGTCCTCGACTTCTACAGCAATCGCTACAGGCACTTTAGTCGGGCAATATGGCGCGATCGCATCACAGCTGGCCAAATTCGCCAAGACGGCATTGCCCTAGCCGCCGACGATCGCCTCAGTGCAGGGGACAGGTTGGACTACCATCGACCCCCGTGGGAGGAGCCGGAGGCACCGCTGGAGTTTGAGGTGCTGTATGAGGATGGGGATTTGATGGCAATCGCCAAACCGTCGGGTCTGCCGGTGCTGCCGGGCGGAGGCTTTCTCACCCACACGCTGCTGCACCAGCTCAGGCGGCGATATCCAGAGAATCCGCCCATTCCGGTGCATCGGCTGGGGCGGGGCACGTCGGGGGTGATGATTTTGGGGCGATCGCCTCTAGCCCGTTCTACCCTCAGCCGTCAGCTGCGCGACTCCACGGCTACCGCCCACGATCCCCAGGCACCGCACCCCATTCGTAAAACCTACCGAGCGCTGATTGGGGCCAGCGATTTGTCCGATGCCTTCACCCTCACGACCCCCATTGGCAAAGTTGATCATCCAGTGCTGGGGTATGTGTATGCGGCCTTGCCCACCGGTCTGCCCGCCTACAGCGAGGGCAGAGTTATCCACCGCACCGCAGACTCTACTCTAGTAGAAGTTACCATCCGTACCGGGCGACCCCACCAGATTCGCATTCACCTCGCGGCGGCAGGGTTTCCGTTAATCGGCGATCCCCTCTATGTAGTCGGTGGCTTACCGCTACCTATCGAATCCTCTGTGGATGGCATTCCCGTCCCGGGTGACATCGGCTACCATCTCCATGCTTACCGCTTAGAACTACCCCACCCGCGTACTAACGAACCCTTGGTGTTTGAAAGTTCAGTACCTTCGGTACTGCAGGGGTAGATGAGCGGATGGGTAGAAGGCGTTTTGCGTTTTTTCTTCCTTACTCCCCTACCTCCTACCCCCTACTCCCTCATCCCCGAGGTCGTACCATGAGCAGCTGCTCAGCCTGACTAAAGCCATAGCGTTCGTAGAAAGGCTGCATATCGGTTGTGCAAAACAGATGAATACATTCCACTTGGGAGAGCTGAGGGTGGTGGATCACCTGCTCAATTAGCTCTGCCCCTAAGCCCTGCCCTCGATAGTCTGCCGCCACAATTACATCAAATACGATCGCCCGATATACCCAATCCGTCAGTACTCGACAAAAGCCCGCCAGGCGCTGCGCCTCCTCGTCCCATAGGCCAAAGATTAGGTCGCTGTTGGCTAGCAGAGGCGACACATCCGCTAGGTCGCGTTTGTTGCTCCACCATTCCTGCAAATACATCTGGTGAAGCTGCTCAACCTGGGCGGAGGTGAGCTGATGGATGACAGTAAACATGAGTAAATTGCGATCTTTACAGTACGGATATCCTGACCCAGCGGCTTAGAGAAAGGGCTACGATCGAGGGGTTAGCACAGGCGCAAGACCTATCTTACTGCCGATGGCAATGGCTGAGGCCACCGATACAGTTTGGGTATAGCTGCAACACAATTCCCTTCCCTGCTTAAAGCAGACTGCACGCGAGATTGAGGGGCAATAGCAAGCTACTCCCGTCAGCTAGGGCCAACTAATGTAGCGCTGGCACTGATTACCCTATAGCGGAGGATGCCTCCATGAAATTTACTCTACTCGCTGGAGCCGCGATCGCCATCCCGTTGGCGCTCGGTCTACCTGCTCAGGCCGAAAACCCAGCCCACGTCCAGCAGCTCCTCGAAACCAACTTCTGCCAAGGCTGTGATCTGTCGGGGGCTGATTTAACCCAGGCTCACCTAATTGGTGCCGACCTACGCGATGCCAATCTGGAAAGCGCAACTCTCCTGGAGTCCAACCTAGAAGGGGCTGATTTAAGCGGTGCTAACCTGACTGGTGCCAATCTCACCCGCGCCTTTTTGACCAATGCCCTGCTTGAAAATGCTACTTTTGACCAGGCTAATTTAACCGAGGCATCCCTTTACTTTGCCGAGGTTACTGGAGCGTCGTTTCTTAACGCTAATTTGACCAGAGCCGACATTGTAGGCACCCCAATTAGCGTTGGCGGTGACTAGCATCCTATCAATAGGTTTGAGTGATAGATGCAGTCAATTAACCATTTTGGCCAACAGAGATCTCTGTTGGCCAAAATAGTTTAAAGCGACGCTCTTCTCTACAGGAGCGGGAGTTCAGGTTGCTGATTGAAGCCACACAACGTGTCTCGTACGATGCACCAATGTAGTGGAAACTGAGAATAGCGAAAATCCAATTAAGGGATGCAAAACGGCGAGGGGAACCGGCACTAAAGACGGCATTTGAAGGTGAATAGTTAAAAATTGTAGTCCCAGAAGAATGGGCAAACCTGTGGCAAGGGCCTTAACACGCTGCGGTAGAGGTAAGTACCAGGCTCCGCCCAGCAAGAGCAAAGACACCCCACTATAGCCTCGCACTAGCCAAACATGGAGATTCCACCAGGTAGGGTTGTAGAAGTAAGCAAGTCCTACGGTTAAAACTTGAGCAGTTAAACAGAGATTGAAGAAGACCACAGCCGCATAATAAACCCGCATTACGGGCTGAGCCGAAGGCTGATGTTCAGCAATTTGATCTGGTAGCTCAGCGGAAAGTTTCATTGTTGATGGTTCCATGCTTAATCAATTGGTTGGTTGAGCTTACGGTTGTCGTTAGTCTCCTGTAACGCGATCGCAGGCACATTGAGAAAAACACAGGGCAATCACCGCAGCAAAACTCGAAATAACGCTGAACGCTGTAATAAGTGGTAAGACTTAAAAGAGTTTCAAGTATCGAGTTTGCTCAATGATGTCAATAGCAATGTAGCCTTTGCCTTGAGTCAGAGATAGACCTCGAACGGGTACACTTTGCTTTTACGGCAGGGGATGTTGCAAATGAGCAGCGCCGCAAAGGTTCTGCTACAGTTGCTTTCTGGGGCGAGCGCCCAAATCTAAACCGAGCTAACCTCAAGCAGTCGATTATGGCTGCGCTAGGCGAATACTTTGCCGCCCGTCGGTGGATGCCGAGCTTTTCACCACGTCACGAGCCGAAGTGGTGGCAAGACTGTCTGTCTATTAGCTTAGGAGCCTAGACCGGCTTTGTTTCCTTCACAAAAGCGAAATTAGTCTGCAAATGCAGCCTATTTGGCTCTTAGCTTATCTCAAGGCGACACCCGGATTCGAACCGGGGGTGGAGGTTTTGCAGACCTCTGCCTTACCACTTGGCTATGTCGCCGCCTTATTCAGCTTTCGAGTATAGCAAACTCGGGGCGCAATCCGGCGATCGCGCCACGCAGCCTTTGGCAAATCATCTTTTCTAGCCCAGAGACCAACAGATTAAATCGGTTAAGTTTCGAGGGGCGATCGCAACAGGCCTGTTCCTTAAACCTCTAGGGCAAATAGGCCGAGTCAGTGTGGGGCTGGCGAAATCGATAAATATCCTCCAGTGCTGTCGCCCAACTGGCAGCCAGAGAGGTGAGGAGCTGCTCCCCTTTTTCCCCAGTGGCTATAGTTGGGTCTCCCAAAACTCCGCTGGCGCTCAGATCGCGAGTTACCCAGGCAAAGGGCAACGCTCCCTCCATGGTGAGCCAGCTATCTGTCGGCAAATTTTGGGGAAACTCGGCTTTGGCTGCAGCCATGCGCACTTGCTCAGGCATAATCGACAGCATCAGGCTAGTTTCGGCATCCCCAGCGTGAATGCCCAGCTCCATCTCTTTAGGTGTCAGCAAATCGCCAGCGCAGTTGGGTACTGCCCATACAAATAGAGGAAACACCATCAAATCATTGTGGATTTGGTGCAGATCTCGTGCGGCAATTTCTAGCACCTGGGGCTGGCCGCCGTGGGCATTGAGCAGCACCAGCTTGCGAAATCCAGCTCGGTAAATGCTTTCGGCGACATCATAGATAACCTTTAGCAGGGTTTCAGCCGAGAGGGTGATCGTGCCCGGAAAATGCCAGTGCTCGTTAGATTTGCCGTAGTACAGGGGCGGCAGGCTGTAGACCGGTACTGCGTCATCTAGTTGGGCCAGGGCGTTGCCGAGCACGGTCGTACAGACGGCGCTGTCTACGGCGAGGGGGAGGTGGGGGCCATGCTGCTCGATGGCTCCCATCGGCTGCACAATCACCGCGTTGGCGCGATCGGGCATGGCTGCAATGTCAGTCCAGGTGAGATAGGCAAAGTAGTGGTGGGGAGGAATAGGACCGTGCATAGCTTTTGAAGATAAAGAATTTGAAGCTGCTCACATAGCTTTAGCATCTGGAACGCGGAACTTGGCTATGCCTTAGATCTAGAGCTGTGAAGCCGATGGTGGGCTTGACATTTATAGGTAAAACGGTAACAATGAATACAGAAACAAATCGTTCATCTCTCTGTGAGAGACGGAAGTAGAGCTCCAGCTCGAAGGAACGCGCCTCTGTTTATACACCTTCATTCATTAAGGAGAGGCGAAGGATGTCCTTGAAATATCGCGGCGTTGATTACGAACCGGCTACTGCCCAGGTCAATGTCTCTGAAGAAATTATCGGTCGCTACCGCGGCGCTGTTGCTACTCGCCATGTAGCACCCCAGGTTCAGGCCGAGCATCCCCAGGGTCTCAAGTATCGTGGGGCCACTGTTCGATAGATTGAGTTTGCCCGGTTAGGCTAAGCGGTGGTTCTAGCTGTAAAGCTGGGGCTGCCGCCGACTATTTCTAGGGTAGGAGATCACCTGAGTCGTCATTTTACTGAAGCACCTCTGTAGGGGTGCTTTTTTGTGCGATAGGCTTGGACAAGACGTGATCGCTGCGGCCAGGGAAAAGCTTGGTTATTTTTGCATTTCTGTTGGGGCTAGCCGCGGGAGCGCTACTGCTATTGTGGCAGCAGCGGCAGCAGCGGCGCCGTGAGCGACGCTTGATTGAGACCCTGCAAGCCACCGATTGGTCTACAGCCTTAGGGCAGGTTGAGCAGCTGGTGAAAACTCAGCCTCAGCAGCAGCGGCAGCTGCGATCGCTAGGCACCAGCCGCGACACCCTAGAGCGCATTTTACAGACGGCTCCCATTGGCTATCTACAGGTCGACGAAGAAAACCAGCTGATCTGGTGCAACGACCAGGCCAACCGTCTGCTCAAGATGAATCAGCCCCTGACAGGGCCGGTGCAGCGCCGCCGTCTGCTGCTAGAGGTAGCCCGCTCCTATGAACTCGATGCGCTGATTGAAGAGACCCGAGAGAAGCAAACCTGCTGTCAGCGCGAGTGGATGCTCTATCAGATTTCGCCGGATCCACTGCATCCTAAAGAAGAGCCTACCTTTCCCCTGCGGGGCTATGCCATTCCCCTCGACGGGGGTGAAGTCGGCGTATTTTTGGAGAACCGCCAAGAGGCCGCGTTGTTGGTGCAGCAGCGCGATCGCTGGACTTCTGATGTGGCCCATGAGCTCAAGACCCCCCTCACCTCCATTCGCCTAGTAGCCGAAACCCTCCAGCCCCGCGTTGATGAGAGCCAGCGCCGCTGGCTCGACCGTCTGGTCAACGAAACTATTCGTCTCAGCAATTTAGTCGAAGATCTGCTGAATCTCAGCCGTCTCCAGGGAGATCAGTTTCAGGGCCTGAGCCTCAAGCCTGTTGATCTGCCTCAGCTGGTTCAACGGGCCTGGGTTAGCCTAGAGCCTCTGGCCGAGGTCAAAGCGCTTAAGCTAGCTTACGCAGGTCCCTCCCACTGCCTCGCTAGTCTCGATGAGCCGCTTTTTCATCGGGTGCTGCTGAACCTGATTGACAACGCTATTAAGCACAGTCCCAGCCGTGCCACTGTATATGTTCGGTTGTCAGAGCCAAGGTCTGCCCTAACCTTGAGTTACGATGCCGAAGATGCAGAGCCAGATACGCTAATCCTCGACGTGATGGATATGGGGCCGGGCTTTAACGCTAAAGATCTGCCCTATATCTTTGACCGCTTTTATCGGGCCGATCCCTCGCGCACCCGCACTGACCCGCTGGTTGACCTGGCTCCTATAAATGCCGGGACCACTCCAGAAATTGGCCGGGGTACGGGGCTGGGCCTGGCCATTGTGAGCCAAATTATAGAGGCCCACAATGGCACAATTACCGCTGCTAATCACCCCGAACTAGGCGGCGGCTGGCTGCGGCTGCGGCTACCGGCTACCCAGTCCGAGTAACCTGTTATGGGAGGCGTTTTGTCGCCCTTGCCTGCTCACCTACTGGCCGAGTTGAGCCGCGATACTTAGAGATCTTAGTAAGAACTTATACTCAGATGCTCTAGATTGCTGCCATAATTGTTAAGCAGGATGACTAAACCCTGCCGGGGTTACCCTATCTATGCGTTACCACGTCATGGCAGAACGGTTACAAAAAATCCTCTCTCAGTATGGGGTTGCCTCCCGGCGGCAAGCCGAGCAGATGATTGAGGCTGGGCAGGTTCGAGTCAATGGGGTCGTGGCCTACTTAGGCCAGCGAGCTGACCCTAGCTGCGATCGCATAGAAGTCAATCAACAACCCCTCCAGGCCCATCATCGGCCTACCCGGCACTATCTGCTCCTGCACAAGCCCCTCGGCATGGTGTCTACCTGTGCGGATCCCCAGGAGCGCCCTACCGTGCTCGATGCTCTACCCCCTGAGCTGCAAACTGTTGGCATTCACCCCGTGGGGCGACTAGATGCCTACACAACTGGAGCGCTGCTGCTCACCAACGATGGTGACTTCACCTTTCGGCTTACCCATCCCCGCCACGACGTCTCCAAAACCTATCAGGTGCGTCTTGATGGCCAGCTGTCGCCCTCAGCTCTCGACGCTTGGCGACAGGGTATCTGGCTCGATCGCCAGCTTACCCGCCCTGCCCAAGTTCGAGTGATCGCCACTAACTCAAACCAAACCCAGCTTGAGGTTATTCTTCAAGAAGGGCGCAACCGGCAAATTCGTCGGGTGGCCAAGGCCTTAGGTCATCGGGTGATAGACTTACACCGGACCGCAGTGGGTTCAGTTACGCTGGGCAACTTAGGTGTAGGGGCTTACAGGGCTTTATCATCTGCCGAAATTGAGGCATTATTAGCTGAGTCATTGGTTCAATCAACCCCTCAGCAAACTGCCTCCGTCACTAGTTAGCTGTTCGCCGTCTTGAGCTAGATTTTCTCTGTATGAAGACAAAAGAGTTGGTTGATCCTAACGCCCTCTACCGAGAACAGCTCTCGGAGCTTGGCACTCTGCTGCGATCGGCTCGCCAGCAGCAGGAGCAAAGCCTAGAGGTCATGGCTGAAAAAACCCTGATTCGTCCTAGCCTATTGACCGCCATTGAACAGGGCGATCTAGACGGGCTGCCCGAACCGGTGTACATCCGTGGTCTCCTGCGCCGTTATGGTGATGCCCTCAACCTCGACGGCGAGACCCTCGCCAGTCAGTTTTTTACTCCACCCCGCATCCAGCGGACCTCTTGGAAAGAGACTCCAGCAGCGCAGCTCCGCCCCTTGCACCTCTATGGGGCCTATTTCGTGCTGCTAGTGGCAGCCGTTAGTGGATTGTCCTACGTGCTGCGTCAGACGGCTCCAGAGGTTACGGTGCTGCCTCCTTTGAACCCTCTTGAGGGGGTTGAGGGGCCGTCTAACCCAGGCCCAAACAATACTCCTGCCCCTGCCGCTGCCGAGCCTGAGGATCCCAACGCTCCTATCAAAGTCAAAATGACGCTCACTGCCCAGTCTTGGCTACGCATCACCTCCGACGGTAGAACCGAGTTTGAAGGTATTTTGCAGCCCGGTGACACCCGTCTGTGGACCGCAGACCAGGTATTAACAGTGCGAGCGGGCAATGCCGGTGCCGTTATGGTCAGCTACAACGACAAACAGGCTCAGGCCTTAGGCCAGCCTGGAATGGTGCGAGAAATCACCTACTCCCCCATCGAAGCCATCAGCTTAGCCTGGTAGAAACCCGTCCTGACGGCCTTTGACCCACTGGCGCTGTTTAATGGCGCCAGTGGGTCAAAGTCTTTAGTCTTTAGGCCATTGAATTAGCCTGGCTTGTCTGTCTCGTCGCCGGCAGCTTGTTGTAAGTCAAAGAGGAGCGGTACGTTGCTGCCTTGACCCATCACCAAGACTCGGGGTACTTGAGCACCGCCTCCTTTCCAAGCCTCGATCGCCTCCTTTTGCAGAACGAGCTGACCGCCCTTAGCCTTTAGGGTTTCAGCGATCAGACGCTGGGCTTCGGCGCGGCCTTTGGCGCGGTTAATTTCGGCCTGGGCTTCCTGTTCTGCCTCTTGGGCGATGTAGACGGCGCGGCGAGCGCGCTGCTCGGCAATCTGCTTGTCTTCGACGGCCTTGGCAAACTCGGTTGAGAATGTCAGATCGACCACGCTGGTATCCAGCACTAAAATGCCGTACTTGTCGAGACGAAAGGTTAAGGCATCATCAAAGTCTTGCTTGAGTTCAGCCCGCTGGGTAATCGCCTCCTCAACGGTGCGACGGGCAGCCGCGATTTTAAATGACTCCTGGGTCTGGGGTGCCACAATTTTCGACACAATGTTTTCGAGCGTGCCCTGGGTGCGACGAATGTTCACCACCTCAGTAGGGTCAAGGCGAAAGTTGATGGCAAAGCGGCCGGAGAGATCTTGCAGGTCTTTGGTGGAGCTTTGGGCTGGCACCTCAAACTTCTGCACCGTTACATCGTACACATCGACCGTAGACACTAGGGGCGGCTTCAAGTGAATGCCTTCTAGCAGCACCCCATCCTGAGACTTGCCGAGAATACTCAGCACTCCAGCTTGGCCTGGGTTAATAATTACAAAACTGCTGGTTACCAGGGCTAAACCCACAATAGCGAGAAAGCTCAGCACCACCGGTGGCCAGTTTAGAGTCGAAGATTTCAACGGATGTTCCTAAAATATGCTGCCCCTCTACGGTATCGGCTATTCAACCAGAACGGGGTAGTTCTTCAGCAAGGCTTTGGATCAACGCTGTCGCTGGGCGACGCTGTGGTGCTCAGGCAGGCTGAGGCTACTCGGGCAGGCCGGCTACCGACCCCGACCCAGAGATCACCTCGCCCACCAGATAGGCCTCGACTTGGTGTTGGGCCAACCAGGAGAGGGCGCGATCGCTCTCTTGGGGAGGAACCACCAAAGCAAAACCCAGACCCATATTAAACGTGTTGTAGAGATCGGCGGCGGGTACCTGTCCCGCCTCTGCCAACCAGCTAAACACCGGGGGCACCGGCCAGCTGCCCTGCTGGATGTGAATGCTCTGCTCTGGCCCCAAGCAACGGGGCAGATTTTCGGGTAGCCCGCCACCAGTGATGTGGGCCATGCCGTGGATGGTGAGCCCTTCCCGGCGAGCCTTGAGTACGGGCTCTACATAGATGCGCGTGGGGGTCAGAAAGATTTCCCCTAGGCTGTGGTTGCCCAGAGCCGGTACGGTTTCGTCCCAGGTATAGCCGGTATTGGTGGCGTCGGTGCGCTGGCCCTCAGCCACTACCTTGCGCACCAGGCTAAAGCCATTGCTGTGCACACCGCTGCTGGCAAGACCAATGATGCGATCGCCCACCTGCACCTGGCTACCATCTAGAATCTGAGACTTCTCGACTACACCGACGCAGAACCCCGCCAAGTCATATTCACCTGGGCCATAGAAGCCAGGCATCTCCGCAGTTTCGCCCCCCAGCAGAGCACAGCCGGCCAGCCGGCAGCCAGCCACAATGCCCTCGACCACCTCCGCTAGGGCAGCAGGCTCAAGCTTGCCCGTAGCTAAGTAGTCGAGAAAAAATAGCGGTTCTGCCCCGCTGGTAAGAATATCGTTAACGCACATGGCCACTAGATCGATGCCGACGGTGCTGTGGCGCTGGGTGATCTGGGCAATTTTGAGCTTGGTCCCCACGCCATCGGTGCCCGACACCAACACCGGTTCACGGTAGCCAGCGGGCAGTTCGCAGAGGCCACTAAAGCCCCCCAGACCCCCTAACACCTCTGGACGGCGGGTGCTGTCTACCAGGGTGCGAATGCGCTGCACAAAGCTACGCCCTGCTTCTACATCTACACCAGCATCCCGATAGTCCATGGGGTCAATCTCCTGTATAGCCAGTCTCTTACCTTAGAAACGGGGGTGAGCTTCGTCAATGGGCAAGGGAGTCAGCGGCGGCGATCGCCTCAGTTAAAACCCTCATCTTCTAATTTTTGGATCCAGAAAATACTATTTCTGGGCGGCTATTTAAGCCGTTAATAGGGCTAATTTTGACTTTAACAGGGCAGCAGCAGCAGGGGCATTTAGTAACCAAAAGCACGCTCAGAATTCCGGCAACTTCACGTCTTGTTGACAGAATTCCTCCAAACAGTGAACAGATTGATTAATCTTACATAACTCGCTTGACCCTATAGATAAATAATTTGAAAGTTGACCGAGGTAGGTTTAAACCCGGCAAGCCCATCTACGGTAATGGATTGAGCCGGTTACCGCAGGTCAGCTACTTTTTTATTTCGTCACGGAGGACTACCCCTGCCGGTAGATGCCCGGATTCGCAATGTCATCCGAACGTGCTAAGTTACATTTCGTCAAAAAACCGAAGACCAATTTGCAATGGGTATGGGATTTAAGGCAATTCCTGTGCTGCCTGTTCTGAGTCATTTTCGTGAACCAGGATCTATCCCCTGCTCTTTCTGTTGAATTCTTTTGGTGTAAATGAAACATCGCGTATTGGGCGGACTGACGGTTGCCGTCGCTATGTCCGTCTTTGGAGCACCTTTGCCTACCCAAGCCCAGGATAGCGGCGACAACAGCCTCCCCCTGGATCCGGAATCAGAGCATCATGCTGACGTTCTTCCTCAACCCCCTGAAGCAGGTTCGCCAGCGGACTCTGACTCTTCAACTTTTGAGCCTAGCCAACCTGACTCAGCGTTATTACTTCAACCCTCTGATTCCACCGACGACATTCTCGAGACAGCTACTGTCTTTCCCCACGCCCTAGAGGCTCGCCCAACCGTTCCTGCTGAACCTGACTCAGCACTATCGCTTCAGCCCTCTGACTCCACCAGCGATACGCTCGAGACAGCCACTGTCTTTTCCCACGCCCTAGACTCCCGTCAGGCAGCGACCGTCTATATTCGCTCGATTCCAGTTGTCACCTTGGTAGGCGGCGAGCTAGAAACCCTGAGTGCCAGCCTTGGTACCGTTGCCTCAAATGCCCAACCCCAGCACCGAGCCGAGACCGTTGTGTCTCGTCTACAGGAACTGGCCGCTAACGGCAATGCTGACGCTATCGTGGCCCGTTGGGACAGCGACGACGAGTCGTTTGTGGTGGCTTGGGGAGAAGAAGCCCTAATCACCCTTGATGGCGAGACGATTTTGCCCGATACCACCGACAACCCTGGTGAAGATGCACTCCAGATCGCCAATCGACTGCGACGGCTGCTAGGCGATGCCCCTCCCCTAGCTAGCGTTGAGGGCCTACCCGAACCTGCGGCTCCTGACACCCGAGTTGGCATAGTAACCTCTACCCTCACCGGCATGGCCTCCTGGTATGGGCCTGGGTTTCATGGACGACGTAGCGCTAGCGGTGAAGTGTTTAACCAAAACGACCTGACAGCGGCCCACCGCACTTTGCCCTTTGGCACTCGAGTGCGGGTGACCAACGTATCTACGGGGCAATCTGTCGTTGTGCGCATCAACGATCGCGGCCCCTTCAGCCACGGCCGGGTGATTGACCTATCAGCCGCTGCAGCCTCTAACATTGGGTTAAGGGCCAGTGGAGTGGCACGGGTACAGCTAGAGGTGCTGTCGGCCGAGTAGTTGATCTGCCCAATTTTGCTGCTCTGGAGGTTGGTTCTCCGGGGGGTAAGCTAGCCCTTTCCAACCAAGTTGGTGGAGAGGGCTTTTGATGGTGTGCCCTAGCCTTGGCGCTACAAGAGAGCTGAAGTAAAGTCATGGCAAAGCAGGGCACTGGCGATATGTCCATGACTTTAAATCTGGTACGGTATTACCTTTGGAGCGGGGTGGCCAGAAGTTCAGCTGTCACACACTCACGCAGTAGAAGGTAGGAAATTGTGCGAGTACTCAAGACGGTTGAAGGAGTAAGATGCTATCTGGACCGAGCCCGCCGCAAGCAGAACGCGGCGGACGGCGTCGCGGTAGGGCTGGTGCCGACGATGGGCAATTTACACCGAGGCCATCTAAGCCTAATTGAACGGGCTCGGCTGGAGAACACGGTAGTTGTGGTCAGCATTTTTGTGAATCCACTGCAATTTGGCCCCCAAGAAGATTTGGCGCGTTATCCCCACACCCCCGAGCAAGACCTGCGTCTGTGTGAACAGGCTGGGGTCGATGCGGTGTTTATGCCCACTGCCGCTGCCTTCTACGGCGCTGCTCAGCCCCAGGCTGAGGCCATGACTCGAGTAGTGCCCCCCAAGCCGATGGTGACGGTGCTGTGCGGCCCTCACCGGCCGGGTCATTTTGAGGGGGTGGCGACGGTAGTGACTAAGCTGTTGAGTTTGGTAGCTCCCGATCGCGCCTACTTTGGCTATAAAGATGCTCAACAGTTGGCCATTCTCAAGCGCTTGACCCGCGATCTAAACTTGCCTGGCCAACTGGTCGGCTGCCCTACGGTGCGCGAGGCGAGCGGTTTGGCCTTGAGCTCCCGCAACAGCTATTTGAGCGAGGTTGAGCGGCAGCAGGCGGCAGTCATCTACCGCGGGCTATTGGCAGCCCAGCAGTGTTTCCAGGCCGGTGAACGGTTGAGCTCAGTCCTAACAGCGGCTGTGGATGCGGAATTGGCCCAGGAGCCATCTCTGCATCCTCAGTATGTAGAACTGGTGCACCCCGAAACCCTGCAACCCCTGGAGTGGGTGGAGACGCTGGGGATGCTGGCAGTGGCGGCTCGCCTGGGCACCACGCGGCTAATTGACAACATTTTGCTACGCGATCGCCAGCCGATTGTGGCCATTGATGGGCCGGCTGGGGCTGGTAAGTCAACGGTGGCTCGCCAGGTGGCCCAACGGCTAAACCTGCTTTACCTCGACAGCGGCGCGATGTATCGGGCGGTGACCTGGCTGGCCCTGGAGCGCGGCATCGATGTACAGGACGAGGTTGCGATCGCAGAACTCGTGCAGGACTGCGAAATCCGGCTAGAGGCCTCGGGCCATGACTCTGCCTTTGCTGCCTACCCCAGTCGCATCTGGCTCAACGATCAGGAAGTCACCCAGGTTATTCGTAGCGCAGCCGTCACGGCTGAGGTCTCGGCGGTGTCAGCCCAGCCTGCGGTGCGCGAGGTTCTCCTACGCCAGCAGCAGCAGTACGGCATCACCGGTGGTGTTGTTATGGAAGGTCGAGACATCGGCACCCAGGTGTTTCCCCAAGCGGAGCTGAAAATTTTTCTCACCGCGTCGGTGGGTGAACGGGCTCGCCGCCGCCAGAGCGACCTCGCTGCCCAAGATCAGCCAGCCGTATCCCTCAGCGACCTGGAGCAGGCCATTGACGAGCGCGATCGCAAAGATAGCAGCCGCCGGGTATCGCCCCTGCGTCAGGCCGATGACGCGATCGCCCTCAACACCGACGGCCTCTCCATTGAAGATGTGGTGAACAAAATAGTTCAGCTCTTTGAATCGAGGGTAAGGCTATGAGTAGATGGCTAGGACGATGGGGGAGGTAGGGGAGATAGGGCAGTAAATTCAACGTTCCTAGATAAACCTCGATCGTTCTGCTCCTCATCTCCCTCACCCTCCTCATCTCCCTCACCCTCCTCATCTCCCTCACCCTCCTCACCTTCCCCATCCCCTCACTCCCCAATCCCATGCCCATTACCGGAACTACCCAAATCCTCGGCGTCATTGGCGACCCGGTCACCCATTCCCTGTCACCCGTAATGCACAATGCTGCGCTGGCAGAACTTGGGGCCGACTACGTCTATGTGGCCTTTCCAGTAGCGGTAGACGTGCTCGAGGCGGCGATCGCTGGCTTTAACGTCATTGGGGTGCAGGGGTTCAGTATCACCATTCCTCATAAGCAGGCTATTCTGCCTCTGTTGGCGACGGTTACTGACGAAGCTCAGGCGGTAGGGGCCGTCAACACGGTGTGGCGCACCGAGCAGGGTTGGGCCGGTACCAATACTGACGTAGCCGGGTTTGTGGCCCCGCTCAAATCATTCAGACCTTGGGTTGGATGCACGGCCTTGGTCTTGGGCAACGGCGGGGCAGCCAGGGCTGTAGTAGCAGGCTGTGCGCAGCTGGGATTTGAATCGGTGCAGGTGGTAGGTCGCAGGGCCGCAGCTCTGGATGCCTTTCAGCAGGGCTGGGTCAATTCACCTCTGCACCCTCCGCTCACAGTTCATTCCTGGGAATCGTTGCCAACCTTGCTGCCCACTGCCGATCTGATTGTTAATACCACTCCCCTTGGCATGCACACCACCGCCGGGCAGACGCCCTTGGCCAAAGAGGATCTGGCTTTAGCTCCGTCCCATGCCGTAGTCTATGACCTAATCTATACGCCCAGGCCTACTCAATTGCTGGCTCTGGCCGACCAGCGCGGGTTGGCCACCCTAGACGGGTTAGAAATGCTGGTCCAGCAGGGGGCCGCTGCTTTGGAGATTTGGCTAGACTGCCCAGCACCTGTGGCCACGATGCGCCAGGCCTTGGTCGATTGGCTGGAGCGATAGCTAAACGTTTGAGGCAGCTTTTCTGCTGTGTAGAGCGGTTGAATCGCCTGACTCGTCTGGGTTATACCGAGTTCAAAGGCGATCGCTCTCTCAGGGCAAGAAGGTTCTAGGATGGGTAGTTGCATCCTCCGCTCTGGCTATCCCATGCTCAAAGCCGTTGTGGGTGAGCAAGTGCTGAATGACCCCAGCAACAATCTTTTGCATAGCCGTGTCGTTGCCGCTGTAGTCGAGGGTAGCGGAGATGATATAGCGCTGACCGTTCACCCTGACCGCTGTAGTAGTGCCCAGCACCTTAGAATTGCGGCCGGTCTTTTCCCCCAACCAGTCAACGGGGGGATACACAGCTGCGTGGCCTAGATTGCGATCGCGCTGGTTGACCAAAGCCGCTTCTATCAGGTGGGCTCCCGAAAACTCCCGGTTATAGATAGCTACCATCATGTCGGTTAGCTCGTCGGTAGTGATGACGTTGGGGGCGCTACCGGCGTTGGCGGGGTAGGTCGTTTCTCCCACCAGCTTTCTGGTGACGCGAGTGGCCTGGTAACCTTGGCTGTGTAGACTTTGGTTGACACCATCCCACCCGATGTAGTCGATCAGCTGGTTGGTGGCAATATTGCTGCTGGCACTAATCATGTCGGCCATGATTTGCTCCAGGGGATATGCGGTTCTGACTCCAATGGAACCGGCATCCTCGGTCCAGTTGCTGGGGCTGACCCAGATAGCTGTACGGGGGGCAGTGCCCTCCTGGTGAAGCTTGGTCATGAGCGCGATCGCTACCGGCACCTTAATCAGGCTGGCAGAGCTAGCTGGCGGACGGCTGCCCTGCCACCGTCGGCACTCTCGCCGCAGCGAGCACACGGTCAGGCGCACCCGCGAGGCTAGACCGGCTTGTTCAACAATGGGCTTTAGGAACCCTGAGCGGGCCGTGTCGTAATGGTAAGCAGCGATCGCTCGCTGCCGCTCGTACTGCTGTTTTTGAGCTACTGCCTGGGCGGCTCCAAACGTGTCGGCAGGAACCTGGTTCAGCGCCGCTACGGCTTGGCCCCAGTGGATGTAGGCGGCGGCTAGTTCCTTGGCGGTCAGGGCGGTGGGAGCTCCTAGGGCGATCGCGGCGGTGGCAGCTTGCTCGGCTCGCTGCTGAAGCTGTCGGGCGGTTTCTTCTTGCTGTAGACGAAAGTTGATGGCCCCCAACTGCTCCAAGAGAGCAGCGGGCGGTGGCTCAACCGCTCCCAAAATTGTGGGGTAACGGCTGAGTTCAACCCCTAGGCGATCGCGCAGACGATGCAGCTCCGCTAAGGTTTTAACCTTGGGCAAGGCGACCGTTGCCTGGAGGTTTTGTTCAGGTGCCGCTACCGGAAACTTGGGCAGCGCCACATTGGCCAGCAAAATACCCACTATGACTGTGGGCTTTAACACCTGCAACCAGACAGAGTGCATCCCCCGAACCTCAGTACGGTATCGAAATTGCCTGAGGCAACCAGATGTTACGAAACTTAAGCCCTTTCTGAGCCAAAAAAAGCCAGCTAAGGCACAAAATCTCGGTTTCTGAGCGTTAGGTGAGGGTTGGTGCTAAATTTTGCTGCAAAATCGCTTGCCAGCTAGCGCTTAAGTCGTCATCGCTGCGGTGGGCCTCCCAAGGGCCGGCGTCGAAACCGCCAATACTCCACTGCCCGGTAATGTAGTCACCGTCTTCAGACACTGTTCCTATGTAGTCGATGGCCGCTTGCCCCTGACCCAAATAGCGTTTGACAAACTGGACCCGGCGCCCAACCACGGTGCCGCTGAGTTGGGCCTCGCCCAGATAGCCGCTGTCGAGAATGCTGCCGCTCAGGGCGTTCCCCCCCTGCACTAGGGTGGCCTCAAAGCGGGTTGGGATGTCCCGCTGCCAGTAGGTGCCCAGCCACATGCCGCTCAAATCTGCCATTGCCCACCTTACATTCACAGCCTTACACGTACAATTTAAATACTGAGCAACCTTAGGAGTTTGTCCCCATTTACACCCGTCCCCTGGCTCGACTGATCGAAGAATTCCAGCGGTTGCCGGGGGTTGGCCCTAAGTCGGCCCAGCGGCTGGCGCTACACGTTCTCAAGCGCCCCCAAAATGAAGTGCAGGCCTTAGCCCAGGCGCTCCTGGAGGCCAAAGCTCAGGTAGGGCAGTGCTCGGTGTGCTTTCATCTGTCAGCCGAGCCAGTGTGCGATATCTGCCGAGCTGCCAACCGCGATCCTCAAACCCTCTGTGTGGTCGCCGACTCGCGTGACGTAATTGCTATTGAGAAAACCCGCGAATATCGAGGCCGCTACCACGTGCTGGGCGGCCTGATCTCACCTATGGATGGCATTGGACCTGAGCAGCTGAACATTGGTCCCCTAGTGCACCGGGTCAGCAAAGAGGGCACCAAGGAGGTGATTATGGCCATTAGTCCCAGCATTGAGGGCGACACCACTACTCTCTACGTGGGGCAGCTGCTAAAGCCCTTTACTCGGGTAACGCGCATTGCCTTCGGTCTGCCCATGGGGGGAGATTTGGAATATGCCGATGAGGTCACCCTGGCCCGTGCCTTAGAGGGGCGCCGAGATCTAGACTAGGCCAAGATTTGGCTGAGCCTTATACAATTCTGAACCTGTTCTGGGTTGCCCGGCCCGTAGGTTAGATTAGGGATGATCAGCCCTTTGCCGTAGGTTGAGTATTTTGGGCTTGCTGGGCGAAGGTGGTTCCAGGGCACTACCGCGATTGTTTACCGCCAGGCACCAATGGGAGTTTTTCTCTATTTTTTACGGCACGGCCAAACCGCCTATAGCCTCACGGGGGGGTACTGCGGTACGCCCGAAAACGACCCTGGCCTCACCTCCGAAGGAATAGCCATGGCCCAGGAATTTGCCGAAACTTATGCCCATTTGCCCTGGAGCGCCGCCTACGTCAGCCCTCTGCGGCGGGCGGTAGAGACGGCTCGACCGCTGTGCGATGTGCTGAACTTAGAGATGCGGCTGCGCGACGGGCTGCGGGAGGTGATGTATGGCCGCTGGGAGGGCATGCACCCGACCGCTGTCGACCGCGAGCACCACGACGAGTATGTGGCCTGGCTAACCGACCCAGCTTGGTACGCTCCGGTGGGTGGTGAACGCGCTGTAGACATCGCCCGCCGATCGGCCCAGGTACTGGACGAAATTGAGCGCACCCATGCCAGCGGACATATCTTGCTAGTGTCTCATAAGGCCACCATTCGCATTATGCTCTGCACTTTGCTGGGCATTGATGTGGGCCGCTACCGCGATCGCATGGATATGCCGGTTGCCGCCGTGAGCGTAGTCGAGCTGGGCTCGCGGGGGCCACTTTTCCACACCATTGCCGATCGCTCTCACCTGAGCGACCAGCTGCGATCGCTCCCCTCCACCTGAGGTCAATTGCCCTATGCCCCTGAGGCTTTACCTACTCCGCAACGCTGAAACCGAGTACTGCCGTACGGGTCGCTACTGTAGCCAAGATGGGGTAGCGCTGTCGGCCCAGGGGCAGCAGATGGCCGATTATTTTGCCAAGGCCTACCACCACCTCGACTGGAGAGCGGTTTTCTGTAGCCCGCTCAGCCATGCTGCCGCCACCGTGCAGCCCCTGTGCCAGATCACGGGGCTGACGGTGCAACGTCGCGAGCACTTACGAGAGCTGTCCTTTGGGCGGTGGGAAGGTATGGCCCCCGCCGAGGTCAACACTACGTTCCACGACGACTATATTCGCTGGCTGGCTGACCCCGCCTGGAATACGCCCACCGATGGTGAAAAGGCCATGCAGGTGGCCCGCCGCAGTTCCGATGTGCTGGCCGAAATCGAAGAGGCCTATCCCGACGGTAATGTGCTGATCGTTTCCCACAAGGCTACCCTGCGGATTATGCTGTGCACCCTACTGGGGATTGATGTTGGTCGATACCGCGATCGCCTGGCCATGTCCGTCACCGCTGTGTCGCTAGTTGAGCTGATGGAGTACGGCCCCTTTGTGCGCCAGCTCAACGACCGTGCCCATTTGCCCCTTCACCTGCGGCGTCCCTGGGCTGGCAATGGCTCTGACGGCTGAGGGACGTTCCTGGCTCGGCAGCTCTGTCTGTGGGTAGATGGCGCTGGCTATAGACCCCAGGGAGATTGGTTATGGAGTGCAATCGCGATCGCTAGCGGTCACTCACTTTTTTTACCACATATGTTTCGGTTGCCATGGTGTCTAATCGGTTTACCGCTATATTCGCACCCTGTCTTGTACTGTTGGCCCTGGGCAGCTGCGCCTCAGCCCCTAGCCCCACCGCTCAGGCTCCGACCGACACTGCCCAAGTTGAACCTACCGAGGCTCCAGCCCAGCCCAGCCCTGAGCCAGTGGTGAATCGTGTTGAACCTGTCACGGTTGTGGAGGGTCTAGAGCATCCCTGGAGCATGGTCTGGCTACCCAACGGTGACATGCTAATCACCGAGCGACCCGGACGGCTGCGCCGGGTCAGTAACGGCGCCCTAGACCCTACTCCTATTGCTGGGGTACCCGAGGTGTTAGCTTTTCGTCAGGGGGGGCTACTAGATATTGCCTTGCACCCCGAGTTTGAAAACAATGGTTTTATCTACCTAGCCTACGCCGACGGCACTCAGCAGGCCAACCGCACCCAGGTGGCCCGGGCACGGCTAGAGGGCAACACCCTCACCGACTGGACGGTAATTTTTACTAACAACCGCGACAAATCAGACGGCCAACATTTTGGGTCACGCCTGCTGTGGCTGCCCGATGACACTCTGTTGGTGGCCCTGGGCGATGGTGGTAATCCCCCGTTACGACTTGATGGTGAGCTGATTCGTAACCAAGCCCAAAACCGCCAAACTCTACTGGGCTCGGTGGTGCGCCTGACCGACGAGGGCGAGGCTCCTGGTGACAATCCCTTTGTGAATGATGCGGGCGCTAACCCGCTGATTTGGAGCTACGGTCACCGCAATATTCAGGGCCTGGCCCTTGACCCTGAAACTAGCCAGGTGTGGTCTACAGAGCACGGCTCTCGAGGCGGGGACGAGCTCAACCGCCTGGAGCCCGGCAAAAACTATGGCTGGCCAGTGGTGACCTACAGTGAAGAGTATTCGGGCGGTCCGGTTTCCACCGAGCGCTCGCGTCCAGATATGGTTGATCCTCTGACCTACTGGACGCCCTCTATTGCGCCCTCAGGGCTGGCGGTGTATCGGGGCGATCGCTATCCCCAGTGGCAAGGGCAGCTGTTTGCCGGTGGGCTAGTCTCCCAAGATGTGCGCCGCATTGAGGTAGATGCCAATGGCGCTGTGGTCGATCAGGTTTCAATTCCCATTGGTCAGCGGGTGCGAGATATACGCCAGGGACCCGACGGGTTTCTTTACGTACTGACCGACGATCCCAACGGTCGCTTGGTTCGTCTAGAGCCAGCCTCGTAGCTCAGCAACCCCTAAGACTGTACGAAACGCGGAAGGGCGCTCCAACAGGGGCGCCCTTCCGCACATTTATAGCTGCCCCCTGGGCATTGTGACAAAGAATCGTTCGGTGGTTGTAGCCAGCTGTTCCAGGTTTGGCAGCAAATTAATCAGCTGTGTCCTCGGTCAGCTGGCTAGGGCTACAAAGCTTGGCTTGGCGATTAATTGAGCGTGGTGCAATCAGTGCCTAAGCTTTTACAACAACCAAAAATTAAAATTTGGGCGATCGCCAAGCTCTAGCTATGGCAAGGCGTTAACTTACAGAATCCGATAATTCATCCTTAGCCTGACGGGATTCCATCTGAGTCTTGGACATCAAAAACTTCCCGCCCAATTAGGCAGCATAGTCAAACACTGCGTCTAGGTATAGACGATTGATGCGGCGATCGCTGATGCCGTTCTGCATCAGAAATAGTGACAGCGCCGCACAGAACACCCGGTGTTGGCTCCACGATGGGTGGGTCTCTACATAGTCACGCATGGCCTCAAACAACTCCTCCGGCACTTCTACACTGAGGCTGATTCTCGATGCCATAGCCGCCATTGATTGCTCACTCATCTTCACTTCCCCAATCTGAAACTAGACAGCAAAATACAGCCCCTATCAACTGTTTAACAGGCCGGATCCCTTGCTGGAAGGGAACTTAGAGCCTTTAGACAAGCTGGGACAGAAGCGTTGTGTAAGCTGGTCGCACCATTGTCACCACAGGGCAGGGGGATGTCAATCTTGCCAACTCCACCTCAATCCGCTACTCCCCATCTTTGTCAACGAGGACTCAAGGGTTTCAGCGATCCCCATTCAGGCTATTTGTAATTGTCAACACACAAGCGATCTAATGTACCTGTGGAGAATCCCGATTCCCAGTTTTGGACTGAATTACTACTCTGCCATTGATTTCTGGGGAAAACTCTGCCAAATCTGGGGAAAACCCTGGGGAAAACCCCACAAGAAAAGAAAAAAAATATAAAATCCATCAGGGTTTCAAATTTTTAATATCTAGGCAAGCAAAGCGTCAGAATGTTTCACAAGTCGGCAACCCTAGACTTTGGGGGCTGCCCCTTATCTGACGCTCTTTTCATCTAACTGCAAGCGATTAACTAGCGCTGAGTAGCCAGAACCCTACGATTGGATTCTGGTCAGCACTAAATTCAAGCCCAATTTGACTAGCTCAGGCCGTTGTTCTCGGGCCAGTCACCGTCGCTAGACTGCGGATCAAGACTATCGTTAGATCCATCTAGGTCGTGGCGTAGATAGTCAAGCCTTTGCTTTTGGTGGCGGCGCGATGGGCGACGATATTTTTTGGTCTGAAGTCGGGGCTCCTGGCGTTGCTGCCCCTGCTCTCCCGTTCTGAGCTTAAGGGGGGCGTCGGGGTCGCGCTGCTGCTGTTGGCCCTCCTGGTACTCAAGAGCTTCCTTCAGCAGGGTGAGGTAAAAGTCATAGCGGGGCCAGTGGGGGTCGACGGCGCAGCCTGGTGCATCCCGGTGTAGACAATCGTTGAATTGGCAGATACCCTCAGCTAGGCGGGATCGAATTTCTGGAAAACACTGACCCAGGACCAGCGGAGTCAGGGCCAAATCGGGTTGGTTAAAACCAGGGGTATCCGCTAAAAAACCGCCCCCCGGCAGCTCGAATAGCTCTACGTGGCGAGTGGTGTGTCGGCCTCGCCCCAGCTTGCCAGACACCGCTCCTGTCCTCAGGCTGGCCTGGGGAATGAGCCAGTTAATTAAGCTTGATTTACCTACTCCAGAGGGCCCTGAGATGATGGTTGTGCGACCCTGTAGCCGAGGTAGCAGCGCTCGTATCGTTTCATCTTCTTGAAGGCTGATCATCGTGGCTGGGTAGCCCCAGTCGTCGAGCTGCTCCTGCCAGTAGCGGCGGGTGTCGGCGCTCACTAGATCCTGCTTATTGAGGCAGAGGTGAACAGGCACCCCCGTCGATTCGGCTTTAACTAAGAACCGCCCAAGCTGCTGGGGGTCAAGGTCAGGCTCGGCTAGGGCAAAGACTAGGAGAATTTGATCAGCGTTGGCTACGGGTGGACGGTCTAACACCGAGCGACGGGAACCGACTGCAGCGATCGCGCCCCGTCCGTCGGCCCAGTCTATGGCCTCTAGCTGCACGCGATCGCCCACCATCACCTGCTGACCAGTTTTCCTTAAGCGCGCCCGGCGGGTACACAGCAAGATTTGACCTGCAATCTCATCCCCAAGCAGGTCGCTGGTTGTATCCAATCTCACTCGATAGTAGTTGGCTTGTATAGCTACTACCAGACCCCAGAGGCCTGATCTCGACTCAGTTAATACCGTATCATCAAGCTCAGAAGGTGCCATCACCTAATTGGGGCGGCGCACATAAACAACAAAATAGTCAGCGCAATCCTCTAAATGCTCTACTTTGTAACCTTCCATAGTGAGACTGTCAGGTACCTGCTCAACAGGTTCCCCAGCATCAAGCCATACCTCTAGCAAAGCTCCAGGCGCCATTTTCTCCAGCCGGAGCTTCGTCCGCACAAAGTTGATGGGGCAAGGTGTGCCCCGCAGATCTAAACGCTCATCGGCGGCCGTAGAGTAGCTCATCCGCGAAACAGCCCCCCCAAAAAGCCCTCAATACCACCTCGGTTGACCTTCTCACCACGAATTTCTGCCAGTTTTTCAACCAGCTCTCGCTCCTCTGGCTTCATGCGGGTGGGAATGTCAACCTGTACAGTGATCAAGTGATCGCCGCGGCTAACGGGGTTGCCCAGCTTAGGCACACCACGATTGTCGAGGGTGAGAACTGTACCAGGCTGTGTACCGGCAGGTACGTCTAGCTCTTCTGGGCCATCAACAGTATCAATAGTCAGCTTGCAGCCCAAAATTGCTTGAAGATAGCTGATTTTGAGATCAGAGAGAATATTGATGCCATCCCGCTTAAAGGCAGCATCTTCGGCTACAAACAAATAGACGTACAAATCTCCAGCAGGACCACCCCGTAGCCCAGCGTCCCCCTCATTAGATACCCGCAGCCGAGTGCCATTATCGACGCCAGCCGGCACAGTAATTTTGAGTTTTTTGGTTTCCTGATTCTGCCCGCTACCACCGCACACGTCGCAGCGGTCTTCAATCACCTCGCCTGTACCATTACAGGTCGGGCAGGCCGATACTTGGGTAAAACTGCCAAAGGGAGTGCGGGTAGCCCGGCGAACTTGGCCAGTACCGCTACAAGTGCCACAGGTAGAAGGGCGAGTACCCGGCTTAGCACCACTGCCTGTGCAGGTGCCACAGGTTTCCAGATGGCTAATTTTAATTTCTTTCTCGCCGCCAAACACCGCTTCTTTAAAGTCAAGCCTGAGGTCAAGGCGGAGATCATCACCTCGAGTTGGCCCTCGTCGCCGAGTACCTTGGCCCATGCCTCCCGAAAAGCCGCTAAAGAAGCTCTCGAATATGTCGGCGAAGCCACCCATGTCACCCATGTCTTGGTAACCGCCAGCACCAGCACCAAGCCCAGCTTCTCCGAAACGATCGTAGCGAGCCCGAACTTCGGGCTCAGAAAGCACCTCGTAGGCTCGGTTGATCTCTTTGAAGGTGTCTTCAGCCCCAGGATCTTTGTTGACGTCGGGGTGGTATTTGCGGGCTAAGCGCCGGTAGGCTCGCTTAACATCGTCTTGATCGGCGTTGCGCGAAATACCGAGAATCTCATAGAAATCACGGGCCATAGGGGGCTACCTAGACAACTCCAGCAACAATCAACATTAAACCATTTTAAAAGGAGTGCCCACCTTGGGTAGGTGGGAATACCCGCCCCCTTAGCCTTAGTCTATGGCTTCGTAATCGGCAGTAACGGTGGCGTCTAGCCCCATATCATCGTCGTAGTCAGGGTCATAGGTCTCTTCGTTCCCCGCTTCAACGTTGGCATAGGCTGTTGCCGGGATGCCCATATCTACCTCGGCTCCGGTGTCTACGTCGCGGTAGACGTTGGTACCGACTGCAAAGATGGCCGACTGTAGGGAATCAATACATCCCTGAAATGTAGCGACATCAATGCTGGGGTTGTGGGTAGCAGCGCGGAGCTGATTGACTTTGTCGTCTAGATCAGCCCGAGTTGCATCATCTAGCAAGTTGCCATGGTCGCGCAAGGTGGCTTCGTAGCTGTAAAACAGGTTGTCAGCTCGATTAGTCAGTTCTGCTAGCTGTCGTCGTCGCCCATCTTCATCGGCATAAGTCTCAGCCTCCAGGCGCATGCGCTCAACTTCGCTGTCGGTTAAACCGCCCGTGTTGGTGATGCAGATGCTCTGGGCACGACCCGTACCCTTGTCGAGGGCCGCCACTTTAAGAATACCGTCGGCGTCGATTTCAAAAGACACCTCAATTTGCGGTACTCCGCGAGGAGCAGGGGGAAGACCGGTAAGCTCAAACTTACCCAGACTTTTGTTGTCCTTCGCCATGGCCCGCTCACCCTGAAGAACGTGAATTTCTACAGAGGTTTGGCCATCGGTGGCGGTCGAGAACACCTGAGACTTACTAGTGGGAATAGTGGTGTTGCGCTCGATAATCTTGGTAAATACTTCTCCCAAGGTTTCAATACCTAGGGAGAGGGGGGTGATATCGAGCAGTAGTAAATCTTTGACTTCCCCCCCTAGTACGCCCGCCTGAATTGATGCCCCTAGGGCTACAGCTTCATCGGGGTTCACAGAGCGATCGGGAGCCTTGCCGTTAAAGTAGGCGCTAACCGCCTGCTGCACGGCCGGGATGCGGGTAGAGCCGCCTACTAGCAAGATGCGATCGATCGCGTCAGGGCTTAAGTCTGCATCCTTAAGGGCCTGCTTAACCGGATCTAGGGTGGCCTGTACCAGTTCCGACGCAAATTGCTCGAATTGAGCGCGGGTCAGCGTCATTTCTAGGTGCTTTGGGCCAGACTCGTCGGCGGTAATAAAAGGGAGGTTGATGGAAGTCGAGGGCATACTCGACAACTCGACTTTGGCTTTTTCGGCTGCTTCGCGGATACGCTGTAGCGCCATGCGATCGGCAGATAGATCAATGCCTTCTTGCTCGCGAAAAGCAGCAGTCATCCACTCAACGATACAGTTGTCAAAATCGTCACCGCCTAGATGGTTGTTGCCAGCGGTAGCCTTGACCTCAAAGACGCCATCGCCTAACTGTAAAATAGACACATCAAAGGTACCGCCCCCAAGATCAAATACCAATACAATCTGGTCTTGGTCTTGCTTGTCGAGCCCGTAGGAGAGGGCTGCAGCAGTGGGCTCGTTGATAATGCGTAGGACTTCTAAGCCCGCAATGGTGCCAGCGTCCTTGGTTGCTTGGCGCTGCGCGTCGGTAAAGTAAGCCGGTACGGTAATAACGGCCTGGGTTACTTCGGCTCCTAGGTAAGTCTCAGCATCCTGCTTGAGCTTTTGCAGGATCATTGCAGAAATTTCCTGGGGCGTAAACGCCTTGCCGCGGATCTGCACGTCTACAGTGTTGTCACGACCGCTAACGCAAACGTAAGGTACGCGGCTACGCTCCGCTTCGGTGTCTTCCCAGCGACGACCAATAAACCGCTTGATGCTGTAGACCGTATTCTCTGCGTTGGTGACCGCCTGGCGTTTAGCCAACTGGCCTACTAACCGCTCGCCGTTTTTACCAAATCCAACAATGCTGGGTACCGTACGGCCCCCCTCAGTGCTAGAAATTACAGCTGGTTTGCCGCCTTCGAGGACAGCGACACAACTGTTCGTTGTTCCTAGGTCAATGCCGATTACTTTACCCATAGCCCACGGTGCTCAACTTAATCGTTCGCTTTACCTTCGAAATTAGCCCAGGCCCACAACGATCTGAGCTAATTGTGATTAGGTTGCCCGCTTACACCAAAGAAGTTATCGTCCACTGCGGTAACTTGTTGACTGCACTGCCCAGATGCGGGTGTTGGTAGAACCTAGAGCACAGTGATAGGGCTTCCTGACCCATCACAACCAGCAAGCACCCAGCTAATCGGTTGATAGATTATTCGAGGGACCCAGAACTCTCAATTTCTGGGTTTTGAGAACTATCCTCTGGGGGAGCAGCTACTTTCACCATAGCGTGGCGCAGCACCCGATCTCCAAGCTGGTAGCCCCGCACGAACTCTTCGATCACCACCCCCTCGGCATGGTCGGCAGTTGGTTCGCGCATGACGGCCTCGTGCAGTAGCGGGTCAAACTCTTGCCCTTCGGCACGCATGGCTGAGACTCCTAAGCGCTTTAGGGTTTCCACTAGCTGCTTGTAAACACTTTGATAACTTTTATGAATAGTCATCTCGGCTTCGGTCTGGGGCTTAATCTGCGATCGCGCCCGCTCAAAGTTGTCAACCACTGGCAGCAGCTCGATAACGGTGTCGCCCTTAATCTGAGTGGCCAACTCGTCTTTTTCCTTGCTGGTGCGTTTGCGGTAGTTCTCAAAGTCAGCTGCAATGCGCATTGATTGGTTTGCCCGATCTTCAAGCTGGGCCTTTAACCCCGCCACTTGGCGCTCTAGATCAGTCACTAAGCCTGCATCAACGCTACCCCCGTTAGAGGGCGGTGCTGCTTCAGCGTCTTCAACCGTAGCTGCTGCGGCTTCGACCACGTCATCAAAGTCAATATCCACAGCGTCTTCTTCAAGAATCTCTTCGATAGCTTCAGGGTCAGAAGCGGGATCGTGGGCAGTGTGATGAATGTCGTCAACCATGCTGATATGTAACTCGGCGGGTGAATGCAACAACTTTGCTTAGGCCCAAGTCTATCTCAGCGACTTGCCTTTAGCACTGCTTTCAATTCTATCGCGGAATGTGGGTTTGACTGCCGTGGGTTGAGGCTCTGCCTTGCTCCCAAAGATTGACGAGCCATTGACCTGCCGTGGTGCAGATAAATTAGATAAGGGTATTATCGACACTACGGGGTCAACACGGGTAAGGCTTGCGATCGGGCAAGCTTAGGGGTATATCCCCCCGTTCAGGGCATACTGCCTGCATACAATTGGGTTTAAGCCTGTTTCACACCAGCACTTTGGCATCAGCGTATGACTAATTCCTCCTCCCGGCGAGCTCTAGTACTTCAGCGGAGTTTTTCGCCCTTCGGCAACAAGCTTATTCAAGCGGGCTATGTTGACTCTGAGCAGATGCAGAAGGCCTTGGCGGAGAGCCGCAAAAGCGGGCAGTCGCTGACTGATGTGCTTGAGTCGCTCACCGGCCAACAGCTATCTCCCGAACTGCTGCGGCAGTACAAAAAACAGCAGCTTTTTGAGCTCAAAATTCTTTACGGGGTTGAATCCCTCGATCCCGAACTCAACGATATCTCCCCAGCTCAAGTTGGGCAGCTAATCGATACCCTGGTGCCGGTTGATATCTGCCGTCGTCACCGCTTGGTGCCTCTTTCCAAGGATCAAGGTGAGACCCCTTCGGTGCTCGTTGCCATGGTCGACCCAGAGAATTTGGAGGCTCAGGACGACCTCAACCGTATTTTGCGGGCCCAGAGCCTCTCTCTTCGGCGCATGGTCATTACCGTTGAAGACTATCAGCGGCTGATGTCTACCTATCTAGATGATGCCGTAGCTAAGCAGAAGAAAGAAGAACTAGATGCCGCCGTTGACGTTAACACTAGCCTGGAAGAGCTCGACTTTGGCGCAGGTAGCTTAGAAGATGTTATCGACGAAGAGGCGGACTTGGGCATGGCCCTTAAGGATGCCGGTGCGGCTCCGGTCATTGCCTTAGTCAACAAAATTTTAGCCAAAGCTCTACAAGAGGGCGTTTCTGATATCCATATTGAGCCTCAAGAGGAATATCTGAGGGTGCGCTTCCGTAAGGACGGGGTGCTCAAGGAAGCGCTGCCGAAGATGCCCAAGAAGATTATCCCGGCGGTTACCGCCCGCTTTAAAATCATTGCCGAGCTAGACATCGCTGAGCGCCGAGCACCTCAGGATGGTCGTATTCGGCGGGTGTTCCAGGGGCGCAAAGTTGACTTTCGAGTCAACACTCTGCCCAGTCGCTGCGGCGAAAAAGTGGTGCTGCGAATTCTAGATAACTCAGCGACTCAGCTAGGTCTAGATAAGCTGATTACTGACCCCGATTCTCTGCGCATTGTGCAGGAGATGGCCTCTCGGCCCTTTGGCCTGCTGCTGGTGACCGGCCCGACCGGCTCAGGAAAGACAACGACTCTCTACTCGGTGCTGTCTGAGCGGAACGACCCTGGTATTAACATCAGCACTGCCGAAGACCCGATCGAATACACGCTGCCTGGTTTAACTCAAGTGCAGGTAATTCGCGAAAAGGGCATGGATTTTGCCTCAATTTTGCGTGCTTTTCTGCGTCAGGATCCAGATGTGATTCTGGTGGGTGAAACCCGCGATCGCGAAACGGCTAAGACGGCCATTGAAGCCGCTTTGACAGGGCACTTGGTGCTGACCACGTTGCACACTAATGACGCTGCTGGAGCGATCGCTCGCCTCGACGAAATGGGAGTAGAGTCATTCATGGTTTCTAGCGCCCTGATTGGGGTACTAGCTCAGCGTCTAGTGCGGCGAGTGTGTACTGATTGCCGCATTTCCTACAGCCCGACTCCTGAAGACCTGGCTCACTTTGGTCTGAGTTCTGCCTCTGAATCAGACATCACCTTCTACAAGGCCAATACCCTTACCGTAGAAGAACTGGTGGCAGCTAAAGATAACAATACTCTCTGTCCAAAGTGTCAAGGTGGTGGCTACAAGGGGCGAGTCGGAGTATACGAAGTGCTGCGGGTCACCGAGCGGCTGCAAAAGCTGATTTCTGAAGGAGCCCCCACTGAAATGATCAAGGAGGCAGCGGTAGAAGAAGGTATGCAGACTCTGCTTTCCTACAGCTTAGACTTGGTGCGACAGGGATACACCACCCTAGACGAAGTGGAACGAGTAACCTTTACGGATACAGGCTTAGAAGCAGAACTTAAGTCGAAGCGTAAAGCTTCTCTAACCTGTGCTAGCTGCGCCGCTGATCTTCAGCAAGATTGGCTCGACTGTCTCTACTGCCTCACTCCCCGCTTCCACGATTAGCAGCTAGTTGACAGGATGTTGTCTCAAATTGGGCATCTTGTTAGCAGCAGCGGACTCTACGGCACCAACTGTTTTATTGGCTTAGCCTAAGCTTTTCTAACGCTAGACTCTCTCGATGTTTCTCAAACCCCATGAGGTAGCCCTATGGAATTGATGATCGAAGACTTGATGGAAGAGGTAATTGAGCGGGGTGGCTCTGACCTACACCTTTCCGCAGGTTTGCCCCCTTATATCCGCATTAGCGGCAAACTTACTCCCACCGAGCACGAGCCGATGACTGCCGAGTCCTGTCAGCGGCTGATCTTCAGCATGCTCAACAATACTCAGCGCAAACAGCTGGAGCAAACCTGGGAGCTGGATTGCTCCTACGGCGTAAAAGGACTTGCCCGCTTTCGGGTCAACGTCTATAAGGATCGAGGTACCTACGCGGCCTGTTTGCGAGCGCTGAGCTCCAAAATTCCGAGCATGGATGCACTGGGGTTGCCCAACATCGTGCGGGAACTGTCAGAGAAGCCCCGAGGTTTAATTCTAGTAACCGGCCCCACTGGTTCTGGAAAGTCAACCACTCTGGCTTCGATGATCAACAACATCAACCTTACGCGGCCCGAGCACATTCTCACCGTTGAAGACCCGATTGAGTTTGTCTATGAGCCTATCAAAAGCCTGATTCACCAGCGCCAGATTGGGGAAGACACAAAGAGTTTTGCCAATGCCCTGCGTGCTGCCCTGCGGGAAGATCCCGACGTAATTCTAGTCGGTGAGATGCGAGACCTCGAAACCATTTCCCTGGCTATTTCGGCCGCAGAAACGGGACACCTAGTCTTTGGTACTCTACACACCAGCTCAGCGGCCCAAACCGTTGACCGCATGATCGACGTATTCCCTCCTGAGCAGCAGCAGCAGATTCGGGTGCAGCTGTCAGGTTCGCTAGTAGCGGTACTTAGCCAAACTCTTGTGCCTAAGGCCAATCCTAAGCCCGGCGAGTTTGGTCGCATTATGGCCCAAGAGATCATGGTCATTACCCCAGCGATCGCCAACATGATTCGGGAAGGTAAAACCCCCCAAATCTACGGTGCTATCCAGACCGGGGGTAAACTGGCGATGCAGACCCTAGAAAAGGTTTTAGCTGATCTCTATAAGGCGGGCACAATTTCCTTTGAGGCTGCCATGTCTAAGACCTCCCGCCCGGATGAGCTGCAGCGGCTGATTGGAGGCGCGCCAGCACCCAATGCTGCTGCTCGTCAAGGGGCGGCGGTTGGACGCCATTAAAACCCTAGGCAAACAACCCCATGTAACTAAACTGGGCACTCAGGAAAATTTGAACTGGGTGCCCTAACCTAGAGAGTGGAAGCACAGTTTTCTATGCCTGTCACTAACTTAGGGTTAGACCTAGAACTAAAGTGACCATGTTGCTAGAGCAAGGCGCACACCACGTGAGTTCGGGTAGATTTAGCGGGTTCGGTAAGCTGGACCCGTCGCTATAATTGCAGTACTTTTAAGCCGTTGAGCTAATAGAGCCATGCCTACCTACGTTGCCATTGGTCGCGATACCAGCGGAGCCCAGCGCAAAGAGCGGATCTCCGCTGAGACTCCTAACGAGGCCCGTAATCTCTTAAAAGATCAGGGCCTTTATGTGATGGATATAAAGGAGGAATCCGGGTTCAATATTGACCTGGAGAGCATTAAAACCTCCATGACCAAGGTGACGGTTAAGGATAAGGCAATCTTTTCCCGTCAGTTTGCTGCTCTAGTTAACGCTGGTGTTGCTCTAGTGCGAGGGTTGGGGGTACTGGCAGACGACTGCTCTAATCCAAAGCTCAAGAAGGCGCTGATGGCCATCAACGCTGACGTGCAGCAGGGCACTAACCTATCTGACGCTATGCGTAAACACCCGGCCTGTTTTGACAACCTCTACGTGGCGCTTATTCAAGCGGGCGAGGTGGGTGGCGTACTCGATGAAGTCCTCAACCGTTTGGCCAAGCTACTGGAGGATTTAGCCCGGTTGCAAAACCAGATTAAGTCGGCTATGGCTTATCCGGTAACAGTAGGATTCTTGGCGGTGATAATCTTTGTCGGCATGACGGTGTTTTTGCTGCCGATCTTTGCTGATATGTTTGAGGACTTAGGGACTGACCTACCAGTTTTCACTCAGATCATGATGATGATCAGTCGGTTTTTGCGCCAGCCCTTGAACTGGGTATTCATGGTGGCGGCGATATCGGCGCTGACATTTGCCTACCGGCGATACTACGCCACCCTCAACGGTCGTCGAGTGATTGACCGTTTGTCTCTCAAGATGCCTCTGTTTGGCGACTTGATTCAAAAAACGGCTACTGCTCGGTTTTGCCGCACCTTTGGTTCTCTTTCAAGGTCTGGGGTCCCTATTCTCACTGCACTGGAGATTGTGCGGGACACGGCGGGTAATCAGGTGATTGCTGAGGCTGTGGATGAGGCCCGTAAGGATGTACAGGGGGGAGGGATGATTAGTCTGGCACTCCAAAAACACGCAGTGTTTCCCGGTATGGCAATCCAGATGATTAGTATTGGGGAAGAAACTGGGGAACTAGACTCAATGCTAATGAAGGTGGCTGACTTCTATGAGGACGAGGTAGAACAGGCTGTGAAGGCTCTGACCAGCATCATGGAGCCGATCATGATTGTGGTGTTGGGTGGCATGGTAGGGTCGATTCTGGTATCGATGTACTTGCCAATGTTCAAGATTATGGATGCGATTGGTTAGGATCCAGTGACCCCTGTGGTCTATCGTTGACAACTGTCTCAAAACAGTGGCCAAGGCATCTTTGCCTTGGCCACTGTTTTGCTGAGCAGCTTAGTAGAGCTAAGACAATAGCCCTTTGCTGAGCCGCTGGATAGCTCTGTGGGCCACCTCGCCATAGCTGACCTCACCACAGAACACCTTCACCATGGTTAGAGTGCTAGAGGGACGTTTCACCCCAGCACGATAGGCCAAGGCTGGTGCGCTGTAGACTAAGCGGGCTATGCGTCTGGCCCAACGCATCTCTTCGCCCCATTCTGTGTTCATTATCTGGCTGTAGTCTGCTAATGCTTGATGCCCCTTTGAGGCTGGGAGTTCACTGTCTTCTTTAAGAGCCTGGGCGATCGCATCTGCGGCCTTAAGCCCGCTAAAGATGGAGGGGCGAATGCCCTCGGCAGTGAATGGATCAACTACACAGGCGGCTTCCCCTGCTAACACGGCTCGATGGGTGTGCAACTCCTGGAACCCGTCCCAAATGAATATAGGATGGCCAAAGTGCTGTACGGTGCTGGCGTTTACGCCAAAGGCGGCAGCATAGTCCCCAACTGGAGTTCGTAGGTCCTGCTTGCGCTGAGCCCCGGAGCGAAAGACACCCCCGCCAATGGAGTAGCCATCGGCTTTAGGAAAATTCCACAGGTAGCCCTGCTGCATGAGGCCCAGGTCAAAATGCACTACGGGCTCGCTGGGAACTTCCAGGCGAGGCTCGGCTTCTAGAGCTGCGGCCAGTTTATACCGACGTTGGGAAAAGCCAAGCCATTTGGCCATTAACCCGCGTGCCCCGTCTGCCGCAATTAAAAAACGTCCCTGAGCTGGGCCCTGAGTAGTGTTGACCTGCCAGAAATCCCCATGGTTTTCGATGCTTTGGGCCTTGGTGCCATCCCAAAGGGTAGCCCCTTGTTTTTGGGCCTGTTGCACAATGAAGTAGTCAAACTCGTCGCGCCGCACCATCCACAGCGCTTTTTCAGCAGGCAGTTCGGCTTCAATGGGGTCGGCCATATTGAAGGTGTAGCGAACCTTGCGCACCTTAACAGAGATAGCAGGAGCAAAGTCAAAGTCAAACCACTGAGCTACCTGTGGCGAGACACCGCCGCCGCAGGGTTTGTAACGAGGGAGTTTGGCGGCATCGAGCAGCAGAACTTGATGACCTGCTTTGCTGAGGTGGTAGGCGGCAGTGGATCCGGCGGGTCCGGCACCGACAATAATGCAGTCGTACATAGGTTTACTATCCTTTACGCTAAGCTGCTTTGCTCTAGGCCAGCCAGCAGGCGAGGGGAAACATTAGGTATTGCAGGAAGAACAGCTTCCAAATGAACTGATAAAACTCGGGATAGGTCAGATTCCTTTGAGCCATGGCATTTTGGCCGCTGTGGGGCACCCGCAAGCTCATCCACCACAGGAAAGCTAGCACTAACAGGTGCGAGCCTGCCAGGAAAGGCCGATTGACCTCATCCAACCAGGGGGTGACTAGCGCCATGCCCAGATAACAGACAGTGAGAATACTCAACGCCAGCTTAAACACGGTGCGCTGACCCAGCTTTAAGGATAGAGTGCTGATGCCGTAGCGGCGATCGCCCTCAATGTCGGGAATATCTTTAAATAGCGCAATAGCAATGCTAAATAGCAGAACAAATGCCGTCAGCGCCCAAACTCGTCCAGGAATGGTGAGGGGAAGACTGAGGCGATCGCTAAAGTGCAGAAATAACCCCAAATTTACAATGGTGCCCCGCACCGCCAAAATACATACTGAGGCCCAAAACGGAAACCGTTTGAGCCGCGCCGGGGGCAGTGAATAAGCAGTGCCGATAATCAGGCTCAGGCCCACCGTCGCCAGCAACCAAGGACCGCCTACGACCGCTAAACCCATGGCCCCTAGGCCTGCTAAGCCAACAATCCAGCGGCCATCAGCAACGGAAAATTCTCCGGCAGCCAGGGGCAGGTGGGGTTTGTTGATGCGATCGATCGCAATATCCTCCAGCTGATTGAGGCCAACAATGTAGAGATTGCCTAGCAGACAGGCTGCCACAGCAATTCCGACTAGACCCAGCAGAGGCTGGAAGGATGCGAGGTTTTCGAAACCTAGATCAGCCAGAACGATGGCGGCAATGCCCACCACGCTGAGACTAGTGCCAATGACGGTGTGAGGCCGCCAGAATTTCCAAAGGGCGTAGAGCCAAGAACGAGGGGACTGGGTAAAGCGCAGCCGCTTCCCCTGGGGCATAGAGGAATTCGGTGGGGCAGCGTTGGTCATAAATTAAATCTTATCGCCAGGGGTTCAGTGTTCTAGCTTATCGGCTGATGGCCTATTTATTGGCCTACTCTAACTGGGCTGGGCCGATTTTCTCAGTCTTGAACGGGTTTCCCTCGCATCGCTTCGATATCCAGCCAGGTGACGATTACCCCGGCCACCGGCACCGCTAGAAAGAGACCCAAAACTCCGGCTACCGTAGCCCCTACAATCAAGGCAAAGAACATGACCACGGGATTAATATCTAAAGAATCTTTCATGATGTAGGGCAGCAGCAGATTTTCTTCAATCTGTTCTACCGCAACGCAAACGACAACGGCTTGGATGGCTAACCATACCCCCTGGGATAGCAGCAGCAAGGATACAATGCTGATCCCCATGGTTGCCCCAATGCCTGGAATCAAATTAAATAACCCGGCAATGACGGCGAGCACCAGCGGAAAGGGCATGCCCAAAAAGGCAAAGACCGCAAAGGTGGAGGTGATAGAAAACACAGCCAGCAGCAGCCGGCCCCAAAAGAAACTCAGCAAATTGTGCTGAATCACGGTGTTGAAGCGCACTTTATTGCGAATGGGCAGGTTATTGAGCAACCACCACCAAATTTTGGCCCCATCCAGCATCATAAATAAAGTGACGACTGCAACGAGAATGGCGAGGACCAGATTGGCCAGGGTTGATTGCAGAAGCCCTAGCCCAGTTGTGAGAATGGCTACGGCCTGGTTTTGTAGCTGAGGCTCTAGACCCTGCAAATCGACGGGCAGATTCAGCGTTTCTAACAGTTCTTCGGCGCTGCTCAGCCAGGGTATGACTGAATCGGAAAAGTTTTGTACGCTGGCAGAAAGCTGCTGCCCTTGGGATAACACCGCCATGCCCAAGGTGAGGGAGAGGCCAACAATAATGGCCAAGCAAGTGAGAAATACAGCGATCGCCGCTACCCCGCGGGGTAGCCATCGGCTGAGCCAGGTGACCGGATGGTTGAGCAAAAACGCCAAAATAGTAGCGGTAACAAACACTACTATTAGTACTTCAAAGTAGGCCAACAGCTGAATAGTGGCCCAACCGCTGGCAAACAACAGCAAGAACCGCACTAGAGTGCTGGTGCCTAAAGCGGCCCAGATACTATCTTTGCTCCGAGGCGACGCTCCTGGGGCAGTTTCTTCCTGGGATTCCTCAGTTTTCATGGACTGGGGCTTCTTGCACGAGCACGAAAGGTTGCACAATCAACGACTGAAACTGCTTTTTAGCGGCTTGATCCCACACTTCTAGCTGTAAGGGTGAGGGCTTGGTGATAAGAGCTTCGGCAATCCAACGGTTGACGGCGGCGGTATTGTCGGTGGCGATCGCCACTCCCACCTCGACTAAATCTAGCTGGCGATCCACCACCACCACCGCCCCCCGATTAGCGTGGGGGCTGATCCAAGCCCAGTCGGCGGGGGCCAGCATATCGGTAAGTTCTTGTTTGAGGTCTTGGGACATGGCTTGGCCAGTGCGATCGCGAACTTTTACAGGCTACCAGATGGGACGGGATGGGGGTGGAGGGGTGGGGAGTGGGTGGATGGGTAGGTGAGGGGATTAGCGGCCAAGGTCGTGGAGGCGGTGAACCTCGGCGGCGCACTGAGCGGTGATTACCTCTAACCCTTCGCGGGCCGTGGAGGGGGGTGGGGCGATCGGGGCACCAATGCGAATCGTAAGGGGAGTGGGGCGGGGTATAGAAGATCCTTTAGTAAAAATGCGCTGGGTGCCCCAAAGGCTGACGGGCAGCAGCGGCACCTGAGCTTTGGCCGCAATCAGCGCCGCGCCGATTTTAGGCTCAGGAATGCGGCCATCGGGGGTGCGAGTGCCCTGGAGAAAAATGCCCACCGCCCAGCCCTGCTCCAGCTGCTTGAGGGCTTCGCGAATGGCGCTGCGATCGGCGCTGCCCCGCTTCACTGGGTAGGCCCCGTAGAGGCGAATGGCCTGGCTGAGCACGGGCACTTTAAACAGCTCTTCCTTGGCCATGTAAGAGACGGGGCGGCGCACGGCAGCAGAGAGCAGCGGTGGGTCAAAGTCGCTAGCGTGGTTGGCGACTACCACCAGTCCCCCGGTTTTGGGCACCTGATCTGTACCGTAGACTCGGCCCCGAAAATATAGGCCCAGCATAGGACTGACCACCGACCATTTGAACAGGTGGTACCACAGCAGGTTAACGGGGGGTTCGCGATCGCGGCTCATCTCGGGCCTATTCTGTAAAACCATCAAAGTCCCTTTGCCTGGAAGACTGGACTGTCGCGCGAGGCTCAGCCTGCACTGGCGACCTGCTCCAGATTACCTACGTTGACCAGCGCGAGTTCTTTGCAGGTGCGCTTGGTCAACCCGGTGAGCACGTTCCCCGGCCCCACTTCGACTACTGTGTCAATGCCTAGTTCTGGCAACGCCAAAGTAATCTCGCGCCAGCGCACAGAGCCTGTCATCTGCTGGATTAGCCGCTGCTTCAACACCGAGCCGTCAGTGGAGGGGGTAGGGTCTACGTTGGAGAGCACCGGCACTTGAGCAGTGGCAAAGGGGATTGGTTCTAAAACTTCCTGAAATGTTGCGGCGGCATCAGCCATCAGCGGCGAGTGGAAAGCTCCGCTAACATTGAGCTTCACGGCTCGCTTGGCCTTCACACCTTCCATCACGGTGGTGACGGCCTCCGGCGTGCCTGAGATCACTACCTGACCAGGGTTATTGTCATTGGCGAGCACCACGCCTGGGGTGGCCTCAATCTTGGCGGCTAGCTCATCAGCGTCGAAGCCCAGCAGGGCGGCCATCATGCCGTCAGAGGCTTGGGCCATTAACTCGGCACGACATTGCACTAGGGTCAGCCCGGTGGCAAAGTCAAAGACTTCAGCGGCGTAGAGGGCAACGTATTCTCCCAGGCTGTGACCGGCCACGACCGCTGGCTGATGGCCCTGCTCCTTGAGCAAATCAACCAGAATGCTTTCGATGACGTATAGACAAGGCTGGGTATAGAGAGTGTTCGAAACCTTATCGTCAGCGTCTTGAACCACATCGAGCACCGCCCAGCCCAGGACAGCCTCAGCTTCGGCAAAGCGCGCTTGGGCTAGGGCCACGGTGGCCAGGTCTGTCCCCATGCCGATCGCCTGGGAACCCTGCCCAGGAAATACCCATGCTGCGTTTGTCATACCTCTACCTTCCCGACTTGCGTGGCGATCGCGGCCAGCCCCAATACCTGCTTTGCCCCATCCCATCATCAGGAACGGCTTGCAAAGCCATCAGCGCTGCCAGAACTACACAAGATACTGTCTCACAAAATGCTCACTGAAACCGCCGTGGGAAGGAGAGCGAGAGTGAGGGGAAACCCAAGTCGACTATCTACTTGGCAACAGCAACTGGCCCGATTGTCTAGCCCCACTGAATGATGGCCGAGCCCCAGGTCAGCCCCGCCCCAAAACCAGCGGTAGCAATCACATCTTCAGCTTTTATTTTCCCGGCCCGCACGGCTTCGTCGAGGGCAATAGGGATAGAGGCGGCGGAGGTGTTGCCGTGATGAGCCATGTTGCTAACCACGCGCTCAGCGGGCACGTCTAGGCGATCGGCCACGGCGTCGAGAATGCGCTGGTTGGCCTGGTGGAGCACCAGCCAATTGATATCGGCGGTGGTGAGGTTGGCGCGGAAGAGAGCTTTTTCGATCACTTCGGGGACGCGGTTGACGGCGAACTTATAGACTTCGCGTCCATTCATGGTGATGGGGGCGAAGGTGCCTTTCTGAACGGTGATGTCTCCAACCAGAACATCGGATTCAGGTTGGTAAGCCAGGTTCAGGCAGTGATTTAAGGAGCCATCACTGCACAGCTCAAAGCCAAGCAGGCGATCGCGCTCAGCCGCCCGCAGCACCACGGCCCCAGCCCCGTCGCCAAACAGCACGCAGGTGGTGCGATCGTCCCAGTCTGTCCAGCGAGAGAGCACGTCGGCCCCAATCACCACCACGTTCTTAAACACCCCGGTGCGAATGTATTGGGCGGCCGTCACCAGGGCAAACACAAACCCAGAGCAAGCGGCGGTGAGGTCAAAAGCCACGGCGCGAGTTGCCCCCAGCGCCCTCTGCACCTGACAGGCCGTCCCAAATAGATCGTCGGGGGTAGAGGTAGCCAGCACAATTAAATCGACCTCTTCGGCGCTCACTGCGGCCATGGCTAAGGCATTGCGGGCGGCCTCCGCAGCCAGAGACGCAAGTGAGTCCTGAGGAGCTGCTACATGGCGCTGACGAATGCCGGTGCGAGTCGCAATCCAGTCATCGGAGGTGTCAACGCGCTGGCTTAGATCGTCGTTGGTGAGTTGTACGGTTAGGCAGGCTGAACCACTGCCCACCAGTGACACACCGGGCATGAACTGTTCCACGGGTTATTCTCCGTCTGCTGCGGGGATGGCCACCCGCTGGTACTGGGCCTGAATCCGGTCTTGAACGCGGTTGTCGACCGCCTCTTTGGCCAGCCGAATAGCGTTAAACACCGAGGGTGCCTGGGAGCTGCCGTGGCTGATCACCGTCACCCCAGCTACACCCAGTAATAGGCCGCCACCATGCTCGGCGTGGTCGACCCGCTGCTTAATGCGGCGCAGGTTGGGCTTAAGAATAGACGCTCCAATCTTGCCGCGAACGCCCTGAGGCAGCTCTTCTCGCAAAATTTGCAGTACCGATTCACCCACTGCCTCGGCAAACTTGAGCAGCACGTTGCCCACGAAACCATCGCAGACCACCACATCAAACTGGCCCGAGAGAATATCGCGCCCCTCAGCATTCCCCGCAAAGGGAATGTTGGGGTTTTCTTCAAACAGTTGGTGAGCCTTTAAGGCCAAGTCGTTGCCTTTGCAGGGCTCTTCGCCAATGTTGATTAGCCCTACACGGGGGTTGTCGACTCCCAGCACATAGCGGGAATAGATGGTGCCCATGATGGCGAACTGTTCTAGATACTTGGGGCGGCAGTCGACGTTGGCCCCCACGTCTAAAATCAGCACCGATTTGTTGGCAACTACAGTGGGAAATACGGCTCCGATCGCCGGTCGATCAATGCCCTTCAGCCGCCCCAACCGCAGCAGGGCGGCAGCCATCGCTGCCCCGGAGTGCCCCGCCGATACGACCGCATCGGCCTCGTTACGCTTGACCAAATCCATGGCCACGTTGATCGAGGCTTGGGGCTTTTTGCGCAGGGCGCTCAGCGGCTCTTCGTGCATTTCGATGCTGCCCTCGGCGGGCACTAGCTCAATGCCCACCAGATGCTCCGGACTGGCGGTAGATGCTTTGATCTGCTCGATATCGCCGACCAGGGCGACATCGACATCTAGCTCAGCCTTGGCGCGAATGGCACCTGCAACGATTTCGCCTGGGGCAAAATCTCCCCCCATGGCATCAATAGCAATGCGTGCCCGGTTAAAACCCATCTGCTAAATCTGTTAAAAACCTGAGGAAATTCTAGCAGACTACCCTACCGACTATTCTTCGCCGGGCTCCACTATGCGCTGAAACAGGTAGCCGGTACCTCGAGCGGTGAGAATCAGCTCTGGGTTGCTAGGGTCGTCTTCGAGCTTAGCCCGCAGGCGAGAAATATGCACATCGACCACGCGGGTATCGACGTGGCGCTCGGGGGTGTAGCCCCACACTTCCTGCAAAATTTCGGAGCGCGAGAAGGGCTCCCCGGAGCGGCTGACCAGCAGCTCTAGCAGGCTAAACTCCATGCCGGTCAGGCGAATGCGCTCGTCGCCCTTGTACACCTGGCGCTTGTTGGTGTCGATGCGAATGGTGTTGACAGAGATGACGCCGGAGCTAGGAATGCCGGTCATGCCGGTTTTGTCGACCCGGCGCAGTACGGAGCGAATGCGGGCCTCTAGCTCTTTGGGCGAGAAGGGTTTGACGACGTAATCGTCGGCCCCGAGTTCTAAACCGGTGATGCGATCGGCCACATCCCCCAGGGCAGTGAGCATAATAATAGGAATATCAGACTCTTTGCGGAGCTCTTGGCAGACGCCGTAGCCGTCGAGCTTAGGCATCATCACATCGAGCACAACCAGGTCAGGAGCGGCGTTGCGAAAGGTTTCTAGGGCCTCTTCGCCATCGGCGGCGGTGACGACGTCATAGCCGATCATCGATAGGCGGGTCTCAAGAATTCGCCGAATGCTGGCCTCATCGTCGACCACTAGAATTTTTTCTTTGTTGTTTTCCAAGGCTTTCAAGGCTCCCTACATAACGTCATATTCTATAAACAATCGCAACGTTTAATGATTAACTTTTGAAAGCTAATTAGTTGATTGAGCTAAACAACCGTGGCTACGGGCAAAGCAATGCCCTCAAACGTTGCCAAAGCAGAACCTACAACGTTTGATTATTCTATGTGTATTGATTCATGCCGCATGCGTGGAACATCTGTGCTTCAGGCTTTTTTAAGGTTTATTGCGCAGTAGCGGTCGTGTTTTAGAGCCAAGTATCGCCCTGGATAATCGGCAGGGCAGGGGTAGTTATGGCTAAATCTCGTTCAATTTTTGTCTGCAACGAATGCGGAGCTGAGTCGCCCCAGTACTTTGGCCGCTGCCCCGTGTGCAACAGCTGGAATGCTTTGGTAGAGCAGGCTCAGCCCGCTAAGGAGACGACCGCTCGGGCCTCTGCTCTGGGGCGTAGCCGGGGTGGGCCGACGACGGCTAAGGTCAGCCAGCCGCGCTTGGCCATGACCCTAAATCAAATTCAAGACCATCCCCAGGCGCGACTGCCTTCGGGCTATGGGGAACTCGACCGAGTGCTGGGCGGCGGCATTGTACCGGGGTCACTGGTGCTGCTGGGGGGTGATCCCGGCATTGGCAAATCTACCCTGCTGCTCCAGGTGGCGAATCAGCTAGCGTCACGGCAGCGGGTGCTGTACGTGTGTGCAGAGGAGTCGGGACAGCAGGTGAAGCTGCGGTGGCAGCGGCTGGGGCCGGTGGGGAAGGTGGAGGGTAATGGGGGTGATGGGGTAGGGAGTAGGGGAGGCAAGGGAAGAAAGAAGAGGGAAGAAAAAGAAGAGGCGGAGTTTGAGGAGTTTGAGTCTGCTGGGGTGGAGGCGGTGGATTCGCAGTTGTTTTTGCTGCCGGAGATTGACTTAGAGACGATTCTGATGGAGCTGGAGTCGCTGAAACCGACGGTGGCGATTATCGACAGTATTCAGGCGTTGTACTATGCGGCGCTGACCTCGGCCCCTGGTTCGGTGTCGCAGGTGCGGGAATGCACGTCGGCGCTAATGCAGTTGGCGAAGCGAGCGAATATTTCACTGTTTATCGTGGGTCACGTGACCAAGGAGGGGGCGATCGCCGGTCCCAAAGTGCTGGAGCACCTAGTCGATACGGTGCTGTACTTTGAGGGCGATCGCTTCGCCAGCCACCGACTGCTGCGATCGGTGAAAAATCGGTTTGGGGCCACCCACGAGCTGGGTGTGTTTGAAATGGTCGATCGCGGCCTGGCGGAGATCAGCAACCCCTCGGCGCTATTTTTGGGCAATCGCGATGAGCAGGTGCCAGGCATCGCCACCATCGTCGCCTGCGAGGGCACTCGGCCCTTGGTGGTGGAGCTGCAGTCACTGGTCAGCCCCACCAGCTATAGCTCACCCCGGCGGTCGACTACAGGGGTCGAGTACAACCGGCTGCTGCAAATCTTGGCGGTGCTAGAGAAGCGGGTGGGCATTCCCCTATCTAAGCTGGATGCCTACGTGGCATCGTCTGGCGGGCTGGCGGTGGGGGAACCGGCGGCGGATCTCGGCATCGCGATCTCGGTGGTGGCCAGCTTTCGCGATCGCCTCGTCGATCCAGAACTCGTGCTGATTGGCGAAGTGGGCCTAGGTGGTCAGGTGCGACCGATTTCGCAGCTAGAGCTGCGGCTGAAGGAGGCGGCGAAGCTGGGCTTTAAGCGGGCGATTGTGCCCAAGGGGCAGTTGGTAAAAGTAGACGGGCTGGAGATTGTGGAGGTGTCGCGGGTGGTGGATGCGATCGCCCACGCGCTGAAGGGAAGTGGGTGAGGTGAATTTTAAGGTGAGGGAGATAGGGAAGATGGGGGAGACGGGGGAAAAAAATTTGTAAACTCTCCTCACCTCCCCGCATGCCACCGCCAGCCTGTAAGCATGCCTATCGAACTGTGGACGTGGTGAAGGTGCTGAGAAGACTAAAATAATGTAAAGAACCTTAAATACCGCCCCTGGAGGTGCGCGCTATGACCCCTACCGTCGAAATCTACACTTGGAGAAGCTGCCCCTTCTGCATTCGCGCTAAGCGATTGCTTGACCAAAAAGGTATTGAATACACCGAATACGCCATTGACGGCGATGAGGCGGCCCGCAACAAAATGTCTGAGCGAGCTGACGGGCGGCGATCGCTCCCCCAGATTTTCATCAATGACCACCACGTGGGCGGTTGCGACGACCTCTTTGCCCTAGATGCCAAGGGCGGCGTAGAACCTCTCCTAAGTGGTTCCCCTGCTTAGCAACGCTGGCAGCAAAGAACCTGAGAATTATTCTGCGGAAAGACAGCCACCTGAGACGGCTCACTCAAAACCTTAAGGTTTATCCATTACGAAAGCCCCAGACTCCTATTTGGAATCTGGGGCTTCTGGTTGGTGTGCAATTCACGCAGGGCTAGCTGTGAATAGTGGCTTCAGCGGCCTGCTGAGCTTTGTGCCCGTTCTGGTGGCCGTTTTGGTTAGGCTTGCGAGGTTGAATTAACCCGTAGCCACCGTGGTTCCGCTCGTAAATCACGTTGATTTCTTCGGTTTCTGCGTTGAGGAACATGTAGAAATCGTGGTCGATGACCGCGAGCTGCTCCAAGGCATCTGTCACAGACATAGGAGACATCGCGAAGTACTTAGTGCGAATTACCTCTTCAGGAAGCTGGGGCTCGCTGGTATTGAGCACGTGGGTGACATCGGTCAATGGCGCTTCGTTGAGGTAAGCCTCAGTCGTTTTACCCAAACTGCCCTGCATGCGGGTGTTGCGCTTTTCTTTGAACTTGCGCAGCTGGCGGCTAATTTTGTCGGCTACCAAGTCGATGCTGGCGTAGAGGTTCTCGCTGCTTTCTTCGGCTCTAACAACGGCTCCGTCTACGAATAGGGTAACTTCAGCGGCCTGATTGGCTCCAATTCTGGGGTTTTTGGCTACGGATAGGTGGACATCGACCTCGTTGGTGAGGTGTTTGAAGTGACTCACCGCCTTGAGGATTTTTTGCTCTACATGCTCCCGAATCGCGTCTGTGATCTCAATATTTCTGCCATGGATTACCAGCTTCATAAAGCGGACTCCTTGATACGTCGGCTTGGTTTCACCCTAACACCTTGTATTCTGCACAACAGCGTCCGTTAGAATCCTTTGCATGGGTTGATAATTCTTGATTGCAAAACCCAGGAAAAATGGGCTATTCCCGCTGATTTACGCTTGACAGGAATGAATCAAAACCACGGGGAAGCAATGCCCCGTTGCGATATTTACGAGCTGGGGGTCATGCCTTTTGCCGCAGCTTGGACACTGCAAAAGACCCTGGTACAACGTCACCGCGAGCATCCTCAACCCGATCGCCTGCTGCTTGTCGAGCATCCGGGTGTCTACACCTTGGGTCAGGGCTCAACCCTAGACTACCTCAAACTTTCGGCTGAGGAATTGCCCTATCCTCTGTTTCGCACTGAGCGGGGGGGCGAGGTCACTCACCACTGCCCCGGTCAGCTAGTGGGCTACCCCATTCTCAACCTGAAGCAGCACCAGCCCGATTTGCACTGGTATCTGCGCCAGCTTGAGGAAGTGCTGATTCAAACTTTGGCCCAGTTTGGGGTGAGCGCCGGGCGACAAGCCGGACTAACCGGCGTGTGGGTGGGCAACACCAAGCTGGCGGCGATCGGCATTAAGGTCAGCCGCTGGGTGACGATGCACGGCTTTGCGCTCAATGTCTGCCCTGATCTGTCCGGGTTTCAGGCGATCGTGCCCTGCGGCATTGCCGACAAATCGGTGGGCAGCCTGGCCCAGTTTTGCCCAGGCATTACGGTGGAGTCGGTGCGACCCGTCGTGGTCACTTGCTTTGCTCAGGTGTTTGGGGTTAAGCCCGTCATACAGAATGTCGCCCAACTGGGCCTTTGAGCCCTTTGACGGCGCAAATGCTGCACCGTCCCCAGCGCTTGAGTTCCCCCGTGGGGCAGTGGCACTGACACTGGGGGCAGAGGGGCTGCTGGGCCGCCAGCTGTTGGGTCAGGTCGGCCCAACGCTCAAAGCTCTCTTCGGCTGTTTCTGGCCGCTGGGGCGATCGCGGGATCGCTCGGGGCTCATAGCTGGGATGCTGCCGCAGCCAATCAGGTAGTTCTAAGGCCGCCGCCGCCGTTTTGCCCGGCTGAGCCGATTTATTTCGCCGATACCAGTCGCCGCTCGAAAAGCGAATGTCGCTGAGGTTGAGATGGAGGCGATCGTTGAGCTTGGCTAGAATTCGCCGCCGCTCCAAGGTCAGGGTTTGGGCCCACATCGGGTTGACTACCGCCACGTGCAGCACGTCTTGATCGAGCCGCACGGGGGCGGCCTGGCGAGCTACCCCGTCGCCCACAACGGCAGCCCAGCTGTTGAGCACCTGGCGAAACTGGCCTCGACCACGCCAGCGAGGCTGCTGTTCAAACTGGTGAATGACGTTGTTAATAGAGTCGAGGGGCATGGGCGATCGCAGGTTGCGCTGTTGTTTAGGGGGAATGACCACCAAATTTCTATAGAGGAGAGCGCTGCCGATCTCGTCACCTGCTCGCTCTACCCAGAATGGATTTAGCTTAGCCTGCCCGTGCCAAATGATGGCCGCTGCTGCATAGGAGGTTCGGCAATTTTAGGAAACACAGATTACTCTAAATGAGGGCCTTTCGCTTTGGGGCCAGCTCTCAATCGTCGCAGAAATTCACTCCTGACCCATGGCTTCCATTCTTGACCCGCCCATTTTGACCAAAGTCGCCAAAATGAAGGAGCGGGTTTGCTGGCAGCACCCGATGTTAATGCAGCGCCGCATCGACCAGACGCGATTGATTTTGGAGGATGGTCGCAGCGACGATAGAGAATTTTCGTTTTTGGTGATTGGCGATAGCGGCTCTGGCCCTCACCCCGACCATCACCCCCAGCGGCGCATTGCCAAGCAAATGCTGCCCCACCTGCAAGACTGCCGCTTTTTGCTGCACACGGGCGATGTGGTGTATCAGGTGGGCTCCAGTGAGCAATATCCAGAAAATTTCATCAAGCCCTACCGGGAGTGGCTGGTGGGGGGCGATCGCCCCGAACGCATCGCCTTTGACGATATGGTGTTTCAGTTTCCATTTTTGGCGGTACCGGGCAACCACGACTATTACAACTTGCCCACGCTCTACAGCATTTTGGTGCAGCTGACCCGTCCCGTGCGCAAGCTGCTGGGGCTTAACCTCAATCCAAACGTCGGCTGGCACGGTTCTGGAATCGGCGATGCCTATGCCCGCGCTTTTTTAGACTACTTAAAAACGCTATCGGATGAAGATCTAGACGCTCACCTCGAGCGCCACTATGGTCCCTGGGGCGAGACAACCCTGGGGCTGCGCTACCAGCCAGGGCAGTTTACCCGGCTGCCCAATCGTTACTACACCTTTCGCTACGGCGGCATCGATTTTTTTGCCCTCGACAGCAGCACCTTTAACGACCCAGCCCTGTCGCCCCAGCGGGCTTCAAATGCGGCTTATCGGGGCCGGTTGTTGGCTCAGCGAGAGGCGATTCAGCGCCAGCAGCAGGAGGTGCGCGACGAAGCCATGCACCTGCAACGCACTGATCCCCACGCCCAGGAGCGCTTAGACGACCTGCAGGCCAAGATAGAGCAGATGGAGGAAGTGCTGCTCGATATTGAAAAGCAGGTGCACCCTCGACCCACTACTCTGGTCGATACTGAGCAGCTGCTGTGGCTGCGGGACGGGCTAATTGCCTCTTGGCAGGACAAGGCAGTGCGGGGGCGCATTCTTTTCTTTCACCACCCCCCCTACGTCACTGAGACCACTAAGTGGGGCCAGGGGCAGACGATGGCGATTCGCCAAAACCTGCGCTGGGTGCTTGACCAGGTGGCGGCAGCGGTGCCTGAAATCAGCGCACATCGCCCCTCGGTCAACCTGGTGCTCAACGGCCACGCTCACTGTTTTGAATATCTCAAAACCGAGGCCACGGGCTACGCTGACAGCCACATGAACTATTTAGTCTGCGGCGGCAGCGGTCTGAGCCTGCGACGGCAACGGCCGGAGGGCACCATGCTCTACGAACCCCTGGGGGCCGACCCCGATGGGCAAATGGAGTTTAAGCTGGTGGCAAAATCGCAGTTGTATAAGGGCCTAACCGGCCATAAAGCCGAGCGGCGGCGGCCTTACTCCTTTGTGCGCATCGATGTCACCCAGGATGAGATGCCCAAATTCATTGTGACGCCCCATATTTCGGAGCGATCGCACCAAAACTGGGAGGACTACGCGCTGGATCCGCTGGTGCTGGAGTAAGTGAGTAGATGGAGCGCTGGGAAGCGGTTCTGCGATTCTGGTTTGGCGACCCAGAGGATCCTTGCAGCGAGTATGGCCAGCAGCGCCGGGTCTGGTTCAAGAAAAAACCGGCGTTTGATGACACGATTCGGCGGCAGTTTTTGACTGACTATGAGCAGGCTTCAACTGGCGCTTTAGCGACGTGGCGGCAGGAACCGCGATCGTGCCTTGCCCTGGTGATCCTGCTAGACCAGTTTCCGCGCAATCTGTTTCGGGGCGAGGCGCGCAGTTTTGCGAGCGATCGCGCTGCCCGAGACACCGCTAACTATGCCTTAGCCCAGGGCTATGACCAGCAGGTTTTGCCGGTAGAGCGCATCTTTTTTTACCTGCCGCTAGAGCACAGCGAAAACCTGGCCGACCAGGAGCGCTCGGTGGCACTGGTGCGATCGCTCCACGCCACTCACCCCGGATTTGAGTCCAGCCTTGACTACGCCCTGCGCCATCGAGACGTGATTCAGCGATTTGGTCGGTTCCCCCACCGCAATGAGATTTTGGGCCGGGAAACGACTCCTGAAGAGGCGGAATTTTTGCAGCAGCCAGGGTCGAGATTTTGAGGGGTGCAAGGTTTCAGGTATAGGGTGACAACTCGGCCCTAAACCCTGAACCTTGCACCGTTGCCCTAGCCCCCTAGCCGATACCCTTTGCCGTAGACCGTGTGGATAATTGGCGCAGTGCCTTTGGGCTCTATCTTGCGGCGCAGTAGGCGCATTTGGGCGGCGACCACGTTGCTGCTGGGTGCGTCCTGGTCATCCCAGACGCTCTGGTAAATCTGTTCGTGGGTAAGCACCTGATTGGCGTGGCGCAGCAGGTAGGCCAGCAGGCGGGTTTCTTTTTCAGACAATTCGGCGGGTTGCCCCTGGCGGTGGGCAAGCTGGTTGGCTTCGTCGAGGGTAAGATCGCCGTAGGTCAAGCGTGGCGGGGTGGATGTTTCGAGGTTGGGCGATCGCCGCAGCAGCGCCCGCACCCGCGCCAGCAGTTCCCGCAGCTCAAAGGGTTTGACCAGATAGTCATCGGCTCCGGCATCGAGGCCATCGACGCGATCGTTGAGGGTGTCTTTGGCCGTGAGAAAGAGCACGGGGGTGTTGTCCTGGCGCGATCGCACCTGCCGACAGATCTCTAGCCCGCTCAGCCCTGGCAGCATCCAGTCGAGAATTAGCAGGTCGTAACCGCCTTGACCAGCTAGGTTACAGCCCGCTTCTCCGTTAGTAGCCACATCCACCTCATAACCTTCCCGGTTGAGTAAGCGACTCAGCGGGTCGGCGAGTTCTACTTCGTCGTCAACGAGCAGGATCTTCATGGACAGGGTAGAGGGTGAGGGGTGGAGGGTAGTAGAGGGTGAGGGGTTGAGGGTAGAGGGTGAAGAGTCGTTAATGCCAAAATTCCTCTGCTAGCAGGGTTGTGTGGATCTCGGCAGGAACATTTATGGGGAATTCGTCAGCAGGATACGCGGCGATCGCTTCCGTCAAAGTATCCTGACACACCTCTTCAGCACGTACTAAAAGTAGGCGTCTTGGGCATAGCACCCAAGCTTGAAAGAACTACTCATCAGTTTACGCCACGCCAGTGATGGATAAGCCATTACAGACAGTCACCAATGGCCTGCTCCAAAATGGCCAATCCTTCGTCTAGCTCTTCGTAAGTGACAGTTAGCGGCGGGGCGATGCGCCACACGCTGCCCATACCGGGTAGGGCGGTAATGTTCATGCTCAGCCCTAGTTCTAGACAGCGGCGGGTAATAGTGGCACCTTTTTCTGGGTCGGGTTCACGGGTCGCTCGATCCTTCACCAGCTCTACCCCCAGCAGCAGCCCATGGCCGCGTACATCGCCGATCGCCTCGTAGCGATCCTTGAGTTTGAGCAATCCATCCTTCAAGTAGGCCCCCATGGTTGCAGTCCGCTCCGTCAGGTTTTGGCTGGTCAACACCCGCAGCACCGCCAGCCCCACCTCTGCGGGCATGGGGTCAGACACGTGGGAGGTGTAGTAGATAAAGCCTTTTTCGTAGCAAGCGGCCTCGATCGCCGCGCTGGTCACGGTCGCCGCCAGGGGCAGGCCTCCCCCCAGTGTTTTCGACAAGGTGAGAATATCGGGCACCATGCCCAGTTGTTCAAAGGCAAAGAAGCTGCCTAGGCGACCAAAGGCGGTTTGAGCCTCATCCAAAATCAGCAGCATGCCCCGCTCTTGGCAGTAGCTCTGCAACCGCTGAAAGTAGCCCTCTGGGGGCACGACTACCCCCCCAGCGCTGAGCACGGGTTCCACAATCAGCGCGGCGTAGGCTCCTACCGACTGACTGTCGACTAGGTCAAAGCCTACGTCTAAACAGGTCATATCGCACTGGTCTTGGCAGTGGCGAATAGGGCAGCGATAGCAGTTGGGCGTGGGCAGTGCCAGGTTGCCTGGAATGGTGGGGCCGTAGCCTTTACGGGCCGAGATAAAGGTGCTGGCGCTAGCTCCGGCGGTCATGCCGTGCCAGGAGGCGCTAAGCCCAACCACCTCGAAGCCGCCTGTGTGCAGTTTGGCCATGCGCAGGGCGGCTTCGTTGGCCTCGCTGCCGGTGTTGAGAAATAGGGCCTTTTGCAGGGTGGACGGCAAGAGCTGGCAGAGCGACTCGGCCAGCTCTACCACGGCTGGCGACAGCATGCCGCTGAACAGGTGCAGTACGTCTTCGCAAGCCCTATGAATGGCCTGCACCACATCGGGATGGTTGTGGCCTAGGGTGGCGCACATCTGCCCGGAGGTGAAGTCGAGAATCTTGCGGCCCTGGCGATCGTAGAGGTAGCTGCCCCGCGCCCGCTCGATCAGCATAGGAGCAAAACTGCCCCCGTAGCGCACCAGGTGATGCTCAACAAGGTCCCACATCTCCTCATCTGAAGGGACGTTTGCCGCAGGGGCTAGATCTGAACTCGTAGGGGTGGGAGTGGTGCTGACGTCAGGAATGGAGTCGGGCATGGCAGATAGGAGAAAGGGGGATGTCCCCTAAGATTAGCGGGAATCTCAGGCGGCTTGGAAACCCGTCCCGCTAGCTAGCCCAGCCCTTGGCCCGCTCGACTGCTTTCGCCCACAGGGCAAAGTTTTCTTGCGCTGCGGTCTGGCCCGCACCGGGTTCAAACACGCGATCGATCGCACGGCCCTCCACAAGAGTGCGGTAATCATCCCAAAAGCCGACCGCCAGGCCCGCGGCAAAGGCGGCTCCCTGGGCGGTGACATCGAGCATCTGGGGGCGCTCAACGGGAATGCCTAGCACGTCGGCCTGGAACTGCATGAGAAAGTCGTTGTTGCAGGCCCCACCGTCGACCTTGAGCTGACGAATGGGGGTGCCGGCATCCTGGTTGACGGCGTCGACGACTTCTTTGACTTCGTAGGCGATCGCCTCTAGCACCGCCCGTACCATGTGCTCTCTCTGGGCACCGCGCGTCAGCCCCAGAAAGGCACCCCTGGCGCTCATATCCCAGTGGGGGGCACCGAGGCCGCTGAGGGCGGGCACAAAGTAGACGCCGCCGTTGTCGCGGGCGTTGCGGGCGAGAATTTCGGTTTCCGCCGCGCTGGAGATAATTTGCAGGCCATCGCGCAGCCACTGAATACAGGCCCCAGCGGTAAACATGCTGCCCTCGATCGCATAGCCGAGATGGGGCCGCAGCGGATCGAGCGTCGCCTCAGACCAGGCCACGGTGGAAAGCAGGTGGTGCTGCGATCGCGCCACGTCATCCCCCGTATGCGACACCAAAAACGCCCCGGTGCCGTAGGTGCACTTGAGCAGGCCGGGGCGATCGCAGCCGTGGCCGTAGAGCGCCGCCTGCTGGTCGCCAAAGATTGCCGCGATGGGAATTTCGGCCCCAAAAACAGACGCATCGGTATGGCCAAATACCCCCACGCTGGGCTGAATCGTGGGCATGATGTGGGGCGGAATGCCAAATAGCTCCAGCAGGGTGTCGTCCCACTGGCCGCTGGCCAGGTTAAGCAGCATGGTGCGGCTGGCGTTGCTGTGGTCGGTGGCGTGCACCTGCCGCCCGGTGAGGTTCCACAGCACCCAGCTATCGATCGTGCCCGCCAGCACCTGGTCAAAGTCAACCGGCGGATCCACCTCTTTTTTAGCCTGCTCCAGCAGCCAGGCTAACTTGGTGGCCGAGAAGTAGGCGTCAAGGACTAGGCCGGTGCGATCGTAGATGTCCTCGGCCTTTCCCTCGTCTCGCAGCTGGTTGCACAGGGGTGCGGTACGGCGATCTTGCCAGACGATCGCATTCGCTAGAGGGCGACCGGTGCGGCGATCCCACAGCAGACAGGTTTCACGCTGCACGGTGAGGCCAATGGCGGCAATGTCGCTGGGCTTGAGGCTGGCTTTGGCGATGGCTGACCCCATGGCCCAGGCGATCGCCTCCCAAATCTCACGGGCGTCGTGCTCAACCCAGCCGGGCTGCGGATAATACTGGGTGAGCTCGCGGTAGGCCTGACCGGCGATCGCCCCTTCCCGGTCAAAGATGATCGCTCGGTTGCCGGTGGTGCCCAAATCTAGGGCCATGATGTAGTTAGCAGTCATCTAGAACTCTCGTTGCTGGCTTCCATCATGCTATTCAACCTAAGCCTTCGGCCTTAACCACTCGGAAGTACGGTATCCCCCTCCCCCACCGAGTGGGCAATTGTGAAACAATTTTGATCAATCGACGGGATACTACCCCCTTGCTGTTGTGCGTCGAATTCGCTTTATGAGGTCTGCTCCCTTGAAACAAGGACTCTGGATACCCCTAAGACGGCTGCTGGCCACAATCACGGCGGCGGTGCTGATGTTGAGTGGCGCGATCGCATCTCCGGCTGAGGCCCAGTCGGCGGCAACAGCAGCGATCGGCAACGAAAGTTTTGTGGCGGCGGCTGTGCGCCAGGTTGGCCCGGCGGTAGTTCGCATTGACACCGAAAAAACTATCACTCGCCAGTCCCGCGATCCGCTCTACGAAGACCCTTTTCTACGCGATTTCTTTGGCGGCATGCCGCGTCAGCCCCAGGAAGAACTGTTGCGGGGTCAGGGGTCAGGGTTCATCATCGACGACACTGGCAACATCTTGACCAACGCCCACGTGATCAACGGCGCTGACCGGGTGGTGGTCACTCTTAAAGATGGCCGCAGCTTTGACGCCGTAGTGGAAGGGGTGGACGAAGTCACCGACCTGGCTGTGGTCAAAATCGACGATGGCGAGGACGATGTGCTGCCCATCGCTACCCTGGGCGACTCTGATCAGATCGAAGTGGGCGACTGGGCGATCGCCGTCGGCAACCCCCTCGGCCTCGACAACACCGTGACTTTGGGCATCGTCAGCACCCTCAAACGCACCAGCAGCTCCGTAGGCATCCCCGGCAAGCGGCTAGAGTTTATTCAGACCGATGCCGCCATTAACCCCGGCAACTCGGGTGGACCGCTAGTCAACCAACGGGGTGAAGTGATCGGCATCAATACCGCCATTCGCGCCGACGCCATGGGCATTGGCTTTGCCATTCCCATCAACAAGGCCAAAGAAGTTAAAGACATGCTGGCTCGGGGCGAAACGGTGGCTCACCCCTACATTGGTGTGCAAATTGCCAACCTCACCCCCGAGCAGGCCAAGCGCAGCAACGAAGACATCAACTCAGGTATGTATTTGCCCGAGGTCGATGGTGTCCTGATTATTCGGGTGCTGGAAGGCACCCCCGCTGCCGACGCCGGGCTGCGCCGTGGCGACGTTATTTTGCAGGTCAACGGCACCCCTATTCGCAGCGCCGATGGGCTGCAAATCAAGGTTGAAAACACCAAGATTGGCGATGCCTTAGAACTCAAAATTCAGCGGGGCGATCGCCCTTTGACGGTGCAAGTTAAAACCGCCGAGCTTCACGAGCAGGCTAGCTAGCGCCGACCAATTCCCCCTTTTACCTATCCCTTGAACTAGGAGACTTTCAATGCATTCCACCGAAGACACTGGCACTCGCAAAATCCTCTCCGCCGTTAGTCACGGCTCGATTTTCTTCAACACTTTATTAGTGTCCGTTGGTGTTCCTATCGCCATTCTGCTAATTTCTGACGACTTAGTCGTTAAAGAGAATGCTAAGGAAGCCATCAACTTCCACCTAAATATATGGTTTTGGAAGGTAGTTGCAGGAATTTTGGCCTGGGTGCTGATCGGCATTCCGCTGTTGTTGGTTGTGTTTCTTGTGGACTTGATCATGCCTATCTTTGGCATCTTCCACAGCCTCACTAACCCCAACACACCCTTTCGCTATCCCCTCATTCTGCGCCTGTTTTAGTGAGATCTTTGGTAGGGGCATTGCTGCAGTGCCCCTACATTGCGTTATCCACCCACCTGCTCTACCCAGTCCAGCGCTCGGTTCCACGCCCACCAGGGGTCGCTGTCCCCAGCTTGGCGTTGACCGGCGCTGCTGTTGTAGTAGCCCACGTGGCCGCCGAACTCGGTGAGCACCAATTCGATTTTGGGGTTGGCCGCGCAAACTCCCTTAAGGTCAGGGATGATCTCGGGGCTGAAAAGGGGGTCATCGGCGGCATAGAGAATCAAAGTGGGAATCGTCAGTTCGGCCATAAACGGGAGCGGGCTGCTGGCGTTGTAGTAGTCTTCGACCGAGGCAAACCCCAGGCGAGGAATCACCAACTCGTGGTCAAAGCCCCAGATGCTGTTGGCGCGATCGATCGCAGCTAGGTCAAAGTGGTCGGGGTGGGCTTGGTGAAGACGCTGGGCCAGGCGCTTGAGTTCTTGGGCGATCGATCGCTCTAAAAACTTGCCCAGCGGATCGGCGGTTAGGTAGCGCAGCGATCGGTTTGAGTCGAGGCTGGGGCAGACCACCACGACTCCGGCAATGTCTCCCGGTGCTAAACCGCTGTCAGCTGGAAGCTGCATGGCCGCTTTAGCCCCCCACAGCGCCAGCTGCCCACTGAGGGAATAGCCCATAAACCAGAAGGGTGGCGCACAGCCAAGCGCCTTGGCCTGGGCGGCCAGGGCCACGTAGTCATCTCCCTCGTAGATGCCGTCGGAGGTGAGGGTGGGTGAAAGTTCGGCGGTTTTGCCGTGGGCGCGCCAGTCAAACACCACCAGGCCGTAGCCCTGATGGTGGGCCTTGCGGCCCAAAATTTCGAGCTGCCACTGATCGTCAAGGCTGCCGGTAATGCCGTAGGTGGCGACAATCGTGCCCTTTGACCGGTTGGGCACTGACCAGCGACCAAAAATCGGCACCTCCCCCTGACCCTTGAAAATATGGTCTTGGTAAGGGACGGGCGGCAGGTCAATGCTCTGGGGCCAGGTTTGGCTTGACACCAGGGCGGTGTAAAGGGTCATGGCTAGGCCATTTTGCAAAAACCAGGGGGGCACAAAGGGGGGCATAGGGTCGTGCTAATACTGCCTTCAGCATTCCAGAGAACCCGTTGCAGCACCATCCCCCCGCTAGAGAAAAACGTACTATGGCGGTGGTGACATAACTGAGGAACGGGTGATGGCAACCCCCAGGGTTAAGGGCGATGTAGTGCGAGTTGGTATGGTCGGCACGGGCTTTGTGGCGCGGCTGCGGGCCGATGCGCTCCAGGCGAGCGATCGCGCCTCCCTGGTCGCCGTGGCCGGCCACAACACCGCCGATACCCAAGCCTTTGCCGCACAGTACAACGCTGTCGCTGTGGACGACTGGAAAGCCTTGATCAATCGCGCTGACCTAGATCTAATCGTGGTCTGCCACATCAACCGCGACCACAGCACTGTCGTCGCCGCTGCCCTAGAGGCCAACCACCACGCGGTGGTGGAATATCCCCTGGCGCTGAGTGCCGACGAAGCTCAACCCCTGCTCACCCTGGCCCAGGCTAAGCAGCGCCTGCTGCATGTCGAGCATATTGAGCTGCTGGGGGGCACCCATCTGGCGGCTAAGGCTAATTTGCGGGCGATCGGTCAGCCCTTCTACGCCCGCTACTGCACCCTATCCCCTCGCCGCCCTGCCCCTGCTACCTGGACCTATTGCCCTGAGCTGTTTGGCTTTCCTTTGGTAGGGGCACTGTCGCGCCTGCACCGGCTGATCGACTGCTTTGGCCCGGTGGCGCGGGTCTACTGCCAAAACCACTACGGCGGCCCCACCCCTAGCCCCGAGGGCCTGACCTGCTACACCACTTGCCTCTGCACCGCCCAGCTCACCTTCGCCTCAGGGCTGATCGCTGAGGTGACCTACGGTAAGGGTGAGGCCCTGTGGCAGGTGACGCGGCGGCTAGAGGTGATCGGCAGCGACGGATCGCTGTGTCTGGACGGCGACCAGGGTACTTTGACCGATGCCCAAGGCACCCGTGCTCTAGAGGTGGGCTCCCGTCGGGGGCTGTTCGCGGCCGACACGGCCCAGGTGATCGAGCACCTGCTTACGGGACGGGCACTGTACTGCACGCCCGAGGCTAGCCTCTACACCTTACAGGTGGCGACCGCCGCCCAGCGGTCGGCGGCGACGGGGCGCGTGGTCGATGTGGCCGCGTCTAGGCCTGTACCGTATAGCCTGCCTTCTGAATCGCCTCGGTAAGCGCCTCGGCAGTGACGCTGGCGGTAATGTCTACCGCCTTAGACCCCAGGTCGGTTTTAACCTCGGCACTGGGGTCAACAGCTTGCACGGCTTGGGTAATGGTGCTGACGCAGGCCCCGCAGGCCATATCGGGCACGGTTACAGAAAGGGTGGTCATGGGAAGTCGGAGAAATCGAGGACTCAACTACTCTAGGCGATCGCAACACTGTCGCTACCCCCACTGGGTTGACAGCAGCGCTAAGGTTGATTAGATGATTTGGTAGCGTTGATTCTAAGGGGGTTAACGCCCTTGGCATCATAGGTCAGCAAACGGGAGCGACAGTATTATGACCGCATGTGAGTACAGGCCCGGTTTAGAGGGTGTACCGGCCACCCAGTCGAGCATTAGCTATGTGGATGGCCAAGCGGGAATCTTGGAGTATCGCGGCATTCCCATTGAAGAGTTGGCCCAGCGGGGCACCTTTCTCGAAACGGCCTACCTGTTGATTTGGGGCGGGCTGCCCTCCAAGCCGGAGCTGGATGCCTTTGAGTACGAAATTCGCTACCACCGCCGCCTCAAGTACCGTATCCGCGACATGATGAAGTGCTTCCCTGAGAGCGGCCACCCGATGGATGCTCTGCAAGCCTGTGCGGCTGCCCTGGGCCTGTTTTACTCGCGCCGGGCATTGGATAACCCGGTCTACATTCAACAGGCGGTAGTGCGGCTACTGGCCAAAATTCCCACCATGGTGGCGGCGTTTCAGCTGATGCGCAAGGGCAACGACCCGGTGCAGCCTAGGGACGACCTCAACTACTCCGCCAACTTTCTCTATATGCTCAACGAGCGCGAGCCCGACCCCCTGGCGGCGCGGATCTTTGATATCTGTCTCACCCTCCATGCCGAGCACACCATCAACGCCTCGACCTTTTCGGCCATGGTGACGGCTTCGACGCTCACTGACCCCTACGCGGTGGTGGCTTCGGCGGTGGGCACCCTGGCGGGGCCGCTCCACGGCGGGGCCAACGAAGAGGTGATCGACATGCTGGAGGAGATCGGCTCGGTCGAAAACGTGCGCCCCTACGTGGAGCGCTGCATTGCCGAAAAGTCTAAAATCATGGGCTTTGGCCACCGGGTCTATAAGGTCAAAGACCCCCGCGCCACCATCTTGCAGGGGCTGGCCGAGCAGCTGTTTGCCAAGTTTGGCCAAGACGAGTACTACGCGATCGCCCTAGAGATGGAGCTGGCCGTTTCCGAAAAGCTCGGCGCGAAGGGCATTTACCCCAACGTTGACTTCTACTCGGGGCTGGTCTACCGCAAGCTGGGCATTCCGACTGATTTGTTTACGCCGATCTTTGCGATCGCCCGGGTGGCTGGCTGGCTAGCCCACTGGAAAGAGCAGCTCGGCGAAAACCGCATCTTCCGGCCTACCCAAATCTATACTGGCCCCCACAGCCAAACCTATATCGACCTAGCCAATCGTCCCCACATTTGGGATAAACAAGGTTTTTCGGTGTCTGCACCCACCTGATGGGTCAGACCCCCCTGGGCACTCTTCTCCCCTGCGCAGATTATTGATCTAGTGACGATTTTCAGGAACTCCTGCCCCTCTGGCGCTTGCGCTGGGGGGCTTTTGTTTTGGGGGCTTGGAGAGGTTTAAGGTGCAAGGTACAGGATTACAGGAGACTATGAGAGAGATTTTGAGTGCAGCAGCTATAGGGACCTCCCCCTGGGTCCTATACCCTATACCTCAGACCCCTCACCCCCTAAATCTGGAACCCTTTACCTACCCCTCCAACCAGCTCCTCAATTCTTTCCCGCCAAAACTTCCTATGAATCCCACCTGTCCGGCTCGGTGGATGGGGGAAGATGACGGTAGAATCTAAAGTGTTTTCTCTCTACCAGAGTTAACTGTACCGTTGCTAAGGACTGGCCCATGAATCAAGGAATTGACCTACAGGGTAGTTTCGTCAGCGCCCTCGTCGACCTGGGACTGCCCACTGGAGCGGCCAAGGCTCTGTGGTTGCCCCTGCCCATGGTGGTGATTCTGATTGGGGCTACGGTCAGCATTTTTGTGACGGTATGGCTAGAGCGCAAAATTTCTGCGGCCGCTCAGCAGCGAATTGGGCCTGAGTTTGCTGGGCCTCTTGGCACCCTTCAAGCCGCTGCCGACGGTATCAAGCTGATCTTCAAAGAAGACATTACCCCCGCCAAGGCCGACCCAATTCTGTTTACGCTGGGGCCGGCGATCGTGGTGATCCCGGTGTTTTTGTCGTACCTAATCGTGCCCTTTGGCCAAAATCTGGTGATCACCGACATTGGCGTTGGCATCTTTTTGTGGATTGCCCTCTCCAGCATTGCCCCCATTGGCCTGCTGATGTCGGGCTATTCCTCCAACAACAAGTACTCCCTGCTGGGGGGGCTGCGGGCGGCGGCACAGTCGATTAGCTATGAGATTCCCATGGCGCTGGCGGTGCTGGCGGTGGTGCTGATGTCGAACAGCTTAAGCACCATCGACATTGTCAATCAGCAGTCGGGCTACGGCATTTTGGGCTGGAATATCTGGCGGCAGCCCGCTGGCTTCTTGATTTTTTGGATTGCCGCCCTGGCGGAGTGCGAGCGTCTGCCCTTTGACCTGCCAGAGGCGGAGGAAGAGCTGGTGGCCGGTTACCAGACCGAATACACCGGCATGAAGTTTGGCCTGTTCTACGTAGGTTCCTACGTCAACCTGGTGCTGTCGGCGCTGATCGTCTCGATTTTGTATCTGGGCGGCTGGGAATCTCCCATCTCGGTGAGCTGGTTAGCCAGTTTGATTGGGGTCAGCGAAACTACCCCCTGGCTCCAGGTGATCACTGCTTCCCTCGGCATTGTGATGACCCTGTTCAAGGCCTACGCCCTAGTCTTCATTGCGGTGCTGCTGCGGTGGACTGTGCCCCGCGTTCGCATTGACCAACTGCTTGACTTTGGCTGGAAGTTTCTGCTGCCGGTAGCGTTGGTCAACCTGTTGCTGACTGCGGCCCTCAAGCTGGCGTTTCCGGTTGCCTTTGGTGGCTAGCTCAAAGCGCTTGCTCTACCCTGTAAATAGGTGGCTGCTGGTAGCTAGCCTCTGCTGAAAGCTCAACTACCCCACTGACAACCTGTACCACTGCGGAGATTTTCCCCATGCTGGGTTTTCTTAAACAAGTCGGCGATTATGCCAAAGAGAGCTTACAGGCGGCCAAATATATTGGCCAGGGGCTTTCTGTAACCTTTGACCATATGAGTCGCCGGCCGGTGACGGTGCAGTACCCCTATGAGAAACTGATCCCCTCAGAGCGGTTTCGGGGACGCATTCACTTTGAGTTTGACAAGTGCATTGCCTGTGAGGTGTGTGTGCGGGTGTGCCCCATCAACTTGCCTGTAGTTGATTGGGAGTTTGATAAGGCGACTAAGAAAAAAGACCTGAAGCACTACAGCATTGACTTTGGGGTTTGCATTTTCTGCGGCAACTGCGTGGAGTATTGCCCCACCAACTGTCTGTCGATGACTGAAGAGTATGAGCTGGCTGTCTATGAGCGCCACGAGCTGAACTATGACAACGTAGCCCTAGGTCGTTTGCCCTACAAGGTCACCCAAGACCCGATGGTCACTCCCCTGCGGGAACTGGCCTACCTGCCTAAAGGCGTCATGGGTCCTCATGATCTGCCGGTCAACGCTCGGCGGGCGGGCCAGATGCCCCAAGAAATTTTGGAGGCGGCCCAAAAAGAGGCTAAAGCGGCTGAAGGCGAAGCCAAGCCTAAGGAGTAATGCACGCGTCAGGGTTCCGTGGTACATTCGCCTAAGCTAAGACCACGGCTGCGATCGCTCAATTTTTACAGGAGTCAAGACTGTGACGCTAGCGGAAGGGGTACAACTCGTTGCCTTTGGCATACTGGTTGCAATGACGCTGGGGGGTGCCCTGGGGGTCGTGCTATTAGATAACATTGTCTACTCGGCGTTTTTGCTGGGAGGCGTGTTCACCAGCATGGCAGGCCTTTACATCTTGCTCAATGCGGGGTTTGTAGCTGCTGCTCAGGTGCTGGTGTATGTGGGTGCAGTCAGCGTGCTGATTCTGTTTGGGATCATGCTGGTGAATAAGGAACAGGAGTTCACCCCCATGAAGCAGGCCTGGGTGGGCAAGATCGCTACTGGCGGAGTTTGCGTTGGTCTGTTTGCGCTGCTGACAACCTCAACTCTAAATACGCCGTGGGCTATTTCTACCGAGGTGCCCCAGGGTGAGCTAGCCACTGTCGCCATTGGTATTCACTTTTTTACCGATTATCTGCTCCCCTTTGAGCTGGCTTCGGTGCTGCTGCTGATCGCGCTGATTGGGGCGATCGTGCTGGCTCGCCGCGAATTGATTCCTGACGTAGCTCCTGGGGAGACTGCCTCTGAAGCATTGCAGCTGCCAGAGCGGCCGCGCGAACTGGTGTCGTCGGTGGCAAGCCCAGAGTCTGATTAGACCTCTGTTTGTCAGCCTTGTCAGGCTGAGGAACTGCTGCTTGAGGCTCAAAACTGTTGTTAGGTACTGGAACGAATTCTTCTTTAGCCATGCAACTTGAGTATTTTCTGCTTACTGCCGCTGCCCTGTTCTGTATTGGCATCTATGGCCTGGTTAACAGCCGCAACGTCATTCGCGTGCTGATGTCCATTGAGCTGATGCTGAATGCCGTCAACCTGAACCTGCTGGCGTTTTCGAACTACCTCGACCCGGTGGGCATTAACGGTCAGGTGTTTGCGGTGTTTGTGATTAGCATTGCGGCGGCAGAGGCGGCAGTGGGGTTGGCTATCGTGCTGTCGATCTACCGCAACCGCGACACAGTAGATATGGAGCAGTTCAATTTGCTCAAGTGGTAGAACTGCCGAAGCGTAGGAATGTCTGGATTGTAGAGGGGGTGGCATTGCTCCCTCTACAATTGTTTTTAAAGCACTGGGGTGTCGCTGTCTAAGAACGCTGGAGACGGTGTACTCTCTCGCTCTGTACTATCAACCCACGGCATTTTGTTGTGCAACTTGAGCAAGTCATCATTGTCCATAAGGCTGGTAATCGGCTGAGCCAAAAGTGGGCCGAGAAGTGCGCCCACCAGCTAGAAGCCTTGGGAAGTAAGGTCTTGCGCGGCCCCAGCGGGCCTAAGGACAACCCCTACCCGGTGTTTTTGGCCTCGGTGAGTCAGCCCATTGATCTGGCTATTGTGTTTGGTGGTGACGGCACAGCGCTGACGGCGGCTCGTAACTTGGCCGCCGAGAATATTCCTATCTTGGCGGTCAATATTGGCGGTCATCTGGGGTTTTTGACCGAAAGTTCTGAGGAGATGGATGACACCGAGTCGGTGTGGGAGCGGTTGCTGAGCGATCGCTTTGCCGTTCAGCGGCGCATGATGCTCCAGGCCCGCATCTACGAAGGCCACCGCACCAACCTCGATCCCCTCAGCGAGGTCTACCTGGCCCTCAACGAAATGGCCATCAAGCCAGCTTCCCCCGATCGCATGATCACCTCCATGCTCGAAATGGAGATCGACGGCGAGGTGGTAGACCAGTACCAGGGCGATGGTCTGCTGATCAGCTCCCCCACGGGCTCGACCGGCTACACGGTAGCGGCAGGTGGCCCGATTATTCACCCCGGAATGGATGCGATCGTGGTGACGCCCATTTGCCCCCTCAGCCTGTCGAGCCGCCCGATTGTGCTGCCGCCCGGCTCAGTGGTCAGTGTGTGGCCCCTGGCCGATCCCGACCTCACCACCAAGCTATGGACCGATGGAATTTTGGGCACCGCCATCTGGCCCGGGCAGCGGGTGGATGTGCGCAGCGCTGAGGCCATGGCCCAGTTTATTATTCTGAGACAGGACCATTCCTACTACGGCACCCTGCGCAACAAGCTCAACTGGGCTGGCACCCGCGTCAACTATGTGAACAATCATAGAAACTAGGTGACCCGTTGTAGAAAGAATGAAAAACGAAAAGCCGTACTCCTCTTCGTTCTTCGCCTTTCTGTTTTTTCCTACGAGCTGTGGCGATCGCGGTGGATATCATAAATCGCTTTTTCCCAGCACCACTGCTCGCTCTGGTTGGGGTTGCGCAGCTGCACCTGCTCGACTAACCGCTCGGCTACGGCTTGGTTGCCTCCTACCAAGCGCAGGAGCTGCCGTTGGGTGCGGCCCCGCACCGACCGACTTGGGGCGCTGGCGGTTGGTGAGCGATAGGCGGCGGGCCCTCGTCGGCCCTGGCGACGATTCAGCCAGAAGAGGAGCGCGATGATGAGCGCGATCGCCAACAAAAAAGATAAATCCATTCCAGCGGCATAACGTGGCTATGACCCTCGGAGCCCTTGGCTAGACGCAGGCTACGGCCAGTGGCTCACGTCTAGGGTCGAATTGAGCTAACTCTAGTTCTACCCAAAAATGCCGTCTGTCGGCAGGTGGTCGCAATGCCGCTGCCATTAAACCGCCAGGGTTTGCTAGTGTAATTTATATATTTGTCTAGCCTAGGCCCCCGAGCAGCTGCTGCGGCAATATTACCGCCGTCGGGCTTAGGTAAGCGTTAAGTCCCTCATTTGCGCGTCGCTACCCATGCCAAGAACCCAACGCAACGACAACTTCATCGACAAATCCTTCACCGTCATGGCCGACATGATTTTGAAGATGATGCCCACTAAAAAGAGCCAGAAGGAGGCCTTCGCCTACTACCGCGACGGCATGTCTGCTCAGGCCGACGGGGAATACGCTGAAGCCATGGAAAACTACCGCGAAGCCCTGCTCTTAGAGGAAGAACCCTACGACAAGAGCTTCATCCTTTACAACATGGGCCTGATTCACGCCAGCAACGGCGAACATGAAATTGCCCTAGAGAAGTACAAAGAGGCGCTCGACCTCAACCCTCGCCTATGCCAGGCCCTCAACAACATCGCGGTGATCTACCACTACAAGGGCGAGCAGGCCGAGGCCAGTGGCGACACCGACACCGCCGAAAATCTCTTTGACGAGGCGGCCCGCTACTGGCTAGAGGCTATCACCATTGCCCCCAACAACTACATCGAAGCCCAAAACTGGATGAAGAACACCGGCCGCATGAAGAACGATATTTTCTTCTAAGGCAAGCTCTGTAGCCCGTAGGGTGGGCACTGCCCACCACCGCTTGTCGCTTGTATCAGTTGAATTTTGCCCTGGTTTTCCCCAGCTCGATGCGTTGGGTGACCTAGCGTTTCACCCAACCTACAACTGACGAGACTCAGTCCTCTTTTCTGGATTACGTTTCCATGATCGATCTCGAACAGGTTCGCAAAGTTGCCCTGCTGGCCCGCTTAGAACTCACTGCCGAAGAAGAAGATCAGTTCACCGGGCAGCTCAGCGGCATTCTCGACTATGTGGAGCAGCTCAAGGAGCTCAACACCGACGACGTAGAACCCACCACCCGTGCTATTGAGCTCAGCAACATCACCCGCACCGATAGCCTTCAGACCTTCGCTGAACGCGATGCTATTCTCGACTGCGCTCCCGACTGCGAAGATGGCTTCTTCAAGGTGCCTAAGATTTTGAGCGAGTAGCACCGAGTTAAAACCCAACTAATTCAGCCCTACTGGCCGCCCAGCTCGCTGTCTGTTAAGTAGGGACTGTTTTCTTACGATTTCCTACTGATAGCGCTGACAGATCTCAACCTATAGGACAATCGACCTCAGTTTGAATAGTTAGCAGTTGTCAACCGATAGCTGCGGCTCTACTTTGTCCTGGGGTTTCCCTACGTTGAGGTGCCATGAAGCGTCGGCAGTTGGTTAAAACGACAACCTGGGGCGTGGCGGCGGCTACGACCGCAAGCCTGGGGGCCTGTGCTGGGGCCTCTTCCTCTGGGGTCGAGGGCGCCGCTGAGGATCTGCCTCGGATCGATTGGCAAATGGCCACCAGCTGGCCTGCCGCCCTCGACACAATTTTGGGCGGGGCTCAGACCTTTGCTGATCGCGTCAGCGCTATGAGCGGCGGCCGGTTTACCATTTCACCCCGCTCCGCTGGCGAAATTGCCCCACCGCTAGAAGTGCTCAATGTGGTTTCCCAGGGGGCGGTGCCCTGTGGCCACACGGCCTCGTACTACTACGTGGGTCGCAGCCCGGTAATGGGCTTCGGGGCCAGCCTGCCCTTTGGCCTGACCCCTCAGCAGCAAAACGCCTGGCTCTACGAGGGGGGCGGGCTGGAAAAGCTTCAGGAGTTTTACGCCCGTCAGTTCAACGTGATTCAGTTCCCCGCTGGCAATACCGGGGCGCAGATGGGGGGGTGGTTTCGCCGCGAGATCGCCAGCGTCAGCGATCTGGCCGGGCTCAAGATGCGCATCCCCGGGCTGGGGGGCCAGGTGATGAGCAAACTGGGGGTAACGGTGCAGACACTGCCGGGGGGCGAGATTTTTCAGGCCCTGCAAACCGGGGCGATCGACGCTGCCGAGTGGGTCGGCCCCTACGACGACGAAAAGCTGGGACTGAATAAGGTGGCTCAGTACTACTACTACCCCGGCTGGTGGGAGCCGGGCAGCACCCTGGAGGTGCAGATCAACCTCGACCAGTGGAACCAACTGCCCGAGGTCTATCAGCAGATCGTGCGTACGGCGGCCTTTGAGGCTAATACGGAAATGCTGTCGCGCTACGAAACCCGCAACAACGAAGCCCTTCAGCGCTTGGTTGACGGCGGCGTGCAGCTGCGCGAATACAGCGCCGAGATTATGACCGCCGCTCAGGAGGCCACCTTTGACCTCTACGACGAGTTTGCCGCCGGCGATGCCGACTTTAAGGCCATCTATGACGACTGGCGCGGGTTTCGCGATCGCATCTATGCCTGGAGCCAGCTCAACCAGGGGGCCTTTGAACGCTTTGTCTACAGCAATCTGAAGGCTGGGGGCGAGGCACCCGCCTAGGTCTCATGGAGCTGACGGTGAGCTACTGGAGCGATCGCTCTACCAGCCAGCTTACCGTCTGGGGAAACACCATCACGACTACCAGCACTACCAGCTGAATGGCCATAAACGGCAGCGCGCTGCGGTGAATTTCGCGGGTGCTGATTGTCTTTGGGGCCACGCTCTGCAAATAAAACAGCGAGAACCCGACGGGTGGCGAAATAAACGCCGTCTGCAAATTCAGCGCCATCACCACCCCAAACCACACCATGTCGATGCCTAACGCCTGAGCGGCGGGCACCAGCAGCGGCATGGCGATAAAGCAAATTTCAATAAATTCTAAAAATACCCCCATGGCAAAAATGACTAGGTTGGCCACCAGCAAAAAGGTCAGGTAGCCTCCCGGCAGATTTATCAGCAGGTTGGTGATCAGGGTTTTGCCTCCCAGCGCATCAAACACCAGGCCAAAAAACGACGAGCAAAACAAAATAATCAGCACGACCCCGGTCACGATCGCTGTAGCGTGGGCGGCCTCTTGCAGCAGCTTGAGCGACAGCCGTCGGTTCAGGGCGGCCAGTCCGCAGGCTCCCACGGCCCCGACCGCGCCCGCCTCGGTGGGGGTAGCAATGCCAAAGAAAATGCTGCCCAGCACCACAAAAATCAGCAGTACTGGCGGCACGATCGCCTTCAGCGCCCGCTTTAGCAGCTCCCAGCGGCTGATCTGGCGCATTGCTAGGGGCAGCGATGGGGCTGTACCGGGTTTGAAGTAGGCCACCACTAGCACATAGACCGCGTAGGCTGCGGCCAGCATCAGCCCCGGAATCAGCGCCCCCAAAAATAGATCGCCCACCGACACCCCCAGCTGGTCGCTCAGCACCACCAGCACCAGGCTGGGCGGAATCAGCTGCGCCAGGGTGCCCGAGGCAATGATGGTGCCAGCGGCCAGCTCCTTGTCGTAGCCGTGGCGCAGCATAATCGGCAGCGAAATCATGCCCATGAGAATGACCGTGGCGGCCACCACCCCAGTTGTCGCCGCCAGCAGGGTGCCAACCAGCACCACCGCCAGGGCCATGCCGCCGCGCAGGGGGCCGAGCACCAGGCCGATGGTCTCTAGCAGTTCCTCCGCTAGGCCCGACTTTTCGAGCACCGCGCCCAAAAACACAAAAAACGGAATCGCCAGCAGTGTGAAGTTGCCCATGGTGCCAAACCAGATGTTGGGCAGCAACAGTAGTCGGGCAGGCTCAAAGGCCCCCAGCAGCCAGCCCACCAGGCCAAACACCAGCCCCGTACCGGCAAAGGAAAACGCCACGGGGTAGCCGCTCATCAAAATCAAAAAGAAGCCAACGAACATCGCGATCGCCAACCACTCGTAGCCCATGGCGCACCTTACAAGGGGGACTCAAGAAACTGCATGCTGAAAACTGTGGGATTGCCCATGACCGCTCACTCTAAGGGAGGGAGATCAGCCTCAGCCTCCGGCAGCTGCCTGCCCTCGATATAGCCGCACCACACCGCCCAATACTTGATTGCCTGGGCCACGGCTTGGAGCAGCAGCAGCCCGAAGCCCACCAGCACCATCGATTTGATCGGTGCCCTGGGCAGCCCGCTGGCGTCGGGAGAAATCTCCCAGCGGCCCCAAGTGCCATCGGGCAGCAGCCCCCACGACTGCATCACTGGGTTCACCGTCACCCACAGCCCCAGCACGCAAAAGGGAATCAGGAACAGCACCGTGCCCCAAAAGCTGATCATGGCCTTGCGGCGATCGCTCCAGCTCGCCTCCAAAAAATCGACCCGCACATTTGCCCCCTGCTGGAGGATGTAGGGAAAGCTGAGCAAAAAGGTGAGCGAAAACAGGTACCACTGCAACTCGAGCAGCCCGTTAGAGGCCAGCTGCAAGCCCAAAAAGCGGCCAATGTAGCGAGCTATGACGTTATAGAAACCCACGGCAACAGTGAGTAGTACCAGCCAGCTCAGACTTTTGCCAATCCACTCGCTCAGGTCATCAATGGCCTGAGCCACGCGCAACAGCCGTCCAATTATCCCAGGACTCAGCACTCTTAGCTCCCTCGCCGACTAGCGTTGGAGTTGATAATACCGCCTAATGGAATGGGCTAGATGGGAGTCAACTCGCTAGCCCGGTCATAAATGACTACCCCAACGCGATCGATGTGGTCAGTCAACGGCTGGTCCAAGCCGCTGTAGTGAACAACGTCGAAGAAATAGGGCAGCGGCAGCTCTTCATTGAGAAGGTCAGCGAACTGAGCAATGGTGCGGTGGGTGACGCGATCGCCCTTCACCGCCAAATCTACATCTGACCCTGGCTTGTAGTTGCCCTTGGCTCGCGAGCCAAACAGCACCACCGCCGCAATTTCCTCAAATTGGCGGCTAGCCCCAATGATCTGAGCCATATCGCTCTCTGTGAGACCGTGGGCGTTAGCCATTAGCCTTCACCTTTAGGACTTGGTAAAGTTCGGTCAGCAAGGGAAAGTAGTCGTTGCGAATGCTGGTTTCGACTGCGATCGCCGTGGCTTCGTTGTAGGTATGCGTGGTCAAATTGCGGTCTTGTAGCGCGCTCATCCAGCCGTGCCCTTGACTAATCAAGCCGATCTGAAATCCCTGCTTGATGGCCTCCCTGGGAGTTTTGACCAGAATTCCCTCAGCTTCTTCATAGTCTTTCATCACCTTCCAAGCTAGCTCAAAGGCCAGCTCAAAAAACTGAATGATCCCCGCCCTCTCCACCAGCGAGGGCGACTCAATTGTCAGGGCATCGCGCAGCAGCAAAAACGTGCGCTCGAAGTTCGCGAATCGCTGGACCCAGCGGGTATCGAGGGGATGCATGGGCGCGCTAGGCAAGGTGAACTCTTTCAGGTTAGGCGGGTTTGTGGTGCTCGTGCCAGTGGCGGGCGATGTCGACGCGGCGGCAGATCCAGACGCGATCGCGCCCCTGCACATAGTCCAAGAACCTCGCCAGCGCTGCTGTGCGCCCCGGTTTACCCGCCAAACGACAGTGCAAGCCAATGCTCATCATTTTGGGGCACTCATCGCCTTCAGCATAGAGGGTGTCGAAGGCATCGCGCAGATAGGCAAAAAACTGATCCCCCGAGTTAAACCCGGCGTAGGTGGCAAAGCGCATGTCGTTGTTGTCGAGGGTATAGGGAATCACCAGGTGCGGCCTACCGTACTCAATATTCCAGTAGGGCAGGTCGTCGGCATAGCTATCGGCATCGTAGAGAAAGCCGCCGTCTTCAACCACCAAAGCGCGGGTATTCGGGCTGTTGCGGCCCTGGTAAAAGCCCAGGGGGCGGCTACCTGCCACCTGCGTGTGAATCTCCACCGCCTTCCGAATGTGCTCGCGCTCGGCCTCAATGCCGAAGTACTGGTAGTCAATCCAGCGGTAGCCGTGGCTGGCGATCTCCCAGTCGGCCTCGGTCATGGCGGCGACAGCTTCGGGGTGGCGGGCCATGGCCATGGCCACGGCATACACCGTCAGCGGCAGGCCGCGACCCGTGAATAGCCGGTGCAGCCGCCAAAACCCAGCCCGACTGCCGTACTCGTACATCGACTCCATATTCATATTGCGCACTCCGGGCAGCGGTGCAGCCCCGACGCTTTCTGATAGAAACGCCTCCGAGGTTGCATCGCCGTGAAGAATGCAGTTTTCACTCCCTTCTTCGTAATTGATCACAAACTGCACTGCAATTCTGGCGTTGCTGGGCCACTGAGCGTGGGGCGGAGTGCGGCCGTAGCCAACCAGGTCGCGGGGATAGGAAGGAGTAATTGCCATAGGAGATGGGGAATGGAGTCTGCAGCGCAATTTAGGCTGGATTTTAGGGGTTACATCACGTTTTGGTCTAGTCAAATCACTGCACAAACTCACATCTTATTCATCACAAAAGGGATCCCCCAAATTCGGTTTCCCGTAAAAAAGCGGTTTAAGGTCACGAATTGTCCCTTCTACGCTCGTTTATGATCTACAGATCGGCTAATGTCGAAATATGGCTACGGGCAGAGAAGAATACAGTGGACTGAGCTACGGTGTAGCATGAACTTTGTGTTCTTAAATATCAATTAACGCTGCTGGCGGTCTGACTGACAGCACAATCACCACAGAATTGTGGCACTGGAGCTACGACTTTGTTGAACGGAAGGAGTAAACCCATGTCAGATGTCGCACTCTTGCCCAGCAAGAGGCAAGCTGCCCCCGTTCTTGACCTCGATGCCATCAATCGAGAGTGGGGAGAGGCGGACGCCACCAGTTTGGTGCAGTGGGGCCACAATACCTTTGGTGATGGTCTAGTTCTCAGTACTAGCTTTGGCATTCAGTCGGCGGTGATGCTGCATCTGGTGACCCAGGTAGTGCCTCAGATTCCAGTTGTTTGGGTTGACACCGGCTACCTACCGGCCGAAACCTACCGCTTTGCTGAAGACCTCTCGACCCGTCTCGACCTCAATCTCAAGGTCTACCAGTCGCCGCTCAGCCCGGCCCGCATGGAAGCACTGCATGGCCGCCTTTGGGAGCAGCACGATATAGAGGCGCTCAACCGCTACGACAAAATCCGTAAGGTAGAGCCCATGCAGCGGGCCTTAAGCGACCTCAACGCTACTGCCTGGCTCACCGGGCTGCGATCGGACCAGACTGATCACCGCAAGTCGCTGGGGCGGGTGGGCCAGCAGGGTGGGCGCTACAAGCTGCTGCCCATTCTCAAGTGGACCTCTAAGGATGTGTACGACTACCTCGTGGCCCATGACTTGCCTTACCACCCCCTGTTTGACCAGGGCTATGTGACCGTGGGCGATTGGCACTCTAGCCGTCCCATCACGGCGGCCGATGACAACGAGCGCGACACCCGGTTTAAGGGGCTCAAGCAAGAATGTGGTCTGCACCTGCCTCAGTCGCCTGAGGAGGCGGCTAGCTTAGACTCTAGTTCGCTATAATCGCCCCCTCGCCCACTGCCACTTTGGCTCCCGCTCAGTATCCTGACAGCGCCTCTCTGTTTAAGTGTGCCACTGTTGCTGGGGCGAAAAGCGCTCCCGCTAGGAGATTCTAAACGCTGAATTAGCACCAGACTCTGCGGTATTGACTGCCGCTGATTAAGCGATTAGCCCTTAGTGTAAGCTGTGAAAAGTTGAGGCGATCAGCCAAATTAACCCGCTTCTATGGAGAAGTGAGGCAAAATTTTTGCGTCTGCTGCTTGAGTGAGCCAGCAAAAGAAGATGCAGGCATGGCTAAGTTCAAAAGCATAGCTTTAAGCCTGTTTAAAGTTTGGGATCAGTTGTTAAAGCTATGGCAGCATTAGGCATGGGCACCGCAATGGCTAGCCAATTGCAGCTAAAAGTAGGTTTAACCAAATGTGTACTGTGTTGAGATTGTTAAGATTAACGTCTGCCCGAGGGGTGATGTCTTCTTGTCTAAATTCTTCTAGGCTTGGGGGATTGTACCAGAGATGTAACTTCTAACCAAATTCTCAAAAGCGCCCATCAACGGCATAGCTTATCCTTCTTGGTACATGCCCTTAACCCCCAATGTCCTCAGCTCTTTTACCCAACGACGAAGCGGGACGGTTAGAAGCCCTGCGGCGTTACGAAATTTTAGATACTCCTCCCGAAGCTGGGTTCGATCGCATCACTGCTTTGGCAGCACGATTATTTAATGTGCCGATGGCCCTAGTTTCCCTAGTGGATGAAACTCGGGTTTGGTTTAAATCTTGCTATGGGTTTGAGGGGCAAGAAATTCAGCGACATAGTTCGTTTTGTAGCCATGCGCTGCTGTCTGAAGACGTGTTGGTCGTACCTGAGGCGCGCCACGATAGCCGCTTTGCCGATAACCCCCTAGTGCAGGCTGAGCCAGGGCTGCGCTTTTATGCCGGGGCTCCCCTACGAAATCAAGACGGCTTTATCTTAGGCACTCTGTGCGTGCTTGACACTCAGCCACGAGACGATTTTGGCCTTGATCAGCAGGCGATGTTGTCGGATCTAGCCGCCATGGTGATCGATGAACTCGACCTGCGTTTGGCAGCCCACCGGGTGGCTGCGATCGACCAGGCCCTGCTGGCGGTCACCCAGGGGGTAGCTACCCAAACGGGGGATGCCTTTTTCCCGGCGCTGGTGCTGCATCTGACCCAGACCCTAGGGGTTGACTATAGTTACATTGGCCTGATTAAAGGCGATAGGCAAGATGCCATTCAAACCATTGCTGCCTGCGCCCAGGGGCAACTTATCGAAAACTTTGAATATTTGCTGCACCATACTCCCTGCCATCAGGTGTTGCTGAAACGCGAATTGTGCTGTTATGCCAGCGGCGTTAGGGTTCAGTTCCCGGAGGCGCCGCTATTGCACCCCCTGGGGGTTGAAAGCTACGCGGCGATTCCCTTTTTTGACCCCGAGGGCAATCCCCTGGGCCTGCTGGGAGTGATGGATGGCAAACCCTGGAGCAACGTGCAGCTGATTGAGGCGCTGCTGCCTATTTTTGCCCTGCGCATTGCCACCGAACTCGACCGTCAGCGCACCGATGCTGCTCGGCTCCAGGTGCAGCAAGACCTTGAGCACCTGGTGGCCCAACGTACTGCCGAGCTCTCTCAAACCAATCACCAACTGCAGCTAGAGATTGAAGAACGGCGACAAGCCGAAGTCGCCCTAGAAAAAGAGCAGGAGCTGCTGCGAGTGCTGCTCGAAAACGTGCAGGCGGGCATTGTGGCCTGCGATGAAGCAGGCATTTTAAGCCTGTTCAACCAGGCAGCGCGAGACTTCCACGGCCTGCCGAAAGAACTGCTGCCCCCCGACCAGTGGGCCGACCACTATGACCTCTACCATCCCGATGGCAAAACGCCCCTGGCTAAGGAGGCAATTCCGCTGTTTCGGGCGCTGCAAGGCGAACGTGTGGTCGGTGCTGAGATGGTGATTGCGCCCAAGGGGGACAAGGCTCGAACGGTGCTGGCGAGCGGACAGGCGATCGCAACGGGAGACGGCAATAACAGGGGTGCCGTAGTCGTTATGCACGACATTACCGAACGCAAGCAGGTCGAAAATGCCCTGCGCGATAGCGAAGCTCGGCTATCCAGCATTTTTGAAACGGTGCCCAACGGCATTATCATTTTTGACGACCAGGGCCAGCTAGTTACCGCAAATTCAACCGCAGAAGAGATCTTTAGGCTGACTCGCAGTGAATTGGCCGATCGCGCCTATAACGACCTGTCTTGGGCCATTACAACAGTGGATGGGCAACCCTTTGTCCCCGAAGACCTGCCGTTTGCCCAGGTGATGCGCGCTAAAGCACCGATTCACGGCATCGAATATGCAATTACCCATGCCGATGGCACCCGCGCAATTCTTTGCATTAACGCTTCCCCGTTATTCGATGCCAATGACCAGATTACCAATGTGATTACGTCGATTACCGACATTACCGAGCGGCACCAATCTGCAGCTACTCTCCATGCCTCTGAAGAACGCTATCGCTCGGTGATTGAGACTGTCGCCGAGGGCATTGTGCTACAGCATGCCGATGGCAGCATTTTTACCTGCAACGCTAGCGCTGAAGAGATTTTGGGCCTAACCGCTGAACAAATGATGGGGCGCAGTTCTCTCGACCCCCGCTGGTCGTGTATCTATGAGGATGGTTCTCCCTTTGCTGGCGATCAGCACCCCGCCATGGTCACGCTGCAAACCGGGGAGCCGCAGTCTAACGTGATCATGGGAGTGCGTAAACCCGATGGCACTCTCACCTGGATCTCGATCAATACCCGGCCGCTGTTTCACCCCAACGATCCCACGCCCTTTGCCGTGGTAGCCTCGTTCTCAAACATTACTGCCCGCAAACTGGCTGAGGCTGAGCGGGCTCAGCTGATTCGCGAGCAGGCAGCCCGCCTCGATGCCGAAGTTGGCCAGTTTCGTTCAGCGCTCCTGGTGGATATTAGTACTACGCTGGCCTCGCTGCTCAACCATACAGACACCCTGGAACGGGTTGCCGATCGGGTGGTGCCGTTTTTTGCCGACTGGTGTGCGATCGATCTGCTGCACCCCGCCCAGGGATCGGGGCAAAGCATTGAGCGGGTGGCGATGGCGCACTGCGATCGCGCCAAGGTCGAGCTGGGCTGGCAGCTGCATCGCCAATACCCACCGTCACTGGTCGCGTTAGAAGGAGTGCCCAAAATTTTGCGCACGGGTCAAACCCAACTGGTGGCGGAGATTCCGCCAGCCATGCTAGAGGGGGCGGCTCACGATGCTGAGCACCTGCGTTTGCTGCAAGGGCTAGGTCTAAAGTCCTGTATTATTGCCCCGCTAATTGCTCGGGGGCAAACCCTGGGAGCGATTTCCTTTGTGATGGCTGAAACTGGCCGCCGCTATGCCGCCAACGACCTGGCTCTGGCCGAGAACATCGCCCATCAAGTGGCGATCGCAGTCGATAACGCCCGCCTCTATCAGGCGGAGCAAACCGCGCGCAGTGAGGCCGAGGCGGCTAGCCGCATCAAAGACGAGTTTTTGGCGGTGCTCTCCCACGAGCTGAGGTCGCCCCTCAACCCGATTTTGGGCTGGTCGCAGCTGCTGCAAAAGCGATCGCCTGATGCTACTACGCTGATGCGAGGGCTACAGACCATTGAGCGCAACGCTAAACTGCAAACCCAGCTAATTGCCGATCTGCTTGATATGTCCCGTATTTTGCAGGGCAAGCTCAGTTTGGAGGTAGCGCCAGTGCAGCTTCAGGCCACCGTCGAAGCGGCTATGGAAACCGTGCGGCTGGCGGCAGAGGCCAAGGCCATTGAGATGCGCGCCCAGTTTGACCCCGCCGTTGCTCCTGTGATGGGCGATGCCGGGCGGCTCCAGCAGGTGGTTTGGAACCTGCTAGCCAATGCGGTGAAATTTACCCCTGAGGGTGGCCGCATTGAGATTCAGCTGAGAGCTATTGCCTCAGTCAACCAGCGGGCTGGGCTGCCCGCTGCCGGTCACCTAGCTCAGGCCGAGCTGACGGTGACCGACACCGGCAAAGGCATTGCCCCAGAGGTGCTACCCTACGTTTTTGAGCGCTTTCGCCAGGCTGACGGCAAGACCACACGCCAGTTTGGCGGGCTGGGTCTGGGCTTGGCGATCGCCCGACAGCTGGTTGAGCTGCACGGGGGCACCATCAGCGCCGGCAGCCCCGGCGATAACCAAGGCGCTACGTTTACTGTGCGTCTGCCCCTTCAGCGCCGCCCAAGCAATGGGTCGAACGGCACAAGCCATGCATCCTACCCATCAAGTTTTTTGAGTCAGACAAATACACTAGCCGGCATCCGCATTTTGGTAGTTGAAGACGAAGCCGATGCCCGCGAGCTGTTGGGGTTTGTGCTCAAGCAGGCCGGAGCCGCCGTCACCGCCGTAGCCTCTGCTGAAGAGGCGCTGAAACAGCTGCCCGATCTAGGAATAGATATCTTGGTCAGCGACATCGCCATGCCCCAGATGAATGGCTACATGCTGATGCAACAGATGCAGGCTGAGCTAAACCGTCGGGGGCAGCGGTGCAAAGCTATCGCTCTAACCGCCTACGCCAGTGATGTGGACCAGCGGCAGGCTCTCGCGGCGGGGTTTCAGCGCCATCTCAGCAAACCCTTTGAGCCAGCGGAACTGATTGAGGCGATCGCTACCCTAGCTGCTGAATAGATGTAGCCAACCCCCTCAAAAATATGGCTGATTCCTAGTTATTAAAAAACTTTTTATTGCGGTTTAACCCTGCACTTGTCGCCATAACTCTAGGTTTAGTTTTAAGCGTTAGTATCCAGTTTTGGTGTTGCTAAATTGCAGCATGAATGTAGGTAGGGGTAAGCGATTATTTTCTTCTACGAGAGACGTTGCAGTTTTGATTCATACCTATACCTAGCAAAGCTCCACTTTGTGTTAAGCAAAAGGCCAAAGTGCAAGGTTTAAGTACGCTGTGTTTCTAAAACTCTAAACTTTGCACTTTGGTCTTCTCCAGTCCATCAAAGTAAAGATGATGGCCTACCGATAGGCTTAAGCTAATATTGATCTGCTGTTCCCTCTCGGGCTTAGCGCTTTGGTGCTGTCCTGGGCCTGGAGAACACAAATCTCATTATTACCTGGGTAGCTCTTCAATGGTGATGATTGGCCTCTAGCAAGGCCGCGACCTTAGTGAGCAACTGGTCAAACTCAATCGGCTTGCGAATGAAATTGTTGGGTTCTAACGCCAGCCCCTGATTGGTCTGGAGGGTGTCGTAGGCTGTAACAATTAAAATCGGCATTAGCGGCAGGGCAGGATTTTGCCGAATCTTTTTAGTGACTTCATAGCCATTCATATCTGGCATCATCACATCCATCAAAATCAAATCTGGCGGAGCGTTTTCAACCTTGGCTAGGGCCGAGCCACCATTGCCAGCGGTCTCAACTTCATAGCCTTCTGTTTCTAAAACAGTTCTTAGCAAAAACAAGTTATCTTCTATGTCGTCGACGACTAGAATACGAAAATCAGAAGGGGTGCACACAGCAAAGGTTTGAATAGGGTTATGTGAATATAGCTAGTTTAAGGGATAAGTTATTCTACCTACCTCGCACTTGAGACACAGATCAAAGTCATAAAAAAGGTAGGCTTATGCCTACCTTTTATACTGTCTGCTGTGTTGACAAAAAAGCCGTTGGCGTTAACGAGGAGCAGCGCCGTAGGTGCGGGGGTTACGAGCACCTGTAGCAGCACCAGCAAGGGAAGCCACTAGGCCCAGCAGAGACCCTAGAGCAAATGACCAACCAACCTTGGCAGCATTGCCAGCAATGTTTTGGGCTTGCTCTTGACTCACGTTGGGGTCAGCAGCATTGGGCAGAGCATCGGTGGGCACCTGATTAACGACGGCGTCGGCTCCCTGGGCTACTAGACCAAAAGCACCAGCTACGCCACTCGAAAGCAGCCAGGCGCTAACGGCCAGGGTGGTTGCCCACAAAATAGCGCCGTTGAGCAAAGCGGTTTTGCGGTTCATGGGGCCGCAGGCGCGAGAGGTAACGTAGCCGCCTAAGAACAAGGCAATCAGCAAGCTGATAATTGACCAGATGCCTACGGCAGTACCAACGTCGCCGGCGTTACTTTGGGCAGCATCTGAGCCAGCTATATTGGTGAGGCCCACGGCCGCACCTAAGGCAGTGAGCACAAGCTGAGTGGCGATCGCCACAACTAGACCGGCAATAATTGGACCCCAGCGTACCAGGTCATGGTAGCCGGTAACGGCAACGGGCGCTGCGTCTGCTATGCGCTGGCCCGGGGCGGTGCCGTAAGCAACAGGCTCTTCTCTATAAGCGCCGGGTTCATTGGTGTAGGACATGGAAACTCTTTACCTCTCTGTGGGACAACTCTAGGGGTTGATAAATCTTGTCCCTAATTTATGACGTTGTCTGGATGTGGCCATCTACACAGAGACGCAAACTAAAACACCTAAAGAGGTAGATGCGGTGTGGCCGTATTGGAATAGCTTAAAAAAATAACCTCAGCAACCCTACCGGTAGTGTTAAGAAAACGTTTATAGACATATATAGAAATAAGAAAAGGACTATTGAGCTTTTTTATTTACAAAAAGCAAGCGACTTCCCTCAGCAATTCTGCCCTTAGGTGTATGCCTCAAATGGGGTAATACTTCACCCTGGGAAAAGCTGCCAAGCGGCGATCGCCCTTTGGTGGGTGAGTTGGGCGGTTAGTTGTCGTGGCGATCGAGCGTGATTTAAGGAGATGTTGTGAATAAAGTATTAGGTATTGTGCTGGGCGGCGGTGCTGGAACCCGTCTCTATCCCCTGACCAAGACCCGGGCCAAGCCGGCGGTGCCCCTAGGTGGCAAACATAGGCTAATTGATATTCCTATTAGCAACTGTATCAACTCAGGTATCTCGAAAATCTACGTTCTTACGCAGTTCAACTCGGCTTCACTGAATGCCCACATTTCCCGAGCCTACAGTTTTTCAGGCTTTCAGCAGGGCTTTGTAGAAGTATTAGCAGCCCAGCAAACCCCCGAAAATTTAGACTGGTTTCAGGGTACTGCCGATGCCGTGCGACAGTACCTACCGCGCTTTGAAGACATGGATGTAGATGAATACTTGATCCTGTCGGGTGATCATCTGTACCGCATGGACTACAGCGATTTTGTAGAGCATCATCGGCGCACCAATGCTGACATTACCCTGTCGGTGCTGCCGGTTGACGAGGCTCACGCCTCCAGCTTTGGTCTGATGAAAATTGACGATTCGGGCCGCATCATCAACTTTAGCGAAAAGCCCAAGGGCGATGCTCTCAAGCAAATGCAGGTCGACACTACCACCCTAGGCCTTTCCCCAGAAGGGGCTAAAGAAAAGCCCTATATTGCCTCCATGGGCATCTATTTGTTTAAGCGAGATGTATTGATCGATCTGCTTAAAAAGCAGCCTCAATCACCTGATTTTGGTAAAGAGATTATTCCAAATTCTGCTAAAGATCACAATGTGCAGGCCTATCTCTTTAACGACTATTGGGAAGACATTGGTACAATCGAGTCGTTCTTTAACGCCAATTTAGCTCTGGTCAAGCAGCCTAACCCGCTGTTTAGCTTTTACGATGAGGCGGCCCCTATCTATACCCGCGCTCGCTATCTGCCACCGACTAAACACCTTAAGTGTGATATTGCCGAGTCGATGATTAGCGAGGGCTGCATTCTTAAGGAATGTCGTATTACCAATTCGATTATTGGCATTCGCTCTCGCATTGAGTCGGGCTGCACTATTGAGGACAGCCTGATTATGGGAGCCGATTATTACCAAGACAATTTTGAGCGGCGCGGTAGTTGTGACACAGCCAGGGTTCCCCTCGGTATTGGTGCCAACACTACCATCAGTCATGCCATTGTCGATAAGAATGCCCGCATCGGCTGTAACGTGAAAATTCTCAATAAAGATCGCGTTGAGGAAGCCGAGCGCGAAGACGAGGGCTTTTACATTCGCAGCGGCATTGTTGTCGTTTTGCGGGGGGCTGTTATCCCCGACGACACGGTTATTTAAGCTGGGTTAACTGAGACGTATAAACCACAAAAAAGAGGCCTTGGTCGCGACCAAGGCCTCTTTTTTGGCATGTTGTATAGCTGTATTGATGCATAGCGTTGATAGCCGCGCTTAAGAGAGTCACTACCACTGGCAAAACCTAGGGCGGTGCATGATGTGTAGCCCATCGCCCAAGAGGTTATGCAGAGTCTCCTAACACAGCTGGTGATGACTGTAATTGGGTATGACAGAAAAGGCTATAGGCTTGAAGTTTGATGTTCTGAGTTGCTTTAGTAATGCTGCTGCTGCGATCGCTTCAATGATTAGGCCGTCTCAAGTCTGCCTACAGCCCTGCCTTGCTGTGTGAGGTAAGCCTAATGCTTGGATATTGAGGGTTTGAGGACGACCCATATACCTCACCAGCTTTTTGAGAAGGCAGTAAAAGTCTCGCTTTTCAAGGAGATGTTCACTTTTGCCGCAGGAAACAGAACCTTTCAAACGTCCGCTTCGACTTGTGCAATTCATCAATGGCTGGTTTGGATTGAGGTGGGCAACAAAAAGGGCGATCGCGCTACTAACGCGATCGCCCCTATCTGTCGGTGCTCTATATCTAGCTCACGACTGCCAGACCACCAGCGGCGGCAGCACAGATGGCTGAGATCGTAGCGGTAGCAAAGATCCACCAGGAGGCAGCAGCGGCGGTTTTGCGGGTGTCTTCCACCTGCTGGTAGGCCTGGTGCTTGATCTCGCTCAAGCGGTTCTCGACTGCGTGTTCGAGCTGTTCGGCTTTGCTGAGAGCGCTGCTGCGAACATCTTCGATCTGGTCAATGATGCGGTTAGCATCGCTTTCTGAAATCGCATCGTGGGAACTCATAAGCGCCACTAGCGTACCGCGATCGACCTGGCCGAGGCGCACTTTGAGAGACTCAAAGCCTGCCTGGGGGTCATCCATGAGCTGCTGCAAGTCGCGGCGAATGCCGTAGTAGTCAAGCTCGGGGCGACCCAGCGAGTCGAGGTAGGTGCGAATCCGCGACAGAATGCCGTTTACCAACGACGAAATGCGAGACTGCACATTGCGAATCTGGGCCACGAACTGGCTCCGCACCGATAGCACCTGATCGACTGCCGCTTCGGCTTCGGCCTGGGTCATGTCGGGACGTTGGGCCAGCAGAGCCACAACGGTGTCACGATCGATTCTTGACAGGCGAGCTTGCAGACGCTCGGCCCCCAGGCGAGGATCATTGAGCAGCAGCTTGAGATCGCGCTTGATGTCGTCGGGGTTGAGCGCTGCTTTGTTGGTGTTGCGCAGATAGTCTTCCAGGGCGGTTTCAAAGGAGACAACCTGGGTCTGGGCCCGACGAGCCAGCCGCTGAGGCATGTGCAGAATACCGCGAATGGTACCTAGCACATCGTCAATGATGCGATTGGCTTCTGCTTCGCTGAGGTCCTCGCGCTGGCTGAGTAGCTGCACTAGGGTGTCGCGATCCATGGCCGATAGGCGATCGCGCATAGCCCCCATCCCCGCCTGAGGGTTGTTCACCAACAGCTCCAGGTCGCGCTTAATGCCCTCGGGGTTGAGTTCGGGCTTGCCGGTTTCGAGCAGATAGCGCTCGATCGCACTGGTGGCTTCATCGTACTTGGCCTTGGCCTGGGCCGTCAGCGCGCCGGGTGCGTTAATCGTCTTGTACCAGGTCGACTCAACCTGATCGAGAGTGCGGTTGATCTCAGCTTCGGAGAGATCTTGACGCTGGTTGAGCAATTGCACCAGGGTGTCGCGATCGAACTGGGCCATGCGCTGGCGCAGGCGGTGCACACCAGCATCGGGCTCGTGGAGCAGCGTAGCAAGGTCGGCCTTGATGCCCTCAGGGTTAAGCTCAGCTTTATTGGTGTTTTGCAGATAGTGCTGTAACCCCATCCACTGGTTCTCAACCCGAGCTTTGGCCGAGGATTGCAGCCCGGCGGCATCGGACCGCACGTTGTTCATCACCCCTTCTAAACGGCTGGCAACAGCCTGTATTTCTGCCTCGCTCAGATCGCCACGGGTGCTTAGGGTCTGGGTAAGAGCTTCATAGGTGAAGGGGGCAAACCGCTCTTGCAGGTCGTCAGCATCGGCGTAGGGATCGTCTAGCAGGCTGCTGAAGGCGCTGCTACCCGTTTCAGACAGCAGCTCTTCGCGCGGGGTTTGACGCAGAAAAGTATAAACCTTAGTCTGTGCATCCTTGGCCGCTTCGATCCGGTAGCGCTCAGAAACTTCGCCTAGGGCTTGAAGCCGCACAGCTTCGAGCTGGCGCGAAACATCGGCAATTTCGCTCTTAGTTAGCAGCCCTCGCGAGGCCAAAAGCTCGGCGAAGAATGACTGATCTAGGTTCATCAGCTCTTGGCGCATCAGACCCGCGTCAGCAAAGGGATCGTAGATGACATCCCAAAACTCTTTCTGCATGCGCTGGGTGTTGAGCTGCCACGGGTAGGCGTTGAGCAGGTAGGTTTCGACGTCAGCTCTGACCACGCTGTAGCGATCGCTGCCGCTTACCTGGCTAGTGAGCGTGTCAGCTTGGCTGGTGACATCGTTCTTGAGCTGCTTAAAGCGCTCGGTGATCTTCTCCACGTCCAGGTCAGAGAGGTCGGCTCGACCCATCACCACACCCATCAGGGTGCTCAACCCCTGGTTGAGCGGGTTGGTTTTGGCCTCTTTGCCCTTGCGCTGCTGGCGCAGTTCGCCCAGAAACTCGTCTAGGCGGCTGCCCAGCGAGTCGGCCAACAGTTCCTCTGGGCGGGCTGACTTGAGGTAGTTGACCAGTTCACCAAGGCTGTCGTTGCCAGAGGCCTTGCCCAGCGCTTTGTTCCAGGTGCTGTAGAGGCGATCGGCGATGCGGCTAGCTTCTTTGCGCGACAGATCGGTACGGCTGCTGACCAGCTTCTCAAAGCTGTCGCGGTTGAGCTGGGATAGAGTATCGCGATCGGCCAACGATGTTAGGTCAGACTCGTGAATCAGGCGCTCAAACTCAGCCTCTAACCCTGCGATATCCAATGCTGGGGATGTGAGGGAGCTAACGTAATCGCGCAGGGTGTCCTTGATATCGCTGCCGCTCCAGCCGGCGGTGAGTTCGCGGCGCACAGCGGCGGCGGTGGCTTCGGCGGTCTCAATCACCTGGTTGCTGGCCATCTTGGCCCCCACAGCCCCGGTGGCTGCCCCTAAGAGGGATTGAAAACTAGAGGTTGCGGTTTTGACCACTGATCCAATCAGCGACCCAACGGTAGTTGAGCTAAACCAAAACAGCAGGCAAAAGTAGGTGCCCCACACCACCAAACCGGTAATAGCCCCTAGCAACGCACTGCTGTAAAGGCTGAGCTTAACGGCCAAAAAGCAGGCACAAAAAAGGGCCAAACTAACCGTGATCACGGTCCAAATACCAACTTTGGTGGCAATTTTTTTGTCACCGCTACCAGAGCTGCTGCTGCTACTACTCGATGAAGACTGGCCGATGTAGGTGAGGCCAGCGGCGACCGACAGGTTGGTTAGCAGAAGATGAAAGCCGAAGGCCAAAATTACGCCCGAAAGCAGGGCAATGAAAAACTGAGGCCCCGAAAAAATAAGGGCAGCATCTTCAGGGGTGGTGACTCCTGGAGATACTACCTGTGCCAGAGGGCCGCTTAGTATGTTTAGTCCAATGTGCTCAATCACGGTACTGTTCCTTTGAAAATTGCAACTGTCTCGATGCCGCTTGGTCTACCCGTTTCTAGTAACTGTTAGTGGAGATACTGAGAATGCAGTTTGGTCTGCCAAAGACTAGAAGGCTATATGTGTGAGTCAGCTCGGGCGATCGCTCTTCGCTCTTCGGGACATAAAACCGATCGAGCGGGGCCAGACTCAAACACACAAAAAATAGACTTAAAAAATGAAAGAATCTGAGTAGTCTGAGTCGCAACTCTAGATACCTCAGGACAACGAATACAGCCTCTAGGCTTACATCAAACTCTATTAGTCCTAATAAAGCATCTATCCCACTGCGTAATTCTTTGGGGGGATAATATGTGGGCGTAATCCTGTCTAGGTCTGAGGTATGGCTGATGGTTGGTCAACCTTTGGAGGGAGCGATCGCCCCATAGCCCAGTCCGGCACTGCTAAAAAATAAAGTTCTTGCGACCCATGGGCAAAGGCTTTAGCCTCTGCTCAGTTGTCTAAATCTGTTTGACTAGATTGCAGCATCTCTTCAATAGCACCGTGATAGAGTGCCGCCGAAGTAAAGTGTTCCTCTTGACGGATGGTACCTATAAACCGTGTTTTTAGACTGTACAAAGTGAAAATCAAAAAAGTAGAGGAATAACCAATGAGTATTCAAGATAGAGCCGAAGCTACCGGCAAGAACATTCAAGGTAAAGCGCAGGAAGCGGCCGGCAAAGTAACCGGGAATACCTCCGACGAAGCGAAAGGTAAGTCCAAGCAGGGCGAATCCAGCGTTCAGCACGCCAAAGAAGATGTCAAAGATCAAGTCAAGAAAGTTATTGACTAATATCGTCTGACAATCTGCTGTAAGCCATAGAAGGGAGAGCACTAAAACTGCTCTCCCTTTTTTGATCAGATTCTTGGGGTTTAAATGTTTTTGAGCCGACCAATTTGTTTGACCTCCTTCAGTTCATTTGCATAGAGTGCGCAAACTATAGAACCACAGCATTAAGCTTCTTTTTAAGGGCTGTTTAGGAAGGGATCGGTATCAAATTTAATCGTCTGCCAATTTTTCTGCTCCCAGTACTTAGACTTAAGCACTTGCTTGAAAGAAAAAATTGAGAGACTGTAATTTTCTCGCAACAGAGTCAAAACTCTTGTGACGACCTTTCGATGGGCACTGCTCTCTAGCCTGAACTCTATTAATAGACAGATTTATTCTGAGAGTTAAAAATTATAAAGTTTATAAAAATTTATAAATGAGCTAAGGAGATATCAATGGAGCTTGGCATTAAAGACAAAGTGGCTGTTATTACTGGCGGAGATTCTGGCATTGGCCGCGCTACCGCTAAGCTGTTAGCTAGTGAAGGGGTAAAAGTTGCCCTGGTTGACAAGACAACGACACAGCTCCAAAACACAGTAGATGAAGTCAGCGCCATTGGTGAGGCCTTGGCGGTGCAGGCCGATCTACGCAGTCTGGCCGACGTTGAAGCGGCTCAAAAAGAAATTTTGAGCCGGTTTGGTCAGGTCGATATTTTGGTTAATTGCGCGGGCATTACTGGGGCCACGGGTGACTTTTTAGACATTGGCGATGACGATTGGCAGCAGGCACTCGACATCAATTTGATGGGAGCTGTGCGTGTATGCCGCACGTTTATTCCGGCGATGCGAGAGGCAGGCTGGGGGCGAGTGGTGCTGGTAGCCTCAGAAGATGCGGTGCAGCCCTACGTCGACGAAATGCCCTACTGCGCCTCTAAAGCTGGGGTACTAAATTTTGCTAAGAACCTGTCGAAGGCCTACGCCCAAGATGGTGTGCTGGTGAACTCGGTGGCTCCGGCCTTTATCGCTACCCCAATGACCGACGCCATGATGGAGCAGCGGGCTGAAAAAATGGGCACTACTGTTAATCAGGCGATCGCTACCTTTCTCGATGAAGAGCGGCCTCACCTGGAGCTGAAGCGCCGGGGCAAAGCTGAAGAGGTCGCGGCGGTAATTGCCTTCCTCTGCTCTCAGCAGTCAAGCTTTGTGGTGGGAGCCAACTATCGGGTAGATGGAGGCTCGGTAGCTGGCGTAGGGCTGTAGAGAGCTTGCCTTGGTCGAAATGCGTCTTGTGAAAGATGTGTTCAGGGCTACACCCCTAGCAGGATAAACGAGATTTAGCTCATAACCCCGCGCGATCGCCATGGATCTCGAACCCCCCAGTCTGCGTCTGCTAATTACGATGAATTTAGGCTTTTGGGGGGTGCAGATTGGCAACGGTTTGCAAACTGCCCACGCTAGCGCTGTTTTTGAGAGCTTGGGGGCCGAGGCCAGCCAGCTGCCCCTGCTGTGGCTAGGGGCACCGCTGATGGGGCTATTGGCCCAACCCATTGTCGGAGAACTGAGCGATCGCACCGTCAGCCGCTGGGGCAGACGGCAGCCCTACTTCCTGGGCGGGGCTGTGATTGGGGCGGCGATGCTGCTGGCAATGCCTATGGCTACCAGTTTGGTGCAGGCGGTAGCGCTCTATTGGGTACTACAGCTAGCCCTTAACGTCAGCGTTGCCCCAAGTCGCCCCTTTGTGGGCGACTTGCTGTCTCCGGCCCATCGCACCCTGGGCTACTCGCTCCAAGGGTTTTGCATTGGTCTTGGCACCATCTGCGCGGCAGGGCTGCCCTGGATTTTGGAGCATGTGTTTCGGCTAGAACCGGTCTCCCACATGGGCATTCCAGACGTAATTCGGGCGGCCTACTGGGTGGGGGCAGCGTTCTGTTTAGTCGGCACCCTGGTCACCTTCTGGGCCGTGGATGAACCCGCTCCCCAGGTGGCGCTTTTCCATGAAGATGAAGAGGAGGGCAATCGCTTGCCGATGCTAGGGGCGATCGCCCAGGCGATGGCAGAACTGCCGCCGATGATGCGGCAGCTAGGGATGGTGCAAGCCCTGAGCTGGGCTGGTATCTACTGCATTTTTTTGTACTTGCCCAATGCGATCGCCCTCAATGTTTTGGCCACCCCCGATCGCTCCCTAACTAGCTACTCCCACAACGTGGAATGGGCTGGCCTTTGTACAGCCTTCTACAACCTGGTCTGCCTAGGGGTGTCGTGGGTAATCCCCTCCCTGAGCCAGCGCTGGGGTCGGGTGACGGTGCACGCCTGCTGCCTGATGGCTGGGTCTGTAGGGCTGCTGTCGCTCCTGCTGGTACACAGCCGCTACCCGGTTTTGCTCTCGATGGTCGGACTGGGTATCGCCTGGGCCAGCATCCTAGCCATTCCCTACTCGCTGCTGATGGATGACCTGGCAGAGGGCCAAAGCGGGGTCTATATGGGAATTTTTAATGGCTTTATTACCCTGCCTCAGATCGCCATGTCCCTAGGATTTGGTTGGGTGATGAAGACCCTGCTGCAAGACAATCGCCTTTGGGCTTTGGCCTTAGGGGGCATCTTGCTAGGTCTAGCGGCTCTGCTGATGCTGCGAGTGACAGAACCCGCTAGAACGGGTGGAAACGAAGCGGTTGGCGCCCTAGCCCCAGCGACAAAATAGCTACAACGAGAGACTTGGACCTGCCTCCTTTGAGCGATGTAGCGAGTACCCCAAAAGCATTAGTTTATGCTCATGCAAACGCTACTCAAAGAGGTAGAGTCCATGGATAATCAGAATTCTGAAGAGCGTAAGCCAATCAGCCAGCCCCTCACCCCCGAGGAAGTTTCCCCAGAGCAGCGGGCGGCCATGAAAGAGGCTATGGACAAAGGAGATCTGGTGCTCAACCCCGGTGACTACGTCACTGAGGAAAAGACCCTTGAAGAGAAATCGAAGCAGGTAGCAGTTGATACGGCTGACATTACCGGCGATCGCATTGTAGTACCTACCTACTTCGTCGTCGACGACCCAGAAGAAGGCCAGAAAGCGCTGCACCACATCAAAGATGCAGAGGAAATTTCCGACGTTATTCGTCAAGCTCGCATTGACGAAGACGGCAATCGCACCTGGCGCTAAGGTTTGAGCAGGCGCTTGGTGACGGCCTCAGAGGCTTGGGTTTAGGGTTCAAGGTCTGCCCGTGAACCTTAAACCCTCAGTCTATCTAACCGGTCACCTTTAGCTTGGCTGGCTACCACTGTCTACTTTGGCTTCGTTTGACCATGAAAAACAATGCCCGTCAGCCCAACCCCTCTGACCTGTCAGTGAGGGCTCAAAACAGCAGCATGTCTGCTTTTGTGACACGGGTTTCGCTGTCGCTTTTAGGGCTGCCGTTAGGAGGATACATTCTCGGTAGCATTGTCGACAGGCAGCTACAAGGGGAAATTTCCTGGGCGATCGCAGCGGCCCTCCTGGGCCTAACTGCAGGGCTGATCAACCTTTGGATGTGGATGAAACGCCCTGCACCCGAGGCTGATGTTTCCTCTACGCGGCCCTAGGAATGAGTCTTGCCCTCGCCAGAAAGGGGTAGGGCAAATGTTACTCTATAGGCTGGTTTGGCATATTGCTGAACCAGCCAGCTGTCGTGTTTGTCCTTGGTAGGCTCTAGGTCAAAATGGCTCGTCTGAACGATCGGCGATCGAGGCGTGGCCGATGCCTCTTTCAGAACGGCAGCTGAATCGATGGACTGTATTGCTACTGCGCCCCTATGTTAGAATCCTCGCTGCTGCGCGCCCTAGTCTGGACGGACTATCGACTGGCGGTTTTGTTCACCGTATTTTTGCCCCTAGTGCTGCTGATTTGGGCCTTTGTGCAAAAAAACGAATCCATTCAGCACCTGCTTACCATCTACTGGAGGGTGGCCAGCCTGCTGATGATCACCGTCTATCTGATGATTGGCGGCTTCAATATCAGCTTCCTCGCGGGGTTGATGGCGCGCATTCTGATTCCGGTGGGGCTGTGGTTTTGGGTAGACCTCAACGAAGAAATTCGCGAGCAGCCCGACTCGCTGCTCAAGCTTCTCTTTAGTGCCTGGCGCTGGGCCATTACCCTCTTCAACATCATTGGTGGGGCGATTTTGCTCGGCTTTTTGCCCTGTGCCTTCTCCAACGCCCGCTTTGGCGCGGTCGATTGCCAAACCTGGCTAGAGCCACCCTTGCTCTACAAAGAATATTTCCACGCTGGCTATACCAACGGCTTCCTAGGGTTCTTTGGCATTTTGGGGCTGATCATCTACATGGCGTCGCTGGCCTGGTTTGTGTTTGTGCGCCTGGGCAAGCAGGGTCGTCAAGCGATCAACTAAACCCGCCATGATCCCCGGTTTTCGGCTAGAGCAATTTACCCTCAGGCGCCCCCAGCTAGTGCTGCTGGTGCAGGCCGTTGTTGAGGGCGAAGCCGACGAGGTGCTGATTTTTCGCGGCTTCTCTAGCTCACTGATGCACCCTACCGCCGCCGACCCCGACGTGCCCGTACTACCTGGAAATGCCGTTATCAAGACCATCGATATCATGGCTGGCCCCTACAATCCTGCTACCCCTCAATACCTGCACCGGGGGTTAGCCTGGACTGACGTGCTGCCGCTGTTAGAAGCGGCCGGGGTTTAGGGGTTGTTTGAGGGAAAGGCAAGGGTACAGGGGGAAGAGGATATGAGGTTTAGGGTGCAGGGTATAAGGATTAGGAGCCAAGCTCTGCGCCTTCCACCTTAAACCCTACACCTTGCATCCTATACCCTCTTACTCTTCTGTCTTCCCTTCCCGCAGATGCTTGGGCTGCCACCCTTCGTGGTTTTTTTGCGGGGCGCGGGAGACGACGAGGCAGTTGTCGGGAGCATCCTTGCGCACTACTGACCCGGCGGCGATGGTGACGTCGTTGCCAATGGTAACGGGGGCAACGAGGACGCTGTTGCTGCCGGTTTTGGTGCGATCGCCAATCACAGTCGGGTGCTTCTTGTAGCCGTCGTAATTTGCCGTAATCGTCCCTGCTCCCACATTTACCTTATTGCCCAGGGTGGCATCGCCCAGGTATGACAGGTGAGCTACGTTGGTGCCCGCCCCTAAGGTCGATTTCTTGATTTCCACAAAGTTGCCGATGCGACAGCCGTCGCCCACTACCGCCTCACCCCGCAGGTGGGCGTAGGGACCAACCCGCACGCCGCTGCCCACGCTGCTGTCGCTGACTACCGAAAAGGCCACAGTGGCGTTGGTTCCAATCTGGCTATTTTCAATTAAGCTGCCGGGGCCGATGCGACTGCCGGTGCCCACTACGGTTTTGCCTCGTAGATGGGTCTGGGGCTCGATGATCACGTCGGGTTCGAGCTGGACTGTAGTGTCAATGGTAGTGCTGTCGGGGTCGATCAAGGTGACTCCCGCTGCCATCCAGTAGTCTTTGATGCGGTCTTGTAGAATGGCGTAGGCCTCGGCGAGCTGCTTGCGGCTGTTGATGCCAAAAATCTCTTGGCAGTCTTCCACATCTACCGCCATGGCTGGGGTTAAGTCCTTGACGACGTCGGTAAGGTAATACTCCTGCTGGTCGTTGTCGGCGCTGAGGTGGGGTAGCACGGTCATTAGCTGAGCCCAGTTAAAGCAGTAGACCCCGGCATTAATACGCGGGTTTTGGCGCTGGGCGGGGCTACAGTCGCGGTGCTCGACAATTTCGGTAATCAGGTTTTGCTCGGTGCAAAACACCCGCCCGTAGCCCGTCGGGTCGGTGAACTGAGCCGTGAGCAGGGTGGCGGCGTTGCCCTTATCCCGGTGGGTCTTGACCAGGGTTTGAATAGTCTCAGGCCGCAGCAGCGGCACATCGCCATTGAGCACCAGCAGATCGCCATCAAACCCTTCTAGGTGAGGGATCACCTGCTGCACGGCATGGCCGGTGCCGAGCTGTTCGGTCTGTTCCACAAAGGTGAGGCCGGGGACGTGGGCCAGGGCGGTTTTGACCTGGTCTTGACCAAAGCCGACGACGATGATGGTGTGGCTAGGGTTGAGGTCGGCTAGCCCATCCAGCACGCGTTCGACCATTGATTTGCCGCCCACCGAGTGCAGCACCTTGGGCAGGCTCGATTTCATGCGGGTGCCGCGCCCGGCGGCAAGAATGGCGACAGCGACCATGGGTGATGTCCTTAGTGGGGATGGCTCGAAGGAGTATATCGCGGTTTGGGGAGGGGGTGAAGGGTAAATGGGTGGGTGAGTGGATGGGTGGATGGGTGGGTGAGTGAGGGGTAAGGGGGATAAGGAAGGTGGGGGAGGTGGGGGGGTAGCCTGATGGGTTTGGGTTAGGGGGTGGGGGATGGGGTGGTTGGGGGGGGGGAGGGGTTGAGGCTGCGGAAGTAGCGGCTGCCGACAAGGGCTAAAAAGCCCAGGTAGGCGATGATCTGAAGTAGATATAAATGATCGCGGTAGCCGAGCAGGGTTTTGAGGACGATGCCGGGGAATTGGCGCTCGGGTAGGATGCTGCTGCCATCCCAGACCAGTGGGCCGAGGATGCAGGAGCTTTGGGCGAAGCAGAGATCGGCGGCGGGGTTGATTTGGCTGATGGCGGCTAGGGCTGCATCTAGATTCTTAAAGACTGATACCACCAGGCCGCCGACGATCAGGAGGAGGAGTACCCCCATCACCTGAAAGAAGCGCTTGAGGTTGATGCGCAGACCCCAGCGAAAGAGCGCCAGGCCGATGAGCACGGCACCGAGCAGTCCACCCACAGCCCCCGCGACGGCAGACACACTGGTTTCGACATTGGTGAAGATAAACAGCACGGTTTCAAACCCCTCGCGCAGCACGGCGATGCAGACCAGGCTAAAGACGCTCCAACCAGCGGTTTGGGCCTCGTCGAGGGCCGATCGCACGGTGCCTTCAATTTCGCCTTTGAGACTGCGGGCCTGACGGGTCATCCACAGCAGCATCCAGCTCAGCATGATGATGGCGATCGCCCCAAACAGCACATTCAACAGCGGCTTGATCACCGTTTGCAGACTGGGCAGCACCTGCTGAATCTGCTGAAGCCCCAGCCCCAGCGCAATGCCGAGCATGACGCTACCGGCCAGCCCGGCAGCGATGCCCGCATAGGCCCAGGGGTTGAGGCTTTGGCGGTTGGCCTTGGCCAGGCAGGCCAGCACAATGCCGACGACCAGGGCCGCTTCTACCCCTTCGCGCAGAGTGATAAAAAACGTGGGCAGGGCAGCGGTGAAATCCATGCTTAGGGCCATGCTGGGTTTGGTTATGGGGCTATTGGTATTGTGTCAAACAACCTCACCCTTTGCCGTGAATCTGGGCTGGGCCAGCGGCACGAGGTTGGCATTCGTGGTTGGAAATGCGTTGGCCCTAACTATCGACCACGACCCAGGCTCCCCCCCGACGACCGTCGCCTATCCCTGAGAGAGTGCCATCGGGGTCAACCGCTACGGCATGGACGCCGCCAAAAAACATGCTGGGAGCCTGCCACCAGGTGCAAACGTCATCGCCGGTAATGCCTTGGGCAGCGATCGCCGCCTGTTCGTAGCCCGGCTCTAAATGTAGTGCCCCTCGTTCCCAATGGAGGCGGGGCGCGCTGACGGCGGCTTCAATATCCATGCCAAAGTCGAGTACGTTCGACACTACCTGCAAAATCGCGGTGCGAATCCGGTTAGACCCACCCGAGCCCAGCACGATATGGGGTTTGCCGTCTTTGAGCACTATGGTGGGGGCCATCATCGACGACATGCGCTGATTAGGTGGCCATTGGTGAAAGCCCTGAGGGCTGAGGTCTTCTTCGCCCAGCATATTGTTCATCATGATGCCGGTGCCGGGGATGATGCAGGCTGAGCCTTCGCCGTTGGAGGTGGTGAGGCTGGCGGCGTTGCCCTCACCATCGATCGCGCTAATGTGGGTGGTGCTGCCCCACCGATTGCCGCGCTGGCTGAGGGTGGCCCGGAGCTGTTCTAGATAGGGGGCCAAGTGGGCCGGGCTAAGAAACTCTTCAGCAATATCGGGGCGGTAGAGGTGGTCGTCGTAGCCCCGCTGGCGAGCCAGGTTGGTCAGGCCCATGACGTCTCGCAAAATGGCCACGTGGCGGGGGCTGCTGTGGGGAGTGCAGGCGGGCGACACCTGTGACAACAGGTGCAGCGCAAAGGCGATCAGCGTACCGCCAGAACTGGGGGGCGGGTTAGTCAGAATCGTGTCGCCGCCGTAAGCTACGCTCAAGGGGTCGCGCTCGATCACGCGGTAGGTTTGCAGATCCTCCAGGCTCAAGTAGCCGCCGTGGCTCTGGCAGTCTTGGGCAATCGCATGAGCCAAATCGCCCTGATAAAACCAGTCGGCTCCGTAGCGCACCAGGTCGTGCAGAAAGGCAGCGAAGTCGGGCAGATAGAGGCGATCGCCCTGGGTTAGCAAGTCGCCCTGCGGCGCATAGATTGCCCTGGCAGCAGCGGTAGCCGTGAGAATAGGCGCTAGGATCTTAAAGCTGTAGGCGCGAAAGGCATCGACCTCAAAGCCGTGAGTAGCCCAATGCTGAGCTGGAGCGACAATTTTCTCTAGCGGCAGTCGCCCTAGCTTTTGATGGACATGGAGTAGCCCTGCGATCGCCCCAGGCACCGCCATCGACCCTAGTCCAATGTGAAACTCCTGGGTGGTATCGCCAAAGTTAGCGTGGATGGGGTAGAAATCGGGCGATCGCTCAGTTTTCTGCGACCGGGGCGTCTGGCAAAAAAAGTCGAACAGCCGGTTGTCGCCCGCCGCCGTATGGGCTAGCAGAAAGCCGCCCCCTGCCAGGGAGGTCAACGATGATTCCACCACGCAGGCGGTGAAGGCAGCGGCGATCGCGGCATCAAAGGCATTGCCGCCCTGGCGCAGCATCTCTGCCCCAGCTTCGGCGGTAAGGGCGTGGCCCGCCGCGATCGCGCCCCGGTTAGGCTTAAGACTACTCATAGCTGGCTAGTATAGCCTTAGCTCCAGTCTTCGCGGCCTCGGCCTAACCCCTTGTAGACTTCGCCCTGCTGATGGATGGCGCGGGTTTTCTCAAATAGCTCGGCCTCGGTGAGTTGCCAGCGGGTAAGAGCTTTTTTAAGGTCGGTTTGAATGTCGCGAGCCCCAGGGAACCCCTCATAGCGAGTCATCAGCCGGGCTAGCTCGACGAGGTTGAAATCGTTGGCTTCTCCAGCCAAAAGCTGGTTTACCACCTGGCGATCAGTCTTGTACTGAGGATGTTGCTGGTCTTTAGTGATATCAGACATAGTGGGCCGTTTAGTGGCTAAGAAGGCTGGCTTCGGTCACGGGGTAGACAGCTCAGGGACAGCGGCCTCAATCAGGCCGCCGCCAAGCACCCGATCGCCGTCGTACCACACCGCTGCCTGGCCAGGGGTAACACCAAACTGAGGCTCGTCAAAGACAATACGAACGCGAGCGCCCGTGCCATCCCCACTCGGCAGGGGCACCAGCGTGGCCCCCACCGCTTCGCTGCGATAGCGAATTTGTACAGAGACCTTCATCGGTTCTTCGGGAGCGGCGATCGAGACCCAGTTCACCCGCTGCACGGTGCAGTCGGGCAGGTGGGCATCGCTGCGATCGGCCACAATTACATGGTTTTTGCCCATGTCAAAGCCCACCACGTAGAGCGGGTTGGCGGCAGCAATGCCCAAGCCTTTGCGCTGGCCAATAGTGTAGTGGTGAATGCCCGTATGCTGACCGAGAATACGGCCTTCGGTGTCGACAATGTCGCCGGGCTTGGGAGCCAGGTATTTATCCAAAAAGGTTTGCATCGAGCCGTGGTGCTCGATCAGGCAGAGGTCTTGGCTGTCGGGTTTGGCGGCGGTGTGCAGGCCCAACTCAGCGGCCATACGACGGGTTTCGGTCTTGGTTTGGTGGCCGAGGGGAAAGTCGCAGGCGGCCAGTAAATCCTGGGTGAGGTCGTAGAGAAAGTAGGACTGATCTTTGGCCGGATCGACGGCGCGGCGCAGCTCATAGCGTCCCGTTTCAGCATTTTGGGTGATGCGGGCGTAGTGGCCTGTGGCAATGCGATCGCACCCCAGCTCCTCCTTGGCGTACTGCAACATCGGCCCAAACTTGACCGCCCGGTTGCACTGCGAGCAGGGCAGGGGCGTAATGCCGCTGCCGTAGCCTTCTACTAAATAGTTAATGATTTCGCGCTCAAACACCTCGCGGCTGTCCACCACGTGGTACTCAATGCCCAGGTCTTCGCAGAGTTTGGCCGCATCGACCATGCCCTCAGAGCAGCACTGACCCTTGCCCTTCATCAGCCACAGGGTGAGACCTACCACGTCGTACCCCTGCTGGTGCAGGGTGGCCGCCGCTACAGAGCTATCTACGCCGCCGGAGAGCCCGACTACAATCCTTTCCATGGCCAAAATTCTGCGCCTAAACCGCTAGTGAGAGTTCACGGGTGGAAATTTCACCTTGTAGGGCAAAATTTCAATCTAGCCTCCCATTCTAGCTCACGGCCTTTAGCCCTACAGAGAGGTTGGCGTAGCTGGGGCTAAACCGTCAGCGGCACGGTTTCAATCAGCGGGCAAATATCTCCAGGTTGCGGGTGGGGCTGCGACTCTGCCCAGCGATCGCGATAGTCCTCTAAATCGGCTTTAAACGCCGTCATCTGCTGAATCTGGTCTTCTAGCTGCTGAATTTTGTCTTGCAGCAGCGATTGCACAAACCCACAGGGCACATCTCCCCGCTGGTGAACGTTGAGCACATCCCCCACATCTTCTAGGGAAAAGCCCAATGCCTGAGCCTTTTTAATGAACTGCACTTGGTGTACCGCTGTGGGCGAATAGTAGCGATAGCCGTTATCACCGCGCTCAGAGTGCAATATGCCCAGACTTTCGTAATAGCGCAGTGCCCCCACTGCAATACCGGTTTGTTTAGCGACATCGCCAATTTTTAGTCGGGTTGCCACAGTCATAGTGAGCCTTCGATATCGACATCCCTATCCTAAACTCTCCAGTTTCCTGGAGGGTCAAGGCATTCTCTCGCCGATCGCTTTTCCTAGCGAAAGCGGCTAATTGTGCGACCGGTAACCGCAACTTCTAGCCCACCCACAGCTTGCCGCCGCTACACTGGTCAACAAGACCTATGTTGATAGTTTTGCCAAGGAATATGACTCGGACTGCACGATCTAAGCGCCGCCAGACCTCTTCTAAAACGCTGTCGTTGATTCTCGGGCCTTTGGGGATAGCAGCGCTCATGGTCGCCCTGCTTGGCGGTCTGTGGTACCGCAACCGCCCACAAACTGTGGCCTTTGAGCCCAACACCAGCGTTGGCGAAGCGGCGATGGCGGCGATCGAAACCTTCCCCGACCAAGGGCAGGCCCACGTTAGCCCTGGTCAGGCAGTCAACTACGACAGCGACTTCCCCACCTCTGGCCCCCACGACCCCAATCCCGTACTGCCCGGAGTTTATACCCAGGAACAGCGGCTAGAGCAGCTGGTGCATTCCATCGAGCACGGCAACATCGTGATTTATGTTGACCAGCCTGGTCAGGCCGCGATGGACACGCTCACGGCCTGGGCCAGCGAATTTCCAGGCCTCTGGGATGGGCTTGTGGTGGTGCCCAAGGCCGGTTTAGGAAAAGAAGTCGTGCTCACCGCCTGGACGAAGAAGCTGATTTTGCCGGAATTTGAGCCAGAAGCCGCTGCCACCTTTATCGACACTTATCGCGGACGCGGCCCTGAGAACCCGGTGCGGTAGGTCGGGGAATGGGTCAAGAGGAGGGAATTTCGCACCGAGAACCCCTCGCCCCGAGCGGTCGTCACAGTAGGGGCCAAACGGTTGTTTGCCCTCCTCAGGGAGATTTGCCCCGAGCCATGTCCTTAAGTTTCATGCCGTAGCCAGCGTTGGCAGATCGCGCTGGGCACCCTAGGCTCAGCACTCTGTAAGGTTGGCTAATGCTGACATCATCGCCCCATCAATTGTTTATGGTTAGCGGCAAGGGCGGCGTGGGCAAAACCACCCTTTCCTGTGGGTTTGCGCGGCAGCTAGCTCAACAGCACCCCAACGAAACGGTGCTGCTGCTCTCCACCGACCCGGCCCATTCTCTCGGGGATGTGCTGCAGCTTGCCGTCGACAACACGCCCACCCCCCTGCCCGATTTGGCAAACGTGCAGGTGCGTGCCCTGGATGCGGCGGCACTGCTAGAGCAGTTTCGGGCTGACTACGGCACCGTGCTGGAGCTACTGGTTGAGCGGGGCAGTTTTGTGGAGGGCGATGATCTCAGCCCGGTGTGGGATATGGGCTGGCCCGGCCTCGATGAGCTGATGGCCCTGCTAGAAATTCAGCGAATTCTGCGCGATCGCGAAGCCGATCGCGTCGTCGTCGATATGGCCCCCAGCGGCCATACCCTCAGCCTGTTTGCCCTGATGGATTTTCTCGACACCCTGCTGGAGGCGCTGGGGCAGTTTCAGCAAAAGCACCGCACCCTGACCGAAACTTTGGCGGGTCGCTATACCCCCGATCGCGCCGACCAGTTCATCGCCGACATGCGCCACGATCTAGAGCAGGGCCGAGCGCTGATTCAAGACCGCGATCGTGCGGCCTGCTGGGTGGTGGGCATTCCCGAACCGATGAGCCTGGCCGAGAGCGATCGCTTCATCACTGCCCTAGGGCGATTGGGAGTCCCCCTGGGGGGCCTAGTGATCAACCGCGTGCTTCAGGAGTCTGGTCATATTGACGATACCCACCGCCGGGTGCTAGCTCAATTTGAGACGATCGCCCAGGGGCACCCGGTGCTGTGGGTGCCTGCCCAAACTCAGGAACCACTGGGCGGCGTTGCCCTCGATACCCTCATGCTTCAGGTTAAGCCCCTGACTCCGGAGCAGACCGTAGCTGATCCTGTCGTCGGACAATCTCCAGTACTCGCATGGCCACAGCCAATTTCCCCTAGCGTAGAAGACTTGGTAGCGGCGGGACGGCGGCTGATTGTGGTTGGTGGCAAGGGCGGCGTAGGCAAAACCACCGTGTCGGCAGCCCTGAGCTGGGGGCTGGCCGAGCGCCATCCCGAGGCCAACCTGCGAGTCATGTCCATCGACCCGGCCCACTCCTTGGGCGACGCCTTTGGCCAGCCCCTGAGCCACGAACCCACCCTGCTGCGGCCTAACCTCCAAGCCCAGGAGGTCAGCGCCGACATGGTGCTCGACCAGTTTCGCACTGACTATCTGTGGGAACTGGCCGACATGATGGCGGGCGATGGCGACATTGCCAGCGGCATTCAGATGGCTTACGGCCCCGCCGCCTGGCGGCAGATCGTCGCCCAGGCTTTGCCCGGCATTGACGAAATGCTCTCGCTAATCACTGTCATGGATTTGCTGGAGCGCAATGAGCAGCAGCTGATTGTGCTCGACACTGCCCCCACTGGTCATCTGCTGCGGTTTCTAGAGATGCCCACCGCCCTGGGCGACTGGCTGGGATGGATCTTTAAGCTTTGGATTAAGTACAAAGATGTGGTGGGCCGGGTGGAGTTTATGGGCCGCCTGCGTACCCTGCGGCAGCGGGTGCTGGCCGCCCAAGACAAGCTCAAAGACCCCCAGCACACCGAGTTTATAGGCGTGGTGCAAAACCAGTCGGCGATTTTGGCTGAGGCCAGTCGGCTAAACCACACCCTGGGCGATCGCGGCATTGCCCAGCGCTATATCGTCCACAACCGCTACCAAGCTGGCAGCGATTTACCGGCTGAGCTGTTTCCCCACCAGTGTGTGGTGCGGCTCCCGGCGCTGGTGCCCTGCCCTAGCGCTTTTGACCAGGTGAAGCAGGCCGCCTATCTGCTGCTCGCTCCAGAGTCGCCCCAGGCTTAGGACAGCCAACTTTAGCCCAGTATTTCTAGGGCCGCACCTGTCAGTTTTGAGGTTCAGCAGGGCATACTAAAGCCAGTTCTGGGCTAAATTGGGCGGGGCGGTAGCAGGGTATTTGAAACCCACACTTAGCTGTCGCTATATTCTTCGGCCCCAGCACAGACTTTCCGGAAACCTGAACTATACTTAATGGCACCGCCTACCATGGCCTTCGACACCGCGAGAGGAATCAACTGTGGCAAATCATAGGATTTTGGTCATCGATGATAGCCGGGTGATTCGCATGCGGGTGCGCGACATGCTTCCCCAGGGCAATTTTGAAGTCATTGAAGCCCAAGATGGTGTAGAAGGCATGGATGCCATTCGCAGCCAACGCCCCAACCTGATCATGCTCGACTTCTTGCTGCCCCGTATGAGCGGCTGGGAAGTCTTCCAAGAAATTCAGGCGAACCCAGACCTTCAGAATATTCCCCTGGTGCTGATGTCGGGCCGCAAAGAAGAAGTTACCGAAAAAATTACCGAGCCCTTCGAGTACTTCGAGTTTATTCAAAAACCCTTTGAGCAAAAAGAACTAATCGAAGCCATCAAAGCGTCGATGGTCAAGGCCCGCAAGCCACGTCGTACCCCAATGACAGCCCCCGCCTCAGCAGGTACTGCGGCGTCATCCGGTGGTGGCGATGTGAGTGCCGCCGAATTCCAGGCTCTCCAGGCCCAGGTGACCCAGCTGCAAGGCGAGGTGGCCCAGCTCAAAGGCCAGCTAGGCAAAATGCTGGCCTATATCAAACAAAAGCTGAAGTAGAGCAATTTGGAGCGGCGGCAATACAACAGGCATTGTGCTGCCGCCGCCCATCGGAATGGGTACTGCACCCTAAGCTCAGCAAACTTTTAGGCTCATAAACTATTAGCGGGGTTCAATAGCCCCGCTTTTTGCGGTGTGGGCGCCATCACCATTGTGGTTGTGGTGTTCTGCGCCGTTAGGCAGCTCCGTAAACGCCTGCTGGGGTACCCCGATGGCAATGCCCGCCTTATCAAAGGCGATGCGCAAGCGGCGGCGAAACTCACGTGCCACCAAAAACTGCTTGAGGGGTCGGGTGCGAATCCAAATCAAAAGGGTGAGGCCTGCGTGGGTCATGCTCTCAACCCCCAGCATTTCGACTGGGTTGAGAATGGCGTAGCGCCACTCGGGGTCACTGGCCATAATCTGGGCGGTTTCATGTAAGACCCATAGGGCTTCATCAACGTTGGTACCGTAAGCCACATCAATGAGAATATTGGCCCGCGACCAGCTGCGACTGAGGTTTTCGACCTGGGCAATGAGGCTGTTGGGCAAGGTGACCAAACGGCCATCTTCGCCGCGAATTTGGGTAATGCGCAGGTTGAGATTTTCCACAATGCCGGTGGTGGTGCCGGTAGTGACCAGATCGCCAATGGCGTACTGATCTTCCAGCAAGATTAAGAAGCCGTTGACTAGGTCTTTAACCAAATTCTGGGCCGCAAAGGAAATGGCCAGGGCAGAAATTGCTCCAAAGGCCAGCAGCGACGCTGGAGCAATTCTCAGAGTCTGTAGCACTAGCAGGGTAGCTAGGGCGTAAATGACGGCTGTCTTGAGTCCTTTGAGGGCACCGATAATGGTCGAAATGCGCATCGATTTGCGCTGAATGTCGTCCAAATCGCCCAGTTCGTTTTTGCTCCAGGCCTGGGCTACTCGCTCAATGGCCAGATTGGCCAGTCGGTTGAGCAACCCGGTGAAAAACCAGGTCAGCAGCAGCAGCACCGGAATTGAGAACAGCCCAAAGGCATAGCTGCGGGTTTGCGGAAAAATGTAGAGCCCGCTGGCGATGCCCGTAACCCACACGAAGGCAATGCCCCAAAACATGAGCCAGCGCAAGAAGGCTACGACCTGAAGCCGCTGGGCCAGGGTGAGCTGGTAGCTAAACACCTGCAAGAGCTGCTGCTCGGGGACATCGGCTCCGGGGGAAATGGGGAGATTGTTTTGGGCCGTTTGCTTTTGCTCTAGCTCACTTTTGCGCCTGCCCAGCACTCGCCAAATGGCAGTTAGCACAAGGGTTAGCAGCAGGCTGGCTAGCAAAATCCAGAGGGTGCGGCGAATTTGCCGTCGGCGAGCTTCGGGCAGGCGACTGTCGACTGCCTGCCGCAGCGAGGCGCGCAGCACAGCCTGCCAGCGTTCGGCCAAGTCGAGTTGCGACACGCCGTTGTACTGAGCATCGGTGTCGGTAATGGTGAGCAGTACTCTCGGCTCGATCAGGCCTGCTCCATTTGCAAATAGCACCGGCTGGCCGCTAATGGTTTCAATGCTGACATCAATGGCTGAGCTATCGACGGCGTTATCGTCATACATCATCTCCAGGGTGCGGTTGACCACCTGGTTGAGATTGGTCTCGATCTGCCGCGCGCGCACCTCAACGGGCACCTCCGCGCCCGCTTCGTTGCGGTTAAATACCGCAGGGGAGGCAATGTCGAATAAGGGGGTGCCATCGAGGGCAACGACGGTGGTCTCAAGCAGGCCAATGCGCTCTACCCCAGCTGGGGGAAGGGTGCTGTTGCCGCCGAAGGGGTTGGAGATCTGGGCCACGGCTGGGGACAGGCCCCAGCCTAGGGTGAGTAACAGTCCCAGCAGCGCTAGCAGCAGCTGCATCCACCGTTGGGGACGGCTAGACCTAGTCGTCGGTTTGGGTGTGGGTCTGGGCATAGAAGAACGCGATCGCAACAATAGGGCGGGGCAGGGTTACCCCTGGGTTGTTTTAGCATCCTGACAACCTCAGTTGCACAGCCTAGTCTACAACTGCGTCAAACGTAACCCTGTTTTTCCCACTGTCACATCAGGATCCAATTCGCTCAGATTAGCCCCCTGACGGCATTGCCCAACGCCGGTACGATTGTTCCCGACTCACATCAAAATACGCCTTTGGAGATATTTTGAGAGGGCTAGACTCTTCGGAGCCTCCAAACTTGGGCAACCAATACCTATCGCCTATGCCGCCAGGGCAGCACAGGCAACAGGCTAAAAAAACAGCCGTAGTCAAGCGGAGTCGTTACCCCAGTTTGAACATCACGTTATTAGGAGCAAAGGGTGTTTACCCCGCCCTCAAGGCCAGGAGCTAGAAAAACCAGCCGTAGCTGTGCAGCCCTTTGCCGAGAATGTTTACCCCCAGATAGCACACCCACACCACCACAAACCCTGTGGCAGCGAGAATCGCTGGCCGACGTCCCTGCCAGCCCTTGGTGATGCGGGCGTGGAGGTAGGCGGCGAACACCAGCCAGGTAATTAGTGCCCAGGTTTCTTTAGGGTCCCAGCTCCAGTAGGAGCCCCAGGCTTCATTGGCCCATACTGCCCCGGCAATGATGCCGATGGTGAGCAACGGAAAGCCCAGGCCAATCATGCGGTAGCTGATGTTGTCGAGGGTGTCGGCCAAGGTCAACCGCTGGGGTGAAAGGGTGACGGTGGCGGGTTTTTCGAGCACCGCTGCGCCCCCAGTGGACATGGTCATCACCGTAGATGCTTCAGCGGCATCCTCAGCCCGACGCAGCTTAACGTTGCGAAAGCCGCCGGTGCCTACGGAGCTGCCTTTGAGCTCTACTGCCTGGCCTCGGGTGACGAGGAGGAATGCGATCGCCAACAGCGCTCCTACCAGCAGCGCCGCATAGCTCAGCAGCATCACGCTGACGTGCATCATCAGCCAGTTCGACTTGAGGGCAGGTACTAGCGGCTCTGAGCCCTGCATGGTGTCGGGCAGGGTCAGAGTGGCAAAGGCGGCGATCGCCATGGCAATGGGAGCAGTGACGGCCCCCACCAGAGAGCTGCGGCTCATGCGCTCGGCCACCAGGTGCATAGCGGTAATGCCCCAGGTCAAGGCAAATAGCGATTCGTAGAGGTTGCTCATGGGGAAGTATCCCCCCTCGATCCACCGGGCCCCGAGCAGAGCGGCGACGGTGAGGTTACCCACGGCCATGGCGGCAGTGCCCAACGATGGCAGAACGGTGGCCTTGGGAAAGGCTACGCCGCACCAGTAGAGCAGCATTGCCGCAAACAGCACCGCAAAGGATGCATTGTCAAGCCAACCCTGGAGCGCAATCAGATCCATGTTCGGTAGCCATGAGGAGTCTTTCCTATCGTACCGATTTTTCGGACCGACTTTTGCGGGTTGAATTGTCGAGGCGGCGGTGAGAGTTATTGGGGCGTGGAAGGAGCGGTATCGGGAGCGGCCTCGGGGGTGGCTTCTGGAGTAGGAGTGGCTTGGGGCTCGTCTCCGCCGGGGAGGGGGCCCGGGCGATCGCCTCGCTTGAGCGCCGCCGTTATGTCGTAGCGCACCTGGCGATCGCTGAGCACCGTCGCCGTTACCCCAATCGCCTCAATGGCTTCAGAACTCAGCAGCCCATCCTGGGGCAGGGGCGGCAGCAGCAGGTTGTTTTCCACCCCGGTGAGAGTCTCTAAGTTAATAAAAAAGTGGCCGTTGTTGGGGCGCGGTGCGTTGCCGGTAGTGGTCTGGAAGAGGTCGTTTTCGCCCAGGCTGCGGTTAGGGGTTGGGGCCACCTGCTCGGCAATGCCCTGCCCCACAGTCAAGAACGCAATATCGCCGTCGAGCCAGCCGTGGGCCATCACCAATGAGTCGAAGGGCGAGGTCCAGCGGGTGACGGGCACGCCGCCTAGCTCCGTGGTCTCGATCGCAAAGCGGTAGCGGCTCTCCATCACGGCGTCGAGCTGTTCAAAGGTGGCAGTGGCGGCCTCGCGATCGTTGGTTTTGACCATCAGCACCAGGGCCGGGTTCGGCAGCGGTGGGGCACTGCCATCCCCAGCTGGTGGAGGTGGGTTGAGCACCCCTAGAGCAAATTCTCCAGCCATCCAGGGCAGCAGGTTTTCTTTCAAACTTAGGCCAGTGGCGGTTTGCAGCCCCAGAGCTAAATCGTTGGCCCGCAACGGCAGCAGGGCCGAGAGCTGCTCGCCAGCCTCAAAGTCTTCCCAAAACTGTTGAAAATCGCCCCCAGACACCGCTACCAGAGTGCCCGTGGGCAGCCGCTGGGGCATTTGGTCGGCCTTGTTGCCGGTGGCCAAGGCCTGGGGGCCGGGTTCTAGCCAGCTAATGCCCTGAAGACCGACGCCGCGGCTTTGCAGCGCGATCGCCCCTACCAGACCCCGCGGGGTCTGAAACGCCCGCAGCCGCTCAGGGGCAATGGGTGGGTCGGCCGCCGCAGCTACGGTTTGAGACAGGGCTGGCACATCCACATAAAAGCGGGCTAGAGGCCGAGTTTCGGTAAGTTGCTCAAAGGCTTTGCCCACCCCAGGGCGGGTAACCAGCGACTCGCCCCCCCGATAGGTATCGATTGCCCGCTTCAGCAGGGGCAACTGGGGACTGAGCACCGCCGTCTCGGCGTCGAGCACGGCAGCGTAGAGAGGAGTGTCTGCCTCGCCGTTGAGCTGCTGTAGCGTCACGCCACGGTAGGGCTCTTCTACTGCCTCAGCATTTCCCAGCCGCTCGCCCAGGTCGTTTTGGGCGCGGTTGGCATCGGCAATGGGGATGACCACCAGCAGGTTTGAGGCCAGGGCCAGTTCAGGAGCGGGCAGCGATGGGGGCAAGTCGCTCGAGCCGGTCTCAACGGGCAGCACCGCCAGGGTAATCTCGGGGCCAACCCAGGGCTGAATATCGCGGGCAAAGTTGAGGTCTTGCTCGCCCAGCAGGCGATCGCGCCACTGCACTAGCTGCTGGTCAAACTGGGCCTGGGTGGTCTCGGTACCAAACTGCCGCAGTCGTCGCCACTGAGCTTCATCGCTGCTCAGGGCCACCACCGCCAGGGCATCGGCCGGAATGGCGTTAGCCCCAGCGGGCAATGTTTTGGCTAGTTGCCCGTGCCGGGAGGTGGCCCAAAAGGTCAGCGCGCCGCCGCCAATAAAGAGGAGAGCTGCGCCTATGGGCAACAGCAGCGGAGGCTTTTTCTGCAGCAGCTTAGAATGCAACACGATGGGAGCCTGGCCAATTTGCCCTGCCACTCTAGCAAAGAACTTCGCCAACGGACCACGGGTTGCGGCGCGCCCTAGCGAAAGCGAAAGTCGTATCCGGCGTAGCGATCGCCCTCGTAGAGCACCACCAACCAGGTTTGCGGGTCAAACTCCAGGGGGTAGGCCTCGCGCTCTGCGGGCAGCCCCGCCTCGGTTTTGCCCGGCGATAGAACGCAGTAGGGCACCTGAAGAAACTCCTGCACCGTGGCCTTGGGCGCTTGCAGCTCGGTTTCTAAGAGCTTTTTAATTTGGTCGCGCGAGACTAGCGCCTTGGGCTGCTCTTGCCGAATGCAGGTAAAAGCCTCGGCCTCCTGCACCTTGCCCTGATCGGGGTTGGGTGAAATCAGCAGCGCTGCTAAAGCGAGCATTGAGCCCCCCGCCATGCCTCCCGCCATCAGCACCTGGCGGGGCTGAGGACGGTCTGAGAAGGCTCTATGGGCAGTCCGTCGCGGTCGGGACGCGTAGGCATAAGGGCCAGGCTGAGGCCGCACCGATCGCGGCGGCATCGCCTGATGGTTCACCGGGCGAGGATGCACCGGCTGGGGCTGGGGTGGCTGATAGTGGGCCGACACAGGGTAAGAAGAACGTTGAACCATGGCGTTGACCTTTGCTATTTACCGTTTGAGATAAGGAAGTGCCCAATGCTGGGCAGCCAAAGTCTTTACTCTGGCTTTGCGAGCTTGCTTGAAACAAAGAACTAGCACGGGGTCCTTGAGCACAGGTGTTCTGCACTCAGGGTCACCTGGGGCTAAAGGTGATTGGCCGCCGAGGGGTATAGCCCCGAAACGGGGCCTAGGTGGCAGCGAAGAGGGTGGGAAATTGATAGACTCAAGTATAGTACAAGAATACTATTTGGCAATCAGGTAGGCCAATTGTTTTTTGTTACGGTTTGAGAAGTGCTGTCTTGTTTTTTTGTGTTTCCCTAGGGGCTACTGAGGCTAAAGCCGAAACGCTATGAACAGAACCATCGTCTGGTTCCGCCGCGACCTGCGCATTTCTGACCATGAGCCGCTGCTGCGGGCGGCCGGACGGGGGCTAGTGGTGCCGGTGTTTGTGTTCGATCGCGCCCTGCTGCACCATCCTGAAACCGGCTCGGCTCGGGTGGCGTTTTTGCTGGCCGCCCTGCACGCTTTGGATGCAGACCTGCAAGCTCTGGGTGGACGGCTAATTGTGCGATCGGGCGATCCAGTTCAGGTCTTGCCCGATTTGGTCAAGGAAACCGGCGCTGACGGCATCTATGCCCACACCGATGTTGAGCGTATCTATGGTCGGGTGCGCGATGCCCGCCTCAACCAGGCCCTCGCCCAGCAGGGAATGAAAATCCGCTGGTTTGAGCCCACGGCCAGCGCCGCCGAACTCATCCCTTACCCCCAGTATCGTGAGCTGTGGCATCGGGAGATGGGCCAACCCCTGGTGCCCACGCCCCAACAAGTGCTCGTACCGCCCGAGATCCCTAGCGATCCATTACCTGCTCTGGATGCCTTAGGCCATCGGGCTGACGAAAAGCCTATTCCCCTCGCCAGCACCGCCGCTGCCCGTGCCCTGCTGCAAAGCTTTTTGACCGACAAGGCCGATCGCTACTACTGGCAGCTGTCGTACCCCAGTGCCGAGGCCACTACGGGCCTTAGCCCCCACATCAAGTTTGGCGTGATCTCGGTGCGAGAATGCGTGCAGACCATTCGCAGCGCGCCTGATTTTGGCGACAGCCGGCTCCGCCGCAGCCATCAACAATTAATCTCGCGGCTGCGGTGGGGCAACGGGTTTACCCAGCGGTTTCGGTATCTGCCGCAGCTAGAGCTGCGATCGCTCTACCGCACTTTTGACGAGGATGGCTGGGCCTTTGATCCCGATCTCTACCAGGCCTGGCAGACTGGCCACACCGGCTTCCCAATTGTGGATGCCGCCGCTCGCTGCCTGCAGGCCACGGGGGGGTATTTAGCGCTGAACTTTCGCACCCGCGCCATCTATGCCAGCTTTCTCAGCAACCTGGGCGGCATCGACTGGCGCTACGGGGCGCTGCACTTTATGCGCCACTTAATAGACGGCGACTGCCCCATCGACCATTACCAGTGGGCGATGCAGTCGGGGGTGACTCACTGCATCGACAAAACCTGGACGCGCATTTACAACCCTGGCCAGGTGGCGGTCGATCGCTGCGACCCCGAGGGCGAGTTCATCAAGCGCTGGGTGCCGGAGCTGGTGGATGTGCCCCCCGCCCAGCTCGGTAGTCCGCCGACTCTCTCGGGCTACCCCGCCCCAATTTTGAACTATAAAGCGGCTCGCCAGCGCCGGGTCAAACTGCTCGAAGCCCAGCGGGGCAAGTTTCTCAACGCTAGCAACCTGCTGCCTCACCTGGCGCAGATGCCAAAGGATCTGACGCCCTTTGGCGTTGAAGTCTATGGGGGTGAGGTGGCTTGGGCTAAGGATGCGATCGCCCATCTCTTCCCCGCCGCGCTGCCGTTGGCTGACCTGGATGCCGCGCAAGCGGCGGCGCTACGCACCTGGTTTGTGGCCCACGTGAGTGTGCTGCCGCCGCAGTCGCGGCGACGAAAGCCGCAGGCTTTGGCCACAGACTCCAACATTCGCCAGCTCACGTTGCTGGGGGATATCAAATAGCAAAATTCTGGCGGTATTGAGGTGAGTTAGACAGAGCTTAGGTCTTGCCCCTAGCTCTGCAAACCCCAGGCTTTTTTGAGCCCCTGGAGCCGATAGTAGGCGGCTTTAGGCCGGTTTTCGCGATTGAGCAGCCCGCCAAAGGGCCAGAAAACAGCCTGGTCTGACAAATCCCACCAGGAGACCACTTCGATTTCGGGTTTGCTGTAGCCCAGGGTGTAGATCTGCTCGACCCAGTCGGCCTGAACCTGCTCGCTCCAAGGGGCGTGCCACATACCTTCAGCCTCGCCCATGATCGAAATTTCATCGATGCCGGTGTTAGAAGAACAGCCCATTTCGGTGATGTGGATGGGCTTGCCCAAGCCGACGAAGCGATCGAGCATGCGATCGATTTCGAACATATCCTGGTCGGGATAATAGAGCTGTAGACCAATCACCTCAAAGTCGATGGCGGCGGCCAGACAGGCTTGGAGGTACTGATAGGGGCTGCGCTGGGGCGGGCCGTAAATCGCCACGTTGCGCGCCCATAGGCAGCAGCTATTAATGACGCGCTGCACGGCGGGGTAGCCCTCCTTTGCCGCATCGCAGGCCATACGGGTGAGGTCGAGAAATTGGTCTTGGTCGTAGCCTAACTCGTTGCCCCAGGGGACGATATGGCCTTCATTAATCACGTCGTAGGTGGGGATTTGGCTGCTGTACCGCCGCGTGATCTCCACGATGCGCTGATGCAAGGCTGCTTTAACTTGCTCGTAGGGCAGTGGGCGTACCCAGTCGGGCACGCTGACCTCGTGGAACCAGGTGAGCGGGTGACCCTTGGGGGCAATGCCCGCCTGCCGTAGCCATGCTACCTGAGTATCGACTTCGGTATAGGTGGGTTGGCCCTGCTCAGGTTCAAAGGGTTTCCAGTAGAAGGGCACTGTGGCAGTAGTGAAAAGGGCCTCAAAGTGGCGATCGTACTCCGCTCCCAAGCCGGGGTGGGCAAAAGCATTGCAGCCCAGTTTGAAATTCTGGCGCGGTGGAGTGCGGGCAATGCGCTGGCGGGCGCGGCTGAGGGCGGCTTCTTCTCCAGCCCATAGCCCTTCCACCAGGGCGTTGTTCCACAGCGGAATCTGGGTTTGCAGGTCGGGGGATTGGCTGGTCTGGGTGAGGTAGGCCTGGGCGCGGTGGAGACGATCGCGCACACTCTCAGGAATACCGTAGCCCTGACGCTGCCAGCGATCGCACGCTTGGCTAACTCGATAAAGGCGATCGCGCGCAAATGCCCCGTTCAGCACTAGCGGAAAATCCGTTGGTGTAAAGCCGCGCCCCTGGTTGTCAGCGTAGAGAGTGATGTCGCCAAAGCCCTCGACGGGGAGCTGAAGGGCGATCGCGAAGCGGCCCGCTGGCGGCTGGGTAGTGAGAATGCCGTCCTCTACGGCGCGATCGGGGTGGGGAATGGGTTCGTCGTCTAGACCTAGAAAGTAGAGGCGGCTGAGTTCAAACTTGGGTAGCGGATCACTGTTGGGCAGGTAGGCGCGCAGGGTGAGCGGCGGTGGACCAGCGAGAAGTTCACCTGAGACATAGCCTAGACCTGAAACTGTGAGGGCAGTGGTCGTGGTATAGCGCAAAAAGGGGCGACGTTTCATGGGGTGCTTCCCAAGTAGTAGACGATATTTTCTCCCTAGTTTCGCCCGGTACCAAGATAGTCACTTATCCAGTAGCCTCGAAAATGCCGTTATTGCGCAGCAGTGATACATAAACTACTCCCAGCGTGAGTCGCTCCCAGTTCGGTTGATTTAGGGTCCAAACGATTCCACCGGCCCAGGCTGTCCACCCGACTGGGCCTAACACTAGGGCGATCGTCTGGTTCATGCCCATATACACTGCAAACGGCAATGTCAGGCCCAAGGAATTCGTCAGCCCACCCAGCACCGTATTAGCCATCAAATAGACGCCAAACCCACTCATCTTAGCCGCCGCGATCACTCCACTGCTCAGCAGTAATGCTTCTAAGCGAGGGTCATCGCTTTCTCGCTGCATCTCCATCACGACCTTTTGCTGCTGCTCGGGCGAAAGCTGGTCGAACATATCGTGAAACAGCTTGGACACCACCGCAGCCTCAATTTTCTGAGTGGGTAACTCATACCACTGCCGCCCGGCAAGCAGCGCTAACCAGTTAATCCCTACATGGTCAGCGACATCTGTCACCACCTGCTTCCATGACGACTGCCAAAACAGCTGCCTAATAGTGCCAGCCCGCAAATATTTGATGTGATCGCAGAGCGTATCTGGCTGGCTGCCAAATCCTGAGCCGATGAGTTCGCCCAGTTCATGACGCTGCTCATCTGTCGCGGCTTGGACGATATCGTAGAACTCGCGCATGGTGAACCTGAAGCGACTAAAGGCTATTAATGCTTTCAGGTTGCGCCGCTGCGGTCGGGATACATCTTCTACTGGCTACACCACTCGATTTTCTTCAATGCAGCGGGCGTACCAGTGGTAGCTGGCTTTGGGGATGCGCTGCTGGGTGGCAAAGTCCACGTAAGTAACGCCAAAACGGCGATCGCGCCCATAGGCCCATTCAAAGTTATCCATAAAGCTCCAGAGGAAATAGCCCATCAGCGGATAGCCCTCTTGCACAGCGCGGTGGGCCGATCGCAGATACTGCTGTAAGTACTGGATGCGGTCTAGATCTAGCACCTCTCCAGCAGGCGTGAGTTCATCCTGGGCGGCGCATCCATTCTCGCTGATGAAGACTCGCAACTCGGGGCGCTGAAGGGTATCGCTGATGTGGCGCACGCCCCAGTAGAGGCTGTCGGGCAAAATGTGCAGCCAGGGCATGTGCATGCGCGGGTAGCTCTGGGGGAAGGGCAGCGCCTCAAAGCCTCTAGCGTTGTCAGCCGCTCTCACATAGACCCCGGTGTAGACGTTGAACCCAAGGGAGTCCAACGGTTGGTGAATAGTGGCCAGGTCGCCAGGCAAAATATCGGGGGCATTCTTGCCCAGGTCTGCTAGCAGTTGAGGATTGTATTCTCCGGTTAGGGCTGGGTAGATAATGCCGCCGTTGGTGCCCGTCAGGGGAAAGGCCGCCTGGGCTGCCGCGATGTCCGCTGGGGTATCGGTGAGGGGGACGGTGGCGAGGTAGTTATCGACTAGCGCCACCTGGCAGGGCTGGGGCGAGGCGGCGCGAATGGCTTGACAGCCGAGGCCGTGGGCCAGCAGGGCGTGGTGGGAGGTCTGCCAGACTTCTTTGCTAGTTTTGACGACGGTGCCGGGGGCCATTTCGGGAACGTGGCCAACGCCGTAGCCAATGTGGGTAAAGCAGAAAATTTCGTTGAGGGTCATCCAGTGGGTGATGCGATCGCCCAGCTTTTTCACCACCACCGTGACGTAGTCGACATAGTCTTGCGCCATCTGGCGACTGCGCCACGAACCATACTCGTCTTCGAGCGCTTGGGGACTATCCCAGTGAAACAGGGTGGCGTGGGGAGTGATGCCAAACTCCAGCAGGGTGTCGACCAGCTCGCTGTAGAAGGCCAAACCAGCGTCATTCACCGCGCCGCGCCCCTCGGGGATTATGCGAGGCCAGGAGATGCTGAAGCGGTAGTGGCGCACGCCCAGGTCAGCCATCAGGGCGATGTCGTCGCGGTAGCGGTTGAAATGGTCGCAGGCGATCGCCCCAGTGTCGCCATGCAGCACCCGCCCTGGGGTCTGGCTAAACACATCCCACACGCTGACCCCGCGAGCCTCCGAGGCCCCCTCGATCTGGTACGACGCCGTCGCTACCCCCCACTGAAACCCTGGCGGAAATGTGTATACCATCGCTTTGTCCTAATCCTGTTTTGTACGCCGCGTTACTCAACTGAGGGACGCTTTGAAAAGCTTGGGTGATGGCTTAGATTTTTCTAGCAAGGGCACAAAGTTTGCTCTAGAGCAGAAGTGGGGAACTAAAACCCTGCAAAAACGTCGCCTCAAAAACTCTTAAAGCTGACCTCGTGGGCCTAAGTAAATACTACCTAAGGCTGATTTTCATCAAGTTTTATTGCATGTATTCTGAACGAAATGTTACGCTCGCTGCTGCTTGCGCGATCGGTAGGTTTTTCTCAATTGATAGCTATGCCCGAGCGACAGTTTTCCCGTGAGTCGCGCCTGTGGGCATAGCGGCGTTTACTGGTTTAACCCACTCTAGTAACCCTTGTGTAAATGAGGGCTTAGAGCGCTTCGAGGCCAAACTTACTGAAGTCGTCGGTTTATGTCTCAATTCAATTCTAAGCATTATCAGCCTTCGAAACAACGGCTCAACTGGCTAGAAGGTATTCGGCTATTAGCGGCCGTTGGCATTTTGCTCTACCATGCCCAGCTGCTGTTTACCAAGTATGCCTATACTCCCCAGCCCACCGGGCTGCGAGCCAACTGGGCTGCCATTGTCGAGGCCAACGCTCATCTCGGTCAAAATGCGCTAGCTTCTGCGATCGCGCTGCCGGTGTGGTTCGGCTTTCAGGCAGTCGATATATTTATTTTAATTGCTGGCTTTGTGCTGGTTTTGTCGCTGCGCAGCAAAGCCTCTGCTGTCGGTGCAGGCGAGTTTATTCAAAGTCGTCTGCTGCGCATTCTCTGGCCGTTTTGGACCGTAGCCTGGCTGGCCTATCCAATTCTTTGGCTGATTGGTATTGCCACCAACAGCTATCGACCCTCGCCGTGGGATACCTTTGCTGGGGCTACATTTCCGCTGCTGTTTGGCTTTGATGGCGAACGTTTGCTGGCGACCAGCGGCCCCTGGTGGTTTATTCCTTTAATTATTAGTTTTACGCTAATTTCTCCTGTCCTCTGGCACCTTCTGAACCGCTGGGGAACCCGCAATTTGCTGCTGGTGAGTTTAGGGCTCACGCTGCTCTATCGCTACGGCGCGGTCTACCACTTTGGTGGACATCTAACTTACTCCATGTTCGACACGCCCAATAACTGGCTGCCCTTTGTCTCATTTGCGGCCAAGCTGAGCACCTTCGTAGTCGGCATGGCGATCGCAGAGGCCTACTGTCAGCACCGTGGCCCTTTGTTTTGGCGTCCTCAGCGGCTGCTTTGGGTGGGGCTCCTGGTCTACGCTCTGGGCTTTGTAGCGCAGTTTTATAAAATTGGCTGGGTGGTCTGCGATCTGCTGTTGCCTATTGGTTTTGTCATGGTGGCGGCAGTGGTGCTGCGATCGCTCAGCAATGTTCCGGCGCTGTCAGCGGCGATGGGGCAGCTGGGCGTGCATAGCTATAGCTACTTTTTAATCCACGGCTTTGTGATCGATCGCACGATTAATCTGTGGGTGCAAGACAGCGTTTGGCGCTACTGGGTGGCTCTGCCGCTGATGGTGGTTGGCACCTTAGCTCTGGCCATGATTGCCGATGCGGCGTGCCCGTTCATTCAGCGCAGCGCTGTGCAGCTGTGGCGCGACATTGACTATCTGCTGATGCAGAACCCAACGACTGAGGGAGCTAGCTGGCGGCCAGTGGTGGGCGATCGCGTCAGCTACAAGGGCAGCCGAGACTGGATTGTGCAGAAGATTGAAACTCTGCTCGACGAAGGCGAATCCTATCTTTGCCAAATTTCAGAGGGTCGCCGAACAATTTGGGTCAACGCCAACCAGCTGAGCCTAATTGAGGCCACACCGAGGGTTCAGAGCAGCCCCTACGCCCCGATCAAAACTGTTGTTTAAGCCAGGAGTTGCACCGCAGTGGCCAAAACATGGTCTAGCGAAATTCAAAAGGTCATCTTTACCCACGTGCTGCTGATTGGTCTGCCTACCGTCTTTTATGGGTATTTGCTGCTCAGCGGCTGGGCTTTAGTGGAGCCACGGGCCGTCGTATTGACGCTTTTTTTGTTCAACGCGGTGATGATTATCATCGAGTCGAGCAACGCGCTGTTTCGCCGGTTTGCAACCCATCGTCACCGGTTCAACCATCCGTCAGAGCAGACCCGCAACCAGGTCAAAGCCTGGATGGGAGTGCGGGGAGCTGAGTACCCCTCACCTCTAGATCCGGTGCCCCGTTGCTCGTTTTTGGTTGCCGCCTACTTGCCCAACGAGCAGAGCATTATCGTTGAGACTCTACACCATTTGCTCGCTCACATTGAGCGACCGGCGGGCGGGTTAGAGATCATTTTGGCCTACAATACGCCGGTAGATTTGCCCATTGAAGCTGAGCTACATCAGCTAGCCAGACAGCATAATGAGCTGATCATTTTGCGGGTCGAAGGCAGCCGCTCTAAGGCCGAAAATATGAATGCCGCCCTCGACATTGCGACAGGAGAAATCACCTGCGTGCTCGATTCTGACCACCACCCCAGCGCCGACTGTTTTAGGCGGTCATGGCACTGGATTGCCCAGGGCTATGACGTGATTCAGGGCCGCAACGTTATTCGCAACTATGATGAAAATTTCTTAGCTCAAAATGTGGCGATCGAGTTTGAGCAGCTCTATGGCATCAGCCATGCGGCGAAGTCGTTTCTCACCGACTCCAGCATCTTTGGCGGCTCGAACGGCTACTGGCGCACCTCGGTGCTCAAACAAATTCGCTTTAACCCCAACCGGCTGACTGAGGACATTGATGCCTCCTTGCGAACGCTGCTCAATGGCTACAAAATCTTGCACGATCGCAGCATTGTCACCAGCGAGCTAGCGCCCGCCTCGCTCAAAACCTTTTGGTTTCAGCGCAAACGCTGGGCCCACGGCTGGCTAGAGGTGTCGCTGCTCTACCAGCGTCGATTGTGGCGATCGCCCCACTTCAATAACTGGCAAAAATTCTACTGGACTTATCTGCTCTACTACTGCAAGTTCTTTGCTCTAGTTTCGGTACAGCTCTTGCCGGTGTTGCTGGCCTTTTTACTGGTGCCCGGTGCGGTGTCTGGTCAGATGCGCGGTTATTTTCTGATTGCCGGTGGCCTTTCGCTCTTCAGCGGGGTTTACCAAATTCTAGCCACCGCGAAGGTCGCCTCTAGGCGTTATCCGCTGGCTTACTACATTAAGCATGTACTGTTTTTGCCCTTCTACGTCACCCTCAAAAACTCGATCGCAATCGTCGCGATCTACGACTATCTCAATGGCGAAAACACCTGGGTCGTGACCCCTCGCGACACGCGATCGCAGAAGCGGTATCGCCTCAAGCAGGGTTAAGGGGCATCAGTTGGTTTGGCGTTATGGATCTGGGGCATACTCTCAGCGTGCCTAGCAGTCAGCCCCAGGAAGTTTATCAACCATGAAGCTAAACGCCCGCAGGCAACGGGTATCTCCCCTAAAAGACAAACCCTTGCGAAATCCAGGGCAATCCCTTGATGAGGAGTTACAGCGCTTATGGGATGAAGACCTCAACACGTGGCTGAGCCTGTTTTTGCTGCCCATCATCTTCACCGGATACGAGTGGTGGCGCGCGGTGAGTAACACCCCACCTCGACCCTTAGTAACCCTCATAGTTGCCATCCCAATTTCGAGCTATGCCTGCTTTCGGCTTTACCGATTGAGACTAAAACTCAGGCGCTTGAGAATGGCGCGAGATGGAGAGAAGGCGGTTGGCCAATATCTGTCAGATTTGAGAGAAAAAGGCTATCGAGTCTTTCACGACATTGTGGGAAAGGGTTTCAACGTTGATCACGTGGTGATTTGCGATCGCGGCATTTTCACGATCGAAACCAAAACCTATAGCAAACTACCGTCTGGAAGATCCACCGTTCACTTCGATGGCGAAACTATTCAGGTCAATGGTCAGTTAATGGAGCGCAATGCGGTGGAGCAAGCCAAGGCGCAGGCTTATTGGGTTGCAGAAGTTCTGAAAGAAAGTACCGGCAGGTCTTTTGCTGTCAAGCCAGTAGTGGTTTTCCCAGGATGGTTCGTGGAGTCGTCTAATACAAAAGGGTCTTCTGACCTCTGGGTGCTCAACCCCAAAGCGCTACCCAGTTTTATCGACAACGAACCGCAACGGGTTACCCCAGAGGACGTAAAGCTGGCGGCTTACCATTTATCTCGCTACATTCGTACCTCTTGAGTAGAGTGGAAACTAACCCTGCCGCACCTAACTTATCAGTGTTTTTTGCATAAATGAGCTGTTGGGGTCGTTGGTGTAGTCGCCAAAGGGACCTCGATATTCAAAGCCGTAGCGCTCGTACAAGCTGCGAGCTGGGGCAAAGGCGGGGAATGCGCCGGTTTCTAAATACAGATGGGTGTAGCCCCGCTGCCGGGCGACTTCGATAATGTGATCCAAGATGCTAGAGGCAATACCCTTACGGCGGTGAGCTGCGGGCGTACGCATTGACTTGATTTCACCGCTGGTGGGGTCGAGTTCCTTCAGTGCGCCGCAACCCAGCAGATCGTCCCCATCCCAAGCCGTCCAAAAGGTGATGTTTGGTGCCCTAAGTCGTTCCAAATCCAGCGCGTGAACGCTGCCGGGGGGCGTGATCTCGTGCATGTTTTCCAGATGCTCGCGCAGCAGGGCGATAATCTGTGGCTCAGTCAGATCGTCCTCGCGGATGTGCATTCGGCTCACCTCCCTAGCGTGTTGAAAAATTTTACCGTTAGGAGATCTGGCCAAACCGTTGCCACTGAACCGGCGGCGGCATGAGAAATTCGTAGGCCCCTGCCGCCTGCCCTTGTGCGGCGGTGAGCACAATGTCGAAGGAGAGCGACAGGCGTAGCTCGTCGGTGTGGTTTGGCGTGACCCCATGGCGCTGTTTGGCGGGGAAGACGATCAGTCGCCCTTCGGTGGGCAAGTAGAGGGCCTGGTCTTGGTTGAGGTAGTTCCAGGTGGAGATGATGTCGGTGTTTTCGCTGCCCAGGCCGGGGCTAACCTCGTTGGGGCGGGCATCGTCTAAAAAGGTGAGGCAGCCGGCAGCATCGGTGCCCGAGTCAGGTACGGCGACGTAATACACGGCGCTGACGTGGGCGGTGTTGTGGCAGTGGGCACCGACTTCTTGCTGGGGACGCGACACTACGGGCCAGGCTCGCTGAATGTAGAGATCGATCTGGCTGAGGTCGAGGCCGAGTTCTTGAAGATAGGTCACGACGTGGGTTTCAACTTGGCTAACCACCCAGCTAAACCGGGGATCGGTGTGCACTTTTTCGACGCCGTGTAGGTCGCCCGTCCAAGCCATCTCGGGAAAGTTGCGGGGTTCGCTGCCGTTGGCTTCTAGGTCAAGAATGGCCTCAGAGAGAGCCGCTTTGTGCTGGGCTGCATCGGGCAGGTCGGTGTAGTAGACGGCGAGGGGAAACCAGGTATCGACGGGCATGGGGAGATGAGGAGATGGGGAGTGGGGGAGATGGGGAAGTTGTTTGGGAGGGGTTTGACCTCTTGGATGGTTGAGAGGGCAAAGAGTTGGTTTAGGCGAGGGTAGACGGAGTTGGCGCAGGTATGTGCTGGATTGTACTGTTTAGTCTTGATATAGCTCGACTGACTAGCTTAAAACATTGCTTAGCTCATCAGCCTAGGAGAGGCCAGCGATGGAGTGGATTACGACCCGACCCATTGCCCACCGGGGCCTGCACCAGGGGACAGCGGTGCCAGAGAATTCGCTGGCGGCTTTTGAGGCGGCGATCGCAGCCCACCACCCCATCGAGCTCGATGTGCAGCTATTGGCCGACGGCAATCTAGTTGTGTTTCACGATCGCGATCTAAAGCGGCTGACGGGCAAAAAAGTCCGCATTGCTGAGCAAACGTTGGTCACGCTCAAGGGCTATCGCCTCTACGACACCGACCAAACCATTCCTTCGCTGGCTGAAGTTCTGTCTTGTGTTGAGGGGCGAGTGCCGCTGCTAATTGAAATTAAAAACAAAAAGAAAGTTGGCCCGCTGGAGCAAGCTCTGGTCAAAACTCTGGACAGCTACCGGGGGGAGTTTGCGGTGCAGTCGTTTAACCCGCGATCGCTCCAGTGGTTTAAGCGCCACGCTCCCGAAATTATGCGCGGCCAGCTGGCCAGCAAGCCGCAGCAGTTTTTGCGCAGCAACCTATTGCTTACCTGGGCCAGTTCCCCGCAGTTTATTTCCTATAACGTTAAGGCGCTACCGACGCTACCCACCACTCTGGCCCGCCGCTACTTTAACCTGCCCCTGCTGGCCTGGACGGTGCGTAGCCAGGATGAACGCGATCGCGCCATCCAGTACGCCGACAACTACATTTTTGACCAGTTCTAGAGCCCGCTGCCGCTCAGCAACCACTCAAGGGTCTTTCATAGAATTGCCCCTGGAGTCGGCTAAATTGGGCTCCCTGGACTGTTCCCTGGCTTGGGCTTTAGCGATGACATTGCCTTTAATCTCAGTCATTATTCCTACCCTAAATGAGGCCAGAACCCTGCCGCAGACCCTGTCCACCTTCTCTGAGGTGCTTGGCGTGGAGGTGGTGGTGGTCGATGGCGGCAGTGGAGATCAGACCGTAGCGGTGGCCAAGGGGCTGGGGGTGCAGGTCATTGAGTCTGCGCCGGGGCGATCGCACCAGCTCAACTGTGGGGCCGCCGCCGCCAGCGGCCCCCTGCTGCTGTTTCTCCACGCCGATACCCGTCTGCCTGAAGGGTTCGATCGCACGATTCGGCAAACCCTCGCCCAGCCTGGGGTGGTCGCCGGAGCCTTTCGCCTCGCCATCGACGGCCCTGGCCGAGGTCTGCGCTGGGTAGAATGGGGAGTGAATTTGCGATCGCGCCTTCTGCAAATGCCCTACGGCGACCAGGCTATCTTTTTGAAGGCCGAGATTTTTCACGAACTGGGCGGCTTCCCCGACCTGCCGATGATGGAAGACTTCGAGCTAATGCGGCGACTGCGGAAGGTAGGGAAGGTGGCGATCGCGCCTAGCGCCGTGGTGACAAGCGATCGGCGCTGGCGTACCCTGGGCATTTTGCGCACTACTTTAGTCAATCAAATCATGGTGGTTGGCTATCTGCTTGGCGTTGATCCCCACAAACTTGCCCGCTGGTATCGCCGCTTGGGAAAACCCTGCAACTAGCAATCTTAGGTTTGTGGTTTTGTGACAGGCTGGAGGTTCCACTCTGGACTGATTATGTTCTAGAAGATGCTTGCTGAGACCAGTTTTCTTGTGCCTGTGACCAAAGGTCCATCAACCGCTTTGAAAACAACTGAAGACGTTCTGTGTCATCCTCCATGTTGGTGTACTCCCCGCTGTCCTGGAGATACAAGAACAGTTCAGCCTGAAAACTTTGGGAGATATTACGAGATTGAACCCACATTTTTTGTGAGTTAGTCTGACTGAGTAAGGTCGTAGCAAGCGTAGCCAAGCCGCTTATAGCTAGGACTATCCAATCTAACTGACCCAATACTTTGCTAGCGGATAGAGCAGATAGGATCGTTGTAGAAATAGCCAGACCGAGACTAGCGGTTTGCAGCCGCTTGAAATGAAGTTTATGTCGATCTGCACGGGTAGCGAAATCTCTGATGAGGCGATCGCATTGACTCAGGGCCTGCTGCCTTTTTTCTTCAAAGGTTTCGGCGGTTGATAGCGGACTGTATCTGTCCATAGGATTTTTGTGGCTTTAGATGAAAGCTGTGAATCGTAGCTTCCGGCTGAAATGGCTACCCTGACAACAACCCTCCACTGAGCCGCTTCATCACTCGACCGGCAATATCGGCGTAGCGCACCTCGCCAGCCAAAATCTGCCCCAGCCGCTGGGTGGCTGTGGGGCGCTTAATGCCCACTCGGTAACCGATCCCCGGCACTCGAAAGAACAGCCCAGCAATGCGCTTGGCCCAGGGCATATCCTCACCCCAGGTGGCGTGCATGGTGGCGGTGTAGTTGGCCAGGGCTTGGGAATCGCCGCCCAGTGCGGCATGAATTGCTTCCGCAGCTCGCACGCCGCTGATCATGCCGGGGCGAATGCCTTCGGCACTGAGCGGATCGACAATGGCAGCGGCTTCGCCCACCAGCACGGCCCGATGGGTGTGCAAAGGATGGTTGCCATCCCACAGCTTTAGCGGGTGGCTGTAGACCGTACCCTGGTCGAGGCTGACCCCAAAGGACTGGCTGTATTTTTCTAAGGCCTTTCTGTAGTCTGTCGGGGCTTGGCCCAAAAAGGTCGCCGCCCCAATCGAGTAACCCTCTGCTTTAGGGAAGTTCCACGCGCAGCCCTGCTTGATGAGGCCAAACTCAAAGTTGATGGCGCAGTTATCCCCTGGGGGGGCAAGCACTTCTAAGACGCTGGCGGTGCGCAGGGTTAAATCAGGAAAGCCCAGCCATTTAGCCATGTGGCCGGTGGCCCCGTCGGCGGCCACCAGGTAGGCCGCTTCCAGCGTGCCAGCTGTAGTGGTGACCTGCCAGTAGTCGCCTTGGTTGGCGATCGCCGTCACAGCCGTACTATCCTTTAGCTGCGCGCCTAGCTTTTGCGCCTGCTGCACCAAAAAGTGGTCAAACACCTCGCGTTTCACCATCCAGATCGGGTCGGTGGTGGCAAGTTCGGCCTCAACGGGGTCGGCTAGCTTGTAGGTATAGCGCACTCGGCGCATGGGGCGATCGATCGCCGGAGCAAAGTCAAAGTCAAAAAACTCCGCCACGCTGGGCGATACTGCGCCGCTGCAAGGCTTGTAGCGAGGCAGGGCATCTTTTTCCACGATCAGTACCGAGTGCCCCTGCTTGGCGAGGTGGTAGGCGGTCGATGCTCCGGCGGGGCCAGCCCCCACCACAATGACGTCGTACATTGGGTTTTTGACTGGGTAGATGAGTTACAGCGTGGCTGTGCCCCCATCGTACCGTCTTAGAGAACCCAGAAAATTTGGTCGGTTTGGGCTTGGTGCCCCCCCTGGGCATTGAAGTTTCTGCCTTCTCGGGGTTAAGTAAACAGGTTGGAGCACGGGTCTTAGAGCGTTTGGGATAACGTTTGGCATGGATAAGCGCTACTCAGCATTGGCCCTAAGTCAGGCCAAGCCCAGCGCCGAGCTTAGAGATTTCTTACCATCAATGCTTCATGGCCAGACTTAGACGACGTTAATTTATTTGTTATGGGTACTATGCAACGCAATTCTCTTAAGGCTTTCGCGGTAAGCACGCTGGGCTTTTTGGCCCTAGGCGTGCTGGCTGGCTGCGGCAGCGAAAGCCCCACCGCCACAACCCCTGAGGCCGAATCCGCCGAACCTACCGAAACCGCCAGCGCTGACGGCGAAAGCGGCACCCTGGTAATTCGCGCCAATGGCGAAGATTTTGTGCGCCAGGGGTTTACCACCAAAGACGGTTGGGAGATCGAGTTTGACAACCTCTACGTGTCTCTAGCCGATATCACCGCGGCCCAGACCGACCCTCCCTTTGACCCTGAGGCAGGCGACACCCTGGAGGCTAAGGCCGAAGTCAAGGTGGACGGTACCCAAGTAGTCGATTTGGCGGAGGGCGATGAAGCGGCTGAACCTGTGGCTGTGGGTGAGGTAGAGGCTCCGGCGGGGCGCTTTAATGCCTTAGCCTGGCGCATGGTGCCGGCGGAAAGCGGCCCTTCAGAGGGCTACTCCATCTGGATGCAGGGCACGGCCACCAAGGAGGGCGAAGCGATTCCGTTCACCGTCAAGGTGAATGAAGAGCTGGCCTTTACCTGCGGCGACTTTGTTGGCGACGATCGCAAGGGCATTCTCACCGCTGGGGAAGCGGCCGACCTAGAAGCTACCTTCCACTTCGACCACCTGTTTGGCGACGGCAGCGCCCCCGCTGACGACGGCATCAATACCGGTGCCCTGGGCTTTCAACCCCTAGCGGACCTGGCTGAGAATGGCGTGGTTGATGTCGATAGCGCTGCCCTACAGGCGGAGCTATCGGAGACCGATTACAAGACGTTTCTCTCGATTTTGCCGAGCCTGGGCCACGTGGGTGAAGGCCACTGTGCAGAAACTAAGCTGACTACCCTATGAGACTAAACCTGACATTGGCATTGACCTTAGGCTTAGCTGGCTGGACGCTGCCGGCGATCGCCCATGGCGTCACGGTAGAGTACCGCCAGGTCAGCAGCGTTGAGATCAGTGCTCAATTTGAGACTGGTGAGCCGATGGCCAACGCCCAAGTACTGATCTATGCCCCGGCTAACCCCGCCGAACCCTGGCAGCAGGGCACCACCGACGACCAGGGACGATTCAGCTTTACTCCAGACCAGACCCAGCCTGGTAGTTGGGAGGTCATGGTGCGCCAGGCGGGGCACGGGGTGGTGACTACCATTCCGGTGGAGAACTCCTCCCCTGAAAACTCTACTTCTAACCCTGGGACAGAGGCGGAAGCGGAGCCCAATTCTTTAATCTCTCCTAGTACTGGCCTATCTCCAGTGCAGCAGGGCATTACTATTGGCTCTGTAATCTGGGGCTTTATTGGCACCGCCCTATTTTTTGCCAGAGGCAAGCGCTAGTGCACATTCCCGACGGAATCTTACCAGCCCAGGTTTGTGCGGCTGGGTACGCCATAACTGGAGTAGCAACCTGGTATTCCCTGCGGCAGATTAACCGGAAGCCCGACCCTGCTGCCGAAATCCCCAAGGCGTCGCTGTTGACGGCGGCGTTTTTTGTGGCGTCGTCTATTTACATTCCGGTGCCGCCCGCCAGCGTTCACTTAATTTTGAACGGGCTGCTGGGGGTGGTGCTGGGCTATTTTGCTTTTCCAGCCATTCTGATTGGCCTATTTTTTCAGGCGCTAGTGATTGGCCACGGGGGCATCACCACCCTGGGGATCAACGCGGCGATGATGGGCATTCCGGCACTGCTGGCGTACCACATTTTTCAGAGCCGTAACGCTGTGGGCAAGATGCTCAAGGAGCCGACCCGCACGGGGGTATTTTCTTTTTTAGGCGGTGCCTTGGGCCTAGGGATCGCGGCCCTGATCTTTCTGGCACTGATCATTTTCAACATTCCTGCTGAGCTCAATGCGGGAGCCGAGCAGGCGGCGGTGCTGACGCTGTCGGTGGGTCACATACCCCTGGCCATTATTGAAGGCATATTTACGACCATGCTGGTGCTATTTTTGCGCCGGGTAAAGCCCGAGCTGCTGGAGGGTTAGGCCACCATGGGAGCCGCCAATCTTGATACCTACGTGCACCGCGAGTCGGTGATTCATCGCTGGTCGCCCCGGCTGAAGCTGGTCAGTCTGGTGGCGCTGATGTTTGCCTTTGCCATGGTGCGCCAGCTCACCCTGGTGCCCTGGATGCTGGCGCTGGCGGCCACGCTGTACGGGCTATCTGGGCTGCCAGTGTCGTTTTTGCGACAGCGGCTGAGCTATCCGGGACTATTTATTCTGTCGTTGGTGGTGGTGCTGCCGCTGACGGTGGGCGATACGGTGCTGGGGCAGTGGGGTTGGCTGACCCTACGCCAGGAGGGGTTGCAGGCGACGCTGCTAATTGTGGGGCGGTTTTTGTCGATTTTGACCCTGGGGTTTATTTTGCTGGGGACGACACCGTTTTTGACCCTGCTAAACGCGATGCGATCGCTCGGTCTACCCACCATTTTGGCGGATATGACGTTGCTTTCGTACCGCTACCTGTTTGAGATCGCCACCATGCTGGCCACTATGCAGCAGGCCATGCGGCTGCGGGGCTTTGGCCAGCGGCGGCAGCGCTGGCTGCGGATCAACGGTCAAGTGATGCAACAGCTAGCCATGCTGGCGGGCAATCTGCTGATTCGCAGCTATGAGCAGTCTGACCGGGTCTACCGGGCTATGCGGTTGCGAGGCTACGGCTACGGAGGAAAGATAGTGGTGGGCCAGAGTGCGGCGGCGCAGCCCAGTACCCTGAGCTGGATGCTGGCGGCGGCGGTGCTGACGGCAGCGGTAAGCTTAGTAATCGCTGAAGGACTTTTGCGCCTGTGATGGAGATGCCTATGATGAATTCGATTTCGACTGGGTTTGACCCCTTAGCCATGGCCCAAAAGCCTCTGCGGGAGGCGATCGCGGCTCGCGACCTCTGCTTTGGCTACCCTGACCAGCCCGAGGTGCTGGGGAATATTTCGCTGACGATTGGCGAGGGCGATCGCGTCGGCATTATTGGCCACAACGGCTGCGGCAAGACCACGCTGTTTATGCTGCTGTGCGGCGTGCTCGCCCCCGCTGGCGGAACCATTCACCTGTTTGGCGAACCCCTCAAGCCCGGCCAGTTTCGTCCCGAGGTGGGGCTGCTGTTCCAAGACCCCGACGATCAGCTATTCTCGGCCTCGGTGCGCGACGACCTGGCCTTTGGCCCCCAAAACATGGGCCTTGACCCGGCTGAGGTGGCGGCGCGGGTCGCCCAGGCTGCCGATATGGCGGGCATCACCCACCTGCTCGATCGCCTGCCCCACCACCTGTCGGGGGGTGAAAAGCAGATGGTGGCGATCGCCGGTCTTTTGGCCATGACTCCCCAGATCATTCTCTACGACGAACCCACGGCCAGCCTCGACCTGCGTACCCGCCGTCGCCTGATTCGCTTTTTGCAAAACTCCACCGAGACCGTGCTGATCTCCTCCCACGATTTGGAGTTTGTGCTGGAGGTGTGCGATCGCGTCATTCTGATTGACGAGGGCCGCATTATTGCCGATGGCTGCCCCCGCCAGATCATGGGCGATCGGGCGCTGATGGAAGCCCACGGACTGGAGAAGCCCCACTCGCTGATTCCCCATGTTGATCTCCATCATGGGGGGTAGGGAGTAGGAGGGTAGGAGGGTTAGGAGCAGGATTCTTGAGGTTGGATTTGATATCCAAAGTGAGGGCGATGCTTAAAGCTTCTTTCACTGCTGCCCGAAACCAAGAAAAAAGGGGTTCCTGCACAGGTCAGGAGCCCCTTTCGCTATCTCTCTAGTCTCAACGGGCTAACAGGCTCGATCTAGTCGGGCTTTTTCTCCGGCATCATGCACTTGTCGGAGTCGCAGCCAGCGGGGCCAGCTTCGATCAGCTCGCCTGCGTCGTAGCGCGATAGGGCAGCGTGAAAGTTTTCGGTGCCGCGTCGGGCTTCTACCTGCTGCTTGAGGGCCTCGAACGTAGCCTTGTCGATGGGCTCGAAGGGCAGGCGAGGGAAAGTTTGCAGGTCGTCGAACCGGGCCAGCAGGGCGGCGGAAATGTAGCCTTCGTCGTTTTGGATGGTTTGGTAAATGCGTTCAGCCAGCGATTCCAGCTCCGGTTCGCGAAACTCGATGGTGGCCGAGGTGTTGTGGGTGGTGTAGTGTTTCTGCACCTGCATGTAGAAGTCAAACTGAGCCGCCGCCGAAAATTTCTCAATGGCGATTTCGTCTGCCCCCGGTAAGTTAGCCCAGGGCACCTCGACCGGAATTTCCACCAGCCACTCGGTGCAGCGGGGATCAAAGGGATCGTCGAGCAAACCGCCGTTCTCGTCCTTGTCGGACTGGGAGGGCACGATGGAGTAGCCGTAGTCGATGCAGGCCATGGCTACGGGATCATTTTTGCGGAAGGTGATGCGGCGAATGAAGCGCTGGGCCTTAGGAGGGTGCCAGCCGGGGCTAGCGCCCGTAAGCAGCGACTTGGTGCCCGCTGGCTGTACCGTGGTGCAGCGGTTGGGGCGGACTAGACCGTGGCGATCGCAATATTCCCCTACTACCCGGTGCACAATATCCTTCCACCGAGTCAGAAATTCTTTCTCTTTGGCCTTGAAGTCAAGTCCCTGCATGGTGTTGGGGCGGCCTGCCTCCCACCAGCGCAGCCACTCGACCCCAAAGGCAATCACGAAGAAGTCAAATAGACCAGTGAAGGAGACACCGACGATCGGGTCTTCCAATCGCGACTTTTGGTAGCGGGGTTCCTGGAACTGGTGGTTCAGCAGAACCGCTACAGACAGTGCCGCAGCGGTAAAGGCGTCTTCTTGATCCTTTAAGTTCTTCGGATCGAGCTGGTTGAGGTGTACTTCCGCCAGATTGCAGTGGAAGTTGGCCCCCAGGATCTCACCGCAGGGGTTGAGACCGTAGCGATCGTCGGCTCCGGCCCGGCGCTTCGCTTCCCCAGCCCACTGAATCGCGCCTTCGCCCGAGTAGAACTGCTTGCGAACTGAATCGATGCAGTCTTGCAGACTGGGCTTAGTGTGGAAGACGCGGGTGTGGTTGGCCATGCGCAGCACGTCGCGCTCGGGGTCGATACGCCAGTTGCCCTCGGCGTCCTGCTGCCAAAGGTTGTCTTTGGCGCTGGCGGCCAATTCATCGTTGCTGTCGAACTGACGCATGCCCGCGCTGCGGCGGATGTTGCCGGCTACTACGCAGGCGGCGGCTTCGTCGATCAGCAGACAGCACTCGACCGAGTTGAGCTGACGGCCCAGAGCCTTGTTGAGAATGCTGGCGCAGCGATCGTAGAGCAGCGATAACCGGACGGGGTTGGCCACACCGCCAAAGCCCTTGAGCTTTTCACCAGCGGGGCGCACGTCGCGCAGGTCGATAGTGACGCTGACATCCCCCGTGAAGCGATCGTCGGTAGATAGCTCCAGCAGGGTTTCGTAGGATTTCACCCAGCCCTGGCGGCTGTCGCCGACGCGAATAGCTACCTGGTTGCCCTCAAGGGTGACTTCGGTGACTTCGCGGCGCTCACTTACAGGGGTTTCGCCAATATCGCCGGCCATGGTGACGATCAGCCGGTTGCGAATGACGGGAATTTGGTTGATGTACTTGGGTTCGAGAATTGCCCCGGTGCCGCAGCCCATCATGGCCAGATCCATCATCAGGCCAAAGGCGCGCCAGTCAACCACGTCGGTGCTGGTGCAGTTGTAGGCCCCAGAAAAGTTTTCGGGCTGCTTGCTCCAGTCGGTGCCGCCTACCCATAGCCAGCGACCAGAGGGTAGCGCCTTGGCCTGGCGCTGCATGCGGTTGAGTAATGCTGTCTCTTCGGCGGTGAGGTTACCAAGTTCGACCAAACCGGCTAGGGTGCGATCGCATACCTGATCCCAGGTTTCGCGCTGCCCCTCTACCACCTCGCCCCGACGGCTGTAGGTGCGATAAAACACGGGAAACGCCGCCGGAGCTGCCTCAGGGAATGGCCCCTGTAACCGGGTACGGGGAAGTTCTTGAACCATGGGATCAGCCTTTTGCTAGCAAGAGAGTACGTAGATCGGCGCATCGCCCACACCCAGCGGTAGAAACCCACATGCATCGGTAGATTCTCGCCTGAGCCGAGTAAAGCGCCCCAATGGTCGATCATCATACCCGATTATTTTTAGATGTAGCGTTTAACAACTCAATTTCCTCCAGATATAGCGCTAAATCTAGAAGGTCCTAGCTGCATGGAGTTCAGTTCATCGGGATCTCAAGTTGTGTTGCAAGGTCAACCCTGATCCCAAGGTTTTTGTCATTATTAAATTAGGATCCAAAACTTTCTATACAAGCCGTTTCTAAACAATGAGAGGCCCCATGGAAAAAGTTTGCTGGGAGCAGTTTAAGCACCGCTACGAAGGCCCCGACGGCCAGCTTAAAGCCTGGGCCGACTATCAACGGGCCTATCAACAGTGGCGGCGATCGTGCCTAACAGAGGCGGCGTCCCTAGGGTCGAGCCATCAGTAACGTCTTCTTCCATTTTTATAGCTACAGCCATGTGAGTTAGGACGTAAGCTATAAGCAGAGACATTTTCCTCCAAGTGCTATGCCCAAACCCTACAGCCTCGATTTGAGGCAAAAGGTCATCGACGCCAT
>NZ_JACJOF010000012.1 GCF_014695395.1 Nodosilinea sp. FACHB-131
GGTGGTTAAAGAGCCGGATTCGCAAACACCTCCCCCATGCCGACGGCTTACGTGCCGCTATTGAAGTCGTGCTCAAGCAAGCCGCGTCCTAACCTAGATGACCACAGCTATAAATACTCAGGCGGTTACAAAGTCATTACCTAACCACAAGAAACTACATGTAGATTTTCGGTATATTCCCTTAGGTTATGACCTTAAACGGAGGTTAAGCCGCCAAAAGGCGGGTTTAACCTCCGTTTTTTTCCGGTTTAGACCCCAGGGGGGAGATGCGACTATAGCAACATCAGGCAGGATTACAGACATAGCGCCAGCGGAGATCTCGTTTGAACGATCAGTGGGCCTTCGCCGCTAGACCTAGCCAGCTCGACAACTGCCACAGGTTCGTCCAGACCCCATCAGCCAAGATGGGACTCTATAAACAGTTCCTGCTTCGGGGGCACGAGCTTAGGGGTTTTAACCTCTGCTCTCCCGCTGAATTGATTTAACGGTTTATGAGCACACGACAGGACTAAAACTATGCACATCTACCGATCACAACAGCCTCTGGTTTGCATGCTGCCCCTTCAACCGCCGGGTCTGCCTCCGGTTGACTCGGCGGCCCAGCCCCCGGCCCACGACTCGGTGACTGGGTCTTACACCACCGACGACGATACCCTCAGCCGACTGGCGGCGGCAGCGGTCAAGCGGCAACAGTATTCCCAGGCGCTGCACCTGCTAGATCAGCTAGTTGAGCGCCATCCCCAGCGGGCGATGTACTACAGCAACCGGGGTCTGGTGCAATTGTGGCTAGGTCAACCTTACGCCGCTCTAGCTGACTGCGATCGCGCCATTCGGCTCAACCCCGACCTCGATCAGGCCTACAACAACCGGGCCATGTGCCATGCGGCCCTGGGTGACCTGCCCGCCGCTCTCGACGATTACGAACAGGCCGTTGATCTCAACCCTTTCAACGGTCGCGCCCGCATCAATATGGGCGCTACCCTGCGGCAGATGGGTGCCCTCGATCGCGCTCTAGACTGCTTTGACGAAGCGCTGATGTTTCATCAGCTGCCCGAGTTTATCTATGCTGAGCGGGGCCGTACCTACCACCTGCGCGGCGACTGGAACTGTGCGATCGCCGACTACCGCCGTACCTTGACAGCAGCGGCAGCCCGGCAGTCGAGCGATCAGCTTCAGGCCCTAACGCAGCGGGTCAAGCGCTGGGTAGAAGAGCTCTTGCCCCAGCAGAACTGGGCATAGTCACAGCGCCTTGCACCCAATCTTGTCCCGGAGACGAGTTCAGCGCCAATTCAGCGTGCATCTAATTAATCAATTGAAATGCTTTGGGGACCGCCATTGCGATCGCTGCCTCCCCATCCACCACTATCTCCGCCTGTAGGTGTGATCCCTTGGTTCTGCAGCCAGCTTTTGACAGGGTCGTCCGATAGACTAAGCCGCAGCAGCCCCGAGGTTAGCCCACCCAAAAACGCCACAGGGTGAGCGGTCAGCTCTTGCACAAAGGGAGTAAGCTCGTCTAAAAACATTGAGTCAGTCCGTAGCGACGGCTTGATCCTAACCTGAAAGCCTGCGGAAAAGGTATCGGTTAAAAGCTAGAGCTTAGACTTTGGTTGACTAAAACGGCTTGAGGACCAAAACTGTTGGCCCCTGAGGGCTGGCCACCGCCCCTAAACCCTAAACCTTTTACCCCTGCAATCCCAACGCTATCGCCCGATCGCCTTCACCAGACCAATGCCGCCAAAGTAGAGAAACAGCACTGCTCCCGCCAGCAGGCTTTGGGTGACTGGGTCAGTAGAAGGGGTGAGCACTGCCCCCAGCACCGCCGCCCCCAGCAGGACGTAGCGCCAGCCCTTGAGCATTTGGTCAGAGTTAACGATGCCTAGCAGCCCCAGCAGCATTTGTAGAATCGGAATCTGAAAAGCTAACCCAGTGCTAAACAGCAGCAGCAGCACAAACTCAAAGTAGCGATCGATCGACCACAACTGCTCAACCACATCGGCTCCGTAGCTGATAAAAAAGTTCAGCGCCGCCGGAATCAGCGCCACGTAGGCAAACAGCAGCCCGGCAAAAAACAGCACGCTCGACCCCAACACCAGCGGCCCTACCAGTCGCCGCTCCCGTCGAGTTAACCCCGGCAGCACAAACAACACTACCTGATAGAGAATAAATGGGCTGGCGGCTACCAACCCGCTGTAACCCGCCACCTTAAAGGAGACAAAAAAGTACTCCCCTGGCGACAGCTGCAAAAACTTTACCCCCTGGGCTGGCACCTCCAGTAGGCTGACAATGGGCCTCACCTGCCAGAAGCAGACCACAATGGCTAGCACCACGGCAATTAGGCTGTAAAAAATGCGCTGCCGCAGTTCTTCCAGGTGATCAAACAGCGACATCTCGACATCGTAGGGCACTTCGTCGAGGTCAGCGGTGTCACCATTAAGAATAGCCGTCTCGGTGGTGGCGCTCTCAAGCTCGGTGGGCGGTGTCATAGGTTGGGCAGGTGAGCAGTAGGACGATCGCTTCTATTGTAAGCCCATGATTTCGCTAGCTTGGGATAATGGCCCAGCCTAAGGCGACTCAACGCTCTCTACTCCCGAATCAGGGGTTACGGTGAGAGTTCTAACTACTCCAGAAGCACCCATGACGACAGCGCGATCGCCATTGACTGACAGCTCTACCCCCCCCGCGTTACCCGTCCTCAAGGTCAGGCTGGTTTCGGCCGTCCAGGTCTCTTCAAAGCCCTTCTCGGCAACGCCTTCGTAAACGTTCTCACCGTCGGCTACCACGCTGAGCCAGGAGCGATCGCTCAGGTTCGCGCTGACTACCACCGGTGCTTCCAGGGGAGCATTGGATTCAGCTTCGGCCTCTAGCGGTTCCTCTGTTGGGGTCGTAGTCTCCGCTGGTGCCGGAGTTGCGGCGCCAGTACTGGCGGTCTCAGAGGTTGTTTCCGCCCCTGAATTGTCGTTATTGGCTTGAGATGGCGCGTTGCTGCGCCCAAACAGCCCCCAGGCTCCCAACCCCAAAACTGCCGCCAGAGCAGCTAGGCTCAGCACTAGCGGCAGCGACGACCGGCCCGCCGGGTCAGGCGCTGTCGAGGGGATGCGATCGCTCGTCTGAGGGCTAGGGCTAGGAGGCTTCGGTGCCGCAGTGCCGTTCGTGTGGGGTTTCGGTGCGGCAGTGCCGTTCGTGTCGGCCTGTTGGATCAGCTCTGGGGTCGGTAGCACATTCACCGGCGTGACTCGAAACTCTTGGGCAATGGTTTGACCATCAAGGCCCAAGGCTTCGGCATAGCGACGAATGAATCCTTGAATAAACACTGGCTCGGGTAGCTCAGCATCATGCCCCGATTCCAATGCCTTCAATAGAGCTGGGCGGATAAAAATTTGGTTGGCTAGCATGTCGATGGCCAGCCCTTGCTCCTGACGCACCTGGCGTAGGTACGCCCCGATACTTTGGAGCTGCTCGATTTGGGTAGGAGCTAACTTAGCCACGGCACCTCACTGAAGACATTATGGGGAACTATGCCCTGGTCGATGAACCCGAACGAGGTCATTTTAATGGGAAATGACCGCCAGTGTAGCCAAGACTATTGAAAACCCTGGCACGCCTAAAACACCTGGTTCCAGGCATAGACCTCATACTCTGTCCAAACGCCGTTTTTCCAGTAGGGGTCGTCCTCCACCAACTGCCGCACAGCAGCCTCGCTTTCAGCCTCGTAAATGCCGAACACTTTGCTGTTGTCAGTGGTTGGGCCTAGGGCTACCAACAAGCCGTCGTCTTTTTGCTGCTGCAATCCCTGGAGATGCGCCGCTCGAAAGGGAGCCCGCTTTTCAAGCACATCCTCACAATAGCTGCCCCACATCACATATTTGGCCATGACTCAGTGCCTCAAAAGTTCATCGCCGATGGTATCAGATTAGGTAGTGTTCTATACAGAAAAATGAGCTGCATAGAGAGAAGGAACAGACGGTATACCCAGTTGCAAAAGTGTCATGGCATTCACGCAAAAATCACCTTTACCCGAAATAATTAGACACAGGACACTTCAGTAGAACTACTCGATATTAATGCGCCATTTTTGCTCCAAAAACAATCTGTATCTCATATGCCACAAGCCTTTCCGGAATTGCTGCCGACCCTGTTGAAGTAACTCTTTATCGGAGCTTTAGTGGAAATCCAATGAGCTTTGTTGATACTTTACCTGATGGCTAAGGGAATTCTTTAGCTTAAGCAAAAGGCTCACCAACGTCTAAGTGGGTTCTATGTTCGCTCCATCCAGTATTGAGTTTCCATACCAAGTCCAGACTCAGTGCTCGACCGTTTCTCAGACAGTCTCAATTGTTGGACTTGCGAGAGGTTTAACCATGAATTGCTTTCTATCTTCCCTCCGTCACGGGCTGCACACTGCAGGCCAAGCCCCTCTAGACCTATTTCGTCCGCTACGCCAGTGGGTCAGCCGCCTGCGGGTTGAGACCCCTCGCCGCGCCCGTAAGGTGGCAGAGTTGATCCCCGCCCAGTGCCCCTTTGAGCGCGATATTGTGCTGCTGGGTCGCTCGGTGGCTCACATTCCGCCCCTGTGCAAGCTCAACCCCCTCTACAACGAATTGGTCGAGCTGCGATTTCGGGCCCTTTGTTACCTAGCCGACGAATGCGGCGAAGATATCTCGGCTTATATCTAAACCTTGGAATTGTTGAGGTCACGTCATCTGGCTTGCCATCTAGCCTGAGCTCCAAAGCTACAGACAGTATTGCGTCAAAACATCTCCCCCCCTTTGTCGACCTAGGGCCGACAAAGGGGGTTTACTTTGGGAAAGCAATGCTTGAAGAATGCTCTGATCTACTATGGGTAGGCTAAATCCTGTTGTGGTTGCTTGAGTGACCTCCTATGCCCTACGACCTGTCCTCCCAAAATCTGCCCTTCCAGGAGCTGACTGATGAGGCCGCTCTGCGCCATCACCGCTGGATGCTGCGGGCCCTAGAACTGGCTGAGACCGCCGGAGCTGCGGGGGATGTGCCGGTGGGAGCAGTAGTGGTTGGCCCTGAGGATAAGGTGCTGGCGGAGGTGGGCAATCGGCGAGAGCAAGATCAAGACCCCACTGCCCATGCTGAGGTGCTGGCGTTACGGCAGGCTGCGCGCCAGTTGGGCAACTGGCATCTCAACGACTGCACGCTCTACGTCACCCTTGAGCCCTGCCCGATGTGTGCTGGAGCAATTGTTCTGAGCCGCCTAGGGCTGCTGGTATACGGTACCCACGACCCCAAATCGGGAGCGGTGCGATCGGTGCTAAATCTGCCCGATGGCCCGGCCTCTAACCATCGGCTCAGGGTGGTGACCGGCGTTTTGGCCGAACCTTGCCGTCAACAGCTTCAGCAGTGGTTTCAGCAGCGTCGTCAAGAGCAGCGCCGCCCCCCGCTCACCATGACACCAACTGAACTGTCCTGAGCCGGGTTTGCGTCCTCTGGTGAGGGCTGTAGTGTAAAGCATGTAGACCAGGGTCAGACCCGTTTTGTTTCCGATCGCAGCTCTGTGGTAGCTAGCGACGGGCATACTGGGAAGGCCTAACATCGGCACTATTGGGATTTAGCTGATCATGGCTCCTGTATTACGCCTTCCTATGAAATCCTCTGAGCTTCCTGAATCGTCGGCTGGGTTGGTTAGGGGTGGGGCGATCGCCCCTGCCCAATCGCGCTGCTCACCAGTGCTGACTCCCCTAGCCTATTTTCTGGGCCGCCACCTAGTGGTGCCCGCCTACTTTGGCCCCATCACTATTACGGGGCAGCACTATGTGCCTACAACTGGGCCAGTCATTTTGGCACCTACCCACCGAGCCCGCTGGGACTCGATTTTGCTGCCCTACGCCGCCGGCCGAGCCATTACCGGCCGCGACCTGCGCTTCATGGTCACCGCTGACGAGGTCAAGGGTCTCCAGGGATGGTTTATTCGTCGCTTAGGAGGGTTCGCGGTCAATGTGCGGCGGCCTACGGTAGCCAGCCTGCGCCACGGCATCGAGCTGCTGCTAGAGGGCGAGATGCTGGTGATCTATCCCGAAGGGGGCATTCGTCGAGAGGACAAAATCCACGGCCTCAAGCCCGGTTTGGCTAGATTGGCAGTGCAGGCCGAGGCCGCCAGAACTGGATTGGGTGTACAGGTGCTGCCGGTAGACATTTACTATGGCGCGGCTTATCCAGGCTGGCGTAGTTCGGCTCAAATTCACATTGGCGCTCCACTGTCGGTACAGGCTTACCTCCAGGGTGAGGATTCTCCTGAGGCACTAAAGGCCGGGGCAGCGCAGCTCACCAAAGATCTCAAGGCTCGCTTAGAGAGCCTGGTCAGTGCTCGGCAAAGCAACGCCGCATCGCAACCCTCTATACCGTCTTAACAGCCATTAAATGCCATCGAGGTAAAGGGCTGAGGATAGGACAATCTGACTAGACCGTGGTTTATTAAGGCATTGGCCCGTAAACCAGGAAGTCTTTCCTATGTTTGATAGCCTTTTTACCTCTAATCCGCTGACCGACCTGCAAACCGATCCGCTGCGACCCCTGAAGGGGGTGATTGTGGGAGCCGGCCAGGTGGGGTTGGCCTGCGCCTACGCCATGATGATCCAAAACGTGCTGGATGAAATGGTGCTGGTGGACCTCAACCAGGACAAGCTGATCGGCGAGGTGATGGATCTAGAGCAGGGCATGTCCTTTGTCGAGCCAACGCTAATTAAGGCGGGCACCATGGCCGATGCCGCTGGGGCCGACGTGGTAGTGCTTACCGCTGGGGCAGCCCAAAAAGACGGCGAAACTCGCCTAGATCTGGTGCAAAAAAACGTCGAAATTCTCAAAAAGCTGATCCCCGATATTGTTGCCCACTGCCCTGAGGCCATTTTGCTGGTGGTGTCTAACCCTGTAGACGTGCTCACCTACGCCGCCTGGAAGCTGTCGGGACTGCCCAAGTCTCGGGTATTTGGCTCCGGCACAGTGCTGGACACGGGGCGGTTTCGCTATTTGCTATCGCGTCGCTTGGGCATTGACCCGCGCAGCCTGCATGCCTACATCATTGGCGAACACGGCGACAGCGAGGTGCCGTTTTGGAGCCATGCCAATGTCTGCGGCACCCCCCTCTACTACGACGGTATGGCCGATGGCGATCGCCAGGCCATGGACGAGATCTTTCAGCAGACCAAAAACGCCGCCTACGAAATCATCCGTCGCAAAGGATACACCAACTACGCAGTTGGTCTGGCGGTGACGCAGATTGTGCAGTCGATTGTGCGCGACCAAAACCGGGTGCTGACGGTAAGCTGCGTGGTCGATGAAATCTTTGGCGTTCAGGACCTGTGTCTAAGCATGCCTGCGGTGGTGGGGCGCACTGGGGTGAGCCGGCGGTTGAATATGCTGCTCAGTCCCCATGAGGAGGAGCTGCTGCTGCACTCAGCCCAGACCCTGCGAGGTGTGATTGACCAGATTGAGTTTTAACCCGCTTAATCGTCGCTGGCGGCGGGCCACAGCAGCTTGACAGCCAGCAGGGCAAACCCAACAGCAGCAACGGCTTTGACCAATCGCTCTGGCAAAATTTGGGCGGTGCCTTCTCCCACAATTACCCCCAGCAAGCTGGCCAGCAGCAGGGCGGCGGCGGTGCCCAGGAACACGGCGCGAGGAGACTTTGAGCTGCCTCCGAGGGCGATCGCCGCCAGCTGGCTTTTATCCCCCAGCTCTGAGATGAACACAGCAGTAAAACTGACGGCAAGAAGGTTCCAATCCATGGGGAGGGGAGTGATGGGGTAGGGGTGGATGGGTTAAGGGGGTGAGGGAGATGAGGAGGGTAGGGGAGATGGGATGTGCTTATGGGGCCGCTTTGAGTTGGAGGTGGGCTAGAGGTGGACGATGTCCCAGAGGAGACAGACGGTGATGCCGATGAGCATGGTGCCAGCGGCGGTGTCGAGGGTAGCAGGGGAAACGCGGCGAGCTAGCCACTGCCCCAGCAGTACGCCGATGAGGCTAGTGCTGATCAAGGCGGTGCCAGCACCTAAAAAAACGATCCAAGGTGCCTGAGACTGGGCACTCATGAGCAGCGTAGTCACCTGGGTTTTGTCACCTAGTTCAGCCAAAAAAATAGTGATAAATGTAGAGCCAAAAACCCGCCAAAAGGCCGCTCGACTCAAGGTGGAAGGCTTGGCTTCGACGGCGGTAGCAGAGGGGGGGAGAGAGCTAGAAATAGACACAATAGGGTAAAAGGCAGGTTAACTGAGCGGTCACAAGGTTGGGCACAGAGCAACGCCGAGACCGTTGAGTACTGCCTGAGATTTCATAATGCTTTCATTATCTGCAAGAGTCAGCGAAACCGCAACCCCAGCCCCCTTACCTTGCCCTCCTCCGTCATCTTTCTCACTCCCCTATCTTCCTCACCTTCCTCAACCCCTACCCAATCACTCCTCTATCCCCACCGCTTGAGTGAACCGCTCCATTTCTGGGCTAGCTTCGCCGTAGATGTCGGCAATATGCTCCTGGCAGCAGTCAATGGCAAAGTCGTCGAGCTCGTGGGCCTCAATGCCAAACATGTTTTCGAAGGTGCTAAAGGTAACGCGGCAGAAGCTCGGTCGGTCGGAGTAGATGGTGCAGAGGCGATCGCCCGCATCATAGTGAATGCACCAGCCGTCTTCGCCCACCATGCTCAAGTACAGCGCCAGCTGGTCAGGTTTGAGATAGGAGTCGAGGTCGGGGCGTTCGTCGGGGGCCAAGAAGCAGCAGGCCCCACAGGATTTTACACATTGCCAGGTGGCCATTGACTGTCCTTTGGCCGTCTCAGGCCTAGCGTTAGAGAGGCAAGCGGTGCTGCCTTAGAATTTTGTTAAGTTATCTAAAATAGGGGCGGCGTTAGCAGGTAAAATAAGCTCCGATAAGCAAGCTTTACGCCAAGCCCAGAGCGGGGTCTGTAGCTTTTCTACGGGCAAAACTCCACTTCTGGGATTGTAATGAAGTTTATATCAGTCCAGTCGCCTTGTGTTGGGAGGTCTCATGAGCTTTCTGAGTGGTTTTTTGAGCAATATTAATTTCGAGCTCATTGCCCAGCTGACCATGCTTGCCATGATTGTCATCGCTGGCCCAGTGATTGTGTTTCTGCTGTTTTTGCGCGGCGGCGACCTCTAGAACCAAAAACCTGGGATCTAGAAGCAGCGCTTGGGGAGGCCTCTTGGCTAACTCAGGCGCTGTTTTAGTATGAATTCTGCGATTGCCAAATCCATTGGCGTCGTCACCTTGAGGTTGGTCTCTTCGCCGGGCACCACCTGCACCGACAGATTACACTTTTCGAACAGAGCGGCATCGTCGGTGACACTCCAGCCTTGCTCAATGCCCTGCTGATGGCACTGCTTCAGCAAAGCCACATCAAAGCCCTGGGGGGTTTGAGCGGCCCATAGCTGCTGGCGATCGGGAGTGGTCTCAACTCGCTGGTTGGCATCTACAACTTTGATCGTGTCTTTGACGGGCACCGCCGCCACGAGTCCGGGACAAGTGTCTAGGGCGGCAGCGCAGCGATCAAACAGGTCTGGAGTAGCTAGGCAGCGGGCTCCGTCGTGAATTAGCACGTGGGTGGCTTGGGCGGGCAGCGATTGCAGCCCGTTGTAGACCGACTCCTGGCGAGTCGTGCCGCCATCGATGAAGGCCACGGGTTTAGACAGGTGGAGCGACTTGGCAATGGTTTCTAGGGTAGGGCGATCGCCCGCCTGGCAAATTACCCCGATCCAAACCACAGCCTTGGCCTGAGCGGCGGCCTTTAGCGTCCAGGCGATAATCGGCTGACCGAGCAGATCAAGGAGCACTTTGTTGCGATCGGCCCCCATGCGACGACCGCTGCCGGCGGCGGGGATGAGCACGTGAACGGGGGATATAGACACAGGGCAAAACCATAACGGGCTGGGCAAATCGGGGAGTTTTTATCCCCTAGGGTGAAATTTAATTCATTTTGTAGGCCACATATCCCCTAAACCTTGGCCAGGTTCCACTACAATACTTGCGAACAGGCATGGACGTAACATATGCGGGTACTGGCTCTTGTTCCAGGAGAAACGGAGACGCAGCTGAGCTTCTTTCCGGTCATCAATCAGATCAAGGATAGCTTCGAAAATGCTGAGGTATCAGTAGTTGCGGCCCCTAGCGCTACGGCTATTTATCAGCTCTCTAAGGGGGTTGACGAAGTTGTGCCCTACAACTTTGAGGCCAGCAACAGCCCTGCCGACTGGGCCAACCTGTTGGGGATTGTGCGCGATCGCGAGTTCGATGTGGCCCTGACCCTAACCGACTCCTGGTCCATTGCCCTGCTGTTGTGGCTGAGTGGTGTGCCCACCCGCCTGGGTTACGGCGGGTCTGCCAACGATCTGCTGATGACGGCAACGGTGCCCCGCTCTGCTGAGGCCGCCCACTACGGCGATCTGCTCAAGCTGATCAACGTCACCGGTACTCCGCCTGCCCTCTCTGTGAATGTGCCCCGCAAAGATTTGACTGCCGTAGACAATCTGCGTCAGAGCAACGGGCTGACGAATGGCTATGTGCTGGTGTACCCCGGTGCCACCGCCAGCGACACCACCTACCCCACCGAAAGCTGGATCGCCATTCTCAAAGATTTTCAGCAGCGCCAGCCCGACCTGCCCCTGGCCCTACTACAAACCGACGATGCGGCTCCCCAGACAGGGGCGATCGCCAGCGCCCTGCCCAATCTTAAGGTTTTGCGACCTGAAACCCCAGGACAGACGGCAGCATTAATTGCGGCCGCTAACCTGTTAGTAGCGGTAGAGGGATATCCCCTAGCGCTGGCGATCGCCCTCAACGTCTACACCCTGGGGCTGTTCTCTGGCAATAGCAGAGTCCAGGCCATCACCGCAGGCGAAGATCGCTTGGTTGCCTTAACCTCCTCCACCGGTACCCTGGCCGACATTACCCCCGACCAGGTGCTTAAAAAAATTTGGAGCGAGGGGGCTTGATGGCCAAGCTTGGTCTGGGGTTAACCCTGCCATAGCTACCCCATAGACTCCACACCTACCCTGTCAGCAGAGGGCCGTCATTACCCCAACCGTGCCCAGCTATTGGAGAGTTATACCTATGGATACGATCAAAGAGCAGGCCAATACTGTTAGCCAGCTATTATTTTCCGCCGACACGGGCGACATCTACAAGAAAGCCCTTGCCCGCACCTGGGATATTTTGCGCGAAGTGGGCCTGCTGCTGTGGCTAGTTGTTTGCCTAGCCTTTGTGGGGGCCGAATGGTTTTACCGCACTGCGGTTGGCCTAGGGCGCAGCACCCGCGCCTGGTACATCGGTCTCAGTGAAAAAGACCCCACCGATGCCCAATCGATGACCTCTACTGGTCAGGCGCTGCTCGACACCGTGCAGTCAAGCACGGCTTATCTGCTAGCTCAGGCCCGTCAGCAGCTAGGCATTCCAGAACCGGAGCCGCAGCCCTCCATTTCGCCGATTCCTGCCCCACCAGTAACACCTCCATTTCCCACCCCCGTTGAGCCTCCGACTCCCAGTGGTCCGCCGGCCCCAGCTGAGCCCACAATTCCTGATGAACCCCTGTCTCCAGTGGCGACCGTGAGCGCCGGCCTTGAAGAGGACGATGATTTGGCTTAGAGAATAGATTCGTTAGGCCGTTAGCCTCCACTGGCCTGGTGAAGTCAATCGTGGTTATTGTCCTCTGAAATTTGTTCTCAACAACGTATAAAGCCGCAGTGACCTGGGTTACTGCGGCTTTATACGTTGAACGGGTAGGCCAGGCGGCACAAACAGTTAGAAATTTCTACAATAGCCAACAGGATCCGTGCCCTCAACTTCTCTTAGCCATGCTCCAGCACTATCTATTCATTGGTTTTAGCGCCATTTACTATAGCCAGAGCACCGCCAACCCCCAGCGGCGACCCCACCTGTTTGCCTCCCTAGCGCTGCAAGAGGCTGAAGGCAGTCGCACCGTCGCCCATATTCGCTCTGCTAAAGCAGCCGAGATTCCTTCCTGGCTTGATGAGCAGATGCAGCGCCACGTCAGCGACGAGGTGCGTCACGCTCAGATCTTTACTAAAGCCGTTGAACGCGAGGGCTACTTTATCGACTTAGACAGCGAGGCTGCTCAGCAGTCGCTCTCTAGCGTGGGCGAGTCCTCCATGCGGCGCTATCACCAGGTCGATGATTTAGCAGCGGCCCCCTTACCTCACCTACTGGCCAGCGTGCTGCTAGCCGAAGAGCTGGGGGTAAGGGGCTTTCGCTGCATTCTCAAGGCTCTACCTGACCATCTCACCGCCACTCGGGCCGCGCTTGAGTCAGTGCTGCACGACGAAGAGCGTCACGTGCGCTATCTCACCGATGCCCTGCGCTACTTCCGCGCCACCTCAGTGGTTGAGGCCTACCGCCGCGACATCGAAGGCAAGATGTTCAAGGATCTAGGCAAAGTGGTGGAATTTGTCACTAAGCCCGCTGCAGAACGGCCCAGTCTAGTTCAGCCTGGCCAAAAGCCAGAGCTGTCCCTAGTGTGAGCAAGCGGGGGGCTAAGCATCTACGGCCATGATATCTAGGGGTTGAACAGCCTGGGAAAAGCGGCAGTGGCCAAGGGATAGATCAAACAAATGAAACCCGTATTCTTGCGATAGGGCCTCAAATACTTTGAGCCCGCGCACGCTGTTGCCGCGACTGTCGAGGGGCGGCGAAAACACGGCGATGCCGGCCTGATTTGGCACGACGGCGAGAATACCGCCTGAGACTCCACTCTTGGCCGGAATACCGACTCGAAAGGCCCATTCTCCAGCAAAGTTATACATGCCGCAGGTGTACATAACGCTGAGAATATCGCGCACATGCTCCGCTCCCACGGCTCGCTGCCCGGTGACGGGGTTGATGCCCTGGTTAGCTAGGGTTGCGGCCATCACTGCCAGGTCATGGGCTGTAACCAGCACCGCACACTGTTGAAAGTACAGGTCGAGCGCTTCATCGATCGGCTGGTCGATCATGCCAAAGTTGAGCATCAGGTGAGCCATGGCCCGATTGCGGTGCCCAGTAGAGCGCTCCGACATGAAGGTAGATACATCGACAAATACCTCGTTGCCAACATAGCGCTGAAACATGGCCAGCAGTCGGTTGAGTCGTTCTGCGGGGTCTTTGCCGGGAATCAGGCCGGTGGTGGCGATCGCCCCCGCATTCACCATCGGGTTATCTGGACGCTTAGAGTCCTCATCTAGCCGGATTAGGGAATTAAACGGATCCCCAGTGGGCTCTACTCCCACTTTTTTGAGCAGTTTTTCACGACCATAGTCCTCTAGGGCCATGGCGTAGACAAACACCTTTGAAATTGATTGAATGGTAAATTTTTGCGTTACATCCCCCACCTCGTAGGCGCGGCCGTCGAGGGTGACAATGCTAATGCCGAACCAGTCGGGGTTGGCCCGCGCCAGCTCAGGAATATAAGACGCCACTCGACCTTCAGAAACTCCCTTAAACTCGTGGTAAAGCTGCTCTAAAAACGCTTGAACCTGGGTCATTGGGGAGTTGGTGGGTAGTGGGTAAGTGAGTAGGCGGGTGCAGGAGTAAAAGATTACAGACGTGAAAACACGTTGGGTTGAGGGAGGGATGACCACCCACCTACCCGTCCACCCACCACCCATCCACCTACATCGCCTACTTCTGCTCGGGGTGCTGGGCTTCAGGGCGATGGTCGCCCAGATCGTTGAGCCGCCAGATCAACTGGTGCAGCCTGCCAAAGTCGCGGTTGTTAAAATGCATCACCAACCGAGGCAACGCGATGGTTTCGTCTTTCTGCTCCTCGGGCAGGGCGGCAGACTTTTCAATTGTTCCCTTAGCTAAAATGTCGCCAAATTCCTGATTGAGCAGGTCGATAGCGCCCTTGGGCAAATCGCTCTTGAGGCGAATGATCAGGCGATCGCTGGTATAGCGACAGGAATGATATACCCGATAAAAACTGCTGATCGCATGGCAGGCGTCATCGACGTTGTCAGTAATGGTGTACAAGCTGGGGTCGTCAGGACTGATTAACCCTCGGCTCAGCAGGTGCTCGCAGATGTAGTTATTCCACCCTTGCCAGTAGTTGCCGCCGGGATGATCGACCATGACGATAGGCATTGGGTCAGCCTTACCAGTCTGAATCAGCGTCAGCGACTCAAAGGCTTCGTCTTGGGTGCCAAACCCTCCCGGAAACAGCACCAGGGCATCACTTTCGCGCAGGAAAAACAGCTTGCGGGTAAAGAAATACTTGAAATTGATCAGCTTAGGGTCGCCCTCCATCACCGGGTTGGCGCCCTGCTCAAAAGGTAGCTGAATATTTAACCCAAAAGATTGCTCTGCGCCAGCCCCAGCGTTACCCGCCTCCATGATGCCGCCCCCGGCGCCGGTCATAACCATAAAGCCCAGCTCGGTTATCTGCTTGGCAAACTTCTCGGCTAGCTGATAATCGGGGCTGATCGCCCCCGTACGAGCTGAGCCAAAGATAGTAATTTTGCGGGTGTGCCGGTAGGGGTAAAAAACCTGAAATCCCTGCTCCATGTCCAGCAGAGCGGAATTCAAAATCTTCCAATCGAGTCGGTCTGCCTCCCGTCCCATCATGCGCAGAATGGTCTCTAGCACCTGGCGAATGATCTTGCCATGCTCTAGGTGAGGCAATTGCTCAAACACCGCGGCCAAATCGGCCTGAACGCTAGAGGGTAAATTTGAGGGAAGCGCAACCATACGCTGTTGGGTCCATAGAGGTAGCACCCCATTCTAGCGACAATTTTGCCCCCTGCCGTGCAAAAACCCTCTAGCGGGGACTATCCAACGCTAGAGGGCTGTGTAAATGTTAATCAGCTAGTGACTAAACCTGCGACGATGTGTCTTTGCGGACGCTTGGTGCAAAGGTTAAAGCGATCGCCTTCGTCACACCGTGTGGCTAATCTTGAGTAGATCTAATCAGAGAAGGGTGGACCTAGAGATACTTTTCAAGGGTGTTTGCCAGGGTGGTTTTGGGTACAGCGCCCACTACCATATCAACCCGCTGCCCCTCTTTGAAGATCATCAGGGTGGGGATACTGCGAATACCGTACTGGCTAGCCACGCTTGGATTCTCGTCGGTATTGACCTTAACGACCTTGATTTGGCCGTCGTATTGCTCAGAAATTTCTTCGACTACCGGAGCCACCATACGGCAAGGGCCACACCAGGGAGCCCAGAAGTCAACCAGTACGGGAACGGTGCTTTCAAGAACTTCTTGCTTAAACGTAGAGTCTGTTACCTGAGCGGCTGCCATGCCTTGTGTTCCTTGCCGTTATTAACCACACGCAATCTTATCATAGCCAATCCCCGGCTTCTTAGGCGAGTGGTCAATATCTATCGAGGGGATGGATGCTAACTCAGCTAAACTAGCCGTATTTCAGCGTTTTCAAGCCGAAGCCCCTTCAAATAAGGAACCGCCCAGACCAATGGCCCGGGCGGAGTGTGGTGTGAGGAGTGAACTGAAACAAAGGTTTCAGTACCATTTTATTGTACTGTGGACAATTGAAAATCTGCCACCGGTCAATGACATTCGCAACAAAATTATGGTAACTGCCAATTATTTCTGCTTTTAGGAACTTGCGTGGTTAGTTCAAGGCCAACTGCTAGGGCATTTTGGGGCGCAACAGACAATCTCGTTATCGTTTAGGGCTGTGTTCTAGCTTTAGCACCAACCGTCAATACCGGTTTTAGACAACACTTTGTCACTTAATGTTTCGGCCCACCCTGCCCGGCTAACTGATGGCTTCAGTAACTCACTGCTAGCTAGCGTTTGCTCTGCCTCAACAACCAGCGTGCGGGCTTCGATTTTGCCGCTATTTTAGCTTGGGTTAGTTAGGCCATTGTAAACGTCTTCCGACAAGTCTTCAGTTAATCACTGGTGTTTCCCAATTGAGCTATTGACTGGCCTTGCTGGTCGACAGCTGCCCAATCATCCAACGAGGTTGATACATCCACCCTGGCCCCATCGTTGGGGATGCGCTTAATTTGCCTAGGGTTAAAACAGAAAGTATCGCTGGGCCATGGGCAAGACATCGGCCGGTTCACAGGTCAGCAACTCGCCATCGGCTCGCACTTCGTAAGTTTCGACGTTGACCTCCATGTGAGGCTGGTAGGCGTTGAGCTTCATATCGGCCTTGCTAAGGCTGCGGCAGTTAGCTACAGCGGCGGTAGATTTGGCGAGACCAATGTGTTCAGGAATGCCCAGATCCATCGCAGCCTGGGAAATAAAGCTGAGGGAGGTAGCGGCGATCGCCCCCCCGAAACTGCCAAACATCGGCCGCATGTGTACCGGCTGCGGCGTCGGGATGCTGGCGTTGGCATCGCCCATCTGCGCCCAGGCAATCAAACCGCCCTTGATCACAATCTCAGGTTTTACCCCAAAAAAGGCGGGCCGCCACAGGCAAATATCAGCCAGCTTACCCGCTTCGATAGAACCTACATGGTTAGCGATGCCGTGGGTAATGGCGGGGTTGATGGTGTATTTGGCCACGTAGCGCTTGGCTCGGTGGTTGTCGTTGCGATCGCTGTCCTCTGCCAGCGGCCCGCGCTGCACCTTCATTTTGTGGGCGGTCTGCCAGGTGCGAATCACCACTTCACCCACCCGACCCATAGCCTGGGAGTCGGAGGCGATCATGCTGAAGGCACCTAGGTCATGGAGGATGTCTTCGGCGGCGATGGTTTCGCGGCGAATGCGCGACTCGGCAAAGGCGATATCTTCGGGAATGCTGGGGCTGAGGTGGTGGCACACCATCAGCATGTCAAGGTGTTCGTCGAGGGTGTTGCGGGTGTAGGGCCGGGTGGGGTTGGTCGATGAGGGCAGCACGTTGGCCTCACCGCACACCTTAATGATGTCCGGCGCGTGGCCGCCGCCAGCCCCTTCGGTGTGGTAGGTGTGAATCACCCGGTTTTTGAAGGCGGCGATGGTGTCTTCGACAAAGCCCGCTTCGTTGAGGGTGTCGGAATGGATCGCCACCTGGACATCGTACTCGTCAGCTACTCCCAGACAGGTGTCGATGGTGGCCGGGGTTGTGCCCCAGTCTTCGTGAAGCTTGAGGCCCATGGCACCCGCTTTCACCTGCTCCACCAACCCCTCTGGCTGAGCGCTGTTGCCCTTGCCCAAAAAGCCCAGGTTCATGGGGAAAGCATCGGCGGCTTGCAGCATGCGCCAAATGTTCCAAGCGCCGGGGGTGCAGGTGGTGGCGTTGGTACCGGTGGCCGGGCCAGTGCCGCCGCCGATCATGGTGGTGATGCCAGAGGCGATCGCAGTGTCGATCTGCTGAGGGCAAATGAAATGAATGTGGCTGTCAATGCCGCCAGCGGTGACAATCATGCCTTCTCCGGCCACTACCTCGGTGCCGGGGCCAATGATGATGTCGACATTGTCTTGAATGTAGGGGTTGCCTGCCTTACCAATTTTGTCGATTTTGCCGTCTCTAATGCCAATGTCGGCTTTGACAATGCCCCACCAGTCCAAAATTAGAGCGTTGGTGATGACCATATCCACCGCGCCCGCGTCGCGCCCGATCGGCGACTGCCCCATGCCGTCACGGATCACCTTGCCGCCGCCAAATTTCACCTCGTCCCCGTAGGTGGTGAAGTCTTGCTCGACCTCAATGATCAGCTCTGTGTCCGCTAAGCGAACGCGATCGCCTACCGTCGGGCCAAAGGTTTCGGCGTAGGCACGGCGGTCCATGCGATAGCTCATGGGGACTCCTCAGTTGGGGCAAATCTAGCTAGAACCACTCTAGAATGCGGGATCTCCCCAGTTTGGTCAATTGGGCTACAGTTGTTAGCCTTGGTCCGCAGGAGCCCCCGCTTTTGAAGCAGCGCTCTGCCCAACGTCAAAAAGATAGCCCGAAGGAAAACTTCCTCGGGCTATGGGTTCAGTGCGATCGCGTTACGACCCTGCAGAAGGCGCAGTTGCTCTAGCTGGCCAAATACTCGCGAATGTCAGACTGGCGCTTGCGCAATTTGGTCAGAGCCTCCCGCTCAATCTGGCGCACTCGCTCACGGCTAATGGAGAGCAGGTCACCGATCTTGGCCAGGGTCATGGTTTTGCCGTCGGACAAACCGAAGCGGAGGGAAAGCACCTCTCGCTGCTGGGGAGTGAGATCACCCATCAGCCGCTCCAAATCCTGGCGTAGTGAGACCTGGGTGGCGAAATCTTCTGGCGAGGGGCCGTCGTCTTCGAGCAGTTCGCCCAGTTCAGTGTCCTGGTTATCGCCCACCTTGAGATCTAGGGAGAGGGGCTGACGAGACTTCTCTAGGTAGTCACGCACCTGCTTGGCGGTCAGGTCGCACTCGATGGCCAGCTCAGCCACCGTGGCTGCTCGGCCGTAGCGCTGAGACAGAGTGCGCTGGGCTTTCTTCAGCTTGTTGAGCTTTTCGGTAATGTGAATGGGCAGGCGAATGGTGCGGCTTTTCTCGGCGATAGCGCGAGTAATCGCCTGGCGAATCCACCAGTAGGCGTAGGTAGAGAACCGGTAGCCCTTGGTGGGGTCAAATTTTTCTACCCCGCGCTGCATACCGATGGTGCCTTCCTGAATCAGGTCGAGCAGATCAACATTGCGCTTGATATATTTCTTAGCTACTGAGACCACGAGACGCAGGTTGGCTTCTACCATCTTGCGCTTGGCCAAGTTGCCGTCGCGCACGATCGCCTTGAGATCAGGTAGAGGCATGTCAACGGCATTGGCCCACTGTTCCAGGGTCAACCCATGGCCGGCTGTCTCTTCTAAAGCATGCCGCTTGGCCTCTAGAGCCGACAGCTTTTGCACCTGCTTACCCAACACGATTTCTTCCTCGTGGGTCAGCAAAGGTACCTTACCGATTTCTTTTAGGTAAGTGCGAACTAGGTCGGTGGAATTTTGCACAGTTCTCATAGCGGCACAGTGAGGAGAGAGCGACGGGGAACGGCAGGGCTCAAAGCCCAGGAAAGCAATAGTTGTCTGGCGCAGAGATGACGGTAAGCCCGTAACCTAACGGCGATCGCGCACTGGCACCGGGATGGGCTCAGACTCTAGAGCCGCTTCCTCAGCCTGACGCTTGAGAATGAGACCGGCAGCAACGGCGGCGATACCAATTTCTAAAAGGGGGCCAACAACGCTCATAGGTAAAAGGTTATTAATGGAATATGTAAACAACTGTAACATTTATGAAGGCAGTCGTGAATGGTCATTAATACTCAGCCCGCCTTGATTCCGCAGGCTCTTACCCTTTAGATTAAAGCGATTGGCTAGGCTGTATTGCATTCCAGAAGACATATTTCTGGGGTAGCCAGAAGGGAAATTCTTAAAATCTAAAAAGAATGTTAATAAAACTCTGAGAAGCTACTCAAAGGTTTACAGGGTTTGGGGCTGTTCTAGGCTGAGAGGGAAAGTTGCGATCCCTGGGGAGTTTTCGCTACATCGATGCGAGTTTGAAAGGCCGCTCGAAAATGGGGAATATGGGTGACGGTAAGAATGCAGGCAAAGTCGGCGGCGATCGCGTTGATGGCGGCAATGAGGCGATCGCACCCCTGCTGATCCTGGGTGCCAAAGCCCTCATCGATAATCAGCAGCTGTAGCGCCAGCCCCGATCGCTGGGCCAGTAGCCGGGCCAGGGCTAGCCGGAGGGCAAAGTTAACCCGAAAGGCCTCCCCACCCGAGTAGGTTTCATACGGGCGGGTGCCCCGGGAGTCGGCAATTAAAATATCTAGCGTGTCGATTACCCCTTGGCCCCGCTTGGTGGCCCGCTGGGTGGCGAACTGCACGTGGAGCTGGTGAGCACTGAGGCGACCCAGCAGGTTGTTGGTTTCGGCCTCTAGCTGGGGCAGCAGGTTTTCGATCATCAGCGCCTGGATGCCGTTGTGGCCAAAGGCCTGGGCCAGTTCTTGGTAGACCCGCTGGCGCTGGCGAACGGCAGCCAGCTCTTGCTGCTTTTGGGCTAGCCCCTGGTGCAGATCGTCGAGGTGCTGGCGGGCCTGACCGAGGGCACCTAGCTGGGCTAGGAGAGCATCGCGCTGTTGCTGACGAGCGGCGATCGCCCGCTCTAACTGTTCTAGAGCATCCGCATCGTAGGCTAGGGCCTGGTGCTGCTCCTCTAGGGTGGCAATCGCCGCGCTCAACTGCTCTAGCTCCTGGCGCTGCTGCCGCTCCTGAGCCTGAAGTCCCTCGATCTGAATCTGTCGCTGGGGCTGCTGCTGGCGGGCTGCTTCTAGCTCCCGGTGGCGCTGGCGCCAGACTTGGGCTGCTAGCAGGGCCTGGCGCACCTGCTGGTGATGGTCAATGCGGTAACTGAGCTGCTCAAGGGCGGCTTGGGCGGCCACTAAGGCCTGGCCTTGAGTGCCAACCTGGAGCTGGGTCAACTCAGTCTCAAGGGCAGTTTGGTCGGCCTCAAGCTGCTGCTGCCGTCGCTCGAGCTGCTGCCGTCGGCGTCGCGCCTGGGCCAGCTCGTGGTGCTTAATCTCAGCCCAGCGCAGCCGATTGACTTGGCCCCGAGTTAGGGCATGGTCGCGATCGTCGTAGGCCAGCTGGGCCAGGGTGTTGTTGATCTGGTGCAGCTCCGTGCGCAGGTCGAGGGCGTACTGGTTCTCGGTGAGGGACTGCTCTAGGCGCTGCTGCTCGGCCTCTAGGGCCTGAAGCCGCTCGTGGACGGTGGCCTGGGAGGCCATCTCCGCTGTGAGCTGGCCCTGCTTCTGGAGCACTGGAGCGTAGGCCTCCAGTTCGGCTTCGACCGCTCGATACTCCTGTCGCAGCACCTGAATTTCGCGCTCTGAAACAGCTAGCTGCTCGCGAATGACCCAAATCTCTTCTTGCAGTTCTTGCTGCTGCTGGCGATGACGACCTTCAACCAGAGCGCGGTGACGGGGCTTGAGGGCGCGATCGCACAGCGGGCAGACGGCCTCCGGTTGAGCCAGCATGCCAAGCTTTTGGCCAATTTGAGCAATTTGGGTTTCGCAGGCGCGCTGATTAGACTGAAGCACCTCCATAAAGCTGCGGCGCTCTAACCCCTTCTCGCGCACTTGCTCCTGGTAGGCTCGGCGCTGCTCCAAATAGCTCAGGGTTTTTGACACCTCCTGGGCGGTAGCTACTAGCTGGGGCGGATTCCCCTGATCCTGCTGGAGCTGCTGGGCGGCGGCGGCGAGTTCTTCTAGCCGGGTTTGAAGCCGGGTTTGGGCCTGCTGTAGCCCGCTCTCTAGCTGTCGTCGTCGCTGCTGCAAGGGTTCGGACTGAAGCTGAAGCGCATCTAGGTGTTTCAGGCGGGCTTTGGCGGTAAGAAACTGCTGGCGGGCCGCATCAACGGCTTCGCTTTGCAGTAGAGCCGCGTCTAAATCGGCGATCTGGGCCTGCAATGCTGCCAGCTGTAGCTGGGTTTGCCCCAGACGTGTGCGGGTCTCGGCCGACTGGGCTTGCCACTCGGCTTCTAAGCTCTGACGCTGCGCCTCTAGCGCCTGGTAGCGTTGGAAGTGCTGGTTGAGCTGGGCATCTTCCGCCTCTAAACCGGCCAGTTTAGCTAGACCGGTCTCAATCTCGGCGGCCTGGGCCAAACGCTGCTCCTGCTGGTGCTGCTCGCGGGTCAGCGCCGCCAGAGACGTTTCAGTTTGGTGCAAAAGAGCCGTCAGGTGCTGCCGCTGCTGCCGCTGCATCTGAAGCTGCTGATCGTAGGCGTAGTGGGCTTGCTCAAGGGTGCGAAGCTGTTGCTGCTGCTGGCGATCGCGCTCCTGAGCCTGATCGATATCGTGCAGCGTCTGCTGAAGCTGAGCCTGGCGCTGTAGCGTCGGTTCGTAGTCGGCTAGGGCAGCGGTGAGTTCGTCGAGCTGAGTTTGACGCAGGGCAGCCTCGGCCTTGGCCTGACGAGCCTGCTCTTTCGCACCCTCAGCCAGGTGGTCGTACTGGTGCAACTTGAGCAGATCGGCCAGAATTTGTTTGCGCTCGCCGGGCCGCTTCAGCATAAAGTCGTCGGCCCCGCCCTGGCGCAGGTAGGCCGAGTTGATAAAAGTGTCGTAGTCGAGCCGCAGGTGGCGACAGATCAGCAGTTGAGTGGCCCGCACCCCGCGCTGGGTCAGCACCCGCCAGCCCTCCTCGGTGTGCACCTGAAACTCTAGACTGGTGCCCTGGCTGCGGTGGCGGCTGCGCATCACCCGGTAGGTGTGGTCACCCTGGTGAAACTGAAACGTTACCTGGGCCTCCATTTCGCCCTGGTGAATAATGTCGTCATCGGCCGCTACGCGGCTCTGGCCCCAGAGGGCCCAGGCGATCGCCTCTAGCAGCGACGACTTGCCCGCGCCGTTGGGCCCCGCCACGCAAACTACGTGCAGCCCGTTGAAGTCTAGGCTGGCATTGCGATAGCTGAGAAAATTTTTGAGGGCAATGTGCTTGGGAATCATGGGTACATTAGCACCATCATTCTCAGCCTACAGTACAGGAGAACCTTGAGTACACCCGTATCTTGAAAAGCCCCTAGTTTACAGACAAAAGCAGCTGGTATGAGTGCTCATACCAGCTGCTTTTGTAGACTCAAAATACGGAAGCGGTGGGATTTGAACCCACGAGGGAAGGTTTACTCCCCTACCTCCTTAGCAGGGAGGCGCTTTCGACCACTCAGCCACGCTTCCAAGAAGTAGTTCTTCGTTAGTTTAGCAGACACTCGGCAGAGACTTGAAGTAACCCCAAGACTTTTTATGACATTGTGCCCTATCGTCCTGCTTAAGCGCTGCGGCTGGGCTGCATTTGGGGCCACAGATATACCAAGCCCGATGCCAGGGTCAACGCCACCGCTGCCCAAAAGCAAATCTGCGCTGGCCCATCCCACACCGCCGGTAGCGGGGCCAGGAGCAGGGCGATCGCCACAATCTGCACCACGGTTTTGGCCTTGCCCCACAGGTTTGCCCCCGGCACCGCGCCCCCCTGCATGGCCGGGTTGACCCGCCAGCCAGAAATAGTAATCTCCCGCGCCACGATTAAAAACACGCCCCAGCCGGGCACCTGACTCAGCCCCACCAGCATGAGCAAGGGAGCCAGCACAAGCAGCTTATCCACCAGGGGGTCTAAAAATTTGCCCAGATCGGTCACTTGGTTGAGCCTACGAGCCAGGTAGCCATCGAGCCAGTCGGTGCTCGCCGCCACCACAAAAATGCCTGCCGCCCACCACCGCTGGGCGGCCGTTGGCGACTGCAGGAGGAGCAGCAGTAGGGGCACGCCAAGCAGCCGGGAAACGGTGATCCAGGTAGGAAGGTTCATAAATTTTTGAATGCTCCGATTTGGGGTGAATGGGGCAGCGCCTAGCGTCTCTACATCAAAGTGCTTTTTAGGTCACAGTTTCTCTCCCCCTAAAGAGAGGTACTCCGAGGGAGCGCTGAGACGGACTAGACAACACTAGCCCTTGACCTTGCCAAAGCGGCGATCGCGCTGCTGGTAGGCATAGATCGCCCGGTGAAATTCTGAGGTGTCGAAGTCAGGCCACAGGGTGTCGGTCACATAGATCTCGGCGTAGGCCAGCTGCCACAGCAGAAAGTTACTAATGCGCATCTCGCCGCTGGTGCGAATCAGCAGGTCGGGGTCGTTAATCTCGGCGGTGTAGAGGTGGCGGCTAAACAACTCCTCGCTGATATCGCTGGGGTTCAGCTCGCCCCGCTGCACCTGCTCGGCGATCGAGCGGCAGGCCTGCACAATCTCCTGTCGACCGCCGTAGTTGGTGGCCACCGTAAACTCAATGCCGTGATTGCCCTGGGTTTGAGTCACCGCCTGATGAATCTCGCCCTGGAGCGATCGGGGCAGGGCTGCTAGGTTGCCCACAAAGCGAATGCGGACGTTTTCCTCCATCATTTCCAGCAGTTCCTGGCGCAGCACCCGCTCAAACAGCGCCATCAAAAAATCTACTTCTTCAATTGGGCGACCCCAGTTTTCAGTCGAAAAGGCGTAGGCCGTCAGCGCCCCAATTCCCCAGTCGCGGCAGCAGCGCAGCAGGGTTTTGAGGGTGTCGACTCCCCGGCGATGGCCCATGATGCGTGGCAGCCCCCGGCGTTTGGCCCAGCGCCCATTGCCATCCATAATCACCGCCACATGCTGGGGTAGGCGATCGGGCTTGAGGTCGGCGGGCAGGGCGTAGCGAACAACAGGCTTGGTGGTCATTTTTTCTCTCGGGGAGACGATGAGGGGAGACGAAACAAGCGCAGTACGAAGTTAACTCCAAGGCTGCCCAGCCGCCGACCAAGGCTTCTGAGCTGGGGTGCTACCGCCTCGCGATCTACCGATTTAGAAAACTTAGACCGCAGAATACTGCGCAGGCGGCTGCTGGTTAGAGGCCGATCTAGAATACCGCCTTCCGCCAGCGAAATAGAGCCCGTTTCTTCTGATACCACAACACAGATGCAATGCTCTACTCGTTCGGTAATTCCCATCGCCGCCCGGTGGCGAGTGCCGAGCTGGCGCGAGGCCACCCGCTCTGAAATTGGCAAGATTACCCCCGCCGCCGCAATGCGCGAACCTCGCACCAGCATGGCCCCATCGTGAAGCAGAGTGCTGGTTTGAAAAATGGTTTGAATCAGCTCCTTTGACACTTCCGCATTGATGCGCACCCCCGGCACCGTAAAATCTCGCTCGTCAATTAGCTTGTCGATTTCGAGAATGAGCAGCGCCCCGGTGCGGTTTTGGGACAGCTCCTTGACGGCGTCAACAATTTCATCGATCACGTTGTCGGGCTGAGGCATAGCCTCCCGCGACGGGCTGAGCAATTCCCATACCCGCCCCTGGCCTAGCAACTCCAGCAGTCGCCGAAACTCCCCCTGCAGCATAAAGGCCATGGCCACCGCCGAGCCAATCACCAGTTTGTCTAGCACAAAGCCGAGCAGGGCTAAGCCCAAAAACTTGCTCAGGGCCGCTGCCAGCATTAAAAAAATCAGCCCTCGCACCATCCACAGGGTGCGCTTCTCGCCAATGATGACAAGCACCACGTAGCTCAGCAGCAGCACCAGCGCAATGTCGAGCGTCTGGAGCACGAACCTAACCTGGTCAAGGTTTGTTAGCCATTGCTCCCAGAGATAGTTCATGCAGCGTTAAAGGATGGTGTCTGAGCAGCTGTCTAATGGTTGGCCCGGACAGCCCCTGGCAAAACCCTGCCCAAGACTAGCAACGGTTAGCTGACTAGGTAGACTTTGCTTGCGGCCTGAGAGTTTCGGGCAGACAGTCTTGCCGAAGCAGATCCGCCACGGTTTCTCGGCGAATAATCAGGGCAGCATCGCCGTCGGCCACCAGCACCGCCGCAGGCCGAGGCACCCGGTTGTAGTTCGAAGCCATGCTGTAATTGTAGGCACCCGTGCCCGCAATAGTAACCACATCATCGCTCTTCAACTCAGGCAGGGCCGCATCCTTGATTAGAATATCTCCTGACTCGCAGTGCTTACCGGCTAGGGTCACGGTTTCGTCTAGGGGGGCGGCCATGCGGTTGGCCACCAGCGCCCGATACACCGACTGGTAGGTGATTGGGCGAGGGTTGTCGGACATGCCACCGTTAATGGCCGCGTAGGTGCGCAGGCCTGGGATCACCTTCTGGCTGCCGACTCGGTAGGCGGTGACACAGGCGGGGCCAATCAGCGATCGCCCCGGTTCGCACAGCAGCTTGGGCAGAGGAATATCGTGAGCTGCACAGGCTGCGATCACGCTCTCGCATACGGTCTTCACCCAGGTGTCAATGCTCGGTGGGTCATCGCCCTCGGTGTAGCGAATGCCTAACCCACCGCCCACATCCAGTTCCGTCAGGGTGAGCCCATAGCGCTGGGCCGTCACCACCCACTGGGCCATGACGCCCCCTAAGTCGGTGTGGGGATTCAGCTCAAAAATCTGTGAGCCAATGTGGGCATGGACTCCCAAACACTGAAGCTGGGGCTGACCCGCGAGGAACTCAAATACCGTTTCGATCTGGTCGGGGTCGAACCCAAACTTGCTGTCGAGGTGGCCAGTGCGGATATATTCGTGGGTGTGGCACTCAATGCCGGGGGTAACCCGCAGCAAAATTGGCACGGTCTTGCCTTCGCTGGTGGCGATCTCGCCTAGGGTCTTGAGTTCGAGCCAGTTGTCGACCACCACCCGGCAGCCCACTTCGATCGCCAGGGTCAACTCTTCAAACGACTTGTTGTTGCCGTGAAAATAGATGCGCTCGGGGTGGGCTCCAGCGCCAGTGGCCGTGACCAGTTCGCCCGCTGACACCACGTCAATACCCAGCCCCTCATCGGTGACAATGGCGCACACCGCTAGGCAATTCCAGGCTTTTGACGCATAGATCACGAGCGCCTCGCCGGGGTAGTAGCGCTCAAACCCTTGGCGATACTGGCGACAGGCCGTACGCAGGGTGTAGTCGTCAAGAATATATAGAGGAGTGCCAAAGCGCTCGACCAAGTCCACCACATCGCAGCCGCCGACGCTGAGATGATCGTCTAGGGTAGTGGTGGCGGTCAGGGGCAATAGCTGCTGGTTAGGGGACAGCGTTCCTTCGGGGTTGGCCGGGGGGAGGTACTGGCGGCTATCGGCGATCGAGGCCGGCAGGGGAGAAGTCGAAACCATAGACGTTGCGCTCACAGAAAAACGTTGTTCGAGGATTGATTTGAGACAGCTGTGACCTTGAACTGGCCAACCAGTTCTTTGTCCGTTGCGCCCCTGACCCCAACCCCCAGTGTACAATTAAGGGCTGTGCCAGTTTTCTTGCCCCAGAAATTAAAAGCCGTAACGTTGGTGGGCTACCTTTCTTGCCAAGCTCCATGCCACGACGACATTGCTGCTCTAGTGGCCCTTGACCAGCGCACCCTGGGAGGGCTGTGGTCGGCAGAGGGCTACAGGCGCGAGTTGGATAGCCCCAACAGCTGTCTGCTGGTGCTGGTGCATCAACCTCATAGTATCCAGGAGAATCAGGCCGATCTATCGACAGCGTCGATGGCTGACCTGAAAACGGCTTCAGATTCAGAAGATGCAGAACTCCAACCCGGCCCTGCATCAGAACTAGACCACAGTGATGGATCCGCGCTCCTCGGCCTGGGCTGTTACTGGGCAATTTTGGATGAGGCCCACATCACGGTGCTGGCGGTCGATCCCCGCTACCAGCGGCGGGGATTGGGGAAATGGCTGCTAGTGAATTTGCTGACAGATGCGAGTGAGCGCGCGCTCACCCGCGCCACCTTAGAAGTGCGCCCCTCTAACAGCCGCGCCCTAGCTCTCTACGAGAGCTTTGGGTTCGAGACTTTAGGCCGTCGGCGTCGCTACTACGCCGATGGCGAAGATGCCCTGATTCTGTGGCGAAAATCCCTCAAAACCGCTGAATTTCGTGATCAACTCCAGCAGCAACGCAGTGCGGCGAGTCATCGTCTCGAGCGGCAAGGATGGCAGATCACGAATAAAAAATTGCCTCTCAACCGAACATAAAACCGAACCTTTAAAGTTGAGAAAATTTACATTTTTTACAAACTCAATCCATTGACAGTTGGCGATCCCAATTAATTTCTAAGTCCAAAGGAGTACCAAAAGGAAGCGCGGTAAACCGCCTGTTTAGTAGGGCACAACTGACAAAAATCGCTGTGCTAGAATTTGCCTATCCGGCACGCACCAGGTGATTAATACCATCATGTTTGAACGCTTCACAGAAAAAGCAATCAAGGTCATCATGCTGGCTCAGGAGGAAGCTCGTCGGCTCGGCCACAACTTTGTGGGTACTGAGCAGATTCTCCTGGGGTTAATTGGAGAAGGCACGGGCGTAGCCGCCAAGGTCTTAAAGTCAATGGGCGTCAATCTTAAGGATGCGCGCATTGAAGTTGAAAAGATCATTGGTCGTGGCTCCGGCTTTGTGGCCGTTGAAATTCCTTTTACCCCCCGAGCCAAGCGTGTGCTTGAACTCTCCCTGGAAGAAGCCCGTCAGCTCGGCCACAATTACATTGGCACTGAGCACCTGCTTCTGGGGTTGATCCGCGAAGGCGAGGGGGTCGCGGCCCGCGTTCTCGAGAATCTGGGCGTTGACCTGTCTAAGGTGCGCACCCAGGTGATTCGCATGCTGGGTGAAACGGCAGAGGTGTCTGCCGGAAGCAGTGGTGGGCGCACTAAGACTCCCACTTTGGATGAATTTGGCTCTAATCTGACCCAAATGGCCGCCGATGGCAAGCTCGATCCCGTGGTCGGTCGTCAGAAAGAAATTGAGCGCGTCATCCAAATTCTGGGCCGTCGTACAAAAAACAACCCGGTGCTAATTGGTGAGCCTGGTGTGGGTAAGACCGCGATCGCCGAGGGTTTGGCCCAGCGCATTGGCAACGGTGACGTGCCCGATATTCTCGAAGACCGCCGCGTGGTGACCCTCGATATCGGTCTGCTAGTGGCCGGTACCAAGTACCGAGGCGAGTTTGAAGAGCGTCTGAAAAAAATCATGGATGAGATCCGCACTGCGGGCAATGTCATCTTGGTGATTGACGAGGTTCACACTCTAATTGGGGCGGGGGCTGCTGAAGGGGCGATCGACGCCGCCAACATCCTCAAGCCTGCCCTAGCGCGGGGTGAGTTGCAGTGCATCGGGGCCACCACCCTGGATGAATACCGCAAGCACATTGAGCGCGACGCCGCCCTTGAGCGCCGCTTCCAGCCGGTGATGGTGGGCGAACCCAGCGTGGATGAGACCATCGAGATCCTGCACGGCCTGCGCGATCGCTACGAGCAGCACCACAAGCTGAAGATCTCCGACGATGCCCTAGAGGCGGCCGCCAAGCTGTCGGATCGCTATATCGCCGATCGCTTCCTGCCCGACAAGGCCATCGACCTAATCGACGAGGCGGGCTCCCGCGTTCGTCTACTCAATTCCCAGCTGCCTCCAGCGGCGAAGGAGCTCGATCGCGAACTGCGCCAAGTGCTCAAGGACAAGGACAACGCTGTGCGTTCCCAAGATTTTGACAAAGCTGGGGAACTGCGCGATCGCGAGATGGAAATCAAGGCCGAGATCCGGGCGATCGCCCAGAATAAGGTCAATGAAGACGCTGGCGGTGAAGACATGCCCGTGGTGGGCGAAGAAGACATTGCCCACATCGTTGCCTCCTGGACTGGGGTGCCGGTGAGCAAACTCACCGAATCCGAGTCCGAGAAGCTGCTGCACATGGAAGACACCCTGCACCAGCGGTTGATCGGCCAAGACGAAGCGGTAAGGGCTATTTCCCGGGCCATTCGCCGTGCCCGAGTTGGCCTTAAAAACCCCAACCGACCGATCGCCAGCTTCGTGTTCTCTGGCCCCACTGGGGTTGGTAAAACCGAGCTTGCTAAGTCTCTAGCCGCCTACTTCTTCGGCTCCGAAGACTCCATGATTCGTCTGGATATGTCGGAGTTTATGGAGCGCCACACGGTTTCCAAACTGATCGGCTCGCCTCCGGGCTATGTGGGCTACAACGAGGGCGGTCAGCTGACCGAAGCCGTGCGTCGCCGGCCCTACACCGTGGTGCTGTTTGACGAAATTGAGAAGGCTCACCCCGATGTCTTCAACATGCTGCTGCAAATCTTAGAAGACGGCCGCCTGACCGATGCTAAAGGCCGCACGGTCGACTTCAAGAACACTCTGCTGATCATGACTTCCAACATTGGTTCTAAAGTCATTGAGAAGGGTGGCGGTGGCCTTGGCTTCGAGTTTGAGCAAGATCAAGCCGAATCGCAGTACAACCGCATCCGCTCCCTGGTGAACGAAGAACTCAAGCAGTACTTCCGGCCTGAGTTCCTCAACCGCCTTGACGAGATCATCGTCTTCCGTCAGCTCACCAAGGACGAGGTCAAGGAGATCTCCGACATCTTGCTCAAGGAGGTGTTCGGTCGACTTACCGAGAAGAACATCCACCTCCAGGTCACCGAGCGCTTCAAGGAGCGCCTGGTAGAAGAAGGCTACAACCCCAGCTATGGGGCACGGCCGCTACGTCGGGCGATTATGCGACTGCTCGAAGACACGCTGGCCGAAGAGATTCTCTCTGGTCGTTTGGGCGACGGCGATACAGCCACTGTCGATGTGGACGACACCGGCAAGGTCACCATCCAAGCCGAACAGCGTCGAGAGCTGATCTCTGCCGAGAGCTAGGCGCAAGAGCTAGACGCTGGTCTAAATCATCTGTTGTTGGAAATGCCGTTCTCCTGGGAGGGCGGCATTTTATTGTTTACGGTTAAGGGGCATGCGGCAGCGGCCCAGAGCCGGTATGCTGACATCACCATTTGACAGGTTTCACCATGGGCGATACCACCAACTGTGAAAAATTGGCCAGCGTCTTCAACCAGGCTAGCCAGCAGGGCAAGAGTGCCTTTTGCAAAATGCTCTGGGGTAATCAACCAGAAACCGTGCAGGCGCAGCTTAAACCTCTACTCAGTGCTGAGACCATAGAGGCTTTGCGCGACGAAGATTAGGTATAAACTCGCTTGTGGCCACAGGGTTAGTTAAAGTCCTGGGCTCAGGGTGCTGCCGTAACCCCTACTTCCTAAGGCTGAGATCGTTCGCCGTCGAGTTCTCCCTCTCTTTTCTGGCTAACGAGTTGGGTTTCGTTAGGTCACGGGTCGCCCCATCGGTCGTTTCCCTTGCTACAGTCGATAGGCAGATGAGCACAAGCACAGCAGGAGCACGGCCATGGACCAGTGGCAACAAGGGGAAACCCTTGATCTGGAAATTACTGACCTGAGTAGCAGCGGTGACGGCATCGGCCGCTGGCAGGAGCGGGTGGTATTTGTGCCCGACACCGTACCCGGCGACTTGGTGCGGGCGCGGTTGGTGCAGGCTAAGCCAACTTTTGGTCGGGCCAAGGTGCGGCAGTTGCTGACCCCGTCGCCCGATCGCATTCGAGCGGCCTGCATCGTGGCTGACAAGTGCGGCGGTTGTCAGTGGCAGTCCATCAGCTATCCATCCCAGCTGGCGGCTAAACAGCAGCAGGTGCTCGATGCCTTTACGCGCCTAGGTGGCTTTGAAAATCCCAAGGTGATGCCGATTTTGGCGTCTGAAGCCCCTTTGGGCTACCGCAACAAGGCAACTTACCCTCTGGGGCGATCGCCCGAAGGCCAGGTCAAGGCCGGCTACTTTCGCCAGGGCAGCCACAAGCTGGTTAACCTCAACCAGTGCCCCGTGCAGGATGAGCGCCTGAACCCGCTACTGGCCGAGGTCAAGCGCGACATTCAGGAGCGGGGCTGGTCGATCTATAGCGAGAGCAAGCACCAGGGTAGGCTGCGCCACCTGTCGCTGCGGGTAGGCCGCCGCACTGGGCAAATGCTGCTGACCCTGGTATCCACAGCGCCTAATCTCAAGGATGTGGAATTGCAGGCCCAGGAGTGGCGAGAGCGTTACCCCGACCTCGTCGGCGTGTGCGTTAACCTCAACCCCGACAAGACCAACGCCATTTTTGGGGCCGAAACCCTAGTAATTGACGGCGTGCCCTACATCGAAGAGATGTTTGCCGGGCTGCGGTTTCGCATTCATGCCACTACGTTCTTTCAGGTCAACACCGAGCAGGCTGAGCAGGTGTTACAGGTTATTTTGGACGAGCTACAGCTCACCGGCAGCGAAACCATCATTGACGCCTACTGCGGTGTCGGTACCTTGACCCTGCCTCTGGCTCAACAGGCCAAGCGGGTGATGGGCTTAGAGGTGCAAGCAGAAGCTGTGGCTCAGGGCTTAGCCAACGCAGGGCTCAACGGCATTGACAATGTCGAATTTCGCGCCGGAGATGTTGGGGCACTGCTGGCTGAGGCGGCCGCTAGTCTGAGCGATCCACTGGATATAGTCGTGCTTGATCCGCCCCGCAAAGGCTGCGATCGCTCCGTGCTTGATGCTTTGATCGAACTTCGTCCACCCCGCATCGTCTACATGAGCTGTGACCCTGCTACCCTGGCCCGAGACCTCAAAATTCTGCGGGATGAGGGCGGCTATAGTCTGACCAAAGCTCAACCGGCCGACTTCTTTCCCCAGACCCCCCACGTAGAATGCGTCGCATTTCTGGTAGCGTAAAAGCCAGATTGGTTTTACTGCGTTTCTCTCAGCTCCTATGAAGTTCAGCACCATTGCCGACAAAATTCAGATTACCGCCGCCTCTAGTCTGACTGCTAACCCCGGCCACGATCCTGAGATTGCTGGGGTGGCAGCCGTCGACCAGGCCTCGGTCGGCACGCTGAGCTACATCGAGGGAGATAAGTTCGCCAGCTTTGTCGGTACTACCCAGGCCGGCGCCCTGATTTTGCCTCAGAATCCCCTGTTGCAAGCCAAGGCTACCGAACGCGGCATCGCTTGGCTTAGCACCCCTGACCCGCGCCTGGCCTTTGCGCGGGCCATTGCGCTGTTCTATACGCCCTACCAGCCTGCGCCTGGCATTCATCCCACCGCCGTGATTGATCCTACAGCCACCTATGGCGACAACGTCTCCATAGGGGCCAACGCGGTGATTCAAGCCGGAGTCTACTTAGGAGCGGGGGTCTGCATTCACCCCAACGTGGTGGTCTATCCCCAAGTGCGGGTGGGCGATCGCACCGTGCTTCACGCCAACTGCACCATCCATGAGCGCACTCAGATTGGGGCAGATTGCGCTATCCACAGCGGCGCGGTAGTTGGCGCTGAGGGCTTTGGCTTTGTACCCACCCCCCACGGGTGGGAGAAAATGGAGCAGTCGGGCATTGTCGTTATCGATGACGGCGTGCGGGTGGGCAGCAACTCCACCATCGATCGCCCTGCTGTAGGCACGACTCGCGTGGGGCGCGGCACCAAACTCGACAACCTGGTGCATATTGCCCACGGCTGCCAGGTGGGCGAAGGGGTAGTGATGGCCGGTCAAGTTGGCATGGCCGGTGGCGTTACTATCGGCAACCGGGTGATTTTGGCGGGTCAGGTAGGCATTGCTAACCAGGCCGTTATTGGTGAGGGCGCGATCGCCACTGCCAAAGCCGGCGTCCACGGCGATGTCGCTCCAGGCGAAATTGTTACCGGCTCGCCGGCTCTACCCCACAAAGTCTCTCTCAAGGCCTCAGCGGTGTACCGTCGCCTGCCCGAAATGTACAAGATCGTTCAGCGTCTGCAAAAGCACCTGCTCTAGCCCCTTCTCACTCTGCCCATGACCCCAGCCTCCCAAGACGACATCCCCAACATTCAGCAGGAACTGCGCTTCAGCCGTCCGTTTACCCTAGCTGACGCCATTGGCCAGGAGGCGGGCAACTTCATGAAAGGAGAATCGCCCATTCCGCGGCTGGTGCAGGCGAGGCACGGTGCCCAGCAAGCGCTGAAAGAATCCCTAGTGGATGGCCCCGGCGCCCTGCACCGGGTGCTAGAGCAGTGGCTAGTGGATGATGAGCGCCGCCTCAGCCAGTACCTGGAGCACCCGGCCGAGGCGGTAAAGGATTTGCTGATAACGGTGCTGCGATCGCCCGTAACCCTCTACGAACTGGTGCGCCAAACCGACGTCACCTGGGGCCAGATTTACGATAGCCGCCCCCACTTTCAGCAGCCCGGACAGCCCCCCCACCCCGATGATCAATACACCCACGAGTCGGTACGAGAGACGTTAGAGCAATGCCTGTACTGCCTCAACCACCCGCCCGTGGCAGAACTGGAACCAGACTCCGAAGCTGCCTTGCCGCAGACAGCTGCTCGAATAAACTTACGGCTAATCATTAAAAAACCGCTGTTGTGGATAACAACAGCGGCCAGGAGCATTAGTCATTTGAAAAATGTCAGACGGTAAAGTCGGGATCGATACCGCGCCACACGGCCACTAGCCGACCTTGTACGTCTACGTGATCTGCTGGAAACTCCATAACCGGATACTTAGGGTTGGCGGGTTTGAGCTGCACCTGGTTACCCTCGCGGTGAAATGATTTGAGGGTAGTACCGCTCTCAACCCGAGCTGCAACAATAGTCCCCTCACGAATGCCCTGGGGATCTTTCACCGGACGCATGATCACCACGTCCCCATCCTGAATCATGGCCTCGATCATGCTGTCTCCAGTAACTTTGAGGGCATAGTCACCAGACTGAATAGGCAGCCCGTTGAGATCGAGACGCTCGACAGTATCGGTAAACGCTTCGTTGACAAAACCAGCGGCAATGGTGCCCAGAATTGGCACACCACGGACATTATCCCGAACGCGAATGGTGCGCGCTTTCCCTTCGCTCCATTCAATGTAGCCCTTGTTCTTGAGGTGTTCTAAGCGACTTTGAATAGGTGCAGGGGAACGTAGGTTCATAGCCCGCATCATTTGGCGAATGGAGGGGGAGTGCTGATTAGCCCGGATATACTCAACTAGCCAGTCGTAGAGCTCCTGTTGGGCAGTTGTTAAGGATTCCATAGGGATTTAGCCACGGCGTCGAATCATGTTATGGAACAAGTGTACCAACTGGGTGGCCATCTGTCTACTCTATCAATAAACCTTCCGGTAAACCAGTACTAACAATAACCCCAACGCTAATCAGCTCAATTCAGCTGCTCCGTAAGAGGATGAATATTTGTTTTCATCGACCTGCCAGTATTTAACTTAGAGTTGGCACGTTCAGAACAGCAGTCGCCGTACCAATAAAAAAGGCTGCCTTTAGGCAGCCTTTTTTCAGTGGGTTTCGTTAAGCATCACTCTAATACTTTAGCCATAGGGCTGAAGTCGAGGTCAACCCTAGCGAATGTACTCTTTCAAAATGCTGTTGCGGTTAGGATGGCGCAGTTTACGCAGGGCCTTAGCTTCAATTTGGCGAATGCGCTCGCGGGTAACGTTGAAAATCTGGCCAATTTCTTCCAGAGTTTTCATCCGGCCATCGTCGAGGCCGTAGCGTAGGCGCAGGACATCCCGCTCGCGAGGGCTGAGGGTGCCCAAAACGCTTTCCAGGTCTTCCCGAAGGAGGCTTTTAGAGACTTGATCTTCGGGGGTTTCGCCGTCTGATTCAATGAAATCGCCCAGACGAGAATCTTCTTCTTTACCGATGGGAGTCTCAAGGGAGATGGGCAGCTGGGCCGATTTTGCAATAAATCGCAGCTTCTCGATGGTCATTTCCATGCGAGTGGCGATCTCTTCTTCAGTGGGCTTGCGGCCAAGCTCTTGGGAGAGCAGTTTGGTGGTCTTTTTGATGCGAGAGATGGTCTCGTAAAGGTGCACCGGTAGCCGAATAGTGCGCGACTGATCGGCGATCGCCCGGGTGATGGCCTGACGAATCCACCAGGTGGCGTAGGTCGAGAACTTGTAGCCCTTTTCGTGGTCAAACTTCTCAGCGGCGCGAATCAAGCCCAGACTGCCTTCCTGAATCAAGTCTTGGAAGGAGAGGCCACGGTTCATGTACTTCTTGGCGATCGATACCACCAAGCGCAGGTTTGATTGCACCATTTTGTCTTTGGCGCGGCGACCAATGTGCAAACGGTGGCGGAAGCTGGCTAAGGTGTAGTCTTTGCCTTCGTCTTGGCTAACAGCAGCAGCCCACTCAATATCAGAGGGATCGCGCTCAAGGGAATCAAACAGCTCATCGTGGATGCGCTCTAGCTTGAGCAGGTCAGCGATCTTGCGGGCCAGCTCAATTTCTTCTTCGGCCCGTAGCAGGCGAATACGGCCAATCTCTTGCAGATAGAGACGAATAGAGTCTTCGGTGTAGTGGCGCTTTTTGGTTTGAGCTCGGCGGCGGGTTACCTTCCCCTTCGGCGCTTTGTCATCGGCGCCGGCCTCGTCATCTTGGGCAACAAAATTCTCGTCACTATCATTACCGTCGATCAGAAGATCGAGTTCAGTTTCAGGGTTGATGGTGCCGAGCAGATGATTTGCTTGGGTCATGCCGCGATCCTCGTGCTCCTTAAAATTGAAAGACAAAGACTGTGATCAGATTAACAGCTCCGTTGGATAGATGCCTACAGTTCCGAAAAAGTGCGGATCTATTTTTTAGGAATCCAGTGATAAGTGTCTAGCCACCTAGACGTTTACGACACTGGCTTGGTGCTGTTAGCCCAGGTCGTCGCCGCCTCTATCTAGAGAAATACATCAGCGCCGCCATGGCCTTTCAATTTTAACTGCAATGTTAGGTGATGTACCACCCCAACTTTGGCAGAAACGATCGAATCGGCTGAAATGCTTAAGCTGCAACCAAAATACCCTCCTCAGAACTAAGAGCGATCGCCCAAAAAACGACTTTATAGAACAAATGAACTGCTTCATTTTCTTCTCATTTTTTCCTTTGTGAAGAGTAGTGACGCAACTCTTCAAGAATTCCCTGAATGTGATCGTCCCAGTTTGTCTAGATGCTGCCCAGGCAAATCTACTGCCTTGTTCGCCAGATTTTGTAAGCAATTCCTTACATTCAGCGCTAGTAATTGGATGTCTTCTAAGCACTTTTACGGTGCACTTTTTGACAATAAAATTGGATCCAAAATAAAAAGTAAGGAGGCCTGGTGTCACAACGCTAGGCCTCCTTACTTTTAGGGACACTTTGTAGTGGAAATCTCAAGAGCTCTCGATTAAATGCCGCTGCCGTCTAGAAATTCTTCAATAACGCGGTCTTGCAAGCGGCAGTAAACGCCGTCTTGAGAGCGGACAGCGCCCACTAAAACGGGTTCGCGGCGCACTTGCCCCAACGCTTGAACTTCTTTTTCTAACGCTTCAATGCGATCGAGCAGAGCGCGAATTACCTGGGCTTCGGAGTCAGGCAGGCGGCCATGCTCTAGGGGTTCTACACGCTCCCCAGCCCGATACACGATGCGCCCGGGTACACCGACTACTGTGCAGTCGGAGGGCACTTCTCGCAGTACCACTGAACCTGCCCCAATGCGTACGTTGTGTCCGAGGTAGATATTGCCCAGTACCTTGGCACCAGCGCCAACGACCACGTTGTTGCCTAGGGTAGGATGGCGCTTGCCAACTTCCTTACCAGTACCCCCCAAGGTGACGCCTTGGTAGATTAGGGCGTAGTCACCAACGATGGCAGTTTCCCCAATCACCACCCCCATGCCGTGGTCGATGAAAACGCCTTTGCCAATGGTGGCCCCTGGGTGAATTTCAATACCGGTGAGAAACCGCGCCAGGTGAGAGATGAGGCGAGGTACCACAGGTAGGCCTAAGTTCCAAAGCCAGTGACTGAAGCGGTGCAGTCCTAGGGCATGCAGGCCAGGATAGCAGGTGAGTACTTCTAACCAGTTGCGAGCCGCTGGGTCACGCTCGAAGACGATGCGGAAATCGGCAATCAGGGTGGTGAACACAGGCAATGGAGTTAACTGCAGCTTCACTATCCTAACGTGGCCATGTCCTCGACTAACACCCTTCGCTGGTGTGGATTACTCTAGGTCTGCGCTACGGCTCGACGCCAACGAAGACAGCAGGACAGCCCTAGGGATTAGCACTGAGGGAATAGTTGTAGCGCTGCCCCTGCTGGTGGGAACCCACCCAAATGCTATAGGTGCCCGTTGACCAGCTTTGGTCTTGAACCAGGGCGTCGGGATTGCGGCGATCGGTGTCGTCGCCACAGCGCACGGTGCCATCGGGCCCTTGAATAAGGAGGCTAGTGTCGTTGCCGCCGCTGTTGACCTGGAGAGTGAGGGTGGCAAAGTCTTGCTGCAATACCATGACGTGATCGGGGGCGACGTCGGCAAACCCAGCGCAGATATTGCCGTTGCGATCGCGCCCAGCAATATTAGACAGCGCAGAAATTCCGTTGGTAAAGCCGCTAACGCTGGCGGCTGGGGTGGCACCAGACAGCGTGAACGACTCAAAGTTGGCCTGCTGGGCCAGGGTGGGCAGCGCTGATATGAGACCCACGGAGAGGCCTGCGGCGAGCACCATTGCCCCACGACGTTGATGCTTAATGGTCATGGCCCCAGCCTCCTACGGTTCAATTCTATGGTGCTCGGTAGCCGCCGCGCTTAGTAGCCATAATAGACAGAAGTTGAACTGTCTCCATTGACACCAGCCCAATATAAGTAGTGTATCTAGTGACGACCGCAGGAGGCACCAGCGATGGAACTTGTGATGCTGATAATCTGCGTGTTGACGACGTGGGCGATTGCCCATGTCGTCAATGGCCTCACCCACCTAGGTCAGCTCTTAGCGCCTTCGCCCTGGCTGCTGGGGGGCATAGCCCTGGTATTGACCACCTGGATTATGCGCGACTAGCAGCGCCTCAATGGTTAGTCGCGCGCTAGTTGAGCTAAAGCTCAGTGGTGCCGTAAAGCTCGGGCACCTCGCGCGCTGGCGGCAGTGACTTGGCGTCTCGAGTCTCTATATATCCGGTGTAGTAGGCACCCGGTTCTATTTCTAGGGCTCCGGCCACTACATCGCCTTCTAAACGAGCGGTGCGGCTGAGGGTGAGCTTGCCTTCAGCAAAGACTCGGGCCTTCAGTACTCCCTGCACCATAATGTTTTGGGCCTTCACTTCGGGGCCTTCGATTAACCCTGTAGAGGAAATCTCTAGATCACCGTTGACATCTACGGTGCCGTGAATCACGCCATCGACCCGCAGCATACCCTCGGCGTGGAGCACCCCTTCAAACTCAGTTTTTTGACTCAAATAGGTCAATGGCGGAGCCGCTTTGCGTTTAAACATCAAAATTGCCCTCATACCTCTAGAGAACAGTACTCCAAGCAATGGCCTGAGCCAGATTAGCCCTAAGGACGCTACCGCTGCTGAAGCGGGCATCCTAACTATGTAACTAAATATTAAAAGACAATGGCCCCGGCTCGGCAACAATCTACTAAATAGACGCGATTTCCCTCTCTTTCGGAGGGTGAGCGTAGCCATCAACCCTGGCTATGCTTTAAATCAAAAGAAACTTGGAAGAAATATCCCGTATTCAAAAACATCGGGGATCAATATGAATAGACGATAAACCCCTTTAAATTGAAACGACTTCTTCTTCCTTTTTCTGCTTCGACCCCTTAAATCTACTGCTTTAGCTTTGGCTAGCCAAAGCTAAATTCCATCCTCCAGCGATCGCAAACTGTGCGACAGAGCCTTCACCTGTTCTGCCGCATTGTTATCTAACCCCATAACAAGCTCTTACAGGAAACCTACCATGACCGCTATAGATGTTCGCCTTCAGTTTGAGCAAGCCGTTCAATCGTTCGAATCAGTCGATGTAGACTGCAAGATTGCCGTGCTTTGGCAGATTTATGAAACCCTAGGTCAGGCATTTGCGGCGATCGCCCCGGTGGCGCTCTTCTCCCAAGCGGTACAGCAACTGCTGGGCCAAATTCAGCAAGTTGACCGTGACGATCAAGCGGCAATCTTGCGCGATATTCTGGCTGGGGCTGATACCCGGTTCACCCAGGCTTACCAAACCCTCAACGTGAATATGAAGCTGGCCTTCTGGCACCGCCTGTTCAGCCTCACGCCTGCAAACCGCTTGCCTATAACGGCCTGCCAAGATGGTTCGGCCACAACTAAGGCGTTGCTCACCCGCATCAACACCATGGGGCTTAACGAGCGCCTCCACTTTTTGCGCCGGGTTGTGGGCTAAGCCTAGGTTCAACTGTTTTTTGGTGAGCCGTAGCGATCGGGTGGACGCGAACTTAGTCTAGAGATTAGGCAGGCTGCGTGGACTCACTACCTGCAGCTGGGCTGGCGATCGCCAGCCCAGCTGCCGCAGCAGGTGGTTAGCGGTAAAGTGAAAGCCATGGCCCTCACCTCGGGTCTAGCTGCTCTATTCACTGTTTCGCCATGCCCACCATTGATGTCAATCAGCTCAGCAAGCGCTATCCCATCGCCATTAAAGAGTCTGGGTTAAGGGGCACGCTGAGGCATTTCTGGCGTCGTCAGTATCGCCTGGTAGACGCAGTGCAGTCCATTTCCTTCCACATTGAGCCTGGCGAGGTGGTAGGTTTTTTGGGCCCCAATGGTGCTGGCAAAACCACTACCCTCAAGATGCTCACCGGGCTGATTCACCCCTCCAGCGGCACTGTGCGGGTGGGCAACCAGGTGCCCTTTCAGCGACGAACTGAGTTTTTGCAGGATATTACCCTGGTCATGGGCCAGAAACAGCAGCTGCTATGGGACTTGCCTGCCCTGGATTCGTTGCGCATCAATGGCGCTATATATGGTCTTTCTGACAAGGAATTCCGCTATCGAATTGACGAACTCACCGAGATGCTGGCCCTTCAGGGAAAGCTGACCCAGCCTGTGCGCAAGCTGTCCCTCGGTGAGCGCATGAAGGCGGAAATGATGGCGGCTCTGTTGCACCGTCCCCGCGTCTTGTTTTTAGATGAGCCTACTCTGGGACTGGATGTCAACGCTCAGGTGGCAGTGCGAGAATTCTTGCGTGACTACAACCGGCGCTACGAAGCCACCATTTTGCTCACCAGCCACTACATGGCTGATATTACGGCCCTGTGTCGTCGCGTGCTGCTGATCTACCAGGGACGCTTAATCTACGATGGCAGCCTAGAAGGGCTGCTCGATCGCTTCGCCCCCTACCGAGAAGTCACTGTCGATTTGGCCACTGGCTGCGATGCTGCCACCCTGAGCCGCTACGGCGAATTAGAAAGCCTGGAGGGCTGCACCGCTCGCCTGATTGTGCACCGCGACACCCTGACTCAAACTGTCGCTCAGCTGCTGGGAGATTTGGACGTGCAGGATTTGACCGTCAGTGATCCGCCGGTAGAGGAGGTGATTGGGCGAGTATTTGCGGCAGGATCCGCAGAGAGGTAAGAGGTGAAGGGGTGAGATTGGTGGCTGTAGCAAAAGAACGGAAATAAAAGAGCGAAGAACGTCTGTCAGGCTTGAATCCTCGCATTTTCGGCTGTCCTAACCCCAGACTTCACTGGCTATGGAGCAATCGCTAATTGCGGAGGCCGAAGTAGGTGAGGACGAGTTCCTGGGTGCCAGTGTTGGCGACTTCGTGGTGTTCGCCGGGCTCGATCGCAATACAGGTGCCGGGAGTCAGTGGGTAGGCCTGACCGTCAACGGTAATGGTGCCAGTGCCCGCTTCGACAAAGAACACTTCAACCATGTCGGCGTGGCTGTGGCCCGGAGCAACCTGGCCCGGAGCAAAGCGGGCTTGGGAAAAGTTGGTCAGGTGGGGTAAATCATCCCTACGCAGCAGCACCCGCTTTTTGATTGCCGGGTTGTGGGAGACCGACTCCTCAGATACCTGGTTAAGGCCGGTAATTTTCATGGTCTGGCGTCAGCCTTTAGAAACCGCTATTAACTAGAACAGCTCACACTGGCCGTGGTGGCGCAGCAGGTGATCACACAGCACTAGGGCCACCATAGCCTCGACCATGGGCACGGCGCGGGGCAGCACGCAGGGGTCGTGGCGACCCCGCGCGGCTAGCACGGTGGCTTCGCCAGTGTTGGTGACGGTGTTTTGGGCTTTGCGGATGGTGGCGGTGGGTTTAAAGGCAACGCGAATGATGATATTTTCGCCGTTAGAGATGCCTCCCTGGGTGCCGCCGGAGCGATTGGTGCGAGTGCGCAAGGTACCCGCCGCATCGGTGTAGAACTCGTCGTTGTGTTCGCTGCCGGTGAGCAGGGTACCGGCGAACCCAGAGCCAATTTCAAAGCCTTTGCTGGCGGGGAGCGACATCACGCCCTTAGCTAGGTCAGCTTCAAGCTTGTCGAATACGGGAGAACCCAGCCCAACCTTGACCCCGCGAGCCACGCACTCCACCACGCCGCCAATGGAGTCGCCCTGGTCGCGGATGGCTTCGATCCGGTCGATCATCTGCTCGGCGGCGATCGGGTCGGGGCAGCGGACAATGTTGCTCTCGACCTGCTCTAGGGTGACGGCGCTGGGGTCTACGCTGCCCTCCAGGTCTTGGATGCGCTTGACGTAGCCAATGATTTCAGTGCCGGTGACCTGGTGAAGGATCTTTTTAGCGATCGCCCCAGCTGCCACCCGGCCAATGGTTTCCCGCGCCGACGATCGCCCACCCCCCTGATGGTTGCGCAGGCCGTATTTAGCGTCGTAGGTGGCATCGGCGTGGGAGGGGCGATAGGCGGTGACCATTTCGCTGTAGTCCTGGGGGCGGGTATTTTCGTTGCGCACCAGAATAGAGATGGGCGTACCCAAGGTTTTGCCCTCAAAGACGCCGGAGAGAATTTCGCAGCGATCGCTCTCTTTGCGAGGGGTGGTAATTTTGCTCTGACCAGGGCGACGGCGATCGAGTTCGGCCTGAATTTCCTCAGCGGAAATCTCTAGACGGGGCGGGCAGCCATCGATGACCACCCCTACCCCACCACCGTGGGATTCGCCAAAGGTGGTGATACGAAATAAATCCCCAAAGGAGTTGCCCATAGATCGGTAATGCCGGCGTCGGCCCAGGTAGTTTTACCGATCCTACTATTTAGTTTCCTGATTCGTTTCCGCCAGCTTCAAATAATAGCGAGGATTCACCGCCTGACCGTTGCGGTAGACGCTGTAGTGCAGGTGAGGACCAGAGGAACGCCCGGTGCTGCCCAGATAGCCCACTACATCGCCCCGCTGGACGCGATCGCCAATCTCGACCTCCAGCTTTGACAGGTGGCCATAGAGGGTTTCGTAGTCATAGCCGTGGTCGATTCTGACGTGGTTGCCGTAGCCGCCGTTGTAGTCGGCCCGTACCACCACACCCTCGGCGGTGGCCAAAATGGGCTTGCCCACTGGCCCTGCGAAGTCGATGCCCTCGTGCATTTCGTAGCCCCGCCGACCGAAGGGGTTGGGGCGCAGACCAAACTCTGAGGAAATTGAGGGCTTGCCCGCGATCGGTTTGCCGCTAGGGAAGGCTGCCGCCTGCTCGGCCTCGGACTCCAGGGTTTGCTCCAGGGCTGGCTTCACGGCCCGAGACAACATCACCTCCAAACTCGGCAGTTGACGGCGAGCCTCGTCGAACATGACTTCAGCCGGAGCCTCCCCCGCCACGCCGCCTCGGGGGGGAATCTCCGCTTTGGAGTTAGGGACGCGGGTGTTTTCAAGGCTTTGCTCGGGTAAGCCAGCTCGATGTTTGAGCACCTCGATCTCGTTGCCAATGGCGTCTAGCTCGGTGAGCACTTCGCTGGCGGTTTCAGACAAATGCTGGTTGCGTTGAACCAACTGCACGTTTTGGTAGAGCAGCACGCTAATCCAGGTGAGGGGTAACCCTATCAACACCGCTAGCCCTACTAGTAGCGGCACTGGGCACAACCGGAGGGTGATAGGCGACTTGCCGGTTGCCGTAATCAGCACGGTGTAGGGCTTGAGCTGGAGACGGGGCATGGCAAAATTGGCGGGGAGCAATGATAGCAAACGTTAACTCTTAAACCAAGATGGATTATACGGGGATCAGCGCATTTGCACAATTTCGAGGAGAATTTGCAGGCCAGCGCCCAGTGACCCCAAAGCACAATTTTGACCTGAAGACTGGTTTTGGCTTCGTTTTCTCCTGCCGCTTGCCGCGCCTCCGCTATATAACTATGACTTTGTAAAGAATCCGTTACACTGAGTGATATAGCGCTCTACAGAGAATTGTGCGATGGAAGTCACCTGGCTCGACAGCAACTCTTGGTTGATTGGCATGGGCGGACAGCGCATCTTGGTCGACCCCTGGCTGGTGGGAGAGCTGGTGTTTGGTCAGCAAACCTGGCTGTTTAGAGGAGAGCATCCCCAACCTCAGCCCCTGCCTGAGGCGATTGACCTGATCTTGCTCAGCCAGGGGCTGGAAGACCACGCCCATCCCCCCACCCTCGATGCCCTCGATCGCGCCATTCCGGTTGTGGGTTCGCCCAGTGCGGCGAAGGTGGCGGAGAGCCTCGGATACAGCCAGGTCACTGCCCTCGGCCATGGCGAAACCTTCACCCTTAACCAGCAGGTGACCGTTAAAGCGATCCCCGGTGCCCCTGTAGGGCCACTGGTGGTTGAAAATGGCTATGTTCTGCGGGATATTTCGCGCGGTGAGGTAGGGGCCTCTCTGTTCTACGAACCCCATGGCTTTCACCGGCCTGAGCTGAAGTCGGAAGGACCCGTGGATGTGGTGATCACCCCGGTGGTCGATCTGGCGCTGCCCGTGGTCGGGCCAATCATCCGCGGGCAGAAAGGGGCTTTAGAACTGGTGGATTGGCTGCGCCCCCAGGTAGTGTTGCCCACCGCTGACGCGGGCGAGGTCACCTATAGCGGAGTGTTGATTAATTGGCTCAAGACGGTGGGTGATCCCCAAGCGCTACAGGCGGCGATCGCGGCTCAAGGGCTTTCGACCCGAGTGCTGGCCCCGACTGTGGGTCAACCGCTGCCTTTAAATCTTGTGCCGCGCCAGCCTCTAGCAACGGAAGCTTAGGGGTATAGTGCGATCCCCATCAGTCGGAGGGTATCCAGAAGGGCGGTATTCAGGTAACCTTCTTTTAAGGTTAGTCAAGTTTTAAGAAGGATTATAGCTATGCCTTACACCACCGAAGAGGGCGGTCGTCTCAACAACTTCGCCACAGAGCCTAAGATGTATGAGGCTGAGCCGCCAAGTGCGACCCAAAAGCGCAACTATTTGATTTTGGGTGGTCTAGCTTTCGCTCTAGTGGGTGGGCTGCTGGTGGTGGCGATCTCTGTCTCTTAAGTAATTTTTGCGGTTCAGCAAATGAATCTCAGCGGCAGCCGGGGCAGTCTATTGCCTCGGCTGTCTTGTATCTGGAGTCGGGATAGAGTAGACATAGCGTTTACCTCGGGTTGGCATGGCAAACTCGCCCCAATGGCTTGAGGGTGTGACGGGCAGCGGCAAGACCACCTGGCTGCTAGAGCAGTTGCGCCCTAATGCTGCGACGCAACTGGATCTAGGCCAGAGCCACTTAATCTTTGCGGCTAACGGTGACAACCGCCTGCGGCTGGCTGCGCGGCTAGGAGATATTGCCCCTGGTGTGGCGGCGGTCACGACCACACCCAATGGGTTCATTCAGGATGAGGTGACCCTGTTTTGGCCGCTGCTGGTAGCTGAGCTGAACCTGTCGCCTCAGTTTCCGCTGCGGCTGCGGCCTGAGAATGAGCAGGAATTGGCCGCCGAGCATTGGCGTCAGCAAATCTTAGATGGCACCTTGGCGGTGGAGGGCTGGCTAGAGGCTCAAATCGTGCGGCGATCGCTCGATTTTTTGCAGCTGGCGGCCGCTGGCGGCATTCCGGCAGAAGACCTGCCTGTGCTGCTGCCCGAGGGTATTCCCCCAGGGTTCGCCCCCGAAGCGGTGTGGCAGGCCATTGGCAATGCACTGGTAGATTGGCGCGATTGGTGTCTGGCGCGGGGTCTGCTTACCTATGGGGTAATGACCGAGCTTTACTGGCGGCATTTGTTGCCCCACCCTCTCTACCAAGAGAAACTGCTGGCCCGCTATGGCGGCATATTTGCCGATGACTTGGATGAGTATCCGGCGATCGCCGCTCAATGGTTACAGGTGTTTATCGACGCTGAGCGGCCCGTGGCCGTTACCTGGAACCGTCACGGCAAGGTGCGAATGGGGCTGGGGGCGGATCCTGATGCCCTTGAACAGCTGCGAGATCAGTGCCAGGTGATCGATCAGACCAACCCAGCAACCGATTCCTTGGCTTACGAGTGGGGCGATCAGGTGGTGGAGTGGGTAATGGATCCTCTGGCTCTACCGGAACCTTTGCCCTGCTTCCAAACCCTGCAAACGGTGCCGCGGGGAGAGCTGCTGCGCCAGACGGCGGAGCGAGTGGTCGAGGTGGTGAACGGGGGAGTAGCTCCCCAGGACATTGCGATTATTGGTCCGGGTTTGGATGCGATCGCCCGCTACACCCTGGCTGAAATTCTCAGCGATCGCGGGCTGCCCGTGGCCTCCCTCAGCGACCAGCGCCCGGTGATTCATTCGCCCCTGGTGCGATCGCTGCTCACCCTGCTGACCTTTGTATATCCCGGTTTGGGGCGGCTGGCCACCGCCGAGGAGGTAGCCGAAATGCTGGTGGTATTGAGCCAGATTCCCCAGGCCCCTGAGGTGGGCCCCTGGTTTGAGGCCGTCCAGATTGACCCGGTGCGGGCCGAGCTGCTGGTTGACCACTGCTTTGAACCCAGCCTAGAGCAGCCCGAACTGTTGCCGGTAGAGCGCTTTGAACGCTGGGATCGGCTGGGTTACAAGGCCACCGAAGCCTACAGCCGCCTGCGCCAGTGGATCGAGCAGCAGCGCCAACAGCGCCAGCAGCGCTTGACCCCAGGGGTGCTGAGCGTGCTCGATCGCGCTATTCAAGCCTTTTACTGGGGCGGTAGTCATCTGCCCGCCGACCAGCTTGCCGCTCTGCGAGAGCTAATGGAAACCGCCCAGCACTACTGGGCGGTGGACGATCGCCTGCGCCAGGTCACACCCATGCTGGTCAAAAAACCCGCTGAACCGATCCGCAATTCCCTAGAGCGGTTCATTCTGCTGCTGCGCCAGGGTACCGTGACCGCCAACCCCTACCCGGTGGAGTCGGCCCAGGTAATCACCATTGCCACGGTGTACCAGTACCGCCTGCAACGCCTACGCCACCGCTGGCACTTTTGGATCGATGCCGGGTCGCCCCGCTGGCTAGCCGGCACTGACAATCTGCTGTTTGGCTACCCAATATTTTTAGGGTCGTACCGGGGTCGCCCCTGGACTACCGAGGATATTGAAACGCTGCACCGCGATCGCCCCGAGCGCATTTTGCGCGATCTGTTGGGGCGAGTCAGCGATCGCGTTGTGCTCTGCCACAGCGACTTGGCGGTGAGTGGCCAAGAGCAAGTTGGCCCCCTGCTCACCCTGGTCACCTCCAACACCGACGACTAGCCCGACCCGAACAGCCCACATCAAAAGAGGGACACTGGCTAGCAGCATCCCTCTTTTGTAGCAGTTGCCTTACAAGTGGTTTACACAAGCTGGGGCTTAACGGAAGCGCTTTTTGCGGCGTGCGACAGCTTTGCGCTTTTGCTTTTCTTGGGGCGTCTCGAAGTGGCGACGACGCTTAACTTCTGAAAAAACCCCGGCCTTGGAGACCTGCCGCTTAAAGCGGCGCAGGGCCGATTCAATGCCTTCGTTTTCACCTACAACGACTTGAGTCATACGAAATCGCTTCTATACTCCTTGGGCATGCAATAACGAATCAAACAACAGGTTGTTAGATTTACAGACTGTTCTAGATTGCCCCGGAGCGGTCGAGCCACCTCCCATTGCTCCAGGCAGAGTCGTCATGATTAGCTGTCAGTACGAAGTAATACAGACAAGAAAGTTCGGGCATAGTTGCCCGGAATCCTTATTAGACTAGCACAGAATACGCTGTTGCCCAGCCCTGCCCATGGGGGGGAAAAGGGTGGCTAGGCGCTGTAGGTTTTGGGTTCGGGAAAGGGCAAATGCCCCGTGCAGAAGGCTGGGCCTAACCGCTGTTCACAAAAAGATTTTTCGTCGGGGGTGAGCTCGTCGTAGCTGACATCTCGCCGCAGCACAATGCCGTTGTGGCCCGCCAAAAACCGGGGGAGTTCTGCGTACTCGATGGTGCGCAGGGTAGCCATATCGTAGCTGGTGTAGGTGGTCAGCTCTGGGTCGGCAAAGTCAACGTCGATCACCGTTAACACTTTCCCCGGCGGCAAACTGCTGTCGATCAGGGCGCGGGGCCCAGACCCCAATAGGCCGGTGTGCAACAGCTGAAGATCGCCCCGGTGGCCGGGGTAGTAGGCGTGCTGGTGACCGCTGATGTAGGTGTGCACGTTGTAGCGCTCTAGCATGGCCCGCAGCTGATCGGCATTGTCGAGCACTTCGCCGGGTTTGTCGCGCCCCACCGATATGCCATAGAGGGGCAGGTGGCTGAGCAAAATACGGGCCTTGGCCTGCTGGGCGGCGTCGCTGGCCAGGGCTTGCTCCACCCAGGCCAACTTTTCCTCAGGCAATCGGCTCGACGAGCCATCCCAGGCCATAAAGAAAATCCCCTGCTGCTCGAAGGTGTAGTAAAAGGGAAAATCGGTGCGATCGATAAAGTTAACCCCAGGGCTATGCTCGGCGGCCGTCCAGTAGGCCGTAGCCAGGTCGCGCTCCTGCTGAAAGAGAAATTGGTTGTTGGGGCCTCTGGCACCCGAAGCATCGTGGTTGCCGATGGTAAAGCCAAAAGGCACGGATTGTTGGCGCAGGGGGGCCGCTACGTGGTCGTCAAACGCCTGCCACATGGCCTGAATTTGAGGTGCCGTCAGAGATGGACTTTGCCCCGCCACCATATCGCCACCGCACACCACCAGGTCGGGCTGCCAGAAGGGTAATAGGGCGATCGCCTTGTCCACCTCGGGGTCGTAGTCGGTCGAGCCGTAGGCGCTGTTGAGGTCACTAATCGCCACCAGTCGCACATCTTTGCGAGGCGGATTGGCCAGCCCACCGGCGACACTGGCCACGATCGCCTGGGCTTCGGCAGATAGCTCTGGCGGAGCTGGAGTCCCATTTGTTACCGCACCCTCGCGGGCCTCAGTGGGGGAGATTGCCTCAGCCTCAGGGGCCGGGGCAACTGGAGCATTGTTCTCAGAGAGTAGCGCCCGTTGAGAACAAGAAAGGCATACGCTGAGCACTACGCCCAGGCAGAGGCCTGTGAAAAAACGTTTAAAACCCATAACCGAGGAAGGCCAAACCACAGGCCTAAACTTACCTCATACATCCAACTTTTGAACGGAGGATAGGGCAAGTTTGCCAGTTGGATGGCTGGGGCGCAGGTGGAAAGGTTGGCAGGTATGAACATCTGGGCTAGCTCATCCAATCAGTAAATCTGTGCGTCCGATTGTCTGTTCCGAACTCAGGATCTTGGGGCGGAAAATCGGGGAGAGTTCCGTTCACTTGCCGCCCGCTATATCGATAAATGATCCAGTAGTATAGGATGCCTCCGCCGACAGTAGCCACAGAATCGCCTGAGCTACTTCCACCGCCTGCCCGCCCCGCTGCATAGGCACAGCGGACTTTACCCGTTCAACGCGATTGGGCTCGCCGCCGCTGGCGTGAATATCGGTATAGATAAAGCCGGGGCGCACCGCATTGACGCGAATGCTCTCGGCAGCCACTTCCTTAGCGAGGCCAATGGTCAGGCTGTCGATCGCACCCTTAGACGCGGCGTAGTCCACATATTCCCCCGGTGACCCCAGCCGCGCCGCCACTGACGACACATTGACGATCGCCCCGCCCGCCCCGCCGTACTTCGTTGACATGCGCTTCACGGCTTCGCGCGCGCAGAGAAAACTGCCGGTGACGTTGGCAGCAAAGACGCGATTGAGCCGGACAGCATCGAGTTCATCCACGCGCCGCTGCTGTTCCAAAATTCCAGCGTTGTTGATCAAGGCCGTCAGCGTGCCCAGCTGCTCATCCACCGTTTGAAAGAGGCGCAGCACATCGTCTTCTAGGGAAATATCGGCGGCGACGGCGATCGCCCATCCGCCCTCTTGGACAATTGCGTCAACAACCTTCCCAGCCGCCGCTGGATTGTGTAGATAGTTGACGCAGACCGCATACCCTCGTTCAGCGGCTAAACGGGCCGTCGCAGCGCCAATTCCTCGACTGCCGCCGGTAACAACTAAAACCTGTGCCATCAGCGAGACCGGAACGACGATAGCGACTCAAATTCGGCAAATTCCGCTTCGAGCTGCCACTGGATGCGGGCGCGATCGCTCCCTTCCAAAAAGCTGGCGCAGCCCTCTGAGGTCGTTCCCAACCCAGGGGTATCGCCGGCACAGGACGCTGAGAGCTGGCCAAACTCGGGCGATGCCCAGAGGCTGTCCCCCTCAAGAAAGCTATATTCCAAGCTATTGCGGGCTAGCTGCTTGAGGTCGCGGTAGCTCAGGTCGTAGCGCTGCGTCGCCAGCCCATACTCATTACTCAAGTCGATGCGGGCAATGCCCTCGTCGTCGGAGGCCAGAGTCATCGGTACCCCAACAGCCCGGTAGTCGAGAAAGGGGTGCTCGTCGCCCTCGACATTGAGAATTACCTCATTGCTGGTGAGACAGATTTCTACCAGTACGTCTCGGCGGCGCATCTCCTCCAACAGTTGAAAGGGCTCGTCCTCGTAGAGAATGGCGACTCCGTGACCAATGCGGCTGGCCTGCGCCACCTCCACCGCCTGGCGAATGTGAAAGCGCAAATCGTCGGGCGGCACCAATCCCAAGGTTAGCTCCCCCGCGTGAAGCGAAACGTTGACCTCAGGGAACTGGGCTTTGAGGAACCCAAGCATCTCCATGTGCAGGCTGTAGTCACGCAGAGCCACGGGGTTATCTTCTGGCGCTACCAGGTTGATGCCAACTACGCGGGAGTCGGCTTTGGCTAGCTCAAAGGCATAGACAAACTGGGCAAACACTTCCTCGGGTAGGCGGGTGCGGGTGGTCTGCTGTAAATATCGCACTGTCACGGCACAACCGGGTTGGGGGCGCGGTGTTTCACAGCCCAAGGTTTTGCCCACCTCGCGTTCGAGGGCGGCCATATCCTGACTGCCCTGAGCAACGAGATCCATTAAACCCGCGTCGAGCAGCCGCTGGCGCATTTGGGCAAAGTCGCTGCTCCAGCCTACGGTTCGCCCCAGCTGCCTTGCCTCGCTGCCTTTGACCGTCATCAACAGCTCCAGGTAAAAAATATGCTGGGCGGCGGCGCGGTTGGCTACCTCAGCCACCATGTCATCCTGGCGGGTTAGGGAAGAGGAGATCGCGTCGAAGCCGCCGAATGCCTCAAAAAACTGGTCATGGCCCGACTGGCCGGCAAAGGGTAAGTTGCGCGTCGACCATAGGTTAATCAACGCGTCGTAGGTGGCCGGGCGACCGTAGAGCTGAGCTGCTGGAAAGTAGCTGCTGTCTTGATTGCAGGCGCTAGGCTCAACCAGGGCCGGTATCGCCGGGTCAATGCAGTAGCCATCTGCCGCCGCCCACTGTATGTAGTGCTCGGCATAGACAGCCCCGCTCAGATGGGTGTGAATGTCGCCGCCCTTGGGCATGCGCTGCACAAAGGCCCGTAGTAAGGTGGGGCGATCGCGGTTAGCCTCAAACCAGTTGGCGACCTCAGTTTCCGCCTGACGGCTCGATGCCTGCGCTAAGGTTGCGTCTTGGGCCTTTACTCCAAAGGTTATTAAACTAGAGCCGATCAACAGTCCCCAAAAGGCAGCTGTGGAGGAAAACTTTGCCATAGAGGGCGATGCACCAAATGCACAATTGGCCGCACTATATCGCCAAACGTAGAACGCCCATGCAGCCGTTGTAAAAACTTAATTTTTATACTTGGCCGCAGAAGTTTCGTGTCAGGTTTTGACCGCAAAAAACTATTTTTGGCTATCTATTGAAAAGGGCCAAAAGGCAAACTTAGCTCTCCTCAAAGAGAAGAATTCGGTCAATTCAGGCTTACTTAAATTGACCGAGGCTTACTGCACTGGGTAGCTCTAAGTTTGAGCGTTCAACTCTGTAAATACATCTTTGGCGACCAATAGCGCGTTGACCGCAGCAGGAAAGCCTGCATACACGGCCATTTGCATGATGACCTCGACAACTTCTGCTTGACTACAGCCTACATTCAACGCACCTTGGATATGAGCTTTTAATTCTGTGGGCGCATTGCCAAGGGTGACTAGGGCTGCGATCGTGGCAATCTGCCGTTCTTTAGGCGACAAACCCTCGCGGGAATAAATATCGCCGTAGGGAAACTCAATAATAAACTGTGCAAAATCTGGGGCAATATCGCCTAGGGCATCCATTACGCCCTGGCCAATGTGGCCATGAATTCTAGACAGCGCCTCTTGCCCACGCGTATACCGAGTCGAATCCATCGGGGGTCCTTGCTCAAAAGTGATTTTGCCGGGTTGTCACTTGGCTTCCATCCAGTTTGGCCCAGTGTGGGCTTCAACCTTCAGGGGCACCTTCAGCTCCACAGCAGATTCCATCACAGCGGTAATTTTTGGCTGGAGCTCTTCCCACTCGTCGGGGGGCACCTCAAACACTAGTTCGTCGTGAACCTGGAGGAGCAGGTTGGCCTGATAATCCCTCAGCAGCTCGTGCAAATGGATCATGGCAATTTTGATGATGTCGGCGCTGCTGCCCTGAATGGGGGCGTTGGCCGCTGCCCGCAGCGAACCGGCATCGAAGCCATTGGAGCGCAGAGAATCTAGATCGATGGAGGCGGGGTCAGTGCCGCGCAGCGATCGCAATTTCCCATCGGTAAAGTTGAAGTAGCGCCGCCGCCCGCAGATGGTCTGCACATAGCCGTGGGCGATCGCCTCGCGCTGCATTTGCAGCAGGTACTCAAATACCTTGGGGTAGCGCTCGTAGTAGCGATCGATAAAGGTCTTGGCATCGGCGCGGTGGACCCCAGCCTCACGGGCGAAGCGAGAGGCCCCCATGCCATAAATAACGCCAAAGTTGATCACCTTGCCCGCCCGCCGCTCTTCCGCCGTGATGTCGTCTTTCTCGAATAGCAGCCTGGCCGTGAGGCCGTGCACGTCGTCGTTATTTTTGTAGGCCTCTACCAGCACGGGCTCGCCGCTGAGGTGAGCCAGAATGCGCAGCTCAATCTGCGAGTAGTCTGCCGCCACGAGCTGCCAGCCGTTTTCGGGAATGAACGCCGCCCGAATCTTGCGGCTAAAGGCGGTGCGAATGGGGATGTTTTGCAGGTTGGGATTCGACGACGACAGCCGCCCGGTAGCCGTCACCGCCTGGTTAAAGTCAGTGTGCACTCGGTGGGTCTCGGGCCGAATCAAGGTGGGCAGGGCATCCACGTAGGTGGATTTCAGCTTAGAGAGGGTACGGTGCTCTACCACCAAATCCACCACGGCATGGTCACCCTGGAGTTTTTCCAGAGTTGGCGCATCGGTGGAGTAGCCACCCGACTTGTTTTTGCGCGACTTGCGTTTGTCGAGCTTTAGCTTTTCAAAAAACAGCGTGCTCAGCTGTTTGGGAGACCCCATGTTAAAGGTCTCCCCAGCAGCTTCATAGGCGGATTTTTCCAAACGGGCCAGGTCAGTTTCGAGCTGCTTTGAGAAGGTAGCCAAATAATCGGGGTCAACGCGAATGCCCGTACATTCCATCTCCGCCAGCACCGGCTCTAGGGGCAGCTCGACCTGGGCAAACAGGGTTTTGAGGTCGGGGACTTCGTCCAGCTCAGCCTGAAGTTTGGGCACCAGCAGGTAGGTGGTGTGCACGTCGGCGCCGCAGTAGTTGGCCACGTCGGCGATCGCCATATCGGCGATAGTCTTGCCCTTGGGCACCAAATCCTCATAGCTTTGGGCAGAGAGGTTGAGGTAGCGCAGGCTCAGATCGGTCAGGTTGTGGCTGGTCTCGGGGTTGAGCACGTAGCTGGCCAGCATGGTGTCAAACACCACCCCCGCCAGCTGAATGCCCTGGTGGCGCAGCACGAGGCGATCGTACTTAGCATTTTGCAGCGCTTTAGGAAACTCATCGCTTTCGAGAACGTGACGCAGCGCGTCTAGCACCGTCTCTAGCGGCAACATTTCTCCGTCGCTGTGGCCCACAGGAATGTAGGCCATCTCGTCGCGGCCCGTGCCCCAGCAGCAGCCGATCCCCACCAGTGCGGCGTCCCTTGGCTCCAGCGATGTCGTCTCGGTGTCCCAGGAAACGGGGGTTTGGGGATCTTTTTGGGTGGAAAGAATGTCCAGCAGTTCGTAGAGCTGGGCCTCGGTGGTGATGATCTGAGGGGCGATCGCCACCTCATCCACCCCCTGGGCACTGTCGGTTTCCTCCGCCGTAAAGAAGGCTACATCCGCGCCGCCCGTATCCTGAAAGCGGCTAGAGCGACTGGGTTCTTTGCTGGTGCTGGCATCCCCACTCAGCGCTTGGCTAGCCTTCGTCGCTGTTTCCTCAGCCGCTTGGCCCCCAAAGGCAATTTGCAGCTTGCCCAGCCGGTTGACAAAATTCTGAAACTCCAGCTTTTTGAGCGCTGGAATCACCACATCGGGGTCAAACCCGTCCAGCTTACAGGTAGCCAGATCGATAGACAAATCTCCATTGGGAATATCGGTAATGATTTTGGCCATGTAGCGCGAGTGGTAGGCCGACTCTTTGCCCTCGATCAGCTTCTTCTGGGTCGCGCCCTTGATGTTGTCAATGTCAGCGTAGATGGAATCTAAGTCGCCATACTCAGCCAGCAACTTAGCGGCAGTCTTGGCCCCAATCCCCTTCACGCCAGGGATATTGTCTGACGAGTCACCGCACAGCGCCTTGTAATCCACCACCTGGTGAGGAAAAATATCGAGCTTGGCTTTGACATCCTCAATTTTGAACTCCTGCGCCATCCCCGTCTTTGGCCCCTTGGCAAAGGCGTTACCCAGGTGCAGCACAGTAATGCACTCGTCAGGGTCAATCAGCTGAAACAGATCCTGATCGCCGCTGAGAATTTTGACGCAAAATCCCTCCGCTAAGGCCTTCGTTGCCAGGGTGCCAATCACGTCGTCGGCTTCAAAGCCGGGGGCAACGTAAATATTGAGGCCAAAGTCAGTCAGCAGCTCTTTGAGATTTCGCACGTCTTCGCCAAAGCCTTCGGGGGCTTCGGGGCGACCGTCTTTGTAGGTGCTGTCTGCCGTGTGGCGAAAGGTGGGCTGGTCGAGGTCAAAGGCGACGGCGGCGTACTCGGGCTTTTCCACCTCCATCATGTCGAGCAGCGACTTTAGAAAGCCGTAGCACACGCTGGTGGGAATGCCGGTGGAGGTGCGCAAACCACCGTCGGCATTTTTCGCAAAGGCGAAGTAGGAGCGAAAGGCCAGGGAGTGGCCGTCTACCAGCATCAGGGTGGGCTTCTTGGCCTGAGAGGAGGTTGCTGCCACGGTTTCTTGGGGTCGAGGATTTGAGTTTCTATTGTAAGGGGAGGGGTTGGGGTCTGCACCGCCCCTGGCTAAACCGGTAGTTTGGAATAGTCGTATCAGAAACCCACTTTTCAAACGGATGTTAAACCACACGATCGCGTATCAATTTGCGCAACCAGGACAGTGGCTCATCCGAAATGGCTGATACTGGCCGCAGCCCCTATTCTGTTGGAAGTTAACGCCCATGGCTAAGATGCTAGTCCTGAAGCCGTTAGGCTATGTTTTGACGGTCGCTCTGGCAACCACTACACCACTCCCCGTCGATGCCCAGAGCAACCCCTACCAGATCGCCTGCGAAACGACGGTTTCTCTGAGCCAGGGAGGGAGTTTAACCTACCGACTAGCGGGCAGCCTACCGGAGACCACTGCGACAGACAATCCGCCAAACCCGATCGCAACAGCCTTGACCCTAACGGTGCAGTGGCAAGATCGGACGGGTCGGGTGCAAACCCTGCTCAATGCCGCTGCCTTAAATGACTATGGGCAACTGGCTCCCGATGCAGACTATGCTCAACTGCCCTTTGAAGACCCTTTTCGCGGTCAGCCCAACGATGCCGACCGTCTCTATGGAACACCAGATTCGGTGCATGGCCTCTACGTCAGTCTGCGCCCTACCCGCGAACTGCCACAGCAGATACAGACCGTCCACTACTTGAGCTCTAGTGAGTACGTGCGCTCAATGGCGGGCACCTGCCAGACTGCGAATGCCAACCTCGATGGAGCGATTGACGAGCAGTTGACGCTGCTGCAAGAACGACTGCAAGCTGAGGACTGGGCTGCTGCCGATCGCATAACCCGGCGGTTGCTGGCCCCAGGGTCAACCTCACTACCACCGTCTGATCCTTTACCCTCTGATCCGGTATTGTTGCGGCCAGAGCTGATCAATGCCATTGACCAGCTCTGGCTGACGGCCAGTGACGGGCGATTTGGTCTCAGTGTGCAGTGGCGTCTTTGGCAGGAGGCGTTGGCCGCTCATCCCAACAATGGCGAAGCGGCGGTGAATGCCTTTCGCGATCGCGTCGGCTGGAAACTGGCGGCTCCTCGCGCTGAGGTTGACTTCATCAGCAGCGACTGGTTAAACGAGTCGGAATTGACCTACTCATTGCAGGCTCCGGAGGGACATTTGCCTTGGGCTGGCGTGTCGGATGAGGTGGTGCAGGCGATCGCGGTGCCACCAGCCGAGGTACATTGTGGCAGCTGTACGGTCGATGCCATGCAGCTACGCAACGAACGCTTCTATGGATACATTCCACAACTGATGGAACGGGTGGCGCTGTATCTAGACCGGCCAGTTTCCCAAAATGCAGAGTAGCAATACCTGGTAACGCCATTTGCTGACCTCTCCTTGGCCACATTCTCTTCCCACGAAGCCCACCTCCCCCTGCGGCAGATCACGGTGTGGTGGCCGGAGATGGAGTTGAGGGGCGATCGCCTCGTCTGTCCACGCCCATTACCACAACGATCAGCCCATGGGGTAGGCTAGGAAAGCAAACGACACATCCTAAACCCATGGCCAACCTCGAACCTACCGTCACCCCCACCATTGAGCGTTCTAAGGCGGGCTTTAATGACTACGCCGAGCGGCTAAACGGGCGCGCCGCCATGCTTGGGTTTGTGGCGCTGGTGCTGTTTGAGATGGCCACCGGACAGGCGATCGTCACCTGGCTGGGGTTGCGTTAGGTAGGCTCTTCGCGGTATTGGGAACGATACTTCATAACTAAGCCAGATCTCTCTAAGTTTTTGTCGCAAAAGTTTCACTCAGCAGTTCCCTTTTGAAGGGAGACAAAGGGATCTTTAGAGGCCACTTCACCGTCATTAAATCTGTTACATCTAGGAGACCGACCCATTAAGGCGCTTTTTAGAAAACAACCGTGGCTGGCTACAGCGCTCACCGTAGGCGCTGTCGATGGCCTCATGGGGGCGACAGAAGATAAAGTCTCTTTGGCGTTGTTTGGCCTGCTGCTAGCAGGCGGGGCCGTAACCCTGAGCTGGGGTCAAATTCAGCGCCATGCTACCTCTAGCAAAATGCCGGTGCTGCTCAACCCACCGGGGCAGGTTTACGTTCCTACATCTATGGGTCGAAACGACCTACAGGCCAACACGGGCGACGAATCTACCCCCTGAAGCGGGCACTTGGTCTGACCGCAGGAGCGGCAGTTGGCGTTGAGCAGATACTCCAAACTGCGCTGGCGGTAGAGGCTGACGTTTTGGCGAATGTAGCCCTCAACTTCGAGCTCTGATAAGTCGTCGGCAATCAGAATCGCCTGGGGAGTTGCGAATGCCTGGCGGCTGAGATTGATGGTGGCTAGGTTGTCGCAAAAGCTGGCCTGGGGCGAGTGCACCACCACCGGCAGCTTTTGGGGCTGGCTGCGAAAACCCTCCGGGCGCTGCTGGGCGTAGTGGTCTTTAAATTGCAGGGTGACGGTGCCGTCGGCATAGCAGCGGCTGCGAATGTGGCGCTGAAAGGGCACGGTGAGAAACCCATCTGGGGCAAGGCTGTACCACCACGACTTGTGCCATCCCTGGGAGGGCAAGTTGAGAATGTGCTGCACCTCGTCAGGGTCAAAGCCCGATCGCGCCAGCAGTGCCTCCGCTTCGGTCAGGGAAACGTTTTGCGCCAGGGTAGCGAGGTCAGAGTGGCAGGGGGTGATGGCCTGGTATTCACGATGGTTGTGAACATCGGGCGGCAGCGGCGCATCGGGGTAGGAGCCAGCCAGCACGCAGTTGATGTGCTCGAAGGTGAGCACAGCATCGATGCGGCCCTGGCTGTTGGTCAGAGGAACGCCGACTTCAACGGTGACAGCGCCAATTTCGTGGGGGTGGGCGATCGCCGGCAAACTCTCGGTGAGCAGCGATCGCAAAAACCCATCATCGGCCACGGCCAGAGCTAGCTGCGGGTCGGCGGCAGACAGGCTACTCCCCGACTGGGCTCGTTGAAAAGGCTGGGCGAGAGGAGAGCTAACCATAGGTAAACACTCGCCAAAGAGGAGTATCGCCATTGGGTTGGCCAGATCTAGCCACCAAACCCGTGGTTTCACTGTTCTATCAAGCTGATCGACCGCTGGGGAGCGCCACGCCAGGAAACGTTGCACAGGTTTGCACTGCGCAACGTAACCCCGTACTTTGTTACCGTTTTTGGTGCCCTCAGTATCAGAACCGCGCTTTCGATAAAAAAGCCCCCACGATGTCACGCGGGGGCACTCTTGCTTTACCTAAGGATCAACACACAACCAACCAAAACTAGACGTTCGTCGAGTCATCCGTTGAGGTTTCGACATCATCCAGCACAACGATGCGGACGGGAGTAGGCGCAGGGGGCGCAGCGGGCTGGCCCAGTTTGTTGTAGGCCAACGCTACTAGGGAACGAAAGCCGCGCACTAGGGGCCGGACAACGTCGTAGCGATCGCCCTGTTCTGTGGCCATTTTGGTGTCGAAGCGATCGATCTGGGTCTGGAGGCCAGACAGAAGCTGCTGGGCCCAGCCAACTTTGCGATCGTCGGCTAGATAGCGCAGGTCGGCAAAGATTTGCGACCAGGTAGGGGCAGGGGCACTGGTTTCAGCATTCGCTTCGGCTTGAACAGCCTCCGTCACTGCATCGGCCACTGCTTCAGCGGCAGCGGCATCAGCTGCTTCGTTGGCCCGCAGTTGCTCAATCATTTCTGCCAGGGTTTTACGGCCCTGGGTTTCGATTTCGCTGGAACCTTCTCTAAGTTCAGCCAGGGCTTCGACAGCAGCAGCTTTGACGATTTCGCGAATGCGGCTGGCGCGCTGGCCACCTTCTTTTTGAGCCTTTTCCCACTCGGTCTTAACGCGGTCTTGTACAGTATTGGCCATGGAGTTTCTCCTGATTAGAAATGGGGTTAACAAGGATGTTTTTGAGTCAGGTTGGCAGTGGTGTTCTCTCACCAGCAGCGCTCTAACAGCACACCTGAATTAGATTTAGCGGACGGCGACAGCATCGATATCAATCACGTTTCCACTGGTATCAACGGACTTTGTCGTCGCGATGGTCTCATCGACCTGGCGCAGATTGCGTCTGCGATCGAGCAAGATTTGGGTGATTTCGGTAACGGCGATCGTGGCGATTAGGCCGTCATCAAGCCACCCCAAAACTGGGAAAACATCGGGAGCAATATCAATGGGGCTGACTAGATAAACCAGGGTGCCAAACAGCACAACCCAACGATATTTAGAGTTGCGTAACAACTGACGGTACCAGTTCATAAAGGGCTTACTAAAAAATCGCTTTGCCATTGCTATCTCCTTGCGCTGACATAACTATCTTGACAAAAACAAGGGGTGAGCACAGGTGTGGCTTACCCCTGTGAAAACAGGGTTTTCACACCGAATAGACCGTAGGAGGAGAGCCGTAGGGAGTGCGGGAGTAGGGGTGTGGGGGAGTTGGGGAAGAGTTTTGAACTTTGAATTTTGAATTGAGAGTGAGGAAGTCGCGGGAGGTGAGAGAGAAATCGCTTCTCTGCGGGCCTCCGGGGTATGATGTGGCAGATTTTTCGCGGGCAACTGGGCTATGTCATCTTTTCAACTGCGTATTTATGTTCCGCCGCATCCTTTGATTAAGCACTGGTTGGGGGTAGCCCGCGACGCCGATACGCCGGGGCCGCTATTTCGCTCGGCGATGGAAGAACTGGGCCGTTGGCTCACCTACGAGGCCATTCGCGAGTGGGTGCCGACGATGGATACGACGGTGAATACGCCCCTTGGCCCGGCTCCAGCCACCTTTGTTAACCCTGAGGTGCCGACGATGATCGTGCCGATTTTGCGGGCGGGGCTGGCGCTGATGCCCGGCATTCAAGCGCTCTTGCCTCTGGCCTCGGTGTACCACGTGGGCTTTGTGCGCAACGAAGAAACCCTGGAGGCAAGCTGCTACCTCAACAAGCTGCCGGCACAGCTCGACCCCGCCACGCGGGTAATTATCAGCGAACCAATGCTGGCCACGGGCGGCACCATCATGGCAATGATGGAGCAGCTGACCCAGCGGGGCATTGACCCAGCGGTGGTGCGAATTATTTCGATTGTGGCGGCACCTCCGGCCCTGCAAAAGCTGGCGGCGGCCTACCCTGCAGTGACTATCTACACCGCCATGATTGACGAAGAGGTGAACGATCGCGGCTTTATTGTGCCGGGGCTAGGGGATGCGGGCGATCGCACCTTTGGCACCTAGCTTGATCGCTGCCTAAAATCCGTCAGAATGAAAGCGGGATCGGGTGCGATTGCCGGACTTGTACTGTGCAGTTGGCCGTTGCTTTGCCACAATTAGAGTATTGTAGGCTTCGGTTCTTTGGGTTAGATGGATTAACGACCTATGAGTCAACAAGACAATTTCGTCGGTGGATTTTTGCTCGGCACCCTGGTGGGTGGCGCTCTGGGTGGCGTGGTGGGTGCGCTGGCGGCCACGCGCATTCAGCAGTCGGGGGGCAAAGTTAAGTCTGCGCTACCCAAAACCAGCGGCAGCTTGGCCTTTGGCGAATTTGATGACCCCGACGAAGCGAGCATTGAAGCCGCCCGTCTCGGCCTAGAAGACAAAATTGCCCAGCTCAACGATGCGATCGACGACGTGCGGCAGCAGCTCGGCGGCATCAACGGTCACTCTGAGCGCCCTTGGGAAAGCCCCTCCCGCATAGACTCTTAAGCAAATCTACCGGGTTCGCTCCGTGCTGGACGAAGCAAACCGTTACACTAACTGACAGACTTAGACGCTCCGTGTATTGTTGATAACGACTACTGCCGAGGTTCTCAAATGGACATATTGGTACAAACCCTCACCACGTTTTTATCGATCTATACGATCTTGCTGATCGTACGCATTCTTCTGAGCTGGTTTCCCAATGTGGATTGGTTTAGCCCGCCTTTCTCGGTGCTGAGCCAGCTGACCGACCCCTACCTGAACCTATTCCGCTCGATCATTCCTCCCCTGGGCGGCATTGATATCTCGCCCATCCTTGCCTTCTTGCTGCTGTCGTTCGTGCGGCAGGGGCTGGTTGCGATCGCCGCCGCTACGGCATCTTCCTACGCCTACTTCTAGGCTTCTATTTCCAGATTTAATCGTAAGCCTGACCGCTGGCTCCCTACCGTTTAGATAGGGGCTGGCGGTCGGGCTTATCTGCGTTAAAGGATTGCCGCTCTTCGCGGTGCGGGGGCCAGGGTTCCCTATAATGAGGGCTTGTGACGTTTTGCCATTCACTCCCTAGCTATGTCGTCTGACTCTAACCGCCCAGGCCAAAGCGCCTCTAGCCTTGACGAAATCCGCGCCGCCCGCCTGCAAAAGGTAGAAGACCTCAAGCAGCTAGGCCAAAACCCCTTTGCCTATAGGTGGGATGTCACTCACCACACCGCCGACTTGCAGGCCAAATACGCTGACATAGAAGCCGGAGCCGAGGTGGATGCTCTGGTTTCCCTCGCCGGGAGAATTTTGGCGCGGCGAGTGTTTGGCAAGCTGGCCTTCTTTACCCTGCAGGATGAGAGCGGCATCATTCAGCTGTACCTGGAAAAGGCTACCATTGACGCCTATATGAGGGAGCCTAACCTCCAGGCCTTTGAGCACCTGAAGCAGCTCACCGATGTGGGCGATATTCTCGGTGTGTGCGGCACCATTAAGCGCACCGAAAAGGGCGAACTCTCGGTCAAGGTGCAGGAGTACGCCATGCTCACCAAATCGTTGCTGCCTCTGCCTGACAAGTGGCACGGCCTGACGGATGTGGCCAAGCGCTACCGCCAGCGCTACGTCGATTTAATTGTCAACCCCACCGTGCGCGACACCTTTCGCAAGCGGGCGCTGATCACCTCCGGTATTCGTCGTTATTTAGAAGATCGGGGATTTTTAGAGATTGAAACCCCAGTGCTGCAAAGCGAGGCCGGGGGGGCCGAGGCGCGCCCCTTCGTCACCTACCACAACACTTTGGAGATGGATCTCTACCTGCGTATCGCTACCGAGCTGCACCTGAAGCGGCTGGTGGTGGGCGGCTTTGAGCGAGTGTTTGAAATTGGCCGCATCTTTCGCAACGAGGGCGTGTCGACCCGCCATAACCCCGAGTTCACCAGCGTGGAGTTTTACCAGGCCTATGCCGACTACCACGATCTGATGAATCTCACCGAAGACTTGATCGCTACTCTAGCTAAAGACATTCTAGGCACGCTCAAGATTACCTATCAAGGCGTAGACATCGATCTGACTCCGCCCTGGAAGCGGGTGACGATGCACGACCTAGTGCAGGAGCACATCGGGCTAGATTTTCGCCAGTTCACCACTCTTGAAGAAGCCCAGGCGGCGGTGAAGGATCTCAAGCTGCACGGTGTTGAAGACTGCGACTCAATCGGCAAACTGTTGAACGAAGTCTTTGAGCAAAAAATCGAAGAAACCCTAATTCAGCCGACGTTTCTGATCGACCACCCGATCGAGATTTCGCCTCTGTCGAAGCCCCACCGCAGCCGACCTGGGGTGGTGGAACGATTTGAGCTATTTGTGGTGGGCCGAGAGACCGCCAACGGATTTTCGGAGTTGACCGACCCCATCGATCAGCGGCAGCGCTTTGAATTGCAGGCGGCGCGTAAGGCGGCGGGCGACCTGGAGGCTACGGGCGTAGACGAAGACTTTCTCACGGCCCTAGAGCACGGTATGCCCCCTACCTGTGGCGAGGGCATTGGCATCGATCGCCTGGTGATGCTGCTCACCGATAGCCCCAGCATTCGCGATGTGATCGCTTTTCCATTGCTGAAGCCGGAGCGGGAGGAGTAGGTGGGTAGGCGGGTAGGAGAGTGGATGGGTGGATGGGTGAGGGGAGGGGATGAGGACGGTGAGGGGGTGAGGAGGGCAATTCAAAATTGCTTGGTCTAACGAAAAGCTCCCCGCCTAGGCGGGGAGCTTTTCAAATATAGGGAGTTCAGCTAGGAAGTGGGGTTCTGTATAGTAAGGGTGCAGTGGGCTTGCCCGGTTATGACCTACCCACGCATAAGATTCCCATACTGAGGCCCAAATTCCGTAGGGAATTGCAAAAAAATCTGAAACTTTATTGGGTATTTATAGCCAGGGTAAAAGTTTTTTCTGAGCTGGCACCTAGTTAAGGGCAATGGCGTCTAAGTTTGGATCGGCGTAACTTTGGCCCGATACAGCAGGCGATCGCCCTGACGATATCCCACATGGCTGACTCTCACTGGCTGTCCTGGTGACAAAGCGCCTGCCTTAGGCTGGTGAATCTGCGGATTGTAGGACACTTCGGCCCCGACCGTTTCTATGGGGGTGACGCCCCAGCTCTGTACGAGGGTTTCTACGGGGCGCACCAGGGGAAGCAGTTTTTGGGCGGAGAGATCAGGCTTTTGCTGGGCAGCGTGGGCGGCGGTGGGCCACTGCACCAGCCAAGGCTCTAGCTGGGCGATCGCCTCCTGCTGCACCTGCTGGCGCACGGTGACGGCCTGGGTAGCGAGCTGGGTTTGGAGGCGATCGCACTCCTGCCGCAGGGCTTTAATTTGACCCAGAGCCTCAGCCCCAGAGCCTCCTATCGGCTGGGACAGGTTGAGCGAGCTAAATCTATCCACCAAAGCCTCTAGCGACAGTCCCAGGGCTTGGCCAAGGCGTTGCAGCACGTCCACCCGTAGTCGCCCGACTTGCCCCTGGCGCAGGCTGTCGATCGCCGAGCGGGGCACGCCACAGACTTGGCTGAGGGCACGGTAGCTGGCAATATTTGCCTGGGCCATCAGCGATCGCAGCGCTGGGCTGTGGTCTACTTGGTCAGAACTAGAACTCGCCATAGCCCCCCGCTACCCCCGCTAACAATTGATGCTGCCCTAAAAGTTGAGGTCTAACTCTTCCGGCGGGCGGTTTTGCAGGTCGGGGAGATTGCTGCCAGGGGTTGACCCTCGGGTGCGGAGGCTTTCGCCTAGGGGGTCGCGGGGGCGGGCGGTTGGTGAGGGCGTAGGCCGAGGTGCTGGGGCTGTTTGACCACTGCTGCTGGCGGTACCGCCGCCTTGATTGATAATGACGGGCTGGTTGGGGCGAGGGTTAAAGGTCTCAAAGGTAACCGCGCGCACTAGGGGCGGGTTTTGGCCATCGGTGACGCGCAGGGTCACAGTGGTAGTGCCTGCCGGGCTAAGGGGCATCGACAGCGCTCCCTGAAGGCCCACCGTCCCTGGCGAAGGCAGCAGTTCAACTTTGGCCGTTGAGCCGCCCTCTACCCGCCAAGCCACTTGGAACCCAGGGATTTGCTGGCCCGGTTCTACCGGCACTAGATATTTGGGCTGAGCCTCACGTCCGTTAATGGTGAACGAGGCGATGCGCACTGGGCGGGGCTGAATATTTACCACTTCGCTCTGTTTGGCTGCCGGCAGCTCGCGATCGCCCAGGTTAGCCGGTACCGGGGTGAGCTCAAACTGGTACTGCCCCACCTCCAGCATGCCGCTGGGTACTCCTTGGCAAATCAGCCGGTCTTCCAGTTTGCAAAAGGGCTGAAGCTCTTCGGGCAGAGACACCTGGGCCGGGCCATCTGGTTTGCGCAGGGCAAACCGCCGCCCTCCTATGGTCGTGCCATCGGGCCGCTTGACCACCAGCAGTAGGTCTTGCAGGCTTGCGGGGTTAGTGACAATCCAGCTGACGCGAATGCCAGCATCGGTGACCGGCGGGGCTAAGGTTGGCGTGTTGGCCGAAACTTGGGTACCAGCTTCGGAGTAAATCACCTGGTCGGGGACAAGTTCGACCACGGTGGGCTGGGGCAGGTCGGCCACGGTGACTAGACTGCTCTCGGCCTGGATAGGGGCCAAGTTCAGATCCATATCGGGCATCAGGGTGAGCTCAAAGCGGTATTGGCCAGGCTCACGCAGTTCGAGGGGCACTTCGCGACAGGTGAGCAGCCGTCTGGTCTGGTCACAGTAGGGCAGCAGGCCAACCGGCAGCCCCTCCGATAGGTCGTAGGTCTCAGGACCAAACACCAGGGTGCCGTCCGGGGCATAGCCGCGCAGCAGCATGGTCTGCACTTGGCGAGGGTTGCTCACCTGCCAGCTCAGGCTCGGGCTTTCTCCCCGAGCGATCGCATACTCACTCTGGGAGGGCGAAATATCTATCACGTAGGGATGGGGCGGTGTGCGCAAAACCCACCACAGCAGACCGCCGAGACCGCCCAAGGCTCCTACCCCAGCGGCGATCGCCAGCCTTCTCTGCCACCGAGGGCGAGGCCGTGGTGCGGGTAACGGCGCTAGGGTGATAGCTGCCGCCGTCGCTGCGCTCTCCACCCCTGGGTCGGTTTTTAGTTCTGGCTCGTGCCACTGTTCGATCTGAGACCCTGCCATAGCCGTTACTTGTCCTCACATTCCAGGGCAGCATAGCGACTTAGCGGTGCCCCTGCCAACCACCCCGCCTCACCAATGCTCTAATGGTGACATTCTATCTATCTCACGCTGCTATCTCTTTCAGGCTGCTATCTATCTCCAGGATGAGTTCTAAACCCTAGAACCCATCGAAACTAGTCCTTATCCTACAAAAGGTTTGAGCCATGTCAGACGACCTAATAGAAGATGTCTTTCCCGAAGCTGATTCACCCCAAGATATTCAGTGGGCCGCTGACTCGGCTGATGAACCTACATTTCCAGAGGGAGCCTGGACGGATAAAACAGCTCTAGTTCAAGACCTTCTAGAGGGCCGCAAGTACCAGGTTAAGTTTGAAGGGGTCTACTGGACTGCGATCAGCGCCGCTGCTGGAGTGCAACTGGTGCCCGGTGACACCGTGGCTGTTCTGGGCCGCGACGGCAACGAACTCATCGTGCAAAAGCTGCCCGAGGAGCAACCCGATCTTCAGCCGCCTAATGTTGCCGTCGGCTCCGAGGGTCAAGCGCCTCTGCCAGACCCCCTGATTTGAGTCATCCCCAGCGCGCTTGTCCTGACGGAAACTTAGTTAAGTCACCGCGATTGAGCGTGACTATCTCTGTCTAGAGAGGGCGACGAGAAGAGGGTCTTTAAGGGACAGAGTTTTTTTGCCAACCCTGCGCTATCCACAGTAGACGCGCCCGATTGTTTCACAGCGTTCAACATCAGTGACTCTATATCCCTCGGCTGTAGTCGGGGGATATCTGATTTCTTGGGAAACGTGCTCAGTCGGCCGGTTTGGCTCCGCCCATCCGAATTTCTGAGCAGAACGATGCCATTTGCACATCATCTCCAGTTTTGAGCACGCTAGTGCGCATGCGCAGGTTAGGGTTTACAAACCACAGGCGCTCCTCTACCTGCCCCGCGTCGGTGGGGGTGACAATGGTTAACACTTCATCCTCAACCCGGTAGTTACCCTGAACCGCCGATGACGACGTGGGCGCTTGTACCAGCACCCCATCCCCCCCATCGGTGGGAGTCATAATCACCATCAGGGCGCTGCTCTGGATTTTTTGGCTTTCCCCTTCAAGCTGGCTGTCCTGGTGAACCCGAAGACCGCAGGCAATTTGGCTAGGGTCGTGGCCAAGGGTGGTGCAGACCTGGGCCAGATCGGTATCGGTGGCAGGCAAAAACTCAACCAGCAGATTAGACTGCCCCGCTTGGGAACTCTGACCAGCCAGGTTGTGAATGGTGCGCTGAGAAAACCACTTGCCGGCCAGGGTTTCAAAAAAGTTCACAATTTCCATGGGGATAATCTGCGTTTCGCCAACTAGTCACAGTTTTCAATTCTAAAGCGAAGCGCTCCCTATTTCCCGTTTAGGCAGTGGGTAACTGTGGTGTTGACTCTGTTTAAGGGTTCAATGCCGGAGCCGTAATAACTTGGGGAAAGCCATCCAGAGACTAATGGTGCCGAAAGCGCAGGCTGGGGAGGGTGCTGGGCGGCGGGTAGTTTCGTCTATTTGTGGAGAATTGTTGCCAAGGGCTAGCGAGCCGAACCCGCCATTGAAGGTAGGAATTCTGCCTCTGTAAGCAGCTGCTCTAGGGCTTTATGGGGAAATTTAGTATCTTTTTTGGCGTTTCCCCAAATATCAAAAAAGAAATTTCGGGTTAGCAAAACTACGCTGCGGTATTTGATGATCACAGCCACCCAAGATGCGTCAAAATCCGTCATGCCATCGGCATGAATCTGCTCTAGATTTTTGAGCAGTAGAGTAACTATCTCATAACGCTCAGTGTTGTCTGTTATGCCGCACATGGCCCTAATGCTGCGTTTGGCCTGCCATGAGCATGAATCGTAGTGCCACTGAACCATATGGCCAACATTGCGGAAAATTTCACCATAGTCGTAGAGCCTGTGGGTCTCAAAAAAAGCACGTTCATGCTCTGTTAATGCAAAGCTCTGATCGAGGACCAGGCCAAAGTCGGTTAGATAGAGTTGTTTGCCATCGGCAAGAATATTGCGAAAGTGGGCATCGAAATGAATGATTTTCTTGGTGCTCAAAAAAGCGATGATCTCGCGCAGATCGTTTAAGACTTTTGGCAGTGTCTGGGGATGGTGCTGAAGCCAGGTCTCTAACGTCTGCGGCAGGTGTTCTAAAAATAAAATCAGCTCATGTCGGGCGTTTGCTCGTTCTAACATGTAAGTACCGGTGTTTTCATGGTTGCCCCAATACGCTACAAATTCCTTGAGGCTATCTTTGTCAATCTCTGTGGGTAAACCTGCATAGGGCAAGATTCGATAGTGGTACATCAGGGGGAAAGCAGCGATCGCCCCCTCCAATACCCAATGGGTAGTTTTGATATGAGTAATAAGCTCACGAAACACCCCTAAACCGGCAACACCTAGCCCCGCAGAGCCAAGACCGTAATTAAAATAAGTGGGTAGGTCATAGAGATTTTTGGTAGAGAATAGATTGTCATATTCCAGTTGGGTGATGGGAATACGTTTGACAAAAACCTGAGACTGTCCAACGGCAATCGTCTGGGTCAGCCCCCACCCGAGCTTTGATTCACTATTGCTCAGCAGGGCGCGCAACTTTTGGCTGTCGAACTGGGCAATTTTTGCGCTTAGCTCAAAGTAATTTGCTATGCGATCGCCCACAGAATTGTTTGGCATCTTTTCCCCCTACCACAGCATTCGAAACCATGCGAGTTCAAAGTCAGACAAGCATTTTCCCTATAACTCTGTTAGACCATCAACAGAGATGGTGATGCTCTCAAATCCGTAGGGGTTTAGGGTTCGCCTCGCAGGGGCCTGCTCCCTTAGGCTTGACTCTGCCGAGAACCCTGGAATTGTGTACAAATGTTGCAATACAAAAAGTGCTGAACCCCTTTTCCCGTAAGAATTTAGAAGCATCACAGAGTGATAAGCTAACGGTTACGCCGAAAACTGTTTTGTAACGCTGTTCTTGTAAATTGGTGACGCCTTCCATGACCGCAGTGAACCAGGTACCTTTGTTGCTCCGCGCTGCTCGCCACGAAGCGCTAGAGCGCCCGCCGGTGTGGATGATGCGTCAGGCGGGTCGCTACATGCAGGTGTACCGCGATTTGCGCGACAAGTATCCGTCCTTTCGCGATCGCTCTGAAAACGCCGACTTGGCCATTGAGATCTCGCTCCAACCCTGGCGCGCCTTTCGCCCCGACGGGGTGATTATGTTCTCCGACATTTTGACGCCGCTGCCGGGCATGGGCATTCCCTTCGACATCATCGAGAGCAAGGGGCCAATCATCGAACCGCCCATTCGTACCCAGGCTCAGATCGATGCAGTGCATGATCTGGATCCCGAAACGGCGCTGCCCTACATTCGCACCATTCTGCAAACCCTGCGGCAGGAAGTCGGCAACGACGCTGCCGTGCTGGGCTTTGTGGGGTCTCCCTGGACGCTGGCGGCCTACGCGGTGGAGGGCAAGACCTCCAAGAGCTACACCAACATCAAGGGCATGGCCTTTAGCGAGCCCGCCATGCTGCACACCCTGCTGGGCAAGCTGGCCGACAATATCGCCACCTACGTGCGCTACCAAATCGACTGTGGCGCTCAGGTGGTGCAGCTGTTTGACTCCTGGGCTGGGCAGCTCAGCCCCATGGACTACCGCACCTTTGCCCTGCCCTACCAGCAGCGGGTGGTGCAGCAGGTGAAGCAGACCCATCCCGATACCCCTCTAATCCTCTACATCAGCGGTAGCGCCGGTGTGTTTGACCTGATGGGTGAGTCTGGCGTTGACATCGTCAGCGTGGACTGGACGATGGACATGGCTGAGGCCCGCCGCCGCTTAGGCCCCAACATTGGGGTGCAGGGCAATATCGACCCGGCGATTTTGTTTGGTTCCCAGGATCTGATTCGCGATCGCATCCTTGACACCATCAAAAAAGCAGGCAATCGCGGCCACATTCTCAACCTGGGCCACGGCATTCTGCCCGGCACTCCCGAAGAGAACGCCGCCTACTTCTTTGAAACCGCCAAAAACATCGACAAGCTGTTGGCGACTGTTTAGAGCAACGCTATAGAGGACTGCCGGAGGAGGGGTGCAGGGTTTAAGGTTTAAGGTACAAGGTTTGAAAAAGCCTTGAACCCTAAACCCTGCACCCCTTTCCCTATGCTCTCCCTCACCCAGGGCCATCTACGCCTGCTGGAAATTTGCCCCCGGCGCTACCAATACACCTACCTGGAGCACCACACGGCACCCATGGATCCTGCTGTAGCAGAGCGGCAGCGGTGGGGTACTGAGTTTCACCGGGTGATGCAGCAGCGAGATCTGGGCCTGCCCGTCGATGACTTGTTAAAAGAAGATGCTGCCCTAGAGGCGGCGGTACATAGTTTACTGGCCGCTGCGCCAGAGCTATTTTTGCCCCAGGCCAATGGCTTTCGCCAAAGCGAGCACCGCCGCACCCTGGCCTTCAACGGCTATGGGTTAACCGCCATCTATGACCTGCTGGTGATGGGGCCGACCAGCGGCCAAATTGTTGACTGGAAGACCTACCAAAATCCGCCCCAGCTAGCCCAGCTAACCCAGGATTGGCAGACTCGCCTCTACCTCTATCTGTTAGTCGAAACCAGTCATCTGGCTCCAGAGCAGGTGACGATGACCTACTGGTTTGTCGCCCCTCCGATGGCTCAGGCGGTGTCTAAACCGCCCAGCAGTACCACCATTGCCTACACTGCCGCTCAGCACCGCCGCACCGAAGCCGACCTGCAACGGTTGACCGATACCCTAACTGCATTGCTGGCCGCTGAGAACGATCTGCCCAAGGTCGACCCGGCTTTGGGCTACTGTGCTCAATGCCCCTTTGCGGTGCGCTGCCAGCGGTGGTCAGAGCGCTTTGGCCAGGAGCGGGTGATGACCCTGCCTGCGATCGCAGATATTGCCGAGGTGCCCCTATGAGCATACCCCTAAGGATATAAGGTCACGGAGTACCCACAGTTACCCTCGTTTTCACCGTAATACAGCGGTTAAGATCGGAGTTGTTGGCAGGCTGATCAAGGTCTTGCACAACTTATCTTCAAGGGCGTTTTCTCTATGACGCACCCCCTTTCTTTGCAGTCTATGGTGGCTATGGCCCAGCAGTTGCAGGCCTGCGAAGCCCGTTACCGCACCCTATTTGACTACGCTCAGCTCGGCATCGTGCTGGCCAGCGCCGAGAGCTATTACCTCGACGCCAACCCCGCCGCCTGCAAGATGTTTGGCTACAGCCGCGAGGAATTTTTGAGGTTGCACGCTGCTGATCTGGCAGTGCAAACCGAGGGGCAAACCATCGCAGCCGCCCTAGAGGCCATCCACAGTGGAGTTGACTATCAGCAAGAATGGCAATTTCGCCGCCAGGATGGCACCCTGTTTGCGGCGGAGGTAATTGCTACCCTGATGCCCGACGGCACGCTGCTGGCGCTAATTCGTGATTTGAGCGATCGCAACCAGGCCCAGACCGACCGCGAATATTTAACTACCATGATTGCGACCTCTCCCGACGCAATTGTTGGCAAAGACTTAAACGGTATCGTCACCGGCTGGAACGGGGGGGCAGAAAACCTGTTCGGCTATGCTGCCGCCGAAATGATCGGCACCTCAATCACCCGGATTATTCCCGAGTCCCGACGACAGGAGGAAGTTTTTATTTTGGAACGTCTCCGTCGGGGTGAACGGGTAGAACAGCTAGAGACTCAGCGACTCGCTAAGGACGGATGCCTAATTGATGTTTCAGTGACTGTATGGCCCATTTTCAGCGCCAGCGGGGCGATTATTGGTGCTGCAAAAATTGCTCGTGATATTACTGCGCTGAAAGCGCGAGAACGAGAACTGGCCCGGATGTCGAGACTCTACGCGGCCCTGAGTCAGATTAACCAAGCAATTGTCTGGGCCACCGATCGCGACCAGCTTTTTCAAAAGGTGTGTCAGGTGCTGGTCGATGATGGCGGCTTCTGCATGGCTTGGATTGGGTGGCACTGCACAGACCTAGACAGGCTAGAGCCGATAGCAGCCTACGGCGACGACGGCAGCCTGGTGCCCAGCCTGCTGGCCATCGATCAGGGCCAGGCACCAGCTTCTGATCGGTCGGTTGGCCTGGCTGCTATAGCGCTGCGATCGCACCAGCCCTACATCTGCAACGATGCCCTCAGTGACCCGGCCACCAGCGCCTGGCGCGGCGCGATCGCCCACGGCAAGTTTCGGGCCTCAGCCCACTTTCCGATTTGGGCGGATGATGCCGTAGCGGGGGTGCTTAACGTCTACGCCGCCCAGCCCAACGTCTTTCACAACAAAGAGATCGCCCTGCTCAAAGAAGCCGCTAGCGATCTCTCCTTTGCGCTCAAAACCTTTGCCCGTGATGCTGCCCGCCGTCAGGCTGAGCAGGCCCTTCGCGACGAAAAGCGGTTTGCCGACATCATGCTCGAGAGCATGCCCGGCATGCTCTACTTCTACGACACCGAGGGGCGCTTTTTGCGCTGGAACCAAACCTTTGAGCAAGTCTCGGGCTACTCCGCCGCCGAAATTGCCCAGATGCATCCCCTCGACTTCTTTGCAGAGGACGACAAAGAGCAGTTAAAACAGCGCATTGAGCAGGTCTTTAGGGATGGCGCATCGTCCATTGAGGCCAACTTCGTTGCCAAGGACGGCACCGCCACCCCTTACTTTTTCACCGGGCAGGGCGTGCAGTTTGACAACACCTGGTGCTTGGTGGGGGTCGGCATTGATATTTCGGAGCGGCGGCAAGCAGAAACTCGTTTGGCCGAAAGCGAGCGCAAATACCGTGAACTGGTTGAGCATGCCAACAGCATTATCCTGCGCTGGAACTCCGATGGGTACATCACCTTTCTCAACGAGTACGGCCAGCGCTTCTTTGGCTACAGCGAAGCCGAAATTCTCGGTTGCCACGTGATGACAACCATCGTGCCCCCCACCGAAAGCAGCGGCCGCAACCTAGAGCAGCTCATCGCCAGCATCTGCGCCAACCCCAGCGCCTTTGAGCAGAACATCAACGAAAATGTGCGTCGCAATGGCCAGCGCGTCTGGGTGGCCTGGACTAACCGCGTTGAGTTCGATGCCGAGGGGCGAGTGGTCGAAATTCTCAGCATTGGCACCGACATGACTGCCCGCAAGCAGGCCGAGGCCGAGCGCGAAAAGCGACATCGGGCTGAGGCGGCCGATCGCATCAAATCGGCCTTCTTAGCCACCATGAGCCACGAGCTGCGCACCCCGCTGAACTCGATTATTGGCTTTACTGGCATTGTTTTGCAGGGGCTGGCCGGGCCGCTCAACGCAGAGCAGAGCAAGCAGCTGGGCATGGTGCGCACTAGCGCCCGCCACCTGCTGGCTCTGGTTAACGACGTGCTCGATATTTCTAAAATCGAAGCCGGGCAGCTAGAGGTGGCCCGTGAGCCCTTTGACCTGCACCAGTCGATTGCCAAGGTGCTGGCGATCGTGCAGCCCCAGGCCGAGGCTAAAGAGTTAAGTCTGCGCGTTGAGGTGGCCCCAGCCCTGGGCAAAGCCGTTACCGACCAGCGTCGGTTTGAGCAGATTTTGCTCAATTTGCTGAGCAATGCCATTAAATTCACCGATCGCGGCGAAGTCGCCCTAACGGCAGAATTGATGCATGAACCCCCTGGGACTGGCACTGCCCCAGCGACGCTGCGGTTGCGGGTGTCAGATACGGGCATAGGGGTTAAAGCCGAGGATCTGCCTACCCTGTTTCAACCCTTTCAGCAGATCGACTCGGGGCTAACCCGCAACCACGAGGGCACGGGACTTGGTCTGGCGATCTGCCGTCGCCTGATTGACCTGATGGGAGGTACCATTCAGGCCGAGAGTGACTGGGGGAAGGGCAGCACCTTTACCGTGACGCTGCCGCTGCAAGCACCGGAGACACCATGAAGACCATTTTATTGATCGAAGACAATCCCCAAAATCGCTACCTGGTGCAGTTTTTGCTGGAGCAGCGGGGCCACAACGTTCTTCAGGCAGAAACCGGCCTTCAAGGGCTGGAGCTAGCGGCGATCGCCCGCCCCGACCTGATTTTGCTCGACATTCAGCTGCCCGGCATGGATGGTCATGCCGTGGCCTACGCCCTGAAGAGCGACCCGCAGCTCAAATTAATCCCTATTGTGGCGGTGACCTCCTACGCCATGGTGGGCGATCGCGAAAAATGCCTGGCCGCCGGAGCCGAAGGCTACATTGAAAAACCCATCGACCCCGAATCGTTCGGCAATGAGGTGGAGCGGTTCTTCCTCGCCACTCCAGGAGATGTTGTCCCATGAGTCAGGTGCTGGTTGTTGACGATAACGCTGAAAATCTCTACCTGCTGCGCATGCTGCTTCAGGGGCATGGCTACACCGTAGTAGAAGCCCACCACGGGGCCGAAGCTTTAGCTAAAGCTCGCCAGCAGCCCCTCAGCTTGGTTATCTCTGACCTGCTGATGCCGGTGATGGATGGCTACACCCTGCTGCGCCAGTGGAAGGCTGACGACCAGCTCAAGGCCATTCCTTTTATGGTTTACACCGCTACCTATACCGACGTTAAGGATGAGCGCCTGGCCTTTGATCTGGGAGCCGACGCCTTTTTAGTCAAGCCGGCTGAACCCGAGGCGTTGATGGCCAGCATCACGGCTCTACTGGGCAACCCCGACTCGGCCCAGTCCTCAGTGCGCCAGCCCCAGCTTGAAGAAAAGGCTCTGCTCAAAGACTACAGCGAGGCCCTGTTTCGCAAGCTGGAGAAAAAGGTTGAGAGCCTACAGCAGACCAACCGGCGACTAGGGGCCGAAATTGTCGAACGCAAACGCATTGAGGCCGCCCTGCGCGCCAGCGAAGCTCGCTACCGCCAGCTATTTCAAGCCATCACTGACCCAGTGTTGGTCTGCGATCGCACCACCCTGGCCTGCCTAGCCGTCAACGATGCCGCTGTAGCTGAGTATGGCTACAGCCGCGACGAGTTTTTGACTATGACCCTGCAAGATATTTATCCGCGCGAGGATGTGCCCGCTTTAATGGAGCGGCTGGCTCAGGCAGGCTCATCCCTCGAACGTCGCGGCGTCTGGCGACACCACAAGAAAACTGGGGAGATTATCAGCGTCGAGATCTCCACCTACGGCCTAACCTTCGCCGATCGCTCCGCTTACCTGGTGCAGGCCCGCAACGTCACCGAACAGCAGCAACTCGAAGAACAGTTTCGCCAGGCCCAAAAAATGGAGGCCATCGGTCGGCTGGCGGGAGGCATTGCCCACGACTTTAACAACCTGATTACCGTAATCAAGGGCTATAGCGAGCTTTTGCAGAGCCGTATTCCCGCCAGTGACTCCGCCGCCCAGCTGCTGGGCGAAATTTATCAGGCGGGCGAACGCGCTGGTACGCTAACCAGCCAGCTGCTGGCCTTTAGCCGTCAGCAGGTGCTGGCTCCTCAGACGCTCAACCTCAACACTGTGGTCAGCAATACCGAAACGATGCTGCGCCGCCTGATCGGCGAAGACATTATTTTAACTACTGACCTGAGCCCTACCCTCGGCCCGATTAAAGCTGACCCCGGTCAGATCGAGCAGGTGTTGATGAACCTGGCGGTCAATGCTCGCGACGCTATGCCCCAGGGCGGCACCCTTACCCTGGCTACCCAGACCGTGCAGCTAGACGAAGCCTACTGCCGCCAGGTATCTGATTTGAGCCCCGGAAAATACGTGCTGCTAACGGTGAGCGACACCGGCTGCGGCATCGATGCTGCGACCCAGGCCAAAATGTTTGAGCCCTTTTTTACCACTAAACCTATGGGCAAGGGTACCGGACTGGGCTTGGCCACAGTGCATGGCATGGTCAAGCAGTCGGGCGGCCACATCGCGGTAGAGAGTGCGGTGGGCCAAGGGACGAGGTTTCAGATCTACCTGCCGCTGGTGGCTGAGCCGCTGCCTGAGGGGCGATCGCAGGCGCGATCGCGCACCCTGCCCCAGGGCACCGAGACTATCTTAGTCGTCGAAGACGAAGATGCCGTGCGTGCTCTAGAAATTCACGTTTTGCAGCGCTGTGGCTACCGGGTGTTAGAGGCCGCCAATGGCCAAGCGGCTCTACACCTGGTCGAGCATGCGCCCGGCCCCATTCACCTGCTGATGTCCGATGTGGTGATGCCCCACCTAGGGGGACGCGAACTGGCTGCCCAGGTGACCCACACCCATCCCCACTGCAAAGTGCTGTTTCTCTCTGGCTACACCGACGATGCCGTGATTCACCACGGCGTTTCAAAGGCCGACGTAGCCTTTCTACAAAAGCCCTTTACCCCATCGGCGCTAGCCCAAAAAGTGCGGCAGGTGTTGGATGGGGAGACTGGTGCAGGGTTTAAGGTTTAGAGAACAGCCTTAAACCCTTGACCTTAAACCCTTGGCCTTAAACCCTCAAAATCTCCTGTTACAGATCGACAAAACCAGGCACAAAACTTCAACAGGTGAACTTTCTAGAACCTGATCAAGCAGGGGGTTAAGGTCGCGTTAATCTGGGGTTAGACACAGCTGAGTCACTTCATATCAAGCTCGTCACGCCTTCAAGCTATAGGCTTTTCTCTACATGCCATCGCACCATGGCAAGGAGTTTATTATGGCTCAAAACGTCCTTTCAGACCGACGTAATGTAGCGCTGGTCGGCACCTATTCCAGCGGCAAAACAACGCTTTTAGAGAGCATTCTGTCTGTCACTGGAGTCACAACTCGCAAGGGCAGCGTCGATGAGGGCAACACCCTCGGTGATAGCTGCCCGGAGGCCCGCACCCGCCATATGACCGTAGAACTCAATGCCGCCAGTACTCAGTACGGCGGCATTTGTTTTACGTTTGTCGATTGCCCTGGCTCGGTGGAGTTGCAGCAGGAGACCAACCATGCCCTGATGGGGGTCGATGCGGCGATCGTGGTCTGCGAAGCCGACCCCAACAAAGTGCTCACCCTCTCGCCCCTACTGCAATTTTTAGACGCTTGGGAAATCCCCCATCTGATCTGGATTAACAAGCTCGATCGCGCCAACGGCACTTTCGCTGAGGTGTTAACGGCCTTGCGTCAGATTTCCTCCCGACCAGTGATTCCTCAGCAGTACCCGATTCGCCAAAACCACGAATTAGTAGGCTTTATTGATCTCGTTACGGAACAAGCCTTCCACTACCATCCCGGCGCTCCCGCTGACCCCGTGCCGCTGCCCGCCGCGCTGCAGGCCGAGGAACAGGCCGCCCGCGCTGAAATGCTGGAAGCCCTAGCTGACTATGACGATCATCTATTAGAAGAACTGCTGGAGGACATCGCACCTCCCGAAGAGGAAATTGTCCACGACCTGAAAATGGAGCTGGGGGCCGATCTCATTGTGCCGGTATTTATCGGTGTGGCCCTGAATGACTACGGCGTGCGCCCCCTGCTCGACGCCCTAGTGAAGGAAGCCCCAGCCCCAGAGGTCACCTGCGAGAAGCGGGGCATCACCTGCGAGACCGATACCCTAGCCCAGGTGCTCAAGACCTATTACACCCCTCAGGGCGGCAAACTTTCCCTGGTCCGGGTCTGGTGTGGCGAACTCAAGGATGGGGATAGCTTGAACGGCGATCGCATGGGCGGTCTCTATGACTTGATGGGCACCCAACAAACCAGCCTCACCCGAGCGGAGGCCGGTCGCATTGTTGCCGTAGCTCGCCTGGAGGGAGCTCAAACTGGTGACACGCTAACCCACAGCGGCAATCTCGATGCCCTGCTGCCCAAGGCTCCTGTTATTGAGCCGGTCTACGCCCTGGCCATCACTTCCGTCAAGCGCAGCGATGAGGTTAAGCTCAGCGCTGCCCTCACCAAACTGCTCGAAGAAGACCCCTCCCTCTTTTGGGAGCAGCATGGCGATACCCACGAGGTGATTCTCTGGGGCCAGGGGGATGTGCACTTAAATTTGGCGATCGATCGCCTCAGCCGCAAATACAACCTGCCCATGGCCACCCACCTGCCCCAGGTGCCCTACAAAGAAACTATCCGCCAGGCCAAGGAGGCCGTCCACGGACGCTATAAACACCAAAGCGGCGGTCACGGTCAGTTTGGCGACGTGTACCTGTCCATTCAGCCGCTGCCGCGCGGCGACGGCTTTGCCTTTAGCGATACCATCGTGGGCGGCGTGGTCCCCAAGCAGTACATCCCCAGTGTCGAAACCGGCGTGCGCGAATACCTCGACCATGGCCCCTTAGGCTTTCCGGTAGTAGATGTGGCGGTGACGTTAACGAATGGCTCCTACCACAACGTTGACAGTTCCGACAATGCCTTTAAACAGGCAGCCCGCATTGCTATGCAAGAGGGCTTGGTGGCCTGCACCCCCACCCTGCTCGAGCCCATTGACCTGGTAGAAATTTCGGTGCCCAGCAGCTATACCTCCAACGTGCTGAAGCTGATCACCGGCAGGCGAGGGCAAATCCTCGGCTACGAGGCCAAAGCCGACTGGCCCGGCTGGGATGTGGTCACCGGGCACCTGCCCCAGGCCGAAATGCAGACTATGATTTTGGAGCTGAGGTCACTGACCATGGGCGTAGGCTTCTTCAAGTGGACCTACGACCACCTCGACCCGGTTCCAGAGAAACTCACCGAGCGGATTCTAGCGAGTACGGGGGGCGATCGCTAGCCACACCCGCTAAATAGCGTCTCTCTTAATAGACCCCAGAGTTCTTGAAAAAACTCTGGGGTCTAACTATTAGCTACTCAGAGCGTTTAGCAAACTCGGCAAGCAACGCCGGAAAATCTGCTGACTTTGGAAAATTTTCAAAGCTGTGGACGGCAGGGGTTATTGCCCACGGCAGCTTTTCGTCTGTGTAGGTCTCAACGAATGGGCTGTAAGCTTGGGCGTCATCTAGCATTGTCGATCGCACGTTGACGAAGTCATCCATACCCTCGAGCCGTGTGAATAGCCAGCTCATGCAGTGGGCACAAAAATAGCGACGCGTTGCGCCGTGCAGCCCACCAATGATAGGTTCACCCTGCGTTACTTTGAACCCGCTGCTGGGATAAAGCTTGCTCAAACTAAAGGCGCTGGCGGTCATTCGCTGACATCCGGTGCACTGACACGTCACCGTTATTAACGGTTTTAAGAAGATTTCTCAATGTATTAGCTAACGACTGAGATGAGCGGCAATAGTAGCCTTGAATTTAGAACCATTGCTTTGTCTTGTCCGCTCCATCTCAATTGTTAGCTGGCTTTATCTTATCTAATCAGGCTTTTCACCTCTCTCGATCTTCAGAAAAGTGCTGGTTCGTTTCAGTCGCTTGTAGTCACCTTCACTTAGGTTTCTCCAGGTGTAAAAAGTTGCGACAACTCCAAATGCACACACCATCGTGCTAAAAATTGAAATCTTTATCTTAATGCTGGAATCTATCTGTGCAAGATCAGTCCAGAGAAAAACAAGCGTACTGATTGCTAGGCACACAAAGTTCACGCTCCAAGCACGGCAAATTCGCAACCTACTGCGATCGTACTCAAATCGATTAATGACATTTTCAGCAGCATATGTGTACACATATGTTCTAACTGTTTCAACATCTATATCCTCGCCAAGATATCGTCTACAGAAGAAATCCTCCAATCTACGAAAAACTTTTCTGTAGATGTTGAATACTAAATAGTCTGTGACTATGCCTAAAACATAAATTAGAGATAGGAAGGGTAAGAGTGCGATTAAAGCTGTAATCTGTTGCCCAGGAATCCAGAAGTAGCCAAAGATGCTCAATATCAGAAGAGTGATCCAAGCTGCTGTGCCTACACCGATAACAATGAGTTCAACAAACAGAGCGGTTGTGTTCATCCTAAATCCTACTCTAATGAACTGCTAAGAGTGCCTTTGTGCAGCAGCATAATGTGAATTGTATGAAGATGTTTACCAAACTCATAACTAGCCAGCTAACGGCTAAGTTCACCGGCGCTCCACGAATTATTAATATGCCTCGCCAAGCGCGAATCGTAACGGACCTACACGAATTTTTGCCACGTAGAGAGCGTCCGATGCAACGCCTTGTTCGGCGGCATGTTGTCATTGTCAGTAGAGTTGATCTACTTGCAGGATTAGCCGTATTCTAGCAACAACAATTCGCAACACTACAAATACGAGGAGATAGCATTATGACGTTACCAAAACTTTTGCCTTTACAGAAATTACAGGAACGGCTCTTATCGATATTTACTGATACAAATGCGAACCGGCATCTCGTCAGTCAAGAAAGGGCAGGGCGCTTCATTTTTGTCATGCTCTACGTTGGTGCCGTGGAAGGGGAAAATGTTTGGGCAAGCATACAGCATGTTACTGCAATGAGTGATAGTCAAGCTAGCTTACAGACGCCGCTTCAGCGTCGGTCGTATCACGATTCACCGTATCAAAGTTGCAATTTAGGTGAGCAAGCTTGGTACTCGCCAAACGCGCGCGAGACAATTCGTCGCCTCCTATTGCCAGAACTCATAAGAATTAATGCGGTGGTCGTACGAAGTGATCTCCCGCTAAATTCGCCACAACCTCGATACGCCTTGAAAAGAGAGTTTGCGGCCTTATTTAATGCAGAGGCAACGGAGAGTGAGTTTGTACTCTTAAAAGATGAATGGATTAAAGTAAACAAACCCTATCTTTCTAATCAGAATACCTTATCGTCTATTCCACCAGGCAATGATAATGCTGGCCGATTTCACGACTTTATTTTTCATGCTCTCCAAAAGATATTTCATCCAACTCTTCACCATGCGAAAAAAGAGCAGCCTATCAACGATGGCAGAAAGAAAATTGATATAACTTTTACCAATGAAGCTGATAGAGGCTTCTTTCGCCGATTAGTCTTTATCCATAGCATCAAGAGTCCATATGTGTTTTTCGAGTGCAAAAATTACTCCAATGATCCCAAAAACCCAGAGATCGATCAGTTGGTTGGTAGACTAAATGATAGAAGAGGTAGATTCGGTGTGCTTGTTTGTCGTACTGTGGATGATCCAATTAACATATTAGCGCGATGTAGAGACGTCGTTCATTCAAACAACGGCTATATTGTTGTGCTGACGGATGATGACATAATTGCACTGCTCGACATGAAGGGCAAAAATAATTTAGAGGGAATAGATAATTACATGGAGGAGAGGCTTCGGTCGCTCATACTTTAGCTAGCAGAGTGTACTCGATACACAAAGCCGCCGAACTATGTATTAAGCGTCAAAACTGCTGGATAAGCCCCTAGTTTTAGAGCATTATCGGTCACTTTTGAGGGTTAACTCCTGAGTTTAGGAGTCTTATCCATCAATTATGCTGGATAAGCACCCAGCGAGAGGTCTTATCCAGCAGCTTTTGGGTTTGCAATCTACAAGAGCATCTGCGCCCCCAATCGCTCTTCCACGGTTGACGGGGAGCTTTTGTACCATTACTCTCTTACGTTAAGCCGTTCGAGCAGAGCGGTTGTCTTGCAGAACTCGAAAATCTTAGCGCTGCCTGAAGGTGCTTGCGACACCAACAGACAGCTAACCCCGCAAATCTACACCGCAGATTGCGAGGCTAGGCTCATGGTACCCTAGCCCCCTCAGTTTGCACTTGCGCTGCGGGTGGCTAGGGTTTTCGCGTTCTGTTTCTTCCCCAACAACAAAGGAAACAGAACCGATGTTTGAATATCTCGAACCAGAAGCCAACGACAACCAAGAGACCAATTCCCTGCCGCTGCCGCCCAGGTCCGGAGCCGTTAACAAAGGCATCAACCCCGAAAAGGTTCGCCACCTGCTCTTTGGCAGTTTGGCAGGCATAGACCGCACCATCAAAATCCTCCACGCCCTGGGCTACGCCGACCCTAACAACTGGAGCGACCCCATCCCCGCACCGCCCAGCGTCGATGGAGCAACAACCGCCCGGTTGTTGAGCGGAGTCGTTGGCGCAGCCTCCCCGGAGGGGATGCCGTGGATGGTCATTCTCACCAGAACGGTTCTCATTGAGTAAGTCTCATTGCCATCCGTACCGGCTTCCTAGTGCTGCTGCCCAACACTAGGAACCTGGTAAAGGAACTCGGTACCTTATCGCCCCCATACGTGATCTGCGCCTTGAGATCGCCAATGTAGAAGACCCGTTAGCGATCTAACGCCTTAGTTTAACGATCTGCACCCTGCGATCGCCAAACTGGCACAGCAGCTTAACGATCTGAAGGCTCAGATCGCCAATTGCAGCTCTGCGATCGCTAAACTGGCACAGCAGTATGGCGATCGCACCTCGCAGCTTAGCTCTGCTGAGTCTTAACCTTAACCGGCATCTTCCATGACTCCACCGCCCCTCCGCATCATCTCCCTCATTCCTAGCGCCACTGAAATTGTCTGTAGCCTGGGATTAGAAAAATGTCTGGTGGGCCGCAGCCACGAGTGCGACTTTCCGCCCGCCGTCAAAGAGCTGCCCGTTTGCACCGCGCCTAAGTTCAACCCCGAGGGCAGCAGCGGCGAAATCCACCAGCGGGTGAGCGACCTGCTCACCTCGGCCCTCAGCGTTTACCGGGTCGATGTCAACCGGCTAGAAGCTCTACAGCCTACCCACATCATTACTCAGGCCCAGTGCGAAGTTTGCGCCGTTAGCCTAGGGGATGTAGAAGCTGCCGTGGCCGAACTCACCCAGGGTCAGCCGCAGCTTATTTCCCTTTCCCCCAACCGCCTAGCTGATGTTTGGGACGACATCTATAGGACTGGGATTGCGCTGCTCGGAGAAGCGGGGCAGGCGCAGGTAGAGACTGTTTTAGCGGAGCTAAAGCAGCGGGTGCAGATTTGTTGCGATCGCACCGCCGATCTCCCCGCTCCTACCGTCGTCTGTATTGAGTGGACCGAACCGCTGATGGCCGCTGGTAACTGGGTGCCCGAGCTGGTGGCCCTGGCCGGGGGCAAATCGCTCTTTGGCCAGGTCGGCCAGCACTCCCCCTGGCTCACCTGGGACGACCTAATTGCCGCTGACCCAGAGGTGATAGTAATCATGCCCTGCGGTTACGACCTAGCTATCACCCGACGCGAGAGCGCAGCGCTAACGGCTCACCCCCAATGGTCACAGCTCAAAGCGGTACAAACGGGTCGAGTCTACCTAAGCGATGGCAACCAGTATTTCAACCGTCCTGGCCCTCGCCTAGTTGACTCCCTGGAGATTTTGGCGGAAATTTTTCACCCAGAGCAGGCTGCCTACGGCTACCGAGGCCAAGGTTGGCAGCCCTTATAACTCTGGGAACGATTAATCTAGAGTTGCTGATCTCAGGTAGGAAGCAAAAATTAAACGCTGCTTGCGAGGGCAAACTACCGTATAGCCTTTGGCTTGGCTGCACCTGTGCCCTACCCAAGTTCATGGTTCAATTCAGCAACGCCATCAATCTTCTTGCTTGACGTTTTACGAAGCACTAGCTGCGCTGGCGCTTTTGCAGGGCCTCTAGCATCTGCTGCTTGACGGCTTCAGCCCAGACGCTAAAGTCTTCTCGGTTTTCTAAAGCGTTGCGAGCTGAAGAAGAGGCAGAGGCCGATTGCGATGTTTTTAAGGTGGTCATGGCGCTGTACAGAGTTGCTAATATTTCTGATATAGCAAATCTACTAGGGTGCTAGCCGTGCCATTATGCGCCCCTTGCATTGGCCTGGCTGAGACCTGCATAGCGCTTGGAAATTCCCTAGGTTTGTGTTGATTTCCTAAAATTTCTCGGCTTCGGCCAAGGCCTTGGCCTTGTTGGCGGTGTAGGTCTGCACTCGATCTTGAGCAACGGGGTAGCGCTCGTCCTCAGGCGGCACTTCAGACATTAGATCGGCCGCTCGCTGCCAGCGCACCGCCAGATCTAGCCAGGCGGCCGCGGTAGCAGCCGACTTACCGTCTTCCACCGACTGCTGAGCAATGCGCACCGCCAGCACGAAGGGATCCTGCCCCGTAGGCGTCTCTGGAGCGGGGGTGGGAGGCGGTTCGGTAGTAGGGGCAACCTGCGACCCCACCGGCAGCTCAACGCCCAGCCAGTCTTTAGTCGCCCATCCCACCAGCAGCAGCAGTAGCGCTAGACTGGCACCACCAACTAACCCGCGCCAGAAGGCATTGCGGCTTGAGGCCGGCTTTTTCTTATACACATCGTCCAAGAACGGGTTGCGCTGGCGAGGAGCGCGCAGGTCGCGCCACAGCCTGGCTACCGGGTTGGGCTGTTTGAGCACAATCGGCTCTGACCAGAGCAGGCTGTTTTTGGGATCACGCTTAATTTCATCTAGCCACAGCAGCTGCTGCTCTTGCACAATGCGGCTGTTGATATTGACCTTGTTAATGCCCCGTGGGCTGATTGACTCCAGCACGTTGCGCACCTGGTCAACCACCGTCTCCCGAGGCAGGGCATCGGCGCTGGGGGCCTCAACCAGCAGCTGCAAAATGCCGCTGTCTTGAATGGCGCGGGTGCGAATACCCTCGTCAGCAAAGTGATCATTCAAAATTTGAATGATGGCGGCTACGCTCCCCTGGCGGGCCTGAAAGTCGATGTCGTCAATGGTTGGATGCATGGTTCCAAGCTGCCGCATGCCACAGAGTTCCGCAGCATAGCGCAGGTATAAACGGCTGATCCCGAAATTATATCAACCGCTGTCCAACCTGGAACGTTCTCTCTTAAGGCACAGGATCCCTGGGCAACTTTCCCTACGCTGCATCCAGCGTAGGGAAAGTTGCGGCCGTTAGCGCCCAGAGTTATAGCAGGTGCTGAAAGCGGTCCTCTGCACCGATCTGCTTCACCGCCGCTTTAATGTCTTGAGTGCGGTCTTTGCGCACGATTAACGTGGCGTTGCCATCACGCACAATCACCATATCTTCTAGGCCAATGGTGACAATGACCTCATCGGGGTCGGCGGAGTAAACAATGCTGCCTTCGGTATCAAGGGCGACGTGGGTGGCTAAATCGACGTTTTTCTCGCTGGGCTGCTTCAGCAAGCGCTCTACCGCATTCCAGTCGCCTAAGTCATCCCAGCCAAAGGTGACGGGCATGACCTGGGCGCGATCGGTGTGCTCCATGACGGCGTAGTCAATGCTGAGCTTATCTAGGCTGGGGTAGGCGTCAACCCCCTCAGCAATCAGGGCCTGCATCAGGGCGGGGGCATGGGTTTTTAGCTCGTTGACCATCACCCCGGCAGGGAAGATAAACATCCCGCTATTCCAGCTGAAGCGGCCGCTGTCAATAAAGGTTTGGGCGGTGGGGGCATCGGGCTTCTCAGTGAAGCGGCTGACAGTATAGGCGCTGAGGCTGCCGTAGGTGCCGGTTGCCTCCCCCTGCTCGATGTAGCCGTAGCCAGTGGCGGGGTAGGTGGGGGCAATGCCCAGGGTGGCGATCGCCCCTTGGCTGACAGCCAGCTCGGCCGCCGCCGTTAGGGTCTGACAAAACGCCGCTTCGTCAGCAATCCAGTGGTCAGCGGGAAAGAAACCCACCAGGGCGTCATCACCGTAGCGCTGGGCAACCTCCAGGGTGCCCCAGGCCACTGCCGGGGCGGTATCGCGGCCCACTGGCTCGACCAGCAGGTTGGCTTCGGGCAGTTCAGGCAGCTGTTCACGCACCCGGTCGGCCAGGTGAGCAGCGGTAATCACCCACATATTTTCCCAGCCGTCGGCCAGGGGCAGCAGGCGATCGGCAGTGGCTTGCAGCAGGCTGCGATCGCTGCCGTCTAAACACAAAAATTGTTTGGGACGGGCCAAACGGCTCACCGGCCAAAATCGCTCGCCCTTACCCCCCGCCAAAATAATAGGAATTAACGCCGCCATAAAAATTTCCCCTGGACTTTTAAGTCATAACGGCGGCCCCATGGCCACTCGCATAAGTGGCTCAATCCTATCCTTTGGGATGGGATTTCAGGGCAAAATTCGCTTAATATTGATTAACACATTAACCTGCTGCGAAGTTTTAATAGGGTGTTGGGGGGTGTCCCCGATCTTGCCTTTAAGCATTGAAATTTGAGTCTAAAACCATGCTGAGGCTACATTGGCCAGTCATGGCAAAGGCTATGGTGTTAGGGCGTCGCAGCAAGTCAAGCAGGTATTCATGACAACCCCTTTGCAGAACGTTGATCCTAAAGACAGCCGCTCTAGCGATCCTGAACAAAGTGAGGTCGCAGCCTTGGACGGTCAACCACCTGCACCAGCCTTCCCTGCTGACGAATCATCCAACCCCACCGGGATAGCTCGACGGCTGGTTAAATCGCTACTGTGGGGTGGCCTGTTTGTGGGTACAGCGGCGGTTTCGGCTGTGGTTGGGGCGGCGATCTCCCTCACAGTGCCCCTGCCTGACTTTATGGGTGGCAACACCAACCGCGCCGCTAGCTTTGGCGATCTGTGGCAGGCGGGCTTTCGCTACCAGGTGACGCGTCCGGTCAACATTCTGGTGATGGGCATTGACGAAGTTCCCGATGCCCAGCCCAACTCAGACGCCGTCTTTGCCGGTCGTACTGACACCCTGTTGCTCGTGCGGGTCGACGCCGAAGCTGGCACCCTCAATGTTATGTCTATCCCCCGCGATACCCGCGTGCAAATCCCAGGCTTCGGGATGGATAAAATCAATCAGGCCAACGTGCTGGGTGGCCCAGAACTGGTTGCTCAAACCGTGGGCTATAACCTGGGCAACATTCAGATCGATCGCTACGTGCGCATCAACACCAGCGCTTTTCGAGAAATGGTTGACCTGGTTGGGGGCATTGAGGTCAACGTGCCCACCCGTATGGAGTACACCGATCGCACCCAGGGCCTCTATATAGATCTCTATCCCGGCTGGCAAACCCTCAATGGCGACCAGGCCGAGCAGTTTGCTCGCTACCGCAAAGACAGCGGCGACATTGGCCGAGTGCAGCGTCAGCAAATGCTGCTCAAGGCATTGCGGGAGCGGTTGACCAACCCCGCCGTGCTGCCCAAGCTGCCCCAGGCGCTGCGGGTGGTGGAGCGCTACGTCGACACCAACCTCACCCTGGAGGAGATGCTGGCGATCGCCAACTTTGGCCTCGAAATGGACTCTGATCAGCTGCAAATGGTGATGCTGCCCGGCCGATTTAGCACTCCAGCCGAGTTTAACGCCAGCTACTGGCTCCCCAACTGGGAAGCCTCGGCGACCGTCATGCAAAACTTTTTTCAGGCTGAAGGGGTGAGCATCTACGCCGACAATTCCCAGGGCAACTATGTGGCCGATCTGTCTATTGCGGTGCAAAATGCCTCTGGCCAGCCCGATCAGGCCGCCTCGGTAGCCGACTACCTGCGTGAGAACGGCTTCAGCAATGTCTACATTATCGACGACTTGTCAACCACCATGGCCCGCACCGAGGTCGTGGCTCAGCGCGGCGATGTCGAGAGTGCCCGTACGGTCGAGTCTCTGCTGGGGGTAGGGCTGGCCCTGTCTGAGTCAACCGGTGACCTCGACTCCGACATTACTATTCGGGTAGGTCAAGACTGGGTTGAGCAAGCCACCCAAATGTCAGAGACCGAGCCGCAGTAGGCTAAGTCTTGCCCAGCATCATCAGCTCTGGCCTACCCATGTCGAGCCTTTATCCACCCCAGGCCCAGGACGAGCTAGCCCGCGATCGCAACCGCCTAGCCGCCGATCGCTCCCTGCTGTCCTTTGTGCGCAACAGCCTCACGCTGATTGGTCTGGGCCTAGGGCTTGAGCAAATCTTGGCGGCGCTTGGAGCCCACTACGGTGACCATAATATTGATGGTTGGGCCTATGGTCTTAGCCTGGTATATGTCGGTCTAGGGGTGCTGAGCTTGGGGCTGGCGATCGCTGACTATCAAGCTGAAAGGGCGCGCCTGCGATCGCCCCACTATCAATACCAGCCCCGCTGGTCGGTGGCAGAAGCTACGGGGCTAGCAATTTTTGCGACCGGTGCCGTAGCTTTGGGCTGGTTAGGAGCTGATCTGCTGGGGTAAGCCGTGATTTAAGAAACGGCTATGGCAGCACCAGCGTTACCCCTAACCCTGCGATTCCCGCCAGCACAATGGCAACTACTGCCCAACGATTCAGCGCCTTAATCGACAGCAGCACATCGCCTTGCTGCTCAAGGGCGTTGAGCGTCAGCCGGTGCTGAACTAGCGCTAACCCCAGCAGCAATAGACCCATACCCACAAACCCCAAGCCCACTAAGGTCGAATTTGGGTCCGCTACGATGGCTGCCGGTGCCGCCTGCCGCCGCAGGCTGTGGGTAATTTGTTCATAGGCCACTCCAAACCCAATCAGGCCCAGGCAAATTCTGCTCCAGGCGTTTAGGGTACGTTCGGCAGCAGCGCGGTTGCGTTCCCGAGCTAGCTCGTTGGTGATGTTCACTAAGGAAGGAAGGGGGGCATCACTCATGGGTAAAATTGCCGATTGAAGCGATCGCTTGCGGGTTGGAAGGTTAATTGTTGGCAACGGTCAACACAAGTGGCAGAATCATGCTCGCCGCTGATTTTACCCCTAGGTTGGGTTAACTACGCAGCACCAGAACGTGATTCGGGTTCAAGATTGAGCCAACCTGAGCGTAGGCTAGTTTCACTGAGCCGCTTACCTGTCTACCCTTGCTGGTACTGCCATGAATTCCTCCAACTCAGAACCTAACCCAGCAACAGAACTGGCCAAAGAGCGAAATCGCGCCGCTGAAGAGCGCACCCTGATGGCCTGGATTCGCACAGCTCTGGCCTTAATTGGCTTTGGCTTCGGGATCGAGCGCATTGTGGCAGCTATTCACCAAACGTTAGGAGATGCGGTGAATCCCCTGCGGTTAACCCGGGTTTTAGGCCTATCCTTTGTGGCCTTAGGTACCTTGGCGCTGCTGGGCGCAGCCCTCGACCACAACCATCAGCTCCAGCGCATTCAGCGCAACGACTTAGTCTACCGATCGCGGCGGTCTCCAGCTCTGGTGGTGGCCTACATTCTGGCTGGGCTAGGGGCGATCGCCTTCGTAGGCATTTTGGTCAGTCCCCTAGTGCCTTAACGGTAGCTCAGGCCGCTTAGCCCACGGCCACAAACTCAACAGAGTGACGACAATAAACCACCGTCAAGCATCGCGAGACGGCTCAAAAAACCATTTTTTCCCTAAATAGAAAAGCCGTCTACTTGCCCAGATTATTTAGGGGCAAGGTGTAACAATCTTGGCGAATATGTTTACAAAACCAGACCTTTCTTAGCTGCTTTTTAGATTACTAAGGCTGTCTTAGAGCGGCTGTAAATATCACAGCGACCCTTGCTAATAAAGGTTAAATGATTCAGGAGACCTAATGTGATCTATTAGCTTGAGTCTAGGATGAGAAGGGAAATTTAAAAACCAGGCGTTACATGGACTCTATGCAAACCCAGGTCAGTCTTTTGACAAATAAGATTGATGCCCTGCACCAAATGATTGATCAGGTCAACGATCAGGTTGCGGCCCTGATTGCGACCCAAGCCTGCTCGGTTACCCCTGGTGAGCCGGGTATCAGTCGCTTTGCCTACGGCAACGCCCCCCGCCATAGCCCTAGCATGTTGGACAGCGTTTGCGAGCACAAAGATATTTTGCTCGACAGCAGCTATCTCGATTTAGACCGCCAGAGTACCGAAACCAATTTTTCCCAGGACGTACAAATTCAGCGGCTAACGGCCCAGCTTACAGCGGCGTACAACCGCATTGCAGCGCTAGAAGAGCAGCTATTAGCCTCCCGGGTCCATTAGTCAAACCAATCGAATGGCCAGGGCAATTCAGGTATGAAACCGATGCCCTTCACACGGATAGTTTCGCTCCACAGGCTCAATCTTGAACGTAGGGTTCGCCAGCGCTGAGAGCGGCTTCGGCCCGCATAAATTCACGCCCTAAGTAGGCCGCATGATCGAGATAGGTGATAGGGCAAGGACGAGCTGGATCTTCAAAAATAGCAATACAGAGTTCTTTAGCTGTGCGACCGCTATAGGTGCAGGTAGGTACACGCTCCACAGGGCCGCGCACGGGTAGGGGCTTGCCAGTAGCGGGGTCACAGGCCAACCCTTTGTCGTTGATGATGTTGGCAAAGTGCTTGGCGCAAATCAGCCCCTGCTCCACGTCTAAATAAATTAAAAAATAGCCCGCCGGGTCTAGCTCAATGTAGCGCTTCGAGAGCTGGTCATCGAGGGTCTGGCGCTGGGCTTTGTCGATAGGCTGGGTGCTAAAGGGTAGAGTCATCGCAGGTTAGGCCACCGCGATCGCGGCCTGGTAGTATAACGTTAGGACTCTCTATGGTAGCGTGCCGAGCCGCCGCCTCAATCTTCTAGTGATATAGCGTTGGCCACTGCGTTTAGGACCAGGGTCACTAAACCAATGGCAAAAACTAGGACGGCGCACTGGCGTATCGCCATCGCTTCGGAGGGTATGCAGATGGCGATGGCTAGACGTTAGCCTTCGAGGCTATAGATCGGCTGAGGAGTGGCCTTGCCCTTGAGCGGTAGTTCCCCTAAAAACTTACAGCGGTAGTCGGGATGGGCCTCAAGTACCTGATTGGTAGCAGCATCCAGCAAAATTTGATTTTGGCTGGCCTGACCCATTAGCCGAGCGGCAGTATTGACCGTATCTCCCAGCACGTTAAACTCGCGTCGGCCTCGGGGCTCACCAATTTCTGCAGCAAACACTCGGCCGTAGGTCAACCCCATGCGACAGCTAATGGGTAAGGGCTGGCCCTGCCGCATTGGCCGACGTAGCTGGCCAACCAGAGAACGAATCGCCAGCAGCGTTTCGGCCGCCCGCAGGGGAGCCTCGGGATCGGGGGCTAGCACGCCAAAATGAATCAGCAGCTCTGAGCCTACGGAGTGGTAGGTCACCTTTTGCAAAATGCCGCGTCGCCGTTCTACTGCGCCGTTGATGAGGGCAAAGGCCTGGGAAAAGCAGGTGACAATGCCGTCAGTATCGTCGGGGTAAGCTGGATCTACTGCCTCTGGCAGACCCATTAAATTGACAAAGGCCACTGCCGCAGTAGGAAAAGCCGGGGGAATGCGGCGGGCGGCAGCGGTGTTGACAAGCAGCTGGAGCACCGGGCGAGGCAAATAGCTAGCCAAGGGCTCAATGGTGGCAAGGCTGGTTTGAATTTCGCCGATTAGGCCGGACACGCTGCGATCAAACAACATCGAGCTGGCTGTGCGGCGACGGCTTAATGTGAGGTCGTACTCTCCTAGGGTCTTAGCATTGAGGTCGTCGACTACTAACCAGCTCGCCCCAGGGTTAGGTTCTAGGCTCAGGGGGTGGGCCGTGGGTTGAATGCAGTCGTACCCGGCCTGGCTGAGGCAGACTCGGCCCACGGCTCCGGCCCCTTCGGTCTGCTTAGCCACCAGCACCGGCTGTCCTAGCAGCACGTGGGCGCGGCGCAGGGGAGTACCAATGTCTGCCGCTACAAACTGCCCTGGATGAACGCCTAGTCGCATGCGCAAGGCTAGAGAGCCTTGAGCGGTTTCGATCGCAGCAAAATTTTCCATGGCTCGCTGCATCCGCAGCCCGGCATAGACGGCCTGCATCACCTCGGCGTTGTCGCCACCAGACTGATAGGTCTCATGGCGAAACTGCACCAGCATGGCATCGCCGGTAAACTCCAGCAGATTGCCGCCGGCTTTGCTAACCAGCTCTACCATTCGGGCAAAGTAGTTGTTGATTAAGGTCAGCAGAGTCTCGGCCCCAGTTTGCCCTGCTGCCGCACTGGCCGCAAACAGCGGGGTAAAACCGGCTAAATCAGTAAATAATAAGGTGCCGCGATGCCAACAATGGCGTATCTGAGGGCTCAGGGGTGGCTGCTGGGCTACATCGCGAGGCACATAGTCGATCAAAATATGCTGCAGGGTGCGCAGATGGTCAAACACCTTGACCAGAGTTTGGGGAGAAGGGTCAACCCACAGGGCCGCGTATAGGTCGGCAGGGGCTAAGTCTCGCAGGCTACGCTCAATGCTCTCCAGTTCTGCCACTGACCCTATCCATTGCTTACTCAACCAGACAAGTCTGCTCTTCTAGGGTTCCCGCCTGAGGTGCTGGTGCCATACCCGAGCCATGCAGACCTAGGCCTAAGAGCAAACGCTATCCCCTGGAAGCAGTTTGAGGGGTAGCTCGGCGTTGATGGCGTCAATTTCCTGCTGCTCGAACTCGTTGACCTCAGCGATGTAGCGGGTCAGGAGCGTTTTCATGCGAGGGGAATAGAACCGATGCAGGCTGTAGTTGCCTAGGGCCGGAAAGCCCCGTCGTTTTTTGTGGCGTCCCCCCGCCCCAGGGTCGAACAGGGTAATGTCGTTGGCGATCGCCCACTCGATCGGCGCGTAGTAACAGGCATTGAAATGCAGGTTATTCATCTCTAGGGTTGAGCCCCAGTAGCGGCCGTAGAGGCGATCGCCCTTGGTGAGGCAAAACGACATGCCCACTGGGTCGCTGTCGTCTTCACCGTAGGCGGCAAAAAACACCATGCGGTGGCGGTAGTCGTGGTGCAGCAAGTGAAAGAATTTACGGCTCAGGTATTTGCTGCCCCACCAGCCAAACTTGTCGCAGGTGTCGACATAAAAGTCGTACATCTGGTCGCACAGGGTCCTGCTGATGGCGTCTCCAGCGATCGCCTCCAGCCGCAAGCCCGCCGTCGCCATCGACTTGCGCTCGCGCTTGATGTTGCGCCGCTGGTTGGCGTTAAACATGCCCAGGTAGTCGTCAAAGTCTTTGAACCCATGGTTTTGCCACACGTAGCTGTGGTGCAGCCATTCAGCAAAGCCCAGCTCAGTCATGGTGGCCCGCCACTCCGGGTCGACGTAGAGAAAGTGACAGCCGGAGATGTTGTTGCGATCGCAAAACCCATCAATTACCTCTACCATGGCCCGAGTGACAATCGCTTCGTCGGCGTCAGGGGCAATCAAAAACCGATAGCCCTCCGTCGGGGTAAAAGGCGACATGCCCAGCAGTTTGGGATAATACTCTACTCCCAGACGCTCAGCCAAATCGGCCCACTGGTGGTCGAATACAAATTCGCCCCGGCTGTGACCCTTGAGGTACATAGGGGCTGCCCCGACCAGAGTTGTGCCCTGCCAAAGAGCCAGATGACAGGGCAACCAGCCCGCATTGGCCCCTACGCTGCCCGATCGCTCCATGTTGTGCAGCCAGCTCCACTCCATAAATGGTGTGACTAGGGGCTGGGCCAGTTCATCCCACACGGCCTCGGGCACCTCATCAATGGAGCGCAGCCAGGTGGCAGTCAGCGACGGCACAGAGGGATAGCCCATGGAAGATTAGTCAGTAGGAGAGGGTTGGTTATTCTCCAGGGTAAAGGAATTTCCAGCCCCTTGCAGGGGTGGGGGCAGGACTCGATAGTGCAAAAACACCTCCCCTTCCACCGCTCGATGGGAGAGCAACTGTAGCCGGGGAGCCATCGCCACCAAAAACCCTGCTCCATCGACCGGGGTTGGGGCTGTTATGCCCCCCAAAATTAGCGGGCACACCGTCATGAAAATCTCGTGGACGCAGTGGTAGCCCAGTAGCTCTGCCACCAGCCCGCCCCCACCTAGGAGAGCCAGATGGTGGATGCCCGCCGCTTTCAACCGGGTCAGAATCCAGGGCCAATCCCAGGGCTGCGTTTTGGCCTCGGGCACTGTCCAAATGTGCTCAAACAGCTCCGTTTCTGCCCAGCGCTGAGCCCCAGCCGCAGTTGTGACTAGCCCTCTGGGTACCGGCTGCTGAAAGTACCGAAACTTAGGGTCAAGGTTGCCCGAGGGCGACCAGACGATCTGCACGGGTTGGTCGGCTTGGTGCCGCTGCCGTCGCTGGGCCAGCAGGTCGGGGTTGCGCACGCTCAAGGTAGTGCCATAGGCCCGCAGGGTACCCCCCCCAAACAGCACCCCGTCCGCTGCCGCCACTTTTTCCTCCAGGTGAGCTAGGTCGGCCGCCGAGGAAAAACGGGCGGCACTGCGCTGGGCATCGGCAATTTTGCCGTCCAGGCTCATGGCCAGCACTAGGGTGATGCGGGGGAGGGTTGGGTCGGGGGCGATCGCCAAGGGTCAGGGCTAGGAAGCGTGCCTCTAGTTTACCGAGGCCTCTAAGACCGCAGGCTGGCCTTCACCTAAATCCCAACTGCTGTGGCATTTCCAGCTTTGATTGGTCAACTGCTGATAAAACCGCATTTCCCACTGGGTGGGAGTTTTCCAGTCAATGGCTGCTTTCGCCTGGGTGACTATGGCCTTATTGTCTTTGCGGTTAGGACCATAGGCCAGGGGTAGACCCAGCTCATCCTGAATGCGGAGCGGCATTTTGCGGGTGGGCGACTTCACGGTGCAGGCAAAATTTACCATCACCTGCTTCAGCCAGGGAGAAGTAATCGCCAGACCACTCCAGTCGGGTTTAGCCACCAGACCCTCTAGGGTCACGACCGGAGTCGGGCGCGCTTTTAGGCCGCGGTTGTAGGCGCGATCGAGGCTACGGGTGTAAATCGGGGCCGCACCAGACTGTTCCTCAAAGCCCTCAATTAGCAGGCAGCAGGCATCTGGACCTTGCTGGAGGGGTGCAGCTGTCTCTCTGTGCTCGGCTAAGAACCGCTTGATCTGCTCGGCTAGGCTTCCGGTCGGGCAGGCATAAATTGCAAACTTGGTCATAGGGCATTCCCAGAGAAACAGCGAACTGGGAAGTACGGTAGACAGCCTGCTCTAGCCCACTGGCTGGATGCAGACGCTAGGGATAGAGGCAGGACAACGACTATACCTCTACATAGCAGCTTAGGCTATGAATGCCCGAATGCTGCTAACGGGGCGTTATTATTTAATTAAGAATTCCAGTTGGTCTCCATTTTAAGTCTTTAGCAACTGGGCACGTCGAAGGCATTTTCGATGTAGTCCTGCAGCGTTAGATAGCGGGCATCATCCACAAACAGGTGCTTGGCTGGGTTGGTTGGCGGTTGCTGACCACTACGGCAGGCCACCAGGGCCACGTCAAAGCGGCAGGTGGCCTCGCCCCACTGGGGATGCTTGAGCAGATAGAGTTGGGCGGCTTTCCACAGTTTGGCCTGCTTGCTACGGGTAATCGCCATCAGGCCGTAGGCATCCCAGTTACCCTGGCTGCGAGTTTTGACTTCAACAAAGGTAAGCTGACCGCTAGCGTTAGCGGCTCCCTGAGCCACCACCAGATCCAGCTCACCCCAGCGGCAGTGCCACTGGCGATCGCACTGTCGCCAGCCCTGGGTCGATAGCCAGTTGGCCACCAGGGTTTCGCCCAGGGTGCCCAGTTCGGTATTGCTGAGTTCGGCGGTCATGGCGAGACGCTATCGGGGCAGCATGCTTTATCGTGCCCAGGGGGTGAGGGGCGATCGCCCTACCCATGGTTTCTACCGATAGTTGGTAAACTGCACCGCCACGGGCCAGTCTTCCTGCTTCACTAGCTGCATAGCCTGTTGCAGGTCATCCTTAGACTTGCCGGTAACCCGCACCGCATCCCCTTGAATCGCAGCGGTCACCTTTTTGAGGTTGTCGCGGATCAGCTTGGTAATCTGCTTACCCATCTCCTGCTCGATGCCCTTTTTGAGGGTGATGGTCTGGCGTACGCGGGTGCCGCTGGCCGCTTCCACATCACCGAACTCAAAGATCTTGAGGGAAAGATTGCGCTTGGCTGCTTTCTGGTACAACAAATCTTTGACCGCATCCAGGGTCATGTCGCTGGCGGTTTCGATGGTGATGGTGCTATCCGCCAGGTCAATGGTGGTCTTGGTATCTTTCAGGTCGTAACGGCTAATTACATCCCGCCGGGTCTGGTCAAGGGCGTTGACCAGTTCTTGGCGGTCGAAATCGCTGACGATATCAAAGGAAAAGCTAGAAGCCATGGGTACCGTTGAGTATCTGCGCACCAACAGACTACATCAAGGCTGACCGACAGCTCAAGACATAGAGGGTGAAGGTGCTCAGGTTGGCGACCCCAAACATCAGCGATCGCCCAATCGGCACATTCAAAATGTACGCCACCGGGTACAGGGTGCGCGCGATTAGATAGGCGATCGCAGCCCCCAGCGCTAGCCCCGACTGCTGTTGGGTGACATAGGCCATTAGCGCCGCCGGAGCGAATAAAATCATCGATTCAAAGGCATTCTCGTGGGCCCAGGTAGCCCGCTGAGCGTAGGGGGGCAGTTTGGCCAGCATGGACCGAGGAGCAGCCTGGTCATAGCCCACCGCGAACCGCCCATAGCCCACGGCCAGAAAAGGCAGATAAACCAGCAGCGCTGCCAGCCCAACGCTAACCAGCAAAAAACCTGGCATAGCCATCAAAGATGCCATGAATTACTATCCTCGCTAATTTTTTGCTGTGGGGGATATAGATGAGACAGTAGCGGGCTGGCAAGTTAGAACGCTGGAATGCTCTAAACCTGCCCACTCCAACTTCCCAAGAACTGCTAGTCGAAGTAGAACAGCGTCACAATCTTACGCTGGTCCTCTGCATCCTGGCAGGTTTTCAGCAGGGTATGGCTGTCATGAAAGGCAAAGCAAACCAGCTGCTGGCAGCGAGAAATAATTTCTTGGTTGCACAGTGAGCTCGCCTCTGCCAAAGACATGGCGTCGTTGGCCGGGTTCTCGACCAGGTGCATGACCTGCTCTAGCTGATCGCGTGACTCGCGAGGCTGGCGTTCCAGGCTCTGGGGCAAAATTACGGTGAGCAGGTTGGGATCGGCCTGCATCGCCCCTTTAATGGCGGCGGAGTTGGTGCCAGTCGCCCCCGAGGTGATGATGCGATTACCCCCTAGGGCCAGCGCATAGGTCATCAGCTCGATGAGTTGCTGGTGGGTAATCGGCACATGGCGCGACCCCAAAATAGCCACCCGCTTAGAACCCGACTGTTGAATAGCCGCAAGTTCCTGTAAAAACGTGTCGACTTTAGCGGATTCGAGCGACGCTTCCATGGACTGACTCAAAGGCTGCACCGAATGCGAGAATAACGCGCTTCATTGTATCAGACCAAACGGGTCCGGCTACACTCTGTCCCTAGGTCAGCAGCCTTTAAGTGGCCGAAACCGGCAGCTTGAGATCGAGCAAGTGCAGCAGACGGTCTAGGTCAAAGTGAATAGCTACCAACTCTTGAATGCACTGTACCTTGACGGGCTCATGCAGCCGCACCTGGCCAAATAGCTCGTCAATGCGCTCTACGGTAGATAGGGTATCAGAGTCAACGGAGACAATCGGCACCTCCAGATCCGAAGCACGCTCTAAAATATTCGAGGAAGGAGGAATTTGGCCGGTTAGCACCAAACATTGAGTAGAGGTTTCCAACGCCGCAAACTGAATGTCAGTGCGATCGCCCCCCGTCACCACGGCCATGTTGGTGGCTTTGCGGAAGTACCGCAGGGCTGAATTCACGTTCATAGCCCCAATAGTCAGGGTTTCCACCATCAGGTCAAGGCGGTTGGAGCAGCACAGCACCTCAGCATCGAGCCGAGCCACAATTTCGCGCACGGTAATACTGCGCATGATGGGCGATCGCGGCAGCACCGCCAGCACCGGAATGCCCTGGTTTTCTAAGAAGGGCCGGGCCAGCTCAGCACAAGCCTGTGCTGCATCCGTGGGCACATCGTTAATAATTACTCCAATTAGGCGCGACCCCAACTGAGCCTTGGCTGCCAGCAGGCGATCGACCAGCAGCAGCGAATCGTAGCGGGTTACCAGCAGCACCGCCGCGTCAATGTCGGCAGCAATGTGGGCGACCGACAGGTTCACCAGCGTCCCCTCAGTTAGATTACCAGGCCCTTCGAGCAGCAGTAGGTCTTCGCCCCGCTGCTCGGTATAGTCCAGCAAGCTGTAACTGGCTGAAGGCTGACCGCTAAGCACTAGGCGATCGGCCACGGTAGCTTCGCTCAACGAGATGACCGGCGGATAATATCGCGCCGCTGGTAGCCGTAACGTATCGACAATAAAGTCTAGATCCGGATCTTTCCCATCCCCGTTGGTCGAGTTGCCTATGGGTTTACCAAACCCAACATCCATGCCCAACCCCTGAAGCTGGAGCCCAACACCCAGTAAAATTGCCGATTTGCCGCTATAGGACTCGGTTGAACCAATCACCAAACGCTTCGCTGAACTGGGCACGCCACAAGTCCTCCATGGGGTAATGCACTGCTCCCTGACCCCGACGCTACAAAGCACTTTGGTCAAATAGGTCAGTGGGCACAGCACCACCCTCATTCTGCCACCTTATAGGGATGTCAGCGTTAGGCATCTCACTACCCTGCCACTCAGCCTGTCCTCAGAGCCTCGCTGGTCCTACGGTTGCCCTACTCATCCAATCGCAACAGCTTGCGATAAAACCCTTGGGAAAAATCTGCCGGGCGCTTCTGGCGCAGTGCCACAATCACGTCAAACAAAAAATCCACAAACTCAAAGGTCGCCATTGTAATCTCGTAGCTGAGATCGCTATCACCCTCAAACTGCATACGACAGCGGGTCAAGTCTGCCGGTAGTACAGACACATTCCAGGTGGCTACAAAGGCGATACTATCACTCCCCTCAATTTGCCGCTCCCCCTCCAGATTGCCCTGCTTGTATAGAGAAATGGCGTAAGGCAGCGCGTTACGCTTATTGCCCTGGTAGTAGGGCATGTAAACGCTGATATCCTGCTTGCCTGCGGGCTGAATTGCCTCAAACGTCAAACTCATGGGTCTGGCCTTAGGTCAAATTTCAACAAACGAATATTCGGACGGTCATCGGGGTCAGATGCTTAGGATACTGGATACTCACCTCGCCAGGTTGCCGACGATGGACGCGACCTAGAACTAGCATTCCCCAGGATGGTATTGGGGGTATCACTAAAATTTTCCGCAAAATCGAGGATGATAGACCTAGGCCGAAGCCATCCTTAGCATAAGGTGCTGATCTGTGTCGTAGTCTGGCCGCCGTCGTTTTTTGTTGTGCTCCCTACCTGAGTTCATGGTTGATTTTCCTGGACGCTTTTCCCCTAGGCGTTTCCACACCCCAATCAAAGAGTTGGAAATTGAAGATTTTCCGGGATTTGCCGGTCGTCGTTCCAAGGCAGCTCTAACCTTAGGTGTGCTGTGGGGCCTGACCGCTGTGCTGCACCTAGTTTCTTGGGGCAGTTGGGTGGTGCTGGGGCTAACGGCCATTCTCACCACCCACGCTCTGCGAATTTTGTGGGGTCGGCCTTTGCTACCGCCACCGCCGCTGCCCTCTTTAATCCAAGAGGCGCCTCAAATTAATGGTGCGATCGCTGAAGGCCGGTCTTTAACCATCGTAGGTTCCCCCTGGGAGGATTGGCCCTACGTTTCCCTTTTGGTGGCCGCTAAGAACGAAGAAACCGTAATAGAACCCTTGGTTGCAGCCCTCTGTCAGCTGGATTATCCTGCCTGCCGCTATGAGGTCTGGATCATCGACGATAACAGCACTGATGGCACCCATCAGCGTTTGCAAAAACTCACCACCCGTTACCCACAACTGCGGATCCTGCGCCGTGCCGCTGGGTCCAGCGGGGGTAAGTCAGGGGCGCTTAACCAGGTATGGCCCAATACCAAAGGGGAGATCATTGGTGTATTTGATGCCGATGCCCGTGTGCCTAAGGATCTACTGCGCCATATTGTGCCCTTGTTTGACCAAGCTGAGGTTGGTGCTGTGCAGCTGCAAAAAGCTGTCGTCAACCGAGCTAAAAATCTTTGGACCCGTGGTCAGCAGGCCGAAATGGCCCTCGACAGCTACTTTCAGCAGCAGCGCATCAGCCTCGGCGGTGTTGGTGAACTACGAGGCAACGGCCAGTTTGTGCGGCGGGTCGCCCTAACCCAGTGCGGCGGGTGGAACGAAGAAACTATTACCGATGACCTCGATCTCACCCTACGCCTGCACTTTAGTGGTTGGGGAATTCAGTTTTTGCTGCATCCCGCCGTGGGCGAGGAGGGCGTTGAGCGGCCTTTGGCCCTGTGGCATCAGCGCAATCGCTGGGCTGAAGGGGGCTACCAGCGCTACCTTGACTACTGGCGGCTGATTGCCCAGCACCGCTTGCCTCCAGCCAAAACCTTCGACATGGCTGCCTTTTGGATGATTCAGTACGGCTTGCCCGCAGTGGCTCTGCCCGACTTTGCTATGGCCATGCTACGCCATCGGCTGCCGCTGTTTTTGCCCGTATCCAGTCTGGCGCTAACGCTGTCTATGGTCGGTATGTTTTGCGGTTTGCGGCGTATTCAGCAACAGCCCATCTGGGTGAGTAGTTTACAAACTCTGTGGGGTAACCTGTACATGCTGCATTGGCTGCTGGTGATCGCCACTATGACGATGCGCCTGTCGGTGCGGCCTAAGCGATTGCGCTGGGTAAAAACTGTCCACCTGGGTAGCGAAGACGAACTTCAAGTCGATCTACCTTAGGCCAGTTGTAATACAAACTCTCTGCACAGCCCTGCTATGCCCTGGTTCGTTAAAATCGAAAGAGGCGTTGTTAACAAAGCCGTCTTTGACCAACATGTGCCGGCCCATGTGGCCTATGTCAAAGATCTCATTGACCAAGGCTATGCTGCTAAAAGCGGATACTGGGCCGAATATGGCGGTGGTATGCTGTTATTTCGGGCCAATTCTATCGATGAAGCCCGCGCCGTTGTGGCTGCCGACCCGCTGATTCAGCATCACTGTGTCGAGTATGAACTGCACGAATGGCGGGTGGTGGTGGAATAGGAGGACACACTGTGGCCGATTCAAGTGATGGATACAAAATTGTCAGCGACAATCGCCAAGCCCGTCATGAGTACGAAATTCTCGAAACCTACGAAGCTGGGCTAGAGCTGATGGGTTCAGAGGTAAAGTCGATTCGCCAGGGTAAGGTCAACATACGCGATGGCTATGCCCTTATCAAAGATGGGGAACTGTGGCTGCACAACGTACACGTTTCACCCTATACCATGACCAATAAGGCCTACAACCACGAGGCCAAGCGCACCCGCAAACTGCTGCTGCACCGCGATGAAATTCGCAAGCTGATTGGCAAGGTCGAGCAAAAGGGGCTTACCCTGGTGCCGCTTAAGCTCTATCTGCAGCGGGGCTGGGTGAAAGCCACCATTGCCCTAGCCAAGGGCAAAAAACTCCACGATAAACGCGAAAGCCTCAAGCGCAAGCAGGAATCCCGCGAAACCGCCCGTGCCCTCAGCGGACGAGACTAATTCAGTTCGCCACCTCAGCGTTAAACGAACGTTTAGGTTGCTAGCTAATGGCTACTCAATACTCACACCGCTGAAGGTTTCGGCCTTTCTGCCGAGGTTAGCAGGCGCGGCTTTTTCTAGCTGGCGGGCCTGCTGACGGTGACTTTGAAAGTGGCTGAGCCAAGCTTCCGGGGCATTCATAGTTTCGCCGCCGTGCTTAGTCAACCGCTTGCGCACTTGGCAAAGCACTGGAGTGTTGACGCAGGCACCCGAGACAATTACTTGACCCTTGGTGAGAGAGGGCAACTCTTTGAGCAAATCGCGTCCAGCGGCTTCGACCCCGTACTTGAGGCTGTCCTGATCCACTGGGTTGACGATGCGCATGAGAAACTGACTCATGCACTGGCTCAGCACATCAGAGTCGAGCTTGCCGGGGCGTTGAGTAATTAAGCCTACCCCCATGCCAAACTTGCGACCCTCGCTAAGGATGGTGCGCAGCACCTGCTTGCAGCGGGCCGGCTCATTGGCTGGGGCAAAGCGGTGGGCCTCTTCGATCAAAATGAATACCGGGTAGGGCAGGTAGTTTTCGTCATCGGCAGAAATTTTATCCTTGGCGGTGTTGATGCGAGCCTGGTAGCTTTGGCGCAGTACGGCAGCGCAGATCACCTGCTGCTCTTCCTGGCTGATCTCGTTCATTTGCAGCACGGTGACTTGGCCGGGGGCGAACAGATCTTTTGGGGCCAAGTGCTCCATACGGTGAAAGTAGTCCGATCGCTCTAATTTACCCAGCTTCCACTCAAGGGCCGGGGCTGACGAGCCGGTTTTCTCATTGCCTTCGTCATCGGTAGTGCGGTCTGACTCGTAGCAGGCCGAGATTAGATCTTGCACATCCCAGCGGTGTTCGCCAAATTTGTGTTTGCCGAGCAGGCTAAAGGCTTTGTTGAGAATGGCCTGCTGGCGATCGCTCATATCGGGCAGCAGGGTGAGAATGTCGTAGTAGTCCAGCGACGACATGCGAATGCGAATGTCGTCGGGAGTAAGTAGCTTGACCTCGGGGCTGTAGCCATCGTCGCTGGCAAAGCTGGGATGGCCGCGCATGTCAGCCAGGGTGCCATACTCACCGTGGGGGTCAAAGATCAGCACCGCCGCCCGGTTGTATGGGCTGAGCAATTCTTCGATCAGTACGCCTGCCGTGTAGCTTTTGCCGGAGCCAGTGCCCGCCAAGATGGCCATGTGGGTGCTCACCAGCTCTTTCACATCCAGCGTTACTGGTACCCGCCCGCCAGGACGCAGTAACAGAGAGCCAATCTGAGCCGAGCCCACTTCTTGGGGCTGCTTTTTGTTGATGATCTGGCGCAGGCTTTCGTCGTCGGCTAGGGTGACCTTGGCGCCGGGATCGGGAGCGATGCGAGGGTTCATAAACCCTAGGGCGGGGTGAAAGTGACCCACCACATCAACGGTGACTTCGTAGATTTCAGGATTGGGATGGGCGAAGCCGACCAGAGCTGCGATCGCCTCAGGGTTAATATCTGGGTCAGCAAAGATGCGATCGGGCAGGTGGTCAATCAGACGGCGATCGGAGATTTTGCCCAGGATTTGGGCGCCGGGAATATCCGCTAGATCGACGGTGTAGTAGACAAACTCGCCGATTTTGACCTGACGGTTGTCGGCGGTAATGAACACGTACTGGTTGCCGTTTTCGCCGGGCCCCTTGACAGTGCCAATTACTGGAGAAGCCGAAGGTTGCTTTGACCGTGCCATAGGAACCCGCTAGGAAAGGAATTTTTGCCAGGGTAGCGCAAGTCTGAGCCATCCCCAGCGCTGACTTCATTAATACTAATGTCCTGCTGACGATTAGGGTAGAGGCAACGTCATCGGCCTGTGAAGAAGATGTAAAGCTGACCTCTGCGATGGTCGGGGACCAGCCTGCGGCGATCGCGGTGGAGATTGCGGATCTCACGGAGCGAAGGCGACCCAAACACTGGCGTATTCACGGATACCGCCATGCAGGCCAGTAGATAGGCTAGGGGTAGTCGAGGGTGAGGTCGGGTTAGCCTAGGCCCCGCCCCCGGCTCAGGAGGTCAGGAATACTTCGTTGAATGGTTGCCCATGGCTTCGGAAAATCCGACGGTTTTGTTCCAGGCTCGCCCTTCCGAGGGGTTAGCGCCTATCTCCCCTAGTCTTTGTGAAGGGCGTGAAACCTGGCCTCTGGTTCACGCCCTGGCTGCTACGCTCAACGAGCCCGACATCTTGCCGTCTTTAGCGGAGGTGCTGGGCACCCACTTAGGAGCAGGGGCTTGCCTGCTGCTCTGCCACTATCCTGACCAGGGATTGACCTACACCTGCTGGCGCCAGGGGGTAGCCCCGGCTAGCTACCAGCTTGGTGACGCGGCAAGCGGCTCGGCTTTAGATCGGCAGCGCCGCGTGGCCGTAGAACTTATTCAGCAAACCGTTGATCAAGCGGCAGGCAAGGCTCGGCTGTCTTGGCAGAAGGGGCTAGCAGGGCTGTTACGGAACGAAGGCGGGACACCTGCCTGGCTACGCACCATTGCGCACTGCACCGCTATTGCTGTGGATGGAGCGGGGTTTCAGGGAGCGATGCTACTGCTAGGGGCCGGGGGGCTGAGCGTGGAGCCCACCGCCCAGGCTAACTTGGCGAGCATAGGTGCGATCGCCTTCCACCAGCACTATCTTCAGGGGCAGGCCCAGCGCCATACCGAGCAGCTGCGCTACCTCAACTACCTCAAAGAAGATTTTCTTAGCACCCTCAACCACGAGCTACGCACCCCCCTCACCAGCATGATGCTGGCCATTCGCATGCTGCGCCGCCCCGATCTCACCCCTGAGCGCTCTGCTATGTATTTGGATATTTTGGAACAGCAGTGCACCCGCGAAATTAACCTGGTAAACGACCTGCTGATGTTGCAAACTCTGGAGTCTAAGCCCCCCGCAGAAGTGCGCCAATCCACAGATTTAGGGCAACTGCTCGCCGATTTGGCCAATCAGTACCAGGAACAGTTTCACCAGACTCAGCTAACGCTGGCACTCCAGCTACCGTCTAGGCCAGTATTGCTAGCCACCGATCCAGGACGGCTAACCAAAGTACTAGAAGAGCTGATCGGCAACGCCCGCAAGTACTCAACCCCCAACACGGTTGTGAACTTGGCCCTAGTCGACAATCGGGCTGAAAACGGCCGGGTCATCCTGCAAGTCAGTAATCTGGGGGCGGCCATTGAGACCGACGACTTACCCCACATTTTTGACAAGTTCCGGCGAGGCTCTAATGCCACCAAGGATGGCATTGCTGGCACCGGCACCGGCCTGGCCCTGGCCCGTGGGCTGGTGGAGCAGCTGGGGGGCACTATAAGGGTGTCAAGCCAGCCAATCGACGCCCAACACTGGCAAACCTGTTTTACCCTTGAGTTTGAACACTATGGCAAATCTATCCACAATTCATAGGAGCAACACCGTTCCAGCAAAATTTGCTGGTATTCTGGGCACAGGCGTGGTGGCTTGGCCAAACTGCACCGTTAAGGGCTGGTTTTAACCCATGACTGCAACAACCCCCGACACTAACTTTGAAGCGGCGCTTCTAGACGCTGAGGTTTCTGCTCAGGTAGCCGGTGTCACCATCCATACCGAAAAGCTACCGGGGCAACAGCGCCGCATTTTGGCCTCTACCCAGATTCCAGCCACGGCCGATCAGGTTTGGCAGGTGCTGACAGACTACAACAACCTGTCGAGCTTTATCCCAAACCTCTCCCACAGTCAGCGCTTGAGCCATCCCAATGGCGGCATTCGACTGGAGCAAATTGGTTCCCAGTGCTTTCTCAACATCAAGTTTTGCGCCCGTGTCGTGCTAGATATGGTTGAGACCTTCCCCAAGGAACTGCGCTTCACGATGGTGGAGGGCGATTTTCGCCAGTTCGAGGGGAAGTGGACCTTAGAACCCGTGAAGGATGCCGCTAACGAAGTGGTTTGCCTAGGCTATGACCTAGTGATTCGGCCTCCCCGTGCCATGCCTGTAGCGCTGATCGAACGGCACATTCGCAATGATTTGAGCCGCAACTTGCAAGCAATTAGCGATCGCACCCTCGTGCTGTTTGGTACCTAGTCCACAAGCTTGCAGTGCCGACTAAGGCTAGTTAGATACCAGCGGTTCCATCCGTTCGGCGACAACGGCATAGAAGGGGTCACCACCGGGCATGCCGAGCATTTGCAGAAAGGCAGGCACGCTGGGGGTGTGGGTCACCACCTCTGGGGTGCTAAAGCCGGGCACTGAGCCAAAATAGCCTTTGACCAAATTGACCCGACGGGTTTCGCTGCCGTCGCGCCAGGCGGCGATCGCTTTCTGGTAAAACATGCGATTTGAGAAGCTGACAATGGCGATGCCGCCCGGCTTGAGAATGCGGTACATCTCACCAAACACCACTTCAGGCTGCTGTAGATACTGCACCGACACCGTATTCAGCACTGCATCAAAGGATTGGTCTTCCAGGGGAAGCTTTGGATTCTCGTTGAGGTTTTGCACAAAATAGTGGTTGAGGCGGCGGTTTTTGGCCAGCTCTTCGGCATTCATGCCGTGGCCCTCAACCCACTCAAAGTCTACATCGGCGGGCAGGTGTGAGACCCAGCTGCTCATCATGTCGAAAATGCGGCTGTTAGGAGTCAACCGCTCACGGTAGAGGTTGGTGAGTTGCCGAATAAAGCCATCGTCTACGTGGGTGACGAAGCGGGGCGCATCGTAAAAAGCGGTGTCGCTAGACTCGTCGAGCTTAGTGCGCTGGTCGGGCTGAAGCAGCATGGCAATCGGGGGTTAAAGGCTTTCTTTGAGTGTAAACAAAGATTAAGCTCAGGGCCACACCGGTTTGTCCTGCGGTTGTTGTGGCTCTGGGCTGAAGGATTTTTGTTGAATTTCAGCGAGTGTTTCGCCCCGTTCCCCGTCGGGAGAATGGTCTGATTAGCTTGGGACTGGCGATCGCAAGTCCGTTAGGGCTCGCCCCGCATCACCGGCGGCTGCCAGTCGCTAAAGCCCTCTAGATGACCCCAGTAGCCACGGAAGCCCACGATCGCCCACACCAGCGCCGCCACCAGCAGGACTATAGCCCCCAGAATGCGCCAGCTTTTGTTGCCGCGCAGATATACCAGAGTAGGCGCGGCCAGCACCCCACCCAAGCCCGTCAAAATAAAGCCCAGCCCGGCTACCAATGGCTGTTGAGTTTGCCCCAGATTAATGATGCGTGCTCCGACCACCACCGAGGTGAGGCCCGCGAAGAAGGCGTAGACCGCCAGCGAGAGTAAGTCCCAGCCCTGGGCGATCGCGATCGCAGTAGCTAAATAAAGCCCCCCAAACAGCACTGTGGTTTCGCCAAAGGAAATGTTGAAGCTGCCCGGTACGGGCCAGGTCAAGACCATGTGCAGGCCGGTAACTAGGGCGATCGCCCCCACTAGCCCAAAACCCGGTATCCAGCGTTTGAGGTTGGCTCCATCTAGCCCGCGATAGACAAAGTCGGCCAGCAACACCAGCCCCGCAACCATGTTGATCAGCATGAGGGTGATGTAGTCGATAAACATGGCGCAGACTTAGAATGCAACGCTTTACATCCTACCGGGCATCAGCCTACCGAGAGTAGTGGGTTGAGCTGACGTTGGCTTGGCTAATAGCCGTTGGGATGAGACCACTCAAAAGTTAGGAAGACCTAATATTACCGTCCGCCAATCGTATTAGCTGATACGGCCCCACCCTGAGCCAATTGATACGTATAGAGGAATCCGATTTGCCCCTCGGCAGATTGACTGTCGATGTACCAAGCGCGGCGTGCAGTCCGCAAGGTATTTGTTTTCTTTGAGGGTTCTGACTGAGCTGAGGAAAGGTTTCCCCCGAAGCGCTAGGTGACTGATCTAAGAAGTGCAGCCGGGTACGACCTGGTTAACGGAGGAATAAAAGCCTGGGAAGAAAAATGTAGGCCGCCGGTGGTTTGCGTTTGCTCCCGGGCTTTTTAGTATCTGCCGCTCAACGATTATCAACAGTAGGCCAGGAGCTTAAACGGTATGGAACAGAGCGTTTTTTCCTACGGCATCATTACCTTTTTGCTGGGTACCCTCGGCATTGGGGTGTGGGCTTCGCAGCAAATTAAGGGCGATAGCGTTAACTTCTTGGTAGCCGGTCGAGGGTTAGCCCTGCCCTTGGCCGCCGCAACGCTGATGGCGCAATCGGTTGACTCTAATGCCACCCTAGGCAACACCGATTTATCGTCGTCCTTTGGCTTTTGGGCGGGGGCGGCGCTGCCCTTAGGGTTGGCCCTGTGTCTGTTGCTGACGGGTTTGTTTTTGGCCAAACCCATGAACCGCATGGGGCTGATTACTATTCCCGACTTCTACCGGGTTAAATATGGCCGCACTGTGGAGGTAACTGCTGCCTGCATTATGTCGGTGAGCTTTTCGTTTTTGCTGGCAGGCAACCTGGTGGCGGGCGGCTACATGTTTGAGAATTTTCTCGGCACCAGTTACGTTGGCGGCATCACTCTACTAGCGGCACTGGTGTTTGCCTATACGGTCTCCGGCGGGCTGTTTGCGGTAGCCTACACCGACTTTATTCAAATTATCATTGCGGCGGTTGGGGCCTGGGCCATGCTGGCTTTTGTGCTAGTCAATTTCGGCCTGACCGTTGATCCTGGCATGGGGCCAGGGGCGCTTGAGCAACTGACATCGCCCGCTGCCGGAGCAGCCGTTAACTGGGCCAGCATTATTGCTCTGGGGTTTGGCAATATGGTGGCGATCGACTTTATGGCCCGCATCTTTGCTGCCGATAGCCCCGAAACGGCTCAAAAAGCCTGCTTCGTTGCCTCAGTGGGCACCCTGGCGATCGGTATTCCCTTTTCGATTATTGCCCTGGGGGCCAACAGCATTCTTAGTCAGGCAGGGATTACGCCCGATGGCCCGGTACTGTACGCCATGCTTAAGGGTGTCGCGCCGCCGTTGCTGGGGCTGCTGGTGTTGGCGGCAATTTTGTCGGCCTCACTATCGACAGCAGACGGCGCTATCTTAGGAACCTCGTCGGTGTTGGCCCACAACGTTTTGGGCATTCGCCACGCCACGGCTCACGGGGCTGGGGGCGACAAGCTGCTGCTAATTACCCGACTGATGGCGGTGGTGATCACGGTGTTGGGGGTGGTGCTCGGTCTTAAGGTGCCTCAGACCGGGGTGCTGCTGCTGCTGGCCTTTGATATGAGCTTTGCCGGGCTGGTGGTGCCGCTGATTGGGGGGCTGTTTTGGGCTAAGGCGACCCGCCAGGGGGCGCTGGCCTGCATCGCGGTGGGTTCACTGTCGCGACTGCTGATGTTTTCGCTAATGCCGACGATGTTTGGGGTTGACAACACGCTGCTGTACTTCCCCAATGGCCTGTTTGCCGCCGATTTTGACGGCTTCCCTACGATGATTAGCCCGCTGTTGGGTCTGGTGGCCTTTGTGGCGGTGTCACGGCTGACCCACAAGCCGCTCACTGCGGAGCGCCAGCGGAATAAGGTATTGGAGGAGGTGCGATCGCTATAGGATTGTGTGCGATCGCCTATCAACCCTCGTCTTTGACCATTCCCTGTGTCATTACAAAAGCCCTCTGTCGATAAAGACAGAGGGCTTTGCTGTGCTTGAAACTAACCTATCCGGCAAGACTCCTACGCGGCCACCGCCTCTGCTTGGGTACGCACGCGATCGATTAAATCCTTCAGGCCGTAGGGGTTGACCCGATAGCTCAGCGGGTGAGCAATCAGTCGGGCCGTGCTGTGGTACAGCACCTCTAGCTCCATCAGGTTGTTTTCCTTGAGGGTTTTGCCGGTCGAAACTAGATCGACAATCGCTTCCGACATCCCCGTAATCGGTCCCAGCTCCACCGAGCCGTAGAGAGGCACAATTTCCACCGGCAAATCGAGGCTCTGAAAGTAGTCGCGGGCGCAGTTGACGTACTTAGAGGCTACCCGACTGTGGGCGGGCAGATCGAGAGCCGAGCGATAGGGACTGGTGGTTTTGACGGCCACCGACAGGCGGCAGCCGCCAAAGCTCAGGTCGGCCAAGTGAGCCACGGCGGGTTTTTTCTCGCGCAGCACATCGTAACCAACCATGCCGAGCTGGGCTTGGCCATACTCCACATACACCGGCACATCTTGGGCGCGCACCAGTAGCCCCGTAGCTTGGCCTGAGGCATCGGTAATTTGCAGCTGCCGGTTGGCGCCGTCGAGAAACAGACTAAAGTCGAGGCCAACGGCTTGTAGTAGGCGAATGCTGTCTTTGAGCATGCCGCCCTTGGGTAGCGCGATGGTGAGCATGGAAGTTTTCCTCAGCGGTGCTCTAAAGGAGGTTTGATCGGGTAAAAAAAGGCTATCTGGTGGGCATTGCCCACCCTACGGAAGCCTCATTGATTTGTCCTAGACTCGGAATTTTTCGGTGACGCGGCGCATGGCTTCGTTCACGTTGTCGCGGCTGTTGAAGGCCGAAATACGGAAGTAGCCTTCGCCTGCGGCCCCGAAGCCTGAACCGGGGGTGCCTACCACATGGCAGGTGTGCAGCAGTTTATCGAAAAAGTCCCAGCTGGTCAGCTCGTTGGGGGTTTTGACCCACACGTAGGGGGCGTTGACGCCACCGTAGACGGCAATGCCTGCGGCGGTGAGCTGCTCGCGAATGATGCGGGCGTTCTCCATATAAAAGTCGATTAGGGCTTTGGTCTGGGCTTGCCCTTCTGGTGAATAGACTGCCTCGGCCCCACGCTGCACGATGTAGGAAACGCCGTTGAACTTGGTGGCCTGGCGGCGATTCCACAGACCGTGGAGGGCCACTTCGGTGCCGTCAGCAGCTTTGCCCATCAGGGTTTTAGGGACTACCGTCAGGGCGCAGCGGGTACCGGTAAAGCCGGCATTCTTGGAAAAGGAGCGGAATTCAATGGCGCACTCCCTCGCTCCCTCAATTTCATAAATGGAGTGGGGAATGGTGGGGTCGGTGATAAACGCTTCATATGCAGCGTCGAAGAGAATAATCGAGCCGTGGGCGCGGGCGTAGTTGACCCAGGCTTGTAGGTGTTCTTTGGTGGCTACCGCCCCGGTGGGGTTGTTGGGGAAGCAGAGGTAGATCAGGTCTACTTTTTCGTGGGGAATGCTAGCGGTGAAGGCATTGGCGGCGCTGATCGGTAGGTAGGTGAGGCCGCCGTACTCGCCGTTTTCGTTGGCGGGGTCGGTATGGCCTGCCATTACGTTGGTGTCGACATAGACGGGGTAGACCGGGTCAGTGACGGCAATGGAGTTGTTGCTGCCGAAGATATCTAAGATGTTGCCGCAGTCGCACTTGGAGCCGTCGGAGATAAAAATTTCGCTGGCATCGATGTCGCAGCCCCGGCTTTGAAAGTCGTGCTGGGCAATTTTTTCGCGCAGCCAGAGGTAGCCCTGCTCGGGGCCGTAGCCGTGGAAGGAGGTGCGATCGCCCATATCTTCCACCGCTTTGACCATGGCGGTGCGGCAGGCTTCGGGTAGGGGCTCAGTCACATCGCCAATGCCCAGCTTAATAATCGGCGCGTCGGGGTTGGCCTTGGCAAAGGCGCTGACTCGGCGGGCAATTTCGGGGAACAGATAGCCCGCTTTAAGCTTGAGATAGTTGTCGTTGATGGTGGCCATGGAGCGTTGCGCGATGGTGACAGTTACTTAACTAAGGGTACAGCGCGACGGGAGGAGTAGGGGAGTGGATGGGTGGGGGGTGGATGGGTAAGGGAGTAGGAGGGTGGATGGGTAGGGGGTGGAACTAACATACATAGTCACTCTCACTAACCTCCACCCTCACACTCATTCACAAACCTCTTGGGGCGCTACTATGGGATGTCCCTGATACCGCCCTACGACCATGGCCTCTGGTGATACTTCTGGCGAAAACCCCTCTGGCGAAAACCCCTTCGGCGAAAAACTCTACGAAGGCAAGGCCAAAATTATCTACGCCACCGACGACCCGGCGGTGCTACTGACCTACTTTAAAGACGACGCCACCGCCTTTAATGCCCAAAAGAAGGGTCAGATTGTTGGCAAGGGACAGATCAACTGCGCTATCTCCACCTACCTGTTTCAGCAGCTTGAGGCAGCGGGCATTGTTACCCACTGGTTAGAAACAACGGGCGATCGCACCATGCGGGTCAAGGCTCTCCAAATCATCCCCATTGAGGTGGTGGTGCGCAATCTGGCAGCGGGCAGCCTGTGTAAGCAGACCGGTCTGCCCCTGGGTCAGCGCCTCGAGCCGCCGCTGGTGGAGTTCTATTATAAGAACGACGACATGGGGGACCCGCTGCTGACTAGCGATCGCATTCGCGCCATGGCGATCGCCAGTGAGGAACAGATCGCCACTCTGCGCCGTCTTGCCCTCAGCATCAATCAAATCCTGACGGATTTCTTCATGGGCTGCGCCATTACCCTGGTCGACTTCAAGCTGGAATTTGGCCTCGATCCTCAACAGCAGATTTTGCTGGGCGACGAAATTAGCCCTGACACCTGCCGTCTATGGGATCAAACCACTGATGACGAAACTCAACGGGTGCTCGACAAAGATCGCTTTCGGCAAGATCTAGGCCAGGTCGAAGCGGCTTACCAGCGTGTGCTAGAAAAGGTGGCGGCACAATCGGCCAAGAATTAGCACCATCAATGCGGTAGAATTTGTCCGATTGTGGGGGCAGTGGCCCGCCCAGGGCAGTTTTCCCTGGCTCTCAGCCCGGGAGAGGGTCCTTTGGTTGGTGTGTGGACGTGTTTAGCAGGTGTGTTTAGATGCGGGTTTCTCCTAATTATTTATTGGCCGTGTTGGCCACCTCTGGGCTGGTAGGGCTGATTGCAACCCCCGCCCAGGCCGATCCAACCGTCCCAGAATCGGTCGTGCAGGCAGCTTCCTCCGAAGCTGAACCCTCGGAGACCCTTGAACCAGGCTATAGCCAAAGTGCTGCTGCCCTAGCTGAGCCTGTTATAGGCACCTCCGATCCCGCCAACACCATCGACTTTGACCAGATTCAGCCCGACCTAGGTCCTAGCCCTGTGGCCGAGAACCTTCAGGGTGCGATCGACGGCTACCGCTCGGTTGAGAGTGAGACCGCTGCCGACGCTGCTACTGCCCTCTCGCCCACCACTAACTCGGAATCTAGTGTTGAACAGAGTACTCAGCTAGAGAGTGCTCAGTTGGCTCAAACTCCCAGCACCCAGCGCGAAATCACCCCCGAAGAGGCTCAGCGCATCCTAGACGGGGCCGTACAGCGCCGTAGTCAGCCTCAGCCAGACCCTGCGCAAGAGCAGACTGAGACACCTGAAGCCGCGCCCGCCGATGAGGCAGCCGATGAGCCTGCTGAAGAAACCCCTGAAGAACCGGCTGCCGAGGTTGAAGAGCCTCGAGTTCTAGTTGCCGAGGTTCAGGTTCAGCCCAATCAGGGCGAACTCGATCCGACCCTTGAGAACCTGATCTACAGCGTAATTGAAACCCAAGCCGGGCGTACAACTACCCGCACCCAGCTTCAGCAAGATATCAACAGCATTTTTGCTACCGGGTACTTCGCCGACGTCGATGCCCAACCCGAAGACACCGATTTGGGAGTGCGGGTCACCTTTCTAGTGCAGCCCAACCCGGTGCTCACCGACGTGCGGCTTGAGGGTAATGAGGTACTGCCCCAAACCATCGTCGACGACATCTTTGACGAACAAAAGGGTGAGATCATCAACCTGATTGACTTTCAGGAAGGAATCTTAGAGCTCAACCAGTGGTACCAAGATCAGGGCTACGTACTGGCTCAGGTAGTAGCAGCTCCCCAGGTTTCACCCGACGGGGTCGTCACCTTAGAGGTAGCAGAAGGGGTAATTGAAAGCATTGAGGTGCGTTATATCAACGACCTGGGTCAGGCCGTCGACGATGAGGGCAACCCAATCCGGGGACGAACTCGGCCTTTCATTATCACCCGCGAGTTTGAAACCGAGCCCGGCGAAGTTTTTAACCAATCCCGCATTGAACAAGACTTTCAGCGGGTGTTTGGTCTAGGAATTTTTGAGGATGTGGTGCCGGGGCTAGAACCCGCAGAAGACGACCCGCGCAAAGTTAAGCTGATCGTTAACGTGTCTGAGCGCAACACAGGTTCTGTAGCTGCTGGTCTAGGCTTTAACTTTACCGGCGATCTCTTCGGCACAGTCAGCTTCCGCCAAGACAACTTTGGCGGCAACAACCAAAAATTCAGCGCCGAGGCCCAGCTCAGCACCCGAGATATCCTATTTGATCTGTCCTTTACAGATCCTTGGATTGCGGGCGATCCCTTCCGGACTTCCTACACCGCCACGGCCTTTGCCCGCTCGGCCAACAACCTCAACTTCGAGGATGGCCCTAGACCAGTTAACTTAGCCAACGGCGATCAGGTGCGCATTCGCCGCTTGGGTACCGGCATTACCTTTAGCCGTCCCTTTGACAATGGCTGGACGGTAGCGGTTGGCACCCTATTTCAAAACGTGTCGGCTCGCGATGCTGATGGTAGGGTCAACGCTGTAGACGCCGAAGGCAGACCCCTGACGGCAAGCAGTCGTGGGGTTGATGACCTCTGGACATTCCCCGTCAGTGCTACTCTCGATCGCCGCAATGATGCCTTTAACCCCACCAGCGGCAGCGTTCTGCGGCTCAATAGCGAGCAGTCGGTGCCCCTAGGGCGGGGCAGTATCTTTATGAATCGGCTGCGGGGGAGCTACAGCTACTACATTCCCCTCAGGCTGCTAAATTTTGCCGAAGGACCCCAGGCCCTGGCCCTTAACTTTCAGGCGGGCACCATTGTTGGCGACTTACCGCCCTATGAGGCGTTTACTTTGGGCGGCACCAACTCCATTCGCGGCTACGACGAAGGCGAAGTGGGGAGTGGACGTAGCTATGCTCAGTTCACCGCCGAATATCGCTTTCCGCTGTTTTCGTTTTTGGGCGGTGCTTTATTCCTAGATGTTGGCAGTGACCTGGGCAGCGGTAATGCCGTACCCGGTGCCCCTGGTCCGGCGCGAGGTAAGCCCGGCAGCGGCATTGGCTATGGAGCTGGGGTGCGGGTCTCGACTCCCCTGGGTCCCCTGCGGGTTGACTACGGCTTTAATAATCAGGGCGAGGGCCGCATCCACTTCGGGTTTGGGGAGCGCTTTTAATGGTGCAAACAGGGATTGACTCCAATCAATTGACTCAGGCGAACTGGGGCATGGCCACCGGGCAAACCACGTTAGCTACTGTGGTAGACCGGCAGGGAATAGGACTCCATTCGGGCGTGGCGACCACGGTTACGCTGAGGCCAGCGGCACCAGGTCAAGGGCGTTTCTTTGTCCGTACCGATCTGCCGGGCCAGCCCTCGGTGGCCGCTAGCCTCGCTGCGGTAAACCCAACTGTGCTATCGACAGAGCTTCTCCAAGGGGAGGCTTCAGTACGCACGGTCGAGCACCTCTTGGCGGCCCTAGTCGCATTGGGCATTGACAATGTTCGCATTGACATTACTGGACCAGAGGTGCCTTTGCTGGATGGGTCAGCCTCAGGCTGGGTAGACGCGATTCGCCAGGCGGGGCGGCAAGAGCTTGAAGCTCTCCGCACCGTAGCGCATTTAGAACAGCCGGTGACCATTCACCATGGGGATGCCTTCGTCGCCGCCTTTCCGGCTCCGGTGACACGGTTTACCTACGGCATTGACTTTGAGGTGGCGGCCATTGGCAATCAGTGGTTTAGCTGGTCGCCCAGTGCCGACCCCTTTGGTCCTGAAGGGTTTGCTACCACCGTTGCCCCGGCCCGCACCTTTGGTCTGGCCCACCAGATCGAGCAGCTGCGCGCCAGCGGTTTGATTCAAGGGGGTAGCCTTGACAACGCTCTGGTGTGCGGGGAAAAGGGCTGGCTGAATCCACCCCTGCGGTTTGAGAACGAACCTGCTCGCCACAAAATGCTGGATCTGATTGGCGATCTTAGCCTGTTGGGCAGTTTGCCTATGGCCCATATTGTGGCCTATAAAGCGAGCCATCGTCTCCACGGTGAGTTAGCGGCGGCGCTGGTGCCGGCCCTCGTTTATGGCACCCTCTAGTGGCAAAATCAATCTAGGCATATTTGCCTGCTGCACCTTACCGTATTGACTCCCCTATTGTGATTGACGCAACTGCATCGAGCCCCCTGACTACTGCCTTAGACGGCGTTGAAGCCGCTGAAGCGGCGGAACCGATAGCGGCTCCCAAGTCTAGCTATAGCGCTGAAGAGATCCATGCCCTGCTGCCCCACCGCTATCCCTTCGCCCTAGTCGATCGCATCATCGACTATGTTCCAGCCAAGCACGCCATTGGCATCAAAAACGTCACGTTCAACGAGCCTCACTTTCAAGGGCATTTTCCGGGGCACCCAATTATGCCAGGGGTGTTGATTGTTGAGGCCATGGCCCAAGTGGGGGGCATTGTGCTAATGCAGATTCCGGGAGTGCAGGGGTTGTGCGTGTTTGCCGGCATCGACAAGGTGCGGTTTCGTCGCCCCGTAGTGCCTGGGGATCAGCTGGTGATGACCGTAGAACTGTTGGCGATGAAGCGGCTGCGATTTGGCAAAATGCGCGGTCGGGCTGAGGTTGACGGGCAACTGGTCTGCGAAGGCGATCTGATGTTCTCTGTGGTGGAGTCGGCAACAACTCCCGAGGAGAAATAGGAAAAACATGTGTCTATGTTGCAATCTCTGGGTTTTGGAGGCGGGCCGTTGACTACCCTGATTCATCCCACAGCAGTGGTTCACGAGGGCGCCCAGGTGCACCCTAGCGTCAAGATCGGCCCCTATGCGGTGATTGGTGAGCAGGTGAGCATTGGCCCTGGCACCGAAATTGGTGCTCACGCAATCATTGATGGCGAAACGACGATTGGGTCCCAAAATCGAATTTTTCCGGGGGCAGCCATTGGTCTTGAGTCGCAGGATCTCAAGTACGACGGCTCGATGAGTCGGGTGGTGATTGGCGACAACAACCTGATTCGGGAGTATGTCACCATTAACCGGGCCACCGATGCCGGGGCAGTGACTCTGGTGGGCAGCAACTGTCTGCTGATGGCCTACTCCCACGTGGCTCACAACTGTGTGGTTGAGGACCACGTTATTCTGGCCAACTCAGTGGCGCTGGCGGGCCACGTGTACGTGGAGTCGGGCGCGCGCATCAGCGGCATGGTAGGTGTTCACCAGTTTGTGCGCGTTGGGCGGCTGGTGATGATCGGCGGGCTGAGCCGCATCGATCGCGATGTGCCTCCCTTTACGCTGGTCAACGGCAATCCGGCCGAAGTGCGAGGGCTCAATCAAATTGGCTTGCAGCGAGCGGGCCTCACCGCTGACCCCCAAGCCTATCGTGAACTGAAGCAGGCCTATCGGCTGGTCTATCGCTCAGGCGTATCGCTCAGTGAGGCGGTGAGCAAGCTCAATCAGGATGAGTCTAACGGCTTAGTACGCCACTTTAGCGAGTTTTTGCGAGCCGCCCTGCAGCCCGATCGCCGCGGATTGACCCCCGGTCGCCGTCGGAGCAAGCACGGCGATGATGAGTAATTGGGGAGCAGCATAGGGCATGGCTGATCCCACTCGGCGACGGATTTTTATCAGCACCGGCGAGGTGTCGGGCGATTTGCAGGGAGCGCTATTAATTGAGGCGCTGGTGCAGCGGGCGCGCGATCGCCACCTCACCCTAGACATCACGGCCTTGGGCGGACCCCGCATGGCCAAGGCGGGGGCTACCCTAGTGGGTGAAACCACGGGCATTGGCTCGGTGGGTATTTTTGAGGCGCTGCCCTACCTCATGCCGACCCTGCGCCTCCAGAAGGTGGCTAAGGCGGCGCTCGATGCCCAGCCGCCCGATATTGCCGTGCTGATCGACTACATGAACCCCAACCTGGTAATGGGCAACTACGTCAAAACCCACCATCCCCAGGTGCCGGTGATTTACTACATCGCCCCGCAGCAGTGGGTGTGGGCCTTTTCTGAAAAAGACACCCGCAATTTGGTGCAGTGCAGCGATCGCATGCTGGCTATTTTTAAGGCCGAAGCAGACTACTATCAGGGCTTTGGGGCCGCTACCACCTGGGTCGGCCATCCCCTGGTCGATCGCTATCCCGGCCCCGCTGACCAGGCTGCCGCCCGCCAGCAATTGGGCTTACCCTTAGATACCCCGGTGGTGACGCTGCTGCCCGCCTCCCGGCAGCAAGAGGTGAAGTACCTGATGCCGGTGCTGCTTAAGGCGGCGCAGATTATTCAGGCCCAGTGCCCCGAAGTCACTTTCTTGCTGCCGGTGTCAATTCCGGCATTGCAGGCCAGTTTTGAGCAGGGGCTAGCTGCCCACGGGTTAAATGGTCGAGTGATAGGCGAGGGTAGCCAGGGGGCGATCGCCGCTGCCGATGTCGCCATCACCAAGTCGGGCACCGCCAACCTAGAAATTGCCCTGATGGACGTGCCCCAGGTGGTGGCCTACCGCATTCACCCCCTAAGTGCCCGCATTGCCCACTACCTGCTGAAATTTGACGTGCCCTACGTGTCGCCGGTCAACCTGGTGGTGAACCAGCCCGTCGTGCCCGAGTTTTTGCAGTGGCAGGCTACCCCCGAGGCGATCGCCGCTGCGGCCCTAGAGCTGCTGCACAGCGAAACCGCTCGCCAGACCATGCGGGCGGGCTACGCCAAAATGCGCGAAGAGCTAGGGCCGCCCGGCGTTTGCCAGCGCACTGCAGATTTGATCTTAGATGCCCTGCCCGAGATGTCGTAATAGGACGTCCCCGATATGAATCAACCTGAAACAGTTGAAGCGTCCCCAAAGTCACTACAATTGTTATGCTTTGCCGGAAAGAGGTCGCTCTGTCTAGTCTGACAGCCCGGCCCGGTGGTGACAGGAGGATCTTTAGTGAACATACCTGAGCTATTTGCCCGTGGCGGTCCTGCCATGTGGCCGCTGCTCCTACTTTCAATCTTGGCTGTGGGCACCATTTTGGAGCGCATCTGGTTTTGGTCGCGCATCTTGACCCGCGAACGCGAGGTGTCTGGGCGGGTCCTAGAGGCCGCCCGGCGCGATTGGGCCGCGGCTGCCGATATCGCCTATCGCTCTGCGGCATTGCCCATGGGGCGGTTTTTGTCGGCCCCCCTCAGGCTGCAATCCCCCGATCCAGAGGTGTTTCGCCTGGCCTTAGAAACCTCGGCCAACGAAGAACTGCTGGCTATGAGCCGGGGCGAAAAAATTCTTGAGGCCGTTGCTACCCTGTCCCCTTTACTGGGCTTGCTGGGTACCGTGCTGGGCTTGATCAACTCCCTAAGTTCTATTCAAATTACTGATCTGGGCAGCGGGGATGCCACCGCAGGTACCTCGTTGGGTATCAGTGAGGCGCTGATTAGCACCGCCACCGGCCTGATTATTGCTATTACTGCCCTGGCCTTTTATCGGTTGTTTCAGGGGTTTGTGTTTGGCCAAGCCAAAATGTTTCGCCAGGCGGGTAGCGAGCTAGAGCTGCTTTACCGGCAAAGTTGGGCCCATCTCCATGGGGTGTCGCCCATGCCGGTGCCGGTACCGGTGCCCGCAGACGCTCTGGTTGAGCCAAATGCCTCTGTGCTCGATGCTACGCCATCTGCGGAGAACCCCTCGCTATGAAAATAGATCTGCTCGATAATCCCTCTAGGGATGTGCATATAGAAATTGTGCCGCTGATCGACGTAATTTTCTGCATTCTGACGTTCTTCATTTTGGCGGCGGTGGGTCTGACTCGGCAGCAGGCCATCGACCTGGACTTGCCTACGGCCCAAACGGGGCAACCTCTGCCCGGACAGGTCGGTCAGGGGGCCGATCGCCTCTACGTTAGCATCGACGGCTTTGGCCAGGTGTATCTGGACCAGCAGCCCGTGCCCATTGAGCTACTCAGAGATGTGCTGGGTCAGTTTAACCAGGTCAACCCTGGTGGGCTGATTGTGCTCTATGCCGCCCGCGATGCGCGCTACGAAGATGTGGTCGTGGTGCTTGACGAGCTGCGGGCAGTCGGGGGCGATCGCGTTGCCCTTGCCACGCTGCCCGCCGATACTACCTTGGGACCAGAGGAGGCCGCTCCCGGCGGTGATCCAACTCAGCTCCCGGAAGGATTTCCTCAAGAGACTCCTGAGGGTCAGCTACCGCCTGGTTTTGGTCAACCCGGCAGCCAGCCCCAATCGCCGTCCTCGCCACTGTTTCCCAGTGAACCGGCCTCGCCGCTACAGGAACCGGCCTCGCCGTTACAGCCTGCGCCTACGCCTAGCCCAGCCCGACCATAGCTCATATCCAAAATCTCCCCCTGGGTAGAGGCTGGGTTGCTAGCATTCCTGTTTTATAAGGTGACCTGGGTTAGCCATATTTGAACTCTAAGCTTCGGCTTTGTATCAGCTGAACAGTTGATTGGGTAGCCCGGGAACGTTCGATTCTCGGGCTTTAATTTTGCGTGAATACCGATTCCCTTTCCTGAGGCGCAGTTGGGTGCGTCTCAGCAGGTTTTTATTGGCGTTGGTTGCGATCGCCGCCACGGTGCTGGTTGGTGCTCATGTCTGGTCGCAGCAGCCGGTCACCATCTCCTTTCTGCTGCGAGCTGTTGAAGCCGATCAAATGCAGGGCTTGGCCGAGCAGTTCATGGCCGAAAACCCCGATATTCGTATTGAGATGGTGCGCGGCCCCAACGCTGCCGATGCGGTCGAAAACCTCTACACCACGTCCTTTTTGCTGGGCGACTCCCCCTACGACATTCTTTTTTCAGATGTTGTTTGGATTCCCAAATTTGCTGCTGCCGGGTGGCTATTAGATCTCTCCGATCGCGTCAGTGAAGCCGATCTGGCCGACTTTTTGCCGGCTGACGTGGCCGCTGGCCTTTATCAGGGTGGCCTCTACCGCATGCCGTTTCGCTCTGACATGGGCATGCTTTACTACCGCACCGATCTGCTCGATCAGGTCGGTTTAGCACCCCCCGAAACCTTTGCCGATCTAATTACTGCTGCCGAGGCCATTCAAGCGCAGACCGACGTGGACTGGGGATTTACCTGGCAAGGCTTGCAGTATGAGGGCCTAGTCACCAACTTTGTCGAAATCATCGCTGGCTACGGTGGTTTTTGGATCGACCCGACCACCCTGGAAGTGGGCTTAGATCAGCCCGCTGGGGTTCAGGCGGTTGAATTTATGAAGGGCCTGATTGACCAACGCATTTCTCCCCCCGGTGTGACCAACTACATCGAGGAAGATTCTCTCCGTCAGTTCCAGAACGGCAATGTGGCCTTTCTGCGGAACTGGCCCTATGCCTGGGCCGAGGCCAACCGCGACGGCACTCCGGTCGCCGGCAAAATTGCCCTCAAGCCCATGGTGCATGCCGCCGGCCAGCAGCCCGCCGCCTGCCTAGGGGGCTGGGGCTTTGGAATTTCGTCTACCACTCCCCACCCTGAGGAAGCCTGGCGGGTGGTGGAATTTTTCACCAGCCCCGGCCCGCTGAAGGATTTCATCACCGAATTTGCCTACGTGCCTAGCCGTCGCGCCCTGTTTACCGATCCAGATGTGCTGGCGACGTTTCCTCACTATGAGCAGCTGTTAAAGGTGGCAGAAACAGCGGTGCCTCGCCCTCCCGTGGGTCAATACGCCCAGGTTTCAGACATTCTGCAGCGCTACTTGAGCGCTGCTATCAGTGATCAAATGACGGCTGAGGACGCTATGCGAGCCGCTGCGGGTGAGAGTCGGCGGGTGTTGGGGGTAGACGGGTAGAGGTGGATGGGTGGATGGGTAGGGGGTGGATGGGTGGATGGGTAGACGAGTGGATGGGTGTATGAGTATGGGAGAGGAATTGTGAGTAAGGACTATATTCGGCAGCGGGAACAGCGGACCGGGTGGCTGTTGATGTTGCCAGCGCTGCTGGTGTTGCTGCTGGTGTATGCCTTTCCGATTTTGCGGGCCTTTTGGCTAAGCTTTTTTACCGAAAACCTGAGCACCAACCTAGAGCCGGTGTTTAGCGGCCTAGACAACTACGAGTTGATGGTGGGAGATGGTCGTTTCTGGCAGAGCATGCGGAATACGGCTGTGTTCACCCTGTTCACGCTGGTCTTTGAGCTGGGGCTGGGATTGATCATTGCCCTGACACTCGATCAGGCCTTTCGCGGTCGGGGCTTGGCGCGGACGATCGCCATTCTGCCCTGGGCGCTGCCCACCGCCCTAATTGCCCTGGCCTGGCGCTGGATTTTTAATACCGAGTTTGGTGTCTGGAACGACATGCTGATGCGCTTGCATCTAATCGGCAACCCGGTGAACTGGTTGGGAGAACCCTTTTGGGCCATGGTGGCAGTGATCGCTGCCGATGTTTGGAAGACGACATCCTTTGTGGCGATTTTGCTGCTGGCGGGACTTCAGTCGATTTCTCAGGATCTGTACGAGGCTCACGCTTTAGACGGAGCTAGCCCCTGGCAAAGCTTTCGACAGATTACGCTGCCGCTGATCGCGCCGCAGATTGTAATTGCCATGCTGTTTCGCTTTGCCCAGTCCTTTGGCATTTTCGACCTAATTCAGGTGATGACCGGCGGCGGCCCCGGCGGGGCCACCGAAACGGTATCGATCTACATCTACGCCGCCGTCATGCGCTATTTAGACTTTGGCTACGGGGCCGCCCTCGTAACCGTGACATTTCTAGTGCTGGTGGCGGTTGTGGCTGTGAGCTGGCTATACATCTCTCGCCTACGAGCCAAGACCGAGTAACTTTGGTCAATTTCTCCTAGGAGCAGACACATTGGTCTGCTCTACCCATCCACCCCCCACCCATCCACCCCCCATGACCACCGTCCCTCAAACCGCCGCCTCTCCCCAAACCCCCGATCGCGGTATCCCCTGGGGGCGAGTACTGCTGTGGCTGGCGATCGCATTTACCGTCATCTTTAGCCTCGCCCCGGTGCTGTGGCAGGTGCTGACATCCTTCAAGACCAATGCGGCCATCACCCAGGCCCCAGTCGTCTACCTGCCGGGGTTCGACCAGCTCACCTTGACTCACTATGTGGACCTGTTTCGGCTCAATCAGTTCCACGTCTATATGTTGAACAGCGCGCTGGTGGCGATTGTCTCGACAGTGCTGTGTTTGGCGCTGGGTTCCCCAGCGGCCTACGCCCTAGCCCGCCTGCGGATTCCGGGTGAGCAGGCGATCTTGGCGATCGTGCTGGTGGTGACTCTATTCCCTTACATTCTGCTGTTCTTGGGGCTGCTCGAACTCGTGCGGGCCTTTGGCCTGGCCAATAATTACCTGGCGCTGATCGTTCCCTACACCGCTATCAACCTGCCCCTGACGATTTTGGTCATGCGCAGCTTTTTTCAGCAGCTGCCCAAAGACCTGGAAGACTCGGCCCGTGTGGATGGCTACAACACCGTGCAAATGCTCTGGCGCATCGTGCTGCCCATGACCCTGCCCGCCCTGGTCACCACCGGCATTCTGGCCTTCATCTTTGCCTGGAATGAGTACCTGTTTGCCCTCACCTTTATGACCCGCGAGAGCATGAAAACCATCCCCGTCGCCGCCGCCCAGCTTGGTGGCACCACTCTGTTTGAAGTGCCCTACGGCCCCTTGGCCGCCGCTACAGTGGTCGGCACCCTACCCCTGGTTTTGCTAGTGCTGTTCTTCCAACGTCGCATTGTGCAAGGGCTCACGTCTGGCTCTGTTAAGGGGTAGATGGGTGGATGGGTAGATGGGTAGGCGGGTAAGCGAGTAGGCGGGTTAGACGAGCCCAAAAACTCCAACCCCTCAACCTTCCCATCCACTCTCCCACCCATCCACCCTCCTACCCTCCCACCCTCCCACCCATCCACCTACCTCTACGATCATGGCTAAACTCGAACTCCAAAACCTCACCAAAGCCTACAGCCGCGACATTGTGCCGGTAAAGCAGCTCAATTTGGTGGTGGAAGACAACGAGTTTTTGACCCTAGTGGGGCCGTCGGGCTGTGGTAAATCCACTATTCTTAGGCTGATTGCGGGGTTGGATCAGCCCACGGAGGGGCGGGTGATGATTGGCGATCGCGATGTTAGCCGACTGCCGCCGGGCGATCGCAACATCGCCATGGTCTTTCAGAGCTATGCTCTCTACCCTCACATGACGGTGCGCGAGAATGTAGCTTCGGGGCTGAAGCTGCGTCATCTGCCGGTGGGCGACATTCAAAAGCGGGTGCAGGAAGTCTCTGGGGTACTGGGCCTTGACCCGCTGCTCGATCGCAAACCCGCTAAGCTCTCGGGTGGCCAACGCCAGCGAGTGGCTTTGGCCCGCGCTCTGGTGCGCAACCCCGATGTGTTTTTGCTCGACGAACCCCTGAGTAACCTCGATGCTCTGCTGCGCGAGCAGGTGCGGGCCGACCTCAAGCAGATTTTTGCCGACCAAAAATCGCCCATTGTCTACGTCACCCACGATCAGACCGAGGCCATGACCCTCTCGACTAAGGTCGCGGTGCTCAACAACGGCTATCTGCAACAGCTGGGCCACCCCCACGACATCTACAAAACCCCCGCCAATCGGTTTGTCGCCAGCTTTATCGGCAGCCCCCAGATGAACCTGATTACCCTCAGCCGCACCGGAAACACTGTGGCCCTGGGCGATTTCAGCATACCGCTGCCTATTGGCATCCAGGCTGCCTCTGTGGTGCTGGGCATTCGCCCCGAGCATCTGCGGCTACCTCGCGAGGGCGATATGCACACCGTCAGCGGGCAGGTATTTTTGGTAGAAAATCTGGGCATGCACGACCTGGTGAGCCTGCGGGTGCAGGGCGATCCGACCCTTACTCTGCGGGCGCTGCTGCCCGCCGATGCCGCCTGGAGCAAGGAAAATTTGCAATTGGCGTTGCCGCCCGAGTCGATCCACTGGTTCGACGACGAGACTGAGCAGCGCCTTGGGTGATGTTTTGTGGAACTTTCCTGGTCACACACTCGGGGTAAGGTAGGGGCAGTGATGCCCTAGTGTCCCTATGCTGCAAAACGCCTATCAATACGCGCTGGATAACAGCGATCGTATTCTCACCGCCCTGCAACAGCACCTGCTGCTGGTGGCGGTGCCCCTGGCGATTGGGCTACTGGTGGGGCTGCCGCTGGGGTTGTGGAGTGCGCGATCGCGCCTGATCTCCACGGTCATGCTCAACAGCTTTAATGCCCTGCGGGTGATTCCTAGCCTGGCGGTGCTGTTTTTGGCGGTGCCCGTGCTGGGGTTGAGCTTTTGGTCGGCGGTGCTGGCCCTGACGTTACTGGTGATGCCGCCCATTTTGATCAGCACCGACGTGGCCTTTCGCAATATCAGCCCCGCTATTCGCGAGGCAGCGACGGGCATGGGAATGCCCCCGGTTGACATTCTCAAAACGGTCGAAGTTCCCCTGGCGCTGCCGGTGGTGATTGCGGGCATCAAAACCGCCACGGTGGAGGTGATCGCTAGCGCTACGCTGGCGGCGTTTGTGGGAGCGGGTGGGTTGGGTGCGTTTATTGTGCTGGGGTTTGCCGCCTACGACCCGGCGATTTTGCTGGTGGGGGCGGTGCCGGTGGCGCTGCTGGCGCTGTTGGCGGAGGTGGGGTTGAGCGCGGTGCAGCGGGCCGCGCAGCCGCCGGGGGTGCGATCGGCATAGGGTTAACTTGGCATTATGAATTCAGCAGGCATAGGTGGGTTTTGCCTATTAGTCACACAACCAGACATGCAGCAATGCATAACAAGTCCAGCTATCAGTATTGATGGAATTTCTACGTAACGGTGAAGTTGTGCGGCGGCAAGTAACCTTGAACTCTCACCGATAAACTTTGTACCGTCCGCACCAACGAGGTGTTGTGCGGCTTAGCGACTGTAAGGCTGCTCAATTCTCAAGCCGGAGATGACTTGGTAGTGCTTCACGTTGAAAGTGCAGAGGGTTGCGCTACGACCAACGGCACAAGCCGCAATCAAGGCATCAATTAGACCAACCTTGTGAGATAAATGATATGTCGTAAAGTCAGATAGAGCACGGGAACAGTCGGTTTCAGTAGGCCAAACAATAGCTAACGGTGCTATAAGCTGTAGGACTTTACGCACCTGTTGCTTGTTCTGAGCATCCTGAATCAATTCCATTGCCACAAAGCCGGGAATGCTTGGCAGTTCTGGAATAGAGGCAAACCAAGTCACTGCTGGCCCGTACCCCCGCTGAATATCGATCATGACATCGGTATCGACTATATACACTCGCTACCTATGCCCGCTCACGGTGTTCGGCTTGGTCGCGCAACTGACGGGCGTGCTCCTGACTGTCAGCAATATCGGGCCGAGAGTTGATCACCCCAACGCTCTCCCAGTAGGCAACAAGGTCTAGCCCTGTTTTGGGAGGGTTTTGCAGAAAAGGGCGAAAGGAGAGAACACGAAGAATATACTCTGACAGAGGCAATTTAAGCTGGGAAGCCTCAGCAGAAAGCTCATTCTCTAGCTCTAATGGTAAATCCAAAGAGATAGTCATAACACTCAGCTCCCGTATAGCTTGCGTTTGGTAGACAACGCCATGATTCTTCTCGGCACAACTCTGGCAGATGCCATCATTATGCATCCAACCACGGGGGTTCCGCTCCCCACACTCCTGGCAAATTTGAAGATATTGCTTGTTTTGCAGAATTGCTTGAATTCTAAAGTCTACTTCCTGAGGTGAGGAGGTTTTTGGGAGTATAGAGGCTACTGTCCAACTAGATATGGTTCATGAGGGTGTGGCCAGGATATACCGCGAACAAGGAGCTGAATTTCATCATTTTCTTGTTTGACTTGTCTGAATTCAGAAATAATTTCTTTATCGTTCATGATCTAGACTGCGATTATTAATGCTAGGTCAAACTCGTCAGATACTTTTAGGTAGAACCTTTGAGATCTCAGAACTCCAGTATGCCAGCTTGTTTTTGTAGGTAGGAGATTGATTCATCAACTTTTTCCAAGTCCCATTGGCAGCGCCACTAGGGTGAGGAAAATTCAAATGCTGAATATTGAGATCTAATTCCTTGACGCTATTCGCTGACTCCTTCCCCCAGGTTACTAGAGCAATGGGACTCATAGCCAGAATTTCTAATTTCAAATTACTTATGAATTTTTCTTGATCTATCCTCGGTAGTTTTACACCGTAGTAAGGGCGATTCGGATCACAAACCCAGACTTTGTAGACATCTGTCAAATATACTCTATAGCCCAAGGTCAACAGGGCAACGATCATTTCAAAGTAAAGCTTTGTACGCCCAAGAATTTCACGAGAACCTTTGTGATGCAAACCATAAGGGGTGCCAAGGCTTATTTGTTCAGAATCTTGATCACTCTTGGAATCTTGACCAAGTATAACAATTGTAGGTTTATCGTTTATTCCATTATCCAACTCAAAGAGACTTGGCAAGTCTATGGCAATTGAAGGAGATATTTCATATATCTTTTGAAAATTTTGATGCTGGCTCTTAAAGAAATCTCGCCTGACAAAATGAGACGGCCATCCATTTTTACCGAAATCGTTAATTATTTCTTGGTAGAGCAGTTCTAGCTCTGAGCTTGTTGTATCGAAAATATTGCACAGCAGTCTAGATATCGAATCAAATTCTTGAGCCTTAAATTTTGAGAAAATCAGATTCTCAATCATTCCAAATTACTACTCAGTGTGAAAACTCACCTCGCCACCCTCACTTTAAACGTAATTTTCTACTCCGAGGAAGTCTGCTGCCGCCTAACAACTTATTATGCCGAAAGTTTCCGTATAACTCCTTCCAGGGTGGATTATACAGATAGTGGCTAAGCCGCAACTGCCACTTTACTCATGCTTTAGCCGCCGCTGGGGTTGGGTGTAATGCTCTAGGGCCAGCAGCAGCCCGTTGATCACCAGCGCTAGAACTGCCACCGCGATCGCACCCGCCACAATTTTGTCATAGCGGTTAGTTTGAATGCCATCAAACAGCAGCTTGCCCAAGCCGCCAGCGTTGAATTTGGCCCCAATAGTGGCGATCGCAATGGCCACGATCGCCGCAATTCTTACCCCAGCCAAAAATACCGGCAGCACCAACGGCACCTGCACCCGCCACCAGCGCTGGGCCACGCTCATACCCATGCCCCGCGCCGCCTCTAGTACCGCTGAGTTGATGCCCGCCAAGCCCACCGTCAGGTTGCGCACCAAAATCACCTGGGTGTAGAGCACCATCGCTACAATGACCGACGTAGCGTTGAGGCCAAATAGCGGCACCAAAAAGATAATCAGCGCCAGGCTGGGAATGGTGTAGAGCACCCCTAGCCCGCCGAGCACGGGCACCGCCAGCCAGCGCAGGCGCGAGACCAGCAGAGCGAGGGGGACGGCGAGGGCGATCGCAATGCCCAGCGCAATCCCCGTCATCCGCAGGTGTTGGAGCAGCAGGGTGAGCACGTCGCCGGGGTTGCTCAGCAGGTAGCTCATCGCCCGTTCACTGCCGACTCGCGAATGTGGTCGAGGGTGAGCAGCCCCACCGGATTGCCTCCTTCTAGCACCGTGAGAGCTGGTGCCCCAGTTTTCAGAATCAGCGACAGCGCATCTCGCAGGCTGTCTAGATGAGAGAGTGTGGGGTTGTGGCCATTGCTGTAGTTGGGCGGCAGCGCCATCATCGCCGCACCCACCCGCAGCAGACCTAACTGGCGCACCATGTCGTCGGCCCCCAGCAGGGTGTGCACAAACTCATCGGCAGGTCGGGTCAACAGGTTGAAGGGGGTATCAAACTGCACCACTTCGCCCAGGCGCATGATCAAAATGCGATCGGCCAGGCGCAGGGCCTCTTCCACATCGTGGGAGACAAACAAAACCGTCTTTTTAAGCTGGCCTTGAAGGCGCAAAATCTCGTCTTGCAACGCCGTGCGCGTGATCGCATCGATCGCCCCAAAGGGCTCATCCATCAGCATGATGGCGGGGTTGCCGGCCAGGGCTCGGGCAATGCCCACCCGCTGCTGCTGCCCACCGGAAAGCTGAGCGGGGTAGCGATCGCGAAATTCCCCCGGCGATAGCTTCACCAAGTCCAGCAGCTCGTCAATGCGGGCCTGAATCTGGGGCTTGGGCCAGCCCAGCAGCTTGGGCACCACCGCCACATTGTCGGCCACCGTCATGTGAGGAAACAGCCCCGACTGCTGAATCACGTAGCCGATCTGCTGCCGCAGCTTGGTCGCCTTGAGCTGGCGAATATTCGACCCATCGAGAAAGATGTTGCCTGCGGTGGGCTCGTAGAGGCGGTTAACCATCTTGAGCAGTGTGGTTTTGCCACAGCCCGACGGCCCCAAAATCACCACAATTTCGCCTGAGTTGACCTGGCAAGTCACCCGGTTCACCGCCGGGCGGGCACCCCCAGCAAACCGTAGCGAAACATCGTCAAACTGGATAGCGCTCATGGGGCGTTAGGTATGAGGTGTAAGGTGCAAGGGGGCAAGTACAAGATGCAAAGGGGGCAAATACGAGGCAGAACCGTGAACCTTATACCGTGAACCTAAAACCCCATACCCCACGCCATTATTCTGCGACTAGGCCCGCATCGACTAAAAATTCTTTCGCTACCTCTGCCGGTTCGCGCTGGTTGCCGCTGACCTCGTAGTTGAGCTGGCGCATGACCTCATCGGTGAGCAGGGGTGAAACCTGGTTGAGGGCCTCAGCGATCGCAGGGTTGGCGTCTAGCGCGGCCTGGCTGACAATGGGGGCCACTTGGTAGGGCGGAAACAGCCCTTCATCGTCTTCGAGCACCACCAGGTTAAAGGCGCTGATTTCGCCATCGGTGCCAAAGGCCACGGCCACATCGGCCTCACCATCCACTAGACCCTTGTAGCGCAGACCCGCATCGACGGCTTTGTATTCTTTGACCGAAAAATTGCCGTAGGCCGCTTGCAGACCGGGTAGGCCGTCTTCGCGCACCTCAAACTCGGGCGGCCCAATCAACGTCAGGTTGCTGGCCTGGGCGGCGAAGTCAGAGATGGTGCGAATGCCGAGGGCATCGGCCCGTTCCTCGGTCATGGCCAGGGCCTGGGTGTTGTTCATCGGCGAGGGGTCGAGCCACACCAGGTTAAATTGCTCCTGGTAGGCCTGCTTGACGGTGTCGAAGACCGCCTGCTGGTCGCTGCTGACCGGCTGCTTGAGCACGGTGAGCAGGGCGGTGCCGGTATATTCGGGGTAGAGGTCGATTTCGCCGCTCTCGATCGCAGCCTGGGCCACCGGAGTGCCCCCTAAGTTGAGCTTGCGCTCAACGGTTAGGCCGTTTTCTTCCAGCACCAGAGCATACATTTCGCCGATGATCAGCTGCTCGGTAAAGTCTTTTGAGCCAACGCTGACCACATCACCGCCGCCACCGTTACCGCCACCGCCGCAGGCCGCTGCCACTAGCGCCGTCGCTACTCCCAGGCAGGCCTGGCTAAACCACCGTCGAGTTAACGTCATAGGGTTAAAAAGGCTGAAAACTGGACAAGTTTGGCATCGTCGTCACTGTTCCCCTGAGAATATCACAGGAATTTTAGCCGCGGGTTTTTGCTGGGCAACTCTCTCCTGCCAGTGACAGTGGAGCCTGAGTTGAGCCACCTTGGGGTAGCGTTCTCGCCCTCTGCCCCATGTCTAGCCCCAACACGCCCGCGAGCAAACCTGCTGCCCACGCCCTGGATCAGCGCTTTACCCGTCACCCCAAACGGGTGCTACTGCTAGGTTGGGCCATGCTGGCTGCTTTGGGATGGCTGGGGTATTTACCCTTTGTTGAGGGGGCTGTGCCTGGGATGTATTGGCTGGCTTGGGCTTACAACGAGCTCTTTGCGATCGCTCTGCTGACCCTGCTAGCGGTAATTGTTTTGTTAGGGGCAGGAGGCCTAGCCATCTGCTTATTGCTGCTTTTGAGTCTGAAGCCAGAGTGGCGACAAAGCGCCCGCCGAGGCTTAGCAAAAGTAGTCTTGCTGCTGATCGCAGGACTGCTTTTGCTGTTAGCGTTACTGCCAGCGTTCATGGCCGGCTATGCTCCTCACGCTATCCAGAACATTGCGCCCTGGGGGGTGACCTATCGCGCTGTGTATGTGGCCTTTCCCCTCGATGATAACTACGGCGATCTGATGCTGCTCAGCTGCCGGTTGGGGATATGCCATCAGGTCTATCGCAGCTACACCGATATTATCTCTGCGGGCGTGGCCACTTTGGCTTTTAACGCTGAAACCAACCAGGTAGGGCTGAATTTGCAGGGGCAGTGGGTCTATGTGCGATCGCCCGACGAAGTGATTTGCAGCCAACCATCGCCAGCTACAAGTTTCAATAGCTCCTGTAGCTTTGTGCACAACGAGTAAGACATCGGTGAATTCTCAGCGCCTTAGCGGAGGTCAAACTGAGGAAATTCACGTCTATATGTAGAGCCGTGAAGCAAACGAGGTTGGGTATTTCGGGTCACCCTACAATGAGTCCATCCCTTACCTGTTTGAACCTATGCCTGTAGAAACCGTTGGCAGCCCGCCCCCTGAGGCCGATCAGGTGCGCTCTGTGCTAGAGCAGCAGTTGCCAGAAATTATTGCCAGCTTTAATCAAGTGCTGCGAGAGCAGTACGGGGTAGAGGGCGTTAGCGTGGGTGGGTTTACCGTGGTGCCCGAGAATGCGGTGGCCTCTAAAGTCACCTGCGACCAAGACAGCTGTTCGGTTAGCTAGGGCCATATCGGGTCCGTCATGCCCCCCGTGCCAGAATCCGGCAATCTGTTTCAGCTGCCCGACCCACTACCGGCGGCGGAATTGTTTACCGCCCTGTTTGAAACACCCCATCTACGGGTTGAGCGCATTCTCTCGACCGGGCAGACCACACCCGCCGACCAGTGGTACGACCAAAGCCAGGATGAGTGGGTTGTTCTGCTACAGGGAAGCGCCACCCTCACCTACGAGGATGGCGCTTCTTTAACAATGGGGCCAGGTGACTATGTACTCATACCCGCCCACAGACGTCACCGGGTCGATTTCACCAGCCGTGAGCCGCCCTGCATTTGGCTGGCGATTCACAGTTCTGGGTGAGCGACCGGGTTTCGGGCTAGGGCTTGGCTAGGCTGATTGTGACAGGCTCTAGCCGTCTCGGGTGCAGGGTATAAGGTCTCAGGTTCAAGGCAGACCTTAGACCTGAGACCTTAAACCCTATACCCCCACTAACCTTTGCGGACCTGAACTCAGCTCAGGGGTATGGCACCGCCGACCCCTGATTTTTGGGTCTGCCTAGTTGGCGATCGCGTCTACCGTGAGGTCAGAGCGCAGGGTGAGGTCGAGATCGCTGGGGCTAATGACCACTACCGCGCTGTTAGAGGTGACCTGGTTGTCGCCGTTGATGACGGCCCCAACCACGCTGCCCAAGCCGCTGTTGCCAGTAATCCTGCCCAAAATCGATTCGGCTGCACCGGTAATTAGCGCCCCTTGCAGAGTGCCGCCGCTGACGCTGTTGGTGGCCGCGATCGCGCTGGACTCGGCGTTGACGCTGTAGGTGCGGCCGTTGATCGTGAGGTTGTCGGCGACAAACTTAGCGGCCGTGATCGAAGAGCCACGAATTTCTACCGGCACGATGCGTCCCACGATGGTGCTGCCCGCAGGAATTAGCACCTGGTTCTGGCTATTGCGAATCGGCGTGGTAACTTGCAGGCTAGTGGCAACGGTTTGACCAGGGGCTACCACAATATCCACATCGGCACTGCTGTTAGGGTAGCGCACCGCCAGCTCAGTGCCGCTGGGCACTAGGCGGGGCGAGCTGGTGGAGGTGCCGGTGCCAGTACCGGTGCCGGTACCGGTGCCCGTCCCAGGGGTAGCGCCGACGATGTAGCTGTTGGCGCTTTGCCCAGCTTGCAGGGCTGGCATGCGGCCCTGGGCCACTAGTGCCTGATAGATAAAGGCGGCCACGTCAGCGCGGGTGGCGGTGCGCTGGGGTTGCAGGGTGTCTACGTTGGGATAGTTGACCACCAGCTTGTTTTCGGTAGCCGCCGCCACCGGCCCTTCGCCATAGCTAGGAATTTGGCCGCGATCGCGGTAGACGCCCAGAACTTCGTTGACGGAGCCCCGAGGGCTGTAGTCGAGACCGTTGGCTAGGGCAACTAGAGCCTGCACCCGAGGAATCTGCTGCTCAGGCTGGAAAGCGCCATTGGGGTAGCCCGAGAGAAAGCCCTGGCCGTAGGCGTCTGCGATCGCAGCGCTGGCCCAATAGCTGCTGGAGACATCGCTAAAGCGAGGAGCGGTGCGATCGAGGGGTTGGTCAAAGGCGTTGCGCACAATGGCGGCAAACTGGGCTCGGGTCACCGGCTGATCGGGCCGAAAGGTGCCGTCGGGGAACCCGGCAATAATTTGCTCAGAGGCGAGACTTTCAATAAAAGGACGCGCCCAGTAACCCGAACCAACGTCAGTAAAATCGCTGGTTTGGGCGTTGGCAGGCAGCCCCAGCCCAACAAACGCTACAGAACCCAAGGCCACAAAGGCAGTGGTCTTAGCAGACAGACTCAATACGGTGCTCATACTCAATGATTCCTTAAAAAAGCGGGGTGTTAATACAGGGCTAGTGGAAGGTCAATAGAAGCGGGCGTCATCCATAGCAAAATGGCCCCAGAACTAGCCAGAGCGAGTCAGAGGCATTGCTATAGAGATGGGCCGTCCTACCAAGGCATCTTTGGTAGAACCAACAGCCTGAAGCAAATGGGGGCAAATTTATTTATTCGCTAAACCCTGGGAGTGGGTTTTGGTGCTTAGCCGAGCCAAATGGTAAATGCACGGGAACCTACGGGAGAAATGCTGCGCTTTTGGTTACAAGACCATTAGCACCGGGCTATTGTTCCCCCTTTTTGGGCCTATTTCCCAAAAGATTCGGTTAAATCAGCCTTAGGAGATAGGGCGATCGCCCCTTTCCGCCCTTTCAAGCTCAGTTTAGTCACTTCTGCTCTAAAGCGCCTGTGCCAACGGAGAGGCTTTGCGAATCACTATTCCAACCGATGACTGATGGCTTCTAAACCTCAGCCTTAGAAAAACCGGCGTATCCTAGTACTCGAACCAAGCTAATCGTGACAAGCTCTAGCGGCTGAGGGGTCAGGGTTTAAGGTGTCCGGTCTAAGGCAGGTCGTCGCCCTAAAACCTTGAACCCGCAACCTTGAACCCCTAATAACCCCTCATCTTCGGCTTGGCAGACAACCAGTAACAGACCCCTTGACCTGCATCTGCGCACAGCGAGCGCTAACCCACCATGAAAGCTGTTGCCCTGACCCACTACTTGCCCATCAGCGATCCAGAATCGCTCTTCGATGCTCGTCTGCCCAAGCCCAGCCCTGCGGGCCAGGACATTCTGGTGCGGGTAGAGGCGGTCTCGGTAAATCCGGTTGACACCAAGGTGCGTGCTCCTAAGGACAAAGTTGAAGACACCCCTAAGGTGCTGGGCTACGATGCCGCTGGCGTGGTTGAGAGCGTTGGCGATGCGGTGACCCGCTTTAAACCCGGCGATGCGGTTTACTATGCGGGCGACATCACTCGCCCTGGCTCCAACGCTGAGTTTCAGCTAGTGGATGAGCGCATTGTGGGTGCCATGCCTCAGACCCTCTCCTTTGCCGAGGCCGCCGCCTTGCCCCTCACCACCCTCACTGCCTGGGAAGCCCTGTTTACCCGCCTGGGCATCAACCGGGCCGGTGGCAACCGGGGCGATTCAATTTTGATCATTGGTGGAGCTGGGGGTGTGGGATCGATCGCCATTCAGCTAGCCAAACTAGCTGGGTTGGTGGTGATTGCCACCGCATCGCGGCCCCAGTCGCAGACCTGGGTGAGAGAGCTAGGCGCTGACCACAGCGTGGACTACAGCGATGCGCTGATCGAAGAACTGACCCAGCTCGGCTACCGCGAGGTCGACTTCATTGCCAACTTCAGCGATACCGATACCTACTGGGGCGTGATGGCCGAGCTGATTCGCCCCCAGGGCAAAATCGTTGGCATCGTCGGCAATACCGATCCCCTAGACCTCAACCTGCTGAAGAACAAAAGCGCCACCTTTGCCTGGGAGTTTATGTTCACCCGCTCGATGTACCAAACCGCCGACATGGCCGACCAGGGCAAGCTGTTGGATGAGGTCGCTGCCTTGGTAGATGCGGGCAAACTGCGCACCACCTTGGGGCAAACGCTCTCGCCCATCAACGCGGCCAACCTGCGCCAGGCCCACGCCCAGCTAGAGTCGGGGCGGACGATCGGCAAGCTGGTATTGGCGGGTTGGAGAGAAGGTTAGCCTGCTAGCCAAGCAGCACCGAGCCGCCACTCAACCAGAATCTTTACAGGCTGTAACCGTAGTCGCTAGCGCAATCACTGGCAGGTTAGGACTCTGTAAGGGGCCTGTGGCAGGCAGTCTCGCTGACGTTATCCTCTGTGGTCTGGTCAGCGCTACGGGCGCGTAGGGGTGGTGGGATAAGGTTAGTCTTGGGCCCTCTGTCCGCTTATATAATTGCAGTAGCGCTAGGTCTGACGATCGCAATGAATCCTGATTAGCGATCGCAGAACTGGGCTACGGATACAGCGATCGCTACCCAATTCCGGGGCCGCGTGTTGAAAAACTCTCCAGGTTCGAACCCTGCCATCGACTGGGGCGAAGCTCCAGATGTCTCGGTTTTCTTCGGTCGCGACGTGGAGATTGCCACCCTGTCGCGCTGGGTAATCGACGATGGCTGTCGCTTGGTAGCGGTGTTGGGCATGGGCGGCATCGGCAAAACCACCCTGACCGCCAAGCTAGTCGAAACCCTAGTAGACCTGCCCCAGGCTCCCTTTGAGAAAATTATTTGGCGATCGCTACGCCACGCCCCCAGGCTCGACGAACTGCTCGAAGATCTGGTGGGGTTTGTCTCTGACCAGCACGATACCCGAGGCACGCTAAAACAGCTGCTCTACTGGCTGCGGCAGTCCCGGTGTCTGCTGATGCTCGACAACATGGAAACCCTGTTGCACGAGGGAGAGCGAGCGGGCTATTTTCGTGATGGCTATGAAGACTATGGCGACCTGCTGCAGCTTGTGGCCGAAACCCGCCACCAAGGCTGTGTGGTGCTGACCAGTCGAGAGCAGCCCGCCGTAGTGGGGATGTTGGCCGGCAACGAGTTGCCGGTGCGATCGCATCTGCTGACCGGGTCCCTAGAAGCAGCCCTCGCCCTGTGTGAGGCCAAAGGGCTAACCGGCTCCGACGCCGAAAAGCGTCAGCTGACCCACCGCTACGGCAACAGCCCCCTAGCCCTAAAGATTGTTGCCACCTCTATACAGAGCCTGTTTGACGGAGATATTGCCGCGTTTCTGGCCGAAGACACCGTTATTTTTAACGGTCTGCAGCGCCTGCTCAACCAGCAGTTTCGGCGGCTGTCTAAGCTAGAGCGAACGGTGATGTACTGGCTGGCCATCAACCGCGATTGGACTTCGATTTCAGAGCTGGTGGCCGATATTCAGCCCTCGGCCTCTCGCCCGCAGGTGCTCGAAGTCTTGGAGTCACTGCGCTGGAGAAGCTTGATTGAGACTCAGTCGGGGCGCTACAGTCAGCAGCCCGTGGTGATGGAGTACGTCAGCGACCAGCTAATTGAGCAAATTTCCCACGAGTTGGCCAGTGCCGAGCCAGTTCTGTTTCTGCGCCATGCCTTACTCAAAACCACCGTAAACGACTACCTGCGCAACAGTCAGCGGCGGCTGATATTGCAGCCGATCGCCCGCCAGCTCAGCCAAACCTTTAGCTCTGAATCGGCTCTAGAGCAGCAAATGCTGCTGCTGCTGGAGGTTGTGCGCTGCCGCGAAACTCAGATGCCGGGCTATGGGGGCGGCAATCTAATCAATCTCTGTGCTCAGCTGGGCCTCGACCTGGCTGGCTACGATTTTTCTCACCTCAGCCTGCGCCACGCCTGTCTGCCTAAGGCCAAGCTGCACCGGGTCAATTTTACCCAGGCCCATTTTGTCCATGCGGTCTTTAGCCAGACCTTTAGCAGCATTTTATCTATAGCCTATAGCCCAGACCGCACCTTGCTGGCGGCTGGAGACAGCAACGGTGGGCTACGAGTGTGGCGACTGGCCGACTATCAGCTGCTTTTAACTGTACAGGGGCACACCGACTGGGCTAAGGCGGTGGCCTTTAGCCCCGATGGGCGCACCCTGGCCAGTGGCGGTGACGATGCCATGATTCACCTGTGGGATATCAGTACAGGCCAGGCGGTGCAAACTTTCTCGGGTCACACCAACTATGTGCAGGCGATCGCCTTTCATCCCCAGGGGCAGCTGGTCAGCGGCAGCCACGACGGCACCCTCAAACTGTGGGATACCCACACCGGCAGTGCCGTGGCGACCCTTGTGGGCCACAGCGCCCCAGTGCGCGCCGTGGCCTTTAGCCCAGACGGCACCTATTTGGCCAGCGGCAGCTCCGACTGCACGGTAAAACTCTGGGACGCCGCCACGGGCAGCTGCTTGAGCACTCTGGAGGGCCATCGCGATCGCATCTGGACGCTAGCCTGGCATGGGGATAGTAAAACCCTAGCCAGCGGCAGCTCTGATAAAACGATTCGGCTGTGGGATGTGGCTACGCAGACCTGCCGTCTGACTCTGTATGGCCACAGTCACCCCGTTCTCGCCGTGGACTTTAGCGCCGATGGCCAGCTGTTGGCCAGCAGCAGCGCCGATCAGACTATCAAACTGTGGGAGATGCCATCGGGCAACGCGCTGCGCACCCTGCGCGACCACCACGACTGGGTGTGGGCCTTGGCCTTTAACCAGCCGCAGCTGGCCAGCGGGGGAGATGACCAAACCCTGAAATTTTGGGACGTGCAGACCGGTCACTGTCTGAAAACCCTGCGGGGGTTTACCAACCAGATCTTTGCGGTCGCTTTTCATCCCCACCAACCCTGGCTGGTGAGTGGCAGCCTAGACGGCCTAGTGCGCCTCTGGAACTGGCAGACTGGGGAAACCCTGGCAACTCTGGCGGGCCATAGTCTCTGGGTGCGCGCCACTCAGTTCAGCCCCGATGGCTGCACCCTGGCCAGCAGCAGCACCGACAAAACAATTTGCCTATGGGACGGGCGGGCGATCGCTCAGTCCCCGCGAGCAAGAACCAGCCAAATTCTGCGGGGCCACACCGACTCGGTGCGTTCCCTCGCCTGGGACCCCACCAGTCAGTGGCTGGCCAGCGGCAGTGCCGATGGCACCATTCGGCTGTGGCAGGTGGCCACTGGTCAATGCCTGCGGGTGTTGAGCGGCCACACCAACAAGGTGCGATCGGTGGCCTGGAATCCGGTGCAGCCCCTGCTCGCCAGTGGCGGCGATGACGAAACCCTGCGGATCTGGCATACCGAAACCGGCGAGCAGATGTGGCTGTTGCAGGGCCACGACAAGTGGCTGCTCACCGTCGCTTGGCACCCCAACGGCCAGTGGTTGGCCAGCGGCGGGGCCGACCAGACCATTCGCCTGTGGGATAGCGCCAGCGGCGAACTGTTGCAGGTCTTTAGGGGCCACCGCAGCCAGGTGCAGGCGGTGGTGTTTAGCCCGGTGGAGCCCATTTTGGCTAGCGCCAGCGGCGACTCCACCATCCGGCTCTGGGATATTGAGACTGGAGCGGTCCTCCGCACCCTGGGCGGTCACACCAACCAAGTGCAGGCCGTGGCCTTTAGCGCCGATGGGCAAACCTTGGCCAGCAGCAGCAACGACGGCATGATCAAACTCTGGTGCTGTGCCACCGGCGAGGAGGTGCGATCGCTCCAACCCGAGCGACCCTACGAAGGCATGGTGATCACGGGAGTTCAGGGACTCACCGCCGGTCAGCTAGCGGTGCTCAAGGAATTGGGGGCCGTCGATCACGCCTCGCCCCCTGAACTACCGCCTGAGCCACCCGCGGCTCCAAGCCAGTCCTTAGGAGCCGACTCAGTCTGGGAAACCGCTGCCAACTTTCCCAGCCACCTCACCGGCTACGACCCTACTCTGGGCTGGAGGGGGCCAAGCACTGAGTCCTCAATCATTGGCGCGGCCTTGACCCCAAGGCCGCCAGAGGTGAGTGGAGTTGCTCCGGCCTCTGATCTGCCGGTGCCCAGGTTACAAATACAGCTCTTTAATGACTTCAGCCTGCGCTACGAAGGCGAGGCTGTGGCTGTCACCAATGAGCGATCGCAGGCCCTGCTGGCCTATCTGGTGCTTCATCCCCACAGCCCCCACCGACGTCAGCAGATGGCCTACTCTCTCTACCCAGATATGGGTGAGGCCCAAGCCCGCACGGCACTGCGTAAGGATCTCTACAACCTGCGGCAGGCGCTGCCTGAGCCAGACTCGTTTTTGCACATTGAGGCTCAGCTGGTGCAGTGGCGACCAGGGTCCAGCTTCAGCCTCGACGTGGCTGCCTTTGAAGCCGCCCTAAACCGCGCCGAGATTGCCCCTGCCGAAAATCGGGCCAATCAGCAGCACGACATCGAGGCGGCGATCGCCCACTACACGGGTGCCCTATTGCCCCAGCTAGACTACGAGTGGCTAACGCAGGCCCGAGAACGCCTCCACCAGCGTTACCTGGAGGCGCTAGATCGGCTGATTGCTTTGCTTCAGCACCAGCAGCAGTATCCCCAGGCCATTCGCTATGGTCAACTGCTGCTGCAAACCGACCCCCTGCGCGAATCGACTTACCAAGCGCTAATGCAGCTCCACAGAGAGAACGGCGATCGCGCCACGGCCATTCAGATCTATCACCAGTGCATGCAGGTCTTGCAGGATGAGTTGGGCCTCGACCCCAGCGCCGACACTCAGCGGATTTACCAAACCCTGCTGCAATAGGCTAGCTCCACAGCTATGGCCATTGCCCCATTAATTAGAAATCTTTGAAAACGTTCCAATGTTTGAACGTTTAGATTTTGCAACATTTCAACTGAACGGTCTGAACTGAACTGGGGACGGCGATAACGCCCTTCTACCCACTGCTATTTATCCCTAGCTAGCTCAACAGAACGCTGTTGGAACGCCCCGGAACGGTTTAGTAACGCCTCGCTCCTTAGGGTAGAACCAACCTGATAGATGACTCAGTTCGATAGCTACACCTGAACTGATTTATTTAGCCCCCAAGGAGCCAAATTCATGAAACGTTTTGCACTGTCTATACTAGCTGCCTCTGCTGCTGCGATCGCGATTGTTCCCGTTGCCTATGCCGTTGACTTCGAACAGCTGCGGCAGGAAAACCTCGACAAGGATGCTGTTAACTTTGACCGCACCCGTCGCGAGAACTTGGAGAAATCTAACGCAGTTGACTTTGATCAGCTGCGGCAGGAAAACCTCGACAAGGATGCCGTTAACTTCGATCGCACTCGTCGCGAGAACCTGGAGAAATCTAGCGCAGTTGACTTTGATCAGCTGCGGCAGGAAAACCTCGACAAAGACGCCGTTAACTTCGATCGCACCCGTCGCGAGAACCTAGAGAAATCCAGCGCAGTCGACTTCGAGCGACTGCGGTTGGAAAACCTTGAAAAAAGTGCTTTCAATCCTGATGAGCTGCGGCGAGAACATCTAGGATTCAACCTCACTCACTAGGTTGCGGTTTTGTAGATGACTCCGGCCCTAGCAGTGTCCCCAGAGAGCTGGGGGCACTGCCCCACTCAAACCTGAACGCGCAAGTTCAGAACGAGTATTGCAAAGAACTTGATAGCAAATGACATCTCGAACAGCACAGTCCAGCCCCAACTATGCAGGAGAATTATCCAATGCAGAACACAAATTCTGAATTCAAAATTATGGGTCTAAACCATGTCGCTCTAGTCTGCAAAGACATGGAACGCACGGTTGAGTTTTACACCAATGTGCTCGGCATGAAGCTTATCAAAGCCTTTGATCTGCCAGCCGGTCTTGGACAGCACTTCTTCTTCGACATGGGTGAGGGTGAGGCACTCGCCTTCTTCTGGTTCACCGAAGCCGCCGATCGCCAACCTGGGCTTTCAAATCCTCGGGGAAGCCTTGATATGGCAGTTGATTTTAGCGATCCAGCTTCCCTGGTCTCATCCCACGGCTCAATGAATCATTTCGCCTTTAATGTGCCAGCAGAGAACATCGAGGCATACCGACAAAAACTGATCGAAAAAGGTGTTCCGGTCAGTCCGGTAATTCATCACGATAACTCGCCAACGCAGGCCTCAGAACAGGTCAATGACCAGACCTTCGTGAGCTCGATCTATTTCCAAGACCCAGACGGTATCGTGCTCGAATTCGCCGGTTGGCATCGAGAGTTCAACCCGTTGTATGGCGACACTACCGATTGCCAGCCGGCCACCCCAAAGGATGTTGAAAAATATCGGGCAGCCGGTAGAGCCTTTGCCATGTCCATGGCCGCTGCCAACGCGGCGGCGTGAGCAATTGGCCCGATTGACCGAGCCTCTGAATTTTTAAGTTCAGCAAAGTTGCCCGCAGTTGGCGACTGTGCGACCTACTTAGCACTCGGCGGCTTCCGATGGAGGACGCCCAAACCTTAGGGGATGTGTTTCCCCTTGGGGCGGTTCGCTGTTGTCTTTGAGCGGGGAACGGCGATCGCAAAGCAGCATCCCCTGATGCCGTGCACGCTCAACGTATTTACACCACAAGGAATTTGATCATGGCGCTTATTATTGGCAGCAACGACAGCGATTTTGGCACCTCTGGTCTGGGCAATTTGCTCGGCACCGATCAGGTCGATACAGTTTTTGGGTTAGACGGTGACGACGTGATTGCCAGCCTCGACGGCAACGACACCCTGCTGGCTGGTGCAGGCAATGACTCGGTTTTCGGCGGCGACGGCGACGACCTGGCCTTTCTCGGCGATGGCAACGACCTCTTTGGCTGGAACCCCGGTGAAGACAACGACACCATCGAAGGCGGCAATGGGCTCGACACGATGCTCTTTAACGGTGCCAATATCGCTGAACAGGTTGATATGTCTGCGGTGGGCGAGCGGCTGCGCTTTTTCCGCGACATAGCCAACGTGGTGATGGATACGAACGACCTGGAGCAGGTGGACTTCAACGCCCTGGGTGGCATCGATACCATCACCGTCAATGACCTGACGGGCACCGACGTTAAGCAGATCAATCTCAATCTGGCCACCGCTGGCTCGACGGCCGGTGACGGGGCCACCGATACTATCACCCTCAACGGCTCAGGCAATGGCGATGCGATCAAGGTCAGTGGGGCTGCCGGCAAAACCACTGTCAAAGGCTTAGCCGCTCAGGTTGACATTGTTGGCGGCGATGGCGATCGCGATCGCCTCGTCATCAACCCGTTGTTGGGGGTGGATGAGGTCACCATTGACGACCTGACCGGAGCCGGGTTGCAGACTGTCGAAGTCAATCTAGCGACCTTGGGCTCGACCGTCGGCGATGGCGCCCCCGATCTCACCACCCTCAATGCCTCTCACCGCAACGACGTTCTAAACATCAGCGGCGTTGGCAACAGCGCTACGGTGTCGGGTCTGGGAGCCGAGGTCAAGATTTTAGGGACTGATCTGGGGCAAGACTTGCTTGTGGTGAATGGCTTAGGCGGCAACGACACGATCGACGCCACCAATCTCTTGGCTGACTCCAGCAGTTCTCCGGGAGCCATGCAGCTTTTGCTGGACGGTGGCAAAGGCGATGACCTGCTGCTGGGCGGTGCTGCCGATGACCTGCTGCTGGGCGGCGACGGCAACGACTTCGTCGATGGCAAACGCGGCAACGACACGGCATTCTTAGGCGCCGGTAGAGACGCGTTTCTCTGGAACCCTGGAGAGGGCAACGACACCATCGATGGTGGTGCCGGCCACGACACGATGCTCTTCAACGGCGCCGGTGCCAGCGAAGTCATTGACATGCTGGCCAATGGCGAGCGATTCACCTTCCTGCGCAACATTGGCGCCGTGGTGATGGATACCAACAACCTGGAGCAGGTCGACTTCCGAGCCTTTGGGGGAGCCGACACCATCAATATCAATGACCTTACAGGCACTGATATTAAGCAAATCAACCTGAATTTGGGCATTTCGGGCACCGCTGGAGGCGATGGCGAAATCGACACCATCAACATCACCGGTTCAGCCGGTCACGATGCCATTCGCATTGCTACCTCAGGTCAGGATGTAGTGGTCTCTGGGCTAACCGCCGACGTCTCGATCTTCCGGGCCGATGCCAGCGATCGCCTGCTGGTGTCCGGCGGCGACGGCAACGATCAGATCAAAGCCGACCACCTGGATCTAAACCGCATTCAGCTCACCCTCGACGGGGGCGCAGGCCACGACAACCTCGTCGGCAGCGTTAACATCGACACCCTGCTCGGCGGCCAAGGGAGCGATAACCTGCTCGGCGGCAAGGGTGCAGACATCCTGACCGGGAACGAAGGCAACGATTCCTTCCGCTTTGACCACCTAGATCAGGCGGGTGACACCATCACTGACTTTGTCGCCGCTGACGACCAGATTCTTATTCGGGCGGCGGGCTTTGGCGGCGGGCTAAATGCCGGTGCACCAATTTCAACCAGTCAGTTTGTGCTGGGTGCCGCTGCCGCCGACGGCAGCGATCGGTTCATTTACAACAACACCTCCGGCGAGCTGTTCTTTGACCGCGATGGCACCGGTCACCAGGCCCAGGTGCTGCTGGCCACGCTGAGTGGCGCGCCAACCATTACCAACACTGACATCGTCGTAGTTTAAGCGGAGATTCATAGATGAACATTGTCATTTTCGGAGCGAGTGGAGGCGTGGGCCGTTGCCTCATTGAGCAAGCCCTGGCGCAGAATCATCACGTCACAGCAGCAGTACGAAATCCTGCGGCCGTAGATATCACTCACGAACGACTGCGCGTTGTGTCTTGCGATGTGTTCAACGCAGCTTCGGTCAGTCAGGCAATTGCACGGCAGGACGTGGTGTTTTGCACATTGGGGACTGATGCCGAAGCGCCCACGACCTTGTATTCAGCAGGTGCCCAAAACATTGTGCAAGGAATGCAAGCGCATCAGGTACGCCGACTCATTTTTCTCTCAAATTTTGGTGTACTTAGCGAAAAGGCGCAGGATTTGCCAGGAGCCGTACTCCTGTTTTTAATCAAACGCTTTATTCCCCACACCCTAGCGGATCATCGTCGGGCGCTGGAGAAGATTCGGGAGCACGCCTCGGAATGGATCGTCGTACGTCCCTTGGCACTGACCAATGGGGCCTGGGGCGGGCGCTATCGCATAGCCGTTGATGGGCTCCCCGCTAAGGGTATGCGTATCGCCCGGGCAGATGTCGCAGATTTCATGCTGCAACAGGCAACTAGCGATGACTATCTGTATCAGATTCCGGCGATCGCCTACTAACAGGGCAAGGCTCCTCCCTTAAGCAACGCTCACATTGTTGTGATTTAACCCACCTTGGTTGATGCCGGAAGCTATGCCCCCGGCATCAACCTCCTAAAAAAGACTAATTCTGAATACAGGCAAAAGGAGAGCCCGATGGCCCCCACAATTTATGCAGAAATTCATACCCAATCGGTCGTGCCGAGCATAGAAGCCAACCAAATTAGCCCTGGGCTCGTTCAGCAGGATCTCTATTTCGGGCGCAATATTGCCGGTGGCGGTGAAGTGTCAGAGGTCGATTTTCAAGCATTTATCAACGCCGAAATCACACCGCGATTTCCCAACGGACTAACGGTTTACGACGCCGATGGGCAGTTCCTAGACGGCACCGGCAACTTGGTTCAAGAACCCAGCCAGGTGGTTACCCTCGTTTTTGAGAATACGCTAGAAAACCAGGCAGAGGTCGATCAAATTATCGAAGCCTACAAGCGGCGGTTTCAGCAAGAATCGGTTTTAGAACTTGTCAACGCCGATGAGCTGAAGATTGGTTTTGATGAAACAGACGACCTGATTGAGAATGATCCCATTCCAGAGCTGATTCAAGAAGACTTGTACTTTGGGCGCAATATTGCCGGTGGCGGCGAAGTCTCAGAGGCTGAGTTTCAGGCATTTATTGATGCTCAAATTACCTCACGATTTCCCAACGGGCTGACGGTCTACGATGCCGATGGGCAGTTTCTAGACAGCACCGGCAACTTGGTGCAAGAACCTAGTCAGGTCGTTACTCTGATCTTTGAAGATACGGTAGAAAATGAGCAGAGTATTGATGAGATTATCGCTGCTTACAAGCAGCAGTTTCAGCAAGAATCGGTTTTAGAGGTCGTCAACGAAGCCGTTAAGGTGGGCTTTGGTCAGTCGGAAGATCTGATCGACAATGATACAGTTCCAGAGCTGATTCAAACCGATCTGTACTTTGGTCGCAACATTGCCGGGGGCGGCGAAGTTTCAGAGGCAGACTTTCAGCAGTTTTTAGATCAAGAGATCACTCCGCTTTTCCCCAATGGGTTGACGGTTTACGATGCTGATGGACAGTTCCTCAGCGGCACAAACGGCCTAGTGAAAGAGCCTAGCAAAATTGTCTCGCTCATCTTTGAAGACAGCGTAGAAAACGAAGCGGCAATTGATCAAATTATCCAGGCCTATAAGCAACAATTCGGTCAGGAATCGGTTTTACAGGTTGTTGACGAAGACCTTCAAGTTGCCTTCGATACGGACACGATCTTTTTAGACGATCGAAACAACAAATTCGACGGGTTTAACGACTCTGACGACATCATTGATGGCCAGGGTGGCAACGATCGCATCCGAGGTCTAGGCGGAGATGACCTGCTTCGCGGCGGAGCAGGCAACGATCGGCTCAGTGGCGATTGTGGCGACGATATTTTGCTCGGTGAAGACGGCATCGACACTTTGACGGGCGGTGAAGGGCATGATTCATTCCGCTTTAACAACTTGCATCAAGGGGGTGACAGAATTACTGATTTTGTTACCCAAGGCGATCGCATCGTAGTTCGAGCGGCGGGCTTTGATGGCGGATTAGTAGCCGGTGCCCCGATTTCGCCCGATCAATTTAGCTTGGGCACAGCCGCTGTCGATGGCAAAGATCGCTTTATTTACAACAATTTGTCGGGGGAATTATTCTTTGACCCCGATGGCAATGGCTGCCAGGCTCAAGTGCTGCTGGCCACGCTGAGCGGTGCGCCCGCTCTGAGCAACGCCGACATTGTTGTGGTCTAGACCGCAATTAAGTCAAAGCTTTCTGATTGATGTTATCAAGGCCCCTCAACGTCGAGATCGGTAGGGCTTTGATTAATGTCAAACATTGAGATTTACACAGCAGACGTTAACACCACAAACACCTCTAATAAAGCAGGAAATTGCTATGACAAATCTTCGCTTCGAAAATTTTCAATCGTCAGTCAGCCCCGAGCAAGCCTTGGGTATCTCTTCTCAAGCTGACCAGGGCGATCGCCTTGCAGCTGAGACTGAGATCGAAATTGCCGATGGTGAACTGCAGAACGCCAAAATTGGCGACGGTAGAGTATTTGCTGGGCCAGATCTCTCGCCCCCCTTTCCCGAGGGAATTGTCGCCGATCGCAACCGCGTCTATGTGGCCGGGCCAGCCGCCCTTGGCGACAACGGCGGCCGCCCTTCTGAGGTGCGGGTCTTCCATCGGCGCACGGGCGAACTCCTGACGACCATTCTTTTGGAGGGAGAGCGGCTGTCAGAGATTCACGGGGTGGCTGGGCTAACCGTTGATAGTCAGCACCGCCTATATGTGGTCAGCAGTCAGCTTGGCATTGTTCGTCTGAGCCCCCAGGGTGAGTGCTATAGCCAAGAGATTTACTCCCCTGTTCTCCCCGAAATAGCCTGCAACCCGTCACTGCCGCCCGGCCTGCCCTGTTCCCTGCCCAATGAGATTGCCTTTGGTCCCGACGGCTACCTCTACTGGAGCGACTCGTTTCAGAACACAATTTTCCGCGTTCCGCCCGGTGGTGGACTGGCTGAGCCCTGGTTTCAGAGCGATCGCCTGGCCGGCTCGGCAACAGCCCCGTTTCCGGTTGGCCCCAACGGCATCAAGGTCACCCCAGATGGAACTGAGCTATACGTTGCAGTTACCACTTCCGCCTCGGCACCGGGTGGCGCCATCTACCGGCTGCCCTTCGTCGATGCCCCTCAGGAGAGCGACCTCAAGATCTTTCACCAGTATTTGCAGGGCGAAATGCCCGACGGCATTGCCTTTGGTCAGTCTGGCCAGCTTTATGTTGCGCTTCAGTCGCCCAGCGAAATCTCGATTCTGACTCCCGATGGTCGGGAGGGGGCGCGGCTCAAAGGTCCGGCCAACAGCCCGATTGCCTACGATACCCCAGCGGATTTTGCCTTCGACAATCGCGGTTCGGTGCTGGTCACCAACCATGCGCTGTTTAGCGGCAACCCAGCAGCGTTCGCCGTGCTCAAGGTCTTTGTCGGCGATCGCGGCGTGGAGGTTGAGGTGCCACCTTTGCCCTAGAAAAGATCAGTGCAAGCCATCATCTAATCGCCGAAACCCTAACTAGGAGAGTAAATACCGTGATTCACCACATTTCAATCGATGCTCAAGAGCCTCTGCGGGTTGCTAGTGCCTTAGCCGAAATTTGGCAGGGAGAAGTCTATAAGTTTCTGGTTCCCGGTAGTTTTCTAGTCATGCCTTTTGACAACTATGGCACCCACATTGTGGTGTTTAAGCAGGGCGATGCTTGGATGCCGGGGGCTGATACTGAATCGGCCAAAGTTCGCCAAACTTCCCCCGCTCAATTTGTGGCCGCCCATGCGGCTATTTCGGTGCCCACTACCCCCGCTCAAATTGAGCAGATTGGGCAGCGCGAGGGATGGCGAGTGCTTGCTCGCATCCGGGGCGATGTTGTTCCCTTCAGCGTAGTTGAATTTTGGGCCGAAAATCGCACCCTACTTGAGTTTTTGCCGCCAGAGTTTGCGCCCCAATATGTAGAAGCTATGCGGCCCGAGTCAATTCAAAAAATGATGGGGCAACCCTTAAATCGATGATGGATCGGGCTCAGTATGCAGCCGCAAAAACCGACTAATCAAGGCCTTTATTCTCTGTAAGGCTTTTTGAAACCGAGCAGTTCTAACTATCACAGCCTTTATCTAATTGTTTACAACAGCGGAATTTTTCCTGTAACTACCATGCACAACTTATCACTAGAACTAGTCAGCCATTATTTCTGTCCTTTTGTACAACGTGCAGTCATTTTATTGCTTGAGAAAGAGATTCCTCACCAGTTAACCCACATCGATTTGATGAACAAGCCGGACTGGTTCCTTGAGATTTCTCCCTTGGGGAAAGTTCCTCTGCTAAAAGTCGGATCTGAAGTGCTATTTGAATCGTCTGTCATTTGCGAGTATTTAGACGAAGTTACGCCAGGAGCACTGCATCCACAGGATCCTCTTGAAAAGGCAAAGCATCGAGCCTGGATCGAATTTGCATCCACTACGCTCGTGGTTATGTATGACTTCTTGAATGCACCTACAAAAGAGGTCTTTGAGCAGAAACACCAAGAGCTGATGAGTAAGCTGACCTGGATTGAGAGAAACCTGGATACACCTTACTTTGGTGGCAAAAGTTTCTCACTGGTAGATGCAGCCTATGCACCCATGTTTTACTACTTCGATGCCCTTGACGAGATTGCTGACTTTGGGTTGGCAAAGGCTCCTAAGGTGAATAACTGGAGACAAAACTTACGGTCACGCCCCTCTATTCAGCGCGCTTTTGCCAAGGATTATGCTCAAAAACTGCTGATGATGCTAGATCAGCGCGACTCACATTTATCCGGACTGGCACGACATTCTAAGACCCTGAGTAAATAAACCAATTGTCCGCCGCAAAAAGTAGAGATCAGGTATAGCGCTGAGGTAGATGCCTCTGAACCAGGCGAAATATACCGTTGGCAGATCGGCAGAGAGGAATATACACAATGATTACTCAACCTTATGAATCGGTGCTTCAGTTCTGGTTTCCTGACCAGCTCAACCAGGGACAGGCCGCTATCGTTCGCCAGTGGCAGTGGTGGTTTCGAGGTGGCATGAGCGCCAGTGAGAATGAGCGGTTTTTACCGCTGCTAGAGCAGGCAATTCGAGGTAAACTTGACGGCTGGGCGGAGGAACCGCGATCGCGCCTAGCGCTCATCATTCTTCTCGACCAGTTTTCTCGAACGATCTATCAAGGCACGGCTCAAGCCTTTGCCCAAGATTCGAAGGCCTGTCTACTTGCGTTAGAAGGCATTAATGTCGGCCACTATACTGCCCTGAGAACACCTTGGGAAAAGACGTTTTTCTTGCTGCCGCTAGGTCATGCTGAAGGGTTGAAAAAATTGGATTTAGCCGTTCAATTGGCTGAGGAACTGGTGCAAGAGGCTCTACCTGAACATCGCGAACTGCTGGCATTTTCTGCCTCCCAAGCGCGCGCCCATCGAGAAGTGATTGCCCGGTTTGGACGACAGCCCCACCGCAATGCTCTGCTGGGACGCCCCTCAACTCCTGAAGAACTCGATTACTTAGCTACAGGCCAGTTGGTTCACACCCGTTCAATGCCGCCTCACCTATCTGCGCTGCTTAACGATGCATAACAGGGGAGAGCAACATTAATTACATCAATCAAAATCGTCACTACGGATACTAAATGAGATGGATTTTCCCCACAGTTTTCTACTGTTTTACGCTGTGCTCGTCTGTTATAACCTCGGCATCATCTGGTTTGGGCAGCTTGTAGTCTATCCTCTGTTCGCGAAGGTTGGCTCAGCAGACTATGTCGCATACCACAGGTTTTATTCTAGTCGAATACCGCTGCCGGTCATTCTTCCAGGTTTTGCCTGTTTGCTCTTGCCGCTCGCGCTTATTTTTCTGCGCCCCGAGTCTGTGCCATTAGTACTTGCCTTGGCCAATGCGGCCTGTAGCCTATTAGCGCTATGGGTAACGGTAGCGCTAGAGATTCCACGCCATGCTCAGCTCGAGCAAGACGGTAAGCAGATTGCAGTTATTCAAGAGTTGGTTCGCTATAACTGGCCGCGAACACTGGGTATTTCTGGTGCCGCTGGTTTCACGTTAGCCATGGTGGTAATGGCGTTCTCGCCAGCTTAATCAAACAGTAAAACCAGCTTCGCACAGTTGGAAGTCTAAGTGTTGATGCTTAAGAGAGCCCGCTCTTTAAGGGATCAGTGAATAGTTGTTCTATGGTTTAACCGTGCAACGAAAAACTCACTTCAAAATGCTAAGGGTATGTAAATAAGATTGAGGAAAGTAAGCTCGCCATCATTCTAAATCTCCTATGAATGTGAATAGCTTCACTGAATTATGGGCAACGGATGCATGAATTAAAAGTTATTTGTGTTGTCCCATGATCCTCAGATGACGATCTTTGTCGTCCCAAAACTTCCTAAAAATACCATTCAACAGATGGTTACTCTCATCAAAAAACTTTCGTTATAAAGGCTAAATACAATGGATTTTTCCCACGGTCTTTTATTGTTCTACATGGCTCTTATCTGTTACAACCTTGGCACAATCTGGTTTGTGCAGCTTGTGGTCTATCCTCTTTTTGCTAAGGTTGGCCCAGAAGACTATGTCGCATACCACAAGTTTTATTCCAGTCAAATACCGCTGCCGGTCATTATCCCAGGGTTTTCCTGCTTTCTCGTTCCCATCGCAATCATCTTTCTGCGTCCCGAGTCTGTGCCTTTGGGGCTAGCCCTGGCCAATGCTGCCTGTGGTCTTTTGGGGCTTTGGGTTACGGTAGCGTTGGAAATTCCACGCCATTTTCGGCTTGAGCGGGGCGGTAAGCAGCCTGAGGTCATTCAAGAGTTGATCGCTTACAACTGGCCGCGAACCTTCGGCATCACTGGTTCGGCTGTCTTCACTATAGCTATGCTGGTCCTGGCCTTTGCGCCAGCCTGAACGCAATCTTGCGGTTAGGTCAATCGGTCGGGTGTTGAGTGGCATAAGACCTCGGAAACTCAACACCCGCACCGCTATTTCACCGAGACGCGGCCATCGGCTTCGATCGTGATGCTGCGATCGCTCGGTTCACTAGGCGCATTGTAGAGTTCTACCCGCAGCGTATCGGGGCTGGGGCGATTGAGACGAACCCGCACGGGCAGCCGCTCCTGCGACCAAAAGAAGAACGATGGTTTGGGCTGCCCGGCCCAGTTGATCCGAGTTTCAAAGGTGTTGCCGGTGTAGAGCAGGCGGGGGCCGAGCAGGGGCGGCTGCTCCAAGCTGAGAGGACGGCTGCCGACGTTGATGACCTGTACGGTAATGCGATCGCCCGGCGTAAACTGAATTTGCCCTGACCGACAGTTGACGGTGCAGGGATCGGCTACAGCAGCGGGCACGCTCCACAGCCAGGCTGCCAGGCCAACCAAACATCCCCCAAATAAAAGACTAGACGGCAAAAGCTTCTTCACAGCAACGATCCTCACAGGAAAACGGATCTTTTGTTGTAATCGCTACCGGGGTGCGCTGGAGTCCTATCTACACATCTTGTAGGAATTGCTAGCTATAGCGAGTTAGCGCGTTAAGGAAGGTACGCCGCAGCCGCAACCTTGCGGTAATCTACTTTTTTAGGAAATCTTGCCCTTCTTCGCGGCAAGACTCAAGGCTGTGGCATTGCTTCAAACCCCTTTGCAGGCAGGTATCTCGCCGTGGAAGGTGCCGTTCTCTAGAAGCTTATAGGTGGCTTCGTGCATCGCAGTCTGAATGTAGCGGGTCAGCATAGCTTGCTGTTCTAAAACCTTGCCGCTCAGACGGCACCTCACCCTGCTTGATGGTTTTGTTTTCGCGCTGGGTGTTGCTCCGCTTAGGCAGCGGAAGCAGCGCTGCATCTACGATTTGTCCATACTTTGGCGGTATAGCCCGCCCTTTGCAGATAAGCACCAAACTGCTCGAACAACTCCTTAGCTGAGTCTTGCTGCTCCAACTGTTCTCTACCTATTGATAGAGTTCATCATTTGCGGGAGTAAATTAAGCTACGCAAAGTTTTGGTATTACTCCACGATGATTCAGCATAGAGGCATCTTTGGAATCGTGACTTTTTGGGAGTTTGCCAAGTCTATCCGAATTCGAGTTTTTATTTACTCTCAATTTGTGGCGACGGATTGGCTCTTCCAGGTATAGCTTTGTCGAAGCTTTTTACCTCAATAACCTTTGAACATCTGCTAACTGGAGAATCTGGAAGCAGCTTGTTCAGGTCGTAATTGAGTGCAATCCGCAGGGGTTTCAATGCCCCTTGTCCCGGGCCGCTTTTGGCTTAGGGCAAATCATTTATGGTGGAACGGTTTCGTGGAGATAGCCATTTTAGAGCCTTTCTGCTGATACGCCTGTGTCCGCTAGTCTTCCTAACTAAGCAAAATTTACCATTAGAGCCATGAGCAATATCCAGGCAGAGTTTTCTACTACTTCAACCGGCTTTCGAGTTGAAGGTTACGAAAAGATTGAACTTGATTTTCAGTTCGTTGAACAGTTATTCAACATTCATCAGCCCGAACTGGCAAGTTATTACACGACACTCAAGCGATGTCTTGCGATTGTGGATGATAACGTTAATCGGCTATATGGCTCACAATTGCAGCAATACTTTAAGTACTATGGAATTGATTTAACGGTCTTTCCGGTCTCTATTAAAGAGCCTGACAAGACGGTCGCAACTTGGCAGACCATTATTGATGCCTTTTGCCGATTTAATCTTTTACGCAAAGAACCTGTTTTAGTAATTGGTGGTGGTTTGGTGACAGATGTAGCCGGGTTTGCCTGTGCTGCCTATCGCCGGAGCACAAACTACATTCGGATTCCGACTACGTTAATTGGTCTGATTGATGCCGGAATTGCCATCAAAGTAGCGGTTAACCACGGCAAGCTAAAAAACCGTTTGGGGGCTTACCACGCCCCAAAGGCAACCTTTCTCAATTTTTCATTTCTGCGGACGCTGCCCGTTGATCAAATTCGCAATGGCATGGCAGAACTGGTCAAGATTGCTGTCGTCTCTAATCGGCAGGTGTTTGACCTGCTCGATCGCTACGGTGAAGAGCTGCTATACAACCATTTTGGCTACCACAATGATGATACTTCCCTGCAAAAGATTGGACATCAGGTGAACTACGAGTCGATCAAAACCATGCTGGAGCTAGAAACTCCTAATCTGCATGAGCTGATGCTCGATCGCGTGATTGCCTATGGTCATACCTGGAGTCCAACTTTAGAACTCACGCCAGAGCCACCGCTACTCCACGGTCATGCCGTCAACATTGACATGGCATTCTCCGCCACCCTTGCCGCCCGTCGGGGTTACATTACCTCGGCAGAGCGCGATCGCATTTTAGGATTAATGAGCCGTTTGGGATTAGCTCTGGATCATCCTAGTTTAGACATTGAACTGCTTTGGAAAGCCAATCAATCCATTACCCTCACCCGTGATGGTTTACTGCGGGCCGCGGTTCCCCATCCCATTGGGAAATGCCACTTCGTCAATGCTTTGACCCGTGAGGAACTGGAAGCAACCCTGGAAGAACACAAGACTCTCTGTGTCGATTATCCCCGAGCAGGGGACGGCATTGATGCCTACGTGAAGCCAGAAGAGAGCTTCGCTAAACCCGTTCCTTCTCTGGTGGGAGGTAAAGTATGAGCTTCAGCGGCACCAGTTCCACACCTCCACCCCGCCCCATTACTCCCGTAACCATTGCGGCTCACCATTTGGAGAAGGCGATCGCCCTGTTGCCCCAGGTGACAGATAACCCTGGCGATTTAAGCACCCATCTTCAAAAAGCACTGCTGCTAATCGCCGGGTTGGATGGCTATCTTGAGCGATCGACTACACCCGAATCGCCTGCTTTGACACAGATCGCCCAAAAAACCCAGCACGAACCCTGGCAGGCCAAATTTGAGGGCGGGGAAACGGAACAACAGCTAGAGCAGGAAATGCTAACCGGGCATCTAGAAGGGCAAGCCTTGAAGATGTTTGTGCGCATGACCGGGGCAAAGCGAATTCTAGATGTTGGGATGTTTACCGGATATTCTGCCCTGGCAATGGCAGAGGGCTTACCCGAGGATGGTCGTATGATTGCCTGCGAAATTGACCCCTACGCCGCCCGGTTTGCCCAGAGTTTATTTGAGCAATCGCCCCACGGGCACAAGATCGATGTCAAGTTGGGGCCTGCCTCCAACACTCTAGATCAACTGATTGCCGATCAGGCCAGCTTTGATTTTGCCTTCATTGATGCGAATAAGGCGGGCTACGTAGATTACTACGAAAAGCTGATCGGCGGCAATTTGCTTGCTCCCAACGGCTATATCTGTGCGGACAACACCCTATTTTTGGGAGAGGTTTATTTAGCAGAATCAGAGCGATCGGATACGGCTAGAGCGATCGCCCACTTCAACCAGGTCGTTGCTGACGATCCCCGCACCGAACAGGTGCTCCTCCCGGTGCGGGATGGACTCACCCTTATTCGCCGAGTTTGAGGGATGGGCTAAAGATAATGACTGAAACCTACCGATCCATGTCAACTGAAACGCTACTGCCTAAGCAGACAGACACAATATCTCCGACCAAAACCGTTACAGCAGTCCGCAATCTTCAGACCGTCGTTTGGGCAATTCTACAAAATCTCGGCGTATTGGCTTTATTGACAATCGCCCTGCCCTTCAATCTGGCGATTGTGCTTGGGTCGCTCCTCCGGAGCCGGTTGAATCGTTCTTCACCTTCGATCATTGCAGCTGAGCAGCCAAAAAGCATCTTGATTGCAGGCGGCAGAATGACCAAGGCGCTTCAGCTCGCTCGCTCATTTCATGCGGCTGGGCATCGGGCAATTTTGATTGATACAGAAAAGTTTTGGCATAGCGGCAATCAGTATTCCAACGCGGTTGCGGCGTTTTATACCGTGCCCGATCCAGCGAAAGATTTGCAGGGTTATATCGATACCCTCCAGGCGATCGCCCGTAGAGAGAAGATCGACTTGTTCATTCCCGTTGCGATCTTCTCTGTGCTTTACTACGACGGCATGACAGAGCATCCATTAGCAGACTATTGTGAGGTCTGCCATTTTGATGCCGAAACGATTCGGATGCTGGATGATAAATTTGCCTTTGCAGAACAGGCGCGATCGCTCGCTTTGAGCGTGCCAAAGTCCTATCGAATTACATCGCCAGAACAGGTCTTAAACTTCGACTTTTCTGAGGAGAAGCGAAAGTATATCCTCAAAAGCATTCCCTACGATTCTAAACATCGCCTCGACCTGACTAAACTCCCTTGTGAAACTCCGGAGGCAACGGCTGCCTTCGTGAACCGTCTGCCAATTAGCGAAGCTAAACCCTGGATTTTGCAAGAGTTCATTCCAGGGCAGGAATATTGCACCCACAGTACTGTCCGCGACGGTCGATCGACGCTCTACTGCTGCTGCGAATCCTCCGCCTTTCAAGTGAATTATCAGCAGGTTAATAAACCCGAAATCGCCGCCTGGGTCGAAAGGTTTTTGTCGGCTGTTCCAGGCTACGGTCAGGCTTCCTTTGACCTGATTCAAGCTGAAGACGGAGCGGTTTACGCGATCGAGTGCAACCCCCGCACCCACTCGGCACTCACCATGTTCTACAACCATCCCGGTGTCGCCGATGCCTACCTGAATCCCACAGCTCCCCTAGAACCCCTGCAACCGCTCACGAGCAGTAAACCTACCTACTGGCTTTACCACGAACTCTGGCGGTTAAACGAGGTGCGATCGCTCCAACAACTGCAACGCTGGCTCAGCAACATCTGGCAGGGTAAGGAAGCCATTTTCATGGTGAATGATCCCCTTCCGTTTTTGATGGTGCACCACTGGCAAATTCCCCTTCTACTGCTCGACAGTTTGAGGAAGCTGAGGAGTTGGATTCGCATTGACTTTAATATTGGAGAATTGATTGAGTAAGAATCTGCTGGTTCTAACTCAGTTTGGTAAGCGCTTCTCAAAGCTGTTCATGGCGTATCATTCTGCTAATTTGGGAAGAAACGAGAGATCAACGAAGTACTTTTTAGGATTCTCTCGCTCGATAAAGACGGTGATTGGGTCGCTCGTTATAAATTCGGATGGGTCGTACCACAGGCGGTTGCTCTCGAATATATGGATCTCTGTAGTAGACGGATTTTGCCATTGTGTTGTAATCCGGAAAGGGTGCCTTCCATTAACCGATAACGTAGTATCAATCTCTACGCTCTTAAATTTTGTCTGAATGGGAGTTCCTTGCTGCTTCAAATATTTTTCTTCACGTTCTTTCACCATGGGCACAATGAGGAGGCCAGCGCCAACTGTCGAAAATATGCTGCCTAGTGCACCTAAAATACTTGGCAAACCCCACAGTGAAAAGAATCCATTAATCTCAGCTTTCTGTGGAGTATCTGGCAGATAAAAAATCTCTACTGCTTGTCCCTTTGAGTAACTTGGCGGATTAGAGCCTGACAACGAGGTGAACTCAATTTCTTCGCCCTCTTGACTGACAAAAACCACAACAGGTTTGTACGTCACTGAATCGTCTGATTGAGATCGTATCAGCTCTATCACCGTCCCTTCTGTTTTGATGGCATCTTTGAGGAAGGTATTGGTATTTGTGTATGTGAAGAATGTGGCTGCCAACATGCCAATTCCGGTTAAAAGGAAAGGGTATCCTATTGCTTTCATCGTTTCGGCTCAACTGCGGATGATCTAGTGCTTTGGCTGGCAACCTGTGCCGGTTTGAGAGAGGCTGCCGCTATAGCTAGTAGGTGAATTTAGCGTTCCCAAAGGGTGTCATTTATCACCAGCGAGAGCACTTTCTTTTCCGCCAAAATATAACAGTCTCCGCGATCGCTTCTATGTCAACAGCGATCGCCCTATAGCCTTATAAATGTTTTAGGAATTGCTGAGGGGCGATCGCAGTACTACGTTTTACCGTCGCCAGATTGGGAGAGAAGAACCTTAATGAAGCCCGACCTACTTCTCCCGATACAAACACTCTATATATTCAACATTTATCTGGCCGATCGCCCCAGTACTAAATCAGAGGTGCTGAAGACCCTGATTATCGATTGTGACGATGAACCGGTGGGCATTACAGTCAGACCATAACTACCCCTGCCATAGACGTGAGCCTCCCAGGGGAACTGTTACCGACGTCGGCCTTAAATCTTAGATCGGCATTACAGGCATCGATTGAAATTTACTGGGCGATCGCGCTTCAAACCCCCACCCACAACCCGCTATCCTAGAACCATGCCGCAACCCGCTGAGGATTCGATGGATACTAAGGCTTTTAAGCGCTCCCTAAACCATTCCGACAAGTACTTTCGCCAGGGGTTTGGCCACGGAGACGCGGTCGCCGGGCAAATGCAGACCGAGTACAACAGCGGGCTGATCCAAGAAATTCGCGACCGCAGCTACACCCTCACTCGGGGCAACGTCACCATCAAGCTGGCCCAGTCCTTTGGCTTTTGCTGGGGGGTCGAGCGGGCCGTGGCTATGGCCTACGAAACTCGCCAGCATTTCCCCTCCGAGCGCATCTGGATCACCAACGAAATCATCCACAACCCCAGCGTCAACCAGCGCCTCAAAGACATGGCGGTGGAGTTCATTGAAGTAGTCGATGGCGAAAAAGATTTCTCTACCGTGGGTCAGGGCGACGTGGTGATTCTCCCCGCCTTTGGAGCCAGTGTGCAGGAAATGCAGCTACTTAACGACAAAGGCTGCACCATCGTTGACACCACCTGCCCCTGGGTCTCTAAGGTGTGGAATACGGTCGAAAAGCATAAGAAACGCGACCACACCTCGATTATTCACGGCAAGTACAACCACGAAGAAACCGTGGCCACCAGCTCCTTTGCGGGCAAGTACCTGGTGGTGCTGAATCTAGATCAGGCAAACTACGTGGCCGACTACATTCTCAACGGCGGCGACAAGGCCGAGTTTATGTCCAAGTTTGGCAACGCCTGCTCTGCCGGGTTTGACCCCGATGCCGACCTCGATCGCATCGGCGTCGCCAACCAGACCACCATGCTCAAGGGCGAAACTGAGCAAATCGGCAAACTCTTCGAGCACACTATATTGAAGAAATTTGGCCCCCAGGCCCTCAACGACCACTTTCTCAGCTTCAACACTATCTGCGACGCCACCCAAGAGCGCCAAGACGCCATGTTTGAGCTGGTGGATGAAAAGCTGGATTTGATGGTGGTGATTGGTGGCTACAACTCGTCAAACACCACCCACCTGCAAGAGATTGCAATCGATCGCAGCATTCCCTCGTACCACATAGACAGCGCCAGCCGCATTGGCCCCGGCAACCGCATCGAGCACAAACCCCTCCACGGTGACCTGACGGTGACAGAGAACTGGCTGCCCGATGGCCCCATTACCGTGGGTGTCACCTCTGGAGCTTCGACCCCCGATCGCTCGGTGGAAGAAACCATCGCGCATATCTTTGCCATCAAAGCCGACATGGCGGTGGTTTAGGAAAACTTAGTAAATCACAAATCCCCGCAGCCCTCTCCCCCAGCCCCTCTCCCAGGGGGAGAGGGGAGTCGGAACCAAACTTCGAAGTCCCTATAGGTTGGAGGCCAGAGCCATGACCACCGCCGCTACTACCCTTAAAGACAAAATTCTAGAAGCGATCGACCCTCTGCCCGTAGAAACGCTGGCTGAAATTTTGGCCTACGTGCAGGGGTTAAGAGACGAGAACGTGGCATCCCAAGACGAGGTTTGGCAAGCCTATTTAGAGTCTGAGCAAGAACGCGAAGAGGTCTATCGTCGCCTTGCCGACTCCTAGGTTTTTAGATGCAGAAGCCGTTTTGAGGCTTCATGCTAGGCAGATCGAGCGGTTTGGGGGTACCACTGGCGTGCGAGATGCCGGGCTGCTAGATTCCGCTCTGGCTCAACCCCAGGCTACCTTTGGCGGCGAGCTACTGCATCCGACCCTAGCGGAGCAGGCGGCAGCCTATCTATATCATTTATCGAAAAATCATCCTTTTGTGGATGGCAACAAGCGCACGGCTTTTGCGGTGATGGACACCTTTCTGCGGGTGAATAGGAAACGCTTGCTGTTGACGAATGACGACGCCTACGATTTGGTGATGCAGGTTGCCCAGGGCCAGCTCGATAAACCTGAGTTGGCCAGCCTCATTGCAGCTGCTATCCGAAGCTTGCCCTAGGATGAAGTCTCCCCTGTCTGAACCTGTGAATCAGGCTAATCTGAGATAGAACATCTGTTCGCTACTCATGGCTGTATCCCCGCCCAAATCTGCTAACGCTGACCTGGCGCTCACCACCGAGCAAGAGGTCGCTCTGGAGGCGCTGGACGCCTTTGTGCAGGGCACCGAGAAGCTGTATCTGCTAACAGGCTACGCGGGCACGGGCAAAACCACGCTGCTTCAGGTGTTTGTGAATGGGCTGCGCGATCGCGGTGACGATCGCCCCATTGTGCTCAGTGCCTTTAGCAACAAAGCCACCAAAGTATTGGCGGCGATGGCGGCCCAGTGGCGGCTAGACATTGACGCTATGACTTGCTGCAAGCTGCTGGGCCTGCGCCCGGTGATCGACGAAGAAAATGGCAAGCAGGTGTTTGCGATCGATCGCCAACAGGCCAGCCAGATCGATCGCTACCGCCTGGTGATCATCGATGAATGCTCGATGATCAACCAGGAACTGTGGGAGCTGCTGGTGAATGCCGTATCAAACCTGTATCGGGGCACCCAGATTCTATTTGTGGGCGATTCAGCTCAGCTGCCGCCGGTCAACGAGCCCGAGTCGGCCTGCTTTCGCCAGATTATTCACCGATCGCAGCTCACCGAGGTGGTGCGCTATGGCGGGGCGATCGGCGTCATTGCCGAAGACATTCGCCGCAACCTGGAGCGCGATGCCCTGCCCCAGTTTGCCAACGACACTAATGCCGACAACACCGAAGGCTGCTTTGTGCTGCCTCGCACGGCGTGGCACGACCTGTTGATTCGCGCCTTTACCAGCTCTGCCTACCAGAAAAACCCCGACCAGGTGCGCGCCTTAGCCTACACCAACCGTCGGGTGGCCCAGCTCAACCACACCATTCGAGCCGCCATCTATGGTCCCAACGCCAAGCGGTTTGTGCCCGGTGAGCGACTGATTGCCATTAATCCCTGTTTAGAAAAAGAGGCGATCGTGCTGCCCACCTCGGCTGAGTGTGAGGTGCTCAACATTGCCCGAGGTCGCGAGGGTGAATGGCCTCTATGGATGCTCGAAGTTGAAACCGAAACCGGCGACTACAAAACATTGCAGGTGCTGCATGAGTCGGGCCAGGCTGAGTTCAAAACCCGGCTCGACTTTCTCGCCAAAGAAAAGCGTTGGATGGAATTTTGGGATTTGCAGCAGCGCTTCCACGCTGTTGACTATGCCTATAGCCTAACCATCCACAAAAGCCAGGGGTCAACCTTTCAGGATGTGTTTGTGGACGTGCCATCGATGGTGGCCAACCGCAATGCGATCGAGCGCAACCAGCTCTGCTACGTCGCCTTCACCCGCGCCGCCAAACGGCTGTTTTTGTATCAGTAATCCCAACGTAGGGATGCCTCAACGGTGCGTTACGGCCTAGCGCAGCAGACTTTTGAGCCCAAACGGTTCTGCAGCCTAACAGCACCCTATCCATCCACCCATCTACCCTATTGCCCTAACTCCCTAATCACAACCTCATCCCCCACGGCTAAACCCAGCTCGGCAGCGCGCCCGGCCCGCAGCTCAATCACCTGATCCACCAGCTGGCTGCCGGGGCCATAGGTCGGGCAAGGGTCAGCCGTGCAGGGGGGAGCCTCCGCGAGCCCCACGATCTGCCCCTGGTGGACAAACACCATATCCAGCGCCACCGGCACATTCTTCATCCAAAAACTCACCGGGCGCGATCGCCCCATGGGAAACAGCATGCCGCGATCGTCGGGCAGCGCGTCGCGATACATCAGCCCCAGAGCCTGCTGCTGGGGGGTAGTCGCCACTTCTAGAAAGATCTCTTCGTCGCCCAGGGTCGTTACCGCTGTGACGGCAAGCTGTTGGCCGCGAGGGTCAACCATAGGGATTTCAGTAGCAGTCGGCGTCGATGGGGCATCGTCGGAGGTGGACGGGGGCTCAGTCACAGAGGGGGTTGGCCCGCACCCGGCTCCCAACACCAGAGCGCTGAGCACCAGGCTCAAGGCCATGCCCTGCCTCAGCCAAAGATAGAGCCGTTGGGGAGCCAAACCAGCAAAACGATAGGACATGGAGAAACCAGGGAAAGCAACGGTGGGCACCCAACCAGGGCGTTAATATTCTAGTCGTTCACCCCGTAGATGTTTTCCCTCACCCATCCACCCGCCTACCCGTCACCCGCCTACCCACTCACCCACCGCCTAACTCTCCCTCAACACATACCCCACGCCCCGCACGGTCTGAATTAGGCGCTTGTCGTCTTCGCCGTCAATTTTGAGGCGCAGATAGCGCACGTAGACCTCAATGACGTTCGACTCGCCCACAAAGTCGTAGCCCCAAACATTCTCAAGAATTTGCTCGCGGGGCAGCACCTCGCGGGGGTGTTCCATCATGTATTTGAGCAGCTCAAACTCTTTCATGGTCAGCTCGATGATGCGATCGCCCCGCAGCGCCTGGCGATTGTCCAAATCCAGCGTCAGGTCGCCAAAGCGCAGGTGCTCGACCTCCCCTGGGGCCGACTGTAGGTAAAGCTGCACAATTTTTAAGAAGGCGTCGGCCCGGTAGGGTTTGAGAAAGTAGTCATCGGCGCCGCATTCGAGGCAGGCTACCCGGTCTTCAAGGCTATCTTTAGCCATCAGCAGCACAATCGGCGACTTGATGCCCTGGTTGCGCAAGGTTTGGCAGAGCACCAGCCCCGACTCGCCCCCTAGCAAGCGATCGACCACAATCAACGCCGGCTGGCTCTCAGTCGCTAGGGCCAGCCCCGCTTTAGCACTGCTGGCCACTACGGGGTGATAGCCAGACTCTTGGAGGTCAAACTCCATCTGGCGGGTTTGGCCCTCGTTGGTGCCCACCAGCAAAATGTGGGTGCCCTGATCGGCGATAGATGTGCCCATAGGATTTAAACGTCTCAACGCCTGGGGCTTGGATCAGCGGTTCATCGAGTTAGCGTTTTACAGACAGTGCTGCAAAGGATCGCGACTGATTATAGCGCGGCACTCTAGGCGGCACGGTGTTTGGAGTAATCACTGCTGCTGCCGCTAGACCGATTACCGCTGAAAAATAGTATTAAGCCCCTATTTTTTCCCAATTTTCACCCTCTAAGTGCCTATTGTTACCGTTAGTAACGGAGGCAAAATCCCTCACAAAATCTTCCCCTTGCTTCTCAATTGTGTGTGTTAGATTGGGCGTAATTTGCTGCTAGAACCTATATCACACATGACATTTGCAAAGCGCGGACTGATTCTAGGTGCCACGGCCGTTGCTGTGGCGGCGGTAACTGTAACCGGCGCTGGGATTCACCTATCCCAAAGCAAAGCTTTCTTTGAAGAAAGCCCTAAGGAACTAATTGATCAAGTTTGGCAGCTGATTGACCGCAATTTCGTCGATGCCACCTTTAACCAAGTCGATTGGGATGCGGTGCGGACAGACTACCTGGGGCGGAACTATGCCGACCAGGAAGAAGCCTATGGCGCCATCCGCGAGATGCTAGAAAAGCTAGAGGATCCCTACACCCGCTTCATGGATCCTGAAGAGTTTCGCAGCATGCAGATTGACACCTCCGGCGAACTCACCGGGGTCGGTATTCAAATCTCTCAGGATGAAGAAAGCAAAGAAATAGTCGTCGTGGCTCCCATCGAAGACACCCCAGCCTTTGATGCGGGCATTCGTCCCAAGGACGTGATTTTGGCCATCGATGGCGAATCTACTGAGGGCATGGAGCTCAACGACGCAGTCAGCAAAATTCGTGGCACCGTTGGCTCTGAGGTCAGCCTCACTGTTCGCCGGGGTGAAGAAGAACTGGATTTCTCTATGGTGCGCGCCCGCATCGAAATTCATCCGGTGCGCTACAACGTGCAGGCTGGTCCTGAGGGTCAGGTGGGCTACATTCGCCTTAACCAATTCAGTGCCAACGCCGCCGAAGAAATGGGCGCCGCCATTGAAGATCTTGAAGGTCAGGGGGTAACGGGCTATGTGCTCGACCTGCGCTCGAACCCCGGTGGGCTGCTGTACTCCAGCATTGACATCGCCCGTATGTGGATTGACAGCGGCATTATTGTGTCTACGGTCAATCGTCAGGGAGTGGCTGACGAAGAAACAGCCAATAGCCGTGCCCTGACCGATAAACCTCTCGTGGTGCTGGTTGATGGCGGTTCGGCCAGCGCTAGCGAAATTTTGTCAGGGGCCCTGAGGGATAACGAGCGAGCTATTTTGGTGGGCACGCGCACCTTTGGTAAAGGCCTAGTGCAGTCGGTGCGCAGCCTAGGCGATGGCTCCGGGGTGGCGATTACGGTGGCAAAATACCTCACCCCTGATGGCACCGACATCAATAAGCACGGCATTGAGCCCGATATTTCAATTGAGCTGACCGAAGAACAGCAGGAAGAACTCTCGACCAATCGTGAGGCTATTGGCACCGATGCCGACCCTCAATATGCGGCGGCCTTGGAAGCGTTAAGCACCGAAATTAAGGAAGCTCGCGCTGGCGACAGCGTCACGACGGCACCGGGCAACTAGCCAAACAACCGGTTGACAACTCAACTACGCAAAGGTCTGGGCTACGGCTCAGACCTTTTTTGACGGCGAGGTGCTCGCAGGGGATTTCCGCCCAGCACCAGCAGTACCAGGGCGGCAGCTAGCATACCGGCAGCGACACAAAAGGCCAGCAGCACCCCAAAGGGAATGGCGATCGATTGCAGGGTCAGCAATTGAATGGAGACGGGGGTGGCGTTTTGCACGGCGATGATGGCGATCGCAATCACCCAGACCGCCGGTACCAGGGCAAACATAAATCTAATCATGGGCCAGGATAGGTTGTGGGGCGACAGGGAAGGGTTGCCAAGAGACAACGCCTTTGGGTAGTATAGTCAACTGGGCTATACGAGAAAAATCATGGCAAAACGGGTACAGGTAGTTCTCACAGAAGATGTTCGCAAGCTGGGCTACAACGGCGACTTGGTAGATGTGGCCCCTGGCTATGCACGTAATTATCTTATCCCCAACGGGAAAGCGGTGCGCACTACCCCCGGCGTGCTGAAGCAGGTGGAGCGTCGGCGCGAGGCGCAAAAGCAGCGGCTGCTAGAGATTAAGCAAGAGGCTGAAGCGACTAAGACAGCGCTGACAACCATCGGCATGTTCACCATTCAAAAGCCCGTGGGCGAAAACGAAGCCATCTTTGGTACCGTCACCTCTGGCGATGTGGCTGACGTGATCAAGTCGCTGGCGGACAAAGAAGTCGATCGCCGCGATATTTCGCTACCCGACATCAACAAGCTGGGCGAATACCAGGCCGAGGTGAAGCTACATCCTGAAGTGACTGCTGTCGTCAACCTGCGGGTAGTTGCCGAATAAACCGCGCTGATCTCCTGCTTGGCAGACTACAGGACATACAGTATTGAATCAAAATCGCCGTTGGGGACGCTTAAACGCCTCCAGCGGCGATTTTTTGTTAACAGGGTAGCTGCGGCCGACCTAAATTTTCCTGTCATAAATTAGAAGTACTACCAAGCAAATGGTTGATGGCTGATTTCTGAACACCATGGGCTACAATCAAGCCACGACCCAACATGTAGTGGTCCTCCTCCCGGCCACCGCGCAGTCTCAACACTATGGATACCCCTCGCCTCCACCCCGACACTATCGAAGCTGTGCGCGATCGCGCCGATATTGTCGATGTGGTCTCCCAGCATGTGGTGCTGAAAAAGCAGGGCAAAGATTTTGTTGGCCTCTGTCCCTTCCACGAAGATAAGTCGCCCAGCTTTAGCGTCAGCCCCGGTAAGCAGTTTTACTATTGCTTTTCCTGCGGGGCGGGGGGCAATGCCTTTAAGTTCTTGATGGAGTTGAACAAGCGCTCCTTTGCCGATGTGGTGCTCGATCTAGCCCAGCGCTACCAGGTGCCGGTCACCACCCTGGAACCCGCAAAACGCCAAGAGCTTCAGCGGCAGCTCACCCTGCGGGAGCAGCTCTACGAAATTTTGGCGCTGACGGCTAGATTTTATGAGCACGCCCTCCAGCAGATCGACGGGGCCACGGCCCTGGCCTACCTCTACGAGCGGGGCCTGAATGACGCTACCATTCAGCAGTTTCAGCTGGGGTTTGCGCCGGGGGGGTGGCAGACCCTCTACGGCTACCTGATTGAGCAAAAGCACTACCCCGTCGAGCTAGTGGAAAAGGCGGGGCTGATTGTGCCTCGCCAAAAGGGGGATGGTTACTACGATCGCTTCCGCGATCGCCTGATGATTCCCATTCGCGATGGGCAGAGCCGAGTGATTGGCTTTGGCGGCCGCGCCCTGGGCGACGAAAAGCCTAAATACCTCAACTCGCCCGATACTGAGCTGTTTGACAAGGGCAAGACCCTGTATGGACTGGATTTGGCTCGGGCGGCGATCGCCAAAGACGACTGCGCTATTGTTGTCGAAGGCTACTTTGACGTTATTGCCCTCCACGCTGCTGGGCTAGAAAACTCTGTCGCTGCCCTGGGCACGGCCCTGAATGCAGCCCAGGTGCGCCAACTGCTGCGCTACACCGAGTCCAAGCAAATTTTGCTCAACTTTGACGCCGATGCTGCCGGAGTCAAGGCCGCTCAACGGGCGATCGGCGAAGTTGAGGAGATGGCCTACCGGGGCGACGTGCAGCTGCGGGTGCTCAACATTCCCGACGGCAAGGATCCCGACGAGTTTTTGCGGCACCACAGCGCCGCTGCCTACCGAGATCTGATTGAGGCCGCCCCGCTCTGGATTGACTGGCAGATCAACAACCTAATTGGTGGCAAAGATCTGCGTCAGGCCGACCAGTTTCAGCAGACCAGCCAGGCGGTGGTCAAGTTGCTCAGCGACATTGCTAACGCCGACACTCGCACCCACTATGTGCGCTACTGTGCCGAAATCTTTAGCAACGGCGACAGCCGCCTGGTGCCCTTACTCGCTGAAAACCTTGTCACCCAGGTGCGTCGTCAGCGTCGCACCACCTCCTCGGAAGCCCCCCAGCGATCGGCTCCGGCCACCACCCCTAGCGCCAGTTCCCTAGAACAGGCCGAGGCTGCCATCTTGCGTATTTTTCTCCATGATGCGGCCTACCGCGACGAAATTCGTCAGGTGCTCGAAGACCGCGACCTGCAATTTAGCTACTCTCACCACCGGGCCCTGTGGCGTCAGATGCAGCGACTGCTCGCTGAAGTTGACGATCCCAGAGTTGATCTGGTCAACCTATTACGCAATCAACTCGCCGATACTGGCCTGGCCACCACGCCCCTACAAGCCCTGCTGCACCTCAGCGAAAAGACCAAACGCGACGTAATCCGTGCCTCCCTAATCGTTCGTGCTGCCGCCGCCTGCATGGAAAAGAACCTCTGCGAAAAGCGCTACCGCCACTTTCTCGCCCTATGGGAAAAGACTGACTGCACCACCGCCCCCGAGCAGTTCGCTGAATACCAGCGCCAAATTTACGCCGAAAAACGCCGGATTGAAGCTTTAGAGAAAGATCGCCAGGTCAGCTTTGAAGACTTAGCCACTATGCCCTGGATCGGTGAGCAATACGATTCTCTCGATCGGTAGCCCCAGGGTTGATGGTGGGCAGTGCCCACCCTACAGTGCTTCAAGCCGAGTGATGTGAAACGACAGGGTTTGTGCTTTCCCTAAGCCCGTCGGCAGAACAGGGGTTTAAACCGATGGTCGGCCAATCTTTTCCGTGAGGACAAGGACGACGGAACGTCCTTGTCGTAGGCCGAAGGGCGCGCGAAGCTGGCGGTCTGGGGCCATTTCGCTGGCCCCAGCGGCAGATCTGGCTTTGAACCCAATTGTGCGCTGCTACCACTACGCGATCGCCCAAGTCCAGCGGTGAGCATTGCCCACCCTACGCCTACTCGCCGCCGAGCGCTATCCTAAACAGAGTTTCTGATAAACAGCACACCCATGCCCAAAGTGGTCATTGCTGGTGCTGGCCCCACTGGAACGACCTTGGCCCTCCTCTTGGCTCGGCAAGGCATCCCCGTCACCCTGGTGGAAGCCGCCCGCGACTTTCAGCGCCAGTTTCGCGGCGAGGGGCTAATGCCCAGCGGCCTCGATGCTCTCACCCAAATGGGCCTAGATTCACTGCTACAGACAGTTCCCCATCGCCCCCTCAGCGCTTGGGAATTTTGGCTCAACGATCGCCGCCTGTTTCGCGCCGACGAGCCTTTAGGTTCAGCCCGCCCCTGCACCCTAGTTTCTCAACCGCCACTGCTAGAAGCCCTAGTGCAGACCGCCCAACGCGAGCCCAATTTCGAGTGGATATCCGGAACAGCGGTCAAGGATCTGCTCTGGCAAACCGTCGGCGAAGCTTCCCAAAGCGGAAATCGTGTCACCGGCATCCAACTCGCCGATGGCCGCACTATAGATGCTGACCTGATAATTGGAGCTGATGGTCGCGCCTCCGCAATTCGCCAAAAAGCCGGGCTTACCCTAGAAACCCAGCCTAAAAGTATCGATGTGCTCTGGTTTAAGTTGCCAGCACCGCTCGGCTATGAGGCCGACAATCGCTTCTGCACTGTGGTGAAAAAGGGACGAGTCTTCAGCCTCTTTCACGGAGCAGAAGAGGGCAAACTGCACCTGGCCTGGGCGATCGCACCCAACGAACCCACCGAGCAAAAAGATTGGGCCAAGACCTTTGCCGCCCTCGTACCGCCCGAGTTCGTAGAACACTTTCAATCCGCAAAAGACAACATCTCGCCCCCTATGCGCCTCTCAGTGCTGGTCGGGCGCTGCCCCCGCTGGCACCGCCCGGGCCTACTGCTGCTGGGCGACGCCGCTCACCCCATGTCGCCCGTGCGTGCCCAGGGCATTAATTTGGCGCTCAGGGATGCGATCGCAGCCGCCAACCACCTAATCCCGGTACTCAGAACCGCCGATGCGTCAGCACCAGACCCCATCGCTCTCGATCGCGCTTTAGCCTGCATCCAAGCCGAGCGCGAGCCTGAAATCATTCAGGCCCAAAAGCTTCAGGCCCACGAAGCCAGCCGGGGAGAACTACTGCGCCGCTTTGGAGTTTTACGTCAGGGGCTCAGCACCTTCTCCCCCATCCTTGGCCCTGTGGTCAAACAAGTCTGGACCCAGCAACAGCGACCACTGCGCGAGGGAATGACCACAGTGCGGCTACAAGCCTAGCGAAACCCCACTGCCTCCAACAAGATTGGAAGGGAGTTGCTGCGATCGCCCCAGCAATTTGCAAAAGCCCGCTGCTGTTTACTAAAGAATAGGTTAACAGCAGTGGGCAGAGCCGCTGGATTAGGTGATTTAGTTAGAACACTTTGACAAGCGGAATTCTTTGGTAGGAGCATTGTAGTGCAATGCCCCTACGTCGGCTCTTATCCCAATGGACGTCTGCAATAGCAGCGTCTCAATGCCATGCTATTCAGGAATAGCCGAAGGGTAGATTTGAGTCGCAATCAGAACCGGCTTTTCGCTGTAGTCTGCCTCTAGCTGCTCCTGCACTCCAGCATCCCAGGTCAAATCGTAGTCGCGCTCCAGTTCACTGACGACAAAGGGGCGCAGCACACCGGTAACCGCAACCTGCTCATTGTCAGTAATGGTGGGTGGTGCCGCCTGAGATTCTGGGGAGCCTGCCTTGGGTTGGGCATAGATAACCAGCAGGTTGTCTGCCCCTAACAGCTGTTCTTCCTGTAGGGTGAACGTGTCTTCACTCTGAATCTCTTCCACTTCGCCGGTTACAGCTAGGGTTTCGCCGTAGTACTGCTCAGGATTTTCAGAGATTTCACCGGGCTCTGGTGCCAGCGCGATCGACTGAGCAATGATGACCGGCTGATCCTCATACTCTTCGTAGAGAGTTTGATCAAGGGTTAGCTCAAACTCTTGATTGACCTCTGAAATTAGAAAATTACGAACTTCTCCGGTCACCTGTACCTCAACATCGTCCTCAGGCAGTAGCAGGGGTTCGCCCGAAGCATTGATGACCAGGATGGGCTCACTACCAAAGAACTGCTCATCGTTGATAGTGAATGAGTTATCGCCGACTTTCTCGACTGGTGCGCTTCTAACGGTGACGATTTGGCCAATATAGCCTTCGGTGTTTTCAGCAACTTCCTCTGTCTGCACATTCGTTGAACCGTCGGAGGTTTCCTGCTCAGGTGCGCTTTCGGCACAGGCACCTACCAGTATGGTCATCAGCCCAAGGGCGAAAACACTGCGGCAAAATCTTTGTGTTCTAACGTTGAAAACGTTGCCCGATGTCTGTTTTTTGTCGTTAGAACTGGGCTGCTTTCTGTTAAGTTGAGACATATTCGCAAACTCCAAATTCGGTATGACTATTGCTACAAAACTGCCAAGAGAGAGCATTGTTTTGAATGCCCCTGAAGATGTAAGCTCTCGGCTCAGACAGCGCTGAGTCAATAGTTAATGCTTTATCTTGTCCGGTCTTTTTTATTAAGCCTATTTTGACTATGTCTTAAGCTTTAGTCTGCTACCAAAATGCTGATATAAGGCTCTATCTATTGATAGAAAACAGTGTTTTTGGAAGAAGCTTGCTGTCCTGTCTGCCAAGCTAGTATTCCGGGTTGTACTTTTCCTATGCTTGAGGAATTAGGGAAGTCGGCACATCTCTATGGCATAGCAGATGGTCTACTAAATCGGCCTTGCTAGCCCGACGCTTTTGTGAATCAATAATTTTTAAGCTAAGTTTTGTGAACTTTGACAAGGCGGCGCAGATTGATAGCAACGCAAAGTTTCGGCAAATTTTTGGCTAGGCGGTCAGGCATAACCTTTCTACTCATTCACCTTTTTTAGGTAAAGAGGTTATGCCTGACCCGTTGCTGAGTTGGAGCAGCTAACCCTTGGCAATGCCTGTCAACCTTGCCCGATTTCTATCAATCCAACCCTAGCTCGCGCTTGAGCAAGTTGATCGACTTTTCGCCGATGTAGTTGTCGCAGACTATCAGCTTGGGCGGGCGAATTAAGTCTTCGCGGGCTTCGGCGATCGCCTCTTTAACCGTAGGCAGACTCGCTTCATCAAACACCACAATGGTCTGAGCACTGTGGATCACGGCATTGAGCTTGTAGGGGTCATCGGTTTGGGCCGACATCAGCAAAATTTCGTCGCCCCGCAGGCTGTAGCTAATCACCTCCGCCGCCCGCAAAATGCCGGTGCTGACGCTGACCATGCCCAGACAGGTACCCTTGGGCAAATCCTTCAGCAGACCCAGCTCTTTTTTATAGTCGTAAATATCGACCGGGATGACCCGCACCGACTTGGGGGCCGCGATCGCCTCTGCTTCACTAATGAAGTAGCGACTGGTCACCACCGTGCCCGAGCGGGTCTGGGCCAAAATCGTGTCGAGTTCTTCGAGGGGCACCAGCTGCACCGGAATGTGCAGCGCGCTCTCTAGCTCGCGCACCATCAGCTGCCCGGCGCCAATGTCTTGCCCAGGGGCGGTGACCAGCACCCGAGCGCTACAGCGCAGTCGCCAGTCGATTTCCGCCAAAAATAGCTCCCGCGCCTGGTTGAGCGAGCAGCCCTGGCGCAGTAGCTCGTCCAGGCCAGTCTCGACCACATCGCGCGCCTGGGGAAACTCAGCCCACAGCACGGTCTGGGGACGGGCACTCTCGGTGCTGTTTTGCTCACGCACGTAGATGCCGGAGCCGGGCATAGCCTCAACTACGCCAGCGTCTTCGAGCTGGCGGTAGACCTTGCTGATGGTGTTGCGGTGCAGCCCTGTCTGCATAGCCAGCTGCCGGGTGCTGGGCAACCGATAGCCAGGCGGATACTGCCGAGATGCGATCGCAAACCAAATCTGGTCGTAGAGCTGAGTCGACGCCGGAATCTCGCTATCGGGTTGAATGTGAAACTGCACCACCAAACTACCTCCAGGTTGTCGCCAGACAACACAATTTCAACAAACTCAGGATAGATACACCGGCCATACTGCTAATTTAGGACGAATCTTCAAAAAGTCGCCGGGTTCTGACAATCCGCCCTGCTCCCCGCAATGATTTTTGACAATTGTAGACCTCTGTAGCTAGGACTAGGGCCAGCGCTAAAGCCAGCGTTAAAGTAAGAGTGATCAGTATAGACAACGACAACTCGCCATGCCGTCCCTCGTGCGTACCGAGACCATCTCTATCCCCAGCGGTGACACCGAGATTTTGGCCTATCTGGCCGAGCCCTCTAGTCCGGGCCGGTATGGGGCCGTCGTCGTGATTCAAGAGGTATATGGGGTCAACAGCCACATTCGCGAGGTGGCCGAACGGCTGGCGAGGGCGGGCTACGTGGCGATCGCCCCCCACATTTATCACCGCCAGGCCCCCGGCTTTGAGGTGGGTTACACCCAGGAGGAGCTAGAGCTGGGCCGCAGCTATAAGCAAGGCACGCAGGCAGAAGAATTGTTGGCGGATGTGCAGGGGGCGATCGCCTACCTCTACAGCAAAGCCAACGTCATCCCTGAGGGTGTCGGCTGCAGTGGCTTCTGTTTTGGCGGCCATGTCGCCTACCTGGCCGCCACCCTGCCGCAGGTTAAGGCCACCGCTTCCTTCTATGGGGCAGGCATTGCTACCATGACCCCTGGCGGTGGTGAACCCACCCTCAGCCGCACCCCCGAGATCAAGGGCACCCTCTACGGCTTCTTTGGCGAAAAAGACCCCTTAATTGCGGCTGACGAGGTAGACCAAATCGAAGCAACCTTAAAGGACCATGGCGTGCCTCACCAAATCTTTCGCTACCCCGGTGCTGAGCACGGCTTTTTCTGCGATCAGCGCCATAGCTACCATCCCGAGGCCGCTAGCGACGCCTGGGAGCAAGTGCTCCAGTTGTTTAAGACCGCGCTACCCACAGCATACGAAGCTAGCTAGATCAGTAGGCAGCTGCTTGGTCCCTAGCTAGTCCTAGGCTTCGTCCTCGCTCACGGGGCGTCTTAACGTCCGTCTTGGGTAGGAAAAGGTTGAGATCTTACTTGAATGAGGACATTGAGCCTCTGCACCCTCCTTTAAAGCTCAGTGGGGAGCAGTAGGCGACGCAGGTTGTGACAGACCCTTTTGCAAACAGCCTTTGGTGGAGGTCTCTCCGAATAGAAGTTTTAGACCTAAATCATTTTCAATTAAATAGCTGGAACTTTTTGGCAGAGCTATGGGTCAAATAGCGATCGCTCACCTGAAGCCAGGCAATTGTTCAGCAGTGAAAAAAGCTTTCTTATGTGACAGTTGAAATAGCGGAAAGTCTATTCGTCACATTGTCAAAGGTAGCCTTAGATTAAGGAAAGCGAGACACAGTTATCTGTTCGCCTTTAAAACAAGAGTCGCCAAGGCTATGCAGTCATCCTATTGCTATGTAGAAACTTACTTTGGCTGACTTCTCTATTTCTTAAAGGGCAAAAAGCAGTTCTTAAAGCCAGATAGACAGAGTGAGTATGACAGGCGAATGCTCTGTTTGCCACGAAGAAAGATGCATAAAAGCATCTTGAGTCAAATCTGCTGAGATGAATTTGCCAAGGCGAACTTGCTAAGTTCGTGTCCGTCCGTTGTGTGTCTTTGGGGTTTTTCAAAAATGTCTAATTCTTTTCGTATGAAGTCTGGAACCGCTCTGATGTTGGCCCTAGGGTTAACCGTAGGTGCCTTTACTCCAGTGATCACAGCCGCTCCAGTAGTTGCCCAAACCCAAACCCAAACTCAGTTTAGCGATGTGTCCGCCAACCACTGGGCGCGTCAGTTTATTACTAGTTTGGCGGGCAGGGGCGTTATCGCCGGTTTTCCAGACGGTACCTTCCGTCCCGATGAGCCGGTGACCCGCGCCCAGTATGCTGCCATGGTTCGGCAGGCGTTTAGCCAGTCCTCCGTGCGGACCGCGACTACCTTTGTCGATGTGCCAGCCAACTACTGGGCTGCGGAGGCAATTCGTGAGGCCGATATGATGGGCTTCTTGTCGGGCTACCCTGGCAACATCTTCCAGCCTGACCAGAACATCCCTCGGGCTCAGGTGCTGGTTTCTCTAGCCAATGGATTGAACTACACCGCCAGCAGCCAGAATAGCGTTAGCGTCTATCAAGATGCCTCTTCAATTCCTGAGTATGCGGTGGCCAGTCTGGCTGCGGCCACAGAGCGGCGGTTGGTGGTGAACTACCCCAATGTGCAGGTTTTAAGGCCTAACCAAACGGCAACTCGGGCCGATGTGGCGGCTTTCATCTACCAGGCTCTGGCCAGCCAAAATCAGGTGGCTACGGTCAACTCTCCCTACATCGTGGGGCAGCAGGTGGCGGCTCAAGCTAGCCTACCCGCAGGCACAGTTCTGACCACAAACTATGCAGAGAGCGACAAAATTGTCGTGCTCCCTGATGAAACCTCTGCTTTGACCCTGACGGTGGCCCAGGCCATCACCGACAGCACCGGGCGCGTCTTGGTGCCGGCGGGCAGTCAGGTGGTGGGAGAACTGCGCCCCAGCGGCAACGGCTCGCAGTTTGTGGCCCAGGAACTGGTGCTCACCGGCGGTCAACGACTGGCAATCAACGCCACCTCGCAGACCGTGACCACGACGGAAACCATTCGTCGGGGGGCTAGCTTTGGCGAGACCCTCGCTGGAGCGGTGTTGGGCTCAGGTGCAGCGGCGGCGATCTCTCGCACCACTGGCGACCAGAGCGTTGGCACCCTAGAAGTTCTAGCCGGCACCGCTACCGGAGCCACCCTGGCCCGGCTCTTTGGCCGCGACCGGGTTGAGGTGATTGCTATCAACCCCGACCAGGATCTCACCCTGACCCTCAACCAACCCCTGGTGCTGTCGGGCCGATAAGAGGCTCTGTCTAGTCACCTAGGGCGGTTAATAAACCCCTCAGTTCCCATTTGAGAACTGAGGGGTTTGCCTTAGGCAGCTAACTTATAGCGATCGCTTATTGCAGCCTTCAGTCTTTTGAACCATTCGCTGCACCAAGCTACGGGATAATGTAAACACGGATACTTCTGAATTTGCCGCGAGGTGTAGAGCGATCGCTTTGCACCTCTGTCAGATATCTATCCCTGCTACCTCACCGCGTTCAACCCCCCATGACCTACTATCTCTCCCCCCGCTTTCTCGAAAAGCTGGCGGTACACATCACCAAAAACTACCTCAAGCTGCCGCAGGTCAAAATTCCCCTGCTGCTGGGGGTGCATGGCCGCAAGGGAGAAGGCAAAACCTTTCAGTGCGAGCTGGTGTATGAGCGCATGGGCATTGAAGTGGTGCATATCTCTGGTGGCGAGCTAGAGAGCCCTGATGCAGGCGACCCGGCTCGGCTGATTCGCTTGCGCTACCGCGAAGCCGCCGAACTGGTGCGGGTGCGGGGCAAAATGGCAGTGCTGATGATCAACGACATTGATGCTGGGGCCGGCCGCTTCGACGCCCTCACCCAGTACACCGTCAACACTCAGCTGGTGAACAACACCCTGATGAACATTGCCGACAACCCCACCAATGTTCAGCTGCCCGGCAGCTACGACGAGAACGAAATTCAGCGGGTGCCGATTATTATGACCGGCAACGACCTCTCAACCCTCTATGCGCCGCTGATTCGCGACGGCCGCATGGACAAGTTCTATTGGCAGCCCGATCGCAGCGATCGCATCGGCATTGTCGGCGGCATCTTTGAGCCCGACGGCCTCTCCTCCCAAGACATCACCCTGCTGGTAGATACCTTTCCCACCCAGGCGATCGACTTCTTTGGGGCCGTGCGCGCCCAGATCTACAACGAGCAAATCCGCGACTTTATCTATTCAGTGGGGCTTGAAAATGTCTCCCGCAGCGTAGTCAACACCACCACGCCGCCCAGCTTCCGCAAGCCCGACTTTAGCATCTCTCACCTGATCGAGGTGGGCGATCGCCTGGTGCGCGAACAGCGCCGGGTCGACGACATGCGCCTCGCCAACGAATATAACCGTGTTCTACAGTCGGGTGGTGCCTCCTCAGCCCCCGATGGCAGCTTTTATCGCGCCTACAACCCCAACGACAACCCCGCCGAGGCCAGAGGTGTTACCAGGGACGCTGTTGCCGAGGCGTCAGCATCTGGCAACGGCAACGGCAATCCTCAGTGCCCAATGCCCGATTCGTCCCAATCCACCTACTCTCCCACCCCTCCACCCTCCCACTCTCCCACCCCTCCACCCTCCCACCCATCCACCCTCCCCCCCGATGTGCGTGACCAGGTCAACAACATCCTTTCCCAGGGCTATCGCCTGGCCCTGGAGCATGTCGATCAGCGGCGGTTTCAGACTAACGCCTGGCAGAGTGGCCCCACCCTGCCCAGCCAGGATGCCGCCAGCGCCAGCGTCGCCCTAGAGCGCTGCTTGGGCGACTATGCCCAAGACTATGTCCGACTGATTGGCATTGACCCCAAAACCAAACAGCGAGTCGTGGAGCAGATTATTCAGCGACCTAAACGCTAACGGTTTTTCTAAACGGCGACGCTAAGAGGCGATTTGGTGGCAGGATAAAAAGCTGGGCGACTCTCTGATTGTCTAGCGGAGGATTGCTGCGCATTGGCATTGATTTTGAGAGCGATTTGGCCAAGATGTCAAAATATGAACGACTTTCCTCGGGAATTGAAGGGCTAGACGAAGTTTTAGAAGGGGGATTTCCAGCGGGGCAGGCCTATTTGGCCCGAGGCGGGCCGGGCTGCGGCAAAACCACCCTGGGGTGGCATTTTCTCACCACTAACCTAGACGATGGCACCCCACGCCTCTTCATCAGCCTGGGCGAATCGATGGAACAGCTGCGCCGCAACGGTGCGGCGTCGGGCTTTCCGGTCGATGCGGTGCATGTTTTAGATTTGAGCCCCAATGCTGACTTTTTTGTGCAAAACCAGGGCTACGACATTTTTGCGGCCGCCCAGGTTGAGCAGGGTCCACTGACGGAGCGGATTGTCGAACAGGTCAGCGCCCTCAAGCCCCAGCGGGTGTTCATCGATTCAATGACTCAGCTGCGCTACCTAGCTACCGATGCCTACCAGTTTCGCCAGCAGGTGGTGGGGTTTTTGCGCTTTTTGCTCCACCAGGGAGCCACGGTGCTGTTTACCTCTGAGGGCAGCCAGGAGGCTCCCGACGAGGATTTGCAGTTCATCAGCGACGGCATTCTCACCCTGCAAATGCAGGAGGAGGGCCGCCATGTGCAGGTGTCTAAACTGCGGGGCGGCACATTTCGCAAGGGGCTGCACTCGATGCGGATCTGCGATCGCGGCCTGGTGGTCTTTCCCCATCTGGTGGCCGTTGAAGACCCAGTAGCCACAGCTGCGCCGCGCCTCTGTCCAGCCGGCATTCCTGAAATTGACGAGCTGCTCAGCGGCGGCATTGAAACCGGCACGGTGACGATCATCTCTGGCCCCAGCGGCGTGGGCAAAACCACCCTGGGGCTGCAATTTATCAAAGAGGCGGCGGGACGGGGCGATCGCTCAGTCGTCTATTTGTTTGAGGAGGCGGTCGATACCCTGCTCAACCGCTGTGAGGGCATCAACATTCCGGTACGGGCAATGGTCAATCGGGGCACCCTGGCAATCTTTAAAGTTGACCCGCTGCTGTACTCCCCTGACGAGTTTGCCCACCAGGTGCGCCTCGAAGTGGAAAAGGCGGGCACCCAGCTGATCATGATCGACAGCGTGCTGGGCTATAAGCTGTCTTTCAAAGAAGACGACCTAATTCGCAATATTCACGGCCTCTGCCAGTACCTCAAAGGGCGCGGGGTGACCACTATCCTCACCAACGAAGTTGAGTCGATTACCGGCGACTTTAAAGCGACGGAGCTGGGCGTGTCCTACCTGGCCGACAACATTATTTTTCTGCGCTATCTAGAAATGCGGGGCCAGATGCGGCGAGCGATCGGTGTTTTAAAGAAACGCCTCAGCGATTTCGAGAAGACTTTACGGGAGTTTGAAATTTCTCGCTACGGCATTAAGGTCGGTCGGCCGCTGACTCAGCTGCGGGGCATCTTGAGCGGAGTTCCTGAATTCATTAAGTCCCACGAAAATGAGCCATGATGCTTCACCGCCCTTCGCTGGTTCTCTCCCCGATTCCGATCATCAATGGCAATATCGCGTGCTGCTGGGGGTAGACCATCAGCCAAATCGCCAGCTTTTGTCAGCTCTATTGAGTCGGTTTTATAGCCTGCAAGATTTGTCAGCGACAGCGCTGAAGTGGGGCCAAGCGTTTGACCTGTGCATTTTTGATACCGCGTTTTTGGGGCGCTGTGGGGAGCACATCGCCCAGCAGCGAGCGGCGGCCAGTCCGGTGTTTTTGCCCTTTCTGCTGCTGATCAAGCGCCCTCATCTGCCTTTGATGACGGCACCCCAGCGTCAGCAGGTAGACGATGTAATTACCATGCCCGTCGACCAGACCGAGCTGCTGCTGCGGGTGGAGTCGCTGCTGCGCGCCCGCCAGCAGGCGCTTAAGCTCAGTGCCCTGCTGGCCCAGGAGCGATTGCTTGAGCAGCAGCTGGCGGCCGACAACCAGATCCTTCAGCAGCTAGCGGTTCAGGATAGTCTGACCGGCATCCCCAACCGGCGTGCCTTTGACGACAAGCTGGCCTACGAGTGGAAGCTCTGCCGCCGCGAGCAAACCCCGCTGGCGGTTGTGCTCTGCGATGTCGATTACTTTAAGCTCTACAACGACACCTACGGCCATATCTCAGGGGATCAGTGTCTGCGGGCGCTCGCTGGCGTGCTCGACACCGTAATTCGGCGACCGGCTGATCTGGCGGCTCGCTACGGCGGCGAAGAGTTTGCCCTAATTTTGCCAAAAACCGATCTGGAGGGAGCGCTACACCTGTTGAACCGCCTGCGCAGCACCCTGCAAGCCCGCGCCATTGCCCACCCCAAATCGCCGGTCAGTCCCTACGTTAGTCTGAGTTTTGGCGTGGCGGCGGCCGTGCCCGATCAGCAATTACAGACTGAAGATCTGCTGCGGGCTGCCGATGCGGCCCTCTACCAGGCCAAAGCCGAAGGCCGCGATCGCATCGTTGTGGCCTCTACCCTCACCGCGGCGTCTCCGCGACAGGCGACCTAGCTGCCCCGGTAGGTGCTGTAGGACCAGGGCGACACCAGCAGCGGCACGTGAAAATTGCTGGAGGGGTCAGCGATCGTAAACCGAACGGGTATTTGGTCTAAAAACGGGGGTTCCGAAAGCGCCGCACCCGTTGTGGCGAAGTAGGCCGCCACATCAAAGGTGATTTCGTAGGTGCCTTTGTGCAGCTCGTCACCCTCCAGCAGCGGCTCATCGGTGCGGCCATCGCTGTTGGTCTCAACGGTTTTTAGCGCCGTTTTGATGTCGGCTTCATTGTTAATGGCCCAGACTGTGAGCCGCAGCGAGGCGGCGGGCTTACCCAGGGCTGTGTCAAGAACGTGGGTGGAGAGTCTGCCCATTGTGGTGATGAATCATGCCAGATAACTACAGACAAAGCATATAGTAAGAAACCCTTGGATGGGGGTGCAACCCGAATTATTCGACAGGCTGTGCTCAGACAACATCACTCTGACTTTGCTAGCCGTCTCTTCTGGCCGCGCCCAAGCTTGCCCGTCCTTGGCTGAGAGCAGGATTGTTCGTTAGCCTGACCTTAGTGATATAGATCGGCTCTCAGGATTTTTACAGCTATTTAACAGACGATTTAGACAATATGGCCCATTCCTCAAATTCCCAGTCCCAGCCTAGATACCCTAGTCGGCGGAGTCTGCTCAGGTACATGGCCGGGGGCAGTCTAGGGGCGATCGCCATGGTTTTCTCACGGCCCCAGCCAGCGGCGGGCCAGGACCTTGAAGACCTGTGCTCAACGTTTCCGCAAAATTCTCGCTGCCTCGACTATCTGCCGGGGGTGCAGGCGCTGGATGCAGAGGGGGGTGCGATCGCCGTCGATTCCTTCTTACCCACCACTACGCCGGGAATTCCCCAGCCGGTGCAAGGATTGCCCAATGTGACCTACTTGGTAATTAACGAAGGACCAGCCATTGCCCCCTATGGCCTGCGCCCCATCTGCCCTCACCGAGGCTGCGCTGTAATCTGGCAGGCCGACCAAAACCGCTTTGCCTGCCCCTGCCACGGCTCTAAATTTGATGCTGAGGGACGAGTGCTGCGAGGGCCAGCCCGCAAACCGCTGCCCCTAGTCACGGTGGTCGAGCGGCAAAACCAGATTCGCCTGGTTGATCGGGCCCCCTCTGTCGATCCGCGCTAGGGAATCCGCGTAGCTAATTCGCGATCGAAGACGCCTATCAACTTAGGAGAGTTTTAGAAAAGGAGATCCCCGCTTTGTCCGGCGACTGTAGCCAGCGTAGGGTGGGCACTGCCCACCATTAGGAAAAAAGTTCTCCAGAAGTCACCCAAAAACTTATCCAAAACGGGTCTGGCCTTTTGACCTGTAGGCCTAGGAAGCTATTTTTGGATGCGTCTTGGGGGGCAATGGTTGATAATAGGTGATCTCTGTCGCAATCCCGTTCTAATGCCCCATGTCTAGCGCCTTTCTCGATCGCCTCCACAGCTCCGATCGCCCCGTCATGGTCTTCGATGGCGCGATGGGTACCAACCTCCAGGTGCAAAACCTGACGGCGGAAGACTTCGGCGGCCCCGAGTACGAAGGCTGCAATGAATACCTGGTGTTCACCAACCCCAAAGCCGTGGAGACCGTCCACCGAGGGTTCCTCGAAGCCGGGGCCGACGTGATTGAAACCGACACCTTTGGCGGCACTGCGATCGTGCTAGCCGAGTATGACCTGGCCGATCGCGCTTACGAACTCAATAAAACCGCTGCCATCCTGGCCCGCCGCGTCGCTGACGAATACTCCACCCCTGACAAACCCCGCTTCGTCGCCGGGTCCATGGGGCCAGGCACAAAGCTACCCACCCTCGGCCACATCGACTTCGACACCCTCAAAGATTCCTACGTCGATCAGGCAAAGGGACTAATCGACGGCGGTGTGGATCTGATGCTGGTAGAAACCTGCCAGGACGTGCTGCAAATTAAAGCCGCTCTGAATGGTATCGAAGAAGCCTTCACCGCTACGGGCAAGCGCCTGCCCCTAATGGTCTCCGTCACTATGGAGCAGCAGGGCACGATGCTCGTCGGCACCGAAATGGCGGCGGCCCTGGCGATCCTCGAACCCTATCCGATCGACATTCTGGGCCTCAACTGCGCCACCGGCCCCGACCTGATGAAAGACCACGTGCGCCACCTAGCCGAACAGTCGCCCTTTGTAATCTCCTGCATCCCCAACGCGGGCCTACCCGAGAATGTCGGCGGCAATGCCGTCTACCGCCTCACCCCGATGGAGCTGCGCATGTCGCTGATGCACTTCATCGAAGACCTCGGCGTGCAGGTGATCGGCGGCTGCTGCGGCACGCGGCCTGAGCACATTGCGCAGCTGGCAGAATTGGCGCGAGATCTACGGCCAAAACCGAGACCCGTTAGGGGTGGATGGGTCGATGGGTCGATGGGTAACGGCGTGAATCCTGCCGCCACACCCTCCCACTCATCCACCCTCCCACCCATCCACCCATCCCCTCGCCCCGCCCTCAACTACACCCCCGCCGCTGCCTCGATCTACAGTCCCCAGCCCTACGACCAGGACAACTCTTTCCTGATCGTGGGCGAACGGCTCAACGCCAGCGGCTCGAAAAAGTGCCGCGAGATGCTGAACGCAGAGGATTGGGATGGACTTGTGGCCCTGGCTAGGGAACAGGTGAAAGAGGGCGCCCACGTCCTCGATGTGAACGTGGACTATGTGGGCCGCGACGGCGAGCGCGACATGCACGAGCTGGTGTCGCGGTTGGTCACCAACGTCACCCTGCCGCTGATGCTCGACTCCACCGAGTGGCAAAAGATGGAGGCGGGCCTGAAGGTGGCCGGAGGCAAGTGCATTCTCAACTCCACCAACTACGAAGATGGTGATGAGCGCTTCTTTAAAGTGCTGGAGCTGGCGAAGAAGTATGGCGCCGGGATTGTCGTCGGCACCATCGACGAAGACGGCATGGCCCGCAGTGCCGAGAAGAAGTTTCAAATTGCCCAGCGCGCCTACCGCGACGCGCTGGAGTACGGCATCCCCGCCCACGAAATTTTCTTCGACACCCTGGCCCTGCCGATCTCGACGGGCATTGAAGAAGATCGGGTAAACGGGCGCGAAACCCTCGAATCAATTCGGCTGATTCGTGAGAACCTGCCCGGCAGCCACATCATGCTGGGGGTATCGAACGTTTCCTTTGGCCTCAGCCCCGTGGCCCGCGTCACCCTCAACTCGGTGTTTCTGCATGAAGCTATGCAGGTGGGGCTGGATGGAGCGATCGTCAGCGCCGCCAAGATTCTTCCTTTGGCGAAGATTGACCCTGACCACCAAAAAGTCTGCCGCGACTTGATCTATGATCGCCGCGAGTTTGACGGCGACATCGTCTCCTATGACCCGCTAACTAAGCTCACCACCCTGTTTGAGGGCAAGAGCCTGAAGAAAAAGGAGGCGATCGCCAAAGACCTGCCCATCGACGAGCAGCTCAAGCGGCACATCATCGACGGCGAGCGCATTGGCCTCGACGACGCCCTGGCCAAAGCGCTGGAAACCTACCCGCCGCTGGAGATCATCAACACCTTTTTGCTCGACGGCATGAAGGTAGTGGGCGAGCTGTTTGGCTCGGGGCAAATGCAGCTGCCCTTTGTGCTGCAATCGGCCCAGACCATGAAAGCCGCCGTCGCTTACCTCGAACCCTACATGGAGAAAGCCGACAGCGACGGCTCGGGCAAGGGCACCTTCATCATCGCCACGGTCAAGGGCGACGTGCACGACATCGGCAAAAACTTAGTCGATATCATCCTGTCGAACAACGGCTACAAGGTGGTCAACTTGGGCATCAAGCAGCCCGTGGACGCGATCATTCAGGCCTACCGCGAGCACCACGCCGACTGCATCGCCATGAGCGGCCTGCTAGTCAAATCGACCGCTTTTATGAAAGACAACTTGGAGACCTTCAACCAGGAGGGTATCACCGTCCCCGTCATTCTCGGCGGCGCGGCACTGACGCCCAAATTCGTCCACGAAGATTGCCAGAACACCTACAAGGGCAAGGTTGTCTACGGCAAAGACGCCTTCTCTGACCTGCACTTTATGGATAAGCTGATGCCCGCGAAGGCGACGGGGAACTGGGATGATTTGCAGGGGTTTTTGGATGAGATGACTGAGGGGAGACAAGGTGTAGGGTCTACGGTGCAAGGGGAAGAGTCTGCCGCAGACCCTGAAACCTTAAACCTTAAACCTGAAACCCTAAACCCATCCCCCGACACCACCCGATCCGACGCCGTCGACCCCGCTATTCCCCGCCCCACCCCGCCCTTCTGGGGTACTCGGGTGCTCACGCCAGCCGACATCTCCCTGGAAGAGGTGTTTGGCTATCTGGATCGCCAGGCGCTGTTCGTGGGCCAGTGGCAATTTCGCAAATCCCAGGAGCAATCGCGCGAAGAGTATGACGCCTTCCTGCAAGAGACGGTTTACCCTATTCTCGATACCTGGAAAGCGCGGATTCTGGCGGAAAACCTGCTGCATCCGGCCATCGTCTACGGCTACTTCCCCTGCCTGGCCGAAGGGAATTCTCTACACATCTACGACCCCAAGGTGATGGAGTCACCCATCCACCCACCCATCCACCCGGAGCCTGTAGCAACGTTCACCTTCCCCCGCCAAAAGTCCCTGCGGCGGCTGTGCATTGCCGACTTCTTCTTGCCGAAGGAGCTAGCGAAACCGGGTGAGTTCGATGTATTCCCCATGCAGGCAGTAACGGTGGGCGAAGTGGCTACAGAGTTTGCCCAGAGCCTCTTCAAGGACGACCGGTACACCGATTATCTCTACTATTACGGGCTGTCGGTGCAGATAGCCGAGGCTCTAGCGGAGTGGTGCCACGCTCGCATTCGCCGCGAGCTGGGGTTTGGCGCTTTGGAGCCGGCTACACTGCGGGAAGTGCTTCAGCAGCGCTACCAGGGGTCGCGCTACAGCTTTGGCTACCCGGCCTGTCCTAACATGGACGACCAGCCGGTGCAGCTAGAGCTGCTCAAGGCTGAGCAGATTGGCCTGACCATTGACGAAAGCGAGCAGCTGCATCCTGAACAGTCGACGACGGCGATCGTGGCCTATCACCCGGCGGCCAAATACTTTAGCGCCTAGAGATCACCGCGCGCTATCCTGCTGACCTCTGCATTGTTCTCTTACAATGGCAGTGCAGGTTTATTTACAGCTGTCGTCATGTCGCCTCAAACTGCTGCCCTGGCTGGTTCGCTAGCCAATCTCTATAAGCAAGACTACGCTCTATGGCTTGACACTACGGCTCAGCTGCTTAAAGCAGGTCGACTTGCGGAAATAGATATTGCCAACTTACTCGAAGAACTAAACGACATGGGGCGTAGCGAAAAACAGGCCTTGACCAACAACCTGATTGTGGTGCTGATGCATTTGCTCAAGTACACCTACCAGCCTGGGCAGCGTTCTAACAGCTGGCGGTTTACCCTCAAAGAGCACCGTCGCCGGTTACAGGAAGCACTGAACGTCAGCCCTAGTCTAAGGCCCTACCTTGAGCAGATCTGGGCCGACTGCTACCAGGAGGCCCGCGACTTAACCGCCACAGAAACCGGGGTTGGCCTGGAGAATTTTCCCATCGAAAGTCCGTTCACTCAGGAGCAGGCGCTCGATCGCAAGTATTTGCCCCAGTAGGCTAGCGGCCTTAGCGTTCTCCCAACCCAGCGCCCAGGGGGAGCGGCGGCAGCCCATCGGCGAAGAGCGCCATGGCTGGGTCAAACTCGGCCTCTAAATCGGTGCCGATCGCATCCCCGTCTTCATCGTCGGTCGAAACAATCTGCGCTGACTCTAGCCCAGCGAAGTCAAATAGGGCGGGGTCGGCCAGCTGTGAGGGGGCAATGTTTTGCAGGCTGCGAAACAGGGTTTCGGTGCGACCGGGCCACTGCTTTTCCCAGGTTTGCAGCATCGCTTTGATCTGCGCCCGTTGCAAGTTGGCTTGGGATCCACACAGCGTGCAGGGAATGATGGGGAATTCGCGGTAGCGGGCGTAGCGGGCGATGTCGGTCTCGGGGCAGTAGGCCAAGGGTCGAATGACGATGTGGCGGCGATCGTCGGTGAGCAGTTTGGGGGGCATGGCCTTGAGTCTGCCGCCGTGGAACATGTTGAGAAACAGGGTCTCGATCATGTCGTCGCGGTGGTGGCCGAGGGCGATTTTGGTGGCTCCTTCTTCAGCGGCGACCCGGTATAGAATGCCCCGGCGCAGGCGCGAGCACAGGCTGCACATGGTTTTGCCTTCCGGGATCACGCGCTTGACGGTGCTGTAGGTGTCTTGCTCGACAATGCGGTAGGGCACGCCGATCGCCTCAAAATACTCCGGCAGCACGTCGGCAGGAAAGCCGGGCTGCTTTTGATCGAGATTCACCGCCAGAATGTCGAAGTGAATCGGGGCGCTGCGCTGAAGGTGACGCAGAATATCGAGCAGCGTGTGGGAGTCTTTGCCGCCCGAGACGCAGACCATGACGCGATCGCCCTCGCCAATCATGCCGTAGTCGGCGATCGCCTGACCAACGCGCGATCGCAAAAATCCCTGGAGCTTTTTGAAACTATTTGAGGTGGGCTGCTTGACTCCAGCCATGGGCTGACTCTCCTGGGGCGTGATCTGCGCTAAAACGCTAGCACCTCATTTTAAAGCGCCTTGTTCCTAACAAACGGCAAAGACCACTGTTCCCGCAAAGCAGCAATCTTTGGCTAGCGCAAATCATAGAGAGAAGCGTATGAAGCTTATGCAAAGACCTAATTACTTAAGGCGTCGTTAAGCAGTCCTTTACCGACCTGTTGCTAGGCCTCTGATAGGCTTATTTATGTAAAAACACTGACATTCCAACGCGTTTAATTATGTTGTTGGCTGTGAGCTATGGGGTGCGGATAAATGTTTAGGTATAGTCATTCACCCAATGGCTGAAGCATAGTTAGGTTGTCCTTCATTTATCTGCCGAAACCCTCTGTAGCCGGACGCCAGCCGAGTTTTTGAGGCAATCAAAAGTTGCATGATGTTTAGGCTCCATAAATTGTGGGGCTGATTTTATGCGGCTGAAATGCAAGATTTTGGAGTAATTTTTCTGATGGAAACTGCGGTCTTTATCAACGAGTTTCATTACGATAACGCCAGCACTGATGTGGGCGAATTTATTGAAGTCGCTGGCCCAGCCGGTACTAATTTAACTGGCTGGCGAATTGTGCGCTACAACGGCGCTAACGGTTTGGTCTACACTACACCCACCGCCAACGAGACGCTCAGCGGTTTAATTCCCGATCAGGGTAACGGCTTTGGCACCGTGGTAGTCAATTACCCCAGCAACGGTCTACAAAATGGTGCCCCCGACGGCTTCGCCCTGGTCAATAACCTGAACCAGGTGGTGCAGTTCCTCAGCTACGAGGGCTCTTTTACCGCCGTTGACGGCCCGGCGGCAGGCCTCCTCAGCACCGATATTGGCGTTTCTCAGCCCGACACAGAAGGGGTTGGAGCCTCGCTACAGCTCACCGGCACCGGCACCACCTACGAAGACTTCACCTGGGCACGCACCGCCACTAACACTAGTGGCGCAGCCAATGCTGACCAAACCTTTAGTGGGGTAAGCAATCCGATAGAGCCGCTGATCAATGAGTTTGTGTTTGACCATGTGGGCACCGACACTAACGAATTTGTCGAGATTTTGGGGGCAGCCAACACCGACTATTCGCGCTATACCCTGCTGCAGATTGAGGGTGACAGCGGTAGCACCCTGGGCCGTATTACCAGCGCCCAGGCTCTGGGCAGCACCGACGCCAGCGGCTACTGGACCACTGGCTTTTTGAACAACGTTTACCAAAACGGTACCCAAACCCTACTGCTAGTGAAAGATTTCACCAGCAGCGTCAACCAGGTGATCGACACCAACGGCGACGGCGTGCTGGATGTCACCCCTTGGGCCAGTGTGGTAGATGGTGTGGCAGTAACCGACGGTGGGGCGAGCGATCGCACCTATACCCCAGTAGTGCTCGCCCCTGGCTACGACGGCAGTTCGCAGCGGGTGGGCGGAGCCTCGCGCCTTCCCAACGGCACCGACACCGACACCGCCGCCGACTGGGTGCGCAACGACTTTGACCTGGCGGGCATTCCTAGCTTTGCGGGCACTCCTGTGGAAGGCGAAGCGCTCAACACTCCTGGGGGCGCTAACGCCGTGGTCGAAGCTCCACCCCCGCCCGTAGAACTCACCGCTATCTACAGCATTCAGGGAGCAGGGCACAGTTCTACCCTGGTTGGGCAGCAGGTTGCAACCACGGGTATTGTCACCGCGCTCGATACCAACGGCTTTTACCTGCAAGACGCGGCGGGCGACGGCAACATTGCCACGTCCGACGCCATTTTTGTGTTTACCGGCAGCGCCCCCACCGTGACAGTGGGCGATGGGCTACAAGTTGCTGGCACAGTGTCGGAGTTTACCCCTGGTGGTGCCTCGACCCGCAACCTGTCAACGACTCAGATCGGCGGCAGCCTCACCATCACCACCCTAAGCACCGGCAATGCCCTGCCTGCGGCGGTGCTCCTCGGCCAGGGCGGTCGCGTGCCCCCCACCGAAAACATCGATGACGACGCCTTTGGCAGCTTTGACCCCGTCACCGACGGCATCGATTTCTTCGAGTCGCTAGAGGGCATGCGAGTCACCGCCCAGGATCTGCTAGTGGTGAATGGCACCAATGGCTTTGGTGAAATCTTTGGGGTGGTCGACAGTGGCGCAGGCGCCACGGGCTTGAGCGATCGCGGCACGCTCAACCTCAGCCCCGACGACTTTAACCCGGAGCGGGTGCAGGTTCAGTTCGACAGCGGCGTGTTTAACTTCGCCTTCCCCGAGGTCAACGTTGGCGATAGCCTAGGGAATGTCACTGGCGTAGTCAACTACGACTTTGGCAACTTCCAGATTGTGGCCACCGAAGATTTCACGGGCAACATTCGGTCGGCGGGCCTACAGCGCGAGGTCAGCAGCCTCAGCGGCAATAGCGACCAGCTCACGGTGGCTAGCTACAACGTGCTCAACCTCGACCCCAACGATAGCGATGGCGATGCTGATGTTGCCAATGGGCAGTTTGCGGCGATCGCTCAGCAGATTGTCGACAATCTCAATGCCCCTGGCATTATTGCCCTGCAAGAGGTGCAGGATAACTCGGGCAGTGCCAACGACGGGATAACGGCGGCGGATGTGACCCTGCAAACCCTGGTGGCTGCGATCGCCACTGCCGGCGGCCCCACCTACGCCTTCATCGACAACCCGTTCATTATCAACAACGCCAGCGGCGGCCAGCTGGGGGCCAACATTCGCACTGCCTACCTCTACGACCCCAGCCGGGTTGATCTGGTAGAGGGGTCGGTCTCAACCATTGGCGGTCAAGCCCCCGGTGAAACCTTTGCCGGTGCTCGTCTGCCCCTAGTGGCCGACTTTGAGTTCAACGGCGAAATCGTGACCCTGGTGAACAATCACTTCTCGTCGAAGGGCGGCAGCGCCCCCATTTTTGGCACGGCCCAACCCTTTGAGGCTCGCCAAGAAGACCCCAGCGTCAACGGCTCCGTAGACGAGCGCCAGGCCCAATCGCTGGCGGTGCAAAATTACGTCAGCAGCGTGCTGGGCAGCGACCCCACCGCCAACGTGGTGGTGCTGGGCGACCTCAACGAGTTTGAGTTTGTCTCACCCGTGACAGGGCTGGAGAGTGCCGGGCTCACCAACTTGACCAACACCCTGCCGGAGAACGAGCGCTACTCGTATATCTTCCAGGGTAGCTCTCAGGCGATTGACCACATTTTGGTGAGCGGCAGCCTAGCGGCCACAGCGGAGTATGACGCTGTCCACGTCAACACTGAGTTTGCTGAATCCCTCCAAGCCAGCGACCATGACCCAGTGCTGGCCCGGTTTACCATTGGGGCTTCCAATGTGATCACGGGTACGCCCCAACGAGATGTGCTGGTGGGTAGCGATCGCAACGACACCATTCTGGCCAGCGGTGGTCCCGACCTAATTACTACCGGTAGCGGACGCGACCAGGTTGTCTACACCAGCACCGAGCAGACGGGTGCTACCATCATTGACTTTGAGGTGGGTGCCGACAAGTTGGTATTCACCGACCTGCTGAAAAGCATCGGCTACACCGGCACTAACCCCCTGGCTGATGGTCTGGTGCAGGTTCGCAACTTGGGCAACAGCGATCGCACTCAGCTTTCCCTTGAGCTGGACCGCGTGGGCGGTGGCCGCAACCAGTTCACCAACTTCATCACCTTTGAGGGGGTCGATATGGCGGCGCTGAACAACGCCGAGAACTTTGTGTTTTAAGGCAGCTTCTACTGGCTACAAACCCCTGGTTTCTATCAGAAACCAGGGGTTTTTTCTATTTGGCAGGCCACACCAGGGTGGCGGTGTTGTCGATCGCCTGGGGGTTGCCGTCGCTATCGACTGAGTTAAAGTGGGCCAGCCGCTCCTGCACGTCGGGCGGCAGGTGCGAAAAGTCGAGCTGGGTGTCGCCGTCGGCCACCGCGGCCCAAAAGTGCCGTAGCTTGGGGGCGATCGCCTCGGCCTGGGCCTGCTCTAGCCCTACCGGTGGGCTGACGAGGAATTTGGTCATAAACCACCCGGCGCGATCGCACATCCACTGATGCGACATGGCTTGCAAATCGTCCCAGGGCTCAACGGCGGTGAGGCGGCGCGATCGCACATCCATACGCAACTCCCCATCGCCGTGCTCAATTTCTACAATGCGGTAGGGATGGGGGTAGCTGACCAGTGACCCGGTCAACACCTCGCACAGATCGCCTCGGCGAGCTATATCCTGCACATGCAGGTGGCCCGTGAACATCAGCCGCACCCCCGCCGCCTCTAGCCGCCAGATAATCTCCTCGGCATTGCTCACCATGTAGCGCTGACCCAGCGGACTGTTGGACTGCCCCGGCAGGTGCTCCAACACGTTGTGGTGCAGCATGACCAGGATTAAGTCGTCAGCGTATTCCGCCAGGGTCGCCTCTAGCCAGTCGAGCTGCGCCTGATCCACATAGCCCACTCGAATCTGCTCGCCGTTCGGCTCAAAGGCATTGGAGTTGAGCGTCACCAGCCGCACGCCGGGGAGAATTTCGTGCTGGTAATGCAGGGTTTTGCCGTCGCTGTAGCCAAAGTCTTGGTATAGCCGGGGGAAGTCGGCTAGGCCAATGGCGCGATCGCTGGCATCGCGGGCAATTACATCGTGGTTGCCCGGCACTACATAGGCTGGAAAGGGCAGCTGTTTGAGGCGATCGATCAGCCACTGGTGGTTCACCCATTCGCCGTGCTGGGTGAGGTCGCCTGGCAGCAGCAAGAAATCTAAATCCAGCGTTTCGAGGTGGTCAAAGATTTGCTCAATGCCCGGAATGCTGACCTCGACTAGATGAAAGCGGTGAGGGCCATTGTAAATTGTCTCGGGTCGGGCGATGTGAGGGTCGCTGACGATCGCGAAGCGAAAATGCTGTCCCATGGGGCTCAACAAACTTACTGATCAGAATTCCTTACCAGCCTAGCCCTTTGCCGCTAGATTCGGTAGGTGAGGATTGGGAGTGAGGGGTAGGGGATTAAGGAAATTGGATTGAGCAAGCAACTCACCTACTCATTCACTCCCCACCTCAAATGGCATGATAGAAGGCTGTGGTTTATGAGGTCAGTGCCGTGGCTGTTGTTCGGGTGCGTCAGCACGTTAACCCTCTGAGCGGAAAATATCAGGCTCCGGTCGAAGTCCCTGTTTGGGAGACCGTGTTTGCTAACACTCAGCAACCGCTGCATATCGACATTGGCTGCGGCAAGGGCGTGTTTTTGCTGCAAATGGCCCAGCTTCAGCCCGAGTGGAATTTTCTGGGCCTTGAAATTCGCAAGCCCGTGGTCGAATCGGCCCAAAAGCGCCAGCAAGAGGCGGAGCTGACCAATCTGCATTTTATGTACTGCAACGTCAACATTTCCCTGCGGGGTCTGCTAGAAAGCTGGGGCGCTCAGAACCCTTTGCAGCAGGTGTCTATTCAGTTCCCTGACCCGTGGTTTAAGAAGCGTCACCAAAAGCGGCGGGTGCTGCAACCTGAGCTGGTGAGCACCATAGCAGAATTTTTGCCGTCTGGCGGGCGGCTGGTGGTGCAGTCGGATGTGGAAGAGGTGGCGGTGGATATGTGCGATCGCATCGCCGAGAACCCCCACTTTCTCCGCCAGGGCCAAGACTGGTTGCCCGAGAGCCCCTTCCCGGCCCAAACCGATCGCGAGCGGGTCACCCTGGAGCAGGGTTTGCCTGTTCACCGCGCGATCTTTACTCGGGCTTAGCCCCACCTCCAAGCCAGAGTGTAGAATGGCCAAAGACCTGGGGTTGTAGCTCAGCAGGATAGAGCGGCCGCCTCCTAAGCGGCAGGTCGTGGGTTCGAATCCCGCCAACCCTGTACTTTACACCATCTCCCAAATCGTCCAATAGATAGGCTGATTCGGAAGTTCTTAATTGGCAGTCATCAAATTCTTTGAGCATTTTCAGTCCCGCCAAGTTGGGTATCCCATACCAAAATCACCTTAGGGTCTGAGTAGGTTGATCAGCAGCGCTACCAGGGAGATGGCCAGGCAAGACCCGAGGCTGAGGTAGCTAAACCAAATAGTCTGATTGGCCTTGCGTTGGGCTTCGGCCAGCATGCGGTTAGCCTGGTTTTTAGCCTCTAGCTCCAGGCGCACCATTTTGGCATCCCACTCTTGGCTGGCGGAAAGGTAGCGGTAGTCGAGATCGCTGAGACTTTTGTGGGCGGCCCATTGCAGGGCATCTCGCAAGGCCTGACCCATGAGCAGACGCGAGTCATCTTGACAATTAGAGGCGACCCAGGCTTGCAGCATGACCGCGTAGGGCCGCTGCTGAGCGAGGCACTGGTTGACCCAGGCCAGGTTGAAGACTTTGGCGTAAATGGGGTTGGCGATTTGAAGGTGACCATTGCGGGCGATCGCAACGCCCGACAGCTTTAACTCGGCCTGATCTGGGCTGCCGTCGGTGGGTATCTGGCCCGCGGTGAGCATGCGCTGGTGTAGGCTGAGCAGTCGGCCCGATCGCAGCTCATCACCCAGTAGGCGATCGCGAATGGTGCGTAGGTGTTCGGGGTCATCCTGGGCTTCCCACTGGTGCAGGAGGTGCGATCGTACTAAGGCCTCCACCCGTGCCCCTTCGAAACCCGCCACGATGGGATTGTTTTGATGGACTGTCTGAATTAGATCGCAGAGTTTTTGGGTTAAAAAGGGCTGTCCCCCAGTCCAGTGCAGCACTGCCGCCAGCACCTGATCGGGCCGCTCCGTTAGACCTGTCAGACCCGCCGCTAGGGGAGCGGTTTCATCCTGTGTAAAGCCTGTTAGAGAAATTGCCCTGCCAATGTTAAACGGTGTTTGATCCGCCGCCGCTACCAGGTCATGGGGAGTGGCCACCCCAAACATGGCCCAGTTGAGGCGGCGATAGGCGAGGTTTTCAGCCCGCTGGTTGTAGCAAAAGCGCACCAGCCCAAAAAAATCCCCTACTGGAAAGTTCAGCCCCTTCACGCCGTCGATTTCATCTAAAAAAATGAACAGAGGCTGGTCGGGCTGAGTGCTGAGTAAAACGGTTTCAATCCAGTAGCTCAGTTTTTGCACGGGTGGCAGCGGCCCTAGCCCTTGCCACCAAGTCGGCAAATCAACCCCATTGGGTAGGCGAAACTTGCGCTGCAGGTCAAAGGCTAGACCCATATACCACTGCTCAGGGGTAATCTGCTGACTGCCAATGCGGGTGAGGTCGATCGCGGCACAGCGACCCATACCTTCGGCCTCTAGCCGCTGACGGGTGCGCAGTCGCAGGCTTGACTTGCCCATCTGTCGCGAGGTTAGTACGTAGCACAGCTCGCCATTGACCAGCGCTCGGTAGAGAGTGCGATCGGCCTCTCGCTCTATATAAGTCGGGTCATCAACGGCAAGGCTGCCCCCCACCCGATACTCAACCATAGGTCGAACTCAAGGACGGGGGCAAAAACGCCAAAAAATACTGGCGGTAGAGTTCGCAACTGGAAGTGGCCAAGTTCTTACTCAGGGTAACCAGGCCTAGACTTTCAAGTCGGTAGGCGGCGATCGGCTCCAGGGCCACAGGCGCAGCCGATTCGATGACGTGGCGAAAGGCCACCTGCAAGTTAGGGTGAGGGTACAGAGCGGCCAGCAATTCCCGCAGGTGATCGCTGTAAATGCCTGACTGGGTGGAAGCTTCTTCAATCAGCTGCTCTAGGCTAAGGTTGCCCTGGGCCATGGCGTAGAGAGCCAGCCGCACCAGCCCAGGCCGATAGCTCACCACCTGCAATAGCGACAATAGCTTCTGAGCACCGTCACTACCAGCGGCCCAGGGTAACTGGTGGCGGCAGGCCAAGTCTTGCACCTGGGCTAGGGTAAAGGGGGGCAGCCGCAGGGCTAGCCCGACATTAAAGGGCGACTGGTGCAGTTGCAGCGGCACATACACCTCCGTGGCGTGGGAGAGAATCCAGTGCACGCGGCCCCAGACCTCGATTTCGCGAGCATCTTCGTACCACGATCGCAGCAGCGGCAAAAACTCCGCCGAAATTTTCGGATACGCAAACAACTCATTGACCTCATCTAGGGCAATGAGCAGCGGTGTATCGGCTTGGGGCAAAACGTAGTCTTCGAGGTAGGCGGTACAGCTCACCTTGCTGCCAATATCGCTATGCCAGCGGCGCTCCAGGTCTGGCTCTAGACCCAACTGATAGCTAATGTTGGCGCAAAACCAACGCAAAAACAGGTCTAGATCAGCAAAAATCTGGCGATCGGCCCGGTGCAGGCTCAGGGTAACGCAACGCATGTGGTTGGCTTGGCCGTGGGCCACCAGTCGCCGTAGTAGAGAGGTTTTGCCCATCTGGCGGGGAGCCTTGAGGCGAATCAGGCTGCCCGGTTTGAGCAATTCTGCCCGAGCTTGGATCTCCAGGGGCGGGCGCTCAACGTAAAACCTTGACTGTAACGGCACAGGCCCATTGGGCAGCTCCCACTCTGGTAGCAGCTTGCTGACTTCAGGGAGGGTAGCCAGGGTCGGTGCAGGGTTGCTTTGGCTGCGAGCATGGCGCTCTAGCACCGCCCGAATATTGCTTTTAGAGACCTTTTGGTTGAGCGACTCAGACAGCGCCTGCCACAGTCGAAACCCCACATCGCGAATGTAGCTGTGGTCGTAGCCGCAGTTGTCGGCAATTTCTGCATAGGTTTTGCCCTCCCATACCTGGCTAAAAACGGTTTCTTGCAGGTTGCTGAAGGTGCGACCCGGCAGCAGTCGATCTAGCAAGGCTAGAGCTTCGTCGGCGCGCATAGCAGTGGGAAAAAACACTGACGCTATCATAGCGAACCGGCCTGGAGGCGATTTTGTCGTTTGTTAAACCCACAGGTCGGGCCCACAGCAGATGGGTTGGCAAGCTCTGATCAACAACATGCTGAGAGTTACGGAGCAACCATCGGTTGACAACGCAGGGGCTGGGCTAAATGCCCTGGCGGCGCGTAGGCCCACAACACCTTGGCATGAATACCCAGGTAATCGGGACCAGAGTGGACCGGTTGGGCCAGGGCAAGGATAGGCCGCATCGGCACAGCAACAAAAGCCCCTTGGATTTGGTCAAGACAATTCATCAAGACCAGCAGCGGTGTAATGGCCGATACCGCGGTCAAAATCACGCGATGGTTAGCAATTAATGGCGGGTTACTCACTAGGGCACAGCTTTGGTCATTGCCCTTGGGTAGTCGGGTTGAGTCGAGCGGAGTTGATCGAGAGTGCAAGATGGGGTTGCTCATAGCTAGCCGGGTGAAGTGGCAGGTTGACTACATAAAACAAGGCTCTCGGCAGTCATTTTGAACACTCCAGATAGGGAGACACGGGAGCGCTATCGCCCCTGTACTGGGTGGGGGTGGGGCAATTGGTAGTCCTGCCAGTGAGACCCCGATGGATGAGCGCTGCGGGCAAAGGCAATCACATCATTGACAATGCGGTTCAGCCGTTCGGCTTCTTCTAGGGCCAGAGTTAGCCGCTGGTGAGCAACCTGGGGCAGTGGCATCCGCTGACAAAGTCGCAAACCGTTAATGATGACGGTAAGGGGGCTACGCATGTCGTGCACTAGGCCAGCGGTATGTTCGCCAATCTCTGCCAGGTAGAGCAGGTATTGCTGGCTGTGGGCAATCGGCGGAGGGGCGGGGGGCAGCCGCAGGTCTGGTTTGAGGGATGGGGCTAGGGGCGGTGGTGCCAGGGAGGGATCACTGGAGGGCCGCCTGGGTGTGGGGAAGGTGGAAGTGAGGTGGGGGCGGTTGGGCATTGGGGTGGATGGGTAGGGGGTAATGGGGTGGCAGGAGACATGTCTGTCTGCCCTGACTCTTGACGGTGGGGTATTCAGATGGTGGAGAGGACATCCCAGATTGCGGTTTGAGTGCGGTCGCCGTGGTAGCGGTAGCCGTTGATGAAAAAGGTGGGGGTATCGACTACGCCGCTAGCGCGACCACTGACAATATCGGCTTGGATACGACTGACAAAGCGATCGCCCGTGACCTCCCGCAAGAACTGCCTCACATCTAGCTCTAAATCGACGGCGTACTCGACCAGGTAGCCGCTGCCCAGGGCCTGCTGGTGGGTGTATAAATGGTGGTGCATAAGCCAAAAGTTTCCCTGGCTAGCGGCGGCTTCGGCGGCTTCAGCGGCGTGCTGAGCATGGGGATAAACATCGCTGCGGGGAAAATGACGAAACACAAAGCACATCTGATCGCCTAGGCGCTCTAGCAAGTTCATCAGCAGCGGATAGGCGGAACCACAGTTGGGGCACTGGTAGCCGCCATACTGAACCAGGGTCAAGCGGGCGGTGGGTGGTCCCCAGAGATGGTCGCGGGAGCTGATCGGGGCGGTCAGAATAGACACAGGCGCACCTGAGTGAGAAGGGATGAGGTTGGATGCCGCTGACGCAAGCCGTTTATAAAGTCTCGAAAACCCCGTAGGGCGGCACCGCTTGCCCGATTTAAACCCGCCCCTTTAGAATGATTTTGCGTTAGCGCACGTCACCGTCAGGAAACGCCGTGACGCGCCCGGTACCGACAGCAACGACGACGTCAAAGGTGGCGCAGTAGGCAAAGGTGGTGTCGGTGGCTTTGTTGTAGAGGTTCACCACCATGCCCGCGCCGCCGGGCTGCACCGAGATCGGTTCTAGATCGCCAAAAAAGAAGCGGCGCAATTGATCGCCGCCGCCGAACTGGCCCCGATGCTCTTGCACAAAGGCAACCTGCTGAGCGCCGCTTAGACCGGTGGCATTGGTTTCTTGAGCGCGAACGGGGACGGTGGCAATAGAGAGCAGGCCAGTGGTGAGAAGGGTGGCCATGGCCACTGATTTACCCCAAGGGAAAACCGCGTTTTGGGTTAAAAACAGGTTAAGCTTCATGGGGTTTCCTCTTTTCTACAGTGAGAAGTTATCTGCAACTGTAGGAGGTGAAGCTACGGCTGTCGCGCCTCGTAAGACTAAGATTGCAGCCGTCCCTAGGATTAGCCAAAAACCTACCCAAAAGGTCAGGATGAATCCTAGCCCAAAGGTAAGTGCAGGCTCGCATTGGTGCTCTGAGCGCAGCTTTGGACAAGCATGATCCGCCCTAATGGGTGGTTTGGTTTAGATAGCCTTACGTGCTCGAATAAACATGCAAACGTTTGCACGCTTTTGGGGTTTCTTGCTGCCCTAGCCCATGGGACTACAGCTATATAGAGGAGTGTACAGTTCCCCAAAGCGGCACAAAAATACTCTTCTACAGCCAGCAACCTACCCATTAGGACAGGTCAAAGCCTTAACAATAGTTGGGAGAGAGAACTCGTCTAGGGTGTAGCAATAAGCGGTGACAGGGTCTCTAGAGTAGGGGCGAGTCCCCTAGTAAGAAAAAGAGGAAACTTCACCCCTCATGAATCTACGTAAAAGAGCCATTTTTTTGGTGGGTTTTCTACTGGCCGCGGTCTTATCGATCGCATCCACTAGCCTTGCCACTGGGCCTAATGGACTGGCTGAGGCCAACGCTATTCTCACCGCCGCCGCTCAAGAATCGGGGCGACCCGCCTATTCTGAACGCACCGCCGTCGCCTTTAAGCCCAGCGACAATGTGTATGTAAAAAGTGTGTTGGCAGTGGATTTTACCCTGGGCAGCGCCACGGTAACCTTGCCCTTGTATCGGGGACTTTCTCCCCAGGGTGAGTCGGTCTATTACATTTTGACGGAGGCCTCCGATTTTGATGTCGCCAAGACCTTGGGCATCAATTATTCTCCCAAAATGAAAAACGTCATTGGCACAGCGGGTGCTCAACCCGTGACCCTAGCGCAAGGCATCATGCAGTTCCAGGGCAACATCGACTTCTCGCCAGAATATCGGGTTGAACCCGGTTCTCCCAATCCGTTTCCCCCAGCGGTGGCAACTCCTGGCGCGATCGCAGATGCCCAGTATTCTTCAATGGCCGTGATGCCCAGCGGCGTAGTGCTCAATGCTCAAATCGTGCACAATGCCTCGGGTAGCCACGATCGCCTGGAGGCCATTGATTTGGAAAAAAGAACCGTCACAATGTCGATTTTGGATGGCTTCCAGGGCGGGCGGCAGTACTTCTATCACCTGGTGACCGACGTGTCAGCGGACGTGCCTTCAGTGCTCGAAAAAGGGGTGTTTGCTCCTAAGCTGGCGGATATTCCGGCCTTTGGCAAATCGCTGCCCGCCGATGAGTCGGCGCTGCTGGGCTTTTCGCCCGTGCTCAACGGCATCAGCGATACGAGCACCGGTCAGCACCAAGGGTTTGTGGCGTCGCTAGCCAACAATGGCATTGACCCGATCAACGTGTTTCCCTACGGCCCAGAAAACGACAACCCCTCGGCAGACAACAACTACAGCCCCCTGTGGGATGCCCACGTGAGCATGTGGACGGAGCAGGCGATCGCAGAAAATAAAGTGCGCCGCATCACCTCTCTTGAAGACCTGCAAGGTTTGATCGCCAGCGGCATGGTCACCGATGCGGTGATCAACCCTGAGGGACCTGGTAACCCCTGGCTGTTTGGCTTGCGCCCCACTCAAGCGACGATCAACTGCCCGGTGATTGCCCATCCAGTGCTGTCGAATTAGGCGATGGTGCGGGTCAGTTCTGACCGCTGATCTAGCCCTGTGATTGACCATCTGTGCCCGATCCTCCCCAGTTAAAACTGGAGGGAGTTGGGCACAGGCGTCCAAGGGGATGTTTTTTCTACCGCCTTGGCTTTGCCAAAGTGCAAGTGGAGCAAACCCCAGCCCACCCGGCACATCAACGAAATCAATATTCCTTGGCCTGCTCGTGCTCAAAACACCATAGCCACTGTTCCCCCAGTTCGGCGGAGCTAATTACGGTGTGACCGGTTGCCTCGTAGTGGCGACGGGCGTGTTGATGTTGAGACGAATCGCAGCACAGCATCTTGCCACAGCCTTGGCAAATGCGCAGATGCACCCAGCGGCTATTGATCTTGACGCATTCCTCGCAGCGGAATGTTGGGTAGGCGGCTTTAGAAATGATGGTTTCGGCACTCAGATCACTGAGATGTTGGCAGGTCATCAGACTCCTCCTGGGATGGTGCTGGGAACGCTCCTGGGTGTGCTGGGGTAGCGCCTTTGGGACAGCTAATTTTCAGCAGATCCAGCGCTATCCCTAGAGTTCTACCCTATTTTGTCTCCTATCAACGACCGAGGTGACCTACAGCCGAGCTAGGCCACGTTTGAGGGCAATGGTGACAGCCTGGGTGCGATCGCCCGCCCCCAACTTATCTAAAATATTGCGCACGTGGAACTTCACCGTGCCCTCGGCCACGCAGAGGGCTTCGCTAATATCGCGGTTGGTGTTGCCCTGCACCAGCAGTTGCAGCACCTCTAGCTCGCGATCGGTGAGTTCAGAGCTTTGGAAGCGATCGGTGAGTTTTTGAGCCACTTGAGACATGATGTACTTCTGCCCGCAGTGCACCTGACGGATGGCAGTAAATAGCTCTTCACAGGGAGCATCCTTGAGTAGGTAGCCCTTAGCCCCAGCCCGCAGAGCGCGGTAGATATCCTCATCGCCGTCGTAGGTGGTAAGAATGATGATGCGCGCCTCGGGCCACTGGGTGCAGATAGCGGCCACGGCATCTGCACCCTCTAAATGAGGCATGCGCAGATCCATCAAAATTACGTCGGGCTGGTGAGTGCCTACTAAGGCCACAGCCTGCTGACCATCGGCGGCCATGGCCACCACCTGCAAGTCGGCCTGGCGCTCCAGCAGGGCCGATAGCCCTTCACGCAGGGCCGGGTGGTCGTCGGCGATCATCACGCGAATCACCGTCGGTGGCTGAATTGTGGACATGGGTTTAGGCTGCATCACCATTGGTTTAGCTCTGGCTAATGGGCAGCACCACACCAATTTGGGTGCCCTGGTTGTGGTCACTGCAAATGGTCAAGTTTCCGCCAAGGCGCTCGGCCCGCTGCTGCATGCTAACCAGGCCAAATCCTTTCAAAGCGGTAGATTCAGTCAGGGTGAAACCTACCCCGTTATCCTCTACCATCAGGTGCAGGCGATCGGGCTGGTAGGTGAGCTGCACCAAAATGGTGCGGGCCTGGGCGTGTTTGCAGCTGTTAGTGATGGCCTCCTGAGCAATGCGAAACAGCTCTAGCTCGGTGTCGTCGGCCAGGGGCATAGGCTGCCCCTCCAGGCGAAACTCGCTGGTCAGCGAGGTGCCCTCGGTCATCTGTTGCAGGCAGTCGGCTAGGGCCATAGATAGCGATCGCCCCATCAGCGCGGGAGGGCGCAGCGCCTGCACTGAGCGACGGGTGTTGGCTAGCCCCTCGCGGGCCAGATCGCAGGCGCGATCGATATTGGCCCTAGCCCCGGCACCCTTGCCGCCCTCATCGAGGGTTAGCGCCGCCGCCTGAAGCCGCATGAGAATGCTGGTAAACGTCTGGGCCAGGGTATCGTGGATGTCGCGGGCCAGACGGTTGCGCTCTTCCATGATGGCGGCAGTCCGAGCCACCTCCGCCAGGCGAGTAAGTTCTAGGGCTAGCACCGCCTGGTTGGCCAACGCGAAGGCTAGCTCGGCTTCTTCGGGCTTAAACACTCGGCGGTGCCGGAAGCGCATAACTAAAATGCCCCGCAGGTCATCCTCCAAAAATAGCGGGATCTTCAGCGCCGCCTGGATGCCCCGCTGCCGAAAGTAGTCGCGAAAGTGTTCGTACACGGGCTGGGTGGCAAAGTCTTCGGGGTAGTCGCTGATAATCTCGCGCTTGCGCAGCCGGGCCAGCACGTGCTGGTTCTGAATTTTGCGCGCCACTCCCAAGCTGGCACCAGGGTGGCTAATGGCTTCTTCATGTTTGATCTCGCCGTCTTCGTAGGAGACAAATAGACGAAACAGGCCGTTTTCGTAGCGCCAAATGCCCGCTTCTGCCGCCATAAAGCGATCGCTGCACACCGTCAGCAGGTGGCCCAAAAACTTCTCTAAGTCAGGCTCGTCGGCTAGCTTGCTGAGCGAAGCCTGCAACACCTGGTTGGCTTGGGCCAAGTCCAGGGTAGGCTCTGGGGGGTGAGACTCGGGGGCACCAAAGTCAAAGGGGTTGTGCAAGATTCTAAAGGCTCTCAAAAGGCTGGCGCTTAGCATAGGAGTTTAAGCGGCTTTACCGACTGTGGTGAGTGATGCATCGCATGTTTTCAGCGGTCTTTGGGTTGGGCTGATCCACCTCTCCCCTCCCTAGAAGGGATTGGCAGGTAACTGCTCACGTCATCTGCCGCTTAATCAACTGGCTAAACAGGCCCGGCTGCCCCGCCAGCTCCTCAAAGCTGCCCTGCTGCAGTAGGCGACCCGCCTCTAGCACATAGATGCGATCGGCATGGCGAACGGTGCTCAGGCGGTGAGCAACCACCACCCGCGTTACCTTCAGGCGATTCAGGCTTTCGATGACGAGCGCCTGAGTGCGGTTATCCAGAGCGCTGGTAGCTTCATCCATCAGCATGATTTTGGGCTTTACCGCCAAAGCGCGGGCAATCAGCAGCCGCTGGCGCTGGCCTCCCGACAGGTTGCTGCCCCCCTCGCTCACCACTGTATGCATCTGCATGGGCATGGCGCGCAGGTCGGCAGCCAGGCCCGCTTTCTCCGCAGCATCCCAGGCATCATCTAGCGTAATCAGCGCACCTCCAGACAGATTCTCAAAGATCGACCCGGCGCTGAGGCGGCTGGTTTGCAGCACCACCCCACACTGGCGGCGCACCGCCACCACATCCAGCCCAGACATCGCCTGCCCGTCATAGTAGACGCTGCCCGCCTGGGGTGTATCGAACCCCAGCAGCAGCCGCATGGCGGTTGATTTGCCTGAGCCCGATGGTCCCACCAGGGCAATAAATTCCCCCGGTTTAGCCTCAAAACTGACGTTGTCGAGAATCACTGGCCCTTCGTCGTCATAGCGAAACGTGACCCGGTCTACCGAGAGCAGGCCCGAGAGCGGACCCGGATCGGCCTTGGTCAGATTTACCTCTGGCTCAGCCTGCAAGATAGGGCTAGCCCGTTGCCATAGGGGCACCACATCCAGCAGATCCACTAGGGTATCGCTGAGGCTGGTGGCCCCAGCAACGAAGGTGCCAAAGGCCACCGAAAAGGCCAGGAACGTTCCTGTGGAAAGCTTCTCATCGGCACTGCTCAGCATTTGGCTAGCCAGCCAAAACAGCGCCATGGTGGTGACAATCGGCAGCACTGTGTTGAACACCGCCACCGCATCTTCGAGCTGCTGGGTGCTGAGGGTGAGGCGAAACTGCTGGCTATAGCGCTGGCCCCAGATGGCAAAGGCCCGCTCCTCGGCCCCAGCCATGCGCAGCTTAGCAATACCGTTGATCAGCTGCACCACCAGACCGTAGAGCTGGCCCTGAATTTCCAATAGGGGACGGTACCGACGCACCAGCACCAGTCCAGAGGCTACAGTCACCGCCATCACCACTAAGCCAACAACTATTGCTACCCCAGCCAGCAATGGGCTGTAGTAGATCAGCAAACCCAGGTTCAGCAGTGAGAAAGTTCCGGCAAACAGCCCTTGCAGGGCCGAGCCGCTAAGCTTGCGGCGAATCGTTGAGATACTCGACACCCGCGAAGCCAGGTCACCCGTAGGGTATTGGCGAAAGAAGCCGGTTTTGAGCTTTAGCAGCCGATCCCACACGGCGGCTTGCAGGTGGGCATCGGCCCCAGTTTCGACCCGCAGGGTGGCGATCGCCTGCGCCAGTTGAAAGCTCGCCGCCCCAAAGGCCGCTGCCAGCAGGCCTAGCCCAATTTGCCAAAGCAGCGCGCGATCGCCGTAGGGCACCACCGTATCTACCAGCACTGCCGTGGCCTGGGGCACCACCATGCCGATCAGCGTAGCGGCAAGGCCCGTGAGGCCAATCATTAGCCAGTCGCGCCCCTGACCGCGAAAGGCAAACCGCAGCAGGGAGAGGGCGTTGAGATTGTCGGTGGGCAGGGGCCGGTAGAAGACGAAGGCAACGGGGTCGAGGTAGGCAGCGAGGGTGGGGGTGAGGGGGAGGTGATGGGGTGATGGGGAAGATGGGGAGGTGGGGGAGTTGAGGGAAGGGGCGAGTCCAACCGGCGCATAAATTGCGTAGCGGGGGCCAGCCATGGGAAGTAGGGCAACCGGCGATCGCCCCTCCTTTGTATAGGCCACCAGCGGGCCGCAGTCCTGTCGCCACCATTCACCGCGCAGCAGCACCCGACGCAGACGTAGTTGAGAGGCGCGGGCGATCGCATCCAACGGCTGCTTCATTCGCGCCCCATTCTCTGATGCCGCAGGGGGTTGAATGGTCACACCCAGAGCTTTGCCTACAGCTCCGGCCACCGTTAGCAAAGGGGATTCTGTAGAGTCGATCTCATCGCTTTCGAACACGCCCGCCAGGCTGTGGACGACATTTTCAGTCACGCTCTGATTGAGCTGCTGGCGCTGCTGAAAGCGCTTCAAGCCAAGGCGCTGCTGACGGGCATCGATCTGCTCAATGGTGCCAAAGCCGTAGCGGTGAAACTGGGCTACGCCCCGAATCAGCACCTTGCGGCTGGTGACTTCGGCAGTGGGGCGGGCGAAAAACTCGATGTGATCTTGCGCCTGCATATAGGTGCCCCGGCCGAGGGGAAAGCAGCCCAGTTCAGGCGTCAGCGGAAAGGCGGGGTTGCCCATCCAGGTGGCGGTGCCCTGCTGCATACGAATCCACAGCACCTCAGCGTCGGGGCGGCAGACCTGGCCTCGCGTCAGCGAGATGTAGTGAATTTCCGGCACCTGTCCAGTTTGGGCGGGTTTAGGAAAGCCATCGATTGTGCCCCAGTGGTGAATCCAGAGATCGAGCAGGGCTTTGAGTTGCGGCGTAGGGCAGTCAGTGGCGTCGATTTCGCTCAGGGGCAGGGGAGCAATTTCGGCGGGTTCGAGGGCGATCGCCATCAAACCCAAATGAGTAATTGGGCATATGTCAGCGGCAAAGAGGGCTTCCCCAGCAGGGACGCTGAAAAGAAAGCGCCGCTTGCCGCTGGGTTGGCCATTGGCGAAAGGCACAGCGAAGAGAGCAACGTGGCCCGATTTCACCTGCCAAAGCTGGGTGGGGTCAGTCAGCAGCAGCGGCTGGTTGGCAGTGATGGTGCGGGGGGTGGCGAGGATGGGGAGGAGCATGGGAAAGTGGAGGGAGCATAGGAAATTGGAAATAGTTATTGAAGCGGCGCAGCCCCAAAGGTGGCATTAAAACGACGACACCAAATAGCAACCGATTGGTAGTCATCTAAGTTGACATCGGCTGAAATGGCATAACTTTGGGCACCGCTAAAGGATTCAAGCTCCGCCAAGACAACATATTCTCCCTCTTGCAGCGGAAAAGCCGGTGGCTCCGTTGAGCCAATTACATCCTCTGACCGATGAAGGACTACGACTAAATCAGGCCCCATTGAGGAGGTTTGAAATGTTTCGTCTAGCTCTAAAACAAACTGACCACCACTGTTAATAATTCTGGCCACTCCAGCTGTGTCATGCTCCCCAGAAACAAAATTACCCGACCTAATGACATCTGCCTTTGATTCTGGATTGTTGATAGACTCTTCAGAGTCACTGGCAGCACTTGCCTCAGCTGCAACGTCTTCGGATACAGTCATCGTCGTTGAGTTATCCTTAACTGCCTCAGATTGACCGGGCGCACAGGCCACCATTAGGGAAATGGAAAGGCTTAGCAGTAGAAATCGCTTTAATTGCATAATGTCCTCAGATAAAGTTGCGAGCTTGAAGGCACTATAAAAAGCCTGTCTGAGACAACCCTGAGAACGGTTGGAGATAATGCTGAATTGGGTAACCGTAGCCCTGGGAATTTTTTAGCGCACGAGTTAGGCCAGCAGATCCCCGACCAGAAGGAGTAGGGGTGGATCTACATTCACCCTGCCTCGCTCTGAATCAGCTTTCGGTACAGCCCCCCCGATTCCCACAGCGACTCGTGGGTGCCGCGCTGCACCACCCGGCCCTGGTCAAACACCAAAATTTCGTCGCAGTCGCGGATGGTGCTGAGGCGGTGGGCGACGATGACGCAGGTGCAGCCTCGTCGCCGCAGGTTTTGGTCAATAATTTGTTCGGTTTCGGTGTCGAGGGCGCTGGTAGCTTCATCCAAAATCAAAATTGAGGGGTTGCTCACCAGGGCCCGAGCGATTTCGAGGCGTTGACGCTGGCCGCCGCTGAGATTGGCGGCTCCTTCTAGCAGCGACGCGCTGAAGCCGTAGGGCAGAGCCAGAATGGCGTCTGCGATCGCAGCATCCTCAGCCGCACGACGCAGATCGACTTCGGGAATGGTGGTGTCCCACAGGGTGAGGTTGTTGCGGATGGTGCCCTCAAAAATCAGAATGTCTTGCTCGACCACGGCGATCGAGTTAGTTAGCACGGCGCGGGGAATTTGAGAGCGGCAGACACCGTCAAAACAGATTTTTCCTGATCTTGGCTCGTATAGCCCTGCTATAACTTTTGCCACCGTCGATTTTCCAGAGCCACTGCCCCCCACTAGCGCTACTCGCTGCCCTGGCTGAATTGACAGGCTGAGTCCTTCAATCAGCGGTGGCTCCAGGGGATGGTAGCCGAAAGCGAGTTCGTGGAGGGTAATGGAGCCGGTGAGGCGGTGGGGGAGGGGAGATGAGGGAGATGGGGAGGATGAGGGAGATGGGGAGGATGAGGGAGATGGGGAGGATGAGGGAGATGGGGAGGATGAGGGAGTTAGAGAATCAGAGTTTTTCTGCCTTCTGTCTTCCTCATTTCCCCATCCCCTCATTTCCTCATCACTTAGAAGCTGCTGATCCACAGAGTTTCCCAGCACGTCATCGAGCCTGGTCAAATTTCCCTGAAGGGTTTGCAGGGTACTGGCGAAGCGCACGAGGGCGTTGACGGGGCGCTGGAAACTGACCATGAGAAGCTGAAAGGCAACCAACATGCCAATGGTGAGGTCGCCGTTAATAACGCGCCAGCCGCCGACTACCAGCAGGGCCAGGCTGGCCAGCGCGGAGAGCAGGCTGGGCAAAATGCCGAGGATTTGGTTGGTGAGGCCTAGGTCTTGCTGAGCGTTGATAGATTTGGCGTAGTAGCCGGCCCAGCGGGCGAAGAAGTCAGACTCTAGGCCAGAGGCTTTGAGGGTTTCCATAGTTTGCAGACCGGCGATCGCTACACCCGCCGCCTTGCCTGTTTCCTGAGACAGCCGCAAGTTAGCATTCACCCGCTCCCTGGCAATCCACTGCAAGGTGGCGACGTTGATGGCGGCAAAGCCGACGGCGATCGCCGTCAGCAGCAAATCATACTGAGCCATCGCCAGGGCGTAAAACAGCACCAAGACGAGGCTGATCAGGGTACTGATTAGGCGACCCGAGAGCACGGTAGCCACCTCATCGTTGAGGCGAATGCGGCTGGCGATTTCGCCGGCAAACCGCTGGGCGTAGAAGCCCACGGGCAGCCGCAGCACGTGCCACACAAAGCGGCTGGTGCTACCGACGGCAAGCTTGATTTGCAGCGATCGCAGATATTGGAGCTGCAATGCCGTCAACCAACCCTGCACCACCGCCGTCAGCAGCAGCCCAATTAATAAATAGGGCAGCCACTCAAACCGTCCTTCTAGCAAAACAGAATCCACAAAAATGCGGCTGAGGGCGGGCAGCACCAGGGCGGGCAATACAAGAAACAGTCCAGCAATCAATGCCAGCAGCAGAATGCCCCAGGAGCGGTGGAGCCGCTGCCAGAGCGATCGCACCATGCTTGGTCTGCGCCCCCCTTTTTCAAATTCTGGCCCAGGGACAAAGGTCAGGGCAATTCCCGTGTAGCCCTCGTCAAACTCAGCGGCGGTGACCCGACGGGGGCCAGTGGCGGGGTCGTTGAGGTAGATCCAGCGAGAGTCTTGACCTTCGACCACCAAAAAGTGGTTGAAGTGCCAAAACACAATAAAGGGCGGATCCAGCTCCAGCGATCGCTCCAGGCTTTTCTTAAAGCCCTTAGCCTCCATGCCGTAGCTGCGGGCGGCCTTGAGCAAGCTGGCAGCGGTCACCCCATCGCGCGACACGCCGCAGACCTGGCGCAGTTTGGCCAGGGGCACAATTTTGCCGTGGTAGCCTAGCACTTTGCCCAGGGCTGCCGCACCGCATTCCACCGCCTCCATTTGCAGCACGGTGGGAGTTTTGACCCGTTTGGGTCGGGGTTTTATGGGAGGAATAAAAAAGACCATGACGAGGCTAATAGGTTATGACAAATTCCCCTCTTCTGCCTTTCAAGGGAGGGGATAAAGAGAGTCTTTGACGGGAAGAAACCCGAGAATCGAGTCTCAGCCAGCAACCAGGACCAGAATCTGGACAGCGTTGCATCGGCTAAAAACATTAGTGTTTTCCTCAATACCCCCTACCTACCGATCTAAAAACGGCAGCACAAAGACAATCGGCGGCTTCTGAGCCAGGGTAATACGCCCTTCTACCGCCACCCCCGGCACGATGGTGTTGGGCGGCATCGCCTGCACCATAGGGGCTAGGTGAGCCAACACCTCAAGTCCGCCAGCGTAAGGGTCTTCACCCCGGCGCGCCTGACTCACAGTGAGAGCGCTGGGCTCAACCACTTCGGCTACCTTGGCAGCGATGCCCGGCTCGTTATAGACCACCAAGGTTTCGGGCATGAGCACTACGGGCATGCCTGCCTGTAGCTGTCCTCGATACTGGTTGTCGAAAATCAGTAGGGCCACCAGCTGCGGTGAATCGTCGGATTGCACCAGCAGCCCTCTGCCGTGGGTGGTGACGGGCACCCGCCCAACGATGCTCCAGAGCAAACCCAGAGCCAGCAGTACGCCGAGGGTGCCGAGGGGGAGCCAGGTCTTGAGCGTCACCAACTTCATCAGTTCATCCAGCCGTTCAGGGGACGACAGCCGCTCTAGAGATTCTTGCCGAAACAGGTTCTCTCGCTCAGCCACGATGGTTTACCCCCAGTTGAGCCAGCATCCAGCCAAACTTTTTAGCCCCTTCAGACACCTGTTGTAGGTCGGCCATATCCAGTTCGGCATCATCTATTGCCGGACCGGGTGTCATACCGGGTACAGTGGGCTCGACCAGGCACATGCTCACAGTCTGCAGCTGCGCCATGAGCTGTATAGCGATCACCCGGTAAAAGCGGGAGGCAAAACTGTCATCGACCTGAAGCTTGGTGGCCAGGGTTTGGCGCGGCACAGCAAAGACCAGGCATTCTGTGAGCGATCGCACTGTCACCGGCAAGGGTTGATAGTCTAAAAAAGCCATCATCCCCGGCATGCTGCCTTGGGAAAAGGTAGCAAAGGCAGGCTGATCGCCAGCACTATTCGTCAAGCCCAAAAAGCACAGAGCCAATGGGTTGACGCTGGTTGAAGGGGCCGACACCGCCATCTGCCCATCCAGCAAAATATATAGCGCCTCTACCGGGCGGGCCGCCCGCAAAAGCACCCGGCCCGCCGGCACAGTCTCAACTTGACCGAAGGCGGTGAGCCAGTCGATGTCGCTGTCGCGCAGTTCACTAAATACGGTCAATACGTCGTTGTCCGATTGCTTGCCCCAGAACCGGATGCGATCGGGGTGTTCAAGAGTACGGCGCAGGCGATCGGAGAGCAAAAGGGCGATCGCATGGTAAAAATGAGCGGCAAAGGCAATATCTTCCGCGAGCTTTGCCGTGACCTGGGCAATGGGCAGCGACAGAATCAGCGTAGGCTTGAGCGCCTTTACCGCCGTTCTGCTAGGGACATCGAGCAGGGGGTTAACACCCACCATATTGCCCTGGCTCAGTTCGTCGATCAGTACGGCTTCGTCTACAGTCGCACCTGGGATGGCAAAACTTTCGCCCACGGTGCCGTCAATGATTAAAGCAATGCGATCGCCAGCGATAGAAGAATGCAGTAGGTTTTGGCCTGCCGCTAGAGTTTGGCGATCGCCGCAGGCAATCATCCAATCTAAATCAGCATTACTTAAGACGCGCAGCAGTGTGTCTGTCATTAAGCCTATAAGCGCAGCATCCTTATCCTAAAAGCCCTTCATAAATAAAGCGTTCATTTGCAAAAATAAAAGATTTTATCCAACAGACCCGCATAGACTTTAGCCTTTTTGATCTCAAGGATACATTTTGGCTGAAATCGTCTAAGCTTTTTGCGAACAGAATTGAAAAATAGAAAAATGTACGATCCGACTGGTCAGAGAGTTAAGCACTTCAGCGCAATACCTGATCTACAAAGCTTTTCAGCAGAGCCTAAGGAATGCTGCAGTCAATGCCTGATTTTTTCAAGCAGACAAACAGTGAGGCCGCTCTTAAGGTAGAGATGTAACCCGATTAAGAGGGCTTCCAAATGATTGAAGATACTGTAAAAGCTGCTACAGAAGATGATTCTTTGTCTGATGAGCAACTCAAAGAAGTATCGGGCGGCGTTGATTTCGATCGGCTCCGTGAGGAAAATCTAGATAAAGACGCATCCCGCCTAGACGAAATTCGCCGCGAAAATCTAGAGAAAGACTAGAGCAGACATCTACATGAAACTCACTTCCCACGAGTTAGTTTCTGTAGATACTCGACTCAAAAAAGCCTTTGCTTTGGCTAGCAAAGGCTTTTTACTGCTATTTTAAGTAAAATGAACCAAACTCGCGTTTCAAAAACAAAGTTTTTGCCTCTAGGAAAACTATAGGTTCCAAGCTGCAATTGGCAGAAAGGCAAGCACAGGGCTATTTGTATGAACAATAGATATTCATTTGTTGGCGGTATCCAAGGGGCCTGGCGAGTGACAGAGGTGCGGCCTGTGATTGGGCTTGGACTAGATACTGTGGAACGATTAGATATCGTCAATAATGCCCTGACAGAGATACCAACAGACAGTGCATGGGTACTGCAAAGCTTTGTCAGTAATGTGCGCTACGCTAACCGCGATGAAATTACCATGCTGCGAGCGTTGCAGCCCGGTTTAAATCGCTCAGAGGCGGTGGTGGCGGTGTTGATTCCGATCAAAAAAAATGCTCAGTGGTGGGAACTGGCCCAGGATGAGCGGCGTGCTATTTTTGAAGAGCAATCGCACCATACCGCCGTAGGGATGGAGTATTTGCCCGAGGTGGCACGACAGTTGCACCACTGCCGTGATTTAGGCGAGCCCTTTGACTTTCTCACCTGGTTTGAGTTTGCCCCAGAGCATACCCAGGCGTTTGCAGATCTGCTACGGCGTATGCGGGCCAGCAAAGAGTGGGACTATGTAGAACGCGAGGTCGAGGTGTGGCTCTATAGAGCGCCAGAAGAGGGTTTGTAAGGTTGTTTATATTAGATAAAGTCTTGACTGTTACTTGTGATGTCGTTTAATGAGGTAGCCATTGCGGCTCTCCTCTGCCGTAGAGAATTGCAATGGCTGGCAACCATCCGTCAGCTTGTATCCAACGCAAGACGTAGCATTCTGGATGATCTAAGGTAAGCTCAGCGAGACGATTAAAGAGCATCACTGGCGACCTCGTGGTAGCGGTGCTGGTATCGATGTAAGGCGGGAAGCCATCGGCCCTAGCCAGAGCCGCTAAAATAGCTATCATCACAATTGCCACCAGCCTATGGTGTTGGGTTCGTTCGCTAGATCTGTAGTGTTCTCAGAAGCGAAACTCCGCTTTTGGATTTTGATTTAGTTTACGTTCAGATTTCTCGACAATTTTTACCTGGCGATGATAACCATTCATATTCCTAATGTGGGCTAGTTATGTCGGATCAAGATATTTCTAGTAAGGGAATAATTGGAGATTCTTCCGAGTTGAAAGACTCTACCGATGGTTGGCAAAAGGCTCAGCAGGTACTGCGGGTTTTATCGGATTTGAACTATAGCTCAGGGGAGTTGTCAGCTTATCTTCAGCAAATCGCAGCGGGGGTTAGCGCTTTGCTCGATCTAGACTGGTCTGTGGTGACGATCTGCCACAATGACGAAGAGCGCTTGGTCGCCAGCAGTTTGCCCATCCTGGGCGGTAACAATATTTATTCGCTGCACGGAACCCTCACTGAAACTGTGGTTAAGTCGGGTTCTACGCTAGTTGTAGAAAATGCCTATGAGCATCCAGAACTAGGCGAGCCTCCCGAAGGTTATATTTCATACCTTGGGGTGCCCATGATCACCTCTACTGGAGAAATATTGGGCACCGTTTGCTCATTTATGACCGCTCCTCGGCGCTTTTCTGCCCCTGAAGTGCGTACTGCAGAGCTATTTGCCGAGAGAGCTATATCGGCAATTGAAAACTATCGACTCTTTCAGCAAGTGCAACATCTAAATGAGAACTTAGAGGCCGCAGTTGCCCAGCGGACGGAAGAATTGCACTTAGCTCAGTCCCGCTTAATTGAGAAAGAGCGATTGGCGGCAATTGGTGAATTCGCGACCATGATCGTCCACGAAATTCGCAACCCGGTGACAACCATTTTGATGGCGCTGCAAGCGATTAAGTCGAGTTTGACGGGCGATCGCGATCAGCGTCGAGTCGAGCTAGCGCTGGAAGAAACCGACCGATTACACAATTTAGCAAAAGAGATTTTGCTGCACAGTAAGCCACAGGTTTTTAACACCGCTCGGCTGGAGATTAACAGCTTTATCGAGGCGCTACAAGAGCGGCTACAAGACCTTCCCGATGGTGTAAATCGGCAACTGGTGTTAGAACCGGCTCCAGAACCGCTGACGGTTTTAGGCGATAAAGACAAACTTAAGCAGGTGATGATTAACCTGGTGCGCAATGCTTTTGAAACGATCGCCCCCGGAGAGACCGTCACCTGTCGCGTTCTAAAGGTTTCTCCTGAGCAGGTTGGCATTCAGGTTCACAACGGTGGGGAGCCTATTTCTGCTGACCTTTTGCGGCAGCTAAATCAGCCCTTCTGCTCTACCAAAGTGGGTGGTACAGGGTTGGGTTTGGCCATAGTTCGGCGCATTGTTACGGCCCATGGCGGCACGTTTACCCTTGAGTCAACTCTCGCAGCCGGAACGATAGCTACCGTACAACTACCAGTGGTGTCCTAGGCGTCTCAGGTCTTGAAATGAGGCTAGCGCCCTACTCCCGTAGCACGTAGCCCACCCCGCGCACCGTTTGGATCAGGCGCTGTTCTCCTTCGGCTTCGAGCTTCAGACGCAGGTAGCGGATGTACACCTCGATGATGTTCGAGTCGCCCGTGAAGTCGTAGCCCCAAACTTCTTCTAGGATGCGATCGCGGGTCAGCACCTGGCGCGCATTGGTCATTAGGTAGTCGAGCAGGTCAAATTCCTTCGCCGTTAGCTCAATGGCGCGCTGGTTGCGGCTCACCTGATGGCTTTTGCGGTCTAGCACCAGGTCGGCATAGACCAATTGCTCGGCCTCCTGGGGGTGGAGGTGGCGCAGGTGAGCGCGCACCCGAGCCATCAGTTCTTCAATGCTGAAGGGCTTGACCACGTAGTCGTTGGCTCCTGAGTCTAGCCCTTCGACCCGATCGCTGATCTCGTCCTTGGCCGTCAGCAAAATCACCGGCGTGGTCGATCCGGTCTGGCGCAGGCGGCGACACACTTCTACCCCACTCAGCCCCGGCATCATCCAGTCGAGAATGATCAGGTCGGGCCTCTGGTCGCGGGCGGCCATCAGCCCAGAGAGACCGTCGTGGGCCACGCTGACCTCGTAGCCTTCGTAGGTCAGCTCAAGCTGCACAAACTGGGCCAGCTTGACTTCGTCTTCAACCATCAAAATCCGAGCGCCCATGGCGGTTCTCCTAATAGCGGTGCTGTGTATCGGCTCTACATCGGGAGTTAAATGGGCAGGCTGATGGTGAATACGCAGCCCTGACCGGGCTGCGATCGCAGACTCACCTGCCCCGCCATCGCCTCCACCATCGATCTCACCAGGGTCAGCCCCAGCCCGCTGCCGCCGGTGCTGCGAGAGCGGCTCTCATCTACCCGATAAAAGGGGTCAAACACTGCATCCTGGCACTCTACCGGAATGCCCGGCCCCTGGTCGTGCACCTGCACCATGGCCCAACCCTGGCGGGTTAGCAGCTTTACCTGAACGGGCTGGGGGGGAGGCGAGTAGCGCAGGGCGTTGTCAATCAGCTCAACTAGTACGCTGCGCAGCTTGGGGCGATCGGCCTTTACCATCGGCGCGGGCGATTGGGCATCGAGCACAATCCGAGAGGCCGCATCCGCAGTGGGGAGATGGTCGCCCTCCGCCATGGCGATCGCCTCCTTCACCACCTCCTTTAGATCCACCGGTTCGAGTTTGAGCGCCAGCTGGCCATTATCAATACGGGCCAAATCCAGGAGTTCGGTGAGCAAATGCACCGTCCGATTGGTTTCGACCGCTGCAACCTCTAGCCCTTGCCGCTGGGGCGGTGTCAGGTTGCTGCCCCGGCGCAGGGTGCTTTCCAAATAGCCCTGCACGAGCGACAGGGGCGTACGCAGCTCGTGGGAGATGTCGTTGGCAAAGCGCTTTTGCTGCGCCCATGCCTGTGCCAGCCGGGCCAGCATCAGATTGTAGCTGCGGGCCAGTTCTTGCACCTCGGTCGGGGCAGCTCGCAGGTTGAGCTGGTGATCGTTGAGGGTTTCAGCGGTAACCTGGCTGGCCAGGTGGTTGAGTCTGCGAATCGGCCTCAGGGTGCGGCGAATATAAACAGCGCAAGCCGCTGCCAGCAGGGTCACCATCCCCAGACCCGTTAGCCACAGCATTTGAATCAGCTGCTGCAACCCCTGGTACTCAGCTGTGATGTCGTTGGCAATGTGCAGAATGGCATTAGGCAGCCCAGCGATGCGCAGGGGCTCGACACAGATCACAAACAGCCAGGCCTGAATGGGCCTGATTTCAACTCCTTCGTCCAGCTCAATGCGCAATAGATCGGCAGCAACCCCAGAGGTCTGCCACGACCCCATGTTTAAGGTTTCCGACTGGGCCAGCAGGTCGCCCTGGGCTGTCGTTACCCACATTCCCAGGTCGCCCGTGGTGCGATGGTCTATCACCCGATGCAGCGCCTCATCAGCGGGCATTATGGCGTTGTAGTAGCGCACATCTTCGGCAAAGCGATCAGCCACCATCACCACTTGCTGCCGGTAGCTGGCGAGCAAAATCTGCTCTGTGCGCCAGCTCATCCATGTGGTCATGGCGGCAATGGCGACTAGCGAGGCCAACACCATCCCGGCGGTCAGCCTGGTTTGCAGAGAATTAAGATCTGCCCATGGCCTGAAAGGCCATCGCTGGAAAGAATTAATGAGACGGGGCCGGGTGTGCGCCATTCAAAGACAAAGCCAAAACGATCTAATCAAGGAAGCCCCTACCGTTGGAGAGCCACCCCCTGAACTTAACAACCTCGGCTGAGAAATTGCTGATTAAAGGCTAAAAAATTGTCAATCAAGCCAGCTTTGGTGCGAGGGCAAACGCATACTCGCGCTGAGAATATTAAGACTCATTTCTCAAAAGGTGAGTCATGTGTCCTGGCCAGCCCATGTCGCCGTTAATCGCTGGAGCCAGCCACAGTCCTCACAGCAGCCTTTCAAACAATTGGGGTAAAGCTGGGGTAACGAGTTCCCGAAATCGCTAACATCCTTGCTATAACTGTGTTGAACAACCGCCTTCTCAGCGGCAGGTCGTGGGTTCGAATGCCACCAGCCCTGTTTTTACTCCGACTTTTGAATAGAATTTTTGTTCGCAAATGCGGCGTTTTGGTGAAATGTAGTGAAGCTGTATGACCAGCGCTGCGCGTTTTGCAAAGTGCGGGTGGTGGGGTGGAATGGGGTGAATATGGTGGATGGGGCACCTAGTCAACCGTTCTCTGGTTCCGGGATGACCGCTTCGTCAATGGCCTAGGGTGGATGGTGGGCACTGCCCACCCTACGTTTGCTTGTTTAGCTTCCCGCTTGAGCAGATTGAACGAAAATCTCGTTCATGAGGAGGCCGATGCTAGGTGTGTCGCAATTTCTAGCTCACCTCCCCACCCCTGACCTTGTCAATCTCCCTCCAGCCCTACCTTTATGCTTTCCTCATTTAATTTTTTTCTCTGTACTTTGAAGGCAGCTATCTATGTCGTGATAATTCGCATCATGTTACGCTATTTATCTAACTAGGATTTCCTTGATAAATAGTCTCTTGCGCTATGCTTAAAATAAGAAAAGCTACTTCTTTGACATTATTATTTCTTCTTTCGGGATGCCATATCCTCCCATTAACCATCACGCTATCTACCACCAAAACTTCTATTTCCTCAGACATACCTGCCTCGACTATGCCTTGTGTTCAGGCTCAGAGTTCTGAACAATCGGAATTATTGACCAGGGAAAGTATTTACTCACAAGTAGAAACTGCTTTATCGTCTAGTGACTTTGAAAAATTAGAAAGTTATTATAGTCTATACAGACAAAGAACAAGTCGAACACCGAACGGTCGATGGAAACTCCAGCTTTTCTATGACGGACTTTTTCCCGCTGATTACAATCATGAGAAAGATTGGACAAGCTTTGAAGCAAAGTTGTTGCAATGGATCAAAAAATACCCCAAATCGCCTGCTGCACATATTGCATATAGCTCATTTCTCATAAACCGCGCTTGGTATTTTAGAGGAGAAGGATATGCTAATGAGGTTCCTCCAGAAGCATGGGAGCCTTTTTATGAAAATGTTGAATTGGCTAGAGTAAGCCTAGAAGAGAGTAAGGAGTTTGCTAGTAGCGATCCCGAGTGGTATGTCCGAATGCTAACTGTAGCTAGATTGCAAGGCTGGAATCAACCAGAAGTCAATAAGCTTCTAAAGGACGCTGTATCCAAAGAACCCTACTATCAGGAAACTTACCAAACGGCCTTCGAGTATTTGTTGCCTAAGTGGAGTGGCAGTTTTAGCGAGGCCGCTGACTTTGCGGATGATGCAGCCACTATAACCAGTAAGTGCGAAGGAAGAGGGATGTATGCTCGTATTTATTGGAGAGCCATTAACTTGCATCCCGAGTTTGAAGAGAACCCGTTTGGTTCAAAGATAAGTTGGGAGAAAATGAAGGCGGGTTTTGAGGACATCATCGCTCTTTATCCAGATGCGTGGAACATAAATAACTACGCTAGATTTGCTTGCTTAGCCGAAGACAAGGAAACAACAAGAACATTGCTTGCCCGGATAGGCGATAAACCTATATTAGAGGCTTGGCCAGAGCAACCCACTTTTTCTGATTGCCAAAAATGGGTTTCTGAACCATAAATTTCTGTATAGATCACTTAACAAGTTTTTTATGTTGAAGCAAGTAGGGTGGGCACTGCCCACCACGCAACCCTTACTTCCTCACATCCAACCCCTCCATCACAAAATCCGCATCCCCACATCCCCAATCCTCCCCATATATTCACTCCCGCACAAACCGCCGAAAACTCGAAAACTCCCACTCGTGCGGGCACCGCACCAACCCACGCTTTACTGGGTTGTAATGTAAATAATTCAAATGCCCAACCCAATCTGCCTCATCGCGGATTTGGTGCTCCCAAAAACGCCGCTGCCACATATCGCTTTCTCGTCGCCGTTGCCGCGATAAGCAAACATCTTGGGGCAGTGCATTGTTCTCTCGCAGCGATCGCGTTAACAACATCTTCAACCGCCCCCAATATTCGGGCATGGGGATGCAAAGAAAGGAACGGGTTTAGGGTCTCCGCATGGTGGATAGTGGGCAGTGCCCTAGTTGCGGTAGTTAATGGTGGGCAATGCCCACCCTACAGATCTAAAGGTCTTTTTCAGCAGTCAAATTTCGTCGCCTAGATAAAGCTTGACGAAAACTTCAGCCGCTTCAGGGTTCATAGACTTTAGTGCTCTAACAAGCTCAACTACTGTCTCAGCCGATGGATCGCGCTTCTCATTTGCCCATCGGTAGACATTGTTGCGTTCAACATCCAGCACGGCAGCAAGGCTGTACTGGCTGATGTTGTAAGTCTCAAGCACCTGCTTGAGAGCGGCTCCTGCTTTTCCCATGCCCCCATCTTTCCAGAGGATGCAGTTCTCTCTAGCATCTAAAGGGTTGACGCAGTCAGAACTGACGCTATAATCTTGGCATCCAATTTGACGCTACTAATGGAGTCATCTATGTCATCCAACCCCACCGCTCGCTACAGTGCCCGCATCCTCACCCCTGAGTCCTCTGAGCCAGTCCACCTCGAACTCACTCTCAAGCTCCACAGCTACCCCCACCCCGATCGCGAACCCGTCAAAATTCTCGTCATCGGCAGCAAGCGCTCTGTGAGTTCCATCGTCGTTGCCCTCCACCAGCTCGGCTTTGCCGAAATCTTTGAGTGGACAGACTTTCTTAGCGCTCCCAACAGCGATCGCCCCCTGCAATTTCAACCCCACGAGGTGATGAAAGCTTTGGTGAAATACATGCCAAGGGAATAACTCATTTCCGTGGGCCAGGGGTTGTTCGCGCTACCTGTCCTGCTCTCCGCCCAGAATCGCTATAGTTAGTTGGGGTGCTGCGGCAGTTTTGCCTGCTGTTCTACCGGATTCTCTAGAGGTCGCCTACCCTAGCCCCTGCTCCAGGGATGTAGTCGTAATTTAGGGAAACCGTATGAGCTGTCGTCCTATCCTTGAGTAGATTCTGCGATGCGATATTGGTTAGTTTTAGCCCTCACCCTGAGTGTGGTGAGCCTCTCCCCAACTAGCACCCCTGCCCAATCTCCCGCTGCCCCCGCCAGCCCCCAGCCCCAGAGCGAAATAGACCGACTCTTCCTAACGCGAGGCAGAAACATAGCCCGCGCTGCCGCCGAGACCGTCAATGGGGGGTTGGGGAATTACATGGCCGAGCCCGCCATGCATGGCCCCACGGCAAATGCCCCCGTGGTAGTCAACGAGGATGGTTCCCTACGATTTACCTTCAAAGGCTTTCGCCCCGAAGACAGAGATATCAACGGCAACCCCACCTTCTCCTTTGAAACGGAAGTGCTGATAAACCCCGACCGGACCTTTCAAATCCTCTATAACGGTCCCATTCGCCCGGTTAGCCCTTAAACGCTTTGTAGGGGCATTGCATGCGATGCCCCTACGGCGCATGGGGAATGAACTAGGGTTGTCCGATTCAGATTTGGTCTAGTACCCACTCAGGGGAAGCTGTAGGGTGGGCACTGCCCACCATTTGGGAAACTATTTCTCAGAAGTCGGCTTAATACCCGCTCAGCGACCCCCGCTGCTTGGCAGTAGCTTCGGCCCAGCGAAACACGAACAGCCCAATGACAAAATAGACCATCCCGTTTAGCAAAGCCAGACCGTAGGTAGCCCAGTCCAACCCCACGCCTCGGGCCATCAGATCGCGCAATAGGCCAGTACTGGGCAGCATGGGCAACAGGAACCGCAGATACTGCATCAGGCCGGTAGACTCCTCCAGGGGAGCCGCCAGCAAAAACAGCAGCAGGAACTGAAAAATTCCCAAGATTTGCTGCACTCGCTTAAACACCAGCGCCACCGCCCCCAGCAAAAAGGCCAGACCGTACCCAGCCATTAGCAGCGAAGCCAGCGGCAGCAGCAGGATGGGGGGAAAGGCCAGGCGACTGCCCGAGAGCCCCATCAGGAGCAGCAACACGACAACCAAAATGAGCAACCGCAGGGCCAGACTGGCAAAAGCTCTGGCCAAAAATACTCGCGGTGCCCCATAGGGGGAGAGAAAGACCTGCTCCAGGGTGCCGGTTTCGGCTTCGATCTGCAGATTGATAGCAATGTCATTGTTGACGGAAATAATCAGGGTCCACATGGCATAGCCGAGGACCACCGAATCAAGGCGATCGCCAAAGGCAAACCCTGGCCCAGCAATATATTGGGCACTGCTGAACAGACCATAGAAGACAGCCAGGATGATGACGATCCCAGAGATCACCTCCGTGGGGTAGCGGATGAATTGAATCCAGGTGCGCTTGAGTTCGGCGTACAGCAGGTCGATCATAGAGAAGCATCCGGTTGGTCTTTGACCAGTTTGAGAAACACCTGGGTGAGGTCGGCGCGATCGCGCTGCACCGCCACCAGCGGCACAGGGCTCAGCGCCCTCAGCAGCGCATAGAGATTCTCTGAAGTGCCAGCATAGGTAATCTGCGTCCCCTGCACCGTCGCCCCTAGCTGAGTCACCGTGTGGATCTGCTGGGGAGACAGCTCGCCTTCCACCTCCAGGTGATAGGTGGAACTAGAAAATTCTTTTAGTAATGCTTCGGTAGACTGCTCGGCAATGATGCGTCCCCGACGAATGATGGCTACCCGGTCGGAGAGTTCTTCGGCCACATCGAGCTGGTGGGTCGTCAACAGCACGGCTCGACCTTCCTGAGCGATCTGGCGCACCAGGGCTTTGACCATTTCGCTGGCCTCCACGTCCAGCCCCAGGGTGGGTTCATCCAGCAGCAGCAGTTTGGGATTGTGGATCAGGGCGACGGCGATCGCCACCTTTTGCTGCATCCCGCGCGAGAGCTTTTGCACCGGGGTCTGGCGCTTTTCCTCCAGCCCAAACCGAGACAGCAGTTCCAACCCTCGGCGATGGGCCACCTTGCGAGGCACCTGCCGCAGGACGCCGAAATATTCCAAATTTTCTTCCGGTGTCAGACGCCAATACAAATTACGGTTGCCCTCCAGCACTGCCCCAATGTGGCGCAGGGCTCGGGGCTGGCGGTGGGGGTCTTCTCCCACCACGGTAACCAGCCCGTGGGTAGGACGCACCAGGCCCGCAATCATCTTGATGGTGGTGGTCTTGCCGGCACCGTTGGGTCCTAAAAAGGCCAGCACCTCTCCCTGGTGCAGGGTTAAGGAGACGTGCTTCACCGCTTCAAACCGCTGTTTGCCCCGCCCATACACTTTGGAGAGATCGCGGGTATCCAGCACAATGGAGCCCGGTGAGGAATTTTCTGCCCAACCATCGGTTGGACGATGAGCAAGTTGCACGACAGGATTAAGCTCTCAGCGACAGGTAGAGTCTTTACTTATCTTAAAGTTTTTTGCCGATTGGTCGGCGTGGTTTGGGTGCATTTGACTCAGCATGGGCTTGGGATGAATCGCTTGCAGTGCTCACCATACGGACTGGTCAAATTTCGTTGCCAGGCAAGAGACTATCTCTGCCGTCGGATCGCGCTTCTCATTGAGCCAGTGCGGTCGCCTCTTGCCCCTAAAGGCCGATTTTGGGGCCTCGCGTTTCAGTTCTGGTAACCATCCCCGACTACGTTAAGCACCAGATGATCATAGAGACGGGCACAAAAATCCTGTCATATCTCGGCTACACCATCACCCACCCCAGCGGGACCTTGTTTGACCGGAGGATGGGCTATGTGGCTACCGACGGCAACCTGGTGCACGTGTTTGTTACTGGAGTCATCAGCGGATCTTTCTCGGACGAGGCGGCAGTAGAGGCGTTTGAGCCTCATCGAGAGACCATTATTCAAGGGCTACGGCTATGAACGCGTCTAATCGAGCGATCGCCTCCAGGTCTCAGGCGGCTATATTTCTGCCGGTCTGGGTGCTGGCCAACTTGGTGGGCGGCTTTTTTGTCGGCTTTTTAGAAAATAACGGCCCGCAATTTATAGCCACCTTAATTTTGACTGGAGCCATTGTGGGGACGATGCAGTGGTTTGTATTGAGGCCCATGGGCGGCTTTCGCTGGTGGCCCCTGGCCAGTACCTTGGGCTGGATCGTTAGCACCTTGCTGCAATCGCTGATGCAGGGTATTTATAACCCAGTTGCTGATGCCCTCTGGCGCACCTTTGGCCTGTGGGAGGTGTTTTGGCTGCTGGTAGTAACTGGGCCACTGATGATTTGGGGTATGGCGATCGCCCAAATGCTGATCTTGAGCCGCCGCACCGGGCGCAGTGTTTTAGCCCAAGAGAATCGCCAGATATGGGGCTGGCTGGGGGTGAGCCTGCTCGGTAGCGCGGTGAGTGGCGGTGTTAGTGCAGCGGTGTGTGCAGCCCTATGTCAGAGCCTGCCGCAGACGTTGATGGGTTTGGTCCATGGCTCAGGCTTGGCCGCCTATGGCCTGATCACAGGGCTTTGGTTAGTGGGGTCTTATTCTCCCCTGAAGGAGCAGGTATAAAAGGCTGGGGGCACTCCGCTGGCCACTAACATTCTGCCCGATGTGCTGCAAACCCTCGATCGGCTGTGGGTAGATACCAGCGGTGAACGGTTTAGTTTCAGCGTGCAGCACGACACTACCCCTATGCGGTGGCTAATGAAGGCTCTAGCCTAGAGCGTGCGGTAAAAGCTCAGCTCCTCAATGTTGAGGAGCTGGGCTTTTTGAAGTTACTGCCTGAAGGTGACGCCGGGTTTACTCGTCTTCGTCCAGGTAAGTTTCGTCTTCGACCTCGATTTCCACATCTTCCATATCGGCTACCGCACCGCCGATTTCGAGCTTTTCTCTCACCTGAGCTTCGACCTTGGCGGCAAACTCAGCATCCTCTTGCAAGCGCTGAATCGTGTTCTCGCGCCCCTGGCCGATGTTGTCGCCTTCGTAGCTGTACCAGGCTCCTTTGCGAACGATCACGCCGTGCTGCTCCGCTAGGTCAACCAGGCAGCCCATGGTCGAAATACCCTGGCCAAAGAGAATATCGAATTCACCAATCCGGAAGGGTGGAGCCACCTTGTTTTTGGCGACCTTGACTTTAGCCCGAATGCCGTATTCTTCGGTGCCCTTCTTCAGGGTTTGAATGCGGCGAATATCGAGGCGCACCGAGGCGTAGAACTTAAGCGCGTTGCCTCCGGTCGTGACTTCGGGATTGCCGTAGGAGATGCCGATCTTCTGCCGCAGCTGGTTCAGGAAGATGACTGTGCATTGCGACTTGCCAATGCTGCCGGTAATCTTCCGCAGGGCCTGGCTCATCAGTCGGGCCTGAAGGCCTACGTGGGCATCGCCCATTTCGCCTTCAATCTCGGCTCGGGGTACCAGAGCGGCTACGGAGTCAACCACTACAACATCAATAGCCGACGATCGCACCAGCTGATCTACCACCTCAAGCCCCATCTCACCCGTATCGGGTTGAGACACTAGCAGCTCTTCGACATTGACCCCAAGGGCGGCGGCATAGATCGGGTCAAGGGCATGCTCAGCGTCCACAAAGGCCGCGACGCCACCCATTTTTTGCACTTCGGCCAGCACGTGCAGGGCCACGGTGGTTTTACCCGAGCTCTCAGGGCCATAAATTTCAATGACGCGTCCCTTGGGCAGGCCACCACCCAAGGCTAGGTCGAGGGTTAGTGCGCCAGTGGGAATCGTTTCAACCTTCATGCGGGCAGCATCGCCTAGGCGCATGATGGAGCCTTTGCCAAAGTTGCGCTCAATCTGGCCCAGCACCATGGTGAGGGCTTTTTCCTTTTCGGTTTGCTCTTTGCTTCCGCCTTTCTTCGCCGCCATAGTCGCCTCAATGCTTTAGGACAAGACGCCTGAACCCCAGAACAGTTGTCTTCAGAAAATCAGTATAGTACAATTGACCTAAATCGTAATCGGTAGTTATCTAGTTCGTCTAGTTATTTCTGAACTCGGTCTTCCTGTAGTTAAACCTCCCAAATCTATGGAGGAGGTTAGTTATGGCACCTGAACAACTCAATACCTTAATTGCCCTGGCAGACTGGCTTGTGGCTGTGACCTATCGGCGTTCGACGGGCTTCTGCTGCTGGGTGATAACGCCTGAGCTATCGAGCCTCACCGATGGCGAAACCTATGCCAGCAGCAGTGCTGCTCTGGCCGCTGGGCGCAGTCTAGTGCAATATTCCACCGGGCCGCAGATCGACTTTAGCCGCTGCCGCCTTTCGGAATAGCGATCGCCGGCATAGTCCATATCTAAGACCCCACGGCCTGATTCCAGTAGTTGGTAGAATTCGCCCAGCAGCCCTGTTAGAGCCATCGCTTGGGACAATGGATAGGCCCAGTTTACGAGTCTTACCCATGCCCGGAACTCTCATTCGTCAAGTTATCTACGCCGCGCTGACCCTAATCGGCTTCGTCTGGACGAACTACTACCTGGTGCAGTTCACCATCGCTACCAAGGGTGAGTTCACTGCCACCAACCTACTCAATTTTGACTTGTCCACCTTTATTGAGCAGGTTTGGGCTAACCCCGCCTCTAGCTTTATCGCCGTAGACCTCACCATTGCGCTGCTGCTGGTGATCACGTTTATTGTGTCGGAAGGGCGGCGGCTGAAAATCAGGCTCTGGGGCATTTATATCGCTTTGATGTTTGCGATCTCCTTTGCCTTTGGCTTTGCGCTATTTATGTTTGTGCGTGAGCGCAAGCTGGCTGCAACAGCGGTTTCTGACCCCACGGCTTGAGGCTTGCTACAGGCCTGGGGTGGTTTGGGCAAAGAGCGCGTCAAAATCCGTTGTCACGACGGCCCCAGGCGTGCCCTCTGGTTTAGAGATCACGTCAAAGGCTTTGTTGCGGGCGGCGGGCGCTAGCAATGCTTGCACCACCACTTCGGCTACATCAGCGCGGGGAATGGAGGTGGGAATGCCCTCAGGCGGATTGGCTAGCAGTTGGTCATCTTTGCCGACGATCAGCTCGCGCTGGCCCCCCGGTTGATCCTGTAGACCCCCCGCTCGAATAATGGTGTAGTCGAGGCCGGAGTCGATGAGGTAGGCTTCTGCCTTGCGCTTCCAGATCAAAATGTTGCCGTTGGCCATGCGGTTGAGGGGGTGTTGCTCATTGGTGCCGCCCATGGAGCCGACTAGAACGATGTGCTTGATTCCAGCGGCTTTTGCGGCTTCGATCTGGTTGATCTGGCCGTGGTAGTCGACCTGCTCGGGGGTGCCCCCTTCGGGATAGGTGAACTCTGGCCGCTGCCCCGGTTCTGGTGGCGCTTTCATTTGGGGAATGGCGCTGGTGAGAATTACCAGGGCATGGCAGCCTGCTAGCGCGGTTTGAAGGCGATCGCGATCGCTCACATCTCCCAGGTAAAACCCCTCCGTCGTGCCAAACAGCTCTTGCACCTTTGCCTCTGAGCGGGCAAAGCCCTTGACCACAAGCTGCTCTGGCCGCTGCTGAAGTTTTTGCACAGCGATCGCTCCGGTGCGCCCGGTAGCGCCAGTGACTAAAACAGAGAGGGGAGTCGTCATAGAACGGTTCTTCTCCAGATGGGTAATGGTTCTAGAGGTGTTGTAACCCCGTGCAGGTTGTCTTGCCGTTGCCTCCAGTAGACTGCGGCTGACCTAACTATATAGACACGTTCACCATGATTCCATCTAAGCCAAACAGACTCCCACAGTCTATTCAGCTTGGAACCTGAAGGCGAATCTGCTGGTAGGCAGGTTTTGATGGGGCGATAGGCTTTGTTCTAGAGTTGATCGTCTGGATGGGCGATCGCCTGACTACTGAGCTTTTTCTAAATAGTCGAGCCGTAGCTGGTGGTCGGGGCTGAGCAGGCGGCGATAGGCCAGCAGCACCACGCCAAAGATCCCCAGGGCAGCCCCAGCGGCAATCATAAATATAATCACAATTTGGTAGCGCACGGCGTCGATGGGGTTAGCCCCGGCCAAAATTTGGCCGGTCATCATGCCCGGCAGGCTGACCAAGCCCATCACCATCATCGAGTTGATGGTGGGGATCATGCCGACGCGAATGGCGTTGCGCACCTGAGGATGGGCAGCCTCCCAACGGGTAGCTCCCAGGGCCAGTAGGGTTTCGACCTGATCGCGCTGGGTGGTGAGCCCTTCCATAAAGCGGTCTAGCCCCAGGGAAATGCCGTTGAGGGTGTTGCCCAGCACCATGCCCAGCATCGGAATCAGGTACTGCGGGTCGTACCAGGGCTGCACCCGAATGATGCCGACCATGGCAAAGCCCGTCACCAGCGCGGAAGCTGCCAGCACCGACAGCAGGCTGTGCCAGTAGATGCCCGCAAAGCGGCGCTGGGTGCGGTTGACAGCCGAGACGCCTGCGATCGCCGTCATCACTAGCGCGATCGCCAGAATGATCAGGGCATTATCTTGGGTAAACAGCCACTCCAGCACAAAGCCAATCAGCAACAGCTGCACCACCATGCGCAGGGCAGCGATCAGCAGTGATTGACCCAGCCCGAGCCGCAACACCGCCGACAGCCCTACATTCACCACAATCAATAGAGCCGCTAGCGCCAGCTGCCCATAACTAATGGCAATGTAATCGGTTTCCATAGGCCGGGGAGCGGGGTATAGGGTGCAAGGTATAGGGTTCAGGGCCGCACCTTGCACCCTATACCTTGCACCTTACACCCTACAGCCGCTTACACAAATTCCCCCAGGTTGAGCTGGCGATCGGTAACCCGGCGAATTTGCTCGATGTCGTGGCTGGTGAGCAGGCAGGCGCGGCCGGGATACTGAAGCCAGTCGCGCAGTAAGGATTCAACCTGAGCTGTGGTCGCGGCATCGAGGGATGCTGTCGGTTCATCCAGCAAGAGCACCCGAGGACTGAGCTGTAAGGCCCGCAGCAGGGCCATAATTTGCGCTTCGCCGCCGGAGAGCCGAGCGCCCTGCAAGTTTAGAAAGTCTGGGCTACGTCCAAGCTTTTGCAGCCAGGTCTGAAGGATAGTTGGGTCAAAGCGGCGCTGGCGATAGATGTCGAGGTCAAACACCTGGGTAAGGTTGTCTTGTACGGTGCCATCGAGGGCGATCGCGCGCTGGGGCACTATCATCACCTGGCTGCGGTAGGTGGGGAGCCCCCACTCAGACGGAGTTTTGCCCTCAAACCTGACTTCCCCTTGTTGAATTGGGTCGAGCAGCGCCAGGTTGCGCATCAGCAATGTTTTGCCCGTGCCGGAAGGGGCCACCAGACCCACGCAATTGCCAGCCGTCAACTCGAAACTTACTCCGTGCCACAGCCATCGCTCCGACAGTTGGCGACTTAGATTTTCAACCGCCAACAGGGGTTGGTTTGGCTCCATCTTGGGCCTCGTGATCGACAACTTCTGCACTGAGGCTGTTTAGGGCAGCGGCCTCTCTACAATACACAGCTAAGGCTTAGGAAAAGGAGAGCACGATGGAGCCAGCCCAAAACCAACGACAGCCGACCATCATCGGATTCTCGGCAGTGCTCATGTGGGCTACCCTGGCCCTGCTGACTGATCTGAGCGGCACGGTACCGCCCTTTCAGCTGACGGCGATGGCCTTTACGATCGCATTCTTCATTGGCCTAGCCGCCTGGCTGCGAGCGGGGGGCAATGTGCTGCGCCACCTGCGGCTGCCCTGGCCGGTTTGGGCCTTGGGTATCGTCGGGCTGTTTGGCTACCACTTCTTTTATTTCATGGCGCTGCGCCACGCCCCAGCGGTGGAGGCGAGCCTGATCGCCTACCTGTGGCCGCTGCTGATTGTGTTTTTTTCGGCGCTGCTGCCCGGTGAGCGGCTGCGGTGGTTTCACGGGGCGGGGGCGATCGCAGGCTTTCTCGGCGCGGGTCTGCTCGTCACCAAGGGTCAGGGGTTTAGCTTTGATGCCCAATACACCACCGGGTATCTGGCGGCCTTGGTCTGCGCCCTCACCTGGTCGGGCTACTCGATTCTCTCTCGATACTTTGGGGCAATTCCGACCAATGCCGTGGGGGGCTTTTGTGGGGCCACGGCCCTTCTGGCCTGGATCTGTCACGCTCTGTTTGAAACAACGGTAGTGCCGGTTGGGTGGGAGTGGGCGGCGATCCTCGCCCTGGGGCTGGGGCCGGTGGGGCTGGCGTTTTTTACCTGGGATTACGGGGTGAAGCGCGGCAACATTCGCGTACTCGGGGCGCTGTCCTACGCAGCTCCCTTGCTCTCGACGCTGCTGCTGATTGTCTTTGGCCGGGCAGAGGCCACAACGGTGGTGGGGTTGGCCTGTGCGCTGATTGTGGGCGGGGCCGTGTTGGCAACGCTTGATGGCAACGCTTGATTTCTTTAGGCCAAGGGTAGAGAAAGAGCTGGGCTAGTAGAATGGAACACTGCTATGGGCCACTAACCCTACTACTTTGTCTCCCCTAAAATGGCCCATGCTGGGATGGGAAAACCCCGGCTTATTGGGAGGCCGAGCAGCCAAAAAGCAAACACTGAACCCCAGGTTTTTTAATTTTAAGAGCGTTGTATTGATCGCCATAGGGGCTGCTCCTGGTGAATTGTTGCATCCCCTCACAAATTTGTCTGAAACAAGTCTTGCAGTAGCACCTGCACCTTTTCTGGAGTACCTTCATAGACGGCGCTTTCTCGGATGGCCGCGATCGCCGCCAGTTCCCGGTGATTGACCTCGCCATAAGCGATGGGATACACGCGCACGCCGCTCTGCCGAATCACCTCCTTAACTTGGTTGAAGGTGAGGCCATCGGTGCGATCGCCGTCTGTCAACAACAGCAGACAAAACTGGCCGTCGGGGTCTGTTTTTTGCATTGCCATCAGCTCGGCTAGGGCCACTGCCAATCCGTCGTATAGGGCTGTGGAGCCTTCGGGCTGGAGCTGATCAATGGCGGTAAACAGCCGCTTTTGCTCTAGCTCATTAAAGGGAGCCAAATGAATGCGGCGGATGGGGCGATCGCTGAAGGTCACTAGACCAATTTGGTTGCCGGGGTTAATCTGCTGGCTAGCGAACCGCAGCGCCTCCTGCACGGCCTTAAGTCGATTGTTTTGCTCCATCGAGCCGCTGGTATCCACCACCAGCTCCATATAAACAGTGCGACCTCCGTCTTTGCGCTGCTTCCAAAACGCCTGCGCTGCCTTTAGCACCTCCCCGGAGGGCAGCGGCGGAAAGTTGCCCTGCTTGAGATAGTTGGTCTGTATGTGACCCTGCTGAATCGCCTGGTCTTGCATGGGGGCAGCGGTGGCAAAGGCGGCAAAAGCTTTTAGGGCCTCGCGTTCGGCAGGGCTTGTCCAGTCAAAGGCGACCAGGGGCGAGCTTTCAGGTACCCCAAAGGGAATTTCCACCAGGTGAGCAAATTCCGGCTCCTTTTTTAAGTTCACAAAGCTCTGGCGCGACATAACAATTGCCTGAAAGGCGTCGGGGTCTTGCCGCCAAATTTGCTTTAAATCGAGGTAGGTGGGGGTTGTCAGGGCAATCTGCTGCTGAAAGGCGGCAAACACTGAGTTCACCGCTGGATTATTTAAATCCTCTACCCGCAGCGGGGCACCGGTTTGGTCATGTCCCGCTGCTCGCCACAGCAGCGTATATAGAAAGTTGAGCGCCGGGGAGGCAATGTAAGGGTTGCAAAAGCCCACCTCAAACTCCCCCGCTAAGATGGCCGCAACTACGCGGTCGAAGGTTACCTCTCCCTTCTCAGACAGGGTTTCGTATACCTGGGGTTGGAGGGCAAAAATCGCCTGATTTGCGACTAACGCTGGTGCGATCGGGGTCACCGCTACCCCGTCGGCCTTGAGCAATTCTAGCCACAGCTCGTGGGCTGGGGTATAGCCTGCGGGCTTACCTTTCTTTGCGGCGATGATTTGTACCCCCAACCCCGATGGAATGTTGCGCACCCCCACCTGAATCACCTGCCCGGAGGAAAGCGTTTGCCGCCGCTGATTAAACGCCTCAGCCACATCCACCAGCCAGCGCTCATCGGCGCGATTGCCGTTGGCCTTCTCGGCGGAGCTGTAGATCTCGATGTAGACTACCTCGGTATTGCCGGTTGGCTGCGCCCCGTGCAGAGGATAGGTGTTGGGGTCGGGCACCGCATCGGCCAAGGGCGGAATGACCGTGTTGTAGGCAGATGTATCTGAGACGAGCTGAGACTCGACCTGAACTTTAGGCAAAAGTTTCTGGTGCAGGTAGCGATCGGCAGATTCAAAGGACTGGATTGACTTGCCAGGGGTGAGCGGCAGAGAGCTACAGGCCCATAGCCCACTCAGGCATAACCCCACTCCCAGCCATAATTTGAAGCGTTGTGGTTTCATTGCCCTCTCTCTCCTAAAATGCCGTTTTCGTTCTCTGCGATCAGGGTCTTTAGCCAGGTTGTAATTTCAGCCGACGACGTCGACGATGGCTGCTGCAAGGTATCCAAAATTATCTGGTCGCGCAGTTCTTGCAGTTGGGTGTGGGTTTGCTCAAGTCGCTTGTGGCTGCTATATAACTGCTGCTGAGCGAGCTGTTGATAGTGGTAGGTTTTTACTTCCCGAAGGGCCCTTAGAGCCTGGGCTAATTGTTTGACTAAATCCAATACGGTGTGTAGGGTTTCTAGCAAATCAGGGATAAAGGTTAATTCTTTTTGGGCAATTTGGGCCGCAACGGCTTGGATAGCTTCTGCTCGTTGTCGAGCCAACATCCAGAACGAGTGAGGAATATCTGAATATTGGTGTTCTACATGATTTAGGTGGCTTATAAAAACGTCTTTTTGCAAGAGATTAGCCGTATTAGACGTTGCCGAAAACGTTCGCCTATGCTGATTGAATTGTCGCTGCATGGTGGCGATCGCCGCCATACTAGTAATCAAAACGCTAGCAACCACAACCCAGCGCAATCCCAACCACAGCACCATCCCAAAACTGCCTAGGGCTAGAGCTACCAATAAAACCAGCGTATGGGGAAGATGATACCTATACTGTCGGGAATAGATAGCCATAGCGGGAAGTCCCAAATAACGAATTTTGAGGCCTGCAAACGATCGGCTTGAAGCTAGAGCGTTGGGGTAGGTACGATAAGCATTAGTTGCTGAGCATCAAGAATTGGCGGCTCTTAGGCGATCGCCAAACCAATGGAAAAGCAGAGTATTAATGCCCAACAACCGCCAAGAATTAGCGGCACAAAAGTATCCTTAAGTTTGCCAGGACACTGATGCCCAGGTTATTGGATTAGTGATTAGGTTGAAGGCAGAACGGACATCGGTTGCGATCAGCGGTTGCAGATAATTTTGGACTCAGCATCAACGGCTTTCTTCAATCTGCTGCACCGCAACTGTTAGACGGCTTTCAATCAACCACCACCACCACCGCCGCCACCACCACCACCACCACCGCCACCGCCGCCACCGCCACCGCCACCGCCGCCACCGCCACCACCGCCGCCATCACTATAGAAAATAGTTTCTTCAAACTCGCGATGGTAAGAACACTCACGATTGTTGCAGTGTTGAATGACTCGCCTAGTGCCATTGAATTGAGATGTTGGATGAAACAAGACTTCAGATCGAGTTTTGAGCGTAAACTTTCTACAACGTGGACAATGACCATCGGTAATCATCTTCACAAGGAAGATTGGAATTAGTAAGCCTATTAATACGGGGAAGGCATCTAAATAAAATTGAAATTCGTCAAGTTCATCAAACCCGATCTGCTGCCATTGCGGTTGAGGCAGATGCAAAATTGATGAAGGGAAGACAACCTGTACTTCAAGCTCATCCCCAGGTTGCAATGTCTGGTTTGCAACGAATTCAAATGTTGTTCCATCAATCGTTCGGCTAGTAGCGGGAACCCCATAGGCACTGTAGCCGAGGACTTGACCTGACAGAACATTGGGTAAGCGAACAGTAACAGCGCTAGATAGGACAGGGGCTTCGCGATCGGCAAAAATGGCTTTCCAATAAACCTGAGTTTTGTCACCGTTAACGTGTAGTCCGCCGACAACCCGATACTTAACCACAAACACATGGGATTCAGGTGAGTTCAGAGAATGCTGCCAGCGAATCCACAGTTGATTATTTTGAGTTCCTGTCGTTGCATTAACTTGCTGTCCATTTTCTGTGACTGTGACATCTGTAATGTTATCCACCATGTCCAACGGAACGTAGCGATAGCGTTCGTTTGTATAATTGGCTGTAAAAACATAATTCTGTATTTCTGTCACCCACATATCGCCATTAGGTTGAACATCCACTTCTACCTGAATGAAATTCCAGTAGAATGGAACACTTGATGCACTAACATGAACAGTTAAAGTCAGAATAGCTACCAAAGTTGCAATAACTACAGCTGCAATTCGGCAAAGTTTTTGAGAATTAAACATAAAGTAACCCGCGTATTGAGTATCTGGCTAGCTCAACGAAAATACGTAAATTTGCTTGCATAGCTTTATCGGATGAGAGTTTATCTTTATTAATCGGTTATCTATAAACCCTACCTCTGAGAAAAGCTGCTTTCAGTGGTCTATCTACTGAAGAAACTTAGCTAGGTATGAAATTTATTGTTTTACAAAAAGCTGGATGCCAACCAGTGACTTTGCAAGTTTTTCCCAGCCCGTAACCTCAGCCGTCTAACAACCGGTTCAAACAATTACGCCACGGGATGGGCGATCGCCCCTGTGGGTCAGCCAGTGGATTGCATAGTGAGCACCGTAGAACTAGCAACAGCAGGCAAAAGTTGATTACTGATGCGCGACTAATCAGATAGCAATGCCCCCCGAGGGCGATCGCATTTGATCAGGCCTTACCGAAGGTTTTGCCTATGGGAGCCGTGGAACTGATGAGGTAAATCCTACTTAAATAATGAATAAAAGTAAAGTAAAGTTTGATTAAATCCTATAATAGGCCATAAGACTAAGCTTTTGTCAGGGTAATGCCTGAGCTTTGCTTGGGTTGACTAGAATAAAGGCGTCGTAGGTTAGGAATTTTGTGATGGCAAAGCCTTCCCTCAGGGCTACGTCCCAGGGGGTTGAGATGGCCAGTCAGGCTCTCACCCGCATGGGCCTAACTCAGGCTCGCTTAGCTGAGCAAGTAGGCTGTAGTCGTCAGCCAATCACCAATTTCTTTAAAGCAGAGGCAATTTCCCAGACAATTTTTATGCAGATTTGCGATCGCCTTGGTTTGGACTGGCAGGCGATTGCAGGCCTAGCCAACCCCATCGCCATTGCCCCCAATCCAGTACCCCACCCTACCGTTACCCAACTCAGTCTCGATACCCTGGTGCAAACCCTGCGACAGCAGGTCTACCCCAGCATTCGTGAGCGCTGTGGCACTATGCGGGTGCTCGACATGTCGCATCCCGTGGCGGTCAACGATATTTATGCCAGCGTCAACATCCTGGAGCAAATTTCCGGTCGCCGCTACCGACGCGTAGAAGAGTTGCTGCACAGTTGCGATGGTGATTTTGAGCGTCTCGGCCTAGGGGCAATTGCCGAAGAGCGCATGCCCGCTTTAGACGCTGTTAAGACCTATAGAAAATTAATCATTTTGGGCAAGCCTGGGGCAGGCAAAACTACCTTTCTAAAATACCTGGCTATTCAGTGCAATGAAGGAAAGTTTGAACCGGACTGTGTGCCTATCTTTATAACACTGAAAGATTTTGCCGAAGCGGAGGATGAACCCAGCCTGTTAAGCTACATCGCTGATTATTACTATTCTATTGAAACCGCTAATTTAAACTTAGCCGATAGTTTTCAGCAACTATTTGCTGCTGGCAAGGCGCTACTACTACTCGATGGGTTAGATGAAGTTAGAGGAGAAGATCACCAGCATGTTATCAAAGAAATCAGGACTTTCTCAGAACATTTTTGGCAAAACCAATTTATCATAACCTGTCGAATTGCGGCCTGGGATTATGTGTTTGAGAAGTTTAATGAGGTTGAGGTTGCTGATTTCGACCAGGCTCAAATTGAAGCGTTTGCGTCTAAATGGTTTGATCAGAAGGTAGTCAAGCCAGCTCAGTTTCTCAAGCAGCTTAACCAGCATCCTCGCATCAAGCAACTAGCCACAAGTCCTCTGCTGCTGACATTGATTTGTTTGGCCTTCGAAGAGTCAGGCGGCTTTCCTGGCAGCCGTTCCGAGCTCTATAAAGAGGGCATCGATGCTCTGCTGAAAAAGTGGGATGCGAAACGCGGTATTCAGCGTGATCAGGTCTACAAGAACTTATCTCATTTGCGCAAAGAAGACTTGCTGAGTTATCTGGCGCTAATTACGTTTAAAGGGAAAGATCTGTTCTTCAAAAAAAATATTGCTGAACGACATATTGCCGACTATATCTGCAACCTATCTGGAGCCGATGACGCTCCTGAGGCTCTACAAATTGATAGCGAGGTTATTTTGCGGTCGATTGAGGCTCAGCATGGCCTATTGATCGAGCGAGCGAAGGGTATTTACTCCTTTTCTCACCTCACGTTCCACGAGTTTTTTGTGGCCCGTGAGATCGCCATAAATAGCCTTGCGCTGGAGCAGGCTCTTCAAGAGTTGGCAAGCCATGGGACAGACAAACGCTGGCGAGAGGTGATTTTACTCACCACAGAAATGCTGCGGGATGCCTCGCTGCTGCTGCTGCCGCTGAAGCAGACCATTGACCAACTGCTGGCCGATTCGCCCCGGCTACAGCAGTTTTTGCAGGAGGTGAGCGATCGCGCCACCGCCCCCGAATTTGCCCCCTTTAATCCCGCTGCTGCCCGCGCCTTCTGCTTCGATATTGATTTCGATATCGATGAAAACCGTGCTGTGGCCCTGGCCCTCGACAAAACCGTTAATCTGCTGGTTTGCGCCAGCTTTCTCACTCGCATGATGGAGGATATGGACTTGGCCGAGGCCATTGCCGTCGCCCAAGCCTACGATGCTCAGGCCGATCGCGAAGCCAAAATTACTCATGCCAGTTCGGCTAATGCCGTTATGTCGATTGCCATTCAAATTGCCCTAGATTCGGGAGGGTTGGACAATCCAGCCCGTCAAACCCTCAAAACCCTCAGGCAGCGGCTTAAAGGCCACACTGCCGACGACGAGACCGTGCAACAGGTGGCCGATCAAGCCCGCAAAGTTGCTAAGAATCGCCACCATATTGGCCAAGACTGGCATTTCACTCCCTCAGAAAAATCTCAGCTCAAGCAGTACTACACGACAACGCTGCTCCTGGTTCAATGTCTCCAGAGCAATGGCTGTATGCTGTCTCCCAAGCAGCGTCAATCGCTTCAAGCCTCTCTGTTTTTGCCTTTGCCTTAGCATAGAGGTGAGGCCTAAGCGAGGGGCCGAAACGTCGAACCCTGTGCCAACTCACCATTGTATTTGCGATGACTTTCACCCTCTATTCTGTTGCTACCCCTGCGGTCAAACACCTGGGTCCTGAGGGCTACCCAGGCACCGTGAGTATTTGGCAGGACGGCGTGACACTAGCTGGTCCCGGTACGCACTTCGGATTCGTTTACACCGGGTCACCGACCTTAGAACGGCAGGGAGAAGAGGGCCAGGGCAAAACCACCCAGGCCTTTGAACTGGCCCAAGGCATGTATTTTTGTCTACCTGGAACCGGCCAGCTTAAGGGGCAAGGTGCCACTGGCTTAGTCATCACTTGCCCGACCTACCGGGGCATGTTTAGCCTTGGTGGCCCCCTGGAGCCAGCAGGGCGATTGGCCTACATCGATGGCGGCACCAGCAGTTTGCTGATTCCTCCAGTGATTGTGGGCGACCCTTGCCTAAACGCCATGTACTTCCCACCTGGGGTTGAGCAAACGCTGCATACCCATCCCAGCGATCGCCTAGGTCTGGTTGTCGCTGGGGCCGGTGTGGTCGAAACCCCAGAAACTACGGCTAGAGTTGCCGCTGGCGACGTTTTTTGGATTTCGGCGGGCCAATTGCATTGCTTCTGCACTGCCGACAGTCCCCTGACCATAGTGGTGTTTCACCCCGACAGCGAGGGAGGCTTTAACCACCGCGACAACCCCATGCTGCGGCGTACTCTCGTAGATGGCATCAGTGCGGCAGAGTTACCTGAGATTCAAACCCCGGTCGAACTGCTGTTGTCAAGCCTAGGCTCTGAGTAGCAACGATCGCCCTCTAGGGTCATTTATCACCGATTACCTCGCCACCCCAGCACCAGGGTCAAGCCCAACAACAGCGGCGTCAGCCAGTCACCCCAGCGAATGTAGGAAGTCAGGGTTTGGCGGCGATCGAGGGTGGCGCGGTGGGTGAGATAGGTGTGGGGTTCCCCCAGCCACAGGGTGCGACCGTGGTTATCGACTAGGCCAGAAAGCCCGGTATTGGTGACGCGCAGCGCCCAGCGATCGCTCTCCACCGCCCGCAGCACGTCAAACCCGTGGTGCTGCATCATCATCCAGACTGGGTAGGGGTCGTTGTTGGAGGCGGTGACCATGAACTCGCCGCCGCTGCTCACCTGCTGGCGAAACAGCCGACTGTAGGCCGACTCGTAGCACACGCCGACAACACCCTGGCCAACGCTAGTCTCAAACCGCTGGCCGGATGCCCCTGGCACTAGGTAGCTATCCAGCGGCGACAGACGACTGATTAGGCCGCCCAGCACCGCCTCAAAGGGCACGTATTCGCCCAGGGGCACTAGCTGCACCTTGTCGTAGCGTCCGTGGGTTTGGCCGTCGGGCCGCAGTTCGAGCAGGCTCTGGGTGTACTGCGATCGCCCCTCCCCCGGCACTGGCGCGAAAGTACCTAACCACAGGGGCACTCCGGCTTGCTCCACCGTGCGAATGATAGCCGCAATTTGAGGCGCATTCGGATTCCACAGCTGCGGCAGCGCTCCTTCTGGCGTCACCACCGCATCTACCCCCTCGGCCACCAGGGCTCGGTAGCCGTTGATGTAGCCCTCCAACGCCTGGTTAACCCCCTGGGGCGTCAGCTTTTCGCGGGTGGGCACATTGCCTTGAATTAGGCCGAGGCCAAGGGTCTGGGTGGCGGAAACGGCTTCGGTGCGGGCGTAGAGGGTGGCACCGAGGGTATGCCCGAGCAGTACCAGCGCGATCGCGGTGAGGGCGAGGGAGCGGCGGGTGGATGGGTGAATGGGTGGATGGGTGGATGGGGAAAAGGCGAGGGCGAGGAGGCTGTTGGTGGCAACTAGAATGGCGGTGATGGCTCCTGGCCCCGACAGGCGGGTTAGGTGCAAAATCCACAGGTTGTTGGGGCTTTGGGTGAGGCTGAGGGGCGACCAATCGAGGGGGCTGTGGTTGCGTAGCGCTTCGAGGAAGCACCACAGGGCAGTACCGGCGAGAATGAGCCATAGATTACGCCCCGGCCAGCGGTGCGATGCCCAGGCTACTACGCCACCCCAGACAGCAATGCAGACGGAACCCCAAACAACGATAAAGAGCCAAGAGGAGAGCGCGATCGCCACGCTACTTCCCCAAGGCACCCCCATCCACATCAGCGGGTGCAGGTGGGTAATCCAAGCCAGCGAAATGCCGTAATACACCAGCCCCCACAGCAGCCCATAGGCGGCCGCCAACCCGACTTGCGGCGTCGCTAACACTATCCACCACAAAGGCACCAACCCTACCCAAGCCAGTGGCCAGAGACTCCATGGTGGCAGTGCCAAAGCCATCAAAATTCCACTGAGGGCAACTAGACCAGCCTGCCGCCAACTCCAACCAGAGCCAAGATTTCGTAAAAAAGTTGCTGCCACCTTCATTTTCAACCTCAGCTATTCTTCCAACCCGACCCTATGGTTGTCTTACAAGTGTCTGCTCGAACGGTGGGCATTGCCCACCCTACAGTACTGACCAAAGTCGCAAATTAGTCAGTTGGCAATACAGAGGTTTAAACCGATGGCAGATCAATCCTTTCCGTTGGGTCCAGGGCGGCGGCACGGCCCTGGTCGAGGGGGTCTGGGGGCAATCGAAACGCCCCCAGCGGTAGATCTGGCTTTAAAACCCATTGCTCTCCGCTAAGTTAGCGGCGCATTGCTGCGCAAATGCACCCTACGCCTCAAAAAATTGAGGAAGCGACGGCGAGTCACTTCCTCAATACGGTAGTTGAAAACAGAAACCAACGATTTGGAATAAACCGAAGATTCTACTCAGCGGTCGCTAGCTCAGTGCTGCCCCGACGACGGCGGCTAGTCAGCGTATTAAACAGCATCTGACCGATCGCCTTAATCAAGTTGCCTTCCAACTCCTGGAACATCTGCATGTTGACGCCAAAGGCATCGTTAGCCTCTTCGACGATGCGAGCAATCATGGCGTCATCCACCGGAGCCGCATCCATCGACTCACGATACTTGGCCTTAAACGCCTTCTCATCCGAGATTTCGGGGAACTCGTAGAACGCCGTACCCTCGCCCTCAGAGAGGTTCATCGCCCGCTGAGCAATGCCCTTGAGAATTTGCCCACCCGACAGATCGCCAATGTAGCGAGTGTAGGAGTGGCTCACCAGCAGCTCAGGCGCGGTGTTGCCCACTTCGCGGATGCGATCGACATAGCGCTGGCCACCGGCGGTCATCGAAATTTCATTTGCCCAGTTAGGGCCGTAGTAGTAGGCCAGGTCAGACTCTAAAGATGCCTTGCGGTGTAGCTCAGGAAAGTAAATCTTAGAGACAACCGGATGATCTTTGTGACGCTCTAGCTCTTCTTCCATCGCCGCGTAGGCGTAGTAGAAGTTGGCCACCAGCTTGCGGTAAGAGTTCTTCTCAACCACACCCCGCAAAAAGCAACGCACAAAGCCCATGTTTTCGGCCATGGTGTGGGCTTTCTTGGTGCCTTCGCGCAGCTCGGTGGATAGGTTACTGCTCATGCTGACTATCTCGCTCTAGGGTGAATTAAAAGGTGAGGTTTAAACGGAGTTTCGGTTAGACAATGCTTTAGCCAGACACATCGACTTCTGATTATCAAAGCCGCAACATGCCATGACAAAGGCACGTTTGTTTAACTTAGACTTATTTGACGATCGTTTGCATTACGAATTTTTACAGGCAGTTACCCAACGTCACGCCCCTCTCAGGCTCTTCTCAAAATTGATCGGGGAATTTACCGTTGCGCCCCTACTGCTCTGGGCAAGGACGCAACAGTTAGGCGTTATTTGGCAGCCATTCGAGTGAGCAGCACCGGGCAGGGGGCATATACCCGCACAAAGTCGGTCAACGATTCACCCAGCACTTTGTCTAGGTCGGGCAGGCCCTTGGCGATAGTGGGACGGCGATCGGGAGAACCCAGAATGATCAGATCCACGTTGCGCTCTTCGGCTAGCTGACAGATGCGGCGACCCGGCTTGCCCTCGGGGGCTGACAGCTTGTAGGCAATACCGTACTTTTTCGCTTCAGCTGCCGCCGCCGTCAAAATCGGGTCTTGGCTGGGGTCAGTACTGACCACATCAAAGGGTTTGGTCTTGAGGCTAGAGACCGTATGCACCAGGGTAAGCTCACCACCCTTAACATCGCGCAGCAGCGAAATGGCAATATTTAGCCCTTCACGTGCTGAGTCAGATTTATCCATAGCGACCATGACCCGCTTTATGGGGCGAATGCTGTAGAGGTCGTCTTTGACCAGCAGCATGGGCCGCGACGACAGCTGAAACACATATTGGCTGACAGAATTTTCGAGAATCGCCTTGAGCCCCTGCAACCCGCGAGAGCCCATGATGATCAGATCGGCATTGACCTCATCAGCCACCTGGATTACCACGTCCTTGGGGTCGCCCTCCCGCAATACGGCGTTTACCCGACCGGGGTCGAGGTTGAGGTTGGTGATGGCATTGGCCAGGGTGCGACCCCCAGCCTCCCACCGCTCGGCCATGGTCTCCGCAGACACCTGGGATGGCACTACGTGGAGCACCGTCACTGAAGCTCGCTGCACTAAGGGGATCTCCATTAGTGCTTTCATCATGGCTTCGGTGTTGCCAGTGCCAGAGTCGGCCAAAAGAATTTTTTCGATCATGGTGTCCTCGTGTGGTTGCGCTTAAGGGTTGAGAACGATGGGAACGTCATCCCGAGCTAAGGCCACTGAGAAATCTTGGGGTGAGGCCTGCTCCCACCTGTCTCAAACCACCGGCTCAACGGGGTATAAAACTGAGCTAAGGTGTTCTCAATCATCATAGGCATCGGGTTTGAGCCTATTTTGGCGCGATTCATAATTTGTAGTAGAGTTTGCCCGCTGCTTGGCGGCCCTAAATGGAACAGTCCCACTGGTATGAACACCGGGTCATTGTGCAACCCCACCACACCGACTATGCGGGCCTTGTCTGGCACGGCACCTACATCGCCTGGATGGAGGAAGCCCGGGTAAACTACCTCAGCGACTGCGGGCTCACCTTTGCCGATTGGGTCAAGGCCGGGGTCGATTTGCCGGTAGTCGATTTGGGGCTAAAGTATCGGCGATCGCTCACCCTCGGCGACACCGCCCTAGTCAAAGCTCGCCTTGAACCGGCTAAAGGGGTCCGCATCCTCTGGTACTACGACATTCAAAACGCCGCTACCCAAGAGACCTGCATCGAGGGCACCGTCACGCTAGCTCCAGTAGACCTCAAGACCCGCCGCATACTGCGCCGCCTGCCCGAGCACCTACAGACTGCCCTAGATTCCATACTCTGAGGCCTAGCTCCCCTACGGCACAGCCCTAAAACTTTGCCTCAAAACTTTTGTAGGATGAGCAAAGCGCAGCGTGCCCATCACCCCCTAGATCTCAGATCCGGTGGGTACGCGCTAGCGTCCTTTGCCCACCCTACGGTTGCCTCGGATATGTTTCTTCCCCTCCCCCAAGCTTTTGCTGTCGTCTGTGCCCTAATCATCATGATTGCCGGGTGGCTCGGCGTGGCCCCCACCGCCCAGGCCCAGGACAACACGGTTGATTACACCCTCACCGACCTCAGTTTCCGCGACTTCTCGGGTAAGCAGCTTTCGGGCACCTCCTTTGCAGCGGCAGAAATGCGGGAGGCCAACTTTGAGAAAGCCGACCTGAGCAAAACCATTCTCACCAAGGCGTCATTTTTGCGGGCTAACTTGGCTGGGGCCGACCTGACGGGCACCTTTGCCGATCGCGTCATTTTTGACGGGGCCGACCTCTCTAATGCCATCTTGATTGACGCTTTGCTCACCAGCAGCAGCTTTGGCGATGCCAATATCACTGGAGCCGATTTCTCTGGGGCGATTGTCGATCGCTTTCAAACCGCGCAGATGTGCAAGCACGCCGACGGCGTGAATGAGACCACTGGGGTGGCGACGAGGGATAGTTTGGGCTGCCGGTAGGGGAGTAGATGAGTGGGCAGGTGGATGGGTGGATGGGTAGAGCGAGTAGCCACCGTAGGGTGGGCACTGCCCACCATTGGGGAAAAGGTTTTGCAGAAGTCGCCTTAGACTGCGATCGCGCTCACCCCAGCTGAGTCAAAGTGTTTTTGTAGAGTGGCCTTGGGTAGCGGTCCCAGCAGGTGATCCCAGGGCAGGGGTTGATCGAGATCCCAGTCTTCGTGAACGTAGTACTCTAGCGGTGGAATTTGGCCCTGGAAGTCTTTGAAGGCGCGGCGGTAGCTGCCTAAGCTATCGCCATAGTGGCGCACCCGTTCAAGCAGGGGGCCGAGGCGGCGATCGCCCCGCGAAATCAACGCTTGAATGACCGACCAGTTGTAGCTCTCGGGCCGAAAGTCAATGCCCTTTGAGCGCAGGTGCTTTTGCAGATACTTGAGCCGCTTCTCGGCTTCGCGATTGACCCCGCACCACTGAAACGGGGTATGGGCCTTGGGCACGAAGGTGCTGCACCCAAAGGTGAGCCGCAGGCCGGGGGCGGCTTTCTTAAGCCGCAGCATCAAGGCGACGGTCTGCTCCAGGTCGTCCATGGTTTCACCCGGTATGCCCGCCATGCCGTAGAGCTTCATGGCGCTGAGCCCCCCGGCCTTGGCGTTGACGGCGGCGCGCTCGATGTCGTCGGTTTCGAGCTTTTTGTTGACGATCTGGCGCACCCGCTCTGACCCGCTCTCGATCGCAATGGTGATCGAGCGGCTATCGTGGCGGGTTAAGGTTTCAGCCAGCTTAGGGGTAACGGTGTTAGTCCGCACGGAGGAAAGACTTACCCGCACATCGTCAAACTGGGGCCGATTTAGATAATCGAGTAGCTGGTCAAATTCTGGATGCTGAGTCACTGAAGCCCCCAGCAATCCCACCCGGCTGGTGACGGCGAGCCCCCGCTCAATGGCGGGTAGCAGGGATGCTTCCAGGCTGGCGGGGCGAAAGGGCAGCGTCAGGTAGCTGGCCAGGCAAAAGCGGCACATCTCTGGGCAGCTGCGCACCACCTCCACCATAAAAATGTTTTCCCAGGCGGCGTGGGGAGTGACCACGGTCGATGCCGACAGCACGTTGCCTCGGTAGGTTTGCTTTTGCACCGCAGCAGGGACATCGACATCGACCGGATGAATCGCTCGCACACCGCCGGTGGGGCCGTCATAGCTGACAGTGTAGAGCGACGGCACGTAGACCCCCGGCACCGTAGCCAAGCGCCGCAGGATTTCGGCACGGGAAGCAGCCTTGAGCTCAACCAGCGCGTCAAAAAAGTCATCTAATAGAGTTTCACCATCCCCCAGCAAGATCACGTCAAAGAAATCGGCAAAGGGCTCAGGGTTGGCCGTGAGCACCGGGCCGCCGCCAAAGACCAGGGGGTAATCGGCGGTGCGATCGCTCGCAAAGAGTGGAATGTTGAGCTGCTCTAGCAGCATCAGCAGGTTGACGTAGTCCAGCTCCCATGACAGCGAAAAACCCAGCACATCTATCGCCGCAGGCAATGGCTCATGTCCATCGGTAAACAGCCGACTCACCTGCACATCGCTCCGCCGAGCCAGAGTAGCCCACACCACCTGATAGCCCAGACTGGTAATGCCCACGCTGTACTCGTTGGGGAAGGCAAACACCACCGCCAGCGCGTCCTCCTGGGGAGTGGTGGGCTCAAACAGCAGCGTTTCATCCTGAAGGGGAAGGGAGGGCACGGGCAATGTTACACAAATTAAGGCTTCTCCAGTGTAGTCAGTGGCAGCCGTCTTCACCCACCTAGAGGGTATTGGCAAGCAGTCCGTAGAATTACAGGCCGCACAACGATGCTTTATCAGAGCCTGGAACGATCCAGCCAGCCATTGACTGAAGGAGGTTAGAAAACGATACGTCTGCTCCCACAAACCCAGCTTGGATCAGTTGATTTGCGCAGGAGGTGAGGTCTTCCCTAGCAAAGATGTCGTAAAAGCACGGTGTCGACTCAGGATGTATAAACCTACGATTAAGACAACGCGATCTACCAGACTCTCCCACCGTGATAACACTTCGTTAAACGCTACCGCAGCAGTGCGGCTTCGGCCTATGACTTCCTCCATGCCTCCCATCCGCCCCACCTATATTCTCGTCGACGAGACTACGGTGAGCGTGCCCCGAGATCCATCTCTGCTAGCCCAAGCCGAGCGCATTGCTGAAGGCTACCAACAGTGCCAGGCGGCGGAAGCGTCCCAGTGGCTAAAGCAGGGGCTCGCCCATTTGCGGCAGGGGCAATACACTCCGGCCCTATCGCTGTTGCAGCAGGCGCTGCAGAGCTACCGCAACCTGGGTGACAAAGAGCGCCAAGCCAAGGTGTTACTGACTCTGGCCAGCTTGTATTACCGAGTGGCTGACTATCTGTGGGCGGCGGACTATGGGCGGCAGTGCCTGCGTATTGCTCGCGAGATCGGTGACGATGCGATCATGCAGCAGACCCTGGGCCACCTGGGCAACTGCTACCGCCACCTGGGCAACCTGCAGCGGGCGCTGGAATATATGGGCCAAAGCTTGACCCTAGCGAAGAAAACTGGCGATCGCCCCGGCGAAATGCGATCGCTCAACAACCTGGCCATGATCTACCGAGCCAAGGGGCTTACCCGTCAGGCTGCGACCCTCTATGAAGCCAGCCTGATGATGGCGACCAGCCTAGGCGACCGCAGCACCACGCTGCAAATTTTGCAGAACCTGGGCAACACCTATCTCACCCTGCGGGAGTATGCCCAGGCGATCGACTGCTACGAGCGCTTTTTAGCCATCAGCGAAAGCGGCGAGGGGGCTACCGACAACCGCACCAACCGCCGTATTCTCACCCAGCTCACCCTGGCCAGCATTGCCATGGGCGATCACAACCGGGCGATCGTGCACCTTCAGCACCACCTGTCGATTGCTTGCTCTCTGGGCGACACCAAGGGAGCCGCCGTTCTACTCGACGACCTCAAGCGCAGCTATGTCGCCCTTAGCGAAGCGCGGGTGGCGGTGCTGCGGCCCGAGCTGACCTCGGTGTAGTCCATCACGCTTCAAATCTCCTCTCTAGAAAAGAAGGGGGACGCAAACCTGCGTCCCCCTTTTACTAACTACTGACTGAAATTATTTGGCGACGGCCTGAAGTAGCAGGCCGTCGTTGCGCCTATTTCCAGTTGGCAGCCACCATCTCAGCCAAGTCAACTACGCGCTGGCTATAGCCCCACTCGTTGTCGTACCAGGCCACCACTTTCACCATGTCGCCGCCCATCACCATGGTCAGGCTAGAGTCAACGATCGAAGACTCGTCAGTCTTGCGGTAGTCGATGGAGACCAGTGGCAGATCGCTGTAGGCCAGAATGCCTTTCATGGGGCCTTCGGCAGCAGACTTCAGCGCCTGGTTGACCTGATCAGCGATCGCAGGCTTCTCTACCTGAACCACCAAGTCGACTACTGATACGTTGGGGGTAGGTACACGCAGGGCGATCCCGTTCAGCTTGCCCGCCATTTCAGGAATCACGAGGGCTACAGCCTGAGCTGCCCCAGTGGTGGTGGGCACAATGTTGAGCGCAGCGGCACGGGCCCGACGCAGGTCACGGTGGCTAGCATCGAGCAGACGCTGGTCGCCGGTGTAGCTGTGGGTGGTGGTCATGGTGCCTTTGATGATGCCAAAGGTGTCGTTCAGCACCTTGACTACGGGGGCCAAGCAGTTGGTGGTGCAGCTGGCGTTGCTGACCACGTTGTGGCGATCGTGGGTGTACTCTTGGTGGTTGACGCCCATAACGTAGGTGCCAATGCCGCCGCCCTTACCCGGTGCAGTGATCAGCACTTTTTTGGCGCCCGCTTCGATGTGGCGAGAGGCGCCCTCTTCGCTGACGAAGACCCCGGTGGACTCAATGACTAGATCGATATCCCAGGCGGCCCAGGGCAGGTTGTTGGGGTTGCGATCGGAGTAGCATTTAATCGTCTTACCGTTGACAATCAGCGTGTCTTCGCCAGCGCTGACATCGGCGTCTAGCCGACCCAGCATCGAGTCATACTTCAGCAGGTGGGAGTTAGTCTTAGGATCAGACGTATCGTTAATAGCGACCACCTCAAGCTGGCTGTTCTCGCGCGTCAACCAGCAGCGCAGAAAATTACGGCCAATGCGGCCAAAACCATTAATTGCTACTCTAACCACTGCGTTTAACCCTCTGTTGTAGTCGGACTAGGTATCTATTCTTAGACGACACCATAATATCGCAAAGCATGATCCACTTTATAGGGGTCAGCCATTGAACTGAATCTATTTAGAATTTAAGATGGGCACTGAGATCTCTATAGAGTGAACGGGGCGATCGCCGTGTCCCTGGCCGTTCGCAGGATCAGTCCTAGGCGATAGCATAAGTATTTCTACTTTAACCATTCATTTCACATAGAAAATCGATATGCCATCCTGATGGCCTCTTTATTAATAGAAGAAGATTAGTGAGCGTTAGCCCGCCTTTGCCAGCCCGATCTTCTCTACCGAGGGGTAGTAGACCTCTGAGCAGAGGACATCCCAAGGCGCAGTTGAAACGTTTTCGCGGCACATCCCCCTTAGGGATCAAAATCAAAAAACCGCTGGAACTGCCGCCAGCCAAGGCTAATACCGATGTTTAGGCCAATTCGGCAATTCTTGCTATGATTACGCCTGACACTTGGTGTGGTGTGGTGTTGTAAGGAGTGTAACGATGCCGATTTCCGTAGATTTTACCGGCAGACCCTTTCATTTCATTGGGATAGGGGGTATTGGCATGTCGGCACTGGCCTACATCTTGACCAAGCGCAACCTGCCCGTATCGGGATCCGATCTACGCTTAACCCACATCACCCGTCGCCTGCAAGAGGCCGGTGCCCACATTTTCTGGCAGCAAGAAGCCGCTAACCTAAGCTATTTTCTCACCACCAATCAGCCGGTCCTCGCCACTGCAGCGGGTCGAGCTGGATCTGGCGGAGTGGGGTCAAAGGTGGCTGTGCCAGTGATAGCTCCAGACGCTACTCCCCAAGTGGTTTGTTCCACCGCGATCGACACGCGTAACCCAGAATACCAAGCGGCTTTAGAGCTGGGCTGCCCTATTCTGCACCGCTCTGACCTGCTGGCCGCCCTGATTCGTGAGTACAGCAGCATTGCCGTTGCTGGCACCCACGGCAAAACCACCACCAGCAGCATGATTGGTCACCTGCTGCTGAATGCCAACCTCGATCCCACCATTGTGGTGGGCGGTGAGGTGTCGAGCTGGGGCGGCAATGCCCGTCTTGGCCAAAGTCCCTACCTGGTTGCTGAGGCAGATGAGTCAGATGGCACCTTGGCGAAGCTATCGGCCAGCATTGGTGTAGTTACCAACATTGAGCTAGACCACACCGACCACTACCGCGACCTGGAAGATGTGGTGCAGATCTTTCAAACCTTTCAGCGCCAGTGCGGTCTGTTGGTCGCTAGCGCCGATTGTGAGGTGGTACGCACCAGCCTTAAGCCCGATGTCACCTATAGCCTCAACCCCGACAGCGGCGCGACGTATCACGTTACCGACTTGCAGTTTGGGGCTGAGGGCACCTCAGCCCTGGTTTGGGAACTGGGTCAGCCCTTGGGTCGCCTCCGTCTGCGGGTGTTGGGCTGCCACAACCTCAGCAACGCCTTAGCTGCTGTGGCCGTCGGACGGCACCTGGGTATTGCTTTCGATGCAATTGCCGAGGGGCTAGAGAAGTTTTGCGGCGCTCGCCGTCGATTTGAGCACCGGGGCAGCTACAACGGCATTCAGTTTTTTGATGACTATGCCCACCACCCCAGCGAAATTCGCGCCACCCTGGCGGCGGCTCGCATTAAAGTCGATCAGACCCTGCCAGTCGACAGCCGCCAGGATAGCCGCCGTGTGGTGGCGGTGTTTCAGCCCCACCGATTTAGCCGTACGGCAGCGCTGCTGAACGACTTTACCAATGCCTTTGTCGACGCCGACCAGGTAATCATGGCCGATATCTATAGCGCGGGCGAGAAAAATACCTTTGGAGTATCGGGTCGCCAGTTGGCCGATGCCGTGAGCCACGCTCACCCAAGGGTCCTGTACGGTCACACCCTAGACGACATTCAGGCAGCCCTAGCCCACAGCCTGCGGCCCGGCGATCTGGTGATGTTTATGGGGGCGGGCAACCTCAATCAGATTATTCCTCAGGTGATGGCTTACTACGCGGAGGCCGAGGTGCCCTCGCTGCAGGAGGCCTGTTAGGCCCCGGCGATTCGCGGAGCGATCCGTGCCGGAATCGCAACGGAGTTGGCTAGCCTGGGGAACGACTGTTGAGAGCTGGGACCATGAACCAAACCCTTGGAGTCGCTCCTAATTTTGTCTGCCTAAAACCACAGGTGTCGCTACAGCAGCTGACCACGTTTCGTGTAGGTGGCCCGGCGGAGTGGCTGGCGATGCCCCATCACCAAAGCGAACTGGAGCAGGCTTTAGACTGGGCGAGCGCGGCCAACCTCAAGATCACTCCGCTGGGGGCAGGGTCGAATTTGCTGATCAGCGATCGCGGCATCCCCGGCTTGGTGCTTTGCACCCGTCGCTGGCGCGGCACTGAGTTTGGCGAAACAGGTCGCGTCACCGTAGCAGCGGGTGAGCCGCTGCCCACCCTAGCCTGGAAGGCCGCCAAGCGCGGCTGTCGCGGCCTGGAGTGGGCTGTGGGTATTCCCGGCACGGTGGGCGGCGCGGTGGTGATGAATGCCGGTGCCCATGGCGGCTGCGCAGCAGATGTGCTGGTTTCAGCCACCGTGCTCGACCCAGAGATGGGCATTGTGACTTTGACGCCCGATAATTTGGCGTTTCAGTACCGCACCTCCATCCTGCAAAGCGGGCGACGGGTGGTGTTGGATGCCACCTTTCAGCTAGAGCCGGGGCACGACCCTGAGATGGTGGTGGCCGACACCCTGGCGGGCCTCAACCAGCGGCGGGCCACCCAGCCCTACGACCTGCCCAACTGCGGCAGCGTGTTTCGCAACCCCTATCCCCACACTGCCGGGACGCTGATTGAAAAAACTGGGCTAAAGGGCTACCGCGTCGGCAACGCCCAGGTGTCTGAGCGCCACGCCAACTTCATTGTGAATCTGGGCGGTGCCACCGCCACGGATATTCAGCACCTAATTCGCTATGTGCAGGATGAGGTAGAAGCCCGCTGGGCCATTCGTCTGCAAACCGAAGTGAAGTTTATGGGCGAGTTCCCAAGCCTTTAAGATGCTTTAGAAAATCGATTGAGGGCCATGGCGGCGATCGCACTATCCGCCTCACCCACCACGGTTTGGGCAAAGCGTTGGGCGACCGGCGGCAGATATACAAAGGGGGCGCTAAACCCGGCCATAACGTGTAACCCTTCCACGCCGGGGATGGCTCCTACTAAGGGTAGCCCGTCACGGCTAAAGCTGACTCGGCAGCACCGCCAGGTGCCCGGCACATTGGCCAGGGCAGGAATTTGAGCCGCCATGGCAGACCGCATGGTGCGATCGCTCTCTGCTTCATCCAGCTCTGCATCTGGATCGGTCAGCGTGCGGCTGATCTGGCCCAGGCAGACATGGCCGTCTAAAAACTGAACTGCCCCACTGTCGAGAATGGCAGGGGTGACTTCATGGCCCGGCTCATCCCATTGCTCGTCAATGTCGGGCTGACTGGCTTTAGCTTCCAGGGCAAAGCGCTCGGTCTGGGCGGGCATAATCAGCGATCGCAGCTGGAGATCAAGCGGCGGCGTTTCAATCAGCTCAGCGTGGGTATGGTAGAGCGGAATTTTCACCTGGGCCTGGTGCAGCAGCGCTCGACTAAAGGCCCCTGCCGCCACCAGAACGTTCTTGGCGGGACAGGCCTGCTCGGCGGTTAAAACGCCGGTGACGCGATCTTTGATCCGCACCACATCCACCACAGCTGCAATCATGCGGGTGCCGCCTAAGCGCTGAAAGGCCTGGTTGTAGGCGCTGACCAGGGCCACTGGGGAGACATGGCCGTGGCGCACGGTGAAAGCTCCGGCGATCGCATTCCGATTCAGCAACGGTTCCAGCGCTTGGGCCTCGGCGGCCGACACAAAGTTCGGTGGCGTTGCGCAGTCAGCATAGACGGTAGCGGCGGCATCAGGATCCCCATCCGCCGCTAGGGTCAGCACCAGATCTAGCTCGCGGAACTGGGTGTCAGCCTCCAGTTCTTCGCTGAGCTGGCGCTGTTTGGCAATGCCCTCCTGGCAGAGCTGCTGGGTGAGAGGCGTGCTGCCCGACCAGTAGGGGATGCCGCCGTAGCTGTAGCGGGTGGCGTTGCCGGGCTCTAGGGCGCGATCGATCAGCAGGACAGACAACCCCTGCCGAGCCAGTTCATAGCTGGCCGCTGCCCCCACCAGACCGTTGCCGACCACAACCCAGTCAAAGGTTTGCATAGTTAATCACGAAGGTTTAGGAAACCGGGTTTAAGGTTTAAGGGAACAGCAGGTTCCTCGCCTGAAACCATAGACCTTATACGTGAAACCCTAGGCGTAGATCTGACCCAGGATAATCCGCAGGCGATCGTAGTCGTCCTTCAAGAAAATGCTGAGGGTACGGCCAGCCTGCACCAGCCAGGCGCGATCGAGCTTGCGGAGCTGGTAGCCTTGGCGCAGCACGGCCGCCACCAAGCTGTCTACTGGGGCGCTACCCATAGCCAGCAGGGTTCTCAAGAAATCGAGCTGCTCGGTAAACTCAATGACTACCTCAGGCGAGCAGGCGTACACCCCCTGGTGCACTTGAGGCGGCCGAGGCGGCAGGTGTTGAAAGATCGGCCCCTGGGGTCGCCCGGCCAGATCGGGGGCGCGAAAGCCCACGATCGCTGCCTTAAACTCAGTCTTGAGCATGGCAAAAATCTGCGGCTGCTGCTGGCGCAAATCTTCAAGCGACAGCCCCAGTGCCCGCGCCCGGTGTACCGAATCAATCGGGCTGGTGGTGGCGTGATACACCACGCCGTAGACTGTGTTGCCCGACTCCTCATCCAGGGCGGTGACCCAACTGCCAAAGGGGGGCATGGCCGAAAACGCCAGGGCCTCGGGTTCAAGGCACTGGGCCAAAAATTCGGTGGTGGCGGTCTCTATCACCTCGGCGATGTGATTGGGTTGCCGCGCTGGGGCCGTAGTTTGAGGCAGGGGTAAGCGCATAGCGGTGCCTAGCGCCGCTTGCCAGAGCTCACCGGCTCCAGCTCAGACATTTCAAAGGTGACCAGTTTATCCCAGTTGCCACCCTCAAACAGCACCGCTACCTTGCCGTCGGTAATGCGCTGCACCAGACCCTGAAAACCGTAGTAGGTATCGTTGACATTGATCACCGTAACCGGAGCCCCAGGAAAAATCATGATGACTAATGCTTTTGATCTGCCTCTACAGTTTAAGGCAATGTGCTGAACTGGCCTATGGCTGGCAACGTATTTCGTGCTTAGAATTGGCTAGCGCTATGAGCTACGGTCGTTCCTAGTTGTCCTGCAAAACTGTGTTGCCCTGTTCGTTGCGTTGGTGCAAGCAACCTCTACCCCAGAGGTCTATCTCGGCAGAATGCTCTAGCTTGGTGCGATCGCTCAGCAGTGTTAAGCCGGTAGCCAGGGCAGAACTTTCCTTGAGTTTTAGCCTGGCTCTTCGAGCGATCGCCCTTTACGCCGCCCAACCTGCATAGGGCCGAGCCTTTCTTAGCTAGAGCGTTATGCTAAGGCTCTAGCCCTGCATTGCCCTATGAGCCAAACCTACAAAGCCACTGGCATCAACCTCAAAGCTATGCCCTTAGGGGAAACCGATCGCCTGCTCACCATCCTTACCCCTGAGAACGGGCTGGTGCGGGCGGTGGCACCGGGGTCGCGCAAGCACCAGTCGCGGCTGGGCGGTCGCAGCGATCTATTTGTCATCAACGAATGTTTGGTGGTCAAGGGCAAGCGTCTTGACAAGCTCATTCAGGCCGAAACCGTCCGCACCTTTCCTGGGCTGAGCCGGCACCTGTCCCGGCTCACAGCCAGCCAGTATCTGGCGGAGGTCGTGCTGCTGATGGCCCTCAGCGATTCTCCCCAGAGCGATCTGTTTCATGTCTTTGTGGAACATCTAGAACGGCTTGAAACGGCGTCATCAGGGGCGGTGCTAGCGGGCCTGTGCCATGGGTTATATCACCTGCTGGCCCTGGCAGGGGTGGCTCCAGAGGTGCACCGATGCACCCTCAGCCGGAATGAGATTGTGCCCAATCTACTCGATCCCACCTGGCGAGTAGAATTTAGTTCTGAATCTGGGGGACTGGTACAGACCGACGGGGCTACTCAGCTCGGTGAAGGGCAAGGCCACTATGGTCAACCCCCTAAGCGCCCCCTGCTGCTCACCGCCACCGATGTGGCCCTACTTCAGCAGCTCACCAAGCCGGAGATTTTATCTACCCTACCTGTGGGGCTAGAGAACCAAGCCCCACAGCCTGGAAAAACCCAGCAGCTGTGGGCACGAGTCGAGCGGCTTCTGCGAGAATATACTGAGAACTACTTTGAACGTCCCATTCGGTCGGCGGCTTTAGTTGATGTCTGTTTAGCTACCCTTTAAACTGCTGGATATTGCGCCGCCCAGTGCCCAGGTTCGTTGGTTACCCCATGCTCCGTGAGTTTGAAGCTAATACAGAGGCTAACGAGGCAAACCATTTGCCCAAGGCAGAGGATCGAGGGTCTGGCCATGGCACCGACCTGGGCGCTGGGGCAGACTCCAGAGCCCAAACTGCCACTTTGCCTGCTGCTCCTGTATCTGAGATCGCTGATTCGGAGCGTGAGAATGGGTTTCGGGCCATTTTCCGAAACCGCAACTTTTTAATTTTGTGGACTGGACAGCTCTTTTCGCAGCTGGCCGATAAAGTCTATCTGGTGCTGATGATTGCCATCATCGCCGCTCGATATGAGACCCCTGGGCAGACCATCAGCGGCTGGGTGTCAGCGGTGATGATTGCTTTTACCGTGCCAGCCGTGCTGTTTGGGGCGCTGGCGGGGGTATTTGTCGATCGCTGGCGTAAGCGTCCGGTGCTGGTGTGGTCTAATCTGCTGCGCGGCGGCCTGGTAATTGCGCTGCCCCTAGGGATTTGGCTAACGGCGGGCTGGGGGCCAGTGCTAGGGCTACCTGTGGCCTTTTTGCTGCTGCTGGTCGTAACGTTTTTGATCTCTACCCTGACCCAGTTTTTTGCCCCGGCAGAGCAGTCGATTATTCCTCTCATTGTGGCCGAGGGCGATTTGCTCTCGGCTAATTCGCTCTATACCACCACTATGATGGCGTCGGTGATCGTGGGGTTCGCTGTGGGAGAACCGCTGCTGGCCCTAGCCGATCGCCTGATGTTGGCCCTCGGTATAGCCAACAACGGCCCAGCCATCTTGGTTGGCCTGAGCTATATGGTGGCCGGGCTGTGCCTAATGACGATGCATCCGGGGAAAGAGAATTTATCTGCTGCCCACGAAGATTTGTCTCAATTTTGGGCTGACATCAAAGACGGCTGGCGCTACCTAGGGGAGCAGGTGCAGGTGCGGGTGGCGATCATTCAGCTGGTGCTGCTGTCGTCGGTGTTTGCGGCTCTGGCGGTGCTAGCGGTGCGTCTGGCGGAGATGATCCCCGCTCTCAAGGCGTCGCAGTTTGGCTTTTTGCTAGCGGCGGGTGGCTTGGGCCTGGGCCTAGGCGCCGTGCTGGTGGGGAATTTTGGGCCGCGCTTTCCGAGGCGCTACCTGAGCCTGTGGGGTGCCATCGGAATGGGGGTGTGCCTCATTTCCCTGGCCTGGACGACTCAGCAACTGTGGGCGTCTATGGCGATTATTGCCACGCTGGGGCTGTGCGGTGCCTTTGTCGGCATACCGATGCAGACTCTGATTCAAGAAAAAACGCCAGAAGCCATGCGCGGCAAAGTGTTTGGATTGCAGAACAACATGGTCAACATTGCCCTGAGTCTGCCGCTAGCCTTGGCTAGCGTGGTAGAGGCACACTTGGGTTTGGCTAATGTTTTTGTCGGCATGGGAGCCCTGGTAGGACTAGGGGGAGTAGTAACCTGGTATATTGCCGATACGGCAATGAGAAAGACCCAGGCCCCGGGCTAGGTTTCATTTTTTTACCAAAGGATCTGCGGGCTGAGGCTACGGGTTGGGCGATTCCGAAACGGATACTCGCTCCGAGTCAGTTCCGGAACGCTCCGCGATTCGCGGCGGCATTCTGCTGGCGCTAGTTTAGGTTGTTAACGGATAACGCTGAACAGCATGCACATCGCGTGGCTTGGCAAAAAATCGCCCTTTTGCGGCAACGTCACCTATGGCCGAGAGGTCACCAATGCGTTGCTTGAACGCGGTCATCGAGTGACATTTCTCCATTTTGCCCAGTCTCAGGATGGCCACAGCCGGGGAAGTTATGCGGAGCGATCGCAGGAAGTGCCGCTGCCCTTTCTGTTCAAGTCGCAGATCCTCACCATTCCTTCGTTGAAGTCAGGCAAACTGCTGGCAGAGACGCTAGAGCGCATTCGACCCGATCTGGTGCATGCGTCGCTGACCCTGTCGCCGCTCGATTTTCGGCTGCCAGAGATCTGTGCTGAGTTAAATATTCCCCTGGTGGCCACCTTTCACCCCGCCTTCGATCGCCGGGTGCGCAGCCTGACCTCGGGCACCCAGCACCTCACCTACCAGCTCTATGCGCCCTGTCTGGCCAACTACGATCGCGTCATCGTCTTCTCAGACCTCCAGCGCGATCTGCTGACCAAGCTTGGGGTGCCCGACGCTACGCTGGTCGTAATTCCTAATGGAGTCGACACCCGCCGCTACTCACCGGGGCCGTCGGCCGTCAAGGCCGATCTCTACGCCCGCCAGCTATTTGTATACCAGGGCCGCGTTTCTCTAGAGAAGAATGTAGAGGCCCTGCTGCGGGGCTGGCGGCAGGCTGACATGGGGCCAAACTGCAAGCTGGCGATCGTTGGCAGTGGCCCTCTAGAGGCGTCGTTGAAGCGATACTACGGCGACGAGAACGACATTATCTGGCTGGGCTACCTGGCTAACGAGCAGCGCCGCATCGACATCTTGCGGGCGGCAGATGGGTTCATTTTGCCCTCCTTGGTAGAAGGGCTGTCGCTGTCGCTGCTGGAGGCCATGGCCTGTGGTGCTGCCTGTATTGCCACCGATGCCGGAGCTGATGGCGAAGTGCTGGCCGACGGGGCAGGCATTGTGCTTGACACCCAGCGGGTGTCAACTCAGCTGCAAACTATTCTGCCGATTCTGCGCGACCATCCCGAAATCACTCAGCTTCTAGGGCATAAAGCCCGCGAGCGAGTGCTCCAGCGCTACACGCTGAAGGACAATATTTCTGCCCTAGAGACCATGTACAGCCAGGTGACGGCGGAACAGCGGCTGGTCTGTGGGCAGCGGGCCTAAGGGGGAGGGGGTTGTAGAAGGGTGTTTAGGCGATCGCCCTTTCATGCCGCCGCCGTTGACGTGTTGCTCTGCCCTCACCCATCGCCTATCCATGGCAGATACCTCATGTTGGGTGAGTTGCATGTATGACTGTCCTGAGCTGTCCGCTTGAAGCTGCTGTTGGGATGATGCAGTGGCATGACTGGTTGCTTCTCGATCGCCTCAACAAACCCATCATTACCGCCTGAGTTCTACCCTCGCTTTTAAGATCATGGGCTCACAGTTGGGCAATCTGAAAAAATAACGGATTGGCCTCTAAGAGCAAATAAATCGGGGTCAGGGGAGCATCAGGATGCAGAAGTCAGCGATCGCCCGTAGGCCGCTTGCCGATTGGCTAGGGCAAAATGTGCGCTTTCAGGGATACTTAAGTCATTGGGAAACGGCTAGCAGAACTGGCGATAGGGCTTGTCTATTGCAGCATGTCGAAGTGGTGCCTTACAAAGGTTGTAAGGCGCAAATGAGAGCACTGGGCCACATTTGGTTGTATTTAGGTGAAAAAGCCCAGGCCAACACCCAGCTTGAGCGGTTTCGCGGATACCAAGCGATTGGACGAGTGGTGAGCTATATTCGCAGCAATGGCACCAAAGATTTTGCAATTGATATCAATTCCTATTTTTCCATTCAGTCTTACCTTGAACGGTTGCAATTGTGTGCAGAACCGAGGCTCGATCACCTCAAAGTCAGGGTGCGACTGCTCGAAAAAATGTTGCATTTGTTAGAAGTCGAGGAGCTAGATTTTGGCATTGAATCTCCCTATGAGGAGGTTTATCAGCGCTTTCAGGAGGATTACGAATTTTGTCACAGACAGGTTGAGATCAACGAGCAGTATGAAGCAAAGAAACAGTATCGCTCCAGACCAAATCCTGATATCCTCAAGTTTGCTCCAACGTCATCGAAGTCAACCAAAGTAGCCTGTAAAGGCTTCACCGCCTCGTAATTTGTCTGATAATACGATGGACTAGGGTATTGGCCTTGTCTACTGCTAGCTAGATTGAACGAACTGCACCGCAGTGACAGCCTCCGGTATAGGTTTTCGTCATTTGTGAACCTCCCACAACACTTTCGTGAGTACTCTGCTGATTGGGGCATTGTTTTTTCGTTTCCCCAGTCGGCGCAATCTCATAAGTGTAGCGCGATCGCTCTAAGTCATTTTTAAGTCTTGTAATGGTCACCGAGAGTTTTAACGCGGTGAAGCTGTTAACTCTTTAGCTTCACCGTGGATGGGCCACTCTGGCACTAACCCATCGAAATTGTCTTTGGCGCTGAGCTTTGCTTCGCTCAACGCCAACCTACACCTTAACTTTTGTCAGTTAATCAGTTGGGTGCTTCTCGAGCGCCCCAACAAGCCTATTATTACCGCTTGAGTCTTACCTAAAAAGGGATTTCTGGGGTTGTAACAGCAACGCCGCCACCGTAAACGTCATAGGTAATATTCGTGGTTTGAGACACTTTGATTTGCATTCTGGCGCGTGCGACCGAGCCAGTTCCGACTGATAATTGTTTATAGCCTGAGCCGTCAAGAGTTTGTTTCTGGCTATCGAATCCTAGAAAGCCCACGCCATAACGAACTTTGATTGAAGCACCGACGGGAAGCTTGAAAAAGGCCTTGCCATTGGCATTCCAAAAGCTTTCAACGGTTCTCCAATCTCCTGCTTCAATGCGCTTGGTGCGAATCATAAATTTGTTCTCCTTATAGTTGTGATCAGAAGCGACAAGTAGCCTGGAATCCAGCACTAAGATTTCTGCTCATCTGCTGCATTGCATAGAAACAACCAAATGCTGTGAGTTCTCAGCATGTAGCTTTCCAGGCATCCAACGAGTTTGAAGCTCTTCGTTGGTTCGTTTCTATATCCACTATGGAACATACTATTCAGCGGTGGTATTACCCTTAAGGGTACTTCTGGGATCTTTGCAATTTCACTCCACCGATGACTCAACGGGCTAATAGTGCGCTCACCGGACACAGATGCTTTCCATTGTTCAACTGACATTCTTAGGTGTTCCGGTGCAGCGCGGTTGCTAGCCATCACAACACTCAATCTCATTTCAACATCACGGAACGCTAATCACTACCCAATGACCGTGGTTCAGTACCTAAATCTTCTCTAGTAAGGTCAATATAGCCTCGTCGCAAGGATTGAAGGCCAATTAACTCAAAGACCATGAATCCAAAAACGGTCACTGCCCCTGAGACGATAAAAGCGACACCTATCCAAGAGAGCGCATTTCCAACCCAACCCAGCAACAATATGCTGCCAATTATCCAAACAATTTCAATTCCAATGACCAACCAAACTGCAATAGGTAGGATTTGCTTTGTGTAACCAATAACGCAAACATACAGCCCGATTCCTAGAACACACAAGCCTAAAACTCTAAGTGCTTCTTGAGGCGGATAACCAAGCAAAGATACAGTAGTGTTCATAAACACGGTAGAGAGTGATCTTGCCGCTATCGTCAACACTGCTCCATAAATAAAGCAAACAATACTGTCAACAAGAAGAGTGGTTCTAAGCGACGGCATAAGCGAACTCCTTTCCAGTTTCTAAGCTGTTGGGATTGTTACTAACTCACTGTCTGCAAATTATAACTTGTAACAATTTTCTGCCTCAACGGGTAATTCTAGAGTAATGTCTCATCCAACTATCGAAGCTAGCTAACTATGTAGTATGTGTCAGATTTGCTAGATAAGTCCCTACTTTGAAATTTTACCTGTCGCCTTTGACGGATAATGCCCTAGATGAGAGGGTTTATCTGTGAGTTGTGCTGGATAAGCCTTGTTAAAGGCTTATTCGTCAACGTTTGGTCTCGCAATCTACACGAGCTTGTATCAACGGTTAGAGACTTGCTCTATTGCAGCCTTGTAGGCATAGACCGCACTACCAAAATCCTCCGGTAGAACTCTAGAGGTAATGATGAATTTGTTAGGGTGATTAAGAAGCTACGCAACGATGCCTATGCTGCCCTGCCCTGACTGCACCTCCGAACGGACCGTCAAGAATGGCCA
>NZ_JACJOF010000013.1 GCF_014695395.1 Nodosilinea sp. FACHB-131
GGTTGGTTAAAGAGCCGGATTCGCAAACACCTCTCCCATGCCGACGGCTTACGTGCCGCTATTGAAGTCGTGCTCAAGCAAGCCGCGTCCTAACCTAGATGACCACAGCTATACCTTTTGACACGACGATTCAATAGAAAGGCTGAGGATTGCAACAATCCTAGAGCCGACAACGCGCCCTGCGCTTGCTGATCGCTTTCTGCTCAGGAAGAACCTACTTTAACTGCATTAGTACGCTCGACTTGATGAATAAAATCAAGCATGTGCGACGTGAATTTCTCAGGATACCAGAGTCCCCATTCGTGCCAACCTTCTTCTACGGTAACTAGTCTGGAATCTGGAATGATTGCAGCCATCTCCCGCCCAACACTTATTGGTTCGGTCAGGTCTTTTTCTGACCATAACAACAAGCAAGGAGCTTTGATTTTTGGCAATAGATGTTTCAGATCTACCTGTAATGAAAGCAATAACGCTTGAATCACGTTTCCGGTATTGAACAAAAGATTACGGGAGAAGACCAGAGGAATATCAACCAGTTTTAGTCTTTGTCTTGGAAGAAGCAATTGGGCTGTCATCTCAATTGCCCTTCTTGGTATTAGTTCTGGAATAGATACAGTCGGAATGCCAGTACTATCTACTAGAATCACGCTTTTCACTTTATCTGGAGCAAGCGCAGATAACGCAATTGCAATTCCTCCTCCCAGGGAGTGCCCTACCAGATGCACTTGTTGAAGATTTAAGGCGTCTAAAAATGAAAGCAAAATTTTAGCGTAGCTTTCATAGTCTGGAATGAGGTTGGGGTAGGGCGATCGCGCAAAACTGGGCAAATCAGGGGCAATTACAGCATGGTGCTCTGCCAGTAGGTTCAGAACTTCGTGATAAGGCGCAGCAGAAATGCCCCAACCGTGCAGAAGCACGATAGGAGTTGAATCTAACTTCAACCCACCCTGCGTATAAAAAATCTTGCAATCCCCTAGCTCAACAGAATGCTCATGCAACTGAGATTGCGATGTAGAAGTCTGGTTGAAAAACATGCGCTTGCCATTCTCACCATTTCTGTGACTGTAACAAGCTTTAATATTTCATGGGACTCTCTCAGGAGAGATAAGTGCTACTGCTAACCGTAAATTGTTTCTGTAGTTCTTTCTGGCTAAAGATTGTTAGCAGCAGAATTGCTCTACGAGTAGAGAGAGAACTGGGCTAAGAGAAGCCAAGAATGGATGAAGTCTTGGGTGCCACATCGCAACCTATATTTACTTACTGCACTGACTCAAGCGGTGTTGAAAAAGGCGCGATCGCTGTCTAATGACCAAGATGAGCGACAGCAGATAACCCCAGTAACTCAACCAGCATTTCTCAAATATCCACTCCATCATTTTGTTAGGGTTGGCCTATTGACAGTTCAATATCTTAAGGTTGGTGGGTTATCAGGTGGTAGTACGAACAAGAGCAGTTGAAAAAGTGCACCCAAGTAAGGAATAAAGAACAGAATCACAAACCATGGCGATCGACCAATATGCCGAATTCGAGCGAGATCGAATAGAACGATCTTCAGAACTTGCAGTCCCAAAATCAGGAAGCCGATTTTTTCAATATCGATCGCGCTCTCAACAATGAAGTAAATTGAAAATACGACAATGAGATAAACAACAATACGAAGCAGGTATTGTAGGCGATTGAGTTCTTTTGGAAAGAGTCGAAGGATCATTGGAACCGTGCTATTTCACCGACAAATGCTTTTATCATACCCACAGATGAAGAATTTCGATCGCAGATTTAATTGATAATTGTGATATGAGAGACTATGTAATTTCTTTGGTAAATTAGCGTACAAAACATAGTCTTGCGGTCGATCAAGTGATAATACCCAATCTTGAACTGCGGTCTTTCTAAGAAATTTGGCGGTCTAACTACGTATTGAGCGTCGAAACTGCTGAATAAGCCCCTAGTTTTAAGGTGTTGTCGGTTACTTTTAGGGATTAATCCCTGAGTTTAGGGGTCCTATCCAGCAACTTTTGGGTTTGCAACTACAACAGCATCTGCGCCCCAATCACTCTTCTACGTTTGATGGAGAGCTTTTGTACTAATGTTCTCTATTGTTCAGCCGAGGGGTGACCATACAGAACTCGAAAATCTTGGCGCTGTCCGCAGGTGTCACTACCACCTACAGACAGCTAACCCCGCAAATCTTGCACGCACATAGCAAGGCTAGGCTCATCGTATCCTAGCCCCCAGTTTGCACTTTAACTGCGGGGGACTGAGGTTTTCGCGTTCTGTTTTCCTCAACCGCGAATCAAAGAAACAGAACCGATGTTTGAACATCTCAAACTAGAAGCCAACAACGATAACCAGTAAAGTGAGTTTCTCGTCTCAAGGTTAATGCAGCAGCAGGGCGATCGCATCGAGCAGGTCGCTGAGGTCATAGGGCTTGCGCAAAAAGGTGCTGGCTCCAGCGGCCAGTGCCTCCTCCTGGTAAGTGGGCAGGCCACTGGTGGCGATAATCTTGACGCTGGGCTGCATCGCCTTGAGCCGCCGAATCAGCGTCAGGCCATCCATACCCGGCATCATCATGTCGACCACCACCAGGGGAGTCGGCTGCTGGGCAAAATAGTCCAGCGCCTTGAAGCCATTGTTGGCCATCACAATGCGGTAGTTGTAGCTGTGCAGCAGCGATCGCACCGATTGCTGCACCGAGGCATCGTCCTCCACCACCAGCAGCCGTTCCCCCTGGCCCTGTTGGGGAGCGTCGGGCCAATCAACCTCGGGGGCATCGCTGGCCGAGGGCTGGGTAAGAGCCGGTAAATAGACCTGCATTTGAGTGCCTTGGCCCACCTCGCTAACCACCTGCACAAAGCCATCGCTGGCCTTGACAATGCCCAACACTGTGGCCAGCCCCAGTCCGGTGCCCTGGCCCGGTGCCTTGGTGGTGAAGAAGGGGTCAAAGATGCGATCGCGCAGCCCAGGATCAATGCCCGTGCCCGTGTCGGCCACCGTAAGCCGCACATATTGACCCACCTGGGCATCGAGGTAGGCTTGAGCCAGGGCCGCATCCACCGTCACCAGCTCCGCTGCTAGGGTCAACCTGCCACCCTCAGACATGGCGTCACGGGCGTTGATGCACAGGTTCATCAGCACTTGGTGCAGGTGAGTCGGGTCAACGCTGACCCGCAGCTCCTGGCCACTGGCCAAGGCGGGTTCCGGCAGGTGCAGATCAATGTGCTTGGGCAAACTCTGCTGCAGAATATGCCCCAGATCTTGCAGCAGCGGCCCCAGGTTGACCTCCGTGCGCGTGCCGCTGCTGCTGCGGGTAATCGACAAAATTTGCTGCACCATACTGGCCCCGCGTTTGGCGCTTTCTTCCAGCAACCGCAGATGATCCTGGGCTTTGTCGCTGAGGTGGCGCTGGGTGAGGCGCAGCAGCTGAGCAATGGTGACAATTGGGGTAAATACGTTGTTGAGGTCGTGGGCAATGCCGCTGGCCAGTCGCCCCAGGCTTTCGACCCGCTGAGCCTGGTAGAACTGCGCTTCTAGGGCCTTTTTGGCGGTAATGTCGGTCTCGACTGTGAGAATAAACTTGGGCTGCCCCGCCTCGTCGCGCACCAGGGTCCAGCGGGCGGCGACGGTCACTGCCTGGTCGGTTTTGGTCAATCGATCGAGTTCGCCGCGCCACTCGCCGCGCTCTAGCAGGGCGGGCATCATCTCACCGTGCTGGGCGGTTTCGCTGCGCAGCAGATCGTAGGCGATGTGGCCCACCACCTCCTCAGCGGCAAAGCCATAGAGGCGCTCAGCCCCCTGATTCCAGTAGAGCAGGTGGTGGTCGAGGTCGCGCACGGTGATGGCATCGGAGGCGATGTCGAGCAGGGCCGCCTGTTCGCGAATCTTGCGCTCGGCGGTTTTGCGCCCGGTGATGTCGCGCCCCTCGGGCACCAGCATAATCACCTGACCCTGCTCATCTAAGACTGGCTTAATCGAGAAGTCGACCCAGGCGGTGGAGCCATCGGCCCAGATGTGCTGGTTCTCCATGCGGATGGTGTCACCCTGGGCAGCGCGGGCGATCGCCTGCCGCAGGCGATCCCGCTGCTCAGGAAAGTGATCCCACCAGGGGGTGAGCCAGAAGGGCTGACCGATTACCGCCTCGGGGGTGGCTGCAATCACGCTCAGGGCAGTGCGGTTGACGTCGAGCACGGTGCCATCGGTTTTGAGCAAGCCAATAAACTCAAAGGTGCTGTCAAAGATCGCCCGCAGCTTGCGCTCGCTTTCTTTGAGGGCGGCGTCGGCCCGCCGACGCTCGGTGACGTCGCGAAACAGCACCGCCACCTGGCGCAGTTCCGGTGCACCAAAGCGAAAGCCAAACACGTCAAACCAGCGCTCCATTTCCTCGGCGTGATCTTCAAAGCGCACCGGCTCCCCAGTAATCGCCACCCGGCCAAGCTTTTCAAACCAGTGGGTTTCGAGATTGGGCACCATCTCGCGGACGCGTCTGCCCTTGGCATCGATCAGGCCGGTCTGCTGGGCAAAGATGGGATTGATGTCGAGAAAGCGATAGTCGATGGGGCGATCGCGCTCATCAAACAGCATCTCAATGACGCAAAACCCCTCGTCCATCGAGTTGAACAACAGGCGATACTTTTCTTCTGAGTCGCGCAGGGCTGCCTCAGACTGCTTGCGGTCGGTAATGTCGATCGCTCCGCCGTAGACCCGCTCGTCGTCGACATAGAGGCGCGCCTTCCACAGCAGCCAGCGGTAGGAGCCGTCTTTGTGGCGGTAGCGGTTCTCAAAGGCAAAGGTGTCGCGCCCTTCGAAAATCGCGGTAGTTTCGTTAACAGAAGCCGCCAAATCGTCGGGGTGGACAAAGTCACGCCAGGGAACAGCGGTCATTTCAGCGGCGGTCCAGCCCAGGGCTTGCTCAAAGGTAGGGCTGACCCAGCGAAAGTAGCCGCTGCGATCGCTAATCGTGCGCAGATCAAACCCCACCGCTAAGAATCGGTCGCGATCGCGCTCTAGCTGCTTGCGCTCGGTGATGTCGTAGTTGACGGAGGTCACCACCCAGCAGCCCTCAGCAATTTCGCGCGAGGCAAAGTCACTGCGAAACCAGCGCATTGTGCCATCTTGATGGCGAAATCGGTACTCAGCGGTGGTCTGACCGCCGGCAAAGAAGTCGTTAAACAGGGGCATAATCACCCGCTCGCGATCGTCGGGGTGCACCTGGGCCAGCCAGAACTGTTTGTCGTCATAGACACTGCGGGGGTAGCCAAACAGCTGTTCGCACCCGGCAGACCAATAGACATACTCAAAGCTGCCGTCGGCGTAGACTTGAAAACTGGCGATCGCCGCGATCGCGCTGTCTAAAATACCGCTGAGCTTCGCCTCCGACGCCTTGAGGGAAAGCTCTAGCCGTTTGCGATCGGTGACATCGCTAAAGGTAACGCTGAGCCTGCCGCTGCCCTTTTCGCCCATCGGCTTAAACGACGTGGCAAACCATCGATCGATCGGCGCCGCGTAGTCCTCCAGGTGCAGAGCCTCGCCCCCAAACCCCACCCGCCCCACGGCGTCAAACCACACCTCCGACAGCCCCGGTAGCACCTCTCGGGCTCGCCGACCGAGCACATCCTGTCGGGTCAGGCCCGTAGCCCGCTCAAAGGCTGGGTTCACCTCGATGTATAACAAGTCGAAGGTGCCGTCGTCGAGACGCAGGGTCTCGCCCACCAAAAACGCCTCGTCAATACTGGAAAACAGTAGGCGATACTTTTCCTCCGACTCGCGCAGGGTAGCTTCGGCCTGGCGGCGTTCGGCTTCGCCGTGCACGCGATCGCTGATATCCAGCACCGAACCAATGTAGCCCTCAAACTCGCCCCCCACCCCCAGCCAGGGGCAGGCTGCATCGATCACCCAGCGATATTCGCCGTCGCGGCGGCGCAGGCGATACTCCACGCGAAACTCTTCCTGCCGTTTGATGGCGGTGAGAAAGACTGACTTAGCGGTGGCGCGATCGTCAGGATGCACCGCCTCTAACCAGCCCACGCCCAGCCCCGTGGCCTCGCACTGCCCGGTAAACTCATACCAACTCTGGCTCAGGTAGGTGCAGCCACCCCCGGCGTCGCTGACCCACACCATCACCGGCGCGTGGTCGGCCATATTGCGAAACCGTTCTTCGCGGCGGCTCAGCTCAGCCACGGGGCTAATCACGGCCATGGGCTTGCCGACCAGCTCACTCACCCGAGCGACGAGATCCACCGCTTCGACGGGTTTGCCCAAGGTTGCCGTAGCCCAGGGTGGATTGTCTAACGCCCCACTCGTCAACAGCAGTATGGGGCTTTGGGGCAGATGGGTACGCAACTTTGGCCCTAGGCTTAATCCTATGGACCCGTCAAGAATGACTAAGTCATAGGGACCCTTAGCGATTAGGCTGGTGACGTGAGCATCAACACAGGCCACCTCCACCGTGCAGGCTACGCTGCCCAGCAGCAGCTTCAGAGCCTGGGCGACCAGCGGTTCAGGTTCTATCACCAGAAGTTTCATCGGGCATTCCAGCGACAAGGGTCCACACAGATCCTAAGGAAGTCAACGGGCGGTGGAGGGAAAACACAGCCGTTTCGCAACGAAACCCGGACGATTCACGAAGAAACATTGAGGGATTTTTCGTTCCGGCAATAATTTAAAGACCGGAGCACCGGAGGGTTAAGGTGGGCACGCTGGCGTCAGCCTCCGTCAAAGGTGGTTAAAAAAGTGTCATCACTGATTGTTTTACTGCTGATTTTCGCTGGGGTTGGAGCTGGGGCGATCGCCCTCCTCAGCCGCCAGGCTCACTCCACCTCGTCTAAGCCGACCCAAAACGGGGCTGATGCCGCTCAGTCTTACCCCTACAGCCGCCAAAAATACCTATTCACCCTGGCGGAGACTACGTTTTACCACGCGTTGCAGAATGCTACCCAAAGTGAGTATCTAGTCTTTGGCAAGGTGCGCGTCGCCGATGTGCTCAAACCCCAAACTGACAACCGGGGCGACTGGCAGCGAGCCTTCAACAAGATCTCGGCCAAGCACTTCGACTTTGTGCTCTGCGATCGCGATCGCCTCACAGTTTTAGCCGCCGTTGAACTCGACGACAGCAGCCACCAGCGGGGCGATCGCATCAAACGCGACGACTTCCTCAACCAGGTCGTCAAGAGCGCTGGGCTACCCCTAATTCGCTTTGCGGTGCAGACAGCCTACGATCGCGAAGCCGTTCAGCGCCACATTGCCCAAACGCTGGGACTGCCTCCGTCCGAGAAAGCCAAGCCAGAGATCAAGTTAAAGGCCAAACCAGAGACCGAGCTAGTCGAACCTAGCGCCACACCAAAGCCAAAACCCAAACCCAAGGTGCCTCCCACCAAACCATAGACGACAGTGCCCTCCGCTGCGGCCCAATTCCTCCAGGTGTGCTTCATGCATTTTCTGTTAGGGTTGGCAATGGTGTTGAGTTTTCAACATTGGGGTTGAATCCTCACCGATAGCATTGAATCCGCAACGATGAAGCTACTCTGCATTAGTAACGGCCACGGCGAAGACGGCATTGCAGTTCGCATTCTCAAGCAGCTGCGCCAACTGCCCGGTGCGCCGACCCTGGCCGCGCTGCCAATTGTGGGGGAAGGTCGTGCCTACGAAAAAGCGGGTATTGCCATCCAGGGGCCGACCCAGGCCATGCCCTCCGGCGGCTTTATCTATATGGATCGCTACCAGCTGTGGCGCGATTTGCAGGGGGGGCTGGTGGGGCTGACCCTGGCTCAGCTCAAAACTGCTCGCCAGTGGGCCAAGAGCGGCGGCAAAATTTTGGCGGTGGGGGATATCGTGCCCCTGGCGATCGCCTGGCAGAGCGGCGGCGACTATTGCTTTGTGGGCACTGCCAAGTCGGAATACTATCTGCGTGACGACACCCAGCGATTGCCCGGTCGCCCCCCTTTAGAAGGCTGGTCGGGCTCGGTCTATGTGCCCTGGGAGCGATGGCTGATGGCGCGCCCCCGCTGCCAAGGGGCCTTTGTGCGCGACCAGCTCACCGCCGACCTGCTGCAAAAGCGCGGCGTGCCCGCCCTCTACCCCGGCAACCCGATGATGGATGACCTGGACACCAGCGCCGACAAGCTGGCTCGGCTCACCGCCACCTTTGCCCCAGCCCCGGCTCAACTTACGCTGGCCCTGCTGCCCGGCTCCCGCGCCCCCGAGGCCTTCGACAACTGGCAGCGGATGGTGAGCGCGATCGCATCAGTCATGCAAACCTTTGGCGATCGCCAAGTGCGTCTGCTCGCCGCCCTCACCCCCTCCCTCAGCCTGGCTGCGTTTAAGGATGTCTTACTAGACGCGGGGTGGCAGCCTGTGGCTGGGGAATACCCCACGTTTCAGCGCAACAATGGTGTGCTGGTGCTGACCACCAATGCCTTTGCCGAGTGCCTGCACCTGGCCGACGCAGCGATCGCTACCGCTGGCACCGCCACCGAGCAGGCCGTCGGCCTGGGCAAGCCCGTCTTCACCTTCCCTGGCTCTGGGCCGCAGTTCACCTACGCCTTCGCCGAGTCTCAATCAAGGTTGCTAGGGCAATCCATCATTTTGCTTAGCCAGCCCAGTGAAACGGGAGCGGCGCTACAAGCCTGCCTGGCCGATGGCTCCCGGCTGCAAAGCATTGCCGAAAACGGACGCCGCCGCATGGGCCGGCCTGGAGCGGCCAGGGCGATCGCCAAAACCCTGCACCAGCACTACGCCAAGCCGCCCTACTCCGACGCCACCTTCTCGGCCACCTGATTGCGGCTGGGGTCACCATAGCGAAATGGCCCCGTTTGCATGACCACTTTCGTCCTTAGGTCGGCGGGCGCTTCTGCCGCACCCCAGTGAGCCTGAATCGCCTGCAACAGCTGGTCTTGCTGCACCCTCAGATCGGGGATATCCCACCCCTTATTGATAATCGCAAACCACACTGGCCCCTTTTCGGCAGTAGGCACCATCCCTGCCAGGGCGCTGACCTCCGCTAAGCTGCCAGTCTTGACCGCCGCCGTGGGGGGAATGCGGCGATCGATGAGAGTGCCCACATCTTCCCCTGAGACGGGCAGTACGTCGGCCACCGAAAAACCCTGGCCGCTCAGCTCCCGTTGAATCGCTACCGTCATGGCCACCGCCGCCCGCGCCGACATCTGGTTATCGACCCCCAGGCCCGACCCGTTGACCAGGCTGAGTTCACCCGGCGGTAATTCTGCTGCCGCCGTCGCCTTGGTCATCACTGGCTCCGGCCCGCCCGCTAAGCTAGCCACCATTTCCGCCATGACGTTGTTGCTGTAAATATTCATCGCCTTGAGGATGGCCACCAGCGGCAGCGACTGATGCTGCACCACCCACTCCACGTCGCTGGTCTCTAGCTCTGCCGCTGGCACCCAGCGGGCCGTACCGTCAATTTCTAGGCTGGGCTGCGGCGTGCCCGGCGGCAGGTTGGCGTGGGCCTGGCGCGCTTCCCAGGCCCAGGTTGGGGCCGACATCGCCTGCTGCAAATCCGCCAGAGAATCTGCTTGTTCTTCCTCAAAGTTCATGGTGAAGGAGCCGCTCACCAAAATCTCCCCCGTCACCCGCTGAATGCCCAGCTCTTGCAGGCGGTTGGCCAGCACAATGCCCTCCTCCCACACAAACAGCGGGTCGCCACTGCCCTGAATCACCAGATCGCCGTCGAGCACGCCATCGGGCTGAAGGGTGCCGCGCATGCCCACCCGAGTCTCGAAGCGGTGGTCGAGGGGCCAGGTTTTAAGAGCAGCCAGGGTGGTCGCCAGCTTAGTCAACGAGGCGGCGGGCATCAGCACATCGCCTCGGTGCTCAGCGATCGCGCTCTGGCCCACCTGAATCCAAATGCCCTGGTCGGGCACTGACCAGCCCTGCCGCTGCAGCCCCGCCACATAGTCGGCCACGATCGCCTCTACTACCGGGTCGCGGGCCAGCTCCGCAATCCACGGCGACTGCCACTCAATTTGCAGCGCGGCGGGGTTAAGCCCAGACAGCTGCAGGGGCTTGGGTTCTCCCATGCCTAGAAGGATAGAGAACAGGCCCAGGGGCAGGGCCGTTAGCGATAGGGAAGCCACCGATTGCGAATCCTCCACGCGGTGTAGCCCAATCTCGGGCGATACCCGACTAAGATACACCAGATGGTTGGCAGTGAGTGGGGAGTCAGGGATGGGTGGGTGAGGGGAATACCGAGAGCAAACTCACCCCGCACTCAAAACGGCAACTCCGCAATCAGTTTCCGAGCCATCTCGAGCCTTTACCCTATACCTTAAACCCCATACCCTCCTCAGCTCACGCCGATGATTGTCTGCATTGCTGACCTGCTAACCTCAGATGAAATCGCCCAGATTAAAACGGGCCTAGCCCAGGCCGCGTTTGTGCCGGGGGAGACGACGGCGGGCTGGCACGCCAAGCTAGTTAAGCAGAACGAGCAAGCGGCTAAGCAGGCGGCGGTTGAGCCGTTGAAGGCGGTGGTGCAGAATGCCTTGGCGCGGAATGCGCTGTTTCAGGCGATCGCCTGCCCCCGCATCATCCATTCCCTGCTGTTTAGCCGCTATGGGGTGGGCATGAGCTACGGACGGCACACCGACAATGCCCTGATGGGAGGTGCCAACTTTTATCGCTCGGATGTATCGCTGACGGTGTTTTTGAGCGGGCCAGACGATTACGACGGCGGCGAGCTAGTGATTGAGGGAGCCGACAGCGAGCAGCCCTACAAGCTAGCGGCCGGGAGCGCCATTGTCTACCCATCCACTACGCTGCACCGGGTGGAGCCGGTGGTGAGGGGCGATCGCATTGTGGCCGTGGGCTGGGTGCAAAGTCTGGTGCGCAATGCCGCCCACCGCGAAATTCTCTTCGACCTTGAAACCGTGAAGCGCACCCTGTTTGCCCAAACCGGCAAAACCCCAGAGTTTGATCTGCTAACCAAGACCACCGCTAACCTGCTGCGCCAGTGGGCCGAGTAGGGCAGGGCGGTCATTCCTACTACTGCATTTGCCCCAGCGCATATGCTTCTGTATGTCTATTCTTCCAAAGTGGTTTCTGTCTCCAGATCTGGAAGCAAAATTTCTGCTACCTCGGGAAAATGTCGTTTCATACAGTTGTCGCACACTCCATGGGTGAAACCGACATCTGAATATTGCTGAATAAACGACTCCACAGTTGACCAATAACCCTGATCGTTTCGAATGCCTTTGCAATAGGAGCAAATGGGAATTAAGCCAGCCATCAGCTCCATTTTTTCCAGCGCCTCAGCTAATTGCGAAGACACCCGCTGTAGCTCTAACTGCATCACCACCTGACGCGCCAGAGCTTCTAAAGTTTTGATTTGACAGAGGTCTAAAGTCCTAGGTTTTCTGTCAATTACACAGAGCGTTCCAAGCGGCTGACCACCAGGAGAAATCAAAGGAACTCCAGCGTAGAATCGAATGCCTAGCTCGCCGGTCACCAGCGAATTGTTGGCAAACCGTTCGTCCTCGGCAGCATCAGTCACAATCATGATGGCCGGGCTCAAGATGGCGTGGGCGCAGAAGGAAACACCTCGGCTGGTCTCTTGCGCCGTAAGACCTACCTTAGATTTAAACCACTGCCGCTCTGCGTCAACCAGGCTAATCAGCGCGATCGGCACATCGCAGATGAAGGCAGCCAGCGAGGTGATGTCGTCGTAGGAACGCTCGGCGGGCGTGTCTAAAACTTTGTATTGCCTGAGCGCCTCAAGCCGGTCGGCTTCTTGGGTAGGTGTGTTGGCTTGCATCAGATTGCTGCGACGCCTTACTTGATTGCATAAATCATTCTAAAAAGCTGGTTAAAGAGCATGTAACTTACGGGCGAAGACTTGATAGTGCTTAACGTGTGCCCTTTTAGAAAAACTTGGCGCTACGGATCTATATGCCTAAAGAGTGAGTCACGGGGTGACGTTTATTGAGCGAATGCCTTGAGTAGGAAGCGAAAATCAAGCTGACTATCACGCAAGACAGAGATATACACACAATCATTAACAAAGTGTTACATTCATAGACATGAAGTCACATTAGAAAGAGACATCATCATGGATATCCGTCAAGAGTTACCCCTTGAGCAGCAGTTCGAGCTTCGGGTGTTTGAAGAGCAAGTTCAATCGCTTTCCCCAGAAGACGCCCAAGCTTTACTCGTGCAGCTCAAAGAAGCAATGCTGTACCAAACCACCACGTTTCGGGAAATTTTGAAGAACACCTGGGACATTGGTAAAGGCCCCGACTCCCTGCGCGAAGCACTAGCAGAAGGATAATTTCTTTTGCCAGAAACGCCAATGACAAGACAGTTCACGCTTAGCGCTCAAACAAACAATTAGCCCGGCTTTTTCCAAACATTCAAACAGGAAAAGCCGGGCTAACTTTTGACGAACACTCGCAGTCTGTAGCGCTATTCCACATTGGTATCAGTAGTTCTGCAGTGGCAATTGGAAGAGATCATTGTCGAACTGCCCACAGGAATCTGAACTAGATAAATAACTTAAAAATGCCTACGATCGCTGCAAAGCCAGCACTTCGTCAGAGGTGATAGGTTCAGCAGTCATAGTGTAGAGCACGCCCTCTCGCACCGAGACTAGGTTTAAATAATAATTGGGCTCACCGGGCTTGCTGACGGCATATACCCGCACCCCAGAGTCTATAGATAAGACTTCACCAGTGATGTTGCTCACGGTGTAGCCCTGGGATTCAAGTCGCGCTTGCAGATCACCTGCGGCACTACGCCAGCTGCTGCTCACTGGGCTGCGCCAGCAGTCGGCCAGCCATTGGCAGGCGGCCTGGGCCCCATCTAAATGGGGAAAGTTGGCGTAAAGCCCTGGCGGGCCAGGCAGTTCTGAGGCGGGTACAGCGGGAGGGGTTGGGGCCGGCTCTGGAGCCGCCGCTGCGGGCTGCGGCGATGGTTTGGGCTGATCGGCGGGAACTGGCGCGGGTGAAGCTTGGGGTGCGGCCTGAGGAGGTGCGGCGGTTGTAGCCACCCCAGGCTGCGGCGAGGCTAAAGCTGGCGGTGCTTTGACTGGGGCTACGGCTGGCGGTGCTTCTACGGCGGGCAGCAGCACGGTTAGCGCCACATCCTCTAGCGGTGGAGCCGGTTCTGCTAGGTCTTCTGCCAGTGGGGGAGCTTGGTTTGACTCGGGAATGACCAGGGCCAGCAAGACTCCGTGGGCGGCGAGGGAGGCGATCGCACATCCCACCCCCAGCCACGACCGCGATCGCCCCTTGGGCTTGGATGCAGAGCGGCTCAAGGAGAACGGCGGGGTAGTTAGTCTGGGAGCCATTGTCGAAAGGTTGCGATCGCAGATGCGGTTAAGCTAACAAGACTGATTCTTTATTGGCCATTCTAAAGCTATTCTTCGCTGGCCTCAAGCCCTTGCCCACAGGGTGCTGATTCAATAGCAGAGACATCGGCGAAGCGCAAGGGTATTGCGACCATCCGCCACAGGGCTAAGCTTAAATACGGCATTATCAGGAGAAGGTCGCATTAAGCGATACAATGCAACCTGATATCTCAATGCTCTGGGGCCATCCGGTTGAAGTTGCCTGGAGATTTAGTTGAGGTTTAATTTTTGGAGGTAAACAACCCTATGAGATTAGGAAGACGCGCATTTTTAGGAACCAGTGCTGCCGCCGCCGCCGTAGCCGCCGGCTACCTACGTCAGCGCCCCGCCACAGCTCAGTTTGGCCTTCGCCGTGGCCCGGTGGTCAATCTCTACTCTGCTCGCCACTACGACACTGACGACCAACTTTACGAGGGCTTCCGAGAAGCCACGGGCATTCGCGTCAATGTGGTTGAGGCCGAAGCCGACCAGCTGATCGAGCGCATCAAGAGCGAAGGCGCAAACAGCCCCGCCGACATTCTCATGACCGTCGATGCCGGTCGCCTCTGGCGCGCTGAGCAAGAAGACATGTTCCAGCCGGTCACCTCATCGATTCTGAGCGAGGCAATTCCCGAAAATCTGCGCCATCCCGAAGGGCTGTGGTTTGGCCTGACCAAGCGGGCGCGGGTGCTGGTGTATAACAAAGACACCGTTGACCCCTCTGAGCTATCGACCTACGAAGATCTGGCCGACCCCAAGTGGCGCGGGCGGATTCTGGTTCGCAGCTCAACCAATATTTATAACCAGTCCCTGGTTGGCTCGATGATTGCCGCCCACGGGGCCGAAGACACCGAAGAGTGGGCGCGGGGCCTGGTGGCCAACTTTGCCCGCGACCCGGAAGGGGGCGACAGCGACCAGATTAAGGCCGCTGCTGCTGGGCTGGGCGATGTTGCTATCTCCAACACCTACTACTTTGCCCGCCTGGCTAAGTCTGACAAGGCCGAGGAGCAGGCGATCGCTGAAAAGATGGGTGTGTTTTTCCCCAACCAGGGCGATGGCGCCAACGGGCGCGGCACCCACGTCAACATCAGCGGTGCCGGGGTGGTCAAGACCGCACCCAATGCTGAGGCCGCTGTGAAGTTCCTTGAGTATCTGGCGAGCCCCGAGGCCCAGCGCATCTTCGCTAATAGCAACAACGAGTACCCCGTGGTGGCAGGCGTTGAGGTCGACTCTGTAGTGGCAGGCTTCGGCGAATTTAAGGAAGATCCACTGAATGCCTCGGTGTTTGGCAGCAACAACCCCGAAGCTCTGCGCATCACCGATCGCGCCGGTTGGAAGTAGGTCTAGCATCGCTAGCCCTATCGGCTGACTGATGAATGCCCTCTCAGGTTTGAGAGGGCATTCATCGTTTTAAAGCCTTTGTAGGTTGGGTGCAGCGGAGCGAAACCCAACGATGTTTACCGCTGTTGGGTTCTGCTACCGCGCCACCCAACCTACAAATTCAGGCTTGACAGACCATTAGATTCTCGACACCCAAGCATTGAGACTCAACCGCGTGGTTGTGAGCCTCAATGCCGAGACTTTGAAACTCGACGGCCAAGCGATCGCACCTCACCCTCTTAGCTTTAAACCTCGACAGCAAGGCCACCATGCTCTCGGCTGACGCAAAAAGTCTCGCTACCGAGGCTCGCACTCTCGCGGGCCAACATAGATCGACTCAAGCCTGAGCGTTTTAGCCTCGCAGCTGAGTCTCAGCGCTTCGGCCTTGAGTATCAGAACCTCAAGCGGCTAGGGCCGAGCCTCGGCCATCACGTCTACTTTCTCGGCTTTTTGACGCATAGACTTAAAGCGCTCGCCAAGTTGGGTGGCGACGGCTTTGAGGCCGGGCTGGCGCTTGGCGGCGGCTTTGACATAGTCATAGACGCTGAGGCTGCTGGTCATGGCTTCGCTGCCCACGGCTAGCAGAGTGTCGTCGACCTTTTCGGTCATCTGGCGCAGGTTGAGCCGCAGTTCGCTCAGCACGGTGGCGAGCTGGTAGTCGCGGGCTAGCTCGGCGGTGTCAAAGCTGGCGGGCAAAACGTCGGGGTTGGCCTGGGCAGCGGTGAGGCTATTGCTAACAAAGGCTAGGCTTTTGTCGCCCATTTTGTAGAGGCGGCGACGTTCTTCGGCGGTGAGGTTGACTAAGAACGGCATCTTTTGCTGGATGGTGGCCAGGGCCGCTTTGATTTCGTTGAGGTCTGCGGTAGACAGGTCGGCACTGATGTTTTGGTATGGCATAGGTAGAGCACTTTGCGATGGTTTGGTATGGCAAATGACGACCATCTGCCATCGCAATAAGGTGCCCAGGGGACAATGAGCGATCGCCAGGGCAACCCCATTTGCGCTCGTCAAAAAAGCTATTCGATGCGATCGGGGATTTTGGGCTGGGCGGCTTGATAGTGGGTTTCACAAAGCCAGAGGTAGTCGCCCGTGTAGGTGGGCATTCGCTTAAGCCCTAATCGCTGGTGATGAGGATCCTCTTCGCGCAAAAAGGCATGGAGCGTCAGAATGCCCGATCGCTCGGCTTCGGTGAGTAGACCATCCTTTAGGCGACCGGGTTCAGTGACGGAAAAGTCCTCCTTGAGTAGAGTGCCTGTGGCGTCTTTCATGGCATCTAGAGACTTCTGAATCGTCCAATCGTCCATGATGTCTTTGCCAAAGTAGAGGTTAGCAGCGGGAATGGCGACGGGCAGCACAGTCTTTAGAACCCGTGAAACGAGGTTGGCGTAGGGCGCAACTTTTGTCACCCACTCACGAGGCGCTTCAAACTCGTAAACACCCAAATCGGGCTGGTGAACCCAGTGCTGGCAGTTTTCGGCTTCGCACCAGAGATGAAGGCGATAGCGTTTATCAAACAGCCGCCGCCAGTTGCCATCTATGGGTTCTAGCGTGAACAGGCGGGGGCCTTCTTTGGCTTCGTTGGCGATCGCCCGCATTATGCTCATGGTGTAGTTGGCGATGCGGCTTTCCCACTCAATCAGATTGCCTTGAATTTCGTTGACTTTGGTTTCAATGCGGGTAAGCTGTTCGCGGGTAGTTTCGTCTTCAAAACCGTAGAGTAGGTTCACGATCTTGTGACGAGTACCGCAAACCTGACAACGATCATTGACATCCCCGTCTCCTAGAGCCTGTCGCAGAAAACCAATCCGAAAGCGACCCATACAGGCCCGATTATCTGTTTTGGTCGGGCAAGGAACGGCAAAGTGGTAGCGGTCTTTTAACCCTGGCCAGGTATCATCGATCAAAGTTTGCAGGATTTGCTGCAATACATTGGTGAAATATTCGGGCCAAACAGCTTCAGTGTAAAGACGAAGCTCTCTATCGCGCAGTTCCAGCATGGCTGTGCCGTGGCGATTGTTGCGCAGAAACATACCTTTTTGCCAGTGCAGCCTGTGCTCTTTGCCGTTGCTTTCGTAGCGTTTGTAGATGTAATCATGGGTGCGCACAATCATCCAGGGAATTAGCCCAGGCGGCGATTCTTCCATGACGCAGACCATCGCCAGGCGGCGATGGTTAGGGTCAGGGTCTTCTTCCGGCAGCCAGGGGAGGTCATCAGGTCGCACCTGCGGCACATGCTGCGATACCAGGCTGGCCGTGCCATCTTCCAAACGGTAAGAAACATCGTATTTCTCCATCAGCCGCAAAAAGAAGGGATAGAGATCTGGGCTATAGCGAGGTTCGTTGGCGAAGGGATGGTCGAACAAAACCTCTTTGAGACGGCTGTCGGGCAAAATGCCGTCCATGGCTTGGGTGGTGCGATCTTCGAGCACAAAGCCGATCGCTTTGGTCAGCCATTCGGGTTGCAGCACCACGTCGTCTTGCAGCGCTTCGTCGTCGCCGTAGTACACGATGTAGCCTAGGTCGTGCATGAGGTCAGCCAGGGTGCGAGTGGCGATTGCGCTCAGGCCGTGGCGATCGCACACGGCAGCAAAGTTAGCATAGGTAATGCGCGATTCATTTAGGGCCAACAGTTCATCCCGCGATTCGCGCCAGGCCCGGTTGAGCTTGGCCCCCATTTGGTCAAAGGTTTTGGCAGTTTCAGCAATCAACTGCTTAAGGGCATCAATACCCACCTTGTCGCCTGTGTCTGGGTCGTCCACTAAGCTATCGACTTCGAGAAAGTCAACAATCATGTCGCCGTAGTCGCGCCTGAGCACGGGTTTGTCGATGCGGGCGATGCGTTCACCAGTTTTGCAGTGGGTAGAAACGATGATCACGCGGGCCGCTTCGCCCACCCGCAGACGCAACATTTTCAACCAGTCTTCTACCTGGCACTGTTGCACACCGCGACGCGGTTCCCACAGCAGCAGATAGACCGAGCGTTTGCTAAAGAAAAACTGGTGGGTGACACGGTAAACTTCCTGCCCGCCAAAATCCCACGCATTAAATTTGAGCTGGGTATCGGTTTTGTCGGGATGGGGCAAACTGAGCGCCTGAATGTCGATGCTGATGCCGTGGGTGGTTTGCTCCCCCGCCTGGGGATTTTTGCCCGTTAGCGCTTTGAGCAGCGTAGTTTTGCCGACATCACCTTCGCCAATTAACACCAGCTTGGCCTCGTGGAGGGTTTCAACCTCCTGAGGGTTTTTTAGGCTCTTGAGATAGGCGAAAAGCTCCTCAAGGCCTCCTGAATAGGCACTTTCCAAAATAGGGTCGATAGGATTGTCATAGAGGAAAAACGCTCTGAGATTTGACAATTCGCTGATAGCCTCTGGAATCTTCGTCAATCGGTTGTCGTGTAAATCGAGAGTATCAAGGTTTATTAGCTTTGCAATTACCTCTGGGACCTCGTTCAGTTGATTGCTGTACAGAAATAGTGCTTGAAGATTTGGTAGTTCTGTAATTGCATCAGGAAACTTGGTCAGTTGAGATCGAGAAAAAGAGAGTGCTCTGAGATTTGATAAATTTGTAATTACATCCGGAATCTCAGTCAGCATTCCTCCATCAAGGTAAAGCAATTCGAGACTTGAGAGTTTTGCGACTGCTTCAGGAAACTTAATCAGTTTGTCAGTAGTGAGCATAAAGAGTCTGAGATTTGAGAGCTTTGCGATTGCCTCAGGAATTTCTTTTATTTTATTGTTGTAAAGGTTCAGCAACACGAGGTTTAGTAGAACTGGTATTTCCTTGGGAATTTCTACTATTTGATTATCCGAAAGGTCAAGCGATTTGAGATTAATTAGATTCGCGATTGTCCTGGGAATCTCTACAACTTTATTGTTCGAAAAATGAAGCGATGTAAGATTTGCCAGGTTTGCGATCACCTCAGGAATATCAGTTAGTTGATTGTTGGAAAGGTTAAGCGATGTGAGATTGATTAGATTTTTGACGGCATCAGGCACCTCAGTCAGCTCTAAACCGCTTAAATCAAGCTCAGTGGCCCCTTCCTCCAGCGCTGCTTCAATCCGCTCTGCCGCTATCTGGTATGCCTCATCCCCTGCCATCGCTGTGCCCTTATGTTGCAAAACCCATCTATCGCCTCAGTTATAGCCTGCCCCTCCAGTTTTTGGGCCACCTCGGCTCTCTGCGACACTCCGACTCCTGCCAGTGTCGCGATCAACCCATTCAACGTATGCGTCAAAATTTATGGCTAAACCAATGTCAGCTCTCCAGGCATAGCCAGAAACCACCGTGACCCAGGCTGCCTTGACCACCCTCAGCTTTGAGCAATACCTGCACTACAGCGATGGTACCGGCACCCACTACAAACTCGTACGAGGGTATTTCTTTATAAATAGCCCCTTACGGCTACCAAACTTTTGCCATCTTCAGCTCGAGCCCTGGCATTTCGGGTTCGCAACTGACCATCTCAGGATTATCTAAAATCTCTGGCGCTTGCTCGGGCCGGTAGACATAAACTTGACGATGCTTGCGATCGATTAACACCCCCAACCGCACCCCATTGGCCATATATTCAGCCATCTTGTCTTGCAAACTCGCCAACGTATCACTACTCGATCGTAGCTCTACGACAAAGTCAGGCGCGATCGGTGCAAACGATGCCTGTTGTTCAGGTTCCAGCCTGTTCCAGCGATCAGACAAAATCCAGGCTGCATCAGGGGAGCGCATCGCACCATTCGGCAGCGTAAAGCCCGAGCTAGAGTCAAAGACCTCCCCAGTGCCATCGGCTTCTGCCCAGACATAGAGCTGTCCAAAAACCCTGCCATTCCGGTTTCCAGTATCAGCAAATGATGGCGGCATCACCACAATTTCTCCGTTTGCATTCCGCTCAATCCGCAAGTCAGGATTCGTTCGGCAAAAATCATAGAACTGCTCATCACTCATCTGCGGCACAGCGAGGAGTGATGAAAGATTGATCGGTAACGGTGTCTGAACGGATTTAACCAGCAGGCTAGACATGAGTTAACCTGGCCCCATCCACGGATATGCCTGATATCTTAGCGAACTGCCCTGTAGCTTAGGCTTTACCCTCGTTGGCAATCTGCTTGCTCAGCCACAGCACCGGTAGCAGCCCCACCAAAATGATCGCCAGCGCCGGGGCCGAAGCCTCAATCAGCCGCTCATCAGCGGCATATTGATAAACCCGCACCGCCAGCGTGTCGAAATTAAACGGGCGAATAATCAGCGTGGCGGGCAGCTCCTTCATTACATCCACAAACACCAGCATGGTGGCCGTGAGCAAGCTACTGCCCAGCAGCGGGCGATGAATTTTCATCAGCGTTTGGTTGGGGGTTTGGCCTAGACTGCGGGCCGCATCATCCAGCGAGGGCTTAATTTTGCCCAACCCCGCCTCGATCGCCCCAAAGCTCACCGCCAAAAACCGCACCAGATAGGCCAACAGCAGCGCAATGATCGTGCCGCTCAGCAGCAGCCCGGTCGAAAAGCCAAACGTCTGCCGCATCCAGGCATCGATCGCATTGTCAAACTGCGCCAAAGGAATCAGCGTGCCCACCGCAATCACCGCCCCCGGCACCGCGTAGCCCAGGTTAGCCCCCTGCACCGAGAGTTTGAGAAAGGGCGTGCCGTTGAGCCGCAACCCATAGGCCATCACTAGGGCCAGCAGCACCGCCAGCACCGCCGCCAGCACCGCCAGCACTAGACTGTTAATCCCCAGCACCACAAAGTCGCCGTTGAGCGTGGCCTCGGCATTGCGCACCGTCATCCCCAGCAGCAGCCCGGTGGGAATGATCAGGCCCAGCAGCACGGGCGCGGCACAGACCAGCCAGGCCCCCACCGCCCGCAGCCCGCCCAGCCTGTAGCGCGACTGCGAAATCGTGCGGGCCATACCCTGGTAGTAGCGAGCCCGACGACGCGATCGCTGTTCCAACACCACCAGCGCAAAGATAAACAGCAGCAGCACCGCCGACAGCTGCACCGCCGCCGGGCGATCGCCCATGCCAAACCAGGTGCGATAGATGCCCGTAGTAAAGGTCGGCACGCTGAAGTAAGCCACAGTGCCAAAGTCGTTCAGGGTTTCCATCAGGGCCAGGGCGGTGCCAGCGGCGATCGCCGGTCGAGCCAGGGGCAGCGCCACCGTGCGAAAGCTGCTCCAGGGGCCACAGCCCAAACAGCGGCTCGCCTCCAGCGTCGCGGTTGACTGTTCTAAAAACGCCACCCGCGCCAGCAAATACACGTAGGGGTAGAGCGTCAGGCTAAACAGCAGAATCGCCCCCTCAATCGAGCGAATGTTGGGAAACCAGTAGTCGGTCGCCTGCTGCCAGCCAAACAGGCCGCGCAGGGCCGTCTGCACCGGGCCAAAATACTCCAGCGTGTCGGTGTAGACGTAGGCGAGGATGTAGGTGGGGGCGGCCAACGGCAGCAGCAGCAGCCACTCAAACCAGCGGCGACCCCAAAACTGGCAGGTGCTCACCAGCCAGGCGGTGCTCACCCCGATCGCCAGCACCCCCAGCCCCACCCCCACCATCAGCACCAGCGAGTTGCAAATATACTCGGGCAGCACCGTCGCCGCCAGGTGGCCCCAAGCGTCACTGGAGTTCGTGAACAGGCTGGCGAGAATGATTGCCACCGGCAGCAGCATCACCAGAGCGATCAGCCCCACGCCCAGCGTCCAGCCGTCGGGCCGTGGTAGAGAGGCTTTCCAGGGGGCACCGAGGGATTTCATAACCGGCAATTATTGCTACCCATTCCTTTTAGCACAGAACGAAACCCCGCCCGTCAGCCGTTTCAGCATTAGAGAAGCCTTCTATAGCAAAAGAAGGACTTTGAGCTGATTGGGGCCGCACATAGCCCGAGTTTTCGTTACTGAAGTATGCTTTGCAGAGAGTTCCTGCGGGGCCAGGTTAGCCCCCGCCAAGCCATCCCAGGCCAGGGTGCGAATTTCGCCCCTCGCCCGACAGCACCCAACTGCCCGTTGCCAATCTGACTATGGATATTCTCAATCTATTAACCCGTCTGCTGCTGTGGCTTGGCATCGGCTACTTTCTGTGGTGGGTGCTCAAAAAATTCATTCCCGCCAACTTTTTGACCTGGTTCGGCGGTGCCATGATCTTGGCGCTGATTGCGGGGGCGTTTTTATTCCCCGACGACAGCACCATTGGGGTGTTTTGGCAGTTTTTGGTGTTTCCGCTCACCCCTCTGGGCGGGGCGATTACGCTGCTGGCGCTGTCCCTCAGCAACGGCATGAACAAGGTCAACGGGCGCATGGTGATGGTGGCGCTGCTGATCCTATTCTTCGCCAGCATGCCGCTGATTGCGCGAGCCTTGGTCAACCACTCTGAACAGTCGGTGCAGCGGGCCTACGCCAGCCAGCAGCGACTGTGTAGCGACATCTGCCCCGCGATCGACCAGGTGCCGGTGGACCGAGCCGTGTCGATTGTGGTGATTGGCGAAAACGCTGACGCCTACCGCCTGACTAACGCCCTCAACAGCCGCATCGACGCCGACAACCCCCTCGACCCAGCGCTGGTGGCCCAGCTCAATAGTGCAGCCAATGTCTACAACCGCATCAGTGCGGCCCGCCCCTACGTCACCGTCACCGCCGGGCCTCGCTTTGGCACGGGCGAAGAGCAAGAACCCCTCAGGCAGGCGATTCGTCAGCAGCTGGTGGGTCGGGGTGTGCCCTCAGAGAGCATTCGAGTTGAGGCCACGGGCACCGACATTCGCAACACGGTGGTCGACCAGAGGAACTTTTTAGCCGAGCAGGGATTGTTTACGGCACCCGTTCGCTCGGGCCGCTTTGAGACCGCCCGCAACAACCGCGACGCCAACCGGGTGGTGCTGGTGGCCCCCGCGTTAACCATGCGCCGCGCCGCCCTGGCCTTTGAGAATGAGGGCATTCAGGTGGTGGCAGCCCCCACCGAGCTCTATAGCACCCCCAACCTAGAAAACCGCGACACCCTGGCCAGCCTGGCCGACCTGGCCCCCAACGTCAACGCCCTGGCGCTAACCACGCGCTACTGGGGCGAACTGCTGAGCGCTATTTACTACTACCTGCGGGGCTGGCTGCCTCCCTTCAGCATGCAGTGGGATGAGGTGGTTGAGACGATCTAGTGAGCGTTGGGAAGCTGGGGTTGGGGTATAGGGTGCAGGGTTCAAGGTACAGGGTGCAGGGCGTTGCCCTAGACCTTAAACCCTATACCCCATACCTCTCCAGTGATTTACCAGACAGCCATAGTCCAGGGTATGCCTCCAATTGCCCCTGCCAAATTCGTCTAGGATAGGGGGGCAATTAGGGCGGATGTTATGGCGCGATCGCAGCTACAAAAACTGGGTACCTACCTCAGACCCCACTGGCGGCAGACGGCCCTAGGGGTTGTTGCACTCTTTATTGTGAACTTGGTCGGCGTGTGGATACCACTGCTGATTCGCAATGGCATCGACGAGCTTCAGGTCACCTTCAGTTTTGACCGAATCATGTACTACGCGCTGCTGGTGCTGGTGCTGGCCTCGGTGATGTGGGTGATTCGCATGGTGTCGCGCATTACCCTGTTTGGGGTGGGTCGCCAGGTGGAGTTTGACCTCAAGCAGCGCATCTTTCAGCACCTGCTGAGCATGGAGCCCGCCTACTTTGGCCGCAACACCGCTGGGGAGCTGATCAGCCGCGCCACCAGCGATGTGGACAACATTCGCCGCCTGCTGGGCTTTGCGATTTTGAGCCTGGCCAACACCCTGTTTGCCTACGCGCTGACGGTGCCGGTGATGCTGTCGATCAGCGTGCGGCTGACGCTGATTTCGCTGATTGTCTACCCGCTGATGCTGGTGCTGGTGCAGACCTTTAGCGATCGCCTGCGCAACGAGCAGCTCCAGGTGCAGGAGCGCATCTCCGACCTCAGCGACCTAATTCAAGAAGACATGAGCGGCATCGCGCTGATCAAAATCTACGCCCAAGAAGAGAACGAGCGCCGCGCCTTTAACCACCGCAACACCAGCCTGCTCGACGCCAACCTGAAGCTGGCCCGCACCCGCAACATGCTGTTTCCCCTGCTAGGGGGGCTGGCCAGTGTAGGCCTGCTGGTGATTTTGGCCACGGGGGCCGGGGCGATCGCCGAGGGGGTGATCACCGTGGGCGACTTTGTGGCGCTGCTGTTGTATGTCGAGCGACTGGTGTTTCCCACCGCCCTGCTGGGGTTCACCATCACCGCCTACCAGCGCGGCGAGGTCAGCATCAATCGCATCGAAGAAATCCTCGATGCCCAACCTGAGGTGCAGACGGCCGCTACCGCCATTCCCCTGCCCCTGGAGCAGGTCAAGGGTAGCCTAGAGGCCCGCCACCTCAACTACGCCTACCCCGACAGCAAAGTTCCGGCACTGGATGAGGTCAATTTTAAGATTGCGCCGGGGGAGCAAATTGCGATCGTTGGCCCCATTGGCTCAGGCAAATCGACGTTGGCCAACGCCCTGCCCCGCCTGCTCGACATCGGCCCCGGTCAGCTCTATCTAGATGGCTACGACGTGACCGAGCTGCCCCTGGCCGACTTGAGACGGGCGATCGCCTACGTCCCCCAAGACAGCTTTCTCTTCAGCACCAGCATCAACAACAACATCCGCTACGGCGAACCCTTGATGGAGTTCCCCGAGGTGCAGTACGCCGCCAAGCAGGCCCAAATGGATGAAGAGATCCAAAACTTCCCCCACCACTACGACACTATCGTGGGCGAGCGCGGCATTACCCTTTCGGGGGGGCAGCGGCAGCGCACCGCCCTGGCCCGCGCCCTGGTAGTCGATGCCCCCATTCTGGTGCTCGACGACGCTCTTTCCAGCGTCGACAACCGCACCGCCACCGCCATTCTCAACGCCCTCTCGGAGGGCACTCAGCAAAAGACGGTGCTGTTTATCTCGCACCAGATGTCTGCCGCCGCCACCGCTGATCGCATCTTCGTGATGGACAAAGGCCGCATTGTGCAGCAGGGCCGCCACCGCGACCTGGTTCAGCAGCCCGGCCTCTACCGCAACCTCTGGGAGCAGCACCAGCTGGAGTCCGTGTTGCAGTAGCAAGCCACTTTGCCGGGGGTGGGTTAGAGCAAATCCAGGTGGGGCTGACAGGAAAAAAGAGCAGCCAATCAAACCCAGGCCAGAGTAAAGCAGACAGCAAGGGAAATGACTGCTATGGAAAGCATTAAAGTACGTCAGCACATTGGGCAAGATGGCATTCTACATCTTGCTCTGCCTGTTGGGTTGGCCGACCGAGATGTAGACGTAATGGTGATATATCAACCTGTTCAGGCGTCAGATTCTGTAGAAATATCCTTAACAGCTTTCTACGGCATCTGCGCCGATGACCCCATTGTGACTGACGAGCACGGCATTTTGGCAGCTCTAGATGACGATTTGACTGGGGCTTTTGATTAAGCATGCGCTACTTGCTCGATACCAACGTATGCGTCGTGTTCTTGAATGGGCGATCGCCTCTAGTGCGCGATCGCTTACTTTCTACGCCGACTGAAGCTATGGCAATCTGCTCAGTGGTTAAAGCCGAGCTTTTCTACGGTGCCTTGCGTAGCAACAATCCAGTACAAACGCTAGAGCGACAGCAGTTGTTCTTAAAGCAATTCACCTCGCTTCCCTTTGACGATGGGTCGGCTTTGGCTGTCGGCAGAATGGGAGCAGCACCAGATGGAGACGGCCCTGTGATAAACCGTTAGGTAATGAGGCAAACAGCTATCAAACCTTGGCTGGGCTAGGATCAGCTGCATCCTTGTATAACTCAGGAGCGTGATCCATGGTTTCGATGGCAGGCAAAGTTGCGATCGTGACTGGGGCAAGTTCTGGCATTGGTCGGGCTACGGCGATCGCCTTTGGCCAAGCGGGTGCAACTGTGGTGGTGGTCGCTCGCCGCCCTAACAAAGGCGAAGAAACCGTCCAACAGATCAAAGCGACCCAGGGAGAGGCGATGTTTATCCAGGCCGACGTCACCCAGGCGTCGGACCTCGAAGCTATGGTCAAACAAACTGTCGAAACCTACGGTCGCCTCGACTATGCCTTCAACAACGCCGGTTCAGGCAGCTCGGGCAAACTGGCTGACCTCTCCGAAGCCGACTGGGATTTTGAAATTAACGCCAATCTCAAGTCGGTTTGGCTATCAATGAAGTACGAAATCCCCGCCATGCAGCAGTCAGGCGGTGGGGCGATCGTCAATACCTCTTCCCAGGGTGCACTGCTGGGGGTGGCCGGGTATGGGGCCTACGGTGCGGCTAAGGCGGGAGTCATTGCCCTGTCGCGGGCCGCAGCGGCAGAATATTCTAGCGATCGCATTCGTATCAACACCGTTAGCCCCGGCGCGGTCAAAACCGACCTCTGGGCCGAAGCCCCGCCGGAAATGCTCGATCAGGTTGCCGCTGGCATTCCGCTACAGCGCATTGGCAGGCCAGAAGATATTGCCGAGGCCGTCGTCTGGCTGTGTTCGGAGGGAGCTGGGTTTGTGACTGGGCACAACCTCGTCGTAGATGGGGGATTCACCGCTGTGCAGAAGTAGACAATCCAGGAGCGGGGAGTTCAGCCGCTGGCATCGTCTACTACTCTGGCTCAGACGGCTCGTTGGGGCACTTGGGGTTGAGCGCCTTGCGGGTCAAGTTAGTGGTGTACCACCCAGCGCAGAGTGCCAGCGCGGCCCCACCGCCTTGCAGCGCCAGTTTCCTAGCGGTAAGCCCCTCGTGAAACAGGGCAACGCCAAAGGAGCCCAAATAGACGTACAGCGTGATCACCGGCAGCATCCCCACCCAGGAGAAAAAGCAGTACTGCCAAAAGTTCACCTTGGTGCAGCTAAACCCATAATTGAGCAGGTTGGATGGCACCAGAGGTGACAGCCGCGTCAGCAGCAATATTTTCCAGCCCTTTTTGCCTACGGCATGATCGAGGCGAGCAAAGCTGGGGTTTTTGGTCATCCAGCGCTTGATGCGATCGCGAGCCAGGGTACGCCCCACCCAAAAACAGGCGATCGCCCCCAGGGTGTCGGCCACAGAAGCCACCAAAATGCCCTGCACCAAACCAAAGACCGCCCCAGCCACCAAGATCAGCACAATGTTAGGTAGACCTAACACAGTCGCCAGCAAATACACCACCACAAAGACCGGAGCCGCCACGAACCCCAGCGAGTTAAGCCAGCTTTCGGTGCTCACAAACCAGTCTTGCAGCGGCAGTTGACTGCTCAGCAGCGCCACAACTGCGCCTACCCCGACCAACAGCCAAAACCTTCGGCTCCGCAAAATTGTCAATTTCATACCTGTCAGATCCCATGCCAACAGGGACAGGCTGGGGGAATAGTTAACTTTAATCAGCGATCGGAACTTTCGCCGTCTGCCTTGAGAAGCGTAAGCGTTGCAGTCTAGACATCCTAAGACTGACACCCCCCCAATGGGCATGCCTGACACACTCCTCCCTTGGAAGATGTGAGTCCGTTGCTTTGCTGCCAAACTTGAACCACTAAAGCTAGAGCAGGAATCGGCATGCAACTCGATGGCGTTATTTTAGATATCGATGGAACGCTGGTTTTGAGCAATGATGCCCATGCCCAGTCCTGGGTTGAGTCCTTTGCTAGCCACGGCTATGAGGTGCCCTACGACCAGGTGCGCCCGCTGATGGGCATGGGGGGCGATCAGCTCATGCCCAAGCTAGTCCCAGAACTCAACGATGAAGAAGAACCCGGTAAGACAATTGCCAGCGGCCACAAAGAGCTGGTCTTGACCAAATACCGACCGCAGCTAAAACCAACCAACGGGGCACGGGCGCTGGTGGAAAAACTATTTGCAGACGGGCTGCATGTTGTAGTTGCCACCTCCGCCAGCGAGCGAGAGCTGGCGGTCATGCTCGAAGTGGCTGATGTAAAAGATCTGCTGCATGAAACGACAACGTCAGCCGACGCCGAAAACTCCAAGCCAGCCCCCGACATTGTTGAGGCCGCCCTGCGCAAGGCCCAACTCGACCCCGATCGCGTGGTTATGCTAGCCGATACCCCCTACGACATTGAGGCGGCGGGCAAAGCCGGTGTGAAGGTGATTGCCGTGCGCTCCGGTGGCTTTAGCGATCAGGAGTTAGAGGGGGCGATCGCCATCTACGACGACCCCGCCGACTTGCTCCACCACTACGATCGCTCTCCCCTGGGGCAAGCCGCAGCGGGTTAACCCCGATCGAGGAAGGCCTTCGAGGAGGTTGTTACACTCAAGCTACAGCTGTGTCGAGCCGTCTTTTATGAAACTGAGCCAGAGTCTGCTAATTGTGGGGGTTGTGGTAATCGGGGTAGGGGCGCTGCTCTTTTGGGCCTACAGTGCGGCCTCGGCACCGCTGCCCACAGGCTTTCCGCCACCAACGGCAGATGGGGAAATCGAAATCAAGCAGTATCCCGACTATAGGGCCGCTACGGTGCAGGTGACAGGAAACTTAGCTAACGCGCCCTCTCAGGGCTTCTCGCCGCTCTTTCGCCACATCAGCAGCAACGATATTGCCATGACGGCTCCAGTAGAAACGCGCTACCCGACCGCGACCCTTGAGGCTGGTGCGGTGGTCGAAGGGGACGCATCGGTTTCGTTTTTGTACCGCAGTTTGGATATCGTGCCCCAGGAAATCACTCAAAACGTGCAAGTAGAAAACATTCCGCCCATGACGGTAGTGAGTGTTGGCGTTAGGGGCGGCTATGGCTACGAGGTCTACACCAGCGGCATTCAACAGCTGAAAGCTTGGTTGGCAGAGCATCCTGAGTATGCCGTGGCAGGGCCGCCCCGCCGCTTTTTTTACGATGGCCCCTATGTGCCCGATGCCCTAAAGCGGAGCGATATTCAAATTCCAGTTCGACAGAACTGATCGCACCATTCCTGCTCATCTAGCTCTGGCAGCGGCGGTTCCCCTTTTAGCGATGAAAGCTGAATGATGTTGCTGATCAAGGTCAGGTTGCCACTTTTTCGCTCAGATACAGGTTGGTGACATACTTCAGCGTCACCGTGCTGTCGATCGCAGCCCAAGCCTTGTGCCAAGCGGCAATGGCGTCTAGAAACTGGAGGTGGGCTCGCCCTTCCTTAGGAACGTAGGACGAGCTGAGCGATCGCCCCACCACCTCAGGCAGCGTTAACGTCTGGCCGTAGGCAAAGCTCAGATGCCGCACCTGTGAAAACCCAGCCTGCTGCTCCACCGCTTTGAGCGCTTGGGTGTGGTCGCGGTGGTCAATGGCACGCGTCGCTACAGCATGGATGATCTGATAGTAGGCCGCCGTGCCTGAGTCTTCTAAGTCCCAGTCGTTCCACAGCAGGGCCAGGCGTCCTCCCGGCTGCAAAATGCGGCTAAACTCCGCCAGGGCCAGCGGTGCGTTGAACCAGTGAAACGATTGGCAACAGGTGACAATATGAATAGACTCATCCGCTAGCTCTGTCTGCTCACCAGTACCTGGCTGAAAAATTACCTGGGGATGCGTCTGGGCTGCTTCGCGCATGGCGGCATTGGGTTCAACCGCGATCACCTGGGGGCCGCGATCGCCCAGCAGCCGACTCGAAATGCCTGTGCCCGCCCCAATATCGGCTACCACCAGCGATCGCGGGTCACCCATGTCAGCCAAAATGGCGGCGATCGCCTCCTCAGGATAGCCAGGCCGATAGCGGGCGTAGTCTTGGGCGCGGTCAGAAAAGCGGCCCAGCGGGTTTAGCGTATGAAGCGGTAAGACATTGGGGGCCATAGAGCGATCGCCATACTGCTACGCCGCTATCCTAACCCAGCAGCCCAGCAGTCAGACCAGGCCCTACCAGCGCACCTGCCAATCCAGTACAGTAAGCCTAAACCCTCCCCACTGTGTCCATGACTACGACCAAACTCAAACCCGATTGGGCCGGCGACGACCTGCTCTCGCGCCTCGTCAACCGCGCCATTCAAACCCCAGCCCTCTATAGCTTAATGAAACGCCAGGCCCGCCAGGTGCTGATCAAAACTGCCGAGAAAAATGGCGTCCCCTGGCGGCAGACCTGCCTCGATCTCGACACTCCCGAGATGCGCCAGCGGTTGACCGAGCTAACCAATCCAGCGGTGGTTTACCCCGACTATTACCAGGTGCCCTTCCACGCCTACAGCGAGGGCAACTTGTGCTGGCAGGCTGCCTTTGAGGCCGCCCCCGCCACCTACGCCATGGCTCTGCGGGTTTGGCCCCAGGCAGAGCTGTCTTGGCAAGAGGCCCAAGTTCGCCTGCGCCACAGCTTTCTTGAGGTGCTCGACCAGCATGGCCCAGCCGAGGTAACAGACATTTTGGATGTGGGCTGCTCAGTGGGCATTTCCACCCTCAGCCTGCACCGCCACTACGCCCAAAAAAATTCGGTGCGCACCGTAGGCCTCGATCTGTCACCCTACATGCTGGCGGTGGCCCAATCCCAGGATACCAATGGTGAAATTGCTCAGTGGGTGCATGGGGCGGCAGAAGCTACCGGCTTCCCAGCGGCGTCTTTTGATGTGGTGACGATGCAGTTTGTTGCCCACGAACTGCCCCGCGCCGCTACCCAAGCTATCTTTGCCGAAGCCCGGCGGGTGCTGCGGCCCGGCGGAGCCCTGGCCATAGTTGACAACAACCCTAAATCGCCAGTGATTCAGGCGCTTCCTCCGGTGCTCTTCACTCTGATGAAAAGCACTGAACCCTGGAGCGATGACTACTACACGTTTGATTTAGAAGCAGCCCTGGTTGAGGCTGGCTTTGCACCACCGGTGGTAGTGGCCAGCGATCCCCGCCACCGCACGCTGGTGGCCCGCTAGCGTGGGTAAGTGAGGGTAGGGGCGCAAGTATTTCCCCTATAGCACTGGCAAAACAGTTGGGACAAAGTGCGCCCGTAGAAATGCGGGTAGAATAAGCTCAGTGCTGGCGTAGAATACCGCATTGGCACTGAGTTTGCGATCGCACCTGTCTTTTGCGATCGCCTTCGCAAGCGCCAGCGGCACAGCCTTAATTAGCGGCAGGAATAAACTATGGGTGAATGGCTCGATCACAGCGTAGCGGTAGATGTTGATGTGCCGGTAGAAACGTCCTGGAATCTGTGGTCTGACCTGGAGCAGATGCCCCGCTGGATGAAGTGGATCGACTCTGTCAAAGTCTCCGACGCCGACCCCGAAATCTCAGAGTGGAAGCTGGCCTCCCGCGGGCTTGAGTTTACCTGGCGCTCTAAGATCACCAACCTGGTCACCCACCAAATTATTCAGTGGGAAGCGATCGACGGGCTGCCCAACCGGGGAGCCATTCGCTTTTACGATCGCAAAGAAGGCCAGTCCACCGTCAAGCTCACCGTGTCTTACTCGGTGCCTGGCGTCATCAAGTGGATGGACGGGCTATTCCTCGGTCGATTGGTCGAAGCGACGCTGCAAGATGACCTCAACCGCTTTCGCGACTACGCTATGGCGGCCAAACAATCTCCCTCACCCTAGGCAATATGGGCCTTACGGTAGAGCAGCCCCCCACCCCAACTTTAGAGCAAGGCTTTCACCGGAGCTGGCAGGCGTTGATCGACGCCCTGGTGCCCTTACCCGGCAGCCAACGCCGCCACTACGCTACGCTGCTGCTCACGCGACTGATTGCCGTGGCGGCCCTGCAACAGCGGGGCTACCTGGGCGGTGACGAGTGGTATCTGCACAACCAGTTTGGCCAGAGTCAAAAGCGCGAGCTAGATGGGTTCTTTTCACAGGTGCTACAACCGCTTTGCCAGCAGGGGTTTACCCTGCCCGCAGAGGAGCGCGCCCCAGCGTTGCGCCAGCGGTTTGGGCCGCTGCCCTTTGTGCCCACAGGGCCGTTTCGGTTCACAGAGCTAGACCAGCGCTGGGGTCACGTTCCCCTGCCCGATGCTGCCTTTGAGCCGACCCTCCACTGGCTGGCCGACCTGACAGCGGCGGCTCCCGCTGGGCTAGACGCGGGCTTGGGCGTGCTGTTAGAGCAGGCGGTCAATGGCCATGATGGGGCCGCAATAGCAACGCCAGCACCGCTGCTAGGGGCGCTGTGCGATCGCACCATCCACGCTACCCTGCTCGATCGGGCCAAGGCGCTCACCAACCGTCGCTATCGCTCCACCGAGCAGCTTCTCAAGGAACTTTCCCCCGCCGAGGCCGGAGCGCTGTTGGCAGAACTGGGACAGATCACCCTGCTCGATCCCGCCTGTGGTTCAGGGCGCTTTCTCGTTGCAGCGCTCAATCAGCTGATGGAACTGGCCCTGGGACTGCGGGCGATCGCCACCCAAAATTCTGCCAAAACTGTCCCCAACTGGGCCAAGCCGTCCCCCCACAACCCCACCTTAGGCCTCTACCAACATCTGGCCACCCATGCCCTCTACGGCCTTGACCTGTGGCCCCCAGCGGTAGAGCTAGCTCGGCTACAGTTGTGGCTCCAGGGCGTGCAGCACACCAGCCAGCCGACAGAACTCACCGCATTGCCTGACCTAACCCTGACCGTGATCCAGGGCAACGCTTTAGTCGGTCTGGTGCGCGTTGATGATGAACGATTCGATCAGGTGCAGCCCCGGCGCGGGGCCAAAGACCCAGAACAAGCCGTCCCGCTTCAGGGAAATCTGCTCCAACCCTTGATCGCTGATAGCTACCAGTCTGTGCTGGGTGAGCGCCAGGTGCGCCTAGAGCACTACCGCAGCCAGACCCAGCTGCTGGCCGAAGTGGGCAGCGTGCCCGCCTATGCCCAGGCCGACTTTTTGCGCGATCGCCTCGACGAACTCGACGCCATTGCCCAGGGCAAGCTCACCCACCTGCTGTGGAGCGAGGGCAGCCAGCAGCTGGGTCTGCGGGTGCCCGATCCGACGGGCGATCGCCCCACTCGTCCCCTCAGCCAGACCGATGTCGATGCCACCCAGCCCTTCCATTGGGGGTTCTATTTTCACCAGCAGCTGCGCGACCAGGGCGGCTTTGACATCGTGCTTAGCCACTTCCCTCGTGGGGCCGTAGAGGCAACCCAGGCGGGCTTTGTGGAACGCTATGCCACGCTGTTTGAGCAAAAAAACGTGGCCCCCTCTACCTTTCGGCACAACCGCCAACCGGTGCTCACCATCGACCACGACCTCACCCAGGCCTGGGCCGAGTATCGGGGCCAGTTCACCTGGCTGAGCAACTACCTGCGCCGCTCTGACCAATATCCCCACAGCAGCTCAGGGCCTGAGGGCCTGAGCCAGAGTCGGCTTTTTTGGTCGCGGTTATTTCTAGAACGCAGCCTGCAACTCCTGCGGCCGGGCGGTCGCTGCGGGGTGTTGCTCGACCCCTTTTGGGCGCAGAGCAACAGTGCCCCCCTGCGCCATTGGCTACAGCGCCAAACCGATTTAGCCACCGTGCTCGACCTGTCAAATCACCAAAAGCTCTGGCCCGATGTCCCCTCTCGGACAACGCTCTGTGCGCTGTGGCTGCGGCACCAGGGGCCAACCCAGGGCAGCCCCTATGCCGCCTTTGCCAAGCCCAATACGGCCCTAGGGCCGGAAGACCTCGGGGGCGTGCTGCAACGCCTCATCCACCCGGCGGCATAGGGCGGGCAAGTCGGCGGAGTTGTCGATCACCACATCCGCCAGGGCCACCTTGTCTGCCAGGGGCATCTGGCTCTGAATGCGGGCGGTGGCCTGCTCGGCGGTCAAACCATTGCGTTCCATCAAGCGCTGCCGCTGGCGCTCAAGGGGACAGGTCACCACCCAAATCTCGCTCACTTGATCAGCCAGGTTGGCCTCAAACAAAAGCGGGATCACTTGCACCACCACCGGGGCCTCGGTCAGTTCAGCCATCGCCTCCCCGAAGCGCTGACGCACTACGGGGTGAATCTGCTGCTCTAGCCAAGCTTTTTCGGCGGGTTGGTTAAAAACGATTTCTCCCAACGCTCCCCGGTTCAGGGTGCCGTCGGAGTGAAGCAGGGATGCTCCGTAGCGATTGGCGATCGCCCCCAACACCGCCGACCCCGGCTCCACAGCCTGACGAGCGTAGATGTCGGCATCCAGCACGGGCAGGTGGTGTACTCGCGCCAGGTACTCGGATACGGTTGATTTGCCGGTGGCAATGCCCCCGGTCAGCCCGATGATGCGCTGGTCCATCTAACAATCGCCTCCGTCAGTCCGTCCAGCGTATACTCCGCTGGCTCAATATCGACCCGACCTAGAATCTCGCGGCAGCTGTCTGAGGTTTTGGGGCCAATAGAGGCGATCGCCACCCCCTTCAGCACCTCGCGCCAGCCAGTCCCCAAACCCTGTTCCAATAGCTGAGCCGTATGCACCACGGTTTTTGAGCTGGCGAACGTGATCACATCCACCTTGCCATTCTTCAAAGCTGCTAAGGCGTTTGGGTCGGCGACCTCCGGACAGCCCGACTCGTAGGCCGCTACTTCCACCACCTCGGCCCCAGCGGCGGTGAACTCTTGCACCAGCACTTCCCGCCCGCCGCTTTCCACCCGAGGGAACAGCAGCCGCTGCCCCGCCACCGGTTCAGGAAAATGATCCACTAGGGAGTCGGCCACAAAGTCGGGGGGAATGAAGTCAGGCACTAGCCCTCGCCGCTTCAGCACCGCCGCCGTTTTGCGACCCACCACGGCAATTTTGAGCCCACTCAGGGCGCGCAGATCCTTCCCCTGCTCCAGCAGCCGATCGACAAAGAAATTCACCGCATTGGCAGAGGAGAGAATTAGCCAGCAGAAGGTGGGAAGATCGGCGATCGCCCCATCCAGCCCGGCCCAACTCGACGGCGATCGCATCTCCAAGGCGGGAAGATCAACCACCGTGGCCCCCTGGGCGGTGAGCAGGTCGGCGAAGGCGCTGGACTGTTCGGCCGCGCGGGTGATGAGGATGGTTTTGGAGGAAAGTGGGCGAGGGGGTGAGGGGGTGAGGGGGTGAGGGGTAGCCTCTGAATTTTGAATTTTGAATTTTGAATTTTGAATTGGCTCTGTCACAGTCAGGTACCGACGCAGTCGTACAACTTCCCCAAACACAATTACGCAGGGCGACAGGGTTTCACCCCGCGTCACCTGGCGAATGGTGAGCAGCGTGCCCTCCCACACCTGCTGCTGGGGGTGACCGCCCCAGCGGATGATGGCCATGGGCATGTCGCCTCGGCAGCCGTTTTGGCGCAGCCGGTGAACGATTTCTTCCAGGTGGCGGCTGCCCATGAGCAGCACCAGAGTGCGTAGGCGGGCCAGGGTGGGCCAGTCGAGCAGGTCGGGATCGTGGGCGGTAAAGACGCCAAAGCCGTGGCTCCACACCGGGTCAGTGAGAGGAATGCCCGCCAGCAGCGGGGCCGCCAGAGCAGACGAAACGCCGGGTACAACTTCCACCGGGCAGCCGGTCTCACGCAGCGCCTGCACCTCGGCAGCGGTGCGGCCAAAGATAAAGGGGTCGCCGCTTTTAAGCCGCACCACCTGGCGTCCTTCGAGGGATAGTTTCACCAAAAGCTGGGTGATCTCGTTCTGTGCGGTGCTGGGCTGGCCGCCGCGTTTGCCGACATTGATGCGATCGCACCCCTTGGGCAACAGGTCCAATAGCGCCTCATCCACCAAAGCGTCGTATACCAAACACTCGGCCCGCTGCACCAGGTCGCGCCCCCGCACGGTGAGGAAGTCGATCGCCCCCGGTCCGGCCCCAACAATATAGACAGTCCCTGGCTCAGTCATAGCGCCTTACGAAGCGTGGGTTAAACGGGTTAGGGCGGCGATTAGGGCGTGGTTTTGCTCCTCTGTGCCCACCGAAATTCGCAGCTTGTCGTCTAACCGGGGTTGTTTGAAGTAGCGTACCAAAATGCCCTGCTCTTTTAGGGCCAGATACAGATGCTCTGCATTGCCTTGAGGCGGCGTGGCCAAGACAAAGTTGCCGTGGGAATCGAGCACGGCAAACCCCAGATGACGCAGTTCTTTGGTTAATGCCGCCCGCGAGGATTTGATCTTGTCTATACAAGCGTTTTTGTAGGCCTGATCGCGGATGGCTGCTGTGCCCAGGGCGATCGCCAGGGCATCGACGTTATAGCTGTCTTTGACCTTAAATAACTCGGCTAATATCTTGGGGTGGGCGATCCCAAACCCCAGCCGCAGCCCCGCCAGTGAATAGCCTTTAGAGAGGGTACGCAGCACCATAACGTTGTCGAATTCCTGCACCAGCGACAGCGCTGAACCCTCGGCAAAATCGACGTAGGCTTCATCCACCACGACCAGGCCTGAGGCCTGCTGCGCTAAGTCTCGCAGGTCGGACAGCGCCACAACGTGGCCCGAGGGGCTGTTTGGCGTCGCGATGAACGTAATCGCCCCCTCGGCAGCCACCAGGTCTTTTAAAGGAAATTGGAAATCATCGGGATAGGGAACCTCGACCACGGTGGCAGGTTGCAGCGCCGCCAGGGTGCGATACAGCACGTAGGTTGGGGTGGGGTAGACAATCGGCCGAGCTGCGTCGTCTGCACAGGCGCGCACTAAAAGATTCAGCAGATCGTCGCTGCCGTTGCCGACAATGATCCAATCTGCCGGTACGCCCAAAACATCGGCGATCGCCTGGCAAAAGCTGCGGGCAAAGGGGTCAGGATAGCGCCTGAGCAGCTCATCCTCGAAATGCCGCAGCGCCTCAATCACCTGGGGAGACGGCGGGTAGGGGTTCTCGTTAGAGTTGAGCTTGATGATGCCGGAGCCGGGGCGGGGCTGTTCTCCCGGAACGTAGCCAGCCATCGCATCAATGTTGGGGCGAACGTAACTCATTTACGGCTAAATCGTGGGGAGCAGAGTACTTCCTGTGAAATGCTGGATCACAGAAATTTAACCTGTCGAGGCAAGGTTTGATTATGCTGACCTTTTACCATACCCCGCTGTCGGTTAACTCCCGCCGAGTTTGGGTGGCGCTGCTGGAGAAGAATCTGCCTTTTGAAGAAACGGTCATGAGCATGGGGGGAGAGCAGTTTCAGCCTGAGTTTTTGGCACTCAACCCCTTTCACCACATTCCCGTGTTGGTCGATGATGGCTTCACGGTCATTGAATCCTTCGCCATTTTGGATTATTTAGAAGCCAAGTACCCCACGACTTCGCTGCTGGCAACCACTCCCGAGGGCATCGCCAAGATGCGCATGGTCGAAATGGTGACGGTAAATGAGCTGGTGCCCGCCATCAACCCGCTGATCAAACAGATGATGGGCTTTGGCCAAGAGTCTGAAGAGGCGATCGCCCAGACCAAGCAAAAGGCCGAGGTGGTGCTCAAGTTCTATGCCGACAAGCTGAAGGATGGCCCCTTTTTCTGCGGCGATCAGCTCACTCTGGCGGACGTGGTGGCGGGCACCTTTGCCCCTTGGTTTGAGCAGTTGGGCCTACCCATGGCCGACTACCCCACCCTACAAACCTGGACTAGCCGCCTGATGGAGCGCCCGGCCTGGCAGACGACTCAACCTTCAGCGGAAGCTTTGGCGGCGTTTCGCGATCGCATGAAAGAGCGCATGGCCGCCCAAGGGCAATAGTGATTCGTCGGGTGCCTCTCTGGGGTTGGATGCTGGGGCTGGGGGCGATCGCCCTCAGCCTGCGCCTAGCTGGCCTGGGCCACATCCACGGGCTAGTCTTCGACGAGGTCTACTACGTCCCCTTTGCCCTCGACTATTTACAGGGAACGCCCAGCTTCGATGCTCATCCCCCCCTGGCCAAACACCTGATCGCCCTGGGCATTTGGCTTGGTCAGTGGCCCGCCACCTGGCTGAGTTGGCCCACGGTGGAGGTAGAGGGAGCGCTGGTCAGTCCCCTCGCCTTTCGCTGGCTGAATGCGATCGTGGGCGCGACAGTTCCGGTCTTGTTGGCCGCTCTGGCCTTTGCCCTCAGCTGGGGATATCCGCCCCAACGCCGCCGCACCTTCGCCCTCCTAGCTGGACTGCTAATGACGATGGAAGGGCTAACCCTAGTGGAGTCACGCCTGGCGTTGATCAATATCTACGGACTGGCCCTGGGGCTACTGGGCCAGTGGGCCTGGGTCAGAGCAGGGCAGGCTGAGCATCCCTCCCGCTGGCGCTGGGCAGCGGGCATCGCCTTGGGGGCCGCCATCAACGTGAAGTGGAACTGGGCGGGGCTATGGCTGGGCCTGCTGCTGTGGGAAGTTCTTACAACCCACGGTGAACACTGCAGTGGTCGCCCTCTCCCTAAATCCCTCTCCCTCGGGGAGAGGGACTTTGAAGCTTCCTCTGGCGCCCCTTCTCCCCGAGGGAGAAGGGGTTGGGGGATGAGGGCTAACCCCTGGCGCGGGTGGGTGGCCTACCTGGGCGTAATTCCCCTAGCGACCTACATGCTGCTGTGGCTACCCCATCTGGCGCTGACGGGTGAATCGTTAGTAAGCGTTCACTGGCGGCTCTGGTCTACCCACCAATCGATCGGGGCGGGGGCGGGCCACGATTACTGCTCGCCGTGGCACAGCTGGCCGCTGATGGTGCGCCCGATCGCCTACTTTTACGAACGCACTGGCGGCATGGCCACGACCATTCATGCAATGGGCAACCCGGTGCTGTGGTGGCTGGCGACGGCGGCGATCCTGGCCCTAGGGCTTGGCTGGCTGAGCCGTCAAGTCACGGGTGAAAATCATCGAGTTGGGTCGCTCAGCAATGCCGTGGTGCCGTTTATTCTGCTTAACTACCTCACAAACTGGCTACCCTGGGCGCTGGTGAACCGCTGCACGTTTCTGTACCACGCGATGGGGATGGCGGCGGTTAGCACTCTGGGACTGGCCTGGCTGATGGCGCAGTGGTGGCAGAATCCTCGCAATCGCCCACTGGCTCTGGTGCTGCTGGGGGCGATCGCCTTCAGCTTTCTGTTCTGGCTCCCCCTCTACCTCGGCATCCCCCTCTCGCTAGAAGCTCTCCACCGCCGCTGGCTGCTGCCGGGGTGGATCTAGCCACGTCAGCTATGGATAGTGATCACGTTAAAGCCCTCTTCCGGGGCAGGCGGCACAAAATAGCTGGTGAACTGATCAAAATCAGCCTCAGTTGGCGCATATTCGTGATCGCCACTTTCGTTGCGCAGGCGCAGCCGCCGCTTGCACTCGGCATCCGGCACATCTAGGTAATAGAGAACATGGGCAACTCCGGCGCGCTCAACGATGGCTTTCATCCACTGGCGACTCTTGACCGTGTTAGCAGGAAAGTCGAGGACGACCGAGAGACCCGCTCTCAGCAGCGCCTCAACGTGGATACCCATTACTGTATTGAGACGCGTGCTGTAGCGAACATAGTCGGCTAACGTGTTCAGCTCATCGGGGTAGAGGGTGGATAGCCACTCGTCTTGATTGATCAAAACCGTCCTGGGCTGGCTCGCCAGTTCGCGCGCCTTAGTAGACTTGCCCGCCGCAATTTTGCCGCAAATGAGGTGAAGCGTAACGTCAGCCATTGGAGTCGCTGGGTGCTTAGCCTAACTTTCTTCCTGTAACGCTATAGCTATAGCCAGTTTGATTGAGACATTTTCCAAGCAAACGTTCGAACGTTAAACGTCTCATGGTTTCAAGTCTGATTACGACTATAACAAAGCAAATTTAACCTTAAAGCGGGCTGTATAGGTTAATCGCCTCAGTAGCCATGCTCCGCCAAAAACTCTAACGAAACGCTGTTGCCCGCCGGGGCGTCATCCTTGCCCCCCATAAACTTCTCGACGTACTTGCCCAGCACGTCGCCCTCCAGATTCACTGCCTGGCCGGGGCGTAGGTGTTGCAGCGTGGTCTCATGGTAGGTTACGGGGATCACCGCGACGGCGAACCAGTTGCCGCTAGGGCTACAGTCGGCCACCGTCAGGCTAATGCCATTCACCGCAATGCTGCCCTTGGGCACGATGTAGCGGGCAATTCTGCGATCGCCCACCGTAAAACTGAGCTTCCAGGCGTTGTCGGTTTCGATCGCCGCTTCCAAATGGCCCTGTCCGTCGATGTGGCCGGTGACAAAGTGACCACCAATTTTGCTGCCCACCCGCAGCGACGACTCCAGGTTGACGCGGCTGCCATCGGGGAGGCTGCCCAGAGAGGTGCGATCGAGGGTTTCTGGCGAAACCGCCGCTACAAAGCCATCGGGCAAGATAGTTTCTACCGTCAGACAAATGCCGTCCACGGCAATGCTATCCCCCAGTTCTACGTCGGTGAGGGAGCCGGGCAGTGGGTTGGTCTCCCAGCGTAGGTAGACTTGGGTATCGCCCTTGTGAAAAAGCGTACCCGTTGCTTGAATTAGTCCGGTAAACATGGCTGTAACCTTAAGAAAAATCTCAGGGAAACTGCGACCCACCTAGGGCCCGATCAGGGCATACTTAAAGCAATAATTTTTTTCTTTAGGTTATCCCGTATTCCGTCTGCTGATAGAAAAGCTTAGGTAGACTAGGGGAGCACCCCTCGCCCACAATCGCTTTAGAATCGCCACATTTTGCAATCTCTGGCCTGCCATCTATACGAATCGCCCGGTGCGCGAACCGCCCAGTACACTGGTAATAGTATCGGTTCCAGGCTGACGAACAAACCTAGAGCACGCCAATCAACGGATCCAAGAGGCCAAACCAATGATTGAAATGAGAGTCGCCGGGATTGCCCTAGATGCGATGTCGCGAACTCCGGTAATCTTGCTGCGAGACACCACCGATCGCCGTCAGGTTCCCATCTACATCAGCCGCGAGCAGGCCAATTCCATCATCGCGGTGCTCGAAAACCAGCCTGCCCCCCGCCCCCTCACCCACGATCTGTTCGTCAACCTGCTCGACGAGTGGGATATGACCCTAGAGCGCGTGGTTATCCACTCCCTGCAAGACAACACCTACTTTGCCCTGCTCACCCTCTCCAAGGGCGAAATTCGCCGTGAGCTAGACTCTCGCCCCAGCGATGCGATCGCGATCGCCCTGCGCCTCGACGCTCCCATCTGGGTGATGGAAGAAGTCGTCGCCGAAGCCTCTATCCCCGTCGATACCGATGCTGATGAGGCCGAGAAGAAAGCATTCCAGGCCTTTTTGGCCAACATCAACCCCTCCGACTTCACCCACCGGGGCAAGTCCTCCACCAGCAACGACACGCTGGAAAGTTCTGACTCGTAGAGCATTGGGTATAGGGTCTAAGGTACAAGGTTCAGGGTTTACGGCCATTCCTTAAACCCTATACCTCGCACCCTTAAACCTTTCTATGTATGGACTATCGGCGGTTTGGTCGCACTAATCTATCGCTCTCGGTGCTGTCGCTAGGTACCATGCGCGCTCTGGCGTCTGAGGCCGTGTTTCGCGACACCCTGACCGCTGGGTTGGCGCTGGGCATCAACCACATCGAGACCGCCCAAGGTTATGGCACCAGCGAGCGCTGGTTGGGGGCTTTTCTCAACACGGCAGCGGTGCCAGACAACTTGGTCATCACCACCAAAATTACGCCCCAGCCCAATGCCGCTACCATGGCTCAGCGCATTGAGGAATCCCTGGAACGGCTGGGGCTGACCTACATCCACTGTCTCGCCATCCACGGCCTCAACACCCCCGAGCACCTGGCTTGGGTGAGCGATCCCCAGGGCTGCATGGCGGCGGTGCGACAGTTTCAAGCTGAGGGCCGCCTTGGCCACGTAGGGTTTTCGACCCACGGCAGTCGGGAGGTGATCGAGGGGGCGATCGCCACCAACCAGTTCGATTTCGTCAACTTGCACTACTACTATTTCTTCCAGCGCCACGCCTCTATCCTCGACCTGGCTACCGAGCGAGATATGGGCATCTTCATCATCTCCCCCGGCGACAAGGGCGGCATGCTCTACACTCCGCCCGCCCAGCTAGAGGAACTTTGCGCGCCGTTTACCCCGCTGGAGTTGACCTATCGCTGGCTGCTGGCCGACCCGCGCATCACCACCCTCAGCACCGGCCCCGCTGTGCCCGCAGAATTAGCGCCCCTAGCGAAACTGACGGATCGCACCCAGCCCCTGACCGTCGCAGAACTCGCCGCCCTGGAACGGATTTCGGCGCAGGAATCTGCTGCTCTGGGGAGCGATCGCTGCGCCCAGTGCTACGACTGCCTGCCCTGTCCCGAAGCCATCAATATTCCCGAAGTGCTGCGGCTCAGGAATCTGGCGGTGGCCTACGACATGCAGGCCTTTGGCGAATACCGCTACCGCATGTTTGAGAACGCGGGCCACTGGTTCCCCGGTCGTAAGGCCAACCGCTGCACCGACTGCGGCGACTGCCTGCCCCGCTGCCCCGAAAAGCTAGATATTCCCACCCTGCTGCGCGACGCCCACGATCGCCTGCAAGGCCCCGCCCGCCGCCGCCTCTGGGGCAACTAGGAGTTTATTGCGCAACGGTTTACCGCCATACCCTGGGAGTGTACCGATGGATAGCCCCATTACCATCGAGCCAGCAAAACCCGAAGATGCCCAAGCCCTGCTCGAAATTCACGCGGCGGCGGTGCACCAGACGGCTGCCCCCTACTACTCCCAAGAGATTTTGGACAACTGGTCGCGGCTGCCGATTACAGGTGATCGCATCGAGCGCGTTCGCCAAAGGTGGATTGAGCACCCCGACCGTCGGGTCATTGTCGCCAGACACAACGGGCATGTTGTCGGCTACGGCTTTATCCACACAGGGGGCGAACTGCAGAGCTTGTTTATCCACCCCAGATATGGCCGGCGCGGCATTGGAGCCAGCATTTTAGCCACCCTTGAAGGAGAGGCGATCGCCCTGGGACTCACCGACCTGCGGCTTAATGCCTCTCTCAATGCCGCAGCGTTTTACCAAAAGCAGGGCTTTGAAGTCATTGAGTCAGGGGTTCACCAGCTGGCCTCTGGTCAAGAAATGGCCTGCATTAAGATGTGTAAGACCTTAGCAAACCATGAGCAGTAGAACGTCGGTTGCTATACTAGCGGAATGGCATTTTTGGCATCATCACCCAGGGAATACTGCTGGGAAGGAGCGGTCGGTTTAGACCCTCAATGTTCCTATCGCCGAGAAAATGCCTACTCTATAGCCAAGGCACTCACCCCCCAGCCATTCACCCAGAGCCAAAGATACCGTGGAAGAACAAAAGCAACCCTCCGAAGTCATTACTCTCCTGTCTAGCCGCGAGCTAGAGAAAATGCGCAAAGCCTGCCAGCTCGCCGCCCAGCTGCTCGACTACCTAACGCCTTACGTTAAGCCCGGCGTCAGCACTCAAGAACTGAACGACCTGGCCGAAGCCTGGACCCAAAAGCACGGCGCTAAAAGCGCTCCCCTGGGCTATGCCGGTACGGTGATGCCCTTTCCCCGCTCCATCTGTACCAGCATCAACGAAGTCATTTGCCACGGCATTCCCAACGGCGAAGACGTGCTACGTGATGGCGACATTATCAACATCGACGTCACCCCCATTCTGGACGGCTACCACGGCGACACTTCTCGCACTTTCTTTGTGGGCGAACCTTCCCCCGTTGCGCGCCGTCTAGTTGAAGTCACCGAAGAAGCCATGTGGCGAGGCATTCGCGCGGTCAAGCCCGGTGCTCGGGTGGGCGATATTGGCGCTGCCATCCAAGAATACGCTGAGGGCGAAGGCTTCTCGGTGGTGCGCGACTTTGTGGGTCACGGCGTGCACCGCATTTTCCACGCCGCACCGCAAATTCCCCACTACGGCGAAAAGGGCAAGGGCAAAAAACTGCGCCCCGGCATGGTCTTCACCATCGAGCCGATGATCAATATTGGCAGCTACGAGGCCGAAGTGCTGGTTGACGGCTGGACAGCTATCACCGTCGATCGCTCCCTCTCAGCCCAGTTTGAACACACCGTTGTCGTCACTAAAGATGGGGTTGATGTGCTGACGCTCTCGCCCGCTAAGGTGCTGGCTTAGCAAATTAAATTTGCCGGTTTTAGGGCAACGTCATGGTTGTATCAAGTCATTCCTTTGCAATGACCGCAGAGGCTTACCTGACCTGGGAGCCCTCTCAGGAGCTGCGCTATGAATATGCCAACGGCGAAGTTGTAGCGATGACGGGCGGGACCCTGCCCCATAACGACATCGCTCTCAACCTTTATACCCTGCTTAGACCGCACCTAAAACAACGGGGCTGTCGAGGCAATGTTGCTGACGCCAAGGTCAAAATCACGGCCAATATCTACCGTTACCCTGACCTGGTGGTGAGCTGCGATCGCCGCGATGTTCAAGCTGTAGATGCGATTCAATATCCAAGCTTAGTTGTAGAGGTATTGTCTCCTGGCACAGAGGCGTTGGATCGGGGTAAAAAGTTTGAGGAATATCGCACGCTGCCCAGCCTACAAGAGTATGGGTTGATTAACTCTGCAGCAATGACAGTGGAGATCTATCGCCGAGGTGAAGGGCGGCTGTGGTTGTATTACCCCTATCAAGCTGGAGACTGTATTTCCTTCGATAGCATTGGGGTTACTTGCCCGATTGAGCAAATTTACGAGGGCGTAGTGCTGCCCTTTGTTTAACCGTCAGTTGGCCTGGTTTGCTTCTGCTAGCGCTCATCTCAACCTACAAATCAAAGCTTGACGAAGGCCTAGTCAACACTCGCCAATGGACTTTAGGGTTTGCTTTCAGCCGTTAGCTGAACAATAGAGTTGAGGGCGGCTTCGATGCGCTGCCAGCCATCAGGCGAGCTAAAGTCGATGCCCATAAATGTGCTGCTAGACTTTGTGCGCAGCATTAAATAGACTACCCCTGCCACCAAAACCGCGCTAATTGCCGGAATATCTTTGTCTGGAGGAAACGGGCCTTTAGTCTCCAGAAACTTCAAGCTGTCTAGGGCAAATTTGTCGCGCACATCGGCAAGTTCGCGAGTTAATTCATTGCCTTCTAGCAGTTCCCACCGCAGAATTTCTTGCGTCATGGGGCGCTCTTGCAAATTATCTGAGAATCTTGACAGTAGATAGGCCATCCAGTCGGCCAGGGTTTTAGCATCTACCATAGAATCATCGCCAACCAATTCGTCCACCGTAGGCCAGTAGTCCCCCTCCTGGGCAAAACACTGGAGCAAGCGCGGTAGCCCTTCAAAATAGCGATAAATCAAGACTTTATCGACTCCGGCCTCGCGGGCGATTGCATTTACCCCCAAGCTCTTAAAGCCCGATTCGGCCAAGAGTTTGCCGACAGCTGCCAAAATGCGGGCCTTAGTTTCTTCTTTATCGCGCGCCATAAAGTCCTCTTGCTGACTTGTCACCATCCGGTGACCATGATACCGTGTCACTGAGCGGTGACTTAGATCAATTATTCTTTGGCTGAGCACAGACTATGCACAAACTTCTGTTTGATCTTGAGGTTTATACCTATCAAATTGACTTCGCTGGCCATGTGAATAACTCGGTTTACATCCACTGGATGGAAATTGGCCGCCTCAAGTTGCTAGAAGCCATTGGCATGCCAATCCATGAAGTGCTCAAACAGGGAATCGCGCCCGTTTTAACTCAAACCAACATTATTTATAAGTTGCCGCTGTATTTGGGCGATCGCGTTCAGGCCCAGATGTGGCTGTCTGAACTGCGCAATGCCTCAGCGGTCATGCAGTTTCGTTTTTACAACGGTGACCAGGTGTTGGCCGCTGAGGGCATGCAAAAAGGCTTATTTGTAGATATCAAAACCATGCGTCCCAAACGCCTTTCATCGGAAGAAAGGGCTTTGTTTTCTGCCTATTTAACTGTGGCGGCGGAAGTCTAAGTCTTGGCCCATGAATTTAGCTTCCCTATCTAACTTCGAGCTACGGCACCCTTAGTGCGGGCTGACACATCCATGACCAGGGTGTTTTTGAGCAGTTTGCCGACGCCAACTGGCATGGTGGTTTGCTCTCTTAAATCATATTGTTTGTCAGCAACCCCCGAGGGAAAACCAAACTCCTTGCGGGGGCGATCGCCATGCACCCCTACTCAGATTCTGGGGGCCAGGTGGCGTCGATGTCGCTGAGCACGGTGTCTAAGTCTTGGCCATCAACATAGTCGACAATTCCCGACCAAAAGGCACCCGTGCCGATCGCCCCCGGCATCAGATCAGCACCGTCGAAGCGCAGCACATCGGCATTGCGCAAAATCTCGGCTTGCCTGCGGGTGAGGTCGTCGGGGTAGGCGTCGAGGCTCACCTGGCGGTGCGGGGAAATGTAGCTGCCCAGCCCGGCCCAAATCGCATGAGGTTCGGGGGTGGCCAGATAGGCCATCAGGGCGCGCACCGCTGGCGTGTCGTTAAACACGCCGAAGACGATGCCGCCCAAAATCACTGCGTTGCCCTGGGTTGGGTCCATCGGCGGTAGCGGGAACACGCTGAGGTTGACGCCGGGTTCGATGGTTTCTGGCAAAAATTCGACAATAAAGCTGGCCTGGTGGTGCAGGTAGCAGCCCGGTGGGTTGGCAAATAGAGGCAGCGGGGCTTCCCCAAAGGGGGTGCTGAGAATGCCGGTGGTGCCGCCCAACACCGCGTCGGGGTTGAGGGCGATCGCCCCAAAGCCCTCAAACGCCGCCTTTACCTGCGGGTCAGCAAAGGGAATCTCGTGGCTCACCCACTGGTCATAGACCGCTGGCCCCGCCTGGCGCAGCAGAATGTCTTCAACCCAGTCGGTGCCGACCCAGCCGGTGGCCTGGCCGCTTTCCATGCCCATGCACCAAGGTTTGCTGCCGTCGGCGACGATGCGATCGCTCAGCGCTTCCATCTCGGCCCAGGTTTCCGGCACGGTGTAGCCCTTGGCCTCGAAAGCCTGCGGGTTGTACCACACCAGGCTTTTGACATCGGCCCGCATCCAGAGGCCGTAAACATCGTCTTCTAGACTGACCAGATTTAGCAGGTACTCGTCGTAGGCATCGCCCAGGGTGGCGCGATCGATAAAGTCGGTGAGGGGTACCATCTGACCGGCTTCAGCAAAGTCCATCATCAGTCCCGGTTGCGGGAATAGGGCCATATCTGGCGGGTTGCCCGAGTCAACTCGCACCGGCACCAGGGTGGTAAAGGCGTCGCTGCCTTCGTAGATAATTTCAATCCCAGTTGCGGCGGTAAAGGGAGCCATAGCGGCCCGCATCTTGTCTTCGCCCACGCCGGTCAGGGTGCCCAGAATGGTGATCGTATCGCCGGACTGAACTTCTGTAGTTTGGGGAGCGTTGGACTGTGATCTACAGCCAACCATGACAACGCTGAAGATGAGCGTAAGCCCGACGAACTGGGGAAGTTTTTTCATGGTGGTGGCCTGACTCAGTTGGCTTGTATGGCCCTAACCTTAGGCCAGGTTGCGCTACTGTGCCAGCCCTGCGAAAAGAATCCTTATTCCCCATAGACTACGCGGTTGCGTCCGGTTTGCTTGGCTCGGTAGAGTGCCCGGTCAGCGATGTCGATCAGATGTTGGGGCGACTTGTCGACGGTGGGAATCTGGCAGGCCACCCCAACACTGACGGTGACATAGATCGTCTCGGTGGCCGTTTCAAAATTTACGATGTTGAGGTTGCAGATGCTGCGGCGAAGAGTTTCGGCAATGGTGAGTGCCCCCGAAAGATCGGTATTGGGCAAGACGACGACAAACTCTTCACCCCCATAGCGGGCGACTAAATCGGTAGGGCGATTGACCACGCGCTGGCTGGTTTGGGCGACGGTGGTCAGGCAAGTGTCTCCAGCCAGGTGCCCGTGGCGGTCATTAAATTGCTTGAAATGGTCAACATCAAACATGATCAGCGAGAGGGGCAACTGGCTGCGGCTCAGGCGTTTCCACTCCTGCTGAAGAACGACGTCAAAATGGCGACGGTTAGCAATTTTAGTCAGGGCATCCTGGCGGCTCAGTTCATTCAAGCGTTGGTTGGCCTGCTCTAGGGCCTGGTTGGTCTCGGCCAGCCGTTTAGCTTGGCACTGGAGTTTTGCCAGTAGATCGGCCTGCTGCACGGCGATCGCTAATTGATCGGCCACCTGCTCCAGCAGATCGACCTCTCCCGTGCTCCACTGGCGGTAGTCACTACAGGTCTGAGCGATCAAAAACCCCCAAAGACAGTTTTCTCCTTCGTCCTGCGCCTGTAGCACCGGGGCAATGATGGCCGACTTGGCCGCGATCGCCTGCATCAAGGGGCCGAGGCAAAGGTCAGCATCCTGCTGCTCTAGGTCGGCGACAGCACCCACGGTGCTCTGACCATAATGTTGATAGCAGGTTGACCGCAGCCCTTGCCCCTGACACTGGTGAGCGGTGGCGGCTATAGGGCAGTCAGTCTCATGGGTAACCTGAATGACCTCTCCGCCGTGGCTTGAGGTGAACTGAAAAATCAGGGTGCGATCGACGTGCAGATGACGCTGCACCTCCTCGGTGGCGGTGGCCAGAATATCTTGCAGGTCCAGGGTTTGTCGAATGCGTTGGGTAATCTGCCAGAGAGTGTGGTCTTGCTCTGCCTTCTGCTGGAGAGCAAGTTCTGCCGCCTTGCGATCGCTCAGGTCTTGAATCAGCGCAAAATAGCCTTTCACCGCACCCTCAGTGTCGAAGTCAGGCACCAGAGTGGCTTGCACGTAGCGCGTCCCCGCTAGGTCATAGTTTAGAGCGGCCTCATAAACTACCTTTTCTCCCGCTAAAACTCGATCGATATTGGGCTTGGCCTTTTCGTAGGCGGCAGTGCCAATGACTGTCTCTAGGGAGCGACCATAGAGATCCTCTGGCTTGATGCCAAACCAGTCTTGATATGTGCCATTGACGTACTGATAGCAGAGGTTTTTGTCTACGTAGGAAACGCAAGCAGGCAGCGAATCTACTATTTGCTGCAGCAGATGCAGCTGAGCATAAATTTGAATCTGCTTGTTCACAGTCTCTTCGTGCCGCCATGCCGTTGGGGAGAGCTGCAACTCCGATGACTCTGGAGTAATCTCGTTCCAAAAGCGGGGAGACTGCCGTTTACCTCTAGGCACCTTGGCCATAGAGAAAATCCTCTGGTGGTAAAGTGAGCAGAACGGGTGCCAGAGTCGAAGTATTCCCTGTTCAGCATTGTTCTTCGTTAAGGTAGCAAAAGCCGCCCCTGAAGATGACCCACCCAAAGAGTTAACTTATTGCCTCTTCAGTGTGGGGATCAAACAGATGTAGGACAGCGGTGTTGACGGCCAGTTCAACCCTGTCGCCTAGGGTCAGGGTAGATCGGCGATCGACCCTAGCCACACAGCTCTGCTCATCGCCTAAAGTGAGGTAGACAATCACCTCATGGCCCATGCTTTCGGTGTGGGTAATGGTGCCTTTGAGGGGTGCGGTGACCATGCCAGGGGGCAGATAGCAGCGATCGTGAATATCTTCGGGGCGAAGGCCGCAGATCACCCGCTGACCGACGTAGCGCTGGCACTGGGCCGAGGTTGTCGGCGGTAGAGGCAAGCTGAGAGCATCAGACTTGAACCAAAGCTGATCGGTCATTTCGACCAGCGCTCCATCAAAGAAATTCATCGCGGGGCTGCCAATAAACCCGGCCACAAACTTGTTTTTAGGGCTGCTGTAGATCGCCTGGGGGGTGTCGATCTGCTGCAAGACACCCTGGTTCAAAATGGCGATGCGGGTGCCCATGGTCATGGCTTCGACCTGGTCGTGGGTGACATAGATGAACGTGCTTTTCAGCTCACGGTGCAGGCGGCTGATTTCAGTACGGGCCTGCACGCGCAGTTGGGCATCGAGGTTGGAGAGGGGTTCATCCATCAAAAACACCGCCGGGTTGCGAACGATCGCTCGACACACTGCCACCCGCTGCCGCTGCCCCCCCGAGAGGTCCTTGGGCTTGCGGTGAAGCAAATCCTCCAGCCCCATTTGCTGGGCCGCCCGCTGCACCCGCTGCTGAATGTCGCCCCTGCCCAAACCTTGAAGCTCTAAGCTAAAGGCCATATTGTCGTACACCGTCATATGGGGGTACAGCGCATAGGACTGAAACACCATCGCAATGTCGCGATCGCGGCTGGCCAACTCATTCACCCGGCGATCGCCAATGTAAATATCCCCCGCAGTCACGCTGTCTAACCCCGCCAACAGCCGCAGAGTAGTAGTTTTGCCACAGCCCGAAGGCCCAACAAAGACCAGAAACTCGCGATCGCCAATCTCAATATCCAAATCGCGCAGGGCTACGAACTCGCTGTAGCGCTTGGTGACAGATTTGAAGGTGACCGAGGGCATGGGGGGAGGGAGTGGATAGGTGGGAGAGTGGGAGGGTGGATGAGTGGGAGAGTGGGAGGGTGGATGAGTGGGAGGGTGGATGAGTGGGAGGGTGGATGAGTGGGAGAGTGGATGGGTAGGTTGCGGGGTGAGAGGGTGGCGTTTTTAGGCTCATCTAACCCATCTACCCATCCACCCATCCACCCACCTACCCACCTACCCACCTACCCCTTCACCGATCCCGCCAGCAGCCCGCGCACAAAGTACCGCTGGAGGGCAAAAAACACCAGCAGCGGCACCGTCATGGTGACGAATGCCCCGGCGGTGAGCAGGTGCCAGTCTTGGCCCCGCGAGCCGACTAGGTTGGTGAGGGTAATCGTTAGGGGAGCGACGGTGGGGGTGCCGCCCAAAAACACTAGCGCCACTAGCAAATCATTCCACACCCAGAGAAATTGGAAGACCGCAAAGGAGGCGATCGCCGGCATCGACAGTGGCACAATCACCCGCGTAAAAATTTTGAGGTGGGTGGCTCCATCCACTGCCGCCGCCTCGATTAAATCCTGCGGCAGCGCCCGGATGTAGTTGGTCAACAGGTAGATGCCCAGGGGCAGACTGTAGCCCGTGTGGGCCAGCCACACCCCGGCAAAGGTGCCCGTCAGACCCAGATCGCGGTAGGCCCGCAGCAGCGGAATGAATGTCATTTGCAAGGGCACCACTAGCAGCGTCACGATCGCCAAAAATAGCCACTGCCGACCCGGAAACTCCATCCAGGCCAGGGCGTAGGCGGCAAAGGCGGCGATCGCGATCGGCATCACCGTCGCCGGAATCGCGATGGTAAAGCTGTTCAGTAACGCCTGCCCCATGCCCGCCGCGCCTAGCACCGCGCGGTAGTTCTCTAGGCTGTACTGGGTGAACTCGAAGGGATGCTGAAATACTGTCCACCAGCCGCTAGAGAGTACATCGGCCGGGGGGCGGATGGAGCTGATCAGCAGGCCCAGGCTGGGGAGAGTCCACAGCAGGGAGAGGGTGATTAGGGCGAGGTGGATGGGGGTGCGGGCGAGGCGGGGCATGGGGGAGGTAGGGAAGGTGGGGGGGAGGTGGGGGAGGTAGGGGGTTAGCGGGTGGTGGGCTGGCGAAATTCACGGATGTTGACGACCATGATGGGGATGACGGCGAGCAGCAGCATGACGGCGATCGCACTGCCCCGGCCATAGTGGCGAAAGCTAAACATCTCCTTAAACATGCGGCTGGCGATCACCTCGGTGCCCTGGTTGCCCGCCGTCATCACGTATACAATGTCGAACACCTTGAGCACCAGCAGCACGGTGGTGGTTGAGACTACCAGAATGGTGGAGCGAATCATGGGCACGACAATGCGCCAAAAAATCTGTACCTCATTGGCCCCATCGATGCGGGCGGCTTCGATCATCTCCTGGGGAATGCCCTTTACCGCCGCCGAGAGCAGCACCATACAAAAGCCGGTTTGCAGCCAAATCATAATGGCGATTAGGGCGAAGTTATTGAGCGATCGCTCCACCAGCCAGCCCACCGGCTCAAAGCCCAGGCTGGTGATCACCCCGTTGAGCAAGCCAATCTGGGCAGTCCCCGCCGGGCGAAAGGCGTAGATAAACTTCCAAATCACGCTGGCCCCGACGAAGGAGATTGCCATGGGCAAAAAGATCAGCGTTTTGGGCAAGGGCTCGTAGCCCACTCGGTCGGCCAGCACCGCGATCAGCAGCCCTAGGCTGACACTGACCCCCGTTACCCCCACCAACCAGAAAATGTTGTTGCGAAAGGCCTCGCCCATACTCGGGTCGGCAAAGAGGGAGATGTAGTTGCTGAAACCGACGAAGGACTGCGATCGCGCGTCGAGCAGGCTAACGTAAACCGTCAACACCGTCGGAATGACCAGGTAGGCCACCAGCAGCAGCAGCGCCGGAGCCAGGTAAACCCAGGGCAAAATGCGACCTTTGAGCCGTCCTGGAGCAAAGCGCTCCACCAGCGCGTTCGCCCCGTAGAACAGAGCCACTACCCCACCACTACCGACCAAAATGGCCAGCACCGCTATCCCTATCTTTGAGAAAACGACCATAGATTTGCGGTTAGCTGTCAGCTAGTCTTGACGTCACCTTGCCCTAGGCCCAGCCATTTCCAGCGCGTGGCCGCAGGACCAATGCCTCATTCTGAACTCCCTTTAGCACTCTTGATGTTTAGGGGTAGGAATCCCAAAAATGCTCCAGTTCGCCATTGGTTTGAAATGCCCAACACCACCCAGGAATAACGCTATGCTGGGGCTGATTTTACCTTAGGCAGGGCAATGGCGCGGCAGCGAGCGTTTTCGGGCACCCCGTGGGAAGAGCAGGTCGGCTACTGCCGGGCGCTGCGGGTGGGCCAGCAGATTTTTGTCTCAGGCACCGCCCCCAGCGATGGTCAGGGAAGCACCTTTGCCCCCGGCGACGCCTATGCCCAAACCAAGCGCTGCTTTGAGATTATTCAGCAAGCTTTAGTAGAACTGGATGCCGACCTCAGCGATGTGGTGCGCACCCGCATCTACATCACCGACATGAGCCGCTGGAAAGAGGTTGCCCAGGCCCACTATGAGCTGTTTGCCGACCATCCGCCGGTCAACACCACCGTCGAGATTCCCACCCTGATGAACCCCGACATGCTGGTGGAAATCGAGGTCGAGGCTCTGTGCGAAGCAGCCCCGCCCCAGCCGCCACCGGTCAGCCGACCCCAGAACATGATTTTGGGCCGCCCAATTCAACGGTCTGGCCTACCGCCAACTACAGGGTCAGATTTGGACGAAGGCTGTCTCGACTAAGCGTTTGCCAACCTGATTGTGACGGGCTGGGTGGATTCGGGTTTAAGGGAAAAGGTGTCAGGTATAAGGTGATGCCTGTCATCCTTGGTTTAGTGAAGTACGGACCCCTAATCGTCGTAAGCAACGGGAATGCGCCCCTGTTTGGCGGCGGTTACCAGGCGATCGTAGTCGTGCTCAGTTTGGTCGGCGTAGGCTTCAGCGAAGAGAACCAGGGCATCGGCTAACGCGTCGCCTTTGCCGATGTAGCCCGCTAGCATGGCGGCATCGCCCGACTTAGCGTGGGCCAGCGCCAAAGCCCAGCCGCAGAGGGTGCAGTAGTCGGGCAATCTTGACACCTGAAACTTGTCGGGTTCGAGCTTAAAGCCACCTTTCATGTCGCGCAGTTGGCGAATGTAGTAATGGGTGTCGTTGTGGCTGCCCCAGCCCAGAAAAATATCGGGAGACCCCTGAATCAACTTCTGCCCAATCACCACCCGCCGCCCCTGGTGGTCGTCGGGCAATCGATGGTCACATCGCGCCGAGGAGTAGGAGGCCAGCGCTGAGGGCTGGGCTTCTTTGACCTGCAAGAACAGTGGATCGCTGGCGTCTTTTCCCTCCAAATAAAGCACCCAGCAACGGGTGCCCACACTACCTACTCCCACAACTTTACGGGCCACATCCAGCAGTCGGTAGCGTGACAGCAAAAAGCGGCGATCGCCGCTCAGAGACTGCAAATAGTCTTGCAGCAGCGTCTCTACGGCAGATACTACCGTGGGGCCATCGCTTAACGTCTCGGCCCGCACCACCAGCGGCGGCGACTCAATGATGTGGTGGCGATCGTCCACCAGGTTGGTCATTTCGTCGAGCACTTGCAGGTGGTTGCGATCGCGCGCCTTATCCAAAACTCGCTGGGCATACTTCTCAGCGCTGTCGGGCAGTTTTTCGAGCAGCTCGGCATCGGTAATGTTGTCGTACCACAGCTCAAGGTAAGGCAGGTCAGCGTAGATGGCCAAGTGCTGACGGTAGGATTCGATCGCCGCTCGCACTGAGTTTTGGCAAAGGGGGCGATCGCCCCCCAAATACCGCCCCGCCACCACAATGCTGGCCACTAAGCGCTTCAGATCCCACTCCCAGGGGCCGGGGTAGGTTTCGTCAAAATCGTTGATGGCAAAGACTAGGTTGCGCTCAGCCGAGGCAAACACGCCAAAGTTAGACACATGCATGTCGCCACAGGCCTGCACCTCAATGCCGGTGGTCGGCGCCGGGGCAATATCGGCCATCATTACCGCCGCCGAGCCCCGCAAAAAAGCAAAGGGCGACGCCAACATCCGCCCATAGCGCAGCGGCACCAGGGATTGCAGGCGCGTAGTCGCCTCGGCCTGGAGCAGGTCTACCGGGTCAGGGCGATTGGCAGGAGGCCGATATTCACCCAGGTCAGAGCGCTTTACCCGCTGCCGCAAAACCTTGCCCGCTGCCATGCGATCGGCCACCGACTGAGGTATATCGGGATCAGCAACTGGGCTAGAGGCCGGTTCGTGAGCGGCAACCATAGGAATTATGACCAGAGACGGCAGCGTAGCTAAGCTTGACCAACCGGCACATCGACAGCGGTTTGAAAGGCATTCCAGGTAAGAATGTCCTGCAGCAGCGCCCGGTAGCCGCCTACATTGGGGTGCAGGCCATCCACAGAAATTAGCGGTTGCCACCAGGCTTCGCCTCGGCCCATCCAGAGGTTGAGCACATCGAGATAGGGAATGTTGTGGCTGGTGCAGGCCAGACGGGTGGCTTCGCGGTAGCGCCACTGATCGCTGTGGGTGTAATACAGCACCTCTGAGAAGGGCATAGCCTGTTCGTTGACCGGTGTCATGCCGACAAACAGCACTGGGCACAGCCGTCGCGCCTGGTTTAGCAGGGCTTCCATATGCTCCTGAAACTCGTCAAAGTCGGTGCGGTTGCGGCCCAGGGTATTGCCCACCCGCGCTGAGTCGTTGAGACCCACCGACAGCACCAGCAGATCGGGTACCCGGTTGCGCAGCTCACCTCGGTTGCGAAACTCATGGTCAAGGCGCTGTCTCACCTGACTGACCCCATCTCCCCGCACCCCAAGGTTGTAAAAAACCGCCCCCTCGCGGCCGGGAGCCATGGTCAGGCGACGCAGGCGTTCAACCCAGCCGCCACCCTCTGGGTCGCCAAAGCCGTACACCAGACTATCGCCTAGCACCAGCACCTTTTGGGGGTGGGGCTGCTTGAGAATGATCCCTGAGGTAGGAGCGAGATGGGAAGCCAGCATAGAGTAATTAATTTGGGTAATGAGCCGAACCAATCAAACTGGACTATGGAGGGATTTGTTTTAAATTGTTTACATATTACCCTTTGAGGTACCCAGTGCTAGAGGAAAACCTTCACTTGGCCTTTACCTGGTTGGCAAAAAAGCGCGATCGCCCAAGCTTGAAACCCGCTGCTTTGCCTTAGGCTGTAGATGGCCACAACGGCCGCGCCCCGATAAACCCTGGCCCACATGAGCAGACGTATGGAGTACGGTGCAGCACATGGTAATGAACCGATCGCCAAAAGCTGGCTAGCCCGCTGGTGGGAAGGGCTTACCCCCATGGCGCAGTCAGCCCTAGTTCTGCTGGCTACCCCGCTGCTCGTACTCAACGTCTGGGCGGTGGCAGTTATTTTCGGCTACTTCCGCTCAATTTTAGTTACCGTGCTGATCGCTGGGCTGCTGGCGTTTCTGTTGAGCTACCCTATGGGTCGCCTCGAGACCCTTGGCCTTAAGCGGGGCTTAGCCTCAACCCTAGTGCTGGTCCTGGCTCTAGTCGGGTTTTCGGGCCTGGCTATTGTGGTACTGCCCTTTGTCATCGACCAGGGCCAGCAGCTGGTGGTGCGCTTGCCCGACTGGTTTGACTCAGGCAAGACCCAACTCATAGTGCTCGACGGCAAGATGGCCGAATGGGGCTGGCCGATCAATCTCGACGGGCTGATTGCTCAAACCAGCGATCGCCTCAAGCGCGAGATTCAGTCCATCGCTGGGGAAGCCCTCAATCTCACCATCAACGTGGCGGTCTTTACCGCCAACAAGCTGCTCGACGTCGTACTGACCGTGGTGCTCACCTTCTACCTGCTTCAGCATGGCGAAGAGGTGTGGGAAGGCGTGGTGGGGCTGCTGCCGACCCGCCTCCAGCAGCCCTTCTCAGAAACCCTGCGGCAGAGCTTTCGCAACTACTTTTTAGGACAGTTCATTGTCGCCAGCTGCTTTGGCACCGCTCTGACGATTATCTTTGGCCTGTTGAACGTGCCCTTCGGCTCCCTGTTTGGCCTCACCGTGGGGCTGCTGGCGCTAGTGCCCTTCGGCGGTACCGTCGGCGTGATCATCGTTACCCTACTGGTGGCCCTGCGGGACATCAAAATTGCCATTCCCATGCTAATTTCTGCCGTTGTGGTGCAGCAGCTAGTCGAAAACGGCATTGCCCCCCGGGTGTTGGGCAGCGTCACCGGGTTGAACCCCTTCTGGGTCTTTATTGCCATTTTGTCCGGGGCTAGGGTTGGGGGGCTGCTGGGGGTGATTGTGGCTGTTCCCGCCGCTGTCATTATCAAAGAGGCCTTAGTGGCGCTGCGCAACTCCCGTCAGCTCGTTCCCGAGGCCGAAGACCCTGTTAATCCCAGCGCGGGTTCACCCCAGGCTAAAGCGGCAGCACTACCCTAAAGAACGCCACGGCGACCGTTGGGCATGACCGTGGACCAGTTGGTGCGAGCTGACGCCAGCTGGTCAGCAGAAATTAGCGCTCCCGTCAGGTCAGCTCCGCAGAGGTTGGCCCCCCGCAGGTTAGCGTTTGACAGACAGGCGTGAGCAAGGTTAGCTCCTCGCAGATCGGCCCCCTCCAGATTGGCATAGTGGAAGTAAGCCTTGATCAACTTGGCGTTGCGCAAGGTTGCTTTGCATAGGTTGGCGCGGCCAAAGTTGGCGTTGCTCAGATCAGAGCCTTGGAAGTTGGCGCTGGGCAGTTTTGATTGATTAAAGTTAGCTTCAATCAGCAGGGTGCGCTGTAGATCGAGGTCTTTGAAGGTTTGCAGCGAAAAGTCGCGTCGACCTTTGGCGTACTTTTGCTTAACATCTTCGGCAGACAGTGCCGCAGCAGCGGGAGTAGCTTTGCGCGGTGTGGGCGATCCGTTTTGAGTTGGCACCAAGGGAGCCATGCTCTTGGCCCCCGAATGCGATCGCTCGCGCCGAGCTCGAATCGCTGCCGCCATACGAGACGACGGAGAACCACCCCCTGAGTTACTGATAGCGGCATGGGGTGAGGGCCCACTCAGCGGCCCATGGCCATTGCTGTACCCGCTGGTGGCCGACCCCAGTGAGGTGGGAAACGCCATGTTCTGAGCTAGGCTTTCCATGTAGGGTTCGAGGTCTAGGTCGCGGTGGATGGCCTCCACAGTTTGGTAGCGATGCTTGACTGAGATCTCTAACATCTTTTCCAGCACGCCAGCAAAGTGGTCGCTAATGTGCACATGCTCACGCCACAGCAGTTCCCCATTGTTGGGGTCGTAGTTGAGATCTTTAGGTGCTCTAGCCGATAGTAAATAAATGCAGGTCACCCCCAGGGCGTAGATGTCGCTGGCGTAGACGGGGCGCATGGCCATCTGCTCCGGGGGCGCGTAGCCGGGAGTGCCAATGGCATAGGCGGTGAGAGCTGTCTGGTCAGAGCTAGCGGCCTGGGCTGGGTTGACTTTGTCTTTTACGGCCCCAAAGTCAATTAGCACCAGTTTTTTATCCTGGTCGCGACGAATGATGTTGGCGGGTTTAATATCGCGGTGAATGACGTGGTTGTCGTGGACGTACTGCACCATCGCCAAGATTTCGCTGAGGAACTGCTTGACTCCAGCCTCAGTGAAGGGGCCACCGCGTTTGACCTCCTGCTGTAGGGTGAGGCCATTGATATATTCCTGTACCAGAAAAAACTCTTGCTCGCTCTCGAAGTAGTCAAGCAGGCGGGGTAATTGGGGATGGTTGCCGATCATCCCTAGGATCTTGGCTTCCCGTTTGAACAGATCTCGTGCCATCTCAAGCACGTGGGGCGCTTCAGCGGAGGGGCGCAGCTGTTTGATGACGCAGGGGGGCTTGCCAGGCAGCAGCTCATCGCGAGCCAGAAAGGTGGCCCCAAAGCCACCCTGGCCCAGGGCACGAATCATTCGGTAGCGGCCCCGTAGCAGTAGCTCTGCCCCACACGTTTGACATTGGTTAACCGTGGGGGGGTTCTTAGGCTTAGAACAATCAGGGTTGATGCAGTAGCTCATGCGGCCCAGAATGGTGGGTATCTAGACGGGCCCGAAGGCCACGGCAAGCGGTGGTTAGCCAGCAGCGGGGCAGTAACAGGGCAGCCCTAAGGCCGCGATGGTGGCAGTTGTGGGGACCGACCCCTCTCGGTAATGCCACATTACCCCAATTATTCCCTGTTTCAGAGAGGGGTTATAGCATTCACCTACGGGGATATATACTTCTGCCCAAAATCTAGGGGAAATGTAAAAAGTCGATAAACCCCTGCTTCCCATTCTCAATAGTGAGTCAGGTATACAGTAGAGCACTGGGGTCCTTGGGTAGATGCAATGCCCACAGGGTAGAATGTTTGGGCAATAAACCACAGCATTCTAGATTTTCTAACGGTCAAGACAGCTCCACCATGCGCATATCTCTAAACTGGCTCAATGAATACGTCAATGTCCAGCTTTCTGCCCAAGAGCTAGCCGATGCCCTAACCATGGCCGGGTTTGAGGTCGAAGACATTGAAGATAGACGCACTTGGGCCGATGGCGTGGTGGTTGGCCGAGTCGTAGAGCGCACCCCGCACCCCGATGCCGACAAGCTCAGCGTCTGCCGAGTCGACATTGGCCAGGCCGATAGTTCAACTATAGTGTGCGGGGCTGCCAACGTGCGAGCCGACATCTACGTGGCGGTGGCTACTGTAGACACCTACCTGCCGGTGGTAGATCTGACCATCAAGCCCCGCAAGCTGCGCGGCGTGCCCTCGGCGGGCATGATCTGCTCCCTGGCAGAGTTGGGGCTGGCGAAGGAGTCTGAGGGCATTCATATTTTTGCGGCCGACAGTCTGAAGTTGGGGCAGGACGTGCGCCCTCTGCTCGGTCTAGACGACGTGATTCTCGATGTCACCTCGACCGCTAACCGGGCTGATGCCCTCAGCATGGTGGGCATTGCCCGCGAAGTGGCGGCAATTACGGGGGCCACGCTGCACCTGCCGGTCACCCAAGCGCCCGCAATACCGAAAAGCGCCACGGCTCCAGAGATTGCCCTTCCCGACGAGAAAGCCTGTCCGATCTACATCGGCACGGTGCTAGAGAACATTGCCCTCGGTCCTTCGCCCCAGTGGTTGCAGCAGCGGCTGGTGGCGGCAGGCACTCGTCCGATCAACAATGTGGTAGATGTCACGAACTACGTGCTGCTGGAGTGGGGCCAGCCGCTGCATGCCTTTGACCGCGATCGCCTGCTGACCACTGGAGACGCCCTCAACCTCGGCGTGCGCTACGCTCAGCCCGGTGAAACCCTGGTGACTCTGGATAGCCAAAAGCGCCAGCTTCAGCCCGAGACTCTATTAATTACGGCCAACGACCAGCCCGTGGCCCTAGCGGGGGTGATGGGCGGTGAAGCCACTGAGGTCCACGACGGCACCCAAGCGGTAATGTTAGAGGCCGCCTTTTTTGACGCGGCAGCGATTCGCAAGTCGGCCCGCAGCCAAGGGTTGCGCACTGAGGCTTCGGCTCGCTACGAGCGCGGTGTGAACCCGGCGGAGCTGGGGTTAGCCTGCGATCGCGCCCTCCAACTGCTGCAAGAACTGGCTGGAGCTACCGTCGTGGCTCAGACTATCGGCACCACTTCCCTGGGGGCGGCCATTCCCGAGCGGGTGATTACCCTACGACTGAGCCGGGTGACCCAACTGCTGGGCCAAGTCATCAACCTGGGCGACCAGCCCCAAGACCTGCCGCCTGAAACCATTCAAACGCTGCTGGAAACCTTGGGCTGCCAAGTAGCCCCGACCGACGAGGCAGGCGTGTGGGCTGTCACGGTGCCTCCCTACCGCTACCGTGACCTGGAGCGGGAGGTCGATTTGATTGAAGAAGTGGCCCGCCTCTATGGCTACAACCACTTTGCCGATACCCTGCCCCAAAAGGCGATCGGCGGCTTTTTATCGGTGGAGGCGGCCCTGCGCCGCAGGCTGCGGGAGACGTTTCGGGCAGCTGGGCTGACGGAGCTGCTGCACTACTCGCTGACTAAGTCGGTTAGCGATCGCCAGGTCACCCTTGCCAACCCGCTTTTTCCTGAATATTCGGCCCTGCGCCAAGATTTGGTGGACGGGCTGATCGACGCCTACGAATTTAACCTCAACCAGGGTAACGGCCCCCTCAACGGCTTTGAGATCGGCCATATCTTTTGGCAGGATGAGGCAGGCATTCATGAAGCTGAGGCCTTGGGCGGCATTGTCGGCGGCGATGGGCGATCGAGCCAGTGGGTTACCAGTGGTCAAGATCGGCCCCTCACCTGGTACGAGGCCAAAGGTATTCTCGACGGCGTCTTTAGCCGCTTGGGCCTGACGGTTGACTACCGCGCCGACAGCACCGATCCGCGCTTTCACCCCGGTCGCACCGCATCGCTGTGGGTGCGGGGGCGGTTAGAGCTGGGTCGCTTTGGCCAGCTCCATCCCCAGCTGCGCCAGCAGCGGCAGCTACCCGCCGAGGTGTATGTATTTCAGCTCAACTGGTCGGCGTTGGAGACCTGCCTGGTGCCAGTGCTGCAAAAGTCGGTGAAGTTTGCCGCTTATTCTACGTTTCCGGCCAGCGATCGCGACCTGGCTTTCTACGCCCCGCTAGAGACCACTGTCGCCGACCTAACAACAACCATGGCCAAAGCTGGGGGCAAACTGCTGGAGTCGGTCGCCCTATTCGACGAATACCGAGGTGAAAGCGTCCCCCAAGGGCAGCGCAGCTTGGCCTTTCGTCTGGTCTACCGCTCCCCTGATCAAACCCTCACCGATGAAACAGTAGACCCAGTTCACAAAAAGGTGCGCGCCGCTTTAGAAAAACAGTTTGGAGTAACCTTGCGGAGCTAGCCTCAGCCTGGGTATGGCCGTTACGGGTGTTGCGATCGCAGCACTCGCCACAAAGTTTGAGGCTGAAACAAGCTGGTGGGGGGTGCCATCATATTCATTACCTTGAGAAAAGCCGCTCCGATCAAGGGGTCACGGTGGGAGGCCCGGTTGACGCAGGTGACGTAGGCGTTAATCAACGTTGTGCCTGGGGATTTTTTACCCTGGGTTTCTGGATAGCGAAAGTCTTCGGCTACTGCGGTTTGCCACGGAATATCGATCAGCTCAGCGGCACGCCTAAAGAATTTGCGCGCAATGCCCTGCAATGGGTCGCCCTGGTGGTGCAGTAGCCCATCTAGCGCCTCTGCCTGTAGGGCCGCTGTGGTCATGCCCTGTCCATAGAGCGGGTTGAAGCAGCAAACTGCATCGCCCAGCACCAGATACCCCGCGGGAAAGCGTTTGAGCTGCTCGTAGTGGCGGCGCAGGCTGGCGGCAAAGTTGTAGTTATAAACCGCCGAAAGCGGCTCACTGTGGCTGACAATGGCGGCAATATCTGGAGCTGGCAAGCTTTGAGAAAAGGAGAGAAAGCCCGCTGTATCGGTGGGAGCGGGGGCACCCTGGCGACCGCAGAGGGTAACAATCCAACGCTCGTCTTCGATGGGAAGTGCAATGCCGCCTCGCTTTTCCTGCGGCCCAGTGGGAGTAATAAAAATCCAGTTGCTGGGCTGGCTGTCGGCAGCTCGGCGATAGATCTGGGTGGCGTAGCTGGTGTGGCAGACTACCTTGCTTTTGGGCGGGGGACTGTAGCCGAGTTCTGTTAGCCACTGGGGCGATCGCGATCCGCGCCCGGTAGCATCCACAGTCAGATCGGCATACTGGGTTTCAGGCTGAGCACTGGTGCCTGAACGAGTAAACTGTACCCCTGAAATTCGCTGCCCCTCCTCGCTGATCAGCAGCTGATGAACACGACAGCCATCGAGCACGGTGACGTTGGGCAAAGCCACCACCTGCTGGCGAACCTGCCACTCCAGGAATGGTCGGCTAGCGATGACGCAGTCTTGACCAAATTCAAAGGGTAGGCGATAGCCGCCGTCGCAATACCAGCGCATGGTGCGCCCCATATCGGTAACCGTCGCCCCACCGCTGCGGAGGGCATCCACCAGAGTTGGGAAATAGCTGGCCAGGCTCTGCAAGCCACGGCCCAACAGCCCGTGGAGATGATTGGCCTGGGGCTGTCCAGGGCGGGCTTCGGGCTGGTCTCTCAAGCGATCGCGCTCAAAGAGGGTGACCTGGGCAAAGTGGTCGCTGAGCACCCGAGCCGTCAGCAACCCTGCTATGCTGCCGCCAATGACAATTGCGTTTCGACCTAAGCGGTGCTCCATAGCGACGCTCCAGAAGCGATCGTTTAGCAGACAACTCCTAACTGCCAAAGACTAGCAGCGGTCAAGCCCTCTGCCCTTAGCTTAGCTATTCTCAGCTTCAGCGTCGGGTTGGGCGGTGCGATGGTGCCACAGCCGATAGCCGCCGTAGCCTACCGCCGCAGTTAGCACCCAATAGGGGCTAAAGGCCAGCAGCCAGAGCCCCAGCTTTAGCCCGCTGACGGTAAATGCTTTTACCGACTGAGTAGCAGCGTCCCATGTGTTGCTTAGGGTTTCGCCAACGGGACGCAGCGGGGTTACTTGAGTTACCGGGCTTTGCAGGGTTAGGTAGATCTGTGAGAAGGCCACTTGCCGTTTGAGGTTTTGCTGCTGAGCCGCCATGCGCTCAATCGACTCGCGCACGGTGCTCAGTTCCCGCGCCACTTCTAGCACGTGGGAGATTTCTCCCGATCGCTCCATAATTTTCAGCAGGGCCGCTTCTGACTGGCGCAGATTCTTCAGCCGGGCATCGAGATCCACTAACTGGCTTGACACATCCTCCGCTGTCAGCGACTGCTGCTGCACAGTTCCCAGGGGACGGAGGGCGTTCAGCACTGAATCTAATTCAGCCTGGGGCACCCGCAGGGTCAAGGTCACCTGCTGAGCCGTTCCTTCGGGAGAACGGTGATCTTGCAGGCTCAGCATATCTCCCTGAGCCCGTTGAAGGATGGCTTGCACCTGGTCTACGGCAGCGTCAATATCGGTTAGCACCAGCACCAGGCTGGCCTGCTTCACCAGCTGAGGCGCAGGCTGTCCAATATCGCTGGGGACCGGCTCGATTTCGCTGGTCTTGGCCATGTCAGAGGTCGCCGATTGTGCCACTGGAGAGGCCTGGTTAGCAGTCGGCGCAGCATCGCCTGCCACCGCGCCAATTTCGGCAGACAGAGTTTCTTGCTGCTCAACGTCGGACGTTTGGGCGCAGCCACCCACCAGGGCAGCCCCCAGGGCGATCGCTAACAACTGAGCACGATGGACGCGGAGGAATGCAGAACGGGTCATCGGGTTGCCTAAGCCAAACTCGGATGGCTCTACTATGGCCTGAACGATCGCAGTAATTGCCCAAGTTACCATTACTGAAACCGGTAGGAGCATCGAGGGCGATCGCTCCGTAATTCTTGATAGGATTGCACGGTTGACGCAGAGGAGCGTTGGCGCAGCCTCTGCAAAGGAGAATCGCCCCCAGTGCCAGAACCGATCACCATCACCGTCAAGCTATTTGCCATTTACCAGGAAGCCTACGGCCAGCCTGAGGTGCAGTGGCAGTTTTCAGAAGGGGCCACAGTGGGGTCAGTGCGCGATCGCGTCCTGGCCGAGCATCCCAAGTTAGAGGCTTGGCGCGATCGCACTCGCCTGGGCCTCAACCTTCAGTTTGTAGCCGACGATACCCCGCTAAAAGACGGTGACGAGGTGGTGCTGATCCCTCCCGTAAGCGGTGGCTGAGGCTAGCACAAGCGAACTACCGCAACTTTTCTGCTTTGCTAAGGAAGCTTCAAAAAACGTTAGAGTCGCCGCATCCAAGTCAGGGTAGGCGATCCCCATTTTTTTGTTTTTAAAAGATCGCACAAGTTCTGGAAATGTTCGTTGCACCCCAGATATTCCCCTACCTATAGCGTAGAGTTGATCTTGTTAACTCCATATCTAGCGTTTATGTAGGAGCGCCCGCTATGGACTGGTTTCCTCGCCGCCATGCCATTGTCTTAGCCCGCAGCAGCCCCAGTCGACTCGCCTATCTCGAAAAAATAGGAATCATCATACCCCAGCGGTCCGGCGGTTCTTCCCGACTGGAGGTGTTCTACTCCTGGGAGCAAATTCTTGAAATTCGCGCTATTAGTCGGCTGCGTCAGCACCTGTCATTTCAGACTATTCGCAAAATCTTACAGTACTTTGATGACCGCGGCGTGGGCCGCACCCTGCGCGATAAGCACTTGGTGATCAACCATCACGGGGTTAGCTGGGTACAACCCGGCACAACCGCCACCCCCCAGGTGATTCATCTAGTCGGCCATGGATGCAGCTTTATGGGGCAGTTTGTGCTGGCCCCCGTCGAGGCTGACGCGTCAGCTCTGGGATTTTCTAGTGGCATGACTAGTCCCACCACTCCTAAGGTGGTAGATATTGAACACTTTAGAAAAAAGATCCGCTCTCGATAGGCAAGGTTAATTTCTCCCAAAAAAAGCCCCTGGACTGAGCATCTAGAGGCTTTTTGTTAGGTTTGATCTTAGGCACCCACCTTGTCGGCAGTCACCGGTCATTACGACACCATTTCGCCGGTTTCTTGCAGCACGTGCAGGCGGTGATAAATGCCGCCGCGGGCCAGCAGTTCTTCGTGGTTGCCCACTTCGGCAATGCGGCCTTCCTCTAGCACTACGATCTTGTCAGCCTCCCGCACGGTGCTCAGACGGTGGGCAATGATGATCGTGGTGCGCGTGCCGAGAATCGATCGCATCGCTAGCTGAATCGATCGCTCTGATTCGTAGTCGAGGCTAGAGGTGGCTTCGTCGAACACCAGCACGTCGGGGTTGACTAGCAGAGCGCGGGCAATGCCCAGTCGCTGCCGCTGCCCGCCCGAGAGCCGTACGCCCCGCTCGCCCACCACGGTGTAGTATCCCATGGGCAGGCGGTGAATGAACTCGTCGACCCGAGCGATGCGGCAAGCTTCGTTCACTTGTTCCATGGTGGCGGTGGGGTTGCCGTACTTCAGATTGGCGAGCAGGGTGCCGTTAAACACATCCACTTCCTGGTGCACGATCGCCAGTCGCTTCCGATACCCCGTCACATCCAGCTGGCGAATATCTTCGCCGTCGATCAGAATGCGGCCACTGTGGGGGTCGAAGTAGCGAAACAGCAGCTTCACCAGAGTCGACTTACCCGAACCCGATCGCCCCACCAAGGCCACCGTTTGGTAAGGCTCGATCAGCAGATCAATAGCTTGCAGCACGGGCCTTTCGGCGTCGTAGCCAAAGCTCACCTGGTCAAAATGCACCTTGCCGGTGAACTGGTAGGTGGGCAGGCTCTCGGGGGCATCGGTCAGATTCACCGCGTCAGTGCCCAAGGGCTCTTCCATAAACTCGTGAAAGTGCAGCATTGAGGCGTAGCGGCGGGCAAAAACTTCGCCCACTTCGCTAATCGGCCCTAGCTCCGAGTAGGCCATGCTCGACACCGTCAGAGTGGTGATAAAGTGTCCCAGCGAGATGTGACCCTGCAACGTGGCCAGCAGGGTCAGCACCAGCAGACCAAACACACAGCTCTGCACGATCAAATCCTGCCAAGTGCCGAGAATGACGTAACCCTTGTGAATGACGCGGATGACGACAGTGAACTCGCGCTGTAAGCGCTGGCTCTGCCGCCGCAGCTCGTCTCGCTCGGTCGCAAACGCTTTCACGGTTTTGATATTGGTGATGATCTCCGAGGTGCGGCTCTCGGTATTCTCCATGTAGGTGTCGAGGGTTTGCTCCTTTTTGTTCAGACGAATTAGATCCTTCAGGCTGAAGCTGAGAATGCCGATAAATGACACCAAAAAGACCAGGGCAATGCGCCAGTCAATCCACCAGATCAGAACGAAGATGCCGGTGATGCGCACCAGCTTGGGAATCAGTTGATTCGCAATTTCGGGATAGGTCCAGGTGTGGTTAGACAGACCCCGCGCCACCCGACCCGAGATGCGGCCGGGGTTGTGTAGGTCGTAGAAGCCTAGGGGCAGGGTCAGCAGCTTATGAATCACCGAGTGGGTATGGTCGCGCCGGGTGCGCAGGGCAATATCCCAGTGAAACCAGTCGGCTAGCCAGGGCTGAATGGGGGCGCGTACTACAGTGACCAAAAAGATGATGGCCAGAAGGAGGGCGATCGCCAATCCTGGCCCCGCTGGATAGCCCAATGTGGCAGCCACTCGGTCGACCATCCCCTGGCTCAGGGGGTCAATGGGCTGGTCTGAGAGAACGTTGAGCAACTGGCCAATGCTGTAGGGCACCGCCAAATCCGCCACCTGAAAGAGGCTGCTGGCGGTGATACTCCAGATCGCGGCCCGACGGTAGCGACTGTAGTATCGAAGAACATGCTGAAAGGAAGCCATGACGGTAACCGTCCTGCGATCGAGTACGTTGTAGTATAGATACTACAACACAGGTTCTTGGATTCCGCAAGGTATTTTGTCAGGGGGTCAGTAGGTTTAGCAGCGTTGCAATGTCGTTTTGATGTTCATCTACTCCTGCTTACGCCACCAAACCGAAGTAGCTATGTAGGACTTGTATACCGAGCGATCGCCCATATTCGACAATTGCCGCAGTGAAAATCGTTGGGGAACAGCTGACGCAGGCCACGGGCAATCTCTACAGCCCGAGCAAACTGATCGAGCAGGCCAAATTGGTTAACATCCTCAGGCCCAAAAATCGATGGAAATGCCCCGCAGTTCAGCAGCAGGCTAATTGAGTTGTCTACGTCTAAAATATCGTAGCCACAAAAGCTAAAGGCACTGGGCCAGGCATCAAATACAGACAACTGGCGATCGGGAGCTTCAATCAATGCCAACAGATTGTGCTGTGCAGCATCATAGGCAATGCGACGTTTGAGGTATTCATAATCGCGAAAGCAGTGAACCCGGTGGTTGGCGTGAATATTAAAGTTCCAATCTTCATCGATCAAAGCATCGATTAGCGATGGGCAAAGAATCGTGTCCACAGACACAACCTCACTCAGGTGAGCGTAGCCAGACCATTCAACGTAGCGAATCCACGCCTCGCCCCGCTGGGAATCGAACCTCTGGCAAGCTACAAAGATGGGAGTCATGGTGGTCTAGGCTACCTAGAAACATATTCGCGAAGTCAGTTTAAGGGGCAGCGCGGCACCGTTTAAGCAACTGGTGTCACTATTTCATTAGCGGCGATCGCGGCTTTGCTCGACCTGCCGCTTCAGATCAGTTAGCTAGACCACCAGCAACCAACTCCGACTGAACTGAAGGAAGACATTGCGAATAAGTAGACACAGTGGCTCAAGCATAGACAGGGGTTTCAAAACTGCTATTGCCCAACCGTTTTGCTGGCTAACCTACAAGCGTTCTGCCTAAAAACAGCCAGGCCAGCCAGGCCAGGTAGTGAATTACAACGATTGCCCAAAACTCAGTTTGGTAAGACTGTTTTTGGCTTTTATGGCGCAATACTTGCTGAGCCACAAACCCCCCAGGCCAACCGCCAACCAATTCGCAGAAATGCAGGGTTTGTTCAGAGGTTCGCCAAACTTTTTGCTTAGCCCGCTTCTTATCGTCGGCATAGACAAAATAAGTGATGACGCTCATTAAAGGGTAGAGCACCAGCGGCAGCGGGTTGCCTGTCAGCCAGGTAAAGTGAGCCGCACCCGCCAAAGGAAAGGCTAACAGCAGCAGTAGCTCAGCGATCGGCAGGCGAGAGTATGACTTTTCGCCCGGTTTGCGGTTGCCCCTGGAAGCATTTGATGAAGACTCCGATCGCTGCCTGGCACCAGCAATAAACGCTCCAACGGCACGGGTTTTGCCGTCTGGGTTGACCAGACAGTAGTAGTAAATCGTGTCATTCTCCCGAGGGCGACGGGTTGCATTCTTCAGCTCAGACACGTGGAGAAAAACATCTTTACCTCCGTCAGCCGGTTGAATAAAGCCAAACCCACGATCGTCATTCCATTTTGTGAGTTTGCCGCTGCGAAGGTCAGATTTCATAGGTGAATTCTAACTTCAGTGCTGTTCCTTCGGCTACACCGAGCGATGTTGCACTAGGGCGGCGATCGCCTCTACCAGCTGGGCCGACTCCATCGGTTTTGATAAATGCTTTTGAAAACCAGCGGCCAACACTTTTTGCTGGTCCATAGCGCTGGTATAAGAAGTCAGAGCAATGGCGGGAATTAGCTGGTTGTGAGTTGCGGCTCGAATTTGCTGCATCAGCATGTAGCCGTCCATGCCGGGCATGCCAATGTCACTAACTAAAATATCGGGTTTCATCTCAGAGAGAGCTGTAATCGCAGCGGCAGCCGAGGACAGCGCCGTTACTCTAGCTCCAAACTGCTGAAGGGTCGTGGTAATTAGATCACGGTTGTCGGCGTCATCTTCAACAATCAAAACGTGAATATTTTGCAAGCTGCCCTGGGCCAGGGGGGGACTCACATCTACGGGGGTTTCGACCGCATCAAACATGACTGGAAACCGCACCGTGAAGGTGGCTCCCTGATTTTCGCCGGGGCTCTCGGCTTGAATGGTGCCGTGGTGCAAATCAGCAATCTGGTGGGCGATCGCCAACCCCAGCCCCAAGCCGCCAAAATCTCGAGTTGTGGTGCTATCGGCCTGCCTGAAGCGATCGAACACATGGGGCAGAAACTCAGGGGCAATGCCTTTGCCGCTATCGCTAACCTGAATTTGCGCCCAGCTATCGTCATAGGCTAGGCGCACGGCAACGCGCCCGCCCTGGGGGGCAAACTTAACGGCATTCGACAGCAAATTCCAAACCACTTGCTTGAGTCGGTTAGGGTCTCCTAAAACTTTAAGTGGCGCACCGTCGAGCTCGGTATCAAACTGCACGTCCTTGGCCTCACCCAAAGAGCGCACAGTCTCTAAGGACTCTTTAACAACTGTGGACAGGGAAACGGGCAGGCTGTTGAGCACCAGCTTGCCGCGCAAAATCCGCGACACGTCGAGGAGATCGTCGATCAGCTGTGCCTGAAGTTTGGCGTTGCGCTCAATCGTTTCTAGGGCGTAGTCAACTTTGCTCTCGCTGAGTTGGCCCATGCGCAGCAGCCTGGCCCAGCCCAAAATCGGGTTGAGGGGCGACCTGAGCTCGTGGGAGAGCACCGCCAAAAATTCGTCTTTGATGCGGTTAGCGGTCTCGGCGGCTTCTCGGGCCACGCACTCCTGCTCCAGTAGCTGAGCGCGCTGGGTTTCTAGCTGCTTTTGGTCATCCACATCGGTGATGGTGCCGACCCAGCGGGTGACGGCTCCGCTACTGTCTGGCACCGGCAGCCCGCGATTGATAAACCAGCGGTAAACGCCGTCACGGCGACGAATGCGCTGCTCAAGATCAAAGCCAATGCCCTGGTCTAAGGCTTGTTGCCACAGTTCTAGCGCGCGCGCCTGCTCATCAGGGTGCACAATTTCAGTGCCGCCAACACCGACAGCGGCGTCTTTTGAAAGGCCGGTGTAGTCATACCAGCGCTGGTTCCAGTACTGCACGCCGGTGCGATCGGCCATCCAAACCATCTGAGGCATGGCCTCCGCCAAGACGCGGTAGCGTTCTTCGCTCTCCCGCAGGGCAATTTCAGTCTGCTTGAGGGTCGAAACATCCAGCGCAACGCCCGCCATGCGGTAGGGCTGACCCTGCTCGTCGTCATACACGCGCCCAATGGAGCGTACCCAGTGCACGGTGCCGTCGGGCCACAGGGTGCGCATTTCCACGTCGTAGTCTTGGCGGTGGGCGATCGCCTCTACCACCGCCTGCTGCACGCGATCGCGATCCTCCGGGTGAATAGTCTGGGCGAACACCTCGAAGCTCATATCAATATCGGAGGCGAGGCCAAAAATCGCTTTGCAGCGATCGGACCAGACTAAATCTTGGCTGATTAAGTCATAGTCCCAGGTGCCGCAGTTCGCTCCCTGCAGGGCCAGCTGTAGCCGCGATTGGCTGTCCTGCAAGACCACCTCGATCTGCTTGCGATCGGTGATGTCTAAACAGGTGCCTATGAGTTTGACCACCTGGTTTTGAGCATCGAGCACCGGCTCGCAGCGAGAATGCAGGTAGCGAACCGAGCCGTCGGGCAAGACCACCCGCAGATCGAAGGCGGAGGAATGATGATCGGCGATCGCCCGTTCAATGAACTGCTGCACCATGGCGCGATCGTCGGGGTGAATGCGCTGCATGAGTTCGCCATAGTTGGGCTCTGTTTGGGCTGGGTCATAGCCAAACTGGTCAAACATCGCCTCTGACCAAACGCTCTGCTGGCTCTCTGGGTAAAACTCCCAGCTGCCAAACTGGGCTAGCCGCTGGGCCATGGCCAGGTGGGCTTCGCTGTAGCGCAAGGCGTCTTCAGCCTGCTTACGGGCGGTGATATCAACCCCCACCAAAGTCACGATCCAACAGTCTTGGGCCTCATCGCGGCGAGAGGTCAAACTATCGGCAATCCACCGGGTCGAGCCGTCTTTGTGGCGAAAGCGATATTCGACCGTGATTGGCCGTTGCTCAAACACGGCATCAAACATCGGGCCAGCGATTACAGCCTGATCCTCGGCGAAGGTGCGCGCCATCCAAAGCTCGGGGGTAATCTCGGCCAGGGCGTAGCCGGTCAACGCCTCACAGCCCACCGAGCGGTAGTCAAGGATGTAGGTGCGATCGGCAAAAAAGCGGCAGCGGGCGATCGAAGCTGGGGCAGTGTTGAGCAGACTATTGAGCTCGTCTTGGGAGGTTTGCAGAGCCTGCTCTAAATTTTTGCGCTCTGTGATGTCAACCCGCAGCAGTGAGACACCATCACCCAGGGGATACACCCGATTTTCAAGCCAGCGCCCCTCAGCGGCAGAGAACAGCTCAAAACTGGTGACGGTTTGGGCCTCAACGGCCCGGTGTAGCTGCTCATAAAAGGGAGGGGCGATCGCCTCCGAAACCACTGCCCAAATTGGCTGCCCCAGCAGCTCGTGGCGAGGCTTTTGCAGAGCAGCTACGGCGCGATCGTTCACGTAGGTAAAGCACCAGTTTGAGTCCAACATCATGAACTCGTCGCTGATACTAGTTAAGACGTTTTCTAAATTTTCAGCAGCCGTTTGAGCTGTAGCCCGCAACGCCCGTTCGCGCCGCTCTCCCAAAATTTTTTGAGTAGTCTCATTGACGGCAATAAAAATACCTGCCACCTGGTCCGGCTCATCCCAAATAGGCGTGTAAGAAAACGTGAAGTACCCCTCTTCAGCCTGGCCGTTGCGGTTAAGCGTCATCGGCAGATCCTCAGACCAGGTGGCCTCTCCCGTAGCCCTGACCTGCGCCAGCAGCACCCCTGAGAAATCCCACACTTCTTGCCAACATTCCTCCGCCCGCTGGCCAATGCCGACAGGATGCTTATTCCCAGCAATGGGAATATAGGCATCGTTGTAGAATTGAATATAGTCTGGCCCCCACAAAATTTGCATGGGAAACCGAGACGAAAGCAGAATTTGCAGCGCAATGCGTAGGCTCTGAGGCCAAGTTTCCATTGACCCTAAAGGCGTATCTGACCAGTTAAAGGCTCGAATTAGAGATCCTGTCTCTCCTCCGTTTCTTAAAAAGGCCAGCTCGCTAGATAATGCCATTCTTTACTGCACACGCCTAATCAGTGATGAACTACGTTAGAAACTAGATATTGGGCTCCGTTGCGCTGTGGCCTACCACTAAACCCGTCGACAAAATATTTCCTGCCAAACATTAGATAAAGCTCGTCACCTTCGTCGCTTAAAGACTACTACAGGGCTCAACTGAACCGTCTAATTTCTAAGAATTGCTCTTTAGAACACCGGCAAGGGAAAAACAACCCAAAGATATGGTGTGCTAGGGCTATTTTTCCAGCTCTATCTTAGAGCTTTACCCTGGGGAATGACACCTCTCACAAATTGTTAAGTCCAGGCTTTCACCCCTATTTTGAGTATTTGTTTATACAACCCTCTTTCTAAGCAGCTGACCGTTTCCTTAGAGCTAGCTGCCGTTGCGTAGTTGTGCAACTAAACGGTAGCCACAGTCACTAGGCGGGAAAATTTAGGTATCAGTAAGCTGCCGCAGCCCTGTAGGTTCAACCGCTTAGCTTGCAAGGGCAAAGTGTCTTCCCCACTGCTTAAGCTCTACTACTTAGGCCCGCTGACTCTGTTTGGCAACGGCGCCTTGACAGGGCCACCGAAGATCCCAACTTAGCCCTAACTCCGTCAGAGGCTAAACGCGCAAACTATAGAGGTTCAAAGCCGAGATCGATTACGCTGAACCCAGCCGCCCACGACTCCGAGAGAGACCTAGATGCCCTCTGGCCCAATTCGCCTCTTGCTGGTAGACGACTCACCCGTCGCCTTAGTCCTTTTGCAGCGTATTTTGCGGGAGGCACCCGACATGGAGGTCGTGGGGGTGGCTCACAACGGCCAAGAGGCCTTAGACATGATGGCAACGGTGAAGCCAACTTTAATCTGCACCGATTTGCACATGCCCAAGATGAACGGGCTAGAGCTGACTGAAGAGGTCATGGCCCGCTGCCCCTGCCCTATTTTGGTAGTCAGCGCCTCGGTGCAGAAAGAAGATACCCAGACCGTCTTTCGCATTTTAGAAGCAGGGGCGCTAGACATCTTCCCTAAGCCCCGCACCGGCCTAGCCTCTGAGTATGAAAAGACAAAGACTGAGCTGTTAGCAAAAATTCGAGTGCTGGCGGGGGTGTCGGTGTTTACTCACCGGCGGCGCAGCCCAGTTCCAATTGCCCCATTGGGGTCGGCCCTGTCTACTGCCTTGCCAGAAAGACGCCCCCGGCTGCTGGCTTTGGGCGCGTCTACGGGCGGCCCCCAGGCTCTGCTGGCAATTATGCAGCAGCTGCCCAAAACCTTTCCGGCACCAATTGTGTGCGTACAGCATATCAGCAATGGTTTTTTGCAGGGGTTGGTCGACTGGCTCGACAGCAGCTGCGCCCTGCGGGTCACCATTGCCACAGCGGGCACTGTGCTACAGCCTGGTGTGGTCTACTTTCCCCCTGAGCGCCATCACTTAGAAATCGATGCGGGCGGGCGCATTCAGCTTTCTCAAGGCGGCCCGGTGGCCGGGCACTGCCCTTCGGTAACGGTGATGTTTCAATCTGTGGCTGCCTACTACCGCCGGTCGGCCGTGGGCGTGCTGCTCACGGGTATGGGCCGCGACGGGGCCGACGGACTCCAGACTCTATCCCAGGCGGGGGCGCTCACTATTGCCCAAGACGAGGCGAGCTGTGTGGTGTTTGGCATGCCTAAGGAGGCGATCGCCCTAGGAGCTGCCCAGCAGGTGCTGCCGTTGAGCGCGATCGCCCCCTTTTTGCTCAGTCAGGTGTTTGTGAGCGGCCCTACTTAGCCCTTAAGTGTACTTTTAGATACTTCATTGCCGTCGTTTTAGCCCTTAGCAATGCGATCGCTTCAAGAGCGACTGAGGAAATTACCCAACTATGTGAACAAGCGTTAACAAGCCCTCTCCGTGGGGAAAATTGGGACTGGGGTAGGCTGCTATGGCACCGTTATCGGCTAGCTACAGAGCCCGTCAAGATCTACTGCTCAGCCCAAGGGCTGAAGCATTTTTTGGTTTGGTAACAATTTACCTAGCGGTCCTCTGGCCGTACTGGGTTTAGCCACCAACGCATCACCCCCTAATTAACGCCTCTTTCAACATCGTCACCTGGCGCAGGGTCTCTTAGTCAAGCGACCTCCATGCGTAACTTAGAGGGCACCTATCTATGGCAAATGCGGAACATTTAGACATTCTCAACAAAGGAGTGGAGAGCTGGAACGCTTGGCGACTTCACAATCCCAGTATTCGACCAGACTTCCAGGGAGCAGATTTGGGTAAATTGCACCTGCCTGGCATCGATTTCCGCCACGCCAATTTTTACGAAGCCAACCTAAGAGAAAGTGTGTTCACTCGGGCCAACTTTGAGTCGTCAACCCTCTATCGCTGTGACCTGTGCATGGCTGACTTAAGGCGGGCCAACCTCAGCATGGTCGACTTTTATAAAACCAACCTTTACACCGCTAATCTGAGTAACGCCAATCTGCGCCACTCACACTTTTACAAAGCAGATATGCAAGAGACGCTGCTCAACGATGCCGACCTGGGCGAGTCTAACTTCTACGAAGTCGATATGCGAGAGGCCATTCTGCAATCGGCCAATCTAGTCAGAACCACCTTTTATTACTCCAACCTGTGCAACGCCAACCTGTGTCAAGCCAACTTGAACTGCGCCAGCATGATGGGAGCCAACATGGCCAAAGCCAATCTCAGGCGGGCCAGCTGCGTGGGCACCAACCTGTTTAGAGCGGTGCTCAGCGGTGCCGACCTAACCGAAGCCGATCTGCGCGAAGCGGTGCTGCGGCTAGCCGATCTGAGCAATGCCTCGTTAGAAAATGCCAACCTGTTTCGGGCCAACCTTTCTGAGGCTTGCCTCGACTATGCCCAGCTGGCAGGGGCCAACTTCAAAAAGACAAACCTGTGGCGCGTCAACCTGGGTCAGCTGATTTTGACCCATCCCGGCCATGACAGAGACGCCATCACCATTGACTCTAGCGCCCTCAACTAGCCATGGACGATCTGATCCTAAAGCGCATTAGCGATCTCATCGCCGACCATTCTGGCCTGTATGTCCGTCCCCAAGATTTTCAGCTCCTGTCAGACAAAGTTTGGCTGCGGGCTAAAGCGTTGGGGCTGAGAACCTTAACCGACTACCACGACTACCTTAAGGCCTTAGACCAGGGTTCCCTTGCCCTAGATAGTTTTAAGGCTCGACCTAGCCTGCCCCAGCAGCGGTCTGAATGGCAAGAGCTGTACTCGATTTTGACGATCAATGAGAGCTATTTCTTTCGCGACAGCAACCAGCTCAGGCTGCTGAGCGATCGCCTCCTGCCCGAAATCTTGCAGCGCAAGCAGGCTGCGGCCCCTTTGGGTTCCAAACCCAGCCTGCGCATTTGGAGCGCCGGCTGCTCAACTGGAGAAGAGCTATACTCGATTGCGATCGCCCTCGACCAGCTCAACCTGCCGTGGCACCAGTGGGATGTGCAGCTGATTGGCACCGACATCAGCGCCGCCGCCATCCACAGCGCTCGCCAGGGGCTTTACAGCAGCTGGTCCTTTCGGCAAACACCCCCCGCTCTTCGGCAAACCTATTTTCAGGCCGCTGGCCAGGCCTACAAAATCTGCGATCGCCTGCGGCAGTATGTGGTCTTTCAGGTCGGCAATCTGCTTAAAGACCCTTGCCCTAGTCCGGGGCAGGGGCCAAGCGGTCTAGATCTGATTTTGTGCCGTAACGTATTTATTTATCTCGATCGCCAGGCAATTGGTCAAATTATTCAAAGGTTTCACAGCGCCCTAGTTCCCCAGGGGTATTTGCTCACCGGCCATACCGAACTCTACGGCCAAAACACCAGCCCGTTTCTGGTCACTAGCTTTCCTGAGACAGTGGTCTATCAAAAACCACCTCAGGCCGCCCTACCCCAGGCCGCTGCGTCGATCGCAGCTGCTCAATGGCAGAGTTTATCCAGTTCACAGCCAGCTCGTCTTACCCCCAAAACCGCACCCCCCAGTCTGGATGACGGCTTGGCAGCAGCCCTGCAAGAGGCGGCTGCATTTCTCCAGCAAGACGATTACACCAGTGCCATTCGAGCCGCCAAACAGCTTTATCTCGCCCATCCGAACTGCACCGCCGCGCGTCAGATTGCCGCTCGTGCCTATGCCAATATTGGCTGCTACAGTCAAGCCAAACAACTCTGCCAGCGGGTGATCTGCGACGATCCCCTCAGCCTCGACATGCACTATCTACTGGCCCAAATTGCCGAAGATGAAAATAATCTAGAAACTGCTAAAGAGCATCTGCGCAAAATCATTTACCTGGACCCTGACTTCGTTAAAGCTTATCTTGACCTAGCTAGCATTTACGATCGCGCCAAGCAGCCTGAGAAAGCTAAAACAACCCGTGAGCATGCTCTCACTCTCTTGGCAAAGCTGCCCCCTAGCACCGTATTAGATGACCATAGCGATGCCACCGTTGCCCAATGGCAAGCGCATCTCGAGCAGCAGGTCGCGGGCAGCGATCGCCAATCATCTCAAGCTTGATCTCGTCTCCATGCCAGAGCAAAATCACAGTTTTTGTAGGATGGCTCAACAGGTGCACTATGGGCGGCGCGCTGAAAATATAGCGATCGCTATTGCGCTTAGGATACCGACTTCCATCAGCTAAAACTGGTGCAGCACAACGGCATATAGCGATCGCTGCAGAAATATATTGAACATCCTAATCATTCTAGCAATGGCTAGAACTGAGACATTTCCTCTGAATTGCGGATAACTCATTCCATGGGGGAATGCTAAGCCCGAAGCATTGATTTCTCTCTAACCCAGACTTAATCGGGTCGGCTGGAGGGATCTACGCTCTATCTGGCCGTGCTTTATTCCCCTTAGGGGCAATCCGCGATGACCCCGACATCCTACCTCTTGTTCACGCTAGACGGTGCCCACTACGGGCTAGCCGCTGAGGCCGTACAGGAAATGTTCTTGCTGCCCGCTCTGATCTCGATACCCGAATCGGGGCCGGAAGTCGCTGGCGTGCTGAACCTACGCGGTCAGTTGCTGCCGGTCATCAACCTCAGGGCATGCCTAGGCTATCCCCAGCGGTCTAACACCCTTAGCCAAGCCGTCATTGTGGTGCAGTGCGGCAGTCGGCGGCTCGGCTTAGTTGTAGACCAGATTCAGAACGTAGAGGCGATCGCCCCTAGCAGCATTACTACGGCCCTAGAAACTCCCTATTTTGGCTATGGGGAGCACCCACTAACTATCGGGTTGGCCCGCCAGGGAGACACCGTCATCATCTTGATAGACCCAGTGGCCCTGGGGCAAGGCTCCCACAGTGTTGCCCTAGCGCCGGTTACGGAGGTCCAGACCAACCGCTTCATGGCGCAGTTTAGCCCTGCCGATCAACAGGTGCTCCAGGCCCGAGCCGCTGGATTAACCCAGCTAATTGCCGACGAAAGCACATCAGATCTGTCGGCTTTAGCGGTTATCGGCTTAGAAGGCGAGCGCTTTGCCCTGGGGTTAGAGAGCGTGCACGAATTTGCTGAAGTGCCTCAGATTACTCCCATTCCCTGCTGCCCAGCGCACATTGTAGGAAACATAAATTTGCGCGGTGAAATTTTAACGCTAGTAGATGTGCGTCACATTCTAAATTTGGTTCCATCAGCCCCTCTCCAACCTAAAACAGCGGTGGTGATGCGGCTCGGTTCTTTAGTAGCAGGGGTTGTCATTGACGATGTTTTCGATGTGATTTATTTGCATGCTTCAGAGATAGCGGCAACGCCCACCGCCGTCCACTCCAGCAACAATCCATACCTCAAAGGATTTGCTCAGCATGGCGACTCCATGCTAACCCTTCTAGATCTACCCAAACTGCTAACCGCAGGCGATCTTGTTGTCGATCATTCAAACTAGCTAACCATGAAAAACTCCTTAGATATAAACCCTAAATCTAATTCTTTTGGTCTTTTTTCTTCATCCCCTCTACGGAGAGATGCCGTGAACAAACACAAGTTTTGGAAGCTACGCCACTGGATTATACTAGGCTACTCTGGACCAGTAATCGCGCTTATAGTGTCTGCGGGCATAGCAGTGGCTAATGTGCGCCAGCTTGTCGTTATTTCTGGGGAACTCAAACGGGCTTGGGAGGTTCATGAAAAGGTTGACCATATCAACCTCAATGTTCAAATTATGGCCCGGGCTACCCGCGGCTATTTATTACAGAGAAATCCGACCTCCCTATTAGACTTTAATAAAGCCAAAACAGACTACACGGCTGTGGTCGACGAATTAAATATTCAAATCACCCACGAAGATCAGCGGCAAAATTTGGCCCAGCTCACGACTCTGATTAGTGAGTTCATTGATGTGCACCAAGGCATGATCGACTTGGTCAATCAAAATCAGACCTCAAAAGGCGTGCAAATTTGGCGAGAAAGCAACGGGCGCGCTTTAAACAGCGAGATTGCCAGCTTGTTGGTTGCCATGGAAGACCTTGAGGGTGAAATTGTTGCCAGAGATGAGGCTATCCAGACGGCCGCTCTACGGCGGCTGCAATTTACCCTGCTGACAGCGGTCACCCTCTCATTGTTGCTGTCGGCCCTGATTGGCACCTTGGTGGTGATTAAGGCCTCACGTATCATGAACCGGGCGGCAGGCAATATTGTTAGCTCAGCCAGCGAAATTGCCACCAGCATTGAGCAGCAGGAGCGCAGCAGCAGCCAACAGGCCGCCTCGGTCAGCGAAACCAGCACCACTATGGATGAGCTAGGGGCTTCGTCACGGCAGTCGGCAGAGCAGGCTGAAGCTGCCGCCGCCGGTGCCCAACAGGCTCTAGCCTTGGCCGAAGGTGGCACCCGTGCCGTTGAACGTAGCCTCGACGGAATGGGCGACCTCAGAGAGAAAGTGGACGCGATCGCCGATCAAATCCTCCGTTTGAGTGAGCAAACCAGTCAAATTGGTGGCATCTCTAGCTTGGTCAGCGACTTGGCCAACCAAACCAACATGCTGGCTCTCAATGCCGCCGTCGAAGCAGTGCGCGCCGGCGAGCACGGCAAGGGCTTCGCGGTCGTCTCTGGCGAAATTCGCAAGCTGGCCGATCAAAGCAAAAAATCGGCTGAGAAGATTAACGCTCTAGTCGCCGACATTCAAACCGCTATCAACTCAACAGTGATGGTCACCGACGAGGGCACCAAAACCGTCGAAGAGGGGGTCAGGATTGCTGAGGAAACTGCCGATGCTTTTGCCGGGGTAGCCGAGGCGGTTAGCAACGTGGTGCTCAACAGCCAGCAGATTTCTCTCAACGTGAAGCAGCAGGCGGTTGCCATTCAGCAGGTAGTGAGCGCCATGAACAGCCTTAATACCGGCGCCCAAGAAACCGCCCACGGCATTACTCAAATCAAGGTTGGCACCCATCAGCTCAACGAGAGCGCCCTACAGCTCAAGGTGGCTATTTAAGCTGCTTTCCCCTTCCTGAGAGATTAAAGTCGAGGGCTGGGGAGAAGACATCTCCACAGGTTATGCCTACTCACCTGCCCCTGCAACCCACGCCCCCATCGGAGGGAAGCGCTCTGCCATGATGATTGACGACACCGAACTCCGCGACATTTTTAAGACCACCAGCGAGGAACGCTTGCAGGCCCTCGACGACGGGTTGCTCCACCTCGAAAAGCACCCCGACGACTCGGCCATCCTCGAAGCCCTCATGCGGGAGGCCCACTCCCTCAAGGGCGATGGCAACATGCTCGGGGTTACCGACTTGGGTAAGGTCGCCCACCAGATTGAGCATGTTTTGGGGGCTATCGGCCGCGGAGAGCAAGCCCTCTGCGCTGATCTGTTTGACCGCCTCGCCCATGGGGTAGCGGCTATGCGTCAGTTCGTCCACGCGGCGGTGACGGGCGAAGCTGCCGAGGTGGAGGTATTTTACGTGATGGCCAAGCTAATGGGGGCAGAAGCCGCCATACCGGCGCCAGCGATGGCCCTGGAGGTAGACGATGCTATTTTCGATCGCGCGATCGCCGCTGTAAGCACTAACGGTGTCAGCCACAACCATGCCGCCCCAGCTCAGTTTTTTGAAACATGGGAGTCAAGCAGTCAAACCGATACGGCACCAACCAATGACTCTGTAGTCGCGCCTAGTCTCAGCGATCGCTACATTACCGACAGCGAACTGCGCGACATTTTCAAGACCGCCAGCGAGGAGCGCCTGCAAGCCCTTGACAACGGGCTGCTCCACCTCGAAAAGCACCCCGACGACTTGGCCACCCTCGAAGCCCTCATGCGGGAGGCTCATTCCCTCAAGGGCGATGGCAACATGCTCGGGGTCACCGATCTCGGTAAGGTCGCCCACCACATCGAGCACATTCTCGGCGACCTCCTGCGCGGCGACGCAGCACTCTCAGCGGAGCTGTGCGATCGCCTCTCCCATGGCCTGACTGCCATGAAGCAGCTAGTGCACGAGGCCACCACTGGCGAACCCACCGGTGTCAACCCCTTTTACGTCCTCGCCGAGCTCATGGGCGCCTCCCCCAGCCCCAAACCTGCTGACACCACCAGTGCCCCTTCCCCAGTCCACGATCTACCCAATCACTCCCTAGAATTATTCCTAAATCTCCCTGACCCCACCCTCTCACCTGCCCCACCCTCACCCCCTACTCCTGCACCCCCTCACCCACCCACCCCCTTACCCACCCACAATTCCTTAGACCCCGACCTAACTAGCGCCACCAACTACCGCATCGAAACCATCCGCGTCCCCACCCAAAGCCTCGACGCGCTGATGACCCAGAGCGGTGAGCTTACTGTTACCAAAATTCGTGTTGCCCACCGTCTGGCCGAGATCGACGCCATCAACAACCTGTGGGAGGAATGGAGCCGCGACTTTTTAATGAGTCGCTTTTTGCTTCACGATGCCCAGCAGGGTAAGCCCGTCTGGCAACAGCTCGACAATTTTCAGAATCGTACCGAGCAGCACCTGGAGCAGTTCGGCACTCTCGTACACCAGCTCAGCAGCGCCCTCCATGCCGACACTACTCGCCTAGAGACCATCACCGACAGCCTGGAGGAGGGCATTCGTACCCTGCGCCTGCTGCCGTTATCTACCCTCTTTAACTTGTTTCCTCGACTGGTGCGCGATCTGGCCCGCCAGGAGGGCAAAGCGGTGCAGCTGTTAATTGAAGGGGGCGACACCCGCGCCGACAAGCGCATTCTTGAAGAGATGAAAGACCCGCTGCTGCATATGATTCATAACGCCATTGACCATGGCATTGAGTCGCCCGCAGAGCGCCTGCGGCAGGGCAAACCTGAAGTTGCAACCATCACCCTGCGCGGCTATCGCACATCGGCTGGCATCAGCATTGAAGTGAGCGACGATGGCCGTGGCCTCGACCTGGAGTCGATCAAACAAGCGGCCGTACGCCGGGGGTTGTATCGTCCAGAAGAACTAGAGTTACTGACTGCCGCACAAATTCAAGGGCTGATTCTTAGCCCTGGGTTTTCGAGCCGCACGCTGGTAACCGAGATCTCGGGTCGCGGAGTCGGCTTAGATGTAGTCCGCACCAACGTCGATCGCCTCAGGGGCAGTATCGACGTTCAGTCGAAACCGGGCGAGGGGTGTACCCTTTGTATTCAGCTGGGCACTACCCTGGCCACTGCCCACGTCCTGCTAGTGGCGGCGGGCGGTCAAACCTTTGCCCTGCCCGCTGAGTTTGTGGAGACAGCCTGCCTAGTGCAGACCAGCGAGATCTTTACTCTGGAGGGCCATAACGCGATCAGGCACGACGATCGCCCGCTCTCAGTGGTGTGGCTATCCGATCTGTTGAGATTGCCCAGGGTTGAACCTAAGCAGCGCGGACGGTGGCAAACCTCCGACCGGGGAGAACAACCCCAGCAGCGGCATGCCTGCATCATTCTGCAGTCTGGCCCAGATCGCCTGGGTCTCTTTGTCGAGGCCCTGCTAGACGAGCAGGAGGTGGTGCTCAAACCCCAAAGCCAGCTGCTCAAGCGGGTGCGGTACATCGCTGGGGCCACTATTTTAGGCACTGGCGATGTCTGCATGGTGCTCAACCCCCAAGATTTGATCGCGGCGGTACGTCATCACGGCAGCTCCCTAGCGCTGCCGGAGGTTAGCCCGGCCGACACTGCGGCTCCGCCCGAAGCCCGCCCCCGATGCATTCTGCTGGTGGAAGACTCGATCGCCACCCGCACCCAGGAAAAACGCATTTTAGAATCGGCGGGCTACGAAGTGGTGACCGCGGTGGATGGCCTGGACGGCTTTAACAAGTTGCAGACAAGACCTTTTGACGCCGTCGTGTCTGATGTGCAGATGCCAAATTTAGATGGCCTGGGCCTCACCCAGCGCATTCGGCAGCAGCGCGAATACAGCGAACTCCCCGTGGTGCTGGTGACGACCCTAGCCAGTGAAGACGATCGCCGCAGAGGAGCCGAAGCCGGAGCCAACGCCTATATCACCAAGGGTAGCTTTACCCAGGATGTGCTGTTTGAAACCCTCAATCGACTGATTTAGCGGCCTTCGAGCCACCTCTACAAAGCTAGCCAGCCGTCTTAAGTAGTAAAAGAACCTAAAAGTAGAGACTAGAAAACCTAGTTTTTCCCAGTCTCTACTTGAACTGCAAAGGTGCTCAAAATCTGAGTTTGAGAAAGGCTTAAACGTATCGTCGCCGCAGTTCGGCGAATTGAGATACTGAGATCAATTTGTGGCTAAGCCGTTGGGTAGCAGCCTACCCATGACGGCTTTGAGTCGTTCCGGCTCGCAAGGTTTGGTCAAATAGCCGGAGGCTCCCGCCATGCGAGCTTCTTGACGGTCGGCCTCGGTATCGCGAGACGTAACCATCACAATTGGTAAGTTCTTGAACCGAGGCAGACTGCGCACCGTGCGACAGAGCTCAAACCCATCAATACCGGGCATTGAGATATCGAGCAGCAGGGCTTCGATCGCCTCTTGGGAAATTACCGTCAGCGCATCCACCGCATTGTCAGCCAGCAGCACTCGGTATCTGTTATCCAAGGCGCGTTTGATCATCTGCTGGCTAATTAAGCTGTCATCCACCGATAGGACGGTTTGTTTGGTGACGGCGCAGGTGGACATATGCGAACAACCTCTTGAAATTATGTGGGCGCTTGTTATAGTTATGCCCAAAAATTAACCTTTTTCATAACGTACTTATACGCAATGACCTAATAATTACCCAGTTTTTGCTGTGTTGGAGCCCAAATACCAGCAAAATTCCCGTTGCCAAGGGTACTGAACTGTACCTAGCTCAATCTGCTTGAAGCGATCGCTGTACCAGCCCTGTGGTCAGCCCCTCGGCTAGCTGTGGCAGGCGACATCAGTGATGGGGTCAATGGTGTTAGAGTAATGAGTCAAAATTATCGGTAAGGGCTGGCTTGGAGGATGGAGTTTGAGGCGATCGCGCAGTCGTTAGTAGAAGCAGGCGGTTTCTTGGCCAGCAAAGGCTGGGCTCCAGCCACCAGCGGCAATTACTCGGCTCGGCTGGCCGAGAATCAGGTAGCCATTACTGTATCGGGCCGCGATAAGGGACAGCTCACCCCCGCCGACATTATGGTGGTAGACAGCCAGGGGCAGCCCTGCAATACGGGGAAGCGGGCGTCGGCCGAGACGCTGTTGCATACCAGTCTCTACCTGGCCTACCCAGAGGTAGGGGCGGTGTTGCATACCCACTCCATAGACTGCGTTAGTCTCTCTCGTTGGCTGCTGAGCCGAGGGCGAGACAGCCTGGTATTAACAAACTATGAATTGCTCAAAGCACTGCCGGGCATCACTACCCATGATGGAGAGATTGCCATCCCGATCGTAGCCAACAGCCAGGATATGGTAGCCCTGAGCCAGACCGTGTTAACCCGGCTACAGGCGGTGCAGGCACCAGTGGGCTACATTATTGCAGGCCACGGATTGTATAGCTGGGGAGCTACGGTACCCCAGGCACGCATGGCCACTGAGGCATTGGAGGTGCTGGTGAGCTGTGCCCTGCAGGCCATACTGCTCGATCAAAAATTTGCTTAGCCCCGATTTGCTTCACCATTCAGGACACCCTCGATTCAAGGATTAATCCCTATGACCCTACTTCGTGTTTTTAGCGATCAAGATGGCGCAACCCTGCTGGATGAGTACCGGGATGCGGACGCGATCGCCGCTGCTCTAGCCAGCGCGGGCGTCCGCTTTGAGCAGTGGCAAACTCAGGCACCGCTGCCCCCAGCCGCCGATCCCGAAGCCATTCTGACCGCCTACGCCAAAGATATCGATCGCCTCAAAGCCGAGAGCGGCTACGTTACCGCCGATGTGATTCGCATGCACCCAGAGCATCCCCAAAAGACCGAGCTGCGGCAAAAGTTTTTGGATGAGCACATTCACAAAGAAGACGAAGTGCGCTTTTTCGTAGAGGGGCAGGCGGTGTTTTACCTACACCTGGGCGACAAGATTTACGCCACCCTCTGCACCGCTGGCGACCTCATCGGCGTACCCGCCAACACCCCCCACTGGTTCGACATGGGCGAGGAACCTCAGTTCGCCGCTATTCGCCTGTTCAACAACCCCGAGGGCTGGGTGGCCCATTTCACCGACAGCCCCATCGCTAAGGGATACCCTGAGTACCATGCTTTTGCTTGAAGAACGACCCCTAGGGGCGATCGTGCTTGATATTGAGGGCACCACCACCGATATCGCCTTTGTCAAAAACACCCTGTTTCCCTACGCAACAGAGCGACTAGAGGCCTTCATGGCTGAGCTGGCCCCCACCGCCGAGGGGCAGGCCATTTTGGCCCAGGTGAGGGCTGAGGTTGGCGATGCCAACCTATCTGTAGAAGACTGCATCGCCCAGCTCTTGGCTTGGGCCAAAGCCGACCAAAAGGTCACGCCCCTCAAAGCCGTGCAGGGCATGATTTGGGACGAGGGCTATCGCACCAAGGCCTACTACAGCCACGTTTATGACGATGCCGCCGCTCACATTCAGGAATGGCACCGGCGAGGGGCACCGCTCTATATTTATTCTTCTGGCTCGATCGCAGCGCAAAAACTACTGTTTGCCCACACTATCGTGGGCGACCTCACCCCTTGTTTTCGAGGTTATTTTGACACCACCACTGGAGCCAAAGTCGATGCAACGTCCTACGAAAAAATTGCTAATACGCTAGGAATTGCCTTTGAGGAATTGCTGTTTTTGTCTGACCATCTAGGCGAGCTGGAGGCGGCTCAACAGGCAGGTTGGCAGGTGCGTGCGGTGCAGCGACCCGGCACCTCCGATTTCCCCTCAAACCTGGTGTCGATTAGGCACTTTGGAGAATTGCCTATCACGTTTAGCGATGCTTAAAACCACTCGCTATTTCGATGATTTTGCATCTCAAAAACATCCAGAGGTTAAGCGAGAATGGATACGCTATGTTTTGGCAAACCCTATAAAAGTAGAAAAGCAGCCGAACAATCGTCTCTCCTACTGGAGCAATATTGAAGAAGCTGAAGGGCGAACTTTGAGGGTCATTACTTTAGAGGATGGCGAAACCGTTCACAACGCCTTTTTTGATCGCAACTTCTATAAGCGGCAGCAGCGAGGTGAAGAGCCCCAATGAAGATTCAGTACTACCCAGAGACAGACACTCTTGCTATTGAACTAACTACAAAACCAATCGCCAACACAGATGTAGTTACTGATGATTTGATTTTGGACTATGACAGAGATGGCAAAGTTGTTGCTATCACGTTAGACAACTACTCTAAAAATGTCGAAACCATTAACTTGCAAGCTCTTGGGGTGCCACTATTAGCTGCTTAGAATATTAAGAGTGCAGGCACTACTAAGAAAGTTTTAGTTTAACCAGGGTCGAGGAAAAGGCATCAAAACCCCAGCGACAAACATCGAAGCATTCTTGAGACGAACGCTGTGATGTTTGTCGCTATTGGCTAAGAAACCCTAAGTCTCCTTACTCGTAGAGCCAGCCCTTGGCGGCGGGTTCCCAGCTAACGAGTTCGCTGTCGGTGAACCACAGGGCGATCTCGGCCTGGGCGGTTTCGGGCGCGTCGGAACCGTGAATGATGTTACGACCGACCGTGACGCCCAGGTCGCCGCGAATGGTGCCGGGTTCAGCTTCGAGGGGCTTGGTCGCACCGATGATCTTACGGGCAGAGGCGATCACGCCTTCGCCTTCCCACACCATCGCCACCACAGGACCAGAGGTGATGAAGTCGACCAGGCCGGCGAAGAAGGGGCGCTCGCGGTGCACATCGTAGTGCTTTTCAGCCAGTTCGCGGGAGACGGCCATAAACTTCATACCCACCAGGGTGAAGCCCTTGGTTTCAAACCGGCCAATGATGTTGCTGATCAGACCGCGCTGGACGCCGTCGGGCTTAATCATCAAAAAAGTACGTTCCATAGATACCTGTTCCTAGTGCGTGGTGAAAAGGTTGATTACGAAAGAGTCTTGGGTGAAAGACCTTTACCATGCTCAGAAACGGTGGCCATTTTGTAAAGGATTTGGTCAAAGATTTATGGTTGAGGGGGAGTTTGGGTTTCGGGCCGCAGCTTAGAGGCGAGAGCTGTTCCTGAAACCTTATACCTCTACCCCTTCGGTACCGGCCAGTAGCGATCGCCCCCGGCATCATATCGCCAGCCGCAGCCGTCGGGGTCGCGATCGCGGCTCCAGGCTAGCAGATTCAACGCCACCGCTGGCTGGCTCAGCTCAGCTTCGGTGCAGCCCAAGCGCTGGGCCAGATCGGCAGCGGTGAGCGAGAGCACCTGGAGCGTTGCGATCTCGGCGGCCAGAGTAGTGGGACGAAAAGTGTAGAGCACATCCCCAGACGGGGTGGGTTCAAAATCGCCCCAAAAGTCTTGGGCGCGCTGGTCGAGAAATCGCCGGGCCTCGCTGCCGGTGAGCTGGGCAGCGATCGCAAAGTCGAGCACGCTAATGCGCCCCTGATGGGCCGCGACCTGGGCATAAAAAATCTGGTGCAGCGCCCGCTCTCGGGCTCGTTGCCGCCGCCAAAACCACAGGGCACCCGCAATTAACCCGCCAATCACTAGCCAGGGTAGCAATAGCTGAATTAGCAGCACCGTAACCAGGGCAGCACTGGCCATGATTAGGGCCATCAGCAAGCGATATTCAAGCCCGGCACCGGGGCTATGGAAAGGCCGCTGGGGCATAGGTCCTCGGGGGTGACGGCCTGCAGAGCCGCTCTCTCGCCTTCTATTGAAGCAGGGGCAGAGAACTTTGGGGGGTGCAGGGGTCAGCTAAAATGCTGTCACGCGGTTGCACTGGCGGGATTGATCTCAGCTGGGTCAACCCAAATCGACGCACCGACGCTGTCCTAGGTTTCGCCATGCTGACCTTTGCCTCTCCCACCGATGAAGCCCAAGCGGCTGAGTTGATGCAGCCTTGCCTGATTCGCGTAGTCGACAATATTCGCAAGCACACTGAAACCCTCGACTGGCGCACCGACTATCTAGAGCAGCTGCGCTGGCCCGGCAATGCCACCCCTGAGCAGCGCCAGCAGGTGCGTGATTTAGCCGCTCAGCTCTCTGAGGCCTCTCCAGAGGAAGAAACAGCCCTTCGCCAACAGCTCAGTCAGCTGCCTACCCCAGCCCCCGGCTATGAGCTGCGGCTGACCCAGGGCGCTGGCGAAGCCGCAGCCGAGGAGCCTCGTACGGCCACCCTAGACGTTTGGGAGCTGTGCTTTGAGGTGTGTTTCGATAACTATCAGCCTCAGCAGCCCGTTTCAGTGGATCCAGCTTTGCTGGACGAGGATGGTGAAATCAACTGGTTAGCCCTCGATGAGAAGGCAAAAGCCCTGGTAGAAAAGGCCATTGACCAGGCCACAGCAGCGGCGTAGCGGGCAAATACGGCACAATGGAAATAAACCGGCCTCTTTGCAATGCTCGATCTGCACAGCCATACCACCTTTTCTGACGGCACTCTATCCCCTGGTGAACTCGTAGCAGCGGCGATCGCGGCGGGGGTGAAGGCCTTGGCAATTACCGACCATGACACCCTAGCCGGGTGGGATGAGGCGATCGCCGCCGCTGGCAATGATCTAGAGGTGGTGCCGGGGGTAGAGCTGAGCACGGTGGAGAACGGGCGATCGCTGCATATTCTCGGGTTTTACCCCGACCGAGAATCCCTGGAGCCACCCCTCGTAGAACGCATTGAGGGCCGCCGCCGCCGCGCCCAACAGATGGTCGAAAAGCTGGCTGAATTGGGCTATCCCATTGAGCTGCCCGCTATGGCGGGCAACATGGCGCCTGGTCGTCCCCACCTGGCGGCGGCCTTGGTCAAAGCGGGCTACGTCGAGTCGAAGCGGGAGGCCTTCGATCGCTGGCTAGGGGACAATGGCCCCGTCTTTGTGCAGTACGACAAATTTTCTGCCGCTGAGGGCATTCAGCTGCTGCGGGACTGTGGCGCTGTGCCGGTGTGGGCACATCCATACCTATTCAAAGGCTCTACCGTTGACGCGCTGCTGCCCCAACTGGTGGAGGCCGGGCTGATGGGGGTCGAGGTCTACCACCCCCACCACAGCCCCAGTGATATCCGGCGTTTGGAAACCTACTGTCGCGATCACGACCTAGTGATGACCGGCGGCAGTGACTTCCACGGCCCCTCAGAAGCGAAAGCCAGTCCTCCTAACCCCAGGGCCAAGCATCAACCCAAGGAAGCCGCTGGGCTGAATCAGCTCCACCTGCCTTTAGAATTGCTGTCCCCGCTCAAGCGAGCCGCTGCGTCTCTGGGCGCTGGCGCAACCTCTCCAGCGGATAATCGACTGCCGAGTTCCAACCATGGCTGACCCTGCCTTCAACACCCTTTGGCAGCTAGTGGGAGGGGTGCTGAGACTAGACCCAGAGGCCTTTCAAGTCTTTCACCAGACGCCCGACAGCGTTGTCCTGGGGCTGGTGTTTGTCGCGGGCTTTTCCCAGGCGGTGGGTCAGGGCATTGTGCTCTTCGTCAACCGAGTCAAGCCGCTGCGGTTTGTGCTCAGCCTGGTGCTGTCGGCCCTGCTGTTTGTGGCGGGCTACCTGTTTTGGGTGCTCAGCATTTGGATGGTGAGTCGCTGGCTACTCGATCAACCCATCCCCTGGCGGGTGGTGCAGGGTAGTTTGGCCCTGAGCTATCTGCCTTTGATGTTTAGCTTTTTGGGAGCCATGCCCTATCTGGGCGTGCCGCTGCTGCGGCTGCTGGCGCTGCTCAGCCTGCTGGCAGTGGTGTTTGCTCTGGCGGTGCTGGGCCAAATCCCGGTGGGGCAGGCGGCGGGGCATGTGGCGCTCGGCTGGCTGGGGCTGGTAGTAGTGCAGCAAACCACCGTGGGGCAGCCAATTGTCAACCTAGGGCGCTGGCTGGCCAACTGGGCGGCGGGAGTGCAGCTGGTGGTCGATCGTGGTCAGCTCAAACTGCTGATTGCGGCTAACCCTTTAAGGCTAGGACCATCCACGGCGGTCGCCCCCGAAGGCCTCGCCCTAGCGCCGCCCGCCCTTACGGATGCCAAACCCCTACCGGGGGCCTTGCTTAAGCGGCGATCGCGGCGGTTGACCCTGCTGTGGATCTACGGCGGTCTGGGCCTGCTAGCCCTGGTGGTTGCCCTCAGCCTAGAACCCCTGCGAGGGTTGATGACGCAGTGGTATGGCCAGAGTCGTCCGGCCCGCTGGTTTGCTGACCTGATCTGGATTGGCGCGATCGCCCTGGTGGTAGGGGCCATGCTGGCTCCCCTAGAAGCCCTGGGCTGGTGGGCGGGTTGGTATGGCGACGACGACGGGACTTCGACCCATTCTCCCCAGACACCAAAGATAGACGGAACTCCCACCAAGCTGCCTCGCCGGTATATCGTCTACCTCGACGGCATCAACCAGGCCACCGCCGACTACCAGCCCACCGTGGCTCGCTACCTCGACGAGCTGGACCAGAGTCTCCCCGCCGACATTACCCTGGTCAAGGGACTGATTCCCTACTCGGTGCTCAACCGTTCGCTGACCGAAAACCGTCCCCTAGCCTTCTTTTGGCGCGGGGTCGAAACCCTGACCCGGCGGCTCGGCCCCTGGGTGGGGATGATCATCAATATTCGCAACATCTTAATTGTGGCGGTGTCGGCCGACCAGCGCTTTGGCCCGATCTACAACCAAGGTGTAGCCCAGCAGGTCTACGAAAGCCTGCTAGAAAACGGCTACCCGGCCCAAGGGGGCATTCCCCTCACGCTGATTGGCTATAGCGGGGGTGGGCAGATTGCCGTGGGCATTGTGCCCTTTCTTAAGCGGGCCCTAGGAGCCCCGATTGAGGTGATTTCTTTGGCTGGGGTGATTGGCGGCAACGGGCGGGTGATGGAGGCGGAGCAACTCTATCACCTGGTGGGCAGCCGCGACCCGGTCGAGCGGTTGGGGCCAATTATGTTTCCACGGCGCTGGGCGATCGCCCCCCTGAGCTACTGGAATCGGGCTAAACGCAAGGGTAAAATTACCTTCATCAGCCTGGGGCCAGTAGGCCACCAAGTGCCCGGCGGCGTGCTCGACGACCAGGCCTTTTTGCCCGATGGCCGCAGCCACCTGCAGCAAACCCTCGACCTTACCCTCGACATTGTGGCGGGCGACCTGCGCCAATACCTGGATATTCAAAAAATTCAGGTGGTCAATCCCGGCAGCTATTACCGGTTTCAGAGCGCGCCCTTTAACCACCCCAGCTACTACCCGGTGCAGCAAACCCTGCCCGCTCCTCAGTACCGCCCGGTGGGCGACTGGCTGGGGCGGCTAATTTTGCCCAACGCCAGCGATCGCCTCCAGCTAGAGGGCATCTGGTTCGAGCTACTGCACACGCCCCCGGCCTACCAGCACTACTTGGGGCAGCGAGTACACTTGCGCTGGCGGTGCAATCCGGGGCTGAAAAAACGATTCCAGGCCGTGACCCGCGACATTCACTTCAGCGCCGAGGCCGAGGCCTCGCACCGAGAGGGCATGATTTTGCCCACCCGTCTCAACCACTGGCGGTTGGTCACCCCATTAGAATCTCTAGCCGGGGCTCACCCCGTTGACGACATTATTGTCAAGCTGCCTGAGCCAGTGAGCATTGAGGAGCCTACAGAATTGGATGGCACGCTGTCGAATGCAGCCCTTGCCATCACCATTGGCCATGAGCCAATTCAAATCGCTGGTCTTTACTACGCTCTGGTGCAGTTTCTGAGCCCGGTGGCAGGAGCGATCGATCGCTACCATGTCGTCCACTACAACCCTGACACTCAGGCCTTTGACGGACTGAAAGAAACCGTGCGACTGCCGCAGGTGGTGCCCGATGGGGATGGCATCGAGCCATCAACCAGCCGAGAGCTGGAGCGATCGCCCCTCAACGCCACCGGCTGGTACATCCACGGCGCCCAGGCCCACGACGGCGAGTTTGTGGTGCAAGCGCTGCGGCCCCGTCGGCTCTTTCAGCTGCGCCCCGATCGCACCATCGCCAGCGGTCGTCGAGGACGGCAGTACCTGCGTCGAGAATCGTGGGAGAACCTGGTGCAGAAAAAAGGCACCACCGAGTCGGTGCTCATCGATCCTAAAACCCCTTCTGAGCAGGCAGCGATCGCCGAATGGCAAGAGGATGACCAGGCCCTGCTGGTACATGTCTACGGCGGCATCGGCGGTCAAAACCGCGAGCCTGCCGCCCGAGGTCCGGTTTACTTTGGTCATTTTGCCTATGGTATTGCCACTGTGGTGCGCGAGCCGCTTGCCCAAGAGCTACAGTTCGATATCCACTATCACCAGGTCTATACGCACAACCCACGCGGGCTGGTAGCGGGCACCCTCGATTGGTCAAAGTATATGGGCGATCGCCAGTGGGGATTTTTGGGCACCCGCCCCGTTTCTGACATTTTGATCAAGCTGCCCGCCTACACCGAGCCCTTCGACTTCAACGGGGCCGCCTGGGCCGCCCTCGACGACCTACGCATCGAGCTAGAGCTCATGACGGCCCGCTACCGCACCGGCGACGGCACCGGCGTCACCTACGTCGGCCCCGCCAACAACTGCGCCCAAGACTCAAATCAGGCTATGTACGCCAGCGCCGCTCACTTGGAGGCTGCCGTCATCGCCCACCGAGCTACCCTTAAAGCTTGGGAGGCCGACAACCCTGACCAGGCCCAGCAGTTTCAGCAGTTGCTCAACCTGCGCCGCCACCTTCAGCAAAAACTTCTGCCCTTTGGTAGCGCCCGAGCCGATTGGGCTGACGAGCGAGAATCCTTGGGCAGCAACCTATCAGATTTTCCGCTTCAGACTGTGGGCCGTGGACTGTTAAGCTGGCGCACCATGCTGCCGCGCAAGGCCAGCGACGCCATAACTCAGCTCTGTCTTCGCTACGGAGCCAGCCTGTGGGTATTGCGCACTAACCAAGTAGGCGGCCACGACCCAACAATAGACCCCCTGGCACCTATCACCTTGTAAAGCACTTTTTACAATTGCCAAGTAAGGTGTATGTGAAGATGAAGTAAAATCTCAATTAGGCACTTTATAGCTTTCTTACGGATCTGTTATCACAAGACTAGTAGAAATACGTAGAGTCCCTGTTTGTCACTGGCTGAATTGGTCGTATTCCTGGTGTTGTCGATAGCTGCTCCCTGGCGCGTCAGTGCCTGGCCCAGAGCATTCAGACCCTAAGAAGCTGTTACTGCGGTTATGCCATGCTGAACGTCGGTAAATTTTATCGTCGGAGCCACCGACATCTAGCCACTCAAATCACTGGGCTAGCCTCTTTGATAGCAATAGTGCTGGCGGGTTTGCCAGCCCAGGCCAGTGTGACCCTCACCCGAGCCGAAGTCGAAGCTCTGCGCAATCGAGTTGAATTTATTCCTCGCGGGCAGCGGGCTCGGGCAGCGAGAATGTCAGACTTTTTAGCCCTTGGGGATGCCCTGCGTACCGCCGCATCCTCCCAGGCTGACCTGCGCTTCAACGATGGATCGCTGGCTCGGGTCGGGGAGCGAGCTACCTTTCGGTTTGTGCCTAACACCCGCAATTTTCGACTTACCAACGGCACCGTGCTACTGCTGATTCCGCCGGGGCAGGGCCGCACCAACATTCAAACTCCCAGCGCCGTCACCGGCATTCAAGGATCAGCTGTAGTCGTGCGCTATGTGCCAGAAAGCGACCTGACTCTGGTGATGGCCCTCACCAATAACCCCGCCGGGCCCATGACCATCACCACTAGCAGCTGCAGCGAAGGCGTTGCTGACTGTGGCGCCACCGAATACGCCCTTTACGGCGGTCAAATGGCCCTGATTCAAAATAATCAGGTGCAGGTAGTTGAGTTCGACCTACCCACGTTCTATCAGACCAGCCCCTTGGTGGAAGGCCTAGAGCTCGACAATCCAAATGCTGAGTCTCCCCTAGGGCCTGCCCTAGAGGCCGTGCGCGAAGAGACCCTAGAGGCTCTGTCAGAGCAGGTACCTTTTTCCGAAAGCATCACTCTAAACCCAGCCCTGATTGGCGTAGACAGCAATGGTCAGATCGTCACTGGCCAACCCCTGCTGCCATCTCCAGCTACGTCTGAGGGTTCTCCTACCCCTGCTCAGTTCCCGACTGAGGTGGGTAGTAATACCCCTGCTCCTGACCCGACTGCCAATCAGCCTCCGATCGCCGGCGGGGGTGATTTCGGTAATAACGGTGGCAGCATAGGTATTGGGGTTGGCGGAGGCGGCATCGGTCTTGGTGTCGGTGTCGATCCCAGAAACAACGGCAATAATGGCGTCGGTGTCGGTGTAGGCGGTGACCCTGGCAACAACAACGCTGGTGGAAACGGCAACGGCAACGGCGTTGGCAACGGCAATAATGGCGTCGGTGTCGGTGTAGGCGGTGACCCTGGCAACAACAACGCTGGTGGAAACGGCAACGGCAATGGCGTTGGCAACGGCAACAACGGCGTCGGTGTTGGTGTAGGCGGTGACCCCGGCAACAACAACGCTGGTGGAAACGGCAACGGCAACGGCGTTGGCAACGGTTCCGAGAACGGCGGGGGCGGCCCTTCCCAACCTGACGGCCCGTTTACTCCTCCTGACAAGTAGAATCTGGCTCGCCAGGGATATATGGCTGTCAGTGGGCAACCAGTCTAGCGGGTTGGTGCGGTGTGTTACATCAAGGCCGGCCTGTTTTAGGCTAAACGTGGCCATTACCGACAGTGCTAACCCATGCTGAGCCAGATTAAATCGATTGTTGAGGCCATTTCGCCTCGCCTGATTGAGATTCGCCACCACCTGCACAGCCACCCAGAGCTCAGCGGACAGGAGTATAAGACCGCAGCCTATGTAGCGGGGGTGCTTTCATCCTGCGGGCTGCGGGTGCAGGAGTTGGTGGGCAAAACCGGGGTCGTGGCTGAGCTGCCGGGCAGTGATGACTCTAGAATTTTGGCGATCCGGGCTGATATGGATGCCCTGCCCATTGCCGAACGGGTTAATCTTCCCTTTGCTTCAAATCAGTTAGGCATTATGCATGCCTGCGGTCACGATGTGCATACAACAGTGGGCCTGGGCACAGCTATGGTGCTGGCTCAGCTGGGCCTGCCGCTGCCGGGCACCACGCGATTTTTGTTTCAGCCCGCTGAAGAAACCGCCCAGGGTGCCCGCTGGATGATTGAGGACGGGGTAATGGCCGGAGTCGCAGCTATTTTAGGACTGCACGCCTACCCTACGGTGCCAGCGCGGACTATTGGCATTCGCTACGGGGCGCTTACCGCCGCCGCCGATGACCTGGAAATTATTATTGTGGGGGAGTCGGGCCACGGGGCGCGGCCCCACGAGGCGATCGACGCTATCTGGATTGCGTCGCAGGTGATTACGACCCTACAGCAGGCTATCAGCCGCACCCAAAACCCACTGCACCCAATTGTGCTGACAATTGGACAGATTCAGGGCGGGCGCGCCCCCAATGTAATTGCCGATACGGTGAAGCTGCTGGGTACGGTGCGATCGCTCCATCCCGACACCCGCAACCACCTGCCCCAGTGGATTGAGGGGATTATCGCCGGAGTATGCCAGCCCTACGGAGCCAAGTACGAGATCAACTATCGTCGGGGGGTGCCCTCAGTGCTCAATGACCCCACCCTGACCGAACTCACCGCCCGCTGTGTCAGTGAAGCCTTGGGCAATGAGTATCTGCAAATTATCCACGAGCCATCCCTGGGGGCCGAAGACTTTTCGCTGTATTTAGAGCATGCCCCGGGCACGATGTTTCGCCTGGGTGTGGGCTTTACCGATCGCGCTATCAACTACCCACTGCACCATCCCAAGTTTGAAGTAGACGAGTCAGCGATCGCCGCTGGAGTGCTCACCATGGCCTACGCCAGCTACCGCTACTGGCAGCTACCGTCCCAGGCTCCCGTCAATTAGAAGCCGAGTTTAGGCTCACTCACTACTCACACTGGCCCAGAGCTAGCCCGTGCCAGCTGAGCCTTACCCCAAAGCCAAAACTTCGATAGACTGATTCATTTGGGTGCACCCCTGGAGGATGTAACGTTGTCAACGCCGATTCCCATCTACCTGGTAAATCAAACCGACCTCGCCAAAGACCACGCCGATAGCCAAACCTGGGCCCAGGCCACTGGGTTTAAGGCCGACCCCAGCACCGTCTGCTTAGTGCCCGGCACCGAGGGCACCCTGGCCAAGGTTCTAGTGGGCAAACCCGACCCAGTCGACACCTGGACTCTGGGAAATCTGGCCAAAACTCTGCCTCCTCAGACCTACACCCTGGCCAACGAGTGGCCTGCCGCCACCGCCACCAAGCTCTGGCTAGGCTGGTGCCTGGGCCGCTATAGCTTTGCACCCTACAAACGTCAGGCGCCCCCACCGGCGACTGAGCTCGTGCCCCCGGCTGGGGCCGACACCGCTTACGTCACCACCACCGTAGCCGCCACGACCCTAGTGCGCGATCTGATCACTACCCCCGCAGGCGACATGGGGCCAGAGCAGCTTCAGGCGGCGGCGCAGAAACTGTGCGATCGCCATGTCGCCAACCTCACCACCTTGGTCGGCGATGAACTCATTGACCAAAACTATCCCCTGATTCACGCCGTAGGACGCGCCTACACCCAGGCTCCCCGACTGCTCGATATTACCTGGGGCAATCCTGATGCTCCCAAGGTCACCCTGGTGGGCAAAGGGGTTTGCTTTGACACGGGCGGCCTCGACATCAAGCCCGCCGCCGGCATGAAGCTAATGAAAAAAGACATGGGCGGGGCTGCCAACGCGCTCGGTCTCGCCGAGATGATCATGGGTCTCCATCTGCCCGTGCGCCTGCGGGTGCTCATTCCAGCGGTCGAAAACAGCATCGCCGGCAATGCCCTTCACCCGCTGGACGTGGTGCCCTCCCGTCGGGGGCTGACGGTGGAAGTTGGCAACACCGATGCCGAAGGTCGCCTAGTGCTGGCCGATGCCCTCTGGGAAGCCGTCTGCGAAGAACCCGCCCCCCAGCTAGTAGTTGATTTTGCCACCCTCACCGGGGCAGCCCGCATCGCCCTAGGCACCGAGCTACCTGCTTGCTTTAGCAACCGACCCGAGCTGGCCAACACGCTATTGACCTGTGGCCTAGCCGCTGATGACCCCCTCTGGCAGCTGCCCCTGCACAAACCCTACCGCAACATGATCGACAGCTCCGTGGCTGACCTTTCCAATATCTCGAACAGCTCCTATGGCGGGTCGATCACGGCCGCTCTGTTTTTGCAGGAGTTCACCAGGCCTGAGATTCCTTGGATACACCTCGATCTGATGGCCTGGAACGTGCGCAGCCTGCCCGGTCGGCCCGAAGGCGGCGAGGCGATGGGCATGCGGGCGGTGTTTGAGTTAATTCAGCAGACGGTGGCAAAGGGCCAGCTTGAAACTTTGGTACCGCAGTGAGCGCAGGAGAATCTGGGTAGGTTGGGCGGGCCTGATGCACTTCCTAGCGACCCTACAGTTTGGCCTCTTTAGAGTTGGGGTTGTAAATTTGAGTCTGGTATTGCCCCTAGCTACCTGATCTGACGACTGAAAGCCTCAGCTAAGCGTTAGATCAGTTAGCTCCTTGAGTTGAGCGTGTGAGGGGCTAGAACCACACTTTACTGAGCCAACCCAATAGGCCAGGGCGAATGACAGTCGCTCTGGCCTATTGGGTGTGTGCGCTAAATACGAGTAGGCCGACCGCCTTTTTGGGTAAGCGCTGAAACCCTTATTTTCTTCTTTAACTTCTTCTTAACCATTTTACGGCGGCAGAGATTTAAAGACTGCGTTCTCAGTTAGCTATCAAGAACTGTTCGAAGTATTGAAATACAAGACGTTAGCAAAATCAAAAATTAAAACGCTCTAGCTCGCGATCGCACAGCTAAAGCCGCTGTCTTTAACTTGGCTTAACAAAAGTAGGAATAGCTCTATTAAAACCAGACATCAAAGCCTACCTAAAGGCATAGGGTTCGTTTAGATACTTTATATATCATGAGTTTGATTGACTATAGTCCTAGCCATATATATTTCGGTGTTCACTCTATTTGATAGGAACTTGAATGGATCAGTTCAAGCTCTCAAAAAAGTCAGCACACCAAAGTCACTAGCTTAAAGCCACTGCAGTAGTTTTAGATGTTATTTAGATAACACTCAAAACGCTATGCAGTGGTCAGTATGAAAGCCCTTAGCCTGACTGCCCCCATTGCCCCCATGAACTCTGCTAAACAGTTGAAAATCGTATACTCTTCAGCCCCCGTAGATGCTACGAGCGTTTATATGCATTGGGTTCTAGGTCAAGATGACCCTTCTCACTTTGCAATCACCTACGCTCAGCATTTCTATGAATTAGCCAGAAAATTCAATGCAAAGTCTTGGCTGATCTCGTCAAGGGATAAAAAGGGCCTCATCCAAGACAATGATTTCAGGGTTGAATTTAGATCTCTAAAGCATCAATCTAGAAGTAGTATTGCCTACTTTGCTGGTCAACTTTGGTCAGGCTTGAGACTGATTTTTTCAGTAATTCTTTTCAAGGCTGACATTTTAATTGTCACCGAAGATAGAACCTTTTGGTTTCTACTGGGCATTCTTCCTCTGTTTGGCATTAAGGTTATCCCTACAATTCACTGCACTTTGTGGCCCAAATATAAGCGGCCTACTACCGTACAAGGAATTATTCAAAAGCTGAATAGCTGGTTCTTTCGGTACGGCTGTGTAGAGATCTGCGTTGTTTCTGAAGACATCAAAGACCAGATTATCAAAATTACCAAGGGTCGCAGCCGTCCTATCCGAACGTTTGTTCCTGCATATAGAAGAGAGTTTCTTGACGACATCAAGAGCCGGAGTTGCGATAATGAGTCTGAAACGTTCCAGGTTTTGTTTGCTGGCAGAGTGGAAGGAAGCAAAGGAGTTTACCTCCTTCTAGAAGTTGCGAAGAAATTTATAGCAACCCATCCCAACTGCGTATTTAACATTTGTGGTACCGGTAGTCAGGTAGAAAAGCTTAAAGCCGCTGCTTTGGAGGCCGGTATTGAGAAACAGTTTGTTCTCCATGGGCACTGCGATCGCAACAAACTTCGCAAGATGTATGAGATGTCCCATGTTATTGCTGTCCCAACCACTAAAGATTTTGTTGAAGGATTCAACAAGGTTGTGGCTGAAGGCGTCATCATGGGAAAACCAATCGTCACATCTCCTGTTTGCCCAGCGTTATCTGTAGTTAGGGATGCAGCGGTGGAAGTTGCTCCTGACAACGTAGATGATTATCTAAACGCTATTTTGAGGCTGGCGACGGACAAAGAGTTTTATCAGCAAAAGCAAAAAAACGCTCTGGCTCTGAGAGAACAGTTTTTCTCATACTCAAGAAGTTGGGAAGCCCAGGTGGAAGATGTTGTTCGAAAGATCTGTAGAAGCAACTTGGATCTCAGTAAATATGGACGAAAAACGGCTCATCGCCCTCTGTTGAACGCCGACCCGAAACCCAATTCTATGCCGAAAGAGAAGACAGCTAAAACTCTAGTTGGTCTCGATAAAGTCCTTTGACCAGGTTGTCGAGCTGCTCGTCAGGGCAACAGTCGATGAGGATATAGAAGGCCTCTAGTAGCTTGGCGGCGCTATCGCCCATCAGCGGGCTGAGACCCCATACGTCTTGCACCCAGTCTTTAGGGTCGGTGGCGTCAAAAATCATGCGCTCTAGCAGCTGCTTGGCCTCGTCTTTAGAAATAGACATGAAGTTAAAGAGAATAACTGAACTGAACTATTTTATCGCGCAGGGGTGCTAATCACAGTTTGGTGAGGCGATCGCACCTCTGCGCGATGTCTCGCGCTTACAAGCGGTTCCATAAAGCTTGCATCAACTTTGCACTGAATGCTCTCGTGTTCGAGATTTCTTTCTGTACAAAGGGTTAAAGCCATACAACTTATACATGAATTTAGAGGAAGCTCTACAAGCTCTGCCCCCAGATGCTATTGAAGTTGTCGTCGAAGGAAATTTTTCTAAGGCTTTCTTAAAAGCTTTAGGATTTGGGGATTTAGAAATGGTGCCCGGCTTTAGAGTCGGTAGACTAGTCGTTGACCATGCCGCTCGTAAAAACGCGGATGATGATATTTTCCTGCACAGTCAAGCAAATCCCTACCTCTACATGGAGGTCAAGGGGCATCAGCGAACTTAGCAGACGAGCAACATCCTGATTACCGCAAAGCATCTCTACAGCTTAAACGTTACCTACTAGCTCCATCCTCTGCATCTGTTAAGTGGGGAATTTTAACAAATTCTCTCCATGTTCAACTATTTCGGAAACACGGCAAAATTGTACATCCTGTAACACCCTGCCTACCATTAAGTGAAAATATTCAGCAGACCGTCAAGGAATTAAAGGAGCGGATAGAAACTCCTCAACGAGCGCTGATAGTGGCAGTCTACAACAATAAAGGCGGCGTAGGCAAAACAACTACTACGCTAAATTTAGCAGCTGCCCTTGCTATATTCAAAAAGCGAGTATTAATTGTAGACTTTGACCCCAATCAGAGTGATTTAGGGGATGCGCTTAACCTGCCACCACTAAAAGGAAAGATTTTAGATGTTCTTAAAAGCAAAGAGTCTATTGTTCGAGAGGTTATCAAAACCTATAAATTTGAACATCCCCGATTGAGAGAGCCGTGGGGTTTCGACATTATTCTTGCTGATGAAGATCTAGTCACTGAGTTTGATGAAGTCAAAGTAAAACAGCAGGTCAAGTTTCATGCCCTACATAGAGTTTTGGAATCTGTACAGCATGATTACGACTACATCTTGATAGATGCACCCCCAAATTGGCGAATTTTCGCTCAAAAAGCTGTTTGCGCCGCTGATGTAGTACTTATTCCAGCCCGTCACGACAACTTGCATTCCTTACAAAATGCAGGTACTGCCATCACAAAGTTTATTCCAGAAGCACAGGCAAGACGGCGGGAAGTGGGCGATTCTGGCCCTATAGCATTGCCTATCTTTATGAACAATGCTCTTCGACCTAAAGGTCCTACCGTTCAGTTAATGCATCAGGCAATTGCCAGAATCATTAAGGATACCAAGAAAAATTCGGGAGGTTTCGATTTAACACCCTATTTCTACCCTAGATACCGAAAGGGGCACGAAAACCTAAAAATAATTGCTATTCCATACATGGCTTTCATTTCTAAAGCCGATTTTATGCACATGCCTGCTGCGTTTGCGTTCAAAGCGGCGCGGGAGCAATACATGAATCTTGCAAGGGAGTACTTTCTCTAATGAGCCTTTCAGATGTTGGCAACTTGATGTGTTTGCCCTTTGACGAAATTGAACCTGGCGAACTTACCGAAGCCCATGAATATCTCATCCAATCAGCCGCTAGCCAGCTTGGGCCAGAGGGACGCAACTGGGTTCCGCTTGTGGTCAAAGAACTTGGGCCTGATCAGTACCAAGTGATTGGCAATTCGTTTATCTATGCCGTCGCCGCCGAAGCTGGGCTCGAAGAAGTTTGGTGCATCATTGCGGATGATGCGCCAGAGACCATTGCCATCACTCAAGCATTAGCCCAAGAAACCCTGCCAAAAACTAACCTTTCCACCGCCAGCCGCGAAGAAATTTCTGCGGCGCTAGATTACTTGATGAGTCAACCCAGCACTCCTCTCAAGGGTGTGAGCCACGCTTCTTTAGTCGCCCGGTTAGATGCAGCTCCCCGACAGTATTGGAAAAATCTGCAACCAATCACTAAACTCGGCTGCCGCATTACCGCTGGCAAAAAGCTAAAAACGCTAGAGCAAGTTTTTTACCTCACGCCAGAGCCCATGCCGGAGGTGATTACAGACCGGCAGCTGCTAGAGTCGCTCAGCACCCAGCAACTCAAAACCATGGCCCAAAAACGCGATTTTAAGGGACTCTCCAAGCTCAAGAAAGCAGATTTAGTCGCCTTGCTGGCAGCAGCTTAAGCGTTTGATGTGACCACTTACATCTACTTCTACTAATTGCCCTCAAACGGGCAAGAATTGGGCTCTGAGCACACCGTGCGACCCTATATGTGACTCGGTTGTTGCTCAGAACCCTAGGGGGCAAGTTCGCCCATAACCCTAAATCGCATGTGGTTAACCGCGATGTCGCCCAGGCGGGTGTCTGGGCTACCCACCGGCAGCACCAGCTTTTCAAAGGATACTTCTTTGCCCATTTCCACATGCCACCAGGGCAGGCCCATAAAAAAGCGGGTGGGGTAGGGGCCACCTTCCTGCACATCGTCAGGGTTTGACTCCATGGGCACCCAGCCAAAGCCCGGCACGTAGAACTCTATCCACACGTGGTTGAAGTCGGGCTCCAGGTAAATGCCGAGCTGGTCGGCATGGGCGGGGCACTTGTAGCGGCCCACAGTGCGGCAGGCAATGCCGTTGAGACGCATTAGGGCCAGCAGCAGCCCGACGTATTCGCCACAAGAGCCGCGCCCCCGCTGGAGCACAACTTCGGGGGTTTCGATCGCCGGCGTCACCGCATAGGACAACTTGTCGTAAACGTAGTTGCGAATGTTGAGCACCTGGCGCAGCAGGTTGGTTTCAGTGCCCACGCTCTCGCGGGCCGCCGCTTGAATCGCGGGCCGATCCATCGACAGTTCGTCGTCGTCGATCAGGTAGCGGGGGCCATAGTCCTGGGGTAGGGGTGGAATCGACTCGACCTGGCGAGGGGTGAGCTGATACTTGATACCGTAAACCTCGACTAGCGCCTTCCAGCCAAAGAGGTGGCGCTGGTTGGGGTCGATGCGGTCAAACCTGAAACAGGCAATGCGATCGCCCGCCTGCTGCACTTCCGTAAAGGGCAACCCGACAGGCTCTACCGACTTAACTCGCTGGCGATCGGTCGTGGTAGGGAAGGCAATGCGCCACTCCACGTTTTCTAAGGGCTGAGCGTCCTCGAGGGTGTCGATTTCTTCGACGTAGGTCATTTCCACCAGGTAGCCGGTGGTGCGGCAGTAGTTGGCCTCTTTATACCAGCGATAGCTGAGGGGATGGATCAGGGTGCGATCGCGAAAGGTTAGCACGAAGGGCTCTTCGCCGTTGGGGTCGTCGCGCACGTAGGGCTCTTCGTCGGCGTAGGCTACCCAGATCGTGCCGCTCTCGGGGGTGGTGTGGGGCGGCACCGCGATCCCAGTAGGGTTATCAAAGGGGGTGAGCATTTTGACCACCAGCTCGCCCGTGGCGCGATCGAGACAGTAGACGGTTTGCTCAGTCTGGTCGCAGGCCCACAGATAGTCGCCCCACACCGAGAGATTTTCGACCCCAATGCCCGGGGCCGAAAACTGAGTAATGCGCTGCCCCGAGGTGCGATCGCAGACAAAAATACAGCCCCCCTTTTTGCAGCTGATGTAGAGGGTGTTTTCCCACACGGCGATGCCATCGGCGGGGTAGGGCAGCGTCAGCAGAGGCTCGGGCTGCATGGCGCTGAGGGTGGTGGTGTAGACAGTGTGATCGCAGCTAAACCACAGCTGATCCTGCCAGCAGGCAATTCCCGTTGCCCCATAAAAAGCCTCAGCCTGAAAAGTATTGAGAATTTCTACCTGTTCGGTTTGGGGGTCAAGACGCAGCAGGTAGCCGCGAAAGGGGTCTACCGCCAGCAGGTGGTCGCCCTGCAGGGCGAGGCCATAGAGCGCCTTAACTCCAATCGGCTGAAGCAGTGAAGCACCCGCCAGGGGCAGGGCCGGGGACATAGAAGGATCAGGCATAACCAGCGGAGCAACCCAAAATGAAGATAGCTAGCGGAGCCGGAACCGTATCCGCTCAGGTCATATCCTAGGGGACTAAGACAGCAAAAAGTGTAGTTTCCCTAGCCCATCGTAAGAAAACTGTAGCTAATCCCTTTGATTGGAGAGGTGGGGAAGATAGGGAAGGTGAGGAGGATGAGGGAGGTGGGGAAGATAGGGAAGGTGAGGAGGATGAGGGAGGTAGGGAAGGTGAGGAAGTAGGGCAGACAAGAGAGTTTTTGTCACCCCGCCTCATCTCCTCATCTTCCTCATCCCCTCACCTTCCCCATCGCCCTATTCGCCTTCCTGGCTAATCTGCTGCTCCACGGTGCTAATTGCGGCATTGAGGGCAGCTAGGCGAGCTTCTAGGGAATCGCGCCAGGATTTCATCATCTCTAACTTATGGCGCTGGTACTGGCGACGAGATTCGGCGGAAGGGGGGGCACAAAGTGGAAAAAACATGGGGAATCTGGGGGTTAGATGGATAGTGAGAGACGCACCCTTTCTCCTGGAGAGAGACCAAGCAACAACTCTGCTCAGGGCTATTCTGTAGGTTCTGCGGTAGCGCTAGACTGCCTAGAGGTGCTCACGACAGCCCACCCCAAGGGAACCGCCAGCCGCTGATAGAACAATTGCATTAGGCCTACTCTGAATCTAGCTCAGCTAGAAAAAGATCGCTTCCTCCAGGTGGCAGACCACCAGTTTCGGTGGCTCATGAGGCGCAGGCGGGCGGGTAACAGTAGGCTCAAATTAGGGTTAGTCGGGAAATATGGCGATCGCCCAGGGAACCAGCCGCCCAACCACGGCGATGGTTAATCGAGACTCTTGGCGATTTCGCCACCGACAACCATGGCTAACCCTGGCAACCTCTGCCGCCGCTCCTGCGATTAATGATACCTAGCATCCCTATCTGGATGGCAACCCTGGCCGAGCTTTCTCCAACCCGGTGGAGCCTTGGCTGGAAAGGGTTATTTTTGCGGGGTGAAGGTGCATGATAGCGGTGACAATAGTCAACGCTATTGCTCAAAAATGTAGATTTTTATACGTTTTAGACCAAATACCTCTATGTGGAAAATCGTCTTGGGTGCAGTTTCGGCCAGCAGCCTATTGGGCCTGGTAATGCTGCTTTCCCCCAGTGCCTTAGTTCCAGCACTGTCATCTGAAGTCTCACTGACCCAAGCACCAGCCGCAACCGCCCCCACGACCCTAGTGCACCTGTTTGAATGGACCTGGACCGACATTGCCACCGAGTGCGAAACCTACCTCGGCCCTAACGGCTATCGGGCGGTGCAAATTTCGCCGCCCCACGAGCACATTGTCTTAGCTGACTATGGCTATCCCTGGTGGCAGCGCTACCAGGTAGTGAGCTATCAGCTCGAAAGCCGCAGCGGCAGCCGCGCCGATCTACAGGTCATGATCGATCGCTGCCGGGAAGCTGGGGTCGCCATCTACGCCGATGCCGTCATCAACCACATGACCGGGTTCGAGAGTGGAGTGGGCAGCGCCGGTACGCGGTTTAGCAAGTACGACTATCCTGACCTCTACGCCCCCGAAGACTTTCACAACTGCCGCCAGCCTGTCACCGACTACGACGACGCCGAAAACGTCACCCAGTGCGAGCTGGTGGGCCTAGCCGACCTCAACACCGGTTCCGGTGCTGTGCAGGCGACCATCGTCGACTACATGAGCGAACTGGTCGACATGGGTGTAGCGGGCTTTCGCATCGATGCTGCTAAACACATTCGCAACGAAGAGCTAGGACAAATTTTAGACCGACTGCGCGATCGCCACCCTGAGACCGCTCTCTACATCTATCAAGAAGTGATCGACCCTGGCACCGAGGCCATTCGCAAACAGGACTATTACGACAGCGGCAATGTGCTCGACTTTAAGTATGGGCGTTTTATCGGCGAAGCCTTTTTAGGCCTAGAGGGCCAAACCCTAGCCAACTTGCAAACCCTGGGCGAGGGCTGGGGCCTGGCCCCCTCTAGCCGGGCAGTGGTTTTTACCGACAACCACGACAAACAGCGGGGCCACGGCGGCGGCGGCGACTACCTCACCTACAAAAACGACGACCTCTACGCCCTGGCCAACGTGTTTATGCTGGCCTTTCCCTACGGCAAACCCCAAGTGATGTCGAGCTTTGCCTTTGACGACCCCGAACAGGGGCCACCCGCCGATGCCAACGGCACCACCCGCCCCGTCTACCAAAATGATCAGGCCAACTGCTTTGACGTATGGGTCTGCGAGCACCGCTGGCCCGCCATTTCTGGCATGGTCGGCTTTCGCAACGCCACCCAGCCCGTAGCTGAAGTTACCGACTGGTGGAGCAACCAGGCCAATCAGATCGCCTTTGGCCGAGGCGATCGCGGCTTTGTAGCCATCAACCGCGAGGCCGAACCCCTTACTCACACTTTTCAAACCCAGCTGCCCCAGGGCCGCTACTGCAACGTGGTGCAGGGCGGGCTCAACATCGACGGCACCGCATGCGCCAACGAGGCCAAAGTCGTGCTGGTCAACCGCGCGGGACAGTTCACCGCCACCCTACCCGAAATGACTGCCCTGGCCATTCACGTAGAAGCAAAGCTCCGCCGCTAGCTTGACAGAACAACGGTTTGTTCACAGCAGTATGCACAATCGTACATACTATTATTGACATGGTATACCAGTGGAGCCCTGACAAGGCAGCAGCCAATCTACGCAAGCATGGCATTGAGTTTGCTGATGCCGTCTTCGTTTTCTCCGATGACTTAGCGATCACGATTTCAGACGAACGCTTTGATGAGGAACGGTTCGTCACCATTGGCACAGACGCAGTTGGCAGGGTGCTGGTGATTATCTACACGTTGCGAGGCAATGAGATTCGGATTATCTCCGCCCGCAAAGCTACGCGGCAAGAACGACACCAGTATGAGGAGGAATTGTGATGGAAGCAGAATACGACTTTAGTCAAGGCAAACGAGGCGCAATTAGCCCCACGCCTGCGGGAAAAACTCGTATAACCATTCGCCTAGATGACGACGTTTTAGCCTGGTTTCGTGAACAGGTGAATTTAGCGGGCGGAGGTAATTACCAGACGCTAATCAATCAAGCGTTGCGAAACCACATACAGCAAGCCCATCAGACCTTAGAAGACACTGTACGTCGAGTCATACGCGAAGAACTTGACCGCATCGAGCGATAGATACGCGGCTAAATCAACAAGGTTATAGGTTAATTAGCCTAAGCAAAGCTTGGTCCTACTCAGCATCGGGCGCTGGTTTTTTCGAGCGGTAAAACGCCTTGATCGCAAACCGCACCAGCAAAATGAAGAAGGCCAGCACCAGCACAAACATGACGATGGGGGCCACCAGAGCCAGCAGCGAGATCACAATCGCCCCGATCAGCTCCACCCCGGCAATGATTAAGTTCGTTGCGCCGCCTGTAGTGGCGGTAGAGACCAAGCGAGTTAGGCCGTTGAGCCCCTTCACCGTAGCAGCGGCTCCGCCCCCGGCCACGATCGCGACGCTCCACTGGGCAAAGGGGTCAAGCTGATTGGCGGCGATCGCCATCAGCAGCGTACCCGCCACCGCCGCCACCGGCAGCGCCACCGTGTCGATCACGTTGTCGAGCCAGGGCACGCTGTAGGCCAAAATTTCGACCACCAGGGCAATGGAAAGACTGACAAAGGCGGTGGAGCTGCTCAGCCAGGTCATGCCGCTAGTCAGCTCTAGGTGGCCGAACAGGGCGGCGGCACTCAGCACCCAAAAGGGCACCACCACTCGAAACCCGGCGGCAACGCCTAGGCCCAGGCCCAGGCCAATGCTCTCCAACAGTTGCAGATCCATAAGGTTTAGAGCCATGGCGCGTCCTTCCCCAACTATTCCTAAATGCCGGTCCTTGGCCTAAGAATAGCCCCCGAGCTAGCCGGCAACAACCCCAGAGATCTGTGGTGGCCTAGCTCTACCACGGCAAGCGGCTGCCGTCCCAGCTAAAGAATTCGCCGCTGTCGGCGGGGGTGAGGCCGTCCATCACCGCCATTAGCTGCGCTACCGTGCGCTCCACTGAAAACAACTTCTCCGGCGGCACCCCCCGCTGAAAGGGCTCTGACAGACGGGTATCGGTGGTGCCGGGGTGCAGCAGGGCCAGGGTGGTGTTGGGGCTGCGGCGAGCGTACTCCAGTGAGGCCGTTTTTATGAACATGTTCAACGCAGCCTTGGAAGCCCGGTAGCCATACCAACCTCCTAAGTGATTGTCGCCAATGCTGCCCACCTTAGCCGATATGGCAGCAAAAATGCTGGGCTGATCGTGCTTGAGCAGAGGCTGCAGATGCTTGGCCAACAGCACCGCGCCAAAGGCATTGGTTTGGAACGATCGCATCAAATTTTCGCTGGTGAGCTGCCGCAGGCTCTTCTCAGGCTGAAAGTCGCCGTCGTGGAGCACGCCCACGCAGTACACCACCCGGTGCAGCCGCGGGGTCAGGGTTTGGATCTGGGCGATCGCCCCCTCGATCGTTCCCTCATCGGTAACATCTACCGGCAGGCACGTGAGCTGAGGTGACTGTTCGGCCAGCGCCAGCAGCTCCTGGGCCGTCTCGGGCCGACGGTAGGTGCCATACACCCGCTCAAAGCGTCCATCGGCCAGCAACTGCCGCACAAAGCCCAGGCCAATGCCCTGGCTAGCACCCACCACTAAAGCAACCTGGCGATCGCGTTGCAACAATTCAGCAGTCATGACGGCTTACCATCCCCCAGCGTTGAACCCCTGGATCATGACGCCTCTCCCCTAGCGGCATCAGCCGTCAAAATTAGCTCCTCTAACGCCGCTTGGATATCCGCCGTCAGGGTCTCCACCGCCGCCTTGGCCGATCGCCGCGACTCGGCGTAGTCAGACCAGCGATCGCTAATGTTCATCGGCTCCCCCAGGCTAACCACCGCCTGGCGAGTCCCCAACTGGGGACGTTTGGGTACCTTTGTCCCCTTCACCCGTTCCACCAGATCAAAGAGAATCAGCGTGGTTTCGGCGAAGCGCTCAAAGGTGGGCTTGTCTTTTACGTAGGTGCCCGTCACCGCCACAAAGCTCTCCACCAGGCGCATATGCCGCATGTGCAGCGTGGCTTCCTCCGACATCCAGTTGGCCAAGCCGCGATCGAAGGCCGAGAGCTGCTTCAGGTCAGAAATGTCTTCGCGGTAAATGTAGGCCCATCCCGCCTCTTCTAGGCGGCGGCAGCGGGTCACTAACGACCCTGTGTGGGGCAGAGCAAAGAAACGCTCCCCAATTTTGAGGGAGCCATCCAACAGAGGGCTCAACCGCTGGGCGATCGCGGCGGGATGTTCAGAAGTTTCAGGCTCGGCAGCGGGTTGCAGGCCGTAGAACCGCTGGTAGAACTGCTCTAATCGGCCCAGCAGGTGCTGCCCCAGAGCCAGCAGCCGAGGATAGTAGTCCTCTGGCCCCATGGCCGTTGGCTCACTAAACGACTGCACCGGCAGACCACAGTCAACCTCAAGCTGAGCCAGCAGCCGATCGAGGGCAGCCCAGTCAGGTCGAGGGTAAATATAGCGCAGGCCCACCGGCAGCAGCAGCACCTGCTCCGATCGCCCCGCCTTTTGCAGATCTTCCACCGCCCAAAAGGCCAGCTGCGCCGTGCCCGGCTCCAGATCGCTGATCACTTCGCCGTGGCCATTGGTGGCCCCCTCAGGGGCGATCGTCACCGGCAGCGGCGCATTCATCATCCGTTCGCGCACGGCCTTGAGAGCCTTGAGGTCGAGCCGCCGCCCCCGGTGCACCGGAATGCCCCCAATGGCGGCAAAAAACCAGCCCAGCCACCGCCCCGCCCACAGGGGCATGCCCCGGTCATACATAAAAAAGCTGTGCAGCGGACGCTTGAGGCTAAAGCCTTTTTGGCGGGCGGCCCGAGGCACCAGCCGCGAAAATAGGTACGACAGGCACAGCGGGTCGTCCACCTGGCTGTGGCGAAAGGCCATCATCAGCCGAATTTTGCCGGTCTGAAACTGATGAAAGCAATCTGCCAGCACCTCGGGGTTGTGGCAGGTCACCGGCCAAATGCCTGCCGGCAGCCAGGGCCGCAGCCGCAGCCGCAGCATCAGGGGCAGCACAATATAGCAGCCCTGCACCACCCAGGGCTTGTAGCGGGGGGGAATAAAGCCCAGGGGCGGCTGGGCGCGATTGAGCTGAGGCAACGGCGAACTCCGGAGCAGTAGACGGGTTTTACCCTAGCCCACTGTAGGGCAGATTCTCCCCCCTGCGTTGGCCTTTGGCCAGGCTTTGGCAATCGCAGCCTTGGCCCCAAAACAGCAGCGTCCCCCTCCCAAAGGAGAAGGACGCTGCTACAGGACCACACAACCGGGGCATCCACCCGCGTGAACCACCCCAAAAATAAAAGTGTCTGACCCCTGAAAGCCCCCTGGAGTCAGACACATTACCTGTAAGGACGCTTTCTCAAACAGACTAGCTCTCAGGTTCAAATGCCCCCAAGTGAGCCGCTGAGCTAACCCGTCTGCGTTCTTCAGAATTAAATTTATTCTCTTCGGTTTCGTCCCTGGCGGCGTCCAGGGAATTACGTAACCTCGCCAACTTTCCCCAGGAAGGGAGGGTCGGGGTCAGGTGGTATTACCCAGGACGGCGGCAGCCCTGGTTGGTGAAGTAGGGCAATAGCGCTCGCCGCTCTGGCCAGTGATAGACCACGTAGCGCAAAACCCAGGGGGCCGACACCAGCAGACAGAGCACCCCCAGCCACCAGCTGGCGCGAAACTCTGCCAGGGTGTCGATGGTGTTGGCGGTGGGCTGGTTGGCCAGAATGTCGATGCCTGAGGCGATCGCATTGTTAATCGCGTGGGCCGCCATGGGCACCAACAGCGATCGCGTGCTCAGGTATAGCAACGACATTACCACCCCAAACACAAACAGCCCAATCAAATTGGAGTGCAGCACCCCAAACAGCACTGAGGTCAACACGATGGCTGGGCGTACCCCCCACTTCACCCCCCAGCGGTGCAGCAGCACGCCACGAAAGATAAATTCTTCGGTGATGGGAGCCACCACCAGCACCGAAAACAGCATCAGCCCGTTGTAAAGACTCGGATCCGTTGCTTGTTCAGCCGACAGCAGCAGCGATTGCCGCAGCGTGGCCTCCACCAGCCCCGGGGCCACCACAGACAGACCCAGGTACGACACCTGAAACGCCCCTAGCGAAAACAGAAACACCCCCACCACCAGCCACAGCAGCTGCACCCAGGCCAGTTGTCTGGGCCAGGTACCGAGCAGCGCCGCCAGGTTAAGGGGCGATCGGCGGGCTGCCAGCAAAATAGACCCGCACAAACCCAAGAAAATTAGGCTGTAGAGAATGGGTGCCAGAATTGGGTCGTCTCCCTCTAAGGGCAGCAGCTCTAGGGCACCCAGGGTGCCAAATACCAGAGCCAAGCTCGTGGAAATAGCAAAAAATGCCACTACCACCAGCCGGGCTTTAAGGACCAGAAACGGATTGTTGTCACACGCTGCCATAGACCAAAACCCGTTCTAGAAACCGCAGATCAGCGCTATCAGCCCTCAAGCTACTCAATGTTGCAGTTGATCCGGTTTTTCCCGATTCAACCATGAATTGCTTAGGGAGCGCTATAACTGAGGCACTATGCCCTCGACCAAGGGCAGCAGGGCAGGGCTTAGCCCCAACTGGGGTTTTTATGCTTTGCCCCACCGCAGGGTGCTTATTAACGGTGACTGTTCTGCGCCTCCGGGTCAGCGCCTATAGTTATGGGGGCTGTCATTCTTGCTCCAGGGCCCCATGACCAACGCTTCGCCAGATTCCGGCGCAATTCCCGGCATCATTTTAGTGGCACCAGTGGCCGATAGCCCTCTGGGGCCTCTGGTGGAGTTATTAGACGTGTTACGGGCTGCGGGCTACGAGGTACACCAGGCCAGTGGCGAAGACGACACCATTGCGGCGGCCGAGGCAACCCCCCCAGATCTAATTTTGCTAGCGCTAGAGCAGTTTGATACGGCTGCTATGCGGCTGTGCCACCGCCTCAAAAAACGGCCGCTCACTCGCCAGGTAGCCATAGCTGTCATTGGCCAAGATCAGGCCCTGGCTCGACGGCTGCGGGCCTTTGAATTTGGCGTGGTCGACTACATAGATCAGGCGCTCTGGGTTGAAGAGGCCGCTGCCCGCATTAAAGCCCAGGTGACCACCCACCGCATGCAGCGACGGCTGCGGCAGCAGGCTCAGCGGGCAGTATCGGCGGGCAGTGCCACCAATCTCTTGGCCGACCTGCAAAAGGCTCTGCGCCGCCAAGCCCAGCTGTTGCAGGCCCAGAACCTTCAGCTTCAGCAAGAAATGCAGGAGCGCGAACAGGCCCAGCAGGCGCTGCGTCTGGAGCAGCAAAAGTCAGAGCAGCTGTTGTTAAACATTCTGCCGAGGGCAGTGGTCGACAAACTCAAGCAGCTAGAGGGGTCGCTGGCCGAGCGCTTCGACGACGTCACTATTCTGTTTGCCGACATTGTTAACTTCACGCCCTTAGCCGCCCAGATTAGCCCGCTAGAGCTGGTCAACTGGCTCAATCAGATTTTCTCAGCCTTCGATCGCCTGGCCGAGCAGTACCAGCTGGAGAAAATTAAGACCATTGGCGATGCCTATATGGTGGTGGGGGGGCTGCCCTTGCCCCGGCCTGATCATGCCGAAACCATCATGGAAATGGCCCTCGCTATGCAGGAGGCGGCCGCCCACTTCACCCGCAACGATGGGCAGAAGTTTCAGCTGCGCATTGGTATCAACACTGGGCCTGTAGTGGCCGGGGTGATCGGCATCAAAAAGTTTAGCTACGACCTCTGGGGCGATGCCGTCAATATCGCCAGCCGCATGGAGGCGCAGGGATCGCCGGGCAAAATTCAAATCACCGAGGCGACCTACCAGCGCCTCAAGCACCGCTATGCCTTCGAAGAAGTGGGTCAGGTCATGGTCAAAGGTCATGGCTACTTGACGACCTACCAATACAGCGGCCCAGGGCAAAAAGCTTGATAGACTGGGGAAGCTAAAATTCGGGCAGCTGGGCTAGCTATCCTGTAGACACAGAACGACCTCGCCCAGCACGATGCTCAATCACAGCCCCCGGGTCACACACGGTTAACTCACACCTCTACTCTATGGCGACATTTTTACTGGAAGTTGGCACCGAAGAACTGCCCGCCAGTTTCGTTAGCGATGCCCTCCACCAGTGGCAGACCCGAATTCCTGCCGAATTGGCAGAGCAGGCCCTGGCCCCCGAAGCGGTGCGCTTCTACGGCACCCCCCGCCGCCTGGCGGTGATCCTCGACGGGCTGCCGCTGCGCCAACCCGATCGCCGGGAAGAGGTCAAAGGCCCTCCGGCTCAGGCGGCCTTTAAGGATGGTCAGCCGACCAAAGCTGCCGAGGGGTTTGCCAAATCTAGGGGCGTAGATGTGTCTGCTCTAGAGGTGCGCGACACCGACAAGGGCGCGTTTGTGTTTGTCAATCAAGACATTCCGGGACGGGCCGCCACCGATATTTTGGCTGAGCTGATCCCCCAGTGGATTTTGGGGCTGGAGGGCAAACGGTTTATGCGCTGGGGGGAGGGCGACCTACGGTTTCCGCGCCCGATTCGCTGGCTAGTGGCGCTGATGGACAGCGAGGTGCTGCCCCTCACCCTCGAGAACGGGTCGCTGGTCTGTACGAGCGATCGCATCTCCCAGGGCCACCGCGTGCTGCACCCTGACCCTGTATCGCTGCGCCGCGCCCAGGACTACGTCGAGGCGCTACGCGACGCCTACGTCGAAATCGACCCCGCTGCCCGTCGTCTGCTGATCCAGCACCAGGTCGAGGAGACGGCCAAGACCCTAGGGGGCGTGCCAATGATTTCTCCCGCCCTGCTCGACGAAGTCACCAACCTGGTGGAGTGGCCCACCGCCGTAGTCGGCAAGTTCGACACCGAGTTTCTCGACCTGCCGCCGGAGGTTGCCATCATCGAAATGGAGAGCCACCAGCGCTACTTTCCGCTCAAGCAGAACGCCGACGGTTTGGCGCTGATACCCGTCTTCATCACCATCTCCAACGGCGACCCCAGCAAAGACGCGATTATCGCCGAGGGCAACGCTCGCGTGATTCGCGCCCGCCTTTCGGATGGCAAATTTTTCTTTGACGCCGATCGCGCCCAGCCCCTCGACGCCTTTGTCGCCAAGCTCGAAACCGTCACCTTTGAAGAACGGCTGGGGTCAATGGCCGCCAAGGTGAAGCGCATTGGCACCGTTGCCGACCACCTCTGCGACCAGCTCAACCTGGGGGCTCAGCCCCGTCAGCACATTCGCCGCGCCGCCTATCTGTGCAAAGCCGACCTGGTTACCCAAATGGTGGGCGAGTTCCCCGAACTCCAGGGGGTGATGGGGCAAAAGTACGCCCTCCACAGCGGGGAGCCAGAGGCTGTGGCCACCGCCATCGTTGAGCACTATCTGCCTAAGGGCGCGCAGGATAGCCTGCCCCAAACCCTGGCCGGTCAGGTCGTAGGCATTGCCGATCGCCTCGACACCCTAGTCGGCATTTTTAGCACCGGTCAGCTGCCTACGGGTTCCTCGGATCCCTTTGCCCTGCGGCGGGCTGCCAACGCAGTGCTGAACATTATTTGGGCGGCGGGGCTGCCTCTCAACCTGGCCAAACTGCTGAATACCGTAGTGCAGGACTTTGCCCAGGATCCAAACCTGGCGATCGATGCCCCCGAGACGCTGCGCACTCAGCTCCACGACTTCTTCTTACAGCGGGTGCAGACGCTGCTGCAAGACGAGCAGGGCATCGACTACGACCTGGTAAATGCAGTCCTAAGCGATCGCGCTCTCAACGATCCGCTAGACGTCAAAGATCGCGCTCTGTTCTTGCAGGCTATGCGCCGCAGCGGCCGCATGGACAAGGTCTACGAAACCGTAAACCGCGCCACCCGCCTGGCCGCCCAGGGCACCCTCGACACCAATGTGCTCGACCCCGAGGGCGTAATTGTCGAGGCCAAGCTCGAGGCCAAGGCCGAGCAAGACTTCTTGGCAGCACTCAAAACCCTGGTGCCCCAGACCCAGGCCGCTCAGGCCAGCCACGACTACGACCAGCTGGTAGCAGGCCTGGAGCAGGTGGCCCCGGTGGTCAGCGGCTTCTTTGACGGTCCTGACAGCGTACTCGTGATGGCCGACGAGCCGGCGGTGCGGCAAAACCGCCTCAACCTGCTGGGGCTGCTGCGCAACCACGCCCTAGTGCTAGGCGACTTTGGCGCCATCGTCAAGGGATAGCGACGCCATGAAAAACGCCCATGTGATTGGTTTGGGTAAGTCAGGGGTAGCGGCGGCGCGGCTGCTACACCGGGACGGCTGGCAGGTGGTGCTGAGCGATCGCGGCTCCAGCCCAGCCTTATTGACCCAACAGGAAGCTCTGCGTCAGGACGGCATCACCGTGCTGCTCGACTACAGCTTTGTGCCCGACAGCCGCACCAACCTGCTAGTGGTCAGCCCCGGCGTTCCCTGGGATAGCCCCGCGTTGGTGGCCGCCCGCGAGAACGGCTTAGAAGTGATTGGCGAAACCGAGCTAGCCTGGCGGTTTTTGCAAGATCGCCCCTGGGTCGGCATTACCGGCACCAACGGCAAAACCACCACCACGGCCCTGACCGCCGCCATCTTCCAGGCCGCCGGGCTCAACGCGCCCGCCTGCGGCAACATTGGCTATGCCGCCTGCGAGCTAGCCCTAGAGCCCACGGTGCCCGACTGGGTAATCGCCGAGCTGAGCAGCTACCAGATTGAGGCCTCGGCCACTTTGGCTCCCCAGATTGGCCTGTGGACTACGCTCACCCCCGACCATCTCCAGCGCCACGGCACCGTTGAAAACTACGCCCGGATCAAGGCCACGCTGATGCATCGTTCAGAGCTAGCGGTGTTTAACGGCGACGACCCCTACCTGCGCCAGCACCTGCCGGAGGAGTTTCCCTCCGCCCACTGGACGAGCGTGGCGGGGAAGCGGGCGATCGCTCCGCTGCGGCCTTGCGCCTACATCGAAGACGGCTGGGTTAAGTTTGAGGCCATTCCCATTGTGCGAGCTGATGCGTTGCGCATGGTGGGCGACCACAACCAACAAAACCTGCTGCTAGCGGTCACAGCAGCCTGCCTAGCGGAACTGGATGCGGAGGCGATCGCCGCCGGAGTCACTGGCTTCCCCGGCGTGCCCCATCGCCTAGAGCACATCTGCACCTGGCAGGGGATTGATTTCATCAATGACTCAAAGGCGACTAACTACGACGCGGCTGAGGTGGGGCTGCGATCGGTAGAGGCCCCAGCCGTACTGATTGCCGGGGGTGAAGCCAAGGAAGGCGACGACACCGCCTGGGTACAGCGCATTCACGAACGAGCCGCCACTGTGTTGCTGATTGGCGACGCCGCCCCTCAGTTCGCCCAACGGTTAGAGACCGCCGGGTACCGCAACTACACCATTGTCGAAGACATGGAGCGAGCGGTGGAGCGGGGCGCTGAGGTAGCCCCATCCCTGGGAGCCTCAGTTGTGCTGCTTTCTCCAGCCTGTGCCAGCTTTGACCAGTATCCAAACTTTGAGCAGCGGGGCGAACACTTCCGCCGGCTTTGCCAGGAGCGATTTTCTTAAGGCCTTAAACATCCAAGTTGGGCTCAGGAAGGATGCAAAAGCTGGAACAATTGTTGTTAAGGTTTGCAGTTTGAAAGTTTCTAAACTTTATATCCTGCAAACCTTTTTGCTGGTCTAAACCTGACTATTCAGGTATAAATTGGAGCAGATGGTGCCTAACTCTGCCCTTCAAACCATTTGATCCAGGGCAATCATTTCCCAAGTCAGTTCCTGATCTACCTTCATCCGCCTGACTCAGTCTTTCCTATGCCCTATGGACAACTCGTTTGATTCTGCTGAATTCTCCGCTGTGCCCTCCCCTACTGTGGGTGCCGGGGAGGGACGTTCTGCTCAACGGCCAGTTTCATTTACCATCGATCTCAGCAGAGCGGCTAGCGCTGATACCCCTGCTAGCAGTGCTGCCGCCAAGCCGGTGCTCAAGGCTACGAATGCTCCGGCCCACCTGGCTCCCTTTCCGGTGCAGGCTCAGCTATCGCATTTGCCCCTGCTACCACGCCGCAAGTCACCAACCTTTAGCCGCCACCGTCACGACGCCAACCCAGCCCTGGCAGTTAAGGTACTGCAAGACATTCAGATGGCGGTAGAAGCCTGGCACCAAGACCTAAAACAGACAGTGCATCGCATTCAGGCCGTCTACATGGAAGGGCCGATTGTCGATGGTTGGCTCGAAACCGTAGACGAGCACCTTGGCCAAGCCGCTGCCCTCGATGCTGCCCTACTGCGCCACGGCGACCCTCAAGACCTCTCCAGCTATGTTGAGCAACTGTGTCAATCACTAGAGTCACCCCAAGAGCAACCTGCCCCTCCCGGTACCAGCTTGGGTCGTCCCGGCTATCGTCTGTGCAGCCTCGACTCTGACGGTCGGGTGCAATACTTCCCCTGCCCACCCGAGCAGTTGTCTACGATTAGTTTGGCCATTGCCCGCCACCAAAAGCTGCGCCAGCTACTCGACCATAAGCAATTTTTAGAAGCAAAGCTGAAGCGCACGGTGGATATTATGACCACTAGCCGCGACACGCTAGGCATTGCGCCGACCTATAGCTCGGAGACGGGGGAGGAGTAGGGAGTGGGTAGGTGAATGGGTGGATGGGTAGGTGGGTGGATGGGTGGATGGCTCGCTAGAGACTTAGTAGGCTACCAAGCTAAAGATGCACGCTAATAGGGTGAACGATTGGAGGTTCAAGGCGAACCATGAACCGTACACCTTGAGCCCCAAACCCTAAAGGGCTGCTGTCACAATCAGCTTGGTCAAGCACAAGCTACCATCCCCAGGTGCCGGGGTCACCTTTGAAGGGGCCAACAATGTCTGAGGTAATCCAGCCACCATAAAAGTCGCCGGGCTGGGACTGCACCAGCTCATCGTCGACATAGCAGGCTTCCATGCGGCTAGGGTAGAGGGCGATGTAGTTAGCAATGCTCTCAAACGCCTCGGTGGGCTGGGGGTAGGCCCAGGCAACCTGCTCGGCAATGCGATCGCCCACCGCTACCGAAAAATATACCGCTGCCCCTTTCCACTCGCAGATTGTTGAGCGGGGCACGGGCTGAAAATACTGCATCTGCACATCCTCGGGAGGAATGTAGTAGGTCGGCGGATGGCTAGTCTCTAGCACCCGCTTGGTACGCCGCGAATCAGCAATCACTACGCCATTAAACACCACACGAATATGCCGAGTTGAGTCTTCTAGCCGGGGCGGACGCGGGTAATCCCACACGGATTCTTGGTCGGGGCCGGGGGTGATGCGGTTGGGGGGAGAGAACATGGGTGGATGGGTGGATGGGTGGATGGGTAGGGGATCTAGACTTCGATTCGGTTTATTAGCAGTCAGTTATCTAAAGCATAAACTCCCTAACCCATCCACTCCCTACCCATCCACCCCTCACTGCCCCTGCCACTGCTGAATCTCCTGCTGGGCCTGGTCGTAGGCGCTGGTGCCAGGGGGCACCAGGCCAGCGGCGGAGATCGCACCGGGAAGCTGGCCGGAGGCGGCGCGGGCGCGGGCGATCGCCAAAATATCACGGCTCCACTGGTCGATGCGCTCCTGGGCGATCGCCGACTCGGGGTAGTCGGGGGGAATTTGCTGAGCGATCGCGATCGCCGACTGGAACGAGGTGGCCTGGTCGGGCTGAAGTAAGCTCTGGGCCTCTTGCAGCAGCTGCCGGTTGACTCGGCTCTGCTCCCATTTTTGAATTTGGGCCTGGGCCTGCCCCCAGGTTTCGCCCTGATCTTCGGGCACCAGGCGGGCAGCCGAAATGGCGGCATCTAAATCACCTGCAGCGGCTCGGCCTTCGGCCAGGTCCAAAATCACCAAACTCCAGCGCTCAATGTCGGCTTGGGCCTGCTCGTAGGCCGGATCCCCGACCGGTACCTGCCGAGCTTGCTCAATGGCATCGTTAAAGAGGGAGGCCGAAACCGGCTCAATTAGACGGCGAGCCTGGTTGAGGGCAGCCCCCCCGGACAGCTCAGCGTTGGTATAGCCAATTTCAGCCTGGTCAACCAGGGCTTCATAGTCTTCGGGACGCTCGCCCTCAGGAATTTGGGTTAGCCAGCTCAGCGCCTCGCCAAACTGACGCTGGTCAAGGGCCGTTCTAGCTCGCGCTAGGGCCTCGGCACCGCTCGCAGCCGCGCCTGGAAATAGGGATTCCCCAACCGTTTCAGCAGCAGGAGCTTCCGCTCCGGTAGTGCCATCGGGAGGGGGGACAACGGACGGCGTGGTGGCATCGGGGGCAGAACCTCCCCCCACAAAGCTGTCTTGGTTGCGCCACAGCACACCGAGCAGCAGCAGCCCCGCAACTAAAATTCCCCAACGCTGCCAGGGCACCAGGTTTGAGGCAGCCGACTGCCCCGGAGCGGCTGGCTTCGTGACCTCCGGCAAAACTCCTGGTGGCAGCTCCGGTTCAACCGGCTTGGTTGGTGGCCAAGGCTTCATAAACTCGTTGTTGGGCGGTTCTACGGGCACCGGGGTTGGGTAAGTGGGCCAGCTTAGGCTCGGCTCCACGGGCATGGAAATGCCTGGCTCGGGCTGAGGTTCTGGCAGCATCTCAGGTTGGGGCATGACACCAACAGGCATTTGGCCCACTAGGCTGGAGGGCACGAGCATGGCGTACTGCTGGCCGGGGGGCACCACGGCTACGGGGTTTTGCGCCGGTCGCCAGTGATGCTGGCACAGCTCAGGCACGCGATCGCGCAGGTAATCGACCAGTTGTGCTAGGGTCAAACAGCCGTGGAACCGCATCCCTTCGATTAAGGCTTCGGTAAACAGGCCGTGGCGCACCGCCAGCGTCTCCTGAGAAAACTGGTTGGGCTGGCAGGAGAGCACCAGAGGAATCTCCAGACTTTTAGCCAGAGCCAGGGTTTGATCGCCTAGGTTGCCGCCCCCAGAAGCAGGGCTAAGAGCGCTCTGGGGCCGGTTCATGTCGAGCATGACAATGGATTGGCGATGATTCCCCTGGGCCAATTGATTCAGCAGCGTTTCTACCAAAATGCCGGTTTGCTCAATGCGGTTGGGGTCAGCATCGATGGGCAGCAGGTAATCCTTTCCCTGCCACTGCACCCCGTAGCCGCTAAAGAAAAACCACACCGTATCCTCGGGGCCAGCGCGATCGCAGCTCTGGGCCAGCCGTTGCAGCATCACCTCGCGGGTCGGCGCAGCCGCCCCTTCATAAATCACCGCAGAAATATCCGTCAGCAGTGAGCAATACTGGGCCGGCAACCCTACCTCGGCCACCAAAAAGTCTCGCAGTTCGAGGGCGTCAAACTGGGCATACATGAGGGGCTGAAGCGATTGATATTGGTTGATGCCAACAATAACGGGCCAGTGGCTTGCCATGCCTTTTGAATGCCTCTCGTACTGTAGAGTTGAGGGATGAAAATTCCCCTGCCATAGTAGCGCCTGCCTGGCCAAACGGAAGCTCTGACCAGCAACACCAACCGGCGACAATTCTTAATTGACGATTGGCGGCTCTATCGCTAGAGTTAAAGCACTTTTTGGACATCCCGCGAGGATGTGTGGAGCAGCAGGCCATGGAATTGATGTCTCTTCTAAAAAATGGGCGCGCCAAAAGACACAATAGGCCGTCCTACATTGCGTCTCTGGGAGCACGATTCACCCTAGCTGCGTTGGTGGGTTTAGGGAGTGTGGCCCTGCCGTCGTTGGTTACCCCGCCCGCAGCCCAAGCCTACACGTCGCGAGTCAACCTCTACTTGGTGCGCGAACAGGGCGAAAGCTTTGAGACTCTAGTGCAGCGCTCCGAAATCATTGCTCGGGCCGCCATTCAGCGCAGCTTCGACGCCGATGTGCTGATGACCGACGTCATCGTTACCGTCATCGGTGACAACCAGGGCATTTCTGTCCCCATTCTCACGGTGCCGGTCAGCCGCAGCGAGTGGCAGCTCTTGCCCGATGTACCGCAGTGGGCGGATTACTTTGAAGCGGCTAGGTACTTGGTCGGCGATGAGGATGCGGCTGAACCCTAGAGCTGGGGCAATCGTTCTAAGTTTGTTTGTGGCTCTGCACAGCTAGATAGAAAAATAAAATTGCATAGAACAGCCTCTTGCCCTATGCTTGAAAGGTTGTGAAGTCTTAAAGTATTGCTGTCATGGCGGTTCCCAAGAAGAAAACCTCCAAACAAAAGCGTGACCAGCGTCGCGCTACCTGGAAGCGCACTGCAGCGCTTCAGGCTAAGAAAGCCATGTCCCTCGGCAAGTCTGTACTCACCGGGCGGTCTACTAGCTTTGTGTATCCCAACGATGAAGAGGACGACGACGAAGAGTAAAGTGCTAGGGCGATGTTCATTGGCCCTTGTGGGTTTGCCTCGTCTGTATTCAGCAACTGAATACTACATTTTGTAAGCAGGATAGAGCGTCTATCCTGCTTTTTAAGTTAGCTTGGCGGCAGATTATTCCATTCTGCCACTACCATGAACCAGCTTGACTCCAACCCAGAATCGCGCATGTGGGCGATGCTTGCTCATCTCAGCGCTCTGTCTGGCTTTGTTCTTCCCTTCGGCAATATTATTGGGCCTCTCGTCATTTGGCTGGTTAAGCGCGACGAAATGTCCTTCGTCAATGACCAAGCCAAGGAAGCGCTCAACTTCAATATCTCCATGACCCTCTACATGGTAGTGGCAGGGATACTGATTCTTGTACTGGTTGGCATTCCCCTAATGATTGTATTAGGCATCGCCTGGCTAGTGTTGGTCATTCTAGCCTCGGTTAAGGCCAACGAAGGGACAGCCTATCGCTATCCCCTAACGCTGCGGTTAGTAAAGTAGAACGCTAGATAAACGGACGCGTCTCTGGAACTAGGGGCGATCGCGGAGCAACCTTAGGCTGCTCACTGCGGGGCAACTCCACCGACTCGTCGGGTTCGGCCTCTGAGGTATCTGCCTCAGGGGCTTTTTCGGTACTGGGCGGGCTGGGCTCTGCCTGTTTCTCACCTAGAGAAGGATCGGTGTAGGGTTCAACCACCTCGGGTCGTAGTTCAGGTCGCTCAGGGGCTGCCTGCTCTGGGTTAGATGACCCCTCTGGGCCAGGTATGACCTGGGGCAGGTCGCCAAAGGTATCTTCTGGGGTGGTGTTTGGGGCTGGCGTGGCGGGTGCGGGTGCCGCTGGCTGACTAATCTGGTCGCGCCACTGCTTAAAGCGGTTGAGCAACCCTTTAGGACTAGGTTCTGGAGTAGCTTTTGGGGCGGCTGGGGGAGTCGGGCGCACGGGTATAGGCGCGGGCTCCACTTGAGGAGATAGAACGGGGGGAATCTCCGGATCTGCCAGCGGCACCATATCCTCAATGGCGTCCTTTGACTCAGGTGCGATCGAGGCAGGGGCTTCGATCGCAGGGCGATCGGGATTAAGGGCGTCCTCTTCGGCATCTTCCCCAGCACCATTGTCTTCCGGTGTGAGTTGATCTTCCTTAGCCATCTCCGGCTCTATCGATTTCTTTGGCAGAAGCAATGGAGTGGGTGGCGTCTCATCTTCAGGTTCAGCTGAGGAACTACCCTGGGCATCTGGAACAGTTGGTTCAGGTGCGGGTTGCTCCTGGGCTTCAGATTGAGATGGCTCCGGGGCAGCGTCTGGCTGAGTAATCTCAGGCTCAGGAGCATTCTGCTCTGGCGTTTCTACCCCAGCAAAGGGAGGTTGGGGTTCTAGTTCTGGAATCTCGGCTGGCGGCTCAGGGGCCGGAGGTACATAGGTGGGGTCAATGATACCCGCTACGTCATTTAGACCCAGTTCACCGCGCACCAGGCGAGAGAGGGTATCGCTGCCGCCGGGCTGGTAGTCGATGATGCGCACGGTGTTGTTAAAGCGGTTATCAATGGGATTGCCGCTTTCGTCAATCAGTTCGAGCTGCACCCAGTTGCGGCCCGGCTTGAAACCCTTAAGCCAGATAGGCTGCCACTGATCAAACACAAAGCTTTGGTCGTTGACGGTGCAGCGAATGCGCCAGTCGTGCAGGTCGTCGTTGGCCTCAGCCTGGGCACTCATGTGCAGGGGCGCATTGGTGAGATAGAAGTCGAGCATGATCGGCTCGGCCCCGTAGGTCGCCTGGGGGCGGCTGTAGGTTAGCAGGGGAGCCTTAGCGTTGAGCTCGTTTTGAGGCGTGGGGGCCACAATGTGAAACGTGCGCTGGTCGAAGGCTCCCTGGTTTTTAAAGCTTTCGTGCCAGGGGCGTGAGGCAAACACGCGCAGGGTGTGGGTGCCGGGGGAAAGCCCGTCAAAGGTAATCGGTTCTGACAGGTCGTAGACCGCTGTGTAGGGCTCGTTGTCTAGGAACAGATGCAGGTGGGGACCGAGCTGGTAGGCGTCGTCTTTAAACAGCGGCAGACCGCGCACCTGGAGACGCACCGAGACGCTGGTGTCGTCTAGCACTTCGCCAGGACGGGGGCTAAGAATGCGTACCTGGGGCGTGTAGGCGTCGATGATTTGCTTGAGGGTCTCTAGGGTTTCGGGGGGAGATACCTCGGCAATTTGCCCAGTGAGACGGTTGGATTGGGGGGTAGGCTCTGACAGCAGTTCGGTGGGCTGCACAGGTTTGGCGCAGCTGGACAGAAAGATCAGCGCGATCGCACAGAGGGCCACAGCTCGCCGTCCCAGTCCCATGACCTTGCGGATGAACCCTTGTGTCGTGCCCATGCTGCTATTCTCTACATCTTTACAACCAATACCATAGGCCACTTTAGGGTCTTTACAGCAATCGCCACACAGCTTTTTGCTAGCGTAGGAAAGCTGAGCTAGACTGGCTCGATGATACCCAAGGGAGGGTTGTCAGACATGCGGATAAAGCAGGCTGTTGTACTAGCGCTATCACTATTGATCGGTCTCTCGGCAGGGGCCGCCGCTGCCACCGCTTTCTACTGGAACCGGGCCACGGCGTTGCCGACCTGGTATAGCACCAGCGGTACCGATACGGCCGTGGCCGATGTCAGCACCGGCAGCGGCAACCTGCTGGAGAGCAAGCTGGCCAGTGGCCAGGGGGTGCGCTATGGCGACAACAATCGAGTTGAAATTTCTCTTACCGAGGCGGAACTGACCCAGCTGCTGGCCGAGGGCATAGCCCAGACTCCCCAGATAGCTCAGTTTTTGCCAGAGGCAGATAGTCTAAATGCCACGATTCGTGGCGATCGCGTGGCCGCCGGCATCGTTGTCAACCCCGCCAACCTGCCCACTCAATCGCTGCCTCCCCAGGCTCAGCAGGCCCTAGAGACTGCCCTGAGTAGCGTGCCCATGCTGGGCGATCGCCCCCTCTACATTGGCATCGAAGGCAGCCCTCGCGTAGACAACGGCCGCTTGGTACTGGGTAACGACACCCGCGTTCAAATTGGCCGAGTCAATCTATCGCTGGAGGATGTCGCCCGTTTGACCGGCCTCGATCCAGCTCAAATTACCGAGCGCATTAACCTTGCCCTACCTCAGGCCGGGCTCACCCTCGACGGCCTAGAGTTTGTGAATGGCGAGGCCGTGCTGCGCGGGGCCACCCAAAATTAAGGCCGCTTAAACTGCCGAACCGGCTGTTACCAACGCCTCAAGCCGAGCTACCAAGTCATCCTTGGAGATGACGCCTTCGACAGTGTCAACTCGCTCCCCATTCTGAAAAAAGATCAGGGTAGGGATGGCCATCACATGGTACTGAAGAGCCAGGGCGTCTTCTTCGTCGACGTTGAGCTTAGCGACCTTGGCCCGACCGGCAAAGGTTTCGGCCAGCTCTTCCACAATCGGGTTCATAATGCGGCAGGGGCCACACCAGGCAGCCCAAAAGTCGACCAGCACCGGCACATCGCTTTGCATCACCTCGGCCTCAAAGTTGTCGGCGGTCAGGGTGAGGTAGGTTGCATCGTCAGCCATTTCAATCTCTCCTTCTCTGCGTCGTTTTAGGTCTGCGTTGGAATTTTATGGGTAAAAAACTATCCGGCCCTCATTTTCTACGGTACTGCAAAGCCTAGGCGATGGGGTCATGATCAGCCAACTTAGCGCCCTTGGGAGCAGGGGGCCGCTACCCAGCTCAGGCTGCGTTGCCACAGGGCGACAAGCTGAGACTCTAGTTGGGAGCCAAGTTCGGCCACCAAAATACCTTCGGCGCTGGCAGCATGGTCGGTCAGCCAGGTGCCCCGCAGGGTGACTTCGAGCCAGTCGATGTCGCAGGGAGCGATGTCGATCGCCCCTTGACTTCCAGCTTTGAGCGCAGCAATCCCCGGCAGGTCGGCGGGCAGGGCAAAGGCCCCATAGCCCGGCTGCACCACCAGGGGCTGTCCGGCCCGCAGAGCCACCAGGCTGCGCTGGGTCACCATCGCTTCTACGGTGAGGTCTAAATGCTCAATCAATAAATCTGCATCGGAATAAGTTAGCTTCAACATGATCCCTCATGCTCTAATACTTGTGAACTAGTTTCGTTGCTTAAGTTTGTTGTGTCGAGGCAGCAGCGGCCCTAAAACGAAGGCCCAGCCAAGGCAATCGCACGGTGGATCACGGGCACCACAGGCGGCCTTGAGCGGCCAGACCGTGGGTGAATACCGATGCGAACCCCTGGTCTGACAAGAGGCCAACGGCGGCAATACTGCTGCAAACCCAAATTTGGAGCCCGATCGAAACGGAATTAGCCGAGAACAGCCATCCCTAGGCGCTGGGCCAGATCGGGGGTCGGGTTAATGCTGAAACAGAGAATGCTGGGAAAAATAGTGGGGATAGGGCCAGTCCATGCGTTGGCACGGCCGTCCCAAAGGGGAATCGCCCCGAGTGAGGCAGCCCATCAGCACCAAGGCTGGCCTGAACCAGAAAAAGCAATCTCCCCAAAGGCGATCGCCCCCTAGGGCGTCTCCTTTAAACAGATCACTCCTGTCAGCATCGCCTAGGGCTAACCCACCTATGGGGCGCAGTCGGCTAATCAGGCCACTAAAATACCCATCGAACCCCGCCACGACGCCCATCTGGCCAGCATCGCCCGTGGTGGTGGCGATATTCATTGCGGTGCCAGTAGACAAAATCCGTACCATGGCGGAGTTCCTCAAGCGTAAAACAGCAAGGCTTAGGAAGGCATAAGAGTATCTGTTGGCTCAAGCCCGCTCGCTGAGCGAAGAGGCTTGACGGATACACTCTAATGACGTTAATACTACACGTGTAATACAAACGTGTCTAGTCTGTCTAAACTGTTAGTTAGACACAACTCATCAGTGATAACCACAACCGAGTTGTGACGCGTTCCAGAAAAAGTCTTTTATGTTCCCTTTGGAGGTGTGCCCGCTAATGCCAACCCTAACTCGCGTATCGACTACTGATATGGAAGTTACCAGCATTCGCCTAGAGCGATCGCTGAAGGAAAAACTCAAAGCCCTGGCCGGTAACCGGGGGTATCAGGCGTTGATTCGCGACATTCTTTGGCAGTACGTGGAGCAAGGGCCGAGCGAATGTACGACCCAGGTACAGCCTGAGGACATTTGCGCCAGCTTTGGAGCGGTAGCTGAGCGTGAACAGGTGTGTGCCCTGACCGGTAATCCCATTCTCGCCAACCAGCCCATGCGGCTAGGGCTAACCGCCCAGGGCCGCCTCGTGCCCCTGTGTGTGGAGTGACCTAGGGTAAAGAGCCGCAGGGCGAAGGAACAAAGTTTCCCGAGGGTGGTTAATTCTGACAGAATAGAGAACGGTCTATTCTAGGGATTTGCCCCATGACACCCTCTACCGCCACCACTCGCCACCACCAGCAGGTGCTGACCCTGCGATCGCGGGGCAAATCTCTTCAGCGGTTTACGGCTGATGTAGAGCAGGTAGTGCGGGCCTCGGGGGTCGAGACTGGGCTGTGTACGGTGTTTTTGCGCCACACTTCTGCCAGCCTGATCATTCAAGAAAATGCCGACCCCGACGTGCTGGTGGATTTGGAGAATTTTTTAGCCAAGCTGGTGCCTGAGGGCAATCACTACATCCACAGCACCGAAGGCCCTGACGACATGCCGGCCCACATTCGCACGGTGCTAACTCACACCAGCGAAACCATTCCGGTCGTGCAGGGACGGCTGGGTCTGGGCACTTGGCAGGGGCTTTACCTGTGGGAGCACCGGGCGCGCGGGTCAAACCGCGAGGTGATCGTCCATGTCACAGGCTACTAGCATGGTCGACACCTTTGACCCGATCGGCTACAGCGCTATCCCCACCCCGCCGGAGGGGTTTAAGTCTGGTTTCGTAGGCATTGTGGGCCGCCCCAACGTGGGCAAATCTACTCTAATGAATGCTTTGGTAGGGCAAAAAGTAGCCATCACCTCCCCCACCGCCCAAACCACCCGCAACCGTCTGCGGGGCATTCTCTCCAACGACCAGGCCCAAATTATTTTTGTCGACACTCCCGGCATCCACAAGCCCCACCACGAGCTGGGCAAAATTTTGGTGAAAAACGCCCGCATGGCCATCGACTCGGTGGATACCACCCTATTTGTGGTCGACGGCAGCGTAGACGCGGGGCGGGGCGACCAGTTTGTGGCCGAACTGCTGGCCCACACCAGCGGTCCGGTCATTTTGGGCATGAACAAAGTTGACCAGCAGCCGGAGGAGATAGAGGCGATCGCCCCCCTCGACGCCAGCTACCAGCGCATGGCCGACGCCCACGGCTGGCCACTGGTCAAATTCTCGGCCCTGCACGAAACCAGTCTCGACACCCTGCTGGCCACGCTGATCGACCAGCTCGACCCCGGCCCCTACTACTACCCGCCCAATCTGGTCACTGACCAGCCCGAGCGCTTTATCATGGGCGAGCTGATCCGCGAGCAGATTTTGCTCAATACGCGGGAAGAGGTACCCCACTCGGTGGCGATCGCCGTTGACCGGGTCGAAGAAGACACCAACATCACCCGCATTCTCGCCACCATCCACGTCGAGCGTGAGTCGCAAAAGGGCATTTTGATCGGCAAAAAGGGCAGCATGCTGAAGGTGATTGGCTCCGACGCCCGCCAGCAAATTCAAAAGTTAGTGATGGGCCAAGTCTACCTGGAGCTATTCGTCAAAGTGGTGCCCAAATGGCGTCAATCTCGCAGCCGCCTCGAAGACTTTGGCTACCGGATAGAAGAGTAGCAACAGATTAAAGAACTTCTGCGGCTAAAAGTTGCCCTTGAACTCGTTCATATTCATCCTCCAGCAACCACTCTTGGGCAGCTTCATAGTTTGAGTGAGTAACCACCAGCTTATAGTTAGCACCTGGGTTGAAAATACGACAGAACCCATCGTGGTCACCAACCACCATGAGAATCTTGGGTGGGAAGAGAACTGGGTCAACCCAAAGTTCTAAAAACTGCCAGGTTCTAGCTTGTTCGGCGAGGGCCGGTTCGTGGGATAACATGATATTTACCTGTAGCTTTTACAATCTTGATCTCACCGTAGTAAAGAAGGGTTCGGCTCCCATCTACCCTAATTATGTAACCGATCGCTTCTGAGAAGTAGAGTCCGTAACGCTCGTAATCGTCCTCTTCATCATCTATACCGGTTCGATCTCCGCATTCGATGATGGCTTTTGTCACTGTTTCCAAGGTTCCACGGTCATTAAACACATGTGCTTTACCCTCCCGCTCTAGTAAACGTTGGACTTGAGGAGTGTCAGGTAAGTGGCGGTTAGTGAGACTCAGACGGGGCTCTGGGACAATGTCTCGATCAATTCCGCTCATTGGCTAAACCATTGCACAGGGTATCAGGGTGATTATCTTTGCCAGTTAAACCTTGGAAGAACTTGATAACTGACATCAGTAATTATCACGCTGAGGCCTTTCAACAACCAACTCTAGGTATCCAGTTTGGGAGTCAAGCCGGCGGTGAAGGCGTAGGTGGGGCAGATTGGCGATCGCAATTTCTGCCGTCGTGCGAATTAAACAGCCCGGCATGATGTGACCGCCGTAGACTCGGCCCTGGGCATCGGCGATCGCCCCATGCAAATGCATTCCGTGCCGCGACAGCGTACCGCTGAGGGAAATTAGCTCTAGCGGGCCATCGATTACCGTGGCCTCTGGGGCAGCCGCAAACCGCAGAGATGCCTGAGTCAAACTGCCCAACGCCGTCAGAATGATCCCAGCTTCTAGCGCTTGGTTCTGAACAAAGGTTTGCAGCTCTTGTTTGAGATCTTGGCCCGGAGTAAGGCGCAGGCAGAAGGTTTCCATCGGAATGGTTCAGGGTGCAAGGTGCAAGGTGTAGGGCTTAACCCTTCTACCCTAGACCCTTCACCTTAAACCTTTCTGCCATCCTAAGCCGTCGCCTCATCATCCCGCTCTGGTCGAGGTGGGCGGGCCTCAAAGGCAGGACACACCCCATCGGGACTGACCTGCAGCCCGTAAAGGGGAGAATCGTCGCCGTGGCAGCGGCCTTCTCGCTGATAGCGGCAGGTTTGACAGCTGGGCGGCTGCCAAGGGGCATCTCCACCCGTTACGGTGCGCAGCAGGTCGCGCTGGGTTAGCCCTTTGATGACTAAATCGTTGCCCTGCCAGCGGGCCTGTACCAGTCCGGTATCGGCTAGGGCCGTCCAGCGCGGGTCGGTGGTGAGGTCTTCGGGCAGCAGCAGCAGGACGCTGTCGTCAACCTGGGTAATTTCGCCCTCAAAGACTGGGTCAGGGGCAGCGGGCTGGATGAAGCGATCGCCAATGGGAAACTCCACTTCCTTACCGGCAGAGGGCAGGTGGAGCTGGTAGCGGGTTTGCAGTTCTTCTAGCCCAGCCAGGTCAGCTAGGTGAGTGGGCTTGCCGTGCACAAAGGCCACATGCTGGGGCCTGAGGTTGTGGATTAGCTGGGTGGTGCCGACGCGATCGCTGTGGGTGGTGAGCTGGTAGGTATCGAGCTGCACCCGCTCCGACTCTAGCTCGGCGGCCAGGGTTTGCAGCCAGCCCAGGGTAGCCCCAGCGTCGGTACTGGACGTACCTAGCACCGTATCGGCAATGGCGGTAGCAAAGGAATCAGGCAGCAGCACGGTCCAGGGCTGGGCCGAAGTGAGGCAGTAGTCGCTGAGGTCAACTTCACGGTGGGCAATCACAATGCAGGGGGCACAAGAAGAATCGCCCTGGGGGTGCCCGTCTATGCCTAAGCGACGCACCCGAGGCAAGATGCGCTCGTCCCAAAACAACGGCTGATGACGAGCAAAATTTTGCACGCTGCTAGGGAATGCAGGCATCAGCTCCAGATACAAGTCGCAACCTGCCGCCACGGTTTCATCGACCCAGACGGTGATATCTTGCCCGGTGAACTGGTAATGGCTGCGCAACAGCATCACCAGCTCCTGCCCAATGCCCAGGGTTGGCGTGGGCAGCAGCACCGATCGCCCCTGCTGCACCAGACTATGGAGTGTGCTGGCCAGCAAATTTTCCTGCTGGCGGCGGTGGGGATGGCGAGCAGACCCAGAGCTACCTTCGATGATCAGCACATCTGGCTTAAGGCCCCGCAACGCTTCTAAGGGCAACCCATCCACCAGGCGCGAATTGGACATGAAAAAATCGCCCGTGAAAAACACCGTGTAGGGGCGCTGGGGCGCGTGGTAGGTAAACAGGGCGCAGGCGGCTCCCGGCAAGTGCCCGGCGGGCCAAATTTGCACGGTGAGATCGTCGGCCAGGCTGATGGGGGTTTGCCAGGGTAATGCCTGGCACAGGTGAGGTGGCACGTCTTCCCCCAGCCAGTTCAGCGGCAGCAGTTGGGCCGTGACCTCACTGCCGTAGATGGGCACCTGAGGAAATTGCTGACTAAACTCCCACACCCCGCGAGCGTGGTCGCTGTGGGCGTGGCTGCAAAAGAGCAAATCAGCGGTGGCGATACGATTTGCGGAGCTATCTGTGCCGAAATCGCGCGCCGATTCCAAAGCCGCTAAGTCGCGCAGGCCACAGTCCAGCACAATCCGCCGTGGCCCCATGCGCAGCTCTAGGCACAGCCCTTCTTGGCCGTGACCCGCACCGAACGGAAAGCAGACCAGATTACTCACGGAGTGGTGAACACCCTAACGGCAGCGGCACAACAAAGCCGGTGGACAGGGTGTGATCCTAGTGGGCCGAACCGTTGCCGTGGTAGTCGTCGGTGTCGTAGAAGCCGTTTTTGGTGCCAAAAAAGAGGGTGGCCACTACAAACAATCCGGTGAGCACAGCCAGTACAAGTTTGATATCCATGGGAGCAGTAGGGATGATAAAAGAGCTTATGTTGGCAGAGCCTTGGTTTTGAGTCATCTTAGCAAGCCTGCCCTGGAGGACACTATAAAGCTTTTTAATCAGCCCGCGCCCATTGACCCAGCATGGCTGGGGCGATCGTCTCTAGAAGTGGCACCAGACCTGCTGGGCTGCCGCCTGGTGCGCCGCTGGGCCGACGGTCGCCAGCTCAGCGCCACCATTGTCGAAACCGAGGCCTATACCGAGGGCGACCCGGCCTGTCACGCCTACCGCCGTGAAACAGTCCGCAATCGGGTGATGTTTGGCCCACCCGGCTATAGCTACGTGTATCTGATCTACGGCATTTACCACTGCTTTAACGTAGTCACCGATCGCGATCGCATCCCCAGCGCCGTGCTGATTCGCGCCGTCGAACTCGACAGCATTCCCCCCTGGCTAGCAGGGTACCGGGTCGAAAAACCCGCTCGCTGGGGGGCTGGCCCCGGCAAGCTCTGCCTCTTGCTGGATATCGATCGCACCCTCACCGACCTGCCCTTGACTCCCGCCTCCGGTCTCTGGTTAGAACATCGGGATATTGACTGGCAACAGCGGGCGGCAGCGGGGGAAGCCACCGTTACCCAAACCACCCGCATCGGCCTCACCCAGGGTGCCGATTTGCCCTGGCGATGGTACGTCACAGAGTCCAAAGCCGTATCAAAGCGGTAGCGATCGCCAAGGGCACACCCTCGGACTAGGGCGATATCGGAATTGTTATCCCCGCTCCGCTCGCTCTACCCGCTCCACTCGATCGATCGACTAGATGCTCTAGGGCGTCAGCCTGGCGCTCTAATTGCTGGGTTTGCTTTTGCATCTCTTCTATTTGCCGGGTTTGAGACAGGGCTCTACTGGTATCGGGGGTAAAAAACTCGCAGCTTGACAGCAGCAGGCTGCACAGCAACGCCAAAATCAAGAAAATACGCATTGGTCTAAATCCCCCTAAATCACCCGGCTAGAGCACCTAGCCAGCCCATGGGAGGGCCGTAAGTCGCTGAGTCTAACGTCGTAGCAAGTGCACTAAAGGCTCTAAGTCAATGGGTTGAGTACCACCCTTAAGTTGAGGCTGCCAAAGCCAAAATGAAATCTATCCTGGGGTCAGTCCTGGCCTAGAGTTGGGCCTAAAGACAGCCTGGGCTGTGAGGTTAGGGGCAGGAATCTGGGGCTTCGGTGAGGGACTTTTGGTAAGTCATATGGGTTTCTTTAATGGTAAAGCCCACGGATTCGTACAGCCCCATGGCCTGGTTGGGGTTTTGGGTGTCTACGCCCAGCAGGGCCGTTTCCATGCCCGCTGCCTGGAGCCGATGCAGCCCCTGCAGCAGCATCGCCCGCGCCAATCCCTGCCGCCGATGGCCCCGCCGGGTGCCCAATAGCGTGATCCAACCCTCTTTGCGGTTTTTTAGGGCATTTTCTTCGTGGTCAATGAGGCCACTACAAAACCCGGCGAGGGTGCTATCGGGGGCCATCGCGATCCAGTCCAATTCGGGTTGGTAGGTGGGGTAGGTGAGGCGAAACTGGCGATCGCGCAGCGTCATTGGCGTAAAGTGCCAGTGATCGACAAAGCTTTCGTTAAACATTTCCACCCAGGCAGCGGCCTCATCGGCGTGGGTGGGACGGCTGGTAAAACCGGGCGGGAACTGCGGCTGGGGGATGGGTTCGGCTAGCGATCGCGCCATGGTATGAAACTGGCGAATGATTTCGTAGTTCGCAGTCTCATAGATGCTTCGGTAGAAGACAGCATCGGCTCTGGCTCCGGCGCAGAGCTTAGCGGGGCGCTGGGCAACTGTGGCCTGCTCCCGCACCTGCTGCTCAGCCCAGCCCAGCAGTTCGGCTTCCAGACCCGCGCCGCGCCGGTCAGGATGCACAAAGACGCCCATCCAGGCTTCTAATACATCGGTGGGGTCTTCCAGCCATAGGGAAACCAGGCCCACCAGCTCACCCTCGGCAGTTTCCCAGAGCTGGCGCTGGCGGGTGCCGTTTGGAGGCGGGTGGTCGAGGTGGCGTTGAAGGTCGGCGAGGGTGGGGATGTTGTCGAGACGATCGACGGTTTCGCAGAGAGCGTAAAAAGCGGCGATCGCAGGCAAATCGGCATGGCCCGTGCTGGGGCGCGACTGCGTTGAGGGCAGCTGTTGATTCGTCATAGACGCACGGAGATTAGGGGGCTTTAGAGCTGCTACAGCCTGGCGATGACCAATTCCCAACCCCCATCCCTTAACTAAGGCTTACGATTTACCCCATAAGTTAGACAGGGATTTATCCTTCAGAGTTAGCTAGGGATTTATCCTGAGGTTGCACCCGGTTGACCTTAGAGCAAATTTTGACCCTATGAGTATTCAAACCGTATCCACACAGCCCTATAGCGACCAAAAGCCCGGCACCTCGGGCTTGCGGAAAAAGGTTAAGGTTTTTCAGCAGTCAAACTATCTAGAAAACTTTGTCCAGTCGATTTTTGACAGCCTGGAGGGCTATCAAAACGAAACCCTGGTGGTGGGCGGCGACGGCCGCTACTACAACCGCCAGGCCATTCAAATTATTCTTAGAATGGCGGCGGCCAATGGCTTTGGCCGGGTGCTGGTGGGCCAGGGCGGCATTCTCTCCACCCCGGCGGCCTCCTGCGTGATCCGCAAGAACAACGCCTTTGGTGGCATCATTCTCTCGGCCAGCCACAACCCCGGCGGCCCTGACGAAGATTTTGGCATTAAGTACAACACCGGCAACGGCGGCCCCGCCCCCGAAGGCGTCACCGATGCGATCTATGCCCGCAGCCAGACGATCACCGAATACAAGATTCTCGACGCTGCCGACATTGACCTCGATCGCATCGCCACCCACAGCCTGGGCCACACCACCGTGGAAGTGATCGACTCCGTCAGCGACTACGGGGCGCTGATGGAAACCCTGTTTGATTTCGGCCAGATCAAGCAGCTGCTTTCTAGTGGCAAATTCCGCTTCTGCATGGATTCGCTGCACGCGGTGACTGGTCCCTATGCCAAAGCCCTGTTTGAGCGCCGGCTGAATGCTCCGGCAGGCACCGTAGTCAACGGCGAGCCGCTGGAAGACTTTGGTGGCGGCCACCCCGACCCCAACCTGGTTTACGCCCACGACCTGGTAGAGGTGATGTTTGGCGACAACGCTCCTGACTTTGGGGCAGCGTCGGATGGGGACGGCGATCGCAACATGGTGCTCGGTAGCAATTTCTTTGTCACCCCCAGCGACAGCCTGGCGGTGCTGGCCGCCAACGCCACGCTAGTGCCGGGCTATCGCAACGGCTTGGCCGGGATTGCCCGATCCATGCCCACCAGCCAGGCTCCCGATCGCGTCGCCGAGAAGCTGGGCATCGACTGCTTTGAGACCCCCACCGGCTGGAAGTTTTTTGGCAATTTGCTGGATGCGGGTAAGGCCACCCTTTGCGGCGAAGAGAGCTTCGGCACCGGCTCTAACCACATTCGCGAGAAGGACGGGCTGTGGGCGGTGCTGTTCTGGCTGAATATTCTCGCCGTTAAGGGCCAGTCGGTCGAGGACATTGTCAAAGAGCACTGGAGCACCTACGGGCGCAACTACTACTCGCGCCACGACTACGAAGGCGTGGAGAGCGATCGCGCCAACACCCTGATCAGCAACCTGCGATCGGCCTTGGGCAGCATGCCTGGCCAAACCTTCGGCCCCTATACCGTCGACTACGCCGACGACTTTGCCTACACCGACCCAATCGACGGCAGCGTGGCTAGCCAGCAGGGCGTGCGGATTGGCTTTACCGACGGCTCGCGGATTGTTTACCGGCTGTCGGGCACCGGCACCTCGGGCGCGACCCTGCGGCTCTATGTGGAGCGCTATGAGCCCGACGCCGCCAAGCATAACCAAGATACCCAAGAAGCTTTGGCTGACTTGATTGCCTTAGCCGACGAGATCGCCCAGATCAAGACGTTGACCGGGCGCGACCAGCCCACGGTGATCACCTAACTCTCAGCTCGGTTAACCCAAAACAGCAGACCCTAAAATTAGGGTCTGCTGTTGCTTTGACCATCCCTTGGAACCGATTCAAAGGTATAGCTTGAGAATTCTTAGCAACAGCAGTTGCGGAATCAAGCAGCAACTCATTTTCGACAGCTGTTCAAGCCAACATTGCCTATCACCTGTCGCGGACTATCTATGCATCAGGCTGATCATCTTTCGGCAGTCGGTGTGTATGGGGTTGTTAGCTTGCATCTGTTACTTATGAGTAAAGATTGTTTAGCTCAAGCCTGTGGGTGTCAGGTTCTGGGCCTCAACCTAACACCCACAATCAACGATCGCACTATTAAGCCTCTGATTTGAAAGGCTTTTTTTCTTGAGGCAAAAGCTGTCAGCGGGTTTTTACAGCAATAACTATAGAATTCTCTGTTGAGGTCGGTATATCTGGTTGGGAGAGGTATCAAGTGTTAGTGCGATCGCAGATTTTGCATCGTTTGCTGTACTGCTTTTCAAACGCTTCATTGGCAGTTTAATGGTCGAATTCAGCGGCCCATAACCAACCTCCACAGATAAGTATGTGAGTAAAAACGTCACCCAGCTACGGAGCCGCTGGAGTGCGCTGTCACAAGCTATTTAGTGATTGAGCGAGGAGAAGTACTTCGTCCGCACCTTGTCTTCCAGCCATTGGCTCAAATCTTCTTGAAAACTGAAATTTTGGATGCGCCAAGCTCCATTGGAGTTATAAAACTGAAACTCAAACCTCATTGGTTGGCGATCGAAAAAAACGATATAGTCGACCCGCACCAACCTGCCTGCCAAGTCTTCTTCAACGAGTTTCTCGTGCCCTTGATACATTCCAAGCAACTCAGGCAAGCTTGAGACTTGAGTTCTGATGCTCTGCAGCTGGTCCCTCTGGTTTTGGATCCACGGATTGTCTTGATAGATGTAATCAAGAGCCTCACTGTACTTTCCTTGTTTGATTCGCTCAAAGAACCCGTCTATGGCTACGTGATAGTTTGCTTTACGATCTTGAATGTCATTCATACGTGAGTAGAGGTTTTGGATGAGACTCAACTACATAACAACTTATTAAATCGATCTGATCTGCCTGATATTCTCTATGGTTAAACAGGCAGATTACTTACAACCTAATCATCTCCATTAGATAGACAGCAAACAATCTGCATGATAGCCATCTACAAGGTAAATAGGCAGCAAAGCTCTATACATCTTCACTTTGCCAGGTTTGTGCATGTGGAATTATTAAGGTCTATTTTGTTGGGTTTCTTTGAGTTGTTGTTTGTAACTGCACTGCTTTTAAAGGTTCCTGCTTCGATTGGAGTCAGCCCATGCTCACCGACCAGCCGGGGCAGTAGATGGTGGTCTTGGCCAAGATCCTAATGGTGGAGTAAACGCCTACCCCTGTTCCAGCGACCATGCGACCCGCACAACCAGAATAGGGAATAGCCTGCCCAAAGATAACCCCATTTGTTCGGCTCCGCTGGCTGTGCAACGCTATTCTTCAAGGGTAGGCTGCAAGTTAAACGCTGCGATCGCGCCACACAATTCAAATACAGCCGGTCGCTGATTGAATTCACCCTCTGCTTGAGCCAGAACATCGTCGCGATCTAGCCCAGAATCAAGGCGTTGGTCGAATTCGTCTGCGCGTCTATTGAATTCATGGCGATGATCATTGAATTCACCTGGCGATCTATAAGGATCACTTTCGCAATCTAAATAAAAATGAAAGTGTTTATTATGGATGGGCCTGTGTTCATCGAATTCATCCACTTGCTTTCAATCAACCCCCGCTTTTTCTAAAGCAACATCCTCATTGCTTGCATCGCCATGCTGCCGAACTGCGATCGCGACATGGCTTGAAAACGCCGGATGCACTACACCTAGCAGTTGCCCATCACTACGACTGCACAGAACTTTGGACTAACGACGATCGCCTGGCCATAGCCGCTGCCAGCAAGGCTATTAACCTGTTTTCGTGATGGTTGACAGTTGTGCAGGCAAAAAAGACGCACCTGGCCGCCGAACTCCACCTGTAGCCCTCTGCCGTCGAACCTTAAACTTTTCTTGGCCTCAACCCGTTCATACCTTAGGCCCCATTACATTGGTGGAATCCAGGCATCCTAGATTAGGCAATCAGCATATTCTGCCCCGGTTCAGGAGTTCTCCAATGACAGCCTTCATGAATTGCCCCACCGTCGATGTCGAAGACGATCGCACTGGCATTAGCGTTGAAACCCTGCGCCGAGCCCTGGCCGATCACCTGTTTTACATCCAGGGCAAGTGGCCCGAGGTCGCCAGTAAGAACGACTTTTACCTAGCGCTGGCCTACATGGTGCGCGATCGCATGATGCAGCGCTGGCTCAATTCCACCCGCAACTACCTGCGCGCTGAGGTGCGGATGGTCGCCTATCTGTCAGCGGAATTTTTGCTGGGGCCGCACCTGGGCCGCAACCTGCTCAACTCAGACCTCGAAGCTTCCGTCAGGCAGGCGCTGCAAGAGTCGGGCCTCGACCTCAACGACCTGATTGCTCAGGAAGAGGAACCTGGTCTGGGCAACGGCGGCCTGGGTCGCCTCGCCGCCTGCTATATGGAATCGCTCTCTAGCCTGGAAATTCCGGCGATCGGCTACGGTATTCGCTACGAGTTCGGCATTTTTGACCAGGAAATTCGCGACGGCTGGCAGGTCGAAATCACCGACAAATGGCTTCAGCACGGCAACCCCTGGGAGCTAGCCCATCCACAAGAGGCCGTCACCGTGGGGTTTGGTGGCTATACCGAGGGCTACACCGACTCCGATGGCCGTTTCCGCAAGCGCTGGATTCCCGCTAAGCAGGTGAAGGGCATTCCCTACGACACGCCGATTCCCGGCTATCGGGTCAACACCGTCAACACCCTGCGCCTGTGGAAGGCTGAAGCGGTAGAGTCCTTTGATTTTCAATCATTCAACGTCGGCAACTACTACGGCGCGGTCAACAGCAAAGTCACCTCCGAGAATATCTCCAAGGTGCTCTACCCCAACGACGAGCAGATTGAGGGCAAACAGCTGCGCCTAGAGCAGCAGTTTTTCTTTGTCTCCTGCGCCCTGCAGGATATGATTCGCATCCATCTCACCTCGGGGCGGCCGCTCGACAGCTTCCACGAGAAGTTTGCGGCCCAGCTCAACGACACCCACCCCGCCGTCGGGGTCGCCGAGCTGATGCGCCTGCTAATCGACGAGCACGGCATCGAGTGGGAAACGGCCTGGGAAATCACCCAAAGCACCTTTGCCTACACCAACCACACCCTGCTGCCCGAAGCCCTGGAGCGGTGGTCACTGTCTCTCTTTGGCGGCCTGCTGCCCCGGCACCTAGAGATTGTGTTTGAAATCAACCACCGGTTTATGGATCAGGTGCGGGTGCAGTACCTCAACGACTCGGCCAAACTCTCTAGCCTGTCGCTGATCGATGAGTCGGGGGAGCGCTACGTGCGCATGGCCAACCTAGCCAGCTTGGGCAGCCATGCCATCAACGGTGTGGCCGAGCTGCACAGCGAGCTGGTTAAGCAGACCATTCTCAAAGACTTTCACGAGATGTTTCCCGGCAAGATTCGCAATATTACCAACGGCGTCACCCCCCGCCGATGGCTGGCCCTGGCCAACCCCCGCCTGGCGGCTCTCTACACCGAGAAAGTGGGCGACGGCTGGCTCCAGAATATGGACAAGCTGCGATCGCTCGAAACTTACGCCGACGACCCCGGCTTTCGCCAGCACTGGCGGCAGATCAAGCGCGACATCAAGCAGGATCTGGCCGCCTACATCCAGACCCGCACCGGGGTCACGGTGAGTCCTGATTCCCTGTTCGACGTGCAGGTGAAGCGCATCCACGAGTACAAGCGCCAGCACCTCAACGTGCTGCACATCATCACCCTCTACGACCGGCTGCGGCAGAACCCTAACCTGGATATCACCCCCCGCACTTTCATTTTTGGCGGCAAGGCAGCCCCCGGCTATCGCATGGCCAAGCTGATGATCAAGTTCATCACCGCCGTCGGCGATGTGGTGAATAACGACGCTGCGATCGGTGATCGCCTCAAAGTCGTCTTTTTGCCCGACTACAACGTCACCCTAGGCCAGCGGGTCTACCCCGCCGCAGACTTATCCGAGCAGATTTCCACCGCCGGCAAAGAAGCCTCCGGCACCGGCAACATGAAGTTTTCCATGAACGGTGCCCTCACCATCGGCACGCTGGACGGGGCCAACGTCGAAATTCGCGAGCTAGTCGGTGACGAAAACTTCTTTCTCTTTGGCCTGGTCACCGAAGAAGTCATGGCCCTCAAAGCCCGTGGCTACAACCCCTGGGACTATTACAACAGCAACCCTCAGCTGAAGGGAGTGATTGATTTGATCAACTGCGGCTACTTCGCCAAGGGCGACAGCGAGCTATTCAAACCCCTGATCGACAACCTGCTCCACCACGACCCCTATCTGCTGCTGGCCGACTACCAATCCTATATCGACGCCCAAGACCGCGCCAGCGCCGCCTACCAAGACCAGGAAGACTGGTCGCGCCGGTCAATTATTAACGCCGTGCGCATGGGCAAGTTTTCCAGCGATCGCTCCATCCGCGAATACTGTGAGCAAATTTGGCACGTCAAACCCGTGCAGATCGAACTGAAGGAATACGTGCAGGCCCAGGCAGGATTCAAGGTGTAGGTGGGTAGGTGGGTAGGTGGGTAGGAGGGTGGATGGGTAGAGGGGTGGATGGGTAGGCGGGTAGGTGGGTAGGTGGGTAGGTGGGTAGGTGAATGAACCCAAGCCCAAACTCACTCTCCCACTCATCCACTCTCCCACTCATCCACCCTCCCACTCTCCCACTCATCCACTCTCCCACTCATCCACCCTCCCACTCTCCCACTCATCCACCCTCCTACCCGCCCACCCATCCACCCTCCCACTCGCCCACCCACCCACCCCCACCTCCCCCATGCCCCTCAACCTCTACCTCCTGCGCCACGGCGAAACCGAGTTTAGCCAAACTGGCGGCTTCTGTGGCGAGCTAGACCCCGAACTCACCCCCGAGGGCGTGGCCATGGCCGATGCCTTTGCGGCCCAGTATCAAGCCATGCCCTGGCAGGCGATCTTTGCCAGCCCGATGAAGCGCACGATCGCGACGGCTATGCCCCTGAGCAGAGCCGTGGGTGTGAATGTGCAGCTGCGCAATGGGCTCAAGGAAATTAACTACGGCCAGTGGGAGGGGCTAACCGCCGAGTATGTGCGCGAGCACTTTGCCGACGACTACCTGCACTGGCTCACCGAACCCGCCTGGAACCCGCCTACCGGGGGCGAAAGCTCGGTGCAAATCGCTAGCCGGGCCTCGCTGGTGATGGCCGAAATTGAAGAAAACTTTACCGAAGGTAACGTGCTGGTGGTGTCTCACAAGGCCACCATTCGAATTATTTTGTGCAACCTGATGGGGATGGATGTGGGGCGTTATCGCAATCGCATCAGCCTGCCGGTCGCCTCGGTTACCCACGTGCAGTTTAATAACAACGGCCCCATGTTGATGAAGCACGGCGATCGCGCCCACCTGCCCCCAGAGCTGGAGACCAGACCAGGCACCTAGGGAGGATGCCAGCGATCGCGCCAACCAAGACGATAGGAGAGCAGCGTCTTGACGTTCCCCCATGACTCTCAACCTCTACTTGCTCCGCCACGGCGAAACCGAATTGAGCCAGAGCGACACCTACTGCGGCTTATCTGACCCAGAGCTGACCGCCTCAGGTGTCGCCATGGCCCAGGCCTTTGCTGACAAATACCAGCACCTAGACTGGCAGGCGGTCTATGCCAGCCCGCTGCGGCGCACGGTGGCAACCGCCACGCCCTTTTGTGAAGCTACGGGCCAGACTATGCAGCTGCGCGACGGGTTGAAGGAGATGTTCTTTGGCGAGTGGGAAGGCAAGACCCACGACGAGGTGCAGGCAGAGTACACCCAAGACTACATGCGCTGGCTGGCCGAACCCGCCTGGAACCCGCCTACCGGGGGCGAAACGGGCGTTCAGGTAGCCAGCCGCGCCGCCCTGGTGATGGCCGAAATTGAGGCCAACCACAGGGCCGGCAACGTGCTAATTGTGTCGCACAAAACCACGATTCGACTGGTGCTCTGTAATCTGTTGGGTATCGATAGCGGTCGGTACCGCGATCGCATTGAGCTGCCCGTTGCTTCGCTCAGTCTGGTTCGGTTCGACCAGCATGGGCCAATGCTGGCCAAACACGGCGATCGCTCCCATTTGCCAGAGGAGCTTGCGTCGCGACCGGGCACCTAAGGGATGGGGAAGATGAGGCAGGTGGGGAAGATGAGGCAGGTGGCATGAAAATTCTGGTTCTCAATGCCGGGTCGAGCAGCCACAAGAGCTGTCTGTTTGACCTCAGTCAGGGTGCCGAGGGCGCAGCGCCCCACCCCCTCTGGCGCGCTGCCCTCGACTGGACTCACCAGCAGGGCAAGGTAGAACTCTCCGCCAGCGGTGCGGGAGAATCTATTCAGCAGGTGCTGTCGATTACCGACAAAGCCGAGGGCATTGAGGCTATGGTCAAGACCCTGGTGGAGGGACCAACTCAGGTGTTGGGCGAGCTGGCGGAGATTGCTGCCGTTGGGCACCGTGTCGTCCACGGCGGTCGCCACTATCAGCAGCCTGTGGTGGTGGATGACGAGGTGAAAGCTACGATTCAGAGCCTGGTGCCTCTAGCGCCAGCCCACAACCCGGCCAATCTGCAAGGTATTGAGGCGATCGCTCAGAGTCTCGGCACCATTCCCCAGGTGGCGGTGTTTGACACGGCCTTTCACAGCCACATGCCTGAGGCTGCTGCCACCTACCCTGGCCCCTACGCCTGGGTCGAGCAGGGCATTCGTCGCTACGGGTTCCACGGCATTAGCCACCAATATGTCGCCCAGCGGGCGGCGGATCTGATGGGGCAAGACCTCGCCAGCCTGAGATTACTCACCTGCCACCTGGGCAACGGCTGCTCGCTGGCGGCGGTCAAAAACGGCGTCTGCGTCGATACGACGATGGGATTTACGCCGCTGGATGGTCTGATGATGGGCAGTCGCTCGGGCAGTGTTGACCCTGGCATTTTGATCTATCTGATGCGGCAGGAGGGCTACACCGCCGACCAGCTTGATACGCTGCTGAACAAAGAATCTGGACTGAAGGGACTGTCGGGGCGCTCTAATGACATGCGCGCCGTGGCGGAGGCGATGGAGCAGGGCGATGCTCAGGCCAAGCTGGCCATTGAGGTGTTTATCCACCGCCTGCGGCGCGAGATGGGGGCGATGATCGCCAGCCTGGGCGGGCTGGATGGGGTAGTGTTTACCGCTGGGGTGGGCGAAAACAGCCCGCTGGTGTGGCAGCAGGCCTGCGAGCCGTTTGAGTTTTTGGGGCTGCGGCTAAAGGATGAGCTGGGCCGAGATGAAGCGGACCAGGATGTTGCGGCGGCGGATTCGGCGGTGCGGGTGCTGGTGGTGCATACCCAGGAGGAGTGGGCGATCGCCCAAGCCTGTCGATCCCTTCTCTAACCCATCACCTAATTCTCTATCCCCATGCCCCTAGTGAAAACGGGAGTAGAAGGGAAGGATTGCCCAGCAGATCCATGATCGCATGGCCACACTAAATACCCTGCCGATGGTATTGCTATTGGAGGCCGTACGATGGGGTTGCTCCTCTGCCTCAATGTTGCGGTTTGCAATGCAGCCTGAATGAACAACTACCTTATCTTTTGGATTTTTGGCTTTGGCACCCTCTGGGCCGGGCTAAAGCTGTTTGACGATGAAGTAATACTCATCGTGACAATGCTGGTTGGCTCGGCGCTAGTGCTGGCCGGTCTCATTGCAGCTCCCGACGAACTGCAAATTGTTGTTGAGGTGGTCCTGGTAATTGTCCTATTCCGCCTCTGTATGGAGTGCATCAGTCGGGGCGATCGCAGTTAGTTCCACCCAAAGACGCCCCTGCCTCTACTGCTCTTGAATTAGCCTCAGGTAGTTTTGCTTGAGCTGAATGTGGCTCTGGCTGAGGCGATCGGATAAGTTCTTTTCCACATCCGACAGCTGTTCCCAAAATTGCGAAGAGCGCTGGGTGCCAATGTACTCTTGCCAAAGCTGCCCTAGCAATTCAGCGGCGATCGGGCTCTCGGTTTTGAGCTCCCCAACTACCTCCTGAAAAGCTTGGTGGGCTTCGGGATGCTGCTGTACTTCTTTGGCCAAAGTAATAGCGGTTTGCAGGCGGGTCGACAGATCGGTGGGGAGAGTCATAGGAATAATGATTTTATGATTGCCTGTTACAAATCTAAGCAACTTAGCTTTTCCCGACAAGGAAAGCCTGACTATTGGTTCATTTCTGGCTACTGCGGCGGGCAGAGATTGGGGTAGATTCATAGGGGGGTTCGCCCACTGGCGTTATGCCAATTCCATCTACGTAGCTACACTCCCTAGACCTATGGCCAAACAGCGCATTCTTTCCGGCATTCAGCCAACGGGCAACCTACACCTGGGCAACTATCTCGGGGCGATTCGCAACTGGGTTGACCTGCAAGAAGAATACGACGCCTTTTTGTTTATGGCCGACCTCCACGCCATTACGGTGCCCCACGACCCCAAGCGGCTGGCGGAAGATACCTATAAGGTGGCGGCTACTTACATCGCCTGCGGCATTGACCCCGACAAGGCCACCATTTTTGTGCAGTCGCACCTATCGGCCCACTCAGAACTGGCCTGGCTGTTTAACTGCATCACCCCGCTTAACTGGCTAGAGCGCATGATTCAGTTCAAAGAAAAGGCGATTAAGCAGGGGGAGAACGTCAGCATTGGCCTGCTCGACTACCCGGTGCTGCAAGCCGCCGACATTTTACTCTACGAACCCGACTTGGTGCCCGTTGGCGAAGACCAAAAGCAGCACCTAGAACTCACCCGCGACATTGCGGCCCGGCTCAACTTTCAGTTTGGCAGCGAAGAAAACCCGGTGCTCAAGGTGCCTGAGCCGATGATTCGCGCTGAAGGAGCGCGGGTGATGAGCCTGACCGACGGCAGCAAAAAAATGTCGAAGTCAGACCCCTCTGACCAGAGCCGCATTGACCTGACTGACCCCACCGATGCGATCGTCAAAAAGATTAAGCGGGCCAAAACTGACCCCGAGCGGGGGTTGTGGTTCGATGACCCGGCTCGACCTGAGTGCAACAACCTGCTGACGCTGTATATGCTGCTGTCGGGCCAGACTAAGGAGGCCGTGGCGGCAGAGTGCAAAGAGATGGGCTGGGGCCAGTTTAAGCCGCTGCTGGCCGACACGGCGGTGGCCGCTTTGGAGCCAATTCAGAACCGCTTTAATGAGCTGATGGGCGATCGCCCCTACCTGGAAAGCATTCTTAGAACCGGGCGCGAAAAAGCGGGTGATGTGGCCAACGCTACCCTGGCTCGGGTAAAAGACGCCCTAGGCTACTCAAAACCACTGTAGCTGGCGAGATATACTGATCAATTCAATCACCCTTTCGTACAGATCCAAAGGAGGACGGTTTGGCTTCTGCACCCCTGGGTTATCGACTGCGCACGGCGGCCCAAGCCGACCAGTTTTTGGTGACGGCAGAGGTCATGCCGCCCAAGGGAGGCAACCCAGAGCACATGCTGGCCATGGGCCAAATGCTTAAGGGTCGAGTGCACGCCGTCAATGTCACCGACGGCAGCCGAGCGGTCATGCGCATGTCGTCGTGGGCCGCAGCGCTACTGCTCCAGCAGCAGGGGATCGAAGCGGTGTGCCAAATGGCCTGCCGCGATCGCAACCGCATCGCCCTCCAGGCCGACCTGATGGGAGCCCACGCCCTCGGGTTACGCAACGTGCTTGCCCTCACCGGCGACCCAGTCAAAGCGGGCGACCACCCCGAAGCGCGATCGGTGTTTGACCTGGAGTCAGTGCGACTGCTCAAGCTGCTCGAAAAACTCAATTTTGGCCTAGACAGCAACGACAAGCCCCTCACCGACGGCGCGTTAGACCTGTTTGCCGGAGCTGCGATCGATCCGCAATCGACCAGCTGGTCAGGGTTGCAGCGCCGTTTTGAAACCAAGGTCAAGGCGGGGGCGCAGTTCTTTCAAAGCCAGCTGATCACCGACTTCGATCGCCTGGCCAAGTTCATGGATCAGGTAGCGTCTGGCTATAACCGCCCGGTGCTCGCCGGCATTTTCCTGCTGAAGTCCGCGAAAAACGCCAATTTCATCAATCGCAATGTGCCTGGGGTCAACATTCCCCAAACTATCGTCGATCGCCTGACGGCTGCCTCCGACCCCCTACAGGAAGGGGTCCAGATTGCCGCCGAGCAGGTGCAGGCCGCCCGCCAGGTATGCCAGGGCGTGCATTTGATGGCCGTGCGCCGCGAAGATTTAATTCCCCAAATCCTCGACCAGGGGGGCGTAGCGCCAGTCGATGCAGCTCTAGCCGAGCGGTAGCGCCAGGCGCTGAGTCACACGCTGGGCTACGGGTATCAGCCGTAAGTTTCCCGGTGGTGCTAGGGTCAGACCACGGCGCACAGGTTTAAGCGGACGCCGCAGCTCCCCGGGCAATTCCAGCTGCCAGTGGCGCAAAATCGTCGCTAATACTAACTTCATTTCCATCAGCGCAAAAGCCGAGCCAATGCAGCTACGGTGGCCGCCGCCAAAGGGCAGATACTCAGAGGGCGAATACTGCCGCTCCAAAAATCGCTCGGGCCTGAAGGTATCGGGTTCAGGGTAAAGATCCTCCCGGTGGTGTACCAGGTAGACATTGAGAAACAGCACCGACCCAGCGGGGAACTCATAGCCTGCCACCGTCATCGGTCGGCTGACAATGCGAATGCCCGTGGTGGGGGCGACAGGGTAAATGCGCAGGGTTTCCTGACAAACGGCGGTAAGATAAGGCAGACTGGCATCAGCCAGAGGGTCGGGGGATGGCCCGACAGCATCTAACTCTTGCCGAAGACGCCCGCCCACTTCGGGTAGCCAGTGCACCCAGTACAGCGCCCAGGCCAATGCAGAAGCCGTGGTTTCATGGCCCGCTACCAGCAGCGTCATCAACTCGTCATGGAGTTCGCCGTCGCTCAGGGGTTCACCTTGGGCATCGCGAGCGCTGATCATCAGCGAGAGAATGTCGGTGCTGTTGGGATAGGGATGCTGGCGGCGATCGCTAATCTCGGCGTAGATCAGGGCATCAATCTCAGCTTTGATGCGCACAAACTTTCCCCAGGGGCTCACCGGCCCCCAGTCTTTCTGCAGCCCCGGGAAGAAAATAAAAAAAGCGCTAAAGGGAGTGCCCAACCCCTCTAGCAATGTGCTGAGCAGATGGCGCAGGCGATCGTAGCGATCGCCATCACCCAAACCAAACACGGCTTTTAAGATCACCCTCAGGGTAATGTCCTGCATGGCGGCTCGCACGTTAAAGGCCGTACCCGGCTGCCAGGCGGCGATCGCCTGCTTTGTCAAAGTGCAGATGACGTCGCCGTAGGCGCGCATGCGATCGCCGTGGAACGGTGGCATCAGCAAACGACGGTGACGGCGGTGACGCTCTCCGTCCAGCAGCAGCAGCGACTGCTCGCCCAGTAAAAAGGTCAGTCCACTCCCCGCACTTTGGGTGGGAATGTGAAACTGAGCCGCATCGGCCTGAAAAATACCCTGAATCACTGCCGGGTCAGCTACATAAACTGACAGCGGCGGTCCCTTCCCCACCTGAAACACCGGCCCGTAGCGCCGGTAATTGTCCTCAAAATAATCCAGCGGGCGCAAAATAAGCTTGGGTGCGCGCTGCCAAAAGGGAGTGTTAGAGCCAGGAAGAGTAGGCATGCCAAGAGGATGTATAGAGCATTGAGACGGCAAGCATCCAGTCACTTCAATGCTAGACCATTCCAAATGGCTACCCGCCCCACTGTCGTAGGATCAATGTAACCCTCACTAAGACCGAGTCAGAGCTGGCTGTAAACGACTGGAGCTAAGCTGCTGCTGTTGATACGAGCACCGCTCTAGGCTGTGCTGAAACAGCCATCGGCGGCTCTCGGGCGTATCGCTAATCCACTGCTCAATCAGCTGATGCCACTTAACCGGCAGCTGCAACCTAGACCAAGCAGCAGCAGAGTTTAGAGATAGCGCCTGGTACAGCTCTGCATTGGTCAACAGAGTTTCAATACAGTGAGCCAGTGCAGCAACATCTTTCTCAGGAAACATCAATACATCTCGTTCCAGCTCGAATTTTCCCAAAAACATTGGGTGGTCAGAAACAATTAGCGGCGTTCTAACGGTCAAGGCTTCATAAATGGTCAGGGGCAAGCCCTCAGGATAGGCATGGCGGCTCGGAACCAACACAATATCCGCCCAACGCATTTTTGCCAGCACCTGATCGTGAGACAAGCCGCCCGCCAGCGTCACTTGAGCATCCAACCCTAAACGATTAATTTCGGCTCTAAACCAGTCCAGTTCACCCTTACCAATTAAGGTCAAGTTAGGAGTGATACCAGACTGCTTCAACTCTGCCAGGGCATTTAAAGCATCGCCCACTCCCTTCGTCTGAACAACGCGGCCAACATAGACAATGTTTTTATTGTCTATAATCGCTTTCCCCAGTTGTTTTGGCGCAAAATCGCTGGGAGTAATTTCGTAGGGAAAATCCCAAGGAATAATTTTGCTAGGTCTAACGCCAATATGTTTTAAGGAATGACATGCGCTCAAACCATGGTTGGCCACCAAATCAACAGCATCGTTATTCAACATGCTTGACAGGCGAAAATTGCGAAGCTTCGCCAATAGCCCATTGCCTTGAAATGAATCAGCAAACAGGCCTATAACTTTCACATTATTTTGCTTAGCCCACTTAAACGCAGCACCTAGCGGAAAATGAACCACTAGATGGGTAGGCTTTTGCCGTTGAATCAACTCTAACAGCCGTTTTGGCTCTCTGTAAGGATCGAGGTTGCCACCTACGGCTCTAAGACCAGGCTCTAAGAGTTCGCTATATTCAGAACTGGTTTTACAGCAGACATGGATAACCTCGTCAATCTGACGACCTATTTCAATCGAGCTTTCTATCGTGTATCGATGGCTAAAATACTCTTGTTTACCTGACTGAGTAAGTAGATGATAAGCCTCCCGCAAATCACCGGCATATTGAAGAATCACCAAACGGACTTGGGCTAAGGCAGACATAATCACTCAATTGTTAGGGTTAAAACCACATCTTTAAGCAGATGGCCACACAAAACACTGTGCCGACGATGCCGAAATTCTTTAAGTAACAGAATTACATAAGCCAACTAACCTTTACAGAAGGATTACATCCCCCAGCAAACAGTTTCTAAACTCTCTATCCAGGAGAAAGACGGCGTCATCAACCCGATAGTTCCCTTCTAAAAACAGCAGCCCAAAATTTGTTTTTGTGGCTATTGGCTTTCGGATATTTCTTCAAAGGTAAACTATGCAAACTAGGGCATCAAAATTCCGACTTGGTCAAGAGAGCGCAAAGTTAAAAGCTAAGCCCTAGCCGTTTATCACAGCAAGTTAGCAGATAAACGTTGGCTCACAGGCATATTCTATCTACAGCCAATTGCTTCTGTTTTAAAAGAAGTAAGATCTTAGGAAGCTTTAGACAAACTTCAAAAGTATAAACTTATCTAAAGCAAGGGGGAGCAAATTAGCTCGAGAAGCGCAAAACCACGGCAAATTTTTAGGGCTGCTGTTAATTAAGCTACATTCAGATTTAGAGCACGAGCCTATCGAGCTTTTAGCGGTCCAAGTATAGTGCTACCAAAAAAGCAAATCTATCTTGAGGTAGATTGACACCTTCTGAAAAGTGAGGTGTCCAAGCTGGTTGAATGTTTCGTAATCCTTGAGGCGATCGCTACACGCAAAGTTCTACCAGCATGGGTCATCTACTTTAGACCCGCAAGTTTGCCCCTACAGCTATGCCGAAATTTTGCTACGGCCAAGGATTATTAATATCTAGCGCAAAGTTACAAAAACTCTTGAAGGAACTCGTAAGGTTCTATGTCCCAAGGAGGCTCAGGCACTAGGTAGCTAAGGCGAGTCAGAATATCGACCTCAACGGCGCCCATGTGCTCGTGATCAAAAATTTCCGTTAGTGCCTGGCGATCGCGATCGCGTAGCGGGGCCAACGGGTTCGCCAGCTGAGGCGCCAAATCCGCTAGGGAATAGGGCGCTGCTATAGCCCCACCAACCGTCAAATCGGGCTGAGAACGGGACAATTCCGGAACGGATACTCGTTTCGAGCCGGTCCCCGTTTCTGAGGTACCGCAAGCTTTACGCTGCCCCGATCGCGGCCTATCCGCAACAGCCTGGCTAAAGCCAAACAGAGCCTTGACCCACGGATCATCGCTCAGGGACGCGGTACCTAAATCAGGCGTCTTTTTTGAGCCAGAGCAATCTGACCTTTGCGAATCGGGTTGGGTGAAGGAGCGGGCGATCGCAGGACCAGGAGCGTTGCTCATATTGCCTCCGAGGAAATGGGTACTGGCGAAATGAGCCTCGAAGGCCATCACTGCCCGTCGGCATAACATCCCTAGTCAGGCATAGGGCTACCGAACTCGCACAGGCATATCCCTACTATAAATGCGGGGGTGAGCCAGTCACTCTACCTCTAAGCCAATACTGCGAGCAAGGTATGAGCCCTAGGGCTTAGGCGTTTGAGCGTTGCTGCTTTAAATAGGCGAAAACCGATTTATCACCAATGTCGGGCACGATGGGCTGCACAGCCTTGCGCAGAGCAAATACCAAAAACAAGATTGCCCAGACGGCTAACAGAGTTTGCTCTGCCACCAGCGGCAGCACGCCAAACAGGTGGCCCAACAGCAGCAGTGGCACCAAGGGCGTTAGCAGCTTAGTCTCTACCCGGTCAAAGCAAAAGGCTTCCTTAAAGAAGATGCCGGTTAGTGCTACGAAGGTAAAACCCAGACCCCACAGTACCGCAGGAGTTTCCACCACCGTTTGAGCTAAAGGACCGTCAATTCCGTGGGAGAGTGCCAGCGACGCCAGCCCCCCTAAAAGCCAAACCCCTTGCAGCACCCGGTGCAGCGGCACCAAGTAGATATGAATTGTCGCCAAGCTCAGCCCTAAGCCCAGCCAAAATAGCGTGTAGAGCAGGCTGATAGACTGCACCAGGGTGGAATTTTGGTTGAACCCCAAGGCTAGAACCGTACCCAAGCCAAAGGCTAGAGCCGCCACCATCAAGCCCGTACGATAGAGCACGACCCCTCGGCGATCGCCCTGGGTAATGGTGTAGTCGCCAAATTGCCCGGTGTAGATCGCCGGCGAAGAGATCTCGTTTACAGCGCTGTCCATAGGCATTTGTCCAGTAGAGACTACGGTTGACTCGTATCTCTATCTTATCGAGTTAAGGTCTATCGAGTGAGCGCCGGTTGCGTGGGTAGGGTAATGGTAAAGCAGGTTTGCCCAGGATCGCTAGTAACCGCGATATCGCCTCCTAGATGGGCGACCAGCTTTTTCACTAAAGCCAACCCTAGACCTGTTCCCCCCTGCTTCCAGGGGTCGGCGCTGGGCACTCGATAAAACTTGTCAAAGATCCGGGTCATCTCCTCTGCCGGAATCGTCACCCCAGTATTGGTGAAAGCAAGACACACCTGGTCATTAGGGGCGGCTGGATTAGGCAAGACTTCTAGCGTAATAGACTCCCCCGGCGGAGTGTATTTGCAGGCATTGTTTAGCAATTCAGCCAGCACTCGCTCTAGGCTGGCTAAGTCAGTGTGCAGCACCGGCAGGGTCGAAGTTGCCACTAACCTCAGGGTTTGATTGCGACTTTTGGCACGGGTCACAAAGCTGTCAATCCAGCCTGCGAGCCAGGGCTCTAGCAAAATTGGCTCAGGCTGAATGGGATGGTTGCCCACATCCAGTCGCTGGAGATCGAGCAGATCGTTAATTAGGCTAATTTCACGCTCGCACTCCTCTTGCAGAATGCTGTAGTAGCGGCCGATGCGGGTCTGCTCGGTCTTAGGCTTTTGCAGATCGGCAGTGAGGTCAAATTCCTGATTTAGAGTAACACCCAGCAGTTGCAGTGCCACCCGCATGCTGGTTACCGGAGTGCGCAGCTCATGGGAAACGGTGCTGAGAAAATCGTCTTTGAGGGTGTTGAGCCGCTCTAGCTCGGCCACCTGCGACTGGGCTGCTTGGTACAGCCGCGCTTGGCGAATGGCGATCGCACACTGGTTAGCCACCTGCTGCACTAGGCGAATCTCAATGTCGTTAAAGCCGTAGTCGCGATCGTTGATCAGCCAAAGATCGCCCAGCACACCCCGATCATCTACCACAGGGCAGGCCAGCATGGCCACATAGCCCCGCACCGGGTTCGGCTCCACTGAGCAAAACTGAAAATACTGACCGTCCAGCAGCTGATGGTATACCTCTGGAAAAGCCTCCATCTGAGCAACTCGGCCCTGGTACGACGGGCTAGAGCTGTTGTACTCGTAATAGATCGTCGAGGTGCCCTGTTCCAAATCGTAGAGCGATGTATTTGAGCCCTTCACCTCCAGGGCCTCGGTCAGCTCCTTGACCGCCGTCAGCATAATTTGATTGACGTCGAGGCTGTCGCGCACCCGGTCAGTAATCCGTTTGAGGGTCGCCTCAAACTCAAGGGCGGTCTGCAACTCCTCGGTCCGCTGGGCCACCTGCTGTTCCAGGTCAGTATTTAGCCGCTGCACCTGGTTGTAGAGGCGGGCCTGCTTGATGGCGCCGCCCACTTGGGTTGCGACCTCTCGCAGGGTCTCGATTTCCCAACTAGCCCAAGGGCGGGGACCACTACAGTTGAGGGCACACACCAGGCCGTAGAGAGCATCCCCCTGCACAATCGGCATCACCAGGCAGGCCTTGACCTGAGCCTGGGCAAATTTAGCCAGGTAAGCCGGTGGCAAGTGCGCCGTAGCAATGTCATCGATCACCTCCATCTCGCCGTGGCGGTAGCGCATCAGGTCCGCAGGCATAAAGCTGAGATCGGTCTGAGCTGTGACCGCGTTAGCCGTGGTGCCACTGGCCGACTCGGCCACTACCCCGTTGTAATCAGGGTCAAAGCTGTAAAACAGCACCCGGTCGATGCGCAAAAAACGACGCACCTCGTTCACTGTTGTCTGTAGTAAGTCTTCAGAATTGAGCGATTGCAGTAAGTGCTGGGCGATCGCCCCCAACAGCCGCTCGCGCTCCGACTGCCGCTGGATGGTCTGCTCCACCTCGTGCAGGGGGGTCATATCCTGAAGGCTCACCATTAGCTGAGGGTCACCGTTGTCAGCCCCAAATTGTCGCACCGTCGCCAGCAGTCGACGGCGCTCCCCCGCTGCATCAGTGATCTCCACCACAACGGTTTGCTCATCGCCACTGGCCAAGGCCCGCTGTCCCGCCGCTAGCACTGGTTGGCCGACCCCCGGTGGCAGTACGTCCACACCCCAATGGGGTTCGCCGTCAGCCCAGCGATCGATCCTCAGCAGGGATGCACAGGCCCGGTTGTAAAAGCGCCAGCGATCGCGAGCGTCCGTTATCCACAGCGGCGTGGCGATCGCATTGAGCACCTCCCCTAGGGTGGCGTCGGCGACCTCAGGTTGAGGCCACTCTCCCTGGGGTGAAGGATCAAGGGGCAGAGTAGACATATCCGTAGGGGCTCAGGAAGATTTAGGTAACAACAACCTTGGCAAAAAGGGGCGCATGCTCTATGAACACTATGCCCAGAGCTACCTGAAAACACCCAATCCAGTCCGACAAAAACCCATTGCCGAAAAACATTGTCCCAAGCTATTTGCTTAGCGTCGCCCATGGTCTATAATCGTAGACCGTGCACATTTGCAGGCCCTATGAACGCAGAGGAAATCATCCGCTCGATTGAGGCGGAGCAGATCAAGACCGACCTTCCCACCATTTACGTCGGCGACACCATCCGTGTTGGCGTGCGCATTCAAGAGGGTGGCAAAGAGCGGATTCAGCCCTATGAGGGCACCGTCATTGCCATGCGCAATGGCGGCATCAATCGCTCCATTACGGTGCGAAAGATTTTTCAAGGGGTCGGCGTTGAGCGAGTTTTTCTCGTCCATGCTCCCAAGGTGGCCAGCATTGCCGTGCTGCGTCGGGGTAAAGCTCGCCGGGCCAAGCTCTACTACCTGCGCGATCGCGTGGGCAAAGCTACCCGTCTGAAGCAGCGTTTTGATCGCCCAATCAACTAGAATTGAGTAAAGTTGGGCAGTGGTGCTAGAGTGGCACCTGGTTTCATGCGTCCTTAGTTCAGTTGGTAGAACGCGGGTCTCCAAAACCCGATGTCGGGGGTTCGAGTCCTCCAGGGCGCGCTGAGTAACGGCAGCGACATTTCCCAAAGCTCTTAGACCTTAGGGTCCGCTGGAGCAGAGGGATCTGTCACTGCCCCCAACTCGTGATTAAACCAGGAGCCATTAGCCCTTCGGTCTGATGTTTTCTTAGGTTAGCTAAGCCGGTTTGCCGGTCCGTGTTTTCCCGTTAGTTCAGTGTGGATAAGCGCCAACAGGAGCCAAGCCAGTGGTTAAGAAAGACACCGCAATAGAGTCTAAGGGTAAGGCTGCAGATCCTCAGGTTACTGAGCAGGGCTTTAGTGTGGTGACCTTCCTGCAGGGCACCAAGGAAGAACTGGGAAAAGTTGTTTGGCCCAGTAGACAGCAGCTCATCAGTGAGTCTGCCGCCGTTATCCTTATGGTTAGCCTTTCCGCAACGCTGATCTATCTGGTTGACCGTCTGTTTGGGTGGGTTTCGGGGCAAGTATTCTAATGGCGGTAACTGAAGAAGACTTCGACTACGATGACGCTCCCTTGGACGACGATCTAGGGGCCGAACCTTCAGCAGAAGGGACTGGACCGTCTACCGAAGAAGGCAACGAAGGCGAAGCGGCCCGTTTCTACCAGCGTAAAGCTCGGTGGTATGCCGTCCAGGTAGCCTCTGGCTGCGAAAAGCGCGTCAAGCTCAACCTCGAGCAGCGCATTGGTACTCTCGATGTGATGAACCGAATTTTTCAGGTTGAGATTCCTCAAACGCCAGCGGTTAAGCTCCGCAAGGACGGCAGTCGTCAAAATATTGACGAGAAGGTCTTCCCCGGCTACGTACTGGTGCGGATGTACATGGATGACGAAGCTTGGTCGGTGGTTAAGAACACCCCTCACGTCATCAATTTTGTTGGGGCTGAGCAGCGCCGGGCCTACGGTCGCGGTCGCGGTCACGTTAAGCCCATGCCCTTAGGCATGAGCGAGGTGAAGCGCATCTTCAAGCGCACTGAAGAGCAAAAGCCGGTGATCAAGGTCGACATGGCTCCGGGAGACAAAATTACCGTGCTCTCGGGTCCCTTTAAAGACTTTGAGGGCGAGGTAGTGGAAGTCAGTCCTGAGCGCAGTAAGCTGAAAGCTTTGCTGTCGATTTTTGGGCGCGACACCCCAGTGGAGCTGGAATTTAATCAAGTGGAAAAAGAGAGTTAATTAATGGCTAAGAAAGTTGTAGCGCTCATTAAGCTGGCACTTCCGGCTGGCAAGGCCAACCCAGCTCCCCCCGTCGGCCCAGCCCTGGGTCAGCACGGGGTTAACATCATGGCGTTCTGCAAAGAGTACAACGCCCGTACCCAGGAGAAAGTGGGTCTGGTGATACCGGTCGAGATCTCGGTCTTTGAAGACCGCAGCTTTACCTTCATTCTCAAGACACCGCCAGCCTCGGTACTAATTAAAAAAGCAGCGGGCATTGAGCGTGGTTCGGGCGAGCCCCGCACCAAGAAAGTGGGTTCCATTACTCGGGCTCAGCTCAAAGAAATTGCCGAGACCAAGATGCCTGACCTCAACGCCAATGACATTGAGGCAGCCATGAACATTGTCGAGGGTACCGCCCGCAACATGGGTGTTACCGTTTCTGGCTAGGCCGTTGCCCTAGACTACTGGCTGTAACCCAAGTTTCACTTATTCACACTACGGGGAAGAAGCGTTGCTTCGTTTGACCCCAAGGAGATCACCATGCCTAAAGTATCCAAGCGCCTGCGCGAAGCCCAGGCCAAAGTAGAAGACCGTCTCTACGAGCCCCTAGAGGCCCTAGAACTGCTTAAGGAAACCGCTACCGCTAAGTTTGTTGAGTCGGCCGAGGCCCACATTCGCTTAGGTATTGACCCTAAGTACACCGACCAACAGCTGCGTACCACGGTCATTTTGCCCAAGGGCACGGGTCAAACTATTCGAGTTGCCGTCATTGCTAAGGGTGAAAAAGTGGCTGAGGCCACCGCTGCTGGAGCTGACCTGGCGGGATCTGAAGAACTCATCGACGAAATTCAGAAAGGCATGATGGACTTCGACGTTCTGATTGCTACCCCCGACGTCATGCCTCAGGTAGCCAAGCTCGGTCGTCAACTCGGCCCCCGTGGCCTAATGCCCTCCCCCAAGGGTGGCACCGTAACCTTTGACTTGGCCAAAGCAATTGATGAGTTTAAAGCAGGTAAGTTAGAGTTCCGCGCCGACAAAACAGGTATCGTCCATGTTATGTTTGGCAAGGCCGACTTTAGCGCTGAAGATTTGCTAGTCAACCTCAAAGCGCTGCAAGAGACTGTCGATCGCAATCGTCCGTCTGGAGCCAAGGGCCGCTACTGGAGAACCGTAGCGATCGCCTCCACTATGGGGCCTTCCATTCGCCTCGATGTGAACGCATTGCGGGACTTCAAGATGGGCGACGCGGCCTAGGCCAACAAGTTTTACCCAGCCAATCAGGAGTTACGCCCACTGACACAACCCCTCACAACTGCATAGACGACCGGAGACAGCAGGTAGCCGCCCAGCGCTGCATAAACCCTGCCGAGGTTGACGTAAATGACTACGGTGCTCTTGCCCAAGCTGAGCACTTCTGGTTGTTGGTCTAACCCCGGCAGAGCTGTCGGGGTTTTGTTTTTACTAAAGGCTAAGCCAAACCTGGATCGGGTAATTAAGTTCCCAATCCCCAACTTAAAGGAGGTGAGATCGACATGGGGAGAACCCTAGCGAATAAGAAAGAGCTGGTGGCCGAAATTAAGGCCCTGCTAGACGATGCCCAGCTAGCCTTTGTGATTGATTACAAAGGTCTGACGGTATCGGAAATCAGCGACCTACGCAACCGGCTGCGCCCCAAGGGTGCTGAGTGTAAGATTGCCAAGAACACGCTGATGCGGATCGCCGTTGACGGCAACGAAAACTGGCAACCGATCACCGAGTTCCTCAAGGATTCTTCAGCCTTTGTGCTGGTTAAAGAAGACTTTGGCGGGGCGATCAAGGAATACCAGGCATTCCAAAAAGACACCAAAAAAACCACCCTGCGGGGCGGTGTCATGGAAGGTCAGGCCCTGAACGAAGACCAGATTAAGGCCATTACCGAACTGCCCACCAAAGAAGAGCTGATGGCTCGTCTGGCTGGAGCAATCAAGGCGATGCCAACTCGGGTGGCTGTGGGCGTCAACGCCGTACCGACCAAACTGGCTGTGGGCGTCAAAGAGGTGCCTGCATCTCTGGCCCGTGCTCTCAAGGCAGTCTCCGAAAAAGATGCAGCCTAGGCTCATCTCTCACGATTTTGTCTGTGTTCAATTGTTTTCAAATAGGAGTTAACCGGTAACTATGTCTGCTAAAACCGATGAAATTCTCGAACAGCTAAAGTCCCTTTCTCTGCTAGAAGCTTCCGAGCTGGTCAAGCAAATTGAGGAAGCCTTTGGTGTTGATGCTTCTGCCTCCGCTGGCGGCGGCATGATGATGATGGCCCCCGGCATGATGGGTGGCGGTGGCGCAGCTGCCGCCGAGCCCGAAGAAGAGAAGACTGAATTTGACGTCGTTCTCGAAGAAGTGCCCGCCGACAAGAAGATCGCCGTTCTTAAGGTTGTGCGCACCCTGACCGGTCTGGGTCTGAAGGAAGCCAAGGAACTGGTGGAAGCTGCTCCCAAGGCCGTCAAGGAAGCCACCACCAAGGACGACGCCGAAGATGCCAAGAAGCAGCTCGAAGAAGCTGGCGGCAAGGTATCTGTCAAGTAACCTAACGCTTTGCCGTTAAGGCAGTGACGTTTGATAGCTCCCTGTGGTTTCACAGGGAGTTTTTTCTATAGCTGGGTTAATCTTCCCCACCTTGGACAGCGGACCTTTGGCTACCCAGCCCCGGTCTCGAAGGTTAAGATTGGGGAGACAGTTGAGTAGAGGTTAGCTATGGCCCAATACCTAAAACGGTGGGAGTCGCCTCGTAAGCAGGGTCGCAATGACAAAGGACGAGGCGGCACTGCTCGCCAGCGCCAGCTGCAAAAACGACAGCAAACTTTGCGTAAGCGCCTTGTTGGGCGATCGCCATCAGACCATACAAATACTGATTCGGGGGAGCCAGCCGCTTCCCTTTTTGCTATCTATCTGCGTCCTGCCTGACAGCCTAGCCAATCAGCAACTCTTCTTCGGGATACTGCACAGAGGACGGCTTAGGATCGCCAAGCAGCGCTGCCATAAATAGCAGTACCCCTACCCGCCCCAGGTACATGGTGAAAACAATCACGTACTTGCCGACATCAGAGAGGTCGGCGGTAATGCCAGTAGAAAGCCCCACCGTGGCAAATGCAGACACGGCCTCAAAGAGAATGTCAATAAAGCTCACCGTTGGATTGGTAAGAGAGACTAAGGCAGTGGCTGTAACGACTGCAAGGACCGACCCCACCACTACGGAGATCGCCTTCAGCACCCGAATAGTAGCAATCTGCCGCCGGAACATGAGAACCTGCTCTTTACCCTGAAGGGCCATGCGCGTGCAGGCCAGCAGAATGCTGAGAGTAGTGGTTTTAATGCCGCCGCCAGTGCTGCCGGGGCTAGCCCCGATAAACATCAGGGCAATCATGATGAACAGTGAGGCGTTGCCCATGGCACCAATATCGATGCTGTTAAATCCAGCGGTGCGGGCAATAACAGACTGAAACCAAGCCATCAGCAGCTTGTGCTGGAGAGCCACTGGCCCCAAAGTATCGGGGTTTTGGTACTCAATGAGAAAGAATGCCAGGGTGCCTAGTACTAACAGCACGGCAGTAGTGGTAGTAACAATTTTAAAGTGGAGGGAAAACGGGTTGCGGCAGCGGTTGCCGCCAAGACGATTTCGGAGCCATGACAGAAACTCCATGATCACTTGGTAGCCAATGCCACCTAGGATGACTAGGGTAGTGATCACCGCGTTGATCCAGGGATCAAGTGCATAGCCAATGATGTTGTCTTTGAACAGGCCAAAACCCGCATTGTTGAAGGCGCTGACACTGTGGAACATGGAGAGCCATAATCCATAGCCAGGTCCGTAGTCTCGGCTAAAGATCGGATATAGGCAAAATAGGCCCGTTAGTTCAATAACTAGCGTCATGGCAATGATAGACAGGATCAAAGGCTTGCCACCCGCCAGAACTGAGTTATCCATGGACTGCTGAATGGCGAGTCGTTCTCGCAGCCCCAACCGTCGCCCCAGCAGCAGCAGCAGGAAGGTGTTAACAGTCATGTAGCCTAAACCGCCGACCTGAATCAGCGCCAGAATGGCCGCTTCGCCAAAGTCAGAGAAGTAGGTACCCGTGTCGACTACAACCAGCCCGGTGACGCAGACAGCGGAGGTAGCCGTAAACAGGGCGACAAGGGGATCACCCCAGCCTTGTTGAGTGCTAGAAATCGGCAGCGCCAATAGAAGCGTGCCAACGGCAATTAACACTAAAAAACCAAGGCATATGGTGCGCGGAACCGTCATCTGCATAGGTTGGGCTTTCCGCCAAACACGGAGTAGAGAGGCAACCCTATATTTCCACGAGTTGACGCTCTCGACCACTATGCCGCAAGATTTAACCGGCTAGCCACGCTGTTCTCTAGGTGTCGAGTTGTCCATGACCAATGCCCTGTACAAGAAGATTCAAACTTTCTACGACGACTCCTCTGGGCTGTGGGAGCAGATCTGGGGTGAGCACATGCACCACGGCTATTACGGAGCTGATGGCCGTCAGCGCAAAAATCGTCGCCAGGCTCAGATTGATCTCATTGACGAATGTTTGACCTGGGGGGGCATTACCCAAGCAGAGACTATTCTCGACTGCGGCTGCGGCATCGGCGGCAGCGCCCTCGAATTGGCGAACCGATATGGAGCCAGAGTGACAGGCATTACCCTCAGCCCGGTGCAGGCTGGGCGAGCTACAGAGCGGGCGATCGCGGCAAATTTGGGCGGCGATGCTGCTCCTTGTGCAACGTTTCAGGTCGCGGATGCTCTCAATACCCCCTTTGCTGACCACAGCTTTGACCTGGTGTGGTCGATGGAGAGCGGTGAGCACATGCCCGACAAGGTGGCATTCTTGCAGGAGTGCTACCGGGTGCTGAAGCCAGGGGGAAAACTGCTGATGGCCACCTGGTGCCACCGCCCCACGGATTCGCTGGGAGGAGCATTGACCTGGCTAGAGCAGCGGCAGCTCGACTGGATTTATCGCGTCTATGGCCTGCCCTATGTGATTTCTCTGCCCGACTACGAGGCGATCGCCCAAAACTGTGGCTTTAGCCAGCTAAAAGCAGCCGACTGGTCGCTGGCGGTTGCCCCCTTTTGGGATGAGGTGATTGCCTCCGCCCTTAGCCCCGAAGGCTTAGTAGGGTTGCTTCGGGCGGGGCCTGGCACTCTTCAGGGGGCGCTGGCCCTGGGGCCAATGCGGCAAGGGTTGCATAGCGGTCTAATTCGCTACGGGCTGCTGTGCGCGGTGCGCTAAATCAGACAACTCGCAAAAAAGGGTGAGTTCCGGCGTACGGAACTCACCCTGGAGTTAGGGTCTAGTTGTACCTGGCTGACCTACTGGGGTCGAGCAGCCGGGCAGTCAATGGCCCGCACGGCAACGGCGGCGGTATAGTCCCGCAGCGCGTTGGAGTTAGGCGAAAAGTTAGTCCCGGTTTCGTTGAGAGGAGTTGCGATCGCACAGAAGGCCGCCATCTGCCTGATCGTAGCCTCACCCCAGTGACCGCCGATGTCGGTGAAGGTGGGCGGGTTACTGATGTTGGGAATAATCCCCCGAGTGGTCTGGTCGATGCCTGGTACCGGGCTGGTGTTAGTGGTATCGCCCGCTCCTGCATTAGCTCGCACCAGGGCCAGCTTGTAGGTCATCGCCATCAGCTCGGCCCGAGAGACGTTGTCGGTTGGGCGGAAGTTACCGGTGCCAGCATCCCCCGTCACAATGCCCAACTGCTTAGCCTGCTGAATCTTGACCGCACTCCAGCGGTTGGCGGCTACGTCACCAAAGGGGGCGCTAGAGACCGCCTGGGGCAGGTTAGCCAGTGCCGAGGTCGGCAGCACTTTCCGAGCGGTTTCCATCATGACAGAAACGGCCTGCTCGCGGGTCAGTGGCGCAGTGGGCCGGAAGGTGCCATCCTCAGGGAAGCCAGAAATCACCCCTAGGCTGGACGCACGGGTGATCTCGGCGGCATAGCGGTTGCCCCGAATATCGTTAAAGGCTAGAGCGGGCGGTGTCACTGGCGGCGTCACTGGCGGCGTGCCACCACCGGTTTGCCCCCCCTGAATCTGGGCCAGAGTCAGCTCGTTGGTGAAATACACTAGATGCGAGCTGACGATTGCCCCGTTAAAGGTGCGCTTAGTCAATGACCAGCCTGGGTTGAGGTCGAGCTGCGTGAAGCCCGTAGGGCTAATGCCGTTAGCGCGACCGATGGTGATGCGCTCACGAGAAACGGTGCTGGGAGCAAACTGAAGCAGCAAGTCACCATCTCGCTGGTTGACCTCAAATCGGACCCCCGATAGGTCTTGGCCCGCTAACCGAATAGCGTAGCCATTGGTATCGCGCTGGAGGCGACAGACACCCGTAAAGTCAAAGGTATTCCAGAGGGCGTTTACTTGAGTGGGTTCGGCACCGGGGTTGGCAATCGTCCAGCAGGGGGGATTGGGCTGAAGCTGCTCCACAATATAGAGCCGGTAGGGCTGGGAAGTGCTCCCAGGCACCGCCACCACCAGAAAATTGGCCTCATTGATAGCGATGTTGCCAAAGGCCTGGGTCAGCAGCGTGCCGGTCTCGCGCACTGCGGGCTGAACTGAGGCGGGGTTGGGGGCAACGGCATGCCCTGCTCCGCTCACTACCCCGAGGGTAGCCGCAGTCAGCGCAGCCGCTTTTAAAATTGACATAGGATTCATGGTCACCCGTCCTAGTAGATAGCGATTTGTGATGGGGGGAATAGTTTCTTTACCTTAGCGCTGGGAATTGGGGGCAAACCCTTGACCTCAACCACTTATCAGATCGTCTGATAGTCAAGCTTGACGACCTCATATCGGCGGTCGAATCTCAGTTACCCAGACCTAAAACCTGGGCCGCTGGCCCCAAACCCAGACCTAAGCGAACCACGGCCAACGGTCACGACCAAATAAACTCTTTAAGCTCAATCCGAACAATCGAGTCAGCAAACCGACTCACGGTTTAGCTTAGAAAAGCCGCCATCATTGTAGGGTTACTACCACAGTAGAACCCCAATTTTTGCAGGAATTACTAGGATTCGTTGCAAAACCTCACCCTACGGCTCTGTGTTTGTTCAAAGGCCCATTAAAGGAGTCTTAGATCTGAAATTCGTCTAGGGAGGTCGGGGGAAGTCCTGCAGGGGCGATCGCGCGACTGACCGAGGCTTTATAGCTCTCTTGCTGGGTAACCATGTCCACAGAAATTGCCTCAAACCACGCCTCTAAACAGCCGAAGGGAGCCGTTAGCTGTAGATTGCCCTCGAGCTGACCCTGGCCGTTGGGCAGCAAATTGAGCAGCTGACGCGGCTCGTCGGCCAAAGTGCGGGTTTGGGGGTCAGTAATCCACACTTTGAGGTACAGACGGTTGGGATGAAAGGGCACCCGCAGAGTCACGACTACTGGCTCACCCGCAGTCAGGTCACCCTCTGGCAGCTCTAGGGTGGGCATGGGTGGGGTCACCACCTCAGGCGGCTCTTCGGTCTCTAGGGCAGGCACCGCTGCCGCTTCTAAATCCCGCAGGGTAGGGTCTTCATCTTCATAGATCACCACCTCGCCAGCAAAAGGGACAAACGGCGGCGGCTCAGCTGGGGTTTCTACCGGAGTTTCCACCGGGGCAGCGGCAACCTCAGTGCGCTGCTCGATCGCCTCCTGCTGAAGGTTGACGGCTAGTTGGTTGAGCCGATTCCAGAAGCGATCCTGCAGCTTGAGATCTCTGAACCCCATAGCCTCGTGGGAAATTAGCTGGGGTACCGCGCTGGGGGGTTTAGGGCTGGCACTAGGGGATGCCTGTCCAGTTAAGACAGCGATGGGGTCATCGGCCTGGGGCGGCGAGGCAATCGGCGGCAAGCTTAGCCCCCGGACTGGCTCTGGCCTAGACGTAGCGGAGTTGCTCAAACTGTCAGGGCTGCGATCGCTGGGGGGTGGGGGAACAGGGCGCGGTCGGCCCACCAGGGGCAGCGATGGCTGATGGGCAGCTGCCTCATGGGGAGAGGGGTAGTAAATCCTGGGCGGCAGTTCAGGACTGTTGCGGGGCAGGGTGAGAATGGGCATTTGCCGAGGCGGTGCCGCCCGGCCGACAATGTCCCAGGTTTTGAGCTCAGGGGTGGGGGGCTGGGGAGAGGCTGGGTCTTCATCCGGCTCTTCGGCAGGAAAGACAACGTCTAGACCTGATTCGGTCTCGGCCTGGTTGGCGATCGCATCAAACAGCGAGGCCACATCTACCGTGACCGTAAATCGCTGTAGGGCCGCTATTTCAGTTCCGACAAAGAGCCCTACTTCTCCCAGCAGCAGCCGGGTCGACAGCTGAGTGGGTACGGTTACGGTCAGCGTCATGGTGCTAGGCAGCATCGCCACCGCCAGCGGCACCGGGGCCATGGCCACAGTGACGGCAGTCTGGGGATCCGATAGCCGTAGCACTAGGGTTAGGGGCAAACGAGGTTCACTGTCGGATGGACCTGTCACCGTTGCCGTTAGCCCTAGGCTTTCGCCAGTGCTGCCCAAGAGCGCGGCGTGGGGCAGCAGCAGCCCGTAGGGCACGGGGGCAGTGGCCGAGCTGCCCAGCTGGGTTTGAAACGCATCCATAGCAGCCGCTGCGGTCTGGAGGTCAATGACCGGAGCTGGGGCCACTGAGTCTGCTCCGGCGGCTGGGGGAGAAGAGGCGGCGATCGCGCCTAAGCCAGCACTGCCGTCGTCGGCAAACCAGTCACCCTCGTCGGCGGAGTCTTGGGCCACTACCTGCAGCTGCACCGCGTAGCGCCAGGGTGCAGAAGCGTTGGCGGCAGTGGCATCCTCTGGGCTCGGCTCTGGGGCGATCGCGCTAGCGCATTCGATATCCCAAGATCCCTCACCCAGGCGAGTAAAGGGCATGACGACCATCAGGCCATTTTCGTTGATCTGGCCCTGGCGACGCAGGGTACGGCGCTGAGGGGGCACGCGATTCGCAGAGCGCTCTGTCCCAGAATCGCTTTGCGAATCGTGTAGCAGCTGGCCGATCTGAATATGTACCGGAGTATTGGTATGGCTAGTGTGGGCCATTACTCGGTAGCGGCCCTCCAAAATTTCTACCTGGGAGGTGTCGAGGGGCAACCAGCTCTGGTCACCCTCCTTTTGCAGCAGAAATTCCCAATACTCCATAGTTCAAGCCCCAGTTTAAGTCCTGAGTTTAAAGTCTGTTCTGGGAGACAAGCCACCCATGATGCTTCAGGATACTCCCTAGAGGCAAACCTGCACTGTTACCCCAGCAAACATTCAGGCCCAAACGGTAGCAATACCTACAATTTGGCAGAGGCTATCTTCTGTCTCTCTACAGAGGGGGCTGTCTCGGCCTCACCCTAAGATGACGGGTATAACTTTTCACGGAGATGATTACATCATGTCTATTGAAGATAGAGCCAAGGCCGCTGCCAAAGACGTTGAAGGCAAGCTCCAAGAAGGTGCCGGTAAGGTGACAGGCGATCGCCAGGCTCAAGCCGAAGGTAAGGCAAAGCAGGCTGAGTCCGATGTGCGCCACGGTGTAGAAGACGCAAAAGACAACGTCAAGCGCGCCATTGACTAGGCATTAGCAACTCTGCCTAAAGTTGTCTAACTTTTATGAGCTCCGATCCATAGAGGGTCGGAGCTTTTGATTACGGAGGACAGCGGTGCTAACTACTGCCCCCTGGCGCGTTTTGCATCATTCTCAGCCCTACGCACCGGCGCTTCTGGCTCAATGTGTTTAGCTCAGAAGGTCGTTTAGCTCGGCCTCAGTCGCTCGAAACCCAACCAGGACCGCCTGGCCGTTTTTGACAAACAGGGGGCGTTTCAGCAGCATGGCATCGTTGGTGAAGGCGTTGACCCACTCAGGATCGCCCCAGGTCTGCTTCTCATCTCCCAGCGCTCGGTAGGATTGCCCCGAGGTATTGCGCATGGGCTTGCTGCCTAGGCTGTCTACCCAAGCCGCTATCGAGGCACGGCTTGGAGGGTGTTCTTTGGTATTAATAAAGTCGTAGGCAATGGCGCGACTATCTAGCCATTGCAAGGCTTTTTTGCAGGTGCTACAGGTGGGAATGCCATAGACTGTTAGCGTCATAGCAGCGCTCAGTTAAGGGATAAATTCAAGCCAAGAACAGGGATTAAAACGCCAAAAACGCCCCGCGATCGAGACGTTTTTGCAGCGCTTAACCTCTAGTGAGGTAGCCCGTTAGCTTAGGTGTCGTACACTCGGCACTCGTCGGCTTCAGGGTTGTTGTCGCAGTAGACTTCTAGAGAGTTTTTATCGGTGCCTTTCTCGCGCTGGTGAGAGGCTTCCGCCTGAAGCTCTTCTACCGCATCCCAAGCAGCGGCGCACTCCTGGGAGCTGCCGCCGCTGGCATCACAGGCGGCCCGGGCACCTTCAATTTCTTTTTCAATGCGCTCTTTGATGTTCTCGCTCATGTCCTTTCTTACCGTTTGTAAACAACTAGCGGGGGCCTGTGGCCTGGTCAGCAGGGGCAAACTATGGCTTTAGATTGTCAGATCCCAACTCCAGGCTCAGTATACTGCACTGATTCAGAGGCTCTGGCGGTGAAAACTCTACCCCATGGGGGCAGGGTTACGCCCTTGACAGACCCCCCAATTGGCCCAGACGAGGTCAGTATAAGTACTCATTACTCATTGTACACATCTCCACCATGGCAGGGGTAACCGCTGAACATTCTGAGCTCAGGTCAATTTACTCAGGGGGAGGAGCAATCCGATCTAGACTGGAACCACCCAAGGAGGGGACTACCCAATGACCGACATTCCCCAACTAGACCATCCACCCATGGAGTGGGCCAATGCAGTGTCGACCCGTCCCTCCCTTGAGGGGGCAGTGAAGGACGTGGTAGAGCAGCTAAAGCACCGACTGACGGGGGCCCCTGATCTGGGCATCGTGTTCATTTCGTCGTCGTTTACCAGCGAGTTTGCTCGCCTGCTGCCCCTACTCCACGACCTGTTGCCCATACCGGCTTTGGTAGGGTGCAGCGGCGGCGGCATTGTAGGCATGGATGACCAAGGCCACCCCCAAGAATTAGAGGACACCCCAGCCTTAAGTCTGACGCTAGCTCGGCTGCCAGGGGTCACGGTACGAAGCTTTCATCTGTCGAGCGATGACCTGCCGGACTTAGACAGCCCGCCCAATGCCTGGTCTGAGCTAATGGGGGTCGCGCCAGAAGCGAACCCTCAGTTTATTTTGATGGCTGACCCATTTTCATCCAACGTTACCGACCTGCTCCAGGGGCTTGATTTCGCCTATCCCAGCGGCGTGAAGATTGGTGGTCTGGCCAGCGTAGACGGGTTCAATCGCCACAGTGGGCTATTTTGCAATCGCACCCTACATACCGAAGGCGCTGTTGGGGTAGCCCTGGCAGGACCCATCGTGCTTGACACTATTGTGGCCCAGGGCTGCCGCCCCATCGGGCCTGTCTATCGGGTTGATAAAGCCGAGCGCAACATTCTGCTGTCTCTGAGCGACCCAGCAGACAGCGACTCGGCGCGCCCGCCCCTAGAGCTGCTGCAAGAGCTGTTTGAAACGCTGCCCGAGGGCGATCGCCAGCTGGCCCAGAGTTCCCTCTTCATCGGCATGGCTCAGGACAGCTTTAAGCTCAGCCTCAACCCAGGAGACTTTTTGATTCGTACGCTGCTGGGGGTTGACCCCAAAATGGGCGCGATCGCCGTGGGCGATCGGCTGCGCCCCGGGCAGCGAGTGCAGTTTCATCTGCGCGATGCCCACACCTCCGCCACCGATCTCGAAGCCCTACTGCAGCGCTACCAGCAGCAGGCTCCTGTAGCGATCGCCCCCGCCGGAGCGCTGATGTTTGCCTGCATGGGACGCGGTGCCGGGCTCTATAACCAGGCCAACTTTGACTCAGGTCTGTTTGCCCAATATCTGCCCGGGCTCCCCATAGGAGGCTTCTTCTGCGGCGGCGAGATCGGCCCCGTGGGTCAGACGACGTTTCTGCATGGGTTTACAACGGTGTTTGGCATTTGTCGGCAGCCGTAGGGGTGGGGAGAAGATGAGGGGATGAGGACGTGAGGAAGATGAAGAGGGAGGATCGAAACTTCCCAGCTTCCTTTATCTTCCTCACCTCCCTTACCTTCCCTATCTCCCCTCTACCGCAATCCCAGCTCCGGGGAAGGGGTCAGGCCATCAATGGTTATTGTGTAGGTAACAGCGCTAGTGCCAATGCCCTGCCAACCAGTAATAAAACCACCCTCATCGAGAACAGGATGGTGTTGAGGAGTGGTGACGGCAGCATAGTAAACCCCGCTGGCGGGTAGGGGTGTGGCAGCCAGGTAGGGCTGCTGGCCAGCGATAGTGCGGCCGGAAGACAGCAGTCGACCTGCGGCGTCAAACAAGAACAACTGGGCGGCATCGTCGGTGTAGAGCAGCCCACGGCGCTGCTGAATAACGGTTAAATCCAGGTTGGCGCTGTCTCCCTGGGCACCCAGAAAGGCGTAGATGTCGACCCGACGGCTCACGGCTCCAGTAGTCACACCGCTGCCGCTGCGGGTGTTGACACGCTGGGCCTCGGCTAAGGGGCTGAGGGGAGTGCCGGCGGTCACGCCCAACCCAGCCTGCCAAAGCGCCTCGTACTGACGCAGGGTTTGATCGGCGGCAACGACGGGGGCACCACGGCCCACGCTAGAGTACACCCCTCGATCAAAATCCAGGGGTCGACCGGTATATCCGGGCAGGCCAAACCCAGCGAGCACGGGCTCACAGCCATCGATGGGGTTCACCACCGTTTGGTTTTGACGAAATAGCTGGATTTGGCGGCGAAACGTCGCAAGCTGGGCGCGAGTCTTGACGGGCAGTTCAGAGACTTGTTCGAGCTGGCTGGTATGGGCGATCGCGGTATCCCAGTCATTCAAGCAGACCGCTAGCCGCAGAGCATCCTGCAAAATGGCAGTGGATTGGCCGTGGGCTGGGGCGGCAGCCAGCGTCGCCAGCAAGACAACCGTTGCCCCGTATAACCAAGACCTAACTTTCGTCACCCCTTTCATCGCCGCTGACTCCTCTAGATACTGCCCAATCCGTTGGTCTCACTGTACCCACAAGTCTACCGAGGCGCGCCCATAGTGGGCCAAAAACTTGTCGCTGCCGGTTTCTTGTCGCCGCTGCCAGGCCCAAAGCTGATCGCCTAATGAAAAGTGCCACCACTCGTTAGGGTGACGGCGAAACCCCGCCATCGTCATCACCTGATTGAGCAGGGTGCGGTGAGCGTGAAAGGCTTGCTCAGCCGGGGTCGTGCGGTTGGCAAAATGGTCGGGGTGCGATCGCGGCGACACCTCATCAATGGGCGACCCCATATCTACCACGCTCCCGCTAGCATCGATCAGCGTCACATCTAGTGCGGCCCCGGTGCTGTGGGGCGGCGGCGTGGCTGGGTCAGCGCTGGGCATTGCCCAAAACTGCACGACCTCTGCCATCACCTCGTCGCGCTGAGCAGCGGTGAGCGCTTCAGCCACCCATCCCCGCGCCCGCGCCTGTTCTGCGAGAGTGTGCTCCACCATAAACCGCTGCACCGCCACGGGACGAAAGGCGTCAAAGATTTGTATGCGCCAGCCCGGTCGCCGCTGCTGAAGCTGATCCTGAGCTTCGGTCAGGGCGGCAAGCACGCCGGTTCTAAGGGAATAGGGCGATTGATTACCGTAGGGGGCTCCTAGCGCTTGGTAGGGGTGGGGCTGCACCAGGGCAAAACGATCGCGGGGTATGGGCACCAGCGGTTCACCGCGATCGCAGATCGGAATAGCCTGATAGGGTTTCATGGTGCTTTTCCCAGCTTGAAGAATGAGTGAATCGTTAGTTCAATGCCATCATTGCGCTAGTGCTCAACCCCAAAAGCATCGATAGTCAGAATTCAACAGGTCGCTGAGGCCGTGACCACAGATGGCTGTGCTAAAGGCAGTCTACCGAATGAACGGCGGCGTATATCGAGACCGCTATAGTAGGGGCTAGCAACTAGACTTTTAAGCGGCCACCAATTCGGTCAACTTCGCTGAGAACCCGGCTTCTGTGGGCAAAAATGCCTTAGATAATGACCCTATTTTTATATGGATGGACGTGAGTTTTACTCCAGCCTGATTCGTCTGCACATTCTTCACCACGCAGCGCAGGCGCCAATTTTTGGCCTTGGCATTATCGAAGAGCTGAGCCGCCACGGTTACAAACTCAGCGCGGGCACCCTCTACCCCATGCTCCATGACCTGGAGCGCAAAGGCTACCTGGCGTCCGCAGAAGCAAGGGACGGACGCCAGACCCGGCGTTTTTACTCGGCCACCGAGCTGGGCAAGCGGCAGCTAGAAGATGCCAAACAAAAGGTCAAAGAGCTGTTCGGCGAACTGTTTGAAGATTAACGTCGTAAATGTAGTGCTCGATATAGGGCTTCGTTATCGGATTTCGATACAGTGGCCTCAGCGTTGTTGTTTTGCCCCATGAGCCAGCCACCAGAATTAAATTCTCCAGCCGTAGAACCGTTCCAGGAAAGTTTATCGGCTCGGTTAAGCGAGCTAGCCCAACTTTTTCTAAAGCTAGGCGCAATTGGTTTTGGCGGTCCCCAGGCCCACATTGCCATGATTCACGATGAGGCAGTGGTGCGGCGCGGCTGGCTCAAAGAAGAGCAGTTTCTTGAAGGGGTAGCAATCTGCGAAATGCTGCCCGGTCCCGCCTCAACCCAAACCGGCATCTATATCGGGTACTTACGAGCGGGGCAGTTGGGGGCGCTGGTGGCTGGCGTTTGCTTTATTTTGCCGGCGTTTTTAATTGTGCTGACCCTGTCCTGGGCCTACTTTAAATTTCAGGGGGTGCCCCAAATTGAGGACTTGTTTTTGGGCATTTCGCCCGTGGTGATCGCTATTATTTTCGGCTTCTGCTGGAAGCTGGGCAAAAAGGCGATTAAAGACTGGCAGGGGGTGGCGATCGCTCTTACCGTCATCCTGCTCTCCCTCATCTTTCGCGTCAACATCCTACTGCTCTTTTTGGTGGCGGGTCTGGCCGGACTCGTCATCTATCGCCCTACCACTCCACCACCCGCTGGGCCATCTATCCGCACAAGTGCCTGGCTTACCCCCCTGCTGCCCATCACCCAGGGCATTCCCAATCTACTAGCGAACCTCCCTGCTGAGCCCATCGCGGTTTCTAGCTTCTGGGGCCTCGATCGCATCCCAAACTACTTTGTCCCCCTCTCAACCTTCTTTCTCAAGACCGGGGCCTTTATCTTTGGCGGTGGTTTGGTGATCATTCCCTTACTCGAAACGGCAGTGGTGGATGACTTTGGTTGGATGACCCGCAACCAGTTCATCGACGGTGTCGCCCTGGGAGAACTCACCCCCGGCCCAGTGGTGATCACCGCCGCCTTTGTGGGCTATAAGGTTGCTGGGGCATTGGGGGCACTGGTCGCCACGATTGCCATCTTTACCCCGTCGTTTTTATTCATTATGTTTGCCTCACCGTTTCTGGTATGGCTGCGGCAAAACCCCTGGGTCAAAAGCTTTTTGAAAGGGGTAATGCCAGCGGTGTTGGGGGCGATCGCCGCTGCTGCCATACCCCTCGCCGTTGCTGCCCTAAGACAAGACACTATGCCTCGGACGGTTGTTGCAACCATTGTGGGCCTTGCTGCCCTGATAGCCCTGGTGCGCTTCCGCCGCCCGACCTGGCAACTGGTGCCCGCCGGAGCGTTAATCGGCTTAATTGCAGGGGCTCTAACTTAAGAAAGGCACCTACTCTCGCTCCTAGGTTGTCACCATGCCGTGTTCTAGAGCGAAGCGCACCAGCTCTGTACGGCTGTTGGTGCCAGTTTTGCTAAACAGGCGGCTGACGTACTTTTCAACGTTGCGCACGCTGGTTTCTAAGCGGCTAGCAATTTCTTTATTCATCAGCCCCTCGGCTACCAGATCGAGTACGCTCTGTTCGCGGGGGGTGAGGTCAATGCGAATGTCGGAGGCCACCTTGGCAATGCCTCCCTTCTGGGTCAGCATGGCTTTGATCTCTTCGATCTGGCGAGCCATGACGGCAATATCGGGCACGTCGCCCGCGTCGAGGGTTTGGGCAGCGCGACGGCCCATCAGGTTGCTGACTACTGCTACCAGTTCTTCGGGGTCGAAGGGTTTAGAGAGATAGGCGTCGCAGCCCGCGTTGTAGCCTTGAATGCGATCGCTGGTCATGCCCCGCGCCGTCAAAAACAGCACGGGCAGTCCCTTAAAGCGAATGTCGTCGCGCACCTGGGCCAAAAAGGCGTAGCCATCGACCTGGGGCATCATAATGTCCGAGATTAGGACATCCGGCGTCTCCTGTTGCAGCAGATCCCAGCCTTCCTTCGCATTGCTAGCCGGTCGCACCGTAAAACCGCTGTCTTCTAAATAGGCTTGCACCGCCTCGCGCAGACCTGGCTCATCGTCTACCAGTAAGATATTCCCGGTTTGCTCAGACATAACATCGCCCCAGATGACCTATCACTGCTCACTCTAACTCGGAATTGTCAGGGCAGAATCAGTTCACGCCCGAGAAGACAACGAGACGCCAAAGAATCAGGATTTGATCAAATCCGATCTTTAGAGGCTAGGCAGAATGCCTGACCTTAGAAAGCCGAGACGGCGATCCCACTTCTTGAATCGTTGACCTAACCAGACGGTAACGCAAAATGAAAAACCTGCTGTTTCACCTAAGCTTTGCCACCCTCATGGCCCACGAACTCGACGCCATGACCCAAGCCGAGTGGCGACTCCTGTTTATTCTCAGCCGCTTGCCCGACACGATCGCCGAGGTAGCCTTTGTGCTGGTTCACATTCCCCTGGTGGCGGGGCTGCTGTGGCTGACTAATAACGAAGCTCCTGCTGTTCGCCGCTGGTCGCGCATTGTCGTGGCGCTCTTTCTCGCCATCCATGCCGGGCTGCACAAACGGCTTGAGCACAGTTCTCTCTATACCTTCAACTCTGCTCTCTCCCAAGGATTGATCTACGGCGGCGGCGCGTTGGGGCTACTGTACCTGCTGACTGTTTTTATAACCTCTCGACAAACCCTACAGACAGTCCCCCCAGAGACAAAGTAGTCAGTACCACTCTTAACCATCTGGGGAGTTTCCAAGCGCAAATTTTGATCGACTACCATTGAGTAAAGATCCCATCTAGGTCAAAGACGCGTTTGGGCTTGGGCTAGCGATCATAGGAGTGCTGATTATGGACGGGTCACATCCCCAGGGCATGCTGAAGAGCGAGTTACTCAACCGCCTGGCCATTAACCTCGACACCGCCGAAGAGTTTGGACCCATTGCCGAGATTTGGGTCAATGGGCGCACTCACCAGGTCAAGGGCATTGGCTGTAGCGCTGGTGGCCTGTTGACCCGCCAAAGCCGTCGGTTCCTGTGGTCCCAGATTGGCTCCATCGGGCGCGATGGCGTGGTGGTGAAAGCCGGGGCGCGAATCGAGGCGATTGATGAGCACCTGCAAGACTGCCTGCCCCTGGGAGAGATCGAGCTGTGGTCAGACCACGGCGATCGCATTGGTCAGCTCACCGACTACCGCTTCGACCCCGCCACCGGCAACATCCTGCAATACCTGTTCGTTCCGACAGAAACTAGCCCATTGCCCGCTGGCCTCTACGCCCTGGCCCCAGTGGCCGTGATCAGCACCGGTCGCCGCCGCATGATGGCAGAGGACACCGCCCTGAGCGCTCCGGCCCTAATTCAGGGTGGGGTGCAGCCACCCCGGCAGCCCGCTCCAGCCCAGTCACCCTTCGATCGCATTCCCCTAGACAAAATGCCCGACCCTCGCCGCAGCTGGGATGCTGCCGTCAAGGGCACCCAAACCATGCGCGATCAGGTGAATGAACAATTTCAGGAAGGTCGCCACAAGCTGGGGGCCGAAGCCCAAGACCGCCGCCAAAAGCTTCAGGCCGAGGCTCAAGATAAGCTCGGTGGCCTGTTGGGCAATGTGAAAAAGCGCACCCGCAGCCTGCGCAACCAGCTGCGCGAAGCCGTCACCGACGCCACCGCCGGGCTGCCCTCTGGCCCCAACCTGCGCGACGACAAAACACCCACCATCGATGTGGATGCTATGGAGCTGTGGCCTGAGGACGATTTTCCGCCAGAGCGGCCCGGTCATCGCTCCGACAGGCGTTAACTACAGATCGCGCTGGTAATCGGCGATCGCCTCTAGCAAATCGGCCTTGCCCGTTGCTGGGATCAAATCGGCCAGGGTGACGGTTTTCTGCCCACCGCCAATAGCCACCGACGTGCTGGTCAAAATATCCGCTACGGCAGATTCGGTCACTTTACCGCCAGCGACCAGGGGGTAAAGCTTTTCGGCTAGGGGCGTGTGCAGTTTGGCATCGCCCAGATATAAGTGCCACTTGGCCACATCGAGATACACTTTGTCGCCAATGGTAGCGGCTAGAGACTCAATGGCGCGGGCGGTAGAGGCATCAGACATAGTTCGGGTTCTCCATCTAAGGCTCTGTGTTGGGGTCAGGGTCAGCCGTGGACGCTAGGGGCACAGGGGAGTAATCTGCGATCGCAAAAATATAGACAGCATTGGCTATCAAGATCGGTAACCAAGTCAGGGTTACCTTATTTGCCCAAGGCGCCCACTCAGGGTTAAGGGTATTAAAAAACCACAGCCCAGAGTTGACGGCAGTAAACGCCGCCACATGCACCGCAAAATTAATGCGGTCTTCTAGCTTGCGGTAGGCAGGGTCTTCTCGGGTGGGTTTACGGGGCCAACGGGGTGGCATAGGTCAAACATCACAATTACGCTACACCCTTCATTCTAAAGGCGTTGGGGCTAAAGGCGGGGGCGGCATTCCCCACTGGCCAATGTAGGCATGGATTGCCAAAGCCGCCGCTGTCTGCACATTGAGCGACTGCACCACGCCATACTGCGGAATCACTACCGCCTGGTCGCAGGCTGCCGCCACCGCTGCGGGAATGCCAGTCAGCTCGCGGCCCAACACCAGCACCATGCGTTGAGGAAAATGCATCTCAGGCAAGGGCGTAGCCTGGGGCTGAAGATCTAGGGCAATGGGGCTGTAGCCCTGCTGTCGCCGCGCCGCTAGCCACTGGGGCAACTGCTCCGCTGCACAGGCCACCACGGGCTGCCACTGGTGGGTTGCCACCGCGACTTGGCGAAACTTTCTATTTTGAGTTAGCGCTAACTCACCCAGCACCAGAGCCTCTAGGCGAAAGGCCTCGGCAGTGCGGCACAACATGCCCAAGTTCATGGGGTTTTCGACCAAAGAGGCGCACACCACCAAAGGGTGACGGGGCAAGTTTGGGTACTGAGTGCGAAACAGCGCCATAGAGTGGGTGAAGCCTGATTAGGAAGCCCAAAAGCCGAAGTTCAAGCTTATCAAGTACTTTTTTCAGTTTTTGCTCTTCTGTTTTCGTTCTTTCGCCGTAGACGACACACATGTCTGAAATACAAGGTCAATAGAAAACCCGTCCTGCCTAGACAGGACGGGTGAGGTGCCATCGCTAGATAGACGCAGCCCCTAGGCCGCGATCAGAGCGATGTTAGAAAACACAAATTCCTGCTTATCAGTATCGTCGTCAACACCGGTTTCGATGGAGCGGCGAGAGAGAATGTAGTAGCCACCAACCTCAGTGTATTCGTCTTCAAAATCGCTGAGGCCACCCTTTTGCTCGCCAGTCTTAGGGTCGTGGTAGACCGAGTCGTAGCGGTGCGATAGGTAGCCTGACCCGGTGTCGTGGCTGCTATAGGTGTGAATGGTCACTACGACGCCGTGGATGTGGCGGTGCACCATCGACACTTCATTGTTTTTGAGCTGGTAGCGATCGCCCTCGGATTTGCCACCCATCAAGATCTCTACCGACCCGTCGGCTAGGGTCTCGCCATAGCTAAAGGTGTTGTTGCCGTGGGTGTCTTCAAACTCGCGCCGCACGCGGTGAATCGAGACCTCAAACAGCTGACCGTGCACCATTTTTTGGGCCGCCTCATCGGCGATGCCGCTCACTTCAAGCTTGAGGTCGGCGCTAACCTTGACCTGGCCACTGTGAACCTGGTCATTGTGGGTAAACGTCACATCGGCGGTATAACCGGGGAACGCTGCATCCCAGGTGTAGCGATTTTCGTAGGCAGCGCGAAACAAGTCCCGTGCTGCAAGCTGAGTTCCAACCATTAAAAAATTCTCCCGATTCAGATTTGGTGCACAGACAGCGTCCGGCCGCTGTGCTGGAGCTTCTTTAGCATAGCGATTCTAGGCTCCCCTGGGCTTGGCCTGGTCCTAAGTAGTGGGCAGGGTCAGTCGTCAATTGCAAAGAAATGTATTAATGTATTGTGGTTTACAGTGCTAACGGGGTCGCCTCTTTAGGATAAGGAGCCCATAATTCATTCAGGCCTGTGCTGCCCCAGCAAAACTGCGGCAGATCGGTTGCTAGAAGCTCAATTTAGTTCCAGTTTTCCACAGGCTGCCCGCGAGCCTCAGTTTTAAGGCATTCGCTAAAAGGCCTGCACAGTCAGGGCTTTTAGGATCACCTGTTTTCGTAAATTGTAAAAGCTCTAAGTTATCCACAGCTTTTTGGCAGTCTGTGGATAACTTGTTTTGGGTAAATAGACGGGCGATCGCCCCCTCAACCCGCAGCGCTACCAGCGTACTGATCGACAGCCTCAAACAGCTTACTCACCTCAGCCACCGTAGTGAATGGGTTGAGCAGCACCGCCTTCAACCATCGCTGCCCTCGAAAGTTAGGCACCGACAAAAAGATTTGGTGCTGCTTCAGCAAATAGTCCTGCAAGCTAGCGTTCCAGGCATCCCACTGAGCCGGCGGCAGCGCGGGAGGGCAGCCGCGAAAGCAGATTAGATTCATCTCAGGCTCGCTCGCTAGTTCCAGGTAGGGCCGCTGGCGCACCTGGGTGACAAAGTGATGGCTCAGGGCATAGCTAGCCTCAATCAGTTCAGCGCAGCCTGCCTGGCCTAGATGCTGGAGCGTGAGCCACAGTTTAAGCACGTCGGCATGGCGGGTTCCCTGCACCGTCAGCTCCCCTAGATTTACCCAGTCAGGCTCAGTATTCATGTAGGGTGCCGGCACTCGAAAGTGACTGTGCAGCAATCCCAAATCGCGAAATAGCACTGAGGCGCAGGTCTTAGTGACATACAGCCATTTTTGGGGGTTAAATGTCACGGAATCAGCCTGTTCAATGCCCGTCAGCCGAGGGCGGTGCTGAGGCGAAAAGGCAATCGCCCCACCGTAGGCCGCATCCACATGGAACCAGAGCCCGTGGGTTTGAGCAATGCGGGCAATTTCGGGCAGTGGGTCAATGTTGCCGGTGACGGTGGTGCCCGCCGTGCCCACCACTGCAAAGGGCCGCTGCCCCCGGGCGATCGCACCCTGAATTTTCTCTTCTAAGGCATTCGCGTCCATCTGAGCATTGGCGTTCGCAGGTACCAGCACCACCCCCTCCAGCCCCAGCCCCAACACCATTGCCGCCTTTTGAATCGAGGTGTGAGCCATCTCCGAGGCTAAGATCACTGGTGGTGGCCCCCCAGCGAGCCCTTTCTGTAAACAGTCCAGTTTGACGTTGCGAGCTACGGTGAGCGCCTGCAAGTTGGCCAGGCTGCCGCCGCTGGCCAGCAGCCCCCCCGCCCGCTCCCCCAGCCCAAACAGCTGGGCCAATTCGGCCAGCAGCAGTGGCTCTAGGCGCGATAGAGCGGGCGACATCTCTACACTCAGCATGTTGTTGTTCAGGGCGGCGGCCGCCCAGTCGCCCACAATGGAAGCGGTGCTGGGCAAGGGGTCCATGTGGCCCATATAGCCGGGGTGAGCCGGGTTCATCGACTGGGCCATCAGGTCGCCCAGGGATGCCAGCAGGGGAGCGATCGCCGTGGGCTGAGCTGGAATACCGCCAAACTCAACATCCTTGATCGAGGGCAGAGGGTCGTGGCTACCCGCCCCTGTGGAGTAGTCAAGGATTTGCTCGACCACCGTCTGCAAAATCGCTGCGATGGCCGCTCGGTTGTGGCCCTGGGGATCAATAAACGCGGTAGCAGGCAAAACCGATGGAGCCAACACACACCTCTCGTAGGATCTATGGCTCAATTATCTCGCCAATGCTCTATCCCATGCCAGAGAAACCTAGGGTTTCTACAGGGGCTGAATCAGCAGGGGGGGCGACAGGTGAGCCTGGGGAGCAGTGGCACTCTCTTTGGTAATGGCCACAGCTCGCACCAGATCGCGATCGCGGCGGTACACAGGCGGCAGATCAATCGGTTGCGACACCTGACCCTGCTCATCCACGGTGAACACGGTGGTGAGAATGGCGTTTTTTTGATCCACGGTGGCGGTGGCATTGGGATCTACCACCGTCCACAGCACGTAAACAGTGCCGGGCTCCAGGGCAGGCAGGTTCTCCACCATGAGGGAGCCCGCTAGGGTATTGGGGTTGATCACCACCTGAGCTTGCCCTGACGAAGTATCACCCCCAGGAGAACCTAGGGCAATGGTCAAGGTTTCGTCCTCGGGCTGACTGGCGCGCTCAAGCTGTAGCGTGCGCCAAAGCATCAGGTTGCTTAAACTAAGGCCAGCAATTAGCGCCGCTGCCGCTGCCCCCCAAAGACTTCCCCAGCGCCGAGGTCGCAGCCCCAGAGTCGAAACCGGGGCACTCACTGCTTCAGCCCCATCAACCAGCTGGGCAGCGGTCTGTAGCAGAGCTGTCCTCAAATGCGCAGGCGGGCTGACGGGATCACCGTCGTAGGCTATTTCCAATGCCTGCTGAAGCTGGTCAATATCCTGCTGTAGATCGGGGTTGGCCGCCAGCAGCTCTGCCAGGGCAATCGACTCTTCGGGGCTGAGGTCGTAGAGGACATAGCCCGCCAGCAGCTGCTGCAATTGTTCTGATGAAATTGACCTAGTCATAGTGCTAGTTACCCCAATGCTCTTGGAGAATTTGTCGCAGCCTCAGCAGACCTCGACGAGAATGAGTTTTGACGGTGCCCAAGGGGGTATTGAGCTGTTCGGCAATGGTGGCCTGGGATAGCCCTTCGTAATAAGCCAGGCGCAAAATCTCTTGCTGACTCTCAGAGAGCTGGGCCAGAGCAGTCTGGATGTCTTGGGCACGCTCGGCTTGGGCTAAGGCTTGCTCAGGGGTATGGGCTGGAGACGTCATGTCAATAGACTGAATACGTTCCACCGCAGCCCGAGCCACCTGACGCGATCGCAGGCGGTCAATGGCGCGCGATCGCGTCAGTATGGCCAAGAACGTGCGCAACGAGCCTCGCCGGGGGTCATAGGCCGTCGACGGTAGCTTGACAAAAATATCTTGGGTCAGGTCTTCGGCTTCCTGGGTGTGGCCTAGCACTTTGAGAGCGATACCGTAGACCAGTCCACCGTGGCGATCGTACAGAGGCCCAAGGGCGTCAGTCTGCCCCGTCTTTAAAGCTAACCAAAGGTCTGCATCCGTGGGCGATTCAGTTTCAGTCGAGGTTAGTCGATCAAAATCCATATATATCGGATGCTCAGACACCAGACCCGTCATGTAACTGAAGGATCGTACCGCAATCATCGCTTTCTACAATGCCATGCTTCGGGTCTGCTGCCATTCCGTTAGGTGGGGCTGGCGTTCAGCCACCACCCAACAGGATATAGAGTACGTAGCGTTCGCCTAAACAGGCATTAAAACGCCCCGTAGTTCGCCAGCGCGGTAGCGAGTGGTGTGGAAGTCGATATACAGCATGCCGTTTTGCAGCGCCTGAAGCTGTTCAGGGGTAAGGGTGTAGTCGCCCATGGCGCTGCCCCCACGACCATTGGCATTCATAGTTACATCTAGGGCGTACTGAAATGGCCCATTTTCGCTAGCGCTACCGCGGTGGACGTGGAACGCCGAGGTGATGTTGGGGTTGGGCGGATCGAGCGGATCGGTGGCATAGTCGCGCGGGGCACTGCTCAGCTCTCGAAAGCTGCCGCGCACCACCAAGCGATTGCCGGACAGGGCAGCCCCAACCACTCCACGAGCCTCGGTTTTAGCCGCTTTGGGAACGATATTCTGACCGTTAAGCATGGCTATATAGGTAACGATGGGCGCATCGAAGCCCTGAGCTAGTAGGGGAGCCGTAGCCGCCGCTAGGTTTGCGTCAATCTGTTCTCCTAGGGCAAAGGTGTCACTGGGGGCACCAGACCAAGGAGTTGCTGACACGGTCATAGGGGTTGCCAACGGCGACTGAGCCATCACCCGACCCAGCATGGGGGAGTACAGTACTGTTACAAACAGGCAGGTAGCTAAGGCAATTAAGCTATTGCGCCAATGCTTTCGTTCTCTCAACATGATGCTTCATTCCATTCAACAAACGGCTAAAAGTCTCTTTGGTGAAGACTCATACCCGGTACGCAGCCCTCTACAAATTGGATGCGGTAGCATTGCATGAAAACTCAGCTAGCCGAACAATCAGTGGCGCGACAGCTGGACTGATGGCAGCCCCGTAAGAGCATTACCCTGCTTCAGCGTTGACCTGCGGCGCTGCCATCTACTGCCCCCAAGCTAGCTACCCCTGTATGGAAATCACCTATCAGCCGTTTACTGTTCACAAACGTGTACCGCTCACCATCAGTCGCGGCACCACGGCTCAGTCAACCAACCTCTGGCTAAAGCTCAGCGCTGAAGGCGTAGAAGGCTGGGGGGAAGCGGCTCCGTTTTCCATTGGCACTCACCAGCAAACGTTGGCCACCTTGCAGGCAGAGATAGTTCGCTTGCAGACGACCATATCGTCTTTCCATCCGTTAGAACGGCAGGCTATGGAGGCCGCTATTGCCGAATTATCTCTCCACTCAGCCACCCGCGCCGCACTCGACGTAGCGCTGTGGGACTGGTGCGGCAAGTGGGTTGGGCAGCCCATTTGGCGACTGCTGGGGCTAGACTTAGGGCGCATTCAGCCAACGTCAGTTACCGTGGGCATTTCATCACCCGAGGCGGCCCAGCAGCGATCGCAGGATTGGCTACAGCAAACCTCCGCCCATGCCCTTAAGGTGAAGCTTGGTAGTCCCCACGGTATCGCAGCGGATCAAGCCATGTTTCAGGCCGTCTATGACAATATTCCCACCGCCGTCAGCCTCAGCGTTGATGCCAACGGCGGCTGGAGTCTGGAGGAAGCCAAGCAAATGGCGGATTGGCTGAGCGATCGCCGCGTTACTCACCTAGAGCAACCCCTACCCGTCAGCCAGGATGCCGACTTGGTCAAGCTCAAGCGGGACTCACCGCTGCCAATCTTCGTGGATGAGAGCTGCTTCAACAGTTTAGATATTCCTCGCCTAGCAGATTTAGTCGATGGCATTAACATTAAGTTGATGAAAGCTGGGGGGCTGACCGAGGCCCTACGGATGATTCACACCGCGCGGGCCTGCGGCCTTCAGGTAATGTTCGGTTGCTATTCCGACAGCAGCTTAGCGAATGGGGCTATGGCTCAGCTCTCACCCTTAGCCGACTATCTCGACCTCGACAGCCACCTCAACCTGCGGGACGACCCCTTCAGTGGCCTTACCCTAGCTGACGGACGCCTACTCCCCTCCACCAATCCTGGACTTGGACTTAGCTATGCACCTCAAGCCCAATAGTCGCATTGCCCTACTCATGCACGAGGGCACCCAAAGCACCATGGGCAAGACGGGTCTGGCCCTGCTGCGCTTTAGCCAATCGCCGATTGTGGCGGTGATTGATTACCAGGCGGCGGGGCGATCGCTCCACGACCTCACCGGCATCGATAAGCCCATCCCCGTTGTCAAATCGCTCACCGAGGCTCTGACTTATACCCCAGATGTGCTGGCGATTGGCATCGCCCCCTCCGGTGGTAAGCTGCCCGACGCTTGGTTTCAAGAAATTGAGCAGGCGGTCCAGGCAGGACTGAGTATCGTCAATGGCCTCCATACCCCAATGGCCAAACACCCGGCACTCCAGCCCTGGCTAAGAGACTATCAGTGGATTTGGGACGTACGCCAGGAACCGGAAGGCCTGACTGTGGGGAGCGGGCAAGCCAGTCAGCTAACCTGCAAGCGCATTCTGACTATAGGTACCGATATGTCCGTGGGCAAAATGTCGGCAACCCTAGAGCTGCACCGCGCCTGCCTCCAGCGCGGGTTGCGCTCTAAAGTGATTGCCACGGGCCAAACCAACCTCATGTTGGGGGACGACGGCGTGCCGCTAGATGCCATTCGGGTCGATTACGCGTCAGGAGCCGTTGAACAGCAGCTTATGCGCCATGGCCCTCATTACGACTTCGTCTTTGTGGAAGGGCAGGGATCGCTACTCAACCCGGCCTCGACCGCTACACTGCCTCTGCTGCGAGGCACCCAACCCACCCATCTGGTGCTGGTACACCGAGCTGGGCAGAGCCACATCCACAATTTTCCCCAAGTAAAAATCCCAGATTTACCCGGCGTAATCGCCCTTTATGAACAGGTCACAACAGCGGCAGGGGCATTTTACCCGGCTAAGGTAGTCGCGATCGCCCTTAACACGGGTCACCTAACCGCAGCTGCTGCTGAGGAGGCCATTCAGTCGGTCGAAGCCCAAACAAAACTTCCCTGTGCAGACATCTTCCGCACAGGGGCCGACAAACTATTAGCACCCATCTTGGCCTAGTCCAGGCTACTTCTTGCGAAGACGATAGGTAATACGCCCCTTGGTGAGGTCGTAGGGGGTAAGCTCTACCTTGACGCGATCGCCTGGCAAAATCTTGATGTAATTACGACGAATCTTCCCAGAAATGTGGGCTAATACGTTAAATCCATTATCCAAATCAACCCGAAACATCGCGTTCGGCAACGATTCAGTAATGGTGCCCTCCATTTCAATTAGGTCTTGCTTAGACAAGCTGAACTCTCCCTCAGTACACAATCAACAGGCTGAACTCTAGCATAACCCCAGCAACTACTCGATCACTAGGCGCTTTAGGTCAGCATGAACTACGTCCATGGTTTGATTACCATCCACCGACACCAACTGTTGGCGGCTGCGATAGAAATCAATTAGCGGCTCCGTTTGTTCACGGTACACCTGAAGCCGATTGAGAATCACGGACTCCTCATCGTCGTCACGCCCCCGCTGCAGCAGACGGGCAACAATCACATCGTCCTCAACATCCAAGTTAACTACAAAGTCAACGGGCTGTTCAATTTGATCAAGCAGCTTCTGCAAAAACTCAGCCTGGGGCACATTGCGTGGAAAACCGTCCAGCAGCCAACCTGCTTGGGTATCATCCTGACCCAACCGCTCCTGAATTAAATCCAGTATGAGCTCATCAGGCACCAATTCCCCAGCGCTCATGTACTGCTCTGCTTTTTGACCCAGCTCGCTACCCGCCGCTACCGCCGACCGTAGAATATCTCCAGTAGAAATATGAGGAACCTCACAGTCCTTGGCCAGCAGCAAAGCCTGGGTACCCTTGCCCGCCCCCGGCGGACCTAAAAAAATAAGTCGAGTCACTACTGCTTCACCATCCCTTCGTAGCGTTGGGAAATTACGTAGGTCTGAATTTGCTTGGCAGTGTCAATAGCAACACCCACCAGAATCAGCAGAGAAGTAGCTCCGAACCCCCTGAAAGTTTGTACTCGAGTCAAACTCTCTACAGCACTGGGGACAACCGCTACCATACCCAAAAAAACAGCGCCCAGAAAAGTTAACCGATTGAGAATGCGGCTGATGTACTCAGTGGTCGCCTTACCAGGGCGAATGCCAGGGATACTGGCTCCCATCTTCTTCAGGTTGCGCGATACATCATCTGGGTTCATCACCAAAGATGAATAGAAGTAGCTAAAGAAGAGGATCAAAACGAGGTACAGCGAAACATAGAACAGAGAAGTTGGGTTCAGGTAGTTATTCACAAACTGACTGAATCCAGGATTGGTAATGTACTGGGTCAACGAAATTGGCAGCACCAGCACTGCGGAGGCGAAAATAATGGGCATAACGCCGCCCTGGTTAAGTCGCAGAGGCAAGTAGTTGCTCTGCTCTAAATAAAGCTTGCGACCTACCTGGCGACGAGCAGAAATAATGGGAATGCGGCGAGTCCCTTCCTGCACAAAAACAATTCCTACAATCATTGCCAGAAAGGCAAGCATAAGAATGATAATGCCGCCCACCAGGCCGCGATCGCCACTCTGCGCCAACTCAATCGTTTGACCTAACGACCGAGGAAGAGTAGAAACAATGTTTAGAAAGATCAGTAGTGAAGCACCGTTGCCAATACCACGCTCAGTGATTAACTCACCTACCCACATCACAAACATTGACCCGGCTGTCAGGGCAATTACCGTCTGGGCCACAAATGCAGGACCAGGAACTTCCGCAAATTGATAGAGCAAGAAGGACGCCAGCAAAGTACTCTGCAAAATTGCCCAGCCCAAAGCCACGTAGCGAGTAATTTGGGAGATCTTGCGACGGCCAGCTTCCCCTTCATTCTTTTGCAGATCTTCCAGCTGAGGCAGAGCCGCCGTTAACAGCTGCATAATAATCGAAGCGTTGATGAAAGGCAGGATCCCCAGAGCAAAGATACCTAGAGCGGACAGACCGCCCCCGACAAAGATATCTAAGAAGCCTACAAAGCCAGCTAAACTGCCCGACTGAATAGAAGCACCAAAAGCTTGGCGATCAATACCTGGTACCGGAATAAAAATCCCTAGTCTCACTAATACCAGAAGCCCTAAAGTCACCAGCAAACGGCTTCGCAGGCCAGCGGCCTGGGCCATTTGCATAAATGTCTCCTGCGCGCTTGGATTTTTACCCCGACTTACGACCATGCATGTACCTCAGGCCTACGTTTAGCAATACATTGACGGCAATAAGTAACCGCAGAATCTACGGTTACAGTCCCTGACTTTAGTCTAAGGGATGAGCGAGACATCCCGCTATGCGACAACTTCCCATGTACCGCCAGCCTGCTCAATTTTCTCCTTGGCAGACTGGGTAAAAGCCGCCGCTCTAACGTTTAGAGCCACACCAATTTCACCATGACCCAGCACCTTCAAAGGACCGTCATTGGTGGTCAATATGCCCGCCTCAAGCAGCGACTCAAGCGATACATCAGTCCCTGCTGCCAGGTCAGACAGCCCTTTAACGTTGATAATGGTGTACTCCTTCTGATTGACCAGAGGGAAGTGCTTGAGCTTAGGGATGCGGCGGTAGAGGGGCATTTGGCCACCCTCAAAGCCAGGTCGGGTACCGCTACCCGAACGAGACTTTTGTCCTCGCATACCAAAGCCACAGCTCGCGCCTTGGCCGGCAGAAATACCGCGACCGACGCGGCGACGGCGGCGCTTAGAGCCGACTTGTGGTTGTGCGTCGTTGATTCTCATGGCTGAGGAAAATAAAAACAGCGATACCGAAATGGATTAAATGTACAGGCTTTCAACCGGGATATCCCGTTCTTCAGCTACGTCAGCGAAGGTGCGTAGAGAAGCTAGAGCGTCCGCCGCAGCTCGAGCATTATTGAGGGGGTTGTTAGAGCCTAGTTGCTTGGCTAAGACATTCCGTACCCCAGCTAATTCAAGCACCGTGCGTACGGCACCACCAGCAATTACCCCAGTACCAGGGGCAGCAGGGCGCATAAATACCTTGGCACCACCGCCAATCCCATTAGAGGGATGAGGAATGGAATAAGAGCGAGTCAAAGGCACATCTACCAGGTGCTTTTTGCCATCGGCTACACCCTTCTTTACAGCGCCAATGACATCGCCTGCCTTACCAACGCCAACGCCGACCTGGCCTTTCTCATTGCCGACAACCACAATGGCACGGAAGCTAAGTTTTTTACCTCCCTTCACCACCTTGGTCACACGACGGATTTGGACAACGCGTTCCTGCCAGTCGGTTTTCTTTTCTTTAGTACGCGCTTCTTTGCGACGGTTTGCCATGCCTTTCCCCAGCCTTGTTTACATCAAGCAAAATTAGGTGCTTTCTATCCAGTAATCACGCTTGGCCTACAGGCTCAAGCCTGCTTCACGGGCTGCCTCAGCCAGAGCCGCTACTCGTCCGTGATATAACTTGCCGCCTCGGTCAAAAACCACTTGCGTAATACCAGCCTTTAGGGCACGCTCAGCCACTAGTTTGCCAACTACAGCAGCTGAGTCTTGAGTAGCTCCCGTCTCATCCTTCAAAACATCAGGCTCAACGGTTGAGGCAGCCACTAGAGTATGGTGAGCTGTATCGTCAATAATCTGAGCGTAAATATGCTGGTTTGAGCGAAATACGGCCAACCGAGGCCGCTCAGAGGTGCCAAACACGCGGCGACGGATGCGGACGTGACGGCGACGGGTTAATTCTTTACGACTTGCTTTCATGGCTTATTTCTTCCCTGACTTACCGGCCTTACGTCTGACCTGCTCACCGGCGTAGCGCACACCTTTACCCTTATAGGGCTCAGGGGGGCGGCTGGCCCGAATGCTTGCGGCAATGTTGCCTACTAATTCTTTATCGATGCCGCTAATGATGACATTGGTATTGTTCTCAACTACGAACTCAATGCCGGCGGGAGGCTCAAATACAACAGGGTGGCTGTACCCAAGGCTGAGGTTCAAGTTGCGGCCCTGCACCTGTGCCCGATAACCAATACCCTGAATCTCTAGGCGCTTTTGATAGCCATTCGAAACCCCCTCAACCATATTAGCCACTAGGGTGCGGCAGAGACCGTGACGCTCGCGGGCTAGACGAGAATCATCTTTGCGATTGACCAGAACGGTCTCCCCGTCCTGAACCACCAACACTCCGCTGGGCAGGGTACGAGACAGCTCGCCCTTAGGCCCTTTAACCTGAATGTCCTGACCGTCAATTACGATTGACACTTTAGCCGGGACTGGGATTGGCCGTTTGCCAATACGTGACATGATGCAAAACTCCTAAATCCTTAGCACTCGATAACGCCCTTGATGACTTAGCCGTTAGCTAACAACATTGCTGTTCAGCTACCTACCAGACATAGCAAAGCACTTCGCCACCAATACCCTGACGGCGGGCATCGCGGTCAGTCATGATTCCGCTAGAGGTAGAAACAATTGCAATGCCAATACCCCCCAGCACCCGAGGTAGCTCTTTTCGGTTGGAATACACGCGCAAACCGGGCTTGCTAACGCGAGTAAGGTTGCGAATGATGGGCTGACGAGTCTTGCCCTTGTACTTGAGGGCGACCACCAGTTGAGGACGCTCTTCGACAGTAGTTTCAGAGTAATCCGTGATGAACCCTTCTTCCTTAAGCACCTTTGCAATACTCCGGGTCATCCGGGTAGAAGGAATACCTACAGTTTGGTGCCGCGCCAGATTCGCATTTCTGATGCGAGTCAACATATCCGCAATTGTGTCGTTAGCAGCCATAGTTCTAGTACGCGTATAAACCTGTGTTAGTTGTCACGGAACGGCATACCCAATTCCTTGAGTAGCGCTCGGCCTTCTTCATCGGTGCTGGCGGTAGTCACAATGGTGATGTCCATACCGCGAATTTGATCGATGCTGTCGTAGTCAATTTCAGGAAAAATTAACTGCTCTCGCAGACCCAAGGTGTAGTTGCCACGTCCGTCGAAGCTCTTAGGGCTAATGCCGCGAAAGTCACGAATGCGGGGCAGGGTCAGGTTGATGAGGCGATTTAGAAAGGCGTACATGCGGTCAGAACGTAAGGTGACCATGACCCCCACGGGCATGCCTTGACGAATTTTGAACCCTGCGATCGCCTTTTTGGCGCGGGTTACCACCGGACGCTGACCGGTGATGAGAGCCAGTTCGCTCAGAGAAGACTCCAGCGCTTTGGCATTCTGAGATGCTTCACCCAAGCCACGGTTGACGGTCACCTTGACCACCTTGGGCACTTGATGAATGTTGTCGTACTTAAACTGTTCCATCAGTTTAGGTACAACGGTGTCTTTATATATGGTCTTTAACTGGTCGGTCATGGGTCGTTTCTATCGCTTTCCTGGGCTTGGTCAGGACTAGAGGATGAGCGTAAGACTAAAAGCCTTAGTCAATGATTTCACCGGTCTTTTTCAGCATCCGCACCTTACGCCCGTCATCGGTAAAGGTGTAAGCAACTCGGCTAGCCACTTTCTCCTTCTCGGAGTAAAGCATGACGTTAGAGCTGTGGATGGGGGCTTCCTGGGTCACGATCTGACCCGACTCGCCTTCTTGCTGAGGCTTAACGTGTTTGGTGCGAATATTTACGCCCTGTACAACCACTTGGCTGGTTTTGGGAATAACGGTCAGCACCTCGCCGACTTTGCCGCGATCGCGCCCAGCAATCACTTGAACAGTGTCTCCCTTACGCACATGCACCTTGTGGCGCACGGGCTGCTTTGTTGTTGCCATTAGAGAACCTCCGGTGCCAGCGACACAATCTTGGTGAAGTTTTTGTCGCGCAGCTCACGGGCTACTGGCCCAAATACGCGAGTGCCTTTGGGATTTCCGTCTTGGTTAATGATCACGGCCGCGTTATCGTCAAAACGAATGCTCATGCCGCTGCTGCGGCGCAAGCCCTTCTTAGTCCGAACGACTACAGCCCGGACCACATCCGACTTTTTCACTGCCATGTTTGGCAGTGCATCTTTAACCACAGCAATGATTACATCGCCCACCCCGGCATAGCGGCGATTACCACCGAGTACGCGAATGCACATAAGCTTCCGGGCACCGCTGTTGTCCGCCACGTTTAAGTACGATTCCTGCTGAATCACAATTCCCCCTATGCGTCTGCCGCACGATTAACAATGTCAGCCACCGTCCAGCGCTTGGTTCGGCTCAGGGGACGAGTTTCAAGAATTCGCACCTGATCGCCTTCCTGGCACGTATTCTCTTCGTCATGTGCCTTATAGCGCTTTGTCCGCACCACAATCTTGCCGTACTTAGGATGGGAGGTGCGGCTTTCCACGGCAACTACGACGGTTTTATCCATCTTGTTGCTAACAACCAGTCCCACTCGTTCTTTAACCGCCATCTAATTCACCTATTCCCTACGCTGTTACCGATTCTGTTGCGGCTGCTGCCACAGCGGTGGCTTGGACCTCTGCCTCTGCCTCTAGGGCAATCAGCTGGCGCTCCCGCTGAACCGTCATAAGCTGAGACAGACGATGACGGAGATGCTTAAACTGATGCACTTGCTTATCGAGTTGGCGAGTAGCTTTTTGAAATCGCAGTTGAAACAGTTCGCGCTTGGTCTCAGCGATCGCATTTAGCAACTCTTCATCGCTCAGGCTGCGCGCCTCTTGAATCTTAGTTAATGCCATTGGCCTACGCCTCCTTGCTTTCGCGGGCGATGAACTTAGTCTTAAACGGCAGCTTAAAAGCAGCTAGTCGCATCGCTTCCCGAGCAGTAGCTTCAGGTACCCCAGCAATCTCAAAAACGATGCGGCCAGGCTTCACCACAGCTACCCAAAACTCAGGGTTACCCTTACCAGAACCCATTCGAGTTTCTGCGGGACGCATGGTCACAGGCTTGTCGGGAAAGACGCGAATCCAGATCTTGCCGCCTCGCCGTACATAGCGGGTCATGGCTCGACGGGCTGCTTCAATCTGACGAGCAGTTAGCCAGCAGGGCTCGGTTGCCTGAAGGGCAAAATCACCAAAGTTGATGTCGCTGCCCCGCTGAGCCATTCCGCGCATACGCCCGCGGTGCTGCTTGCGAAATTTAGTTCGTTTTGGACTTAGCATGGATCGGCACTCTTGAAGTCACAGGTAAAATCAATCAAAGAAACGCTAGGACAGCCTAATCTTCATTAGAGCGGTCATCAAACTGCTGACGACGACGGGGCTGACGGCGACGGGGTTGAGCATTAGGGGCAGCAGCTGGAGCTTCCTCTTGACCGGGAATAATCTCGCCCTTAAAGATCCAAACCTTGACACCCAAAATGCCATAGGTGGTTTGAGCAGTCGTGTAGGCGTAGTCAACATCAGCCCGTAGAGTGTGGAGAGGTACCCGACCTTCCCGAGTCCACTCAGTACGGGCAATTTCTGCACCGTTCAAACGACCGCTCACCTGAATTTTGATACCTTCCACCCCAGCGCGCTGGGCACGCTGAATAGCTTGGCGCACCACCCGGCGAAAGGAAACCCGACGCTCTAGCTGCTGAATAATGTATTCAGCGACTAGGGCAGCGTCCGCATCCACGCGGTTCACTTCCACCACATTGACGCGAATTTGGCGGTTGGAGTCCTTGAGTAGCTTCTGCACGCCTACTCTTAGCGACTCAATACCCGCTCCACCACGACCTACCACAACCCCAGGACGAGCAGTCCGCAACTCAAGATCAATTTGGTCAGCCTTGCGCTCAATGCGAATATCGGCGATACCAGCATTGTTCAAAGTTTTTTGAACATACTCGCGAATGCGATAGTCTTCCTGAAGTAGATCAGGATAGCGAGTGCCCTCTGCAAACCAGCGAGAGCGGTGCTCTTGAACGATGCCAAGGCGAAACCCGGTTGGATGAATCTTGTGTCCCACGAACTAACCCTCTGAAAATTGGTTTTTGAACAACTGTGTTTGGACAATGGAATCAGTACGACAAGCTATTCAGCAGCCGGAGCCACAGCAATAGTGATGTGGCAGGTCGGCTTGCGAATTTGATAAGCCCGACCTTGGGCTCGTGGGCGAAACCGCTTCAAGGCTGGACCTGCATCAGCAAATGCCTCGCTGACTACCAAACCTGTTGGGTCAAGACCGTTGTTGTGCTCAGCATTAGCTACGGCAGAACGTAACACTTTAATAATGGGCTCGCACGCTTTGTAGGGCATAAACTCCAGGATGATTAGCGCATCCCGATAGCTCTTGCCGCGAATTTGATCAAGTACCCGACGCACCTTGCGGGGCGACATGCGCACATAGCGAGCTACCGCCTTAACCTGCTCTGAGGTATCCACAGCCATTTTTCCAGTTCCTCTACCTAATACCTAACGACGAGCTTTTTTATCGGTCTTGGCGTGGCCACGAAAGGTCCGCGTGGGAGCAAATTCACCCAGTTTATGGCCCACCATCTGTTCAGTGACATAGACCGGCACATGCTGGCGACCATTGTGCACTGCAATCGTATGCCCAATCATCTGGGGCAGAATCGTAGAGGCCCGCGACCAGGTCTTAATTACCTGCTTATCACCCCTGGTGTTTAGGGCTTCGATCTTGGAAAGAAGGTGGTCGGCCACAAATGGCCCTTTTTTTAATGAGCGAGACATGATGCTTCAGCCCTAACAACAATCAAGAAACAGCCAACAAATTGCCAACTAGGCGTTACGACCGCCACGACCCCGCTTAGATACGCGACGACGACGACGCACCACGTACTTGTCGCTGTCCTTGTTCTTTTTGCGAGTTTTGTAACCCAAGGCTGGCTTGCCCCAAGGGGTTACAGGACCAGAGCGTCCAATGGGTGCCCGACCCTCACCACCACCATGGGGGTGATCAACCGGGTTCATCACACTACCTCGTACCTCAGGACGGCGGCCCATCCAACGCTTACGGCCTGCTTTACCAAGGCTAACGTTGCGGATATCAGCATTGCCGACCTGGCCAATGGTGGCATAGCACTCGCGACGCACTAGGCGAACCTCAGTCGAAGGCAGCTTAAGGGTGACATAGTCACCCTCTTTAGCTACAACTTGAGCGCCAGTGCCGGCAGAGCGCACCATTTGTCCGCCTTTCCCAGCCTGCATCTCTACGTTGTGCACCGTGGTGCCCAGGGGAATTTTGTAAAGAGGTAGGGCATTGCCTACCTCTAGAGGTGCATCAGGACCAGCCACCACGGTTGCCCCTACCGCTAGGCCAGCGGGACAGAGAATGTAGCGCTTTTCACCGTCTTCGTAATGAAGCAGGGAGATACGTGCATTACGGTTAGGGTCATACTCGATGGAAGCGACCTTGGCGAGCACGCCCAGCTTATTGCGATGAAAATCGATGACGCGGTACAAGCGCTTATGACCGCCACCCCGATGGCGACAGGTAATTACCCCTCGGTTGTTACGCCCCTTGGGACGATGGGTGGAGTGAGTTAGAGACTTTTCAGGCTCGCTGCGGGTAATCTCGGCAAACTCAGAAACGGTTCGCTCACGAGTACCAGGGGTATAAGGTCGATAGGTACGGATGCCCATGGGAGTACTTGCTGGCTACACGGCTAAAGGTTAAGACAGTGAAAACTTGATCCTAGAGATCGGGGAAGAGAGGAATAGTGTTTCCAGGGGCCAGAGTGACCACAGAACGCTTGTAGTGAGGACGATGGCCTACAAAGCGACCCATCCGACGCTTCTTCTTGGGAGGATTGTATGTATTGACCGACACAACCCTGACTTCAAATAATTCCTCGATCGCTGCCTTGATTTGCAGCTTGTTAGCCCGAGGGTCAACCTCAAAGACGTACTGGTTGTTCTCCAGTAGAAGGGTAGCCTTTTCGGTAATCAGGGGCCGACGGATGAGATCAGCCAAAGATGGGGTATTAGCGGCATTAATCACTGTAAACCTCCTGAATAGCCTCTAGGGCAGGGGATGTAATGACAAGATAGTCAGCATTCAGCAAGTCATGAACGTTGAGGTTAGCAGCGGTAATCAGCTTGACGTTCTCAACGTTGCGGGCCGAGAGATAGACCAGTTCTTGTCGTTCGGCAATGATCAAGAGAATCTTGGCGTTGGGATCAATACCCCAGCGAGCAATAGCATCGAGCAGATCACGGGTTTTGGGGCGAGAGAATTTATCCTCAAATCCTTCCACTACCACTAAATCGTCAATCCGGCTCTGGAGGACGGTGCGTAAAGCCAACCGCCGCTCTTTGCGGTTCATCTTGACGCTATAGTCGCGGGGCTTAGGGCCAAAGATAACACCGCCGCCGCGCCACAGAGGAGAACGGTTAGAACCAGCTCGGGCTCGACCGGTGCCCTTTTGCCGCCAGGGCTTTCGGCCACCACCTCTGACTTCAGCACGGGTCTTAGTAGAAACCGTGCCTTGACGGGCGTTGTTCATCTGACGCACTAGAGCGCGGTGAACAATGTGAGAGGCAGACTCTTCTTTGGCAACCTGAAGATCTAAGGATGCCGTACCCGCCTCTTGGCCCTCCCAGTTTTTTACGACGCACTCAACCATTGTCTGAACCTATCTCTTAAAAAGCTTTGGATGCCCGAAAGTCAAAGACTTAAACCGCTTGCTGCAACCCTGGAAGAATTAGGCATTTACCCATTGGGCTGGAGCAATACTCAACAACCCGCCGGGCTTGCCAGGAATGGCACCTTTGATCAGCAGGATGTTGCGATCGCCATCTACCCGCACCACCTCCAACTTGCGAATGGTCACCCGAGCATTGCCCATTTGACCAGCCATCCGCTTACCGGGATAAACACGGCCAGGAGTCGTACCTGCGCCTGTAGAACCAGGTAGTCGATGGTTCTTAGAACCGTGGGCCATGGGGCCACGGCGGAAGTTGTGACGCTTTTGATAGCCCGCGAAGCCACGACCCATACTCTTACCGGTGACATCCACCAGCTGGCCTTGGCTAAACGTTTCAGCAGTTACGGTCTGCCCCAACTCAAAACCATCGGCGGCATCAACCCGATATTCCTTCAAATGACGTAAAGGAGCGCTGCCAGAGCGAGCCAGATGGCCTAACTCGGGCTTGTTAAGCTTCTTTTCGGTCACTTCATCAAAACCTAGTTGGACAGCTGCATAGCCATCGGTATCTGAGGTTTTAATCTGAGTAACAACACAGGGGCCGGCCTGCACCACCGTTACGGGGATAGCATTGCCTGCCTCATCGAATACTTGGGTCATGCCCAGCTTTTTGCCGAGAATACCGACTGCCACAGTCCTGTCTCCCTACTAACACACTACGAAATGCGCAGGACTCCCTGAATGGAGAGCTTTGCGCATCAACGACATCGACTTTTGAACACCCCAGACTAAAAAGCTCACCGGGGGTAAGCGTTGCCGGCCTAAACCGGTCACTATTCAAAAGAAAGCTGGCTTACTCTGACCACAGCTGGCCCTAGAGCCAAAACCGCAAACACCTTGGTGTTAGGGCATCAGAACAGCCAAATGCCAGGACTTGGGTAACCCGCTGGACTACTCAGTATCCTTTTTTGTCGGCGATTTACCATAGTACACTCCTTATCAGCACATGTCTATAACCATTTTCAGAAAAGTTTTAAAGTTCGGCTGCTGACCCACCTAGGCGCAGACAGTCAGCCAAACAAAGGCTTCTGGCTAGCTGGGTTTACTCTCCGCATGAACGCAGTACAATAACACCTGATAGCCAACGGTCGAGGATAATTTATGGCGCTGCTGACAACGGGTAAGCCCTTTATTAAAGATCTGGAGAGCAACGGCGCGATCGCCGTGCGCATACCCCTAGAGGGAGGGTTTGAAGGTCGCTACCAGCGCCGATTGAAGGCTACCGGTTACGAAACGATGAACCTCACTGCTCGTGGATTAGGGGATGTGTCCTCTTATCTCACCGCTATTCACGGGGTGCGCCCGCCCCACTTGGGTAAGAAGACCTTGGGCAGTGGTGCGGCGGTAGGCTACACCTATTTTGTTCCCCCGGTACTCACATATCGTCTAGATACCATGTCGGCTAAGGCGAAAGGCATGGTGCTGTGGCTGATTGAGGGACATATTTTGTCGCGCCAGGAGCTGGCCTATTTGGTTAGCCTGCCATCCCTTGAGCCTCGAGTAAAAGTGGTGGTGGAAATGGGGGGCGATCGCTCCTTTAGCTGGGAGCCCTTGGCCAACCTGATATAGACCCGAGGCCAATTTAAACTGCGAGGCTGGCTCCCAAAGAGCTGGGTTATCCTCGCTAAAATCTACGCCCCCATGGACACTGAAATCGCCTCTGGAGCTGTATCGGGGCCGCTTTACCTACAAAGTCCCCTACCGTTTCCCCACCGATCGCTACAGATGGGGCAGTGGGTAAAGCTAATTTGCGGTGCTAGCTACCAGGACATGCCGACGGTGCGTCGGTTGGCGATGCTCTATGCCTTAGCGGGAGTAGATTGCATCGACGTCGCCGCCGATGGAGCGGTGGTAGCCACTGCCCGTCAGGGATTGGCGGATGCTATGCGCTTGGCGGAGTATTTGGACAACGGCGAAGCGTCTTCAGAGAATTACAACCATCTGATTCCCGGATTGCCCTGGCTCATGGTGAGCCTCAATGACAGTGAAGACCCTCACTTTCGCAAGGCTCACTTCGATGCGGCGCACTGCCCACCCCAGTGCGATCGCCCCTGCGAATCTATTTGTCCCACGGCCGCCATTCAGTTTCAGGCTCCCAAGCAGGGTGGAGTGGCTGCGAACCTCTGCTACGGCTGCGGTCGCTGCATCACCGTTTGCCCAATTGATAATATTGAAGCCCAATCTTATCTAGCCAGCCCAGAAGCCTTTCCTAATGAGCAACTGGCCCAAATTGATGCCGTAGAAATTCATACCCAAACTGGGCATCACGTTCAGTTCGAGCAGCTCTGGCGGCGGCTGCAAGCGTGGCGACCTCACCTCAAACTAATTTCCATTAGCTGCCCAGATCACGACCAGGTGGTGCCGTATCTATGGCACCTCTACAATCTGATGGCGCCGTTAGAGGTGCCTCTGATCTGGCAAACGGATGGTCGACCCATGAGCGGTGACTTGGGTAAAGGCACAACCCACGCCGCCATTCGTCTGGCCCAAAAGATTCTCGACGCAGGGCTACCGGGCTATGTGCAACCCGCTGGCGGTACCAATGGCTACACTGTAGATAAGTTGCTCAATCTCGGTTTGGTCAGTACAGCATTTCCACTTCAGCTTGATGCGTCTCAACCCAATGCCTGGCCTTCTTCCCAGCCGGTTGGGATGGTTGACGGTGATACAGCTTTAGCCCCCAAAACTATTTCGGGCATTGCCTACGGTAGCTACGGGCGATCGCAAGTACTGCCGCTGCTTGACGCCCTTGACCAAGAGCTTCAACCCTGGCTAGGGAATGGCTCCCTTGACCAGTCCGCCATCGGTCAAAACACTTCAATCAGCGACGGCCTTACCCAACCAACCGTTGCCCCTTGGCAGCGGTTAGAGAGTAGTGTCTTGGGCCAAAGTCTAGCCCTGGCCCGGCAGCTGGTAGGCCCACTCAAATCCCATAGACATTTTTTACCAACACGTTATGGTTAGCTATAGCGACGATCGCTCGATGAGTGACGGATCGAGCAGCAACGCCCCTGCCGACAACTTTTCTGCCATTAATAACCTTGCCGTGGATTTTTTACCCACTGAATCTGAAGGGACGGCCCAACACCAGTCTGCCCCTGCCCAAGACATGCCCATTGATGACCTCGAGCAAATTCTCAGTATTCTACCTCCGTCCATTCGCGCCCAGCTTCTGCACCACCCTCAACGCCCAAGCCTGATTGAAGTCGTTTTAGACCTGGGTCGCCTGCCCGAAGCAAGATTTTTTGGCAGCGTCGAGTATCTGTCTGAAGATCCCGTTACCCATGCCGATCTAGACCACTGCATCAAGCGAGTGGGCATTTTTGGCGGCGATAACCGAGCCGGTATTGAGAAAACGTTGCACCGCATCAGCGCCATTCGCAACCGCTCTGGGGAAGTGATTGGCCTCACCTGCCGCGTGGGGCGAGCGATCTTTGGCACCATCGGTATGATTCGAGACCTGGTGGAGACAGGTCGTTCCATTCTGATGCTGGGTCGGCCTGGCGTAGGTAAAACCACCGCTCTGCGCGAAATTGCCCGAGTGCTGGCCGACGACCTGCAAAAGCGGGTGGTGATTATCGACACCTCCAACGAAATTGCGGGCGATGGTGACATTCCCCATCCCGCCATTGGTCGAGCGCGGCGCATGCAGGTAGCTCGCCCCGAAGAACAACATCGCGTGATGATCGAGGCGGTGGAGAACCACATGCCTGAAGTGATCGTCATTGATGAAATTGGCACCGAGCTAGAGGCCTTGGCGGCCCGCACCATCGCTGAGCGTGGGGTGCAGCTAGTGGGTACCGCCCACGGCAACCAGCTCGAAAATCTGATTAAAAACCCAACGCTTTCAGACTTGATTGGCGGTATTCAATCGGTCACCCTAGGGGATGAAGAAGCCCGCCGTCGAGGCAGCCAAAAAAGCGTGCTAGAGCGTAAGGCTCCTCCGACTTTTGACATCGCCGTGGAAATGCTGGAGCGGCAGCGCTGGGCCGTCCATGAGGATGTGACAGTCACTATTGACAACCTGCTGCGGGGGCGCCAGCCGGGGCTACAAATTCGCACTGTGGATGAGAACCAGAAGGTAATTATTACCCACGAGCTACCGGGCTCAGGGCGAGAGGTCGCCAAGCCATCGCGATCGGGTATGGGCTGGCGCGCAGCAGGGCAAATGGTGCCTCCGACCAATGCCGCGATCGCCCAGCGCACCACAGGCAACGGCAACAACATTCGGCCCCTAGGTAAGGTCTATAGCCAAGAACCGACCACTGACCCCATGTTCGCCCACCTGCTAGAGACGACTCCCGATGACGACATCATCGGCCCCAATGGGGAAGATGCCATGCGCCTTTATCCCTATGGCCTCAGTCGTTACCAGATTGAGCGGGTAATTCAGACTTTGCATATGCCTGTAGTGATCACTAAAGATTTGGACAACGCTGATGCCGTGATAGCGCTGCGATCGCACGCTAAGGCCCAAGCCAAGCTCAAGCACATGGCCCAGGGGCGGCAGATTCCTGTCCACCTGGTCAAGTCCAACAGCATTCCCCAAATTACCCGCGCCCTCCAGCGCCTGCTGGACATGGATGACAATCCAGCCGCCATTGACCTAGAACTGTTTAGTCACAGTGGCGGCGACGATGAGCTAGAAGCCTTAGAAGAAGCTCGTCTAGCCGTTGAGCAAATCGTGATTCCCAAAGGCCAACCGGTTGAACTGCTGCCCCGCTCAGCCCACATCCGCAAGATGCAGCACGAGCTAGCCGAACATTATCGGCTCAAATCCCTCAGCTGTGGCGAAGAACCTAACCGACGGCTGCGCATTTATCCAGCCTGAGACAGAGCGTCCTCAATCAACCAAAGAATACTATGACCACGGTGCGCTATAGAATGAAAGCACCAAAATGACACCAGCGCAGCTTTAGCACGGGATTTAGTGCCTATTTCCTCTGGCCTGTCGTTTGACCTAACCTCTTTCAAAGAATCCTATGAAATCTTTAATTGCTCGTCTCTTAGCCTTAGTACTTGTGGCCGTTGTTGGCCTCACAGGGTGCGGTGCAGGCGTCAGCGGCAGGCTCAGTGGTGACTATCGCCAAGACACATTGATGCTGGTAGATAGCCTCAGAACCTCGATTAACCTACCTGACGATGACCCCGCTAAGGTAGAGGCACAAGCTGAGGCCAAGGCCGTCATTAGCGACTTTGCCTCTCGCTATCGCCGGGATACTTCTGTAGCTAACCTCAGCTCGTTTACGACAATGCGCACGGCACTAAATGCGATCGCAGGTCACTACAGCAGCTATCCCAACCGCCCCCTGCCTGAAAAGCTCAAGACTCGTGTCGAGCAGGAACTGAAGCAGGTAGAATCCGCCCTCAAACGCGGAGCTTAGGGATAGAACCCGCACTCTTTCGTCATTTTTCTGAGTAATTCTCGAGAAGAGGTCGTCCGTGGACGACCTCTTTTTGTTTCCGGCATTACCTCAAAGGCAATTTTTATTTGACGGATTGCCGTCAGCTTGCTAGCATAGCAATTCTGTAGTGAAGTGCGAGTTGGACATGAAAGTCCGTGCGTCTGTGCGCAAGATGTGTGATAAGTGTCGTGTGATTCGCCGCCGCGGCCGGGTCATGGTGATTTGTTCTAACCCCAAGCATAAGCAACGACAGGGGTAATGTAAGGTCTGGCAGGGTGTTTGCAACAGTGCGAATGCCGTTTTGATGTGCCAGATGGTGTTGAGTATACTGACTCGGAACAACTGAATCTAAACGTTCTGTTCGAGTTTTTGTATAGACTTTTGACGGTTTGGGCAGCGGCCTAACATAGCAAACTGAGTAGCCATAGCTGGGCTGCATGGTTAAAACCACATACTGGGGAGATAGTTAAAGGTGGCACGGATAGCAGGCGTGGATTTGCCACGCGACAAACGAGTTGAAATTGGCTTGACCTATATCTACGGTATTGGCCTTACCCGTTCTAAAGAAATCCTCGCTAAAACCGGGGTTAGTCCTGACGTGCGGGTTAAGGACTTGACCGATTCCGACGTAGCAAAGCTACGTGACTCCGTCGAAAGCGACTATCAAGTAGAGGGCGATCTACGACGGTTGGAAAGCATGAACATCAAGCGATTGATGGACATCGGCTCCTACCGTGGACGGCGTCACCGCGCTGGCCTACCAGTGCGTGGGCAGCGTACCCGAACCAACTCTCGCACCCGTCGAGGCGGCACCCGTCGTACGGTGGCTGGTAAGAAGAAAGCACCTCGCAAGTAAAACTGCTTCGCCTCAGCCTTCAGTCAACATGGGGGTTAGAGCAAAAAGCTCGCTAAGCTTTGTAGCGAGTTTTTCTGACTGTTTACTGGTGTTTGCTAGTGTTAGTGGCTCACCGATAATCGCATTGACTCAAGTTTCCTTGAATTGAATTTAGTGACAACGCTATGGCCAAACCGACTCGAAAGACTGGACCTCGAAAAAGTAAGAAGAACGTACCGAGCGGTGTCGCTCACATCCGTTCAACCTTCAACAACACCATTGTGACTATTACTGACCAGTCAGGGGAAGCAATTTCCTGGGCTTCAGCAGGCTCTAGTGGATTCAAGGGAGCAAAAAAGGGGACACCCTTTGCAGCTCAGACAGCAGCTGATAGCGCTGCTCGACGGGCGATGGATCAAGGGATGCGGCAGATTGAGGTCATGGTGAGCGGTCCTGGGGCTGGTCGCGAAACCGCTATTCGTGCCTTACAGGGAGCGGGTTTAGAAATTACTCTAATTAGAGATGTTACTCCTATCCCCCACAACGGTTGTCGACCACCCAAGCGTCGTCGGGTTTAGGCACTCACCATAGTGTCGTTGGCGCATTTGGTGAGCAGGGTATCGCGAGGTTTAAGGGAGGCAGGATTTTGGCACAGTTTCATGTTGATTGCGTAGAGTCTGTCGTTGAAAACGACCAAAGTCAGTACGGTCGATTTGTCATCGAGCCTTTAGAGCGTAGTCAGGGTACTACCGTAGGCAATGCGCTACGGCGGGTATTGCTATCCAACCTAGAGGGTATTGCAATTACAGCCGTGAGAATTGCTGGGGCGACCCATGAGTTCTCAACCATTGTTGGGGTGCGGGAAGATGTTCTCGACATTCTTCTCAACATGAAGGAGATCGTCCTAAGGAGCTATACCAGCCAGCCTCAAATCGGCCGCCTTCTAGTTCAAGGTCCTGCTCGAGTGACTGCGGGTCACTTTGAGCTACCGTCTGAAGTAGAAGTGGTCAACCCTGAGCAGTACGTGGCGACAGTAGCGGATGGCCATACGCTGGAGATGGAGTTTAGGGTTGAGCGGGGCCAGGGCTACCGAGCCGTGGAACGGAGTAAAGACGATGCTACGGCGCTAGACTTCATTCAAATTGACTCGGTGTTTATGCCAGTCAAAAAGGTCAATTACACCGTTGAAGAGGTCGTTGTTTCTGGGTCTATGCAGCGCGACCAGCTGATCATGGACATCTGGACAAATGGCAGCATTACTCCTCAGCAAGCAATGAGCCAGGCCGCCGATATCCTAGTGGGTCTATTTATGCCCCTCAAGGATGTCACCTTAGAGCCCAAGTTTGACGAAGAGGTCAAGGAAGAAGACCCCAACAACCAAATTCCTATTGAAGAACTAAGGCTGTCGGTACGGGCCTACAACTGCCTAAAGCGGGCCCAAATTAATTCGGTAGCCGACTTACTTGACTTTAGTCAAGAAGATCTCCTAGAGATCAAAAACTTTGGTCAGAAATCTGCTGAAGAGGTAATTGAGGCTCTTCAGGAGCGTTTGGGTATCACCCTACCCCTTGAGAAGGCATCTAAGACAGCCTAAGCTCAGGGATTAGCCTTAGAACCAAAAAGCTTAATACGCTGAGCCGTTCTAGTTCTAATCTACTTGGTTTTCTGATCTTTCATTTTGTTGTTCATCTGAGTTCAGTACCATGCGTCACCAGTGTCGCGTTCATCAACTTGGGAAGCCCGCAGACCAGCGTAAAGCTCTGTTGCGTTCCCTAACCACAGAGCTAATTCGCCACGGTCGAATTACCACGACTAAAGCTCGGGCTAGAGCCGTGCGTGAAGAAGCCGACCGTATGATTACCCTAGCCAAAGATGGTTCTCTACCAGCCCGTCGTCAGGCCATGGGATATATCTACGACAAGCAGCTAGTGCATGCTCTATTTAGCCAAGCAAGCGAGCGCTACGGCAGTCGCAACGGCGGTTATACCCGTATTGTCAAGACCGTTCGCCGCCGAGGCGATAACTCTGAGATGGCCATCATTGAGTTAACCTAGCTCCTCTGTGCCAACGCTCTTATTTATTTATTAGCCCTTAGCCCGTATTGATGGAGAAGTCGTCACCCATACAGCGCAGTCTAGAAAGCCAGCCCGCGGAGTTTGCTCAGTCAACTCAGCGGGTAGCTTTGGTAGTGCAGTATGTGGGTACACATCTCCACGGCTGGCAATGGCAGCCCAATGCTCGTACGGTGCAGGGCGAGATTGAAGCAGCTGTGCGTTCAGTGCTGGGCTATGAGGTGCGTCTCAGTGGTGCAGGACGAACCGATACAGGTGTCCATGCGGCGGCTCAAGTGGCTCACTTTGATGCGCCTAGCTTTATCCCAGCACACCGCTGGGCCGATGTGCTCAATGCTCGACTGCCAGAGGATATTTTGATTCGGGCTTCGGCGGCGGTGGCTGACACTTGGCATGCCCAATTTTCAGCCTGCTGGCGGCGCTACCGCTATACCCTATACACTGGGCAGCGGCCAAATTTGTTTGTGCGTCCTTTTGTCTGGCACTACTACCGTCAGTATTTAGACCAGGGAAAAATTCAGGTGGCTCTCGACGCCATGGTGGGCCATCATGATATGACAGCCTTTCACCGGGCGCGCTCAGGCAAAAGCCATTCCTGGGTAGACCTACAGGTAGCTGAGTGTCACCGCCAAGATACTTTCCTCACCGTTGAGCTTCAAGCCAAGGGTTTTTTGTACGGTATGGTGCGGCTGATTATGGGCCTGGTGGTGAAGGTAGGTAGTGGTGAACTGACACCGACACAGTTTGGTGAGCTGTGGCAGCAACGCCAGCGGCAGCAGGTTAAATATGCGGCCCCTGCCCAAGGGTTGTGTCTGCTTCGGGTTGGCTACGACGACCATCCCTTCGCTCAGGAGGTTTGGTTTGATACTCAGCCCCATTTTTTCTGGGGTGCGGCGGTAGCCTAAAGTTTGTCCAGTTTTATTTAGCTCGTTTGTTTTATTTAGTGTGGTTTACTCAAGAAAGGCAGCTCAAGCGCTATGACTACTAAGACCTACATTCCCCCCACCGATTCTATTCAGAGGCAGTGGCACGTAATCGACGCTGAAGGTCAGCGCCTGGGACGGTTGGCAACCGAAATCGCCACAATTCTGCGCGGCAAAAACAAGCCGACCTTTACTCCCCACATGGACACTGGCGATTTTGTTGTCGTGGTGAACGCTGAAAAAGTGGTAGTTACGGGTCGTAAGTCCAGCATGAAGCTCTATCGGCGCCACTCAGGACGTCCTGGGGGGATGAAGGTTGAGACCTTTGATAAGCTCCAGGCTCGTATTCCTGCGCGAATTCTTGAGCAGGCTGTGAAGGGTATGCTGCCGAAGAATTCTTTGGGCCGCAAGCAGTTCACCAAGCTTAAGGTGTATGCCGGGCCAGAGCATCCTCATCAGGCTCAAAATCCTGTAATTCACGCTGTAAATACTATTCCTGGAGAAGCTAAATAATGCAGGCTACCGATCAATCTGAACGGGCTGTGTATTGGGGTACCGGTCGTCGCAAGACCTCCATCGCGCGAGTACGTCTAGTGCCTGGAAGTGGTCAGCTGGTAATCAACAAGCGCCCTGGTGACGATTACCTACAGTTCAACCCAGCTTATCTCAACGCTACCAAGGCACCTCTCGAGGTGCTGGGTTTGGAGAACGCCTATGATGTTTTAGTTAACGTCAAGGGTGGTGGCTTAACCGGTCAGGCTGATGCAATTCGGCTTGGTGTAGCCCGAGCACTGTGTGAGCTTGATCCTGAAAACCGCAAGCCTCTCAAAGTAGAAGGGTATTTAACCCGCGATCCCCGTGCTAAGGAGCGCCGCAAGTACGGTCTGAAGAAGGCCCGTAAGGCACCTCAGTTCTCCAAGCGCTAGATTGAAGTTAGTGATTTAGACATGGTTTGGCAAAGCTCAATTTTGAGCTTTTGCCATTACCAGTAAATCCTTGCTCCTATCTCTGCTAAGTCTGTCTCACTCTATTGACGTTGTTTCAAACCCTGTCATGGCAAAGTCTGATATTCACCCCACTTGGTATCCCGAGGCTAAGGTCTTCTGCGACGGTAAAGAGATTATGACCGTGGGCTCTACCAAGCCTGAACTGCATGTGGACGTATGGTCTGGGAATCACCCTTTCTATACCGGTACCCAGAAAATTATTGATACTGAAGGCCGCGTTGAGCGCTTTCTGCGTAAGTATGGTATGGCTGATACATCGGCTACTCCCACCGACGACGCTGCCGACAAGGCCTAGTTTGCTGTGCTGTAGTAGTAGGGCAAAGCATTCTGGCTAGACGGCGGACAAAAGGGGACTATGGCTGAGGCGTACTTAATCGAAAAACTCAACTCTGTGGAACAGACGTTCCAAGAGCTGACGCGGAGAATGGCTGACCCAGATGTAGCCAAGGATCCGGATGAGTTTCAGCGTATTGCCAAGTCTAGATCTTCCTTGGAGGAAACGGTCGCAACCTACGCTGAGTGGAAATCTACCGGCGAGGAATTGGCTGATGCGCGCGAAATCTACAAGGAAGCTAACAGCGACCCTGAGATGAAAGCGATGGCAGGTCTAGAGGTTGAGGCTCTAGATGCGAAGCTAGCGGAGCTAGAATCTCGACTCAAGGTGCTACTGCTGCCACGCGATCCCAATGATGACAAGAACATCATGTTGGAGATTCGTGCGGGTACCGGCGGCGATGAGGCTAGTATCTGGGCCGGGGATTTGGTGCGCCTCTATTCCCGCTACGCCGAAACGCAGGGCTGGCGTGTGAAGCTGCTCAGCGAGTCGGCCGCCGATATGGGCGGTTTTAAGGAAGCAATTTTAGAAATTGCGGGCGATCGCGTCTACAGCCAGCTCAAGTTTGAGGCAGGGGTTCACCGCGTTCAGCGGGTGCCGGTCACCGAGGCGGGCGGGCGGGTGCATACGTCTACGGCCACTGTGGCAATTATGCCTGAGGTGGACGAGGTAGAAGTGCAGATTGATCCCAAGGATATTGAGCTCACCACGGCGCGATCGGGCGGGGCTGGCGGTCAGAACGTCAACAAAGTAGAAACGGCGGTTGATCTGATTCACAAGCCTACGGGCATTCGAGTGTTTTGCACCGAAGAGCGCTCACAGCTCAAAAACCGTGAGCGAGCCATGCAGATTCTGCGGGCTAAGCTCTTTGACATAAAGATGCGAGAGCAGCAGGAGGCCGTATCTTCGATGCGAAAGTCGCAGGTAGGCAGTGGGGCGCGATCGGAGAAAATTCGCACCTACAACTACAAAGACAATCGGGTAACCGACCACCGTCTCAACCAAAACTTTACCCTCACCCCGGTTTTAGAAGGGGATATTGAGGATCTGATTCAGTCTTGTGTTAGCCGAGACCAGCAGGAACGATTGGAAGAGCTGGCGGCTGAGTCATCCGCGGTCTAGGAATCTGTGAGGTTACGGACAGTTGGCTACCAGTCAAGATTTTTTGGCCAAAATCAAACTTCCAAAATTGAAAATCGGAACTAGGCTGAGGAAGTAGCGCTGCGGACAGCCTGATGGCCAAGTTTCTTCATATTGCCGATATCCACTTGGGGTTTGACCGCTACGACACTCCTGAGCGCACTAAGGACTTTTTCCGCGCTCTGCAAACAGTGCTGGAACGATACGCTGTCGAGGAGAGAGTAGATTTTGTGGCGATCGCGGGCGATCTCTTTGAGCACCGCAACATTAAGCCCGCTACCCTCAACCAGGCTCAGGTTTGCCTTCAAACGCTGAAGGATGCCAACATTCCAGTGGTGGCCATTGAGGGCAACCACGACAACCGCCCCTATGGCACTCGCACTAGCTGGCTCAAGTATCTCTCTGAGTGGAACCTGCTCAAGCTGCTGGAGCCCAACGACGGAGCGAATGCCGCAGAGCGGCTCACCCCGTGGGACGGCAGCACCCGCTCCGGCGGCTATATTGACCTATCCTGCGGCGTGCGGGTAATCGGATCAAACTGGTATGGGGCCACTGCCCCTCGCGCCATTGAGCTATTAGCTGACGCTATCAAAGACTTGCCCACTGGTCCCGACCACACAGTTTTGCTGTTTCACCACGGCCTGGAAGGGCAAATCTCTCGCTACGCTGGAGCACTGCGTTATAGCGAACTGCTGCCGCTCAAGGAAGCTGGGGTAGATTATCTAGCCTTGGGCCATATTCACAAGAATTACACCGCCGAGGGATGGGTGTTCAATCCTGGCTCTCTTGAGGCTAACAATGTTGAGGAAAGCCGCTATCCCCGAGGTGCTTATTTAGTAGAACTGTTGCCCGATCGCATCGACGCGCAGCTCAAGACGGATTACTTTCAGCGCCCCATCGAACGGGTTGAGCTAGTGGCCAAGGGCCAGGAAAGCCTAGACGAATTGAACCAGATGGCTCTAGATTGCGCGATCGCCGCCGCTGCTAAGCACCAGAGCAGCATCGCCCCCATTGTGGAGCTGAAGATTACTGGCCAGGTGGGTTTTGATCGGCTCGAACTCGACACGCGCCGCCTACAGGAAGCCATTAAAGCCGCCAGTAATGCACTGGTGGTGCTAGTTAAGTATGACGTGGAGGATGTGGCCTACCAAACACCCCTCAACGAAGGCCAAAATCGAGTTGAAATTGAGCAATCTATTTTTGAGGATATGCTCACTGCCCACCGCGACTATAAGAGCAGAGCCTCCGAACTCGCCCAAGGACTCACCGATCTCAAAGATCGCCAACTTTCTGGAGCAGACGAAATCTCCCTCTATGGGCTCGTCGAAACATTGTTGGGTTTGGACCGCCAAACAGAATATTCCGAAGAACCGCTAGAAACAACTCAAGACGTCTTAGAGAATTTGCAAGCTAGTAATTAGCTTACATAAACGAGACAGTCAAAAAATGGCGCTGCTGCCAGATCATGGTTACACCGCTTACTGCTACAAAGGCAAGCACTAGCTGTCTAAACTGCTGGGCCGACATTTTTGCCAGCACCAGCTTACCCAGCCAGTTGGCCGGTATGGCACCTAACCCAATCACCAACCCATAAACCAGATAGTCTGAGCTGAGGCTGCCAAAGGCAGCGTAGGCCGTTAATTTAACTAGATGTAGCACCGCTTTATTGAGGGCTTTGGTAGCTACCATGGCCTCTTTTTCTAACCCATAGTTGAGATACAACGGGTTCATAACTGGGCCAGTGCTGCCGATTAGCCCGGACCCAATGGCATTGATAAAGGACAGCGGCAAAAAGTACCAGGCTTTGACCACAAACTGAGCATCCTTGGGAATCGGTAGGTGGTTAGCAACCATAATTAGCAGCCCGAGGCCAAGTAGCAGTTGTAGGCCTTCTACATGAACCTGGGTGAGCCCGTAACCACCAATAATGGCTCCCACCGTAGCTCCCGGCACGTACCAGGCTGTTAGTTGCCAGTCCACATGGTGCCAAAAAGAAATTCCCCGCTGAGTATTGCCAATCAGCAGTCCTGTCGTAATCACCGGGGCTACCGCCGCGGATCCTAGCAACAGGGAAATCATGGGAATTAGAATAAACGGACTGCCACCCCCTGCTAGCATGCTGAGAAACCAGGCCAGGAAACTAGCAATAAAAAGGCTAACGGCAATCATAGAGCAGCAGCAACAGTGGCACTGTTGCTTAGTCTAGAGGGCAACTGCAATCTGCTGCCAGGGTTTGTCTCGCCAATTGTTAACAAACGGTTATCCGCAGGAGGAAGAAACAGAATGGGAATAGTTGGTTATCCTTGAACTTCTCCTCTGCTTTTCTATCCTTAACTAGCGGCGTATGGCGCAGCCCATAGACCCCAAATCCCAAGCTTCTGGCCCTAGCGATCGCTCCGGTGCCTCACCCAAGCAGGTATACCAACAGGCGGTGACTGCCTTCAAAGCCCAAAGCTATGACCAAGCTCTAGCGCTTTTTCAGCGTTTGGGGCAATTGCCGCCGGGTTCTCCCTACTATCTCAAAGCTGTAATGGGTCAGGTAAGGGCACACCAGCGACTGAAGCAGGTTGACCAAGCCCGATTGGGTTGCCAAGTTCTGATCGCCAGTTCTTCATCCGAGGCTCGGCAGTGGGCTCAACAGGTTCTAAGCCAGCTGCCTGACAGGACGAAGGGCGGGGTTCCTTCAGCAACTCAGGAGACCGCCTCACCAAATAGAGCCGATTTAAGTGGCTTTGTGCCGTTAGCAGGCACCGTAAGTTCTCAGACCTTACCGCCTGGGCCACCAAAATCCGCTGCCAAAGCATCTATCTCCCTGCCTAACCCAGAAGAACTTGACCAGCCTAAGCCAAAAGACGCTAATTTGGACGCTGCTGAAGCAAGGGAACCAGAGCCAACCTACCAGTCGCTCTTTCACTTTCAGCAGCTTAACCAACGCTCGGGTATAGATCAAAACGACAGCGATCGCCCTCCAGATGCCTCCAGCGATGCAGCGATTCCGGCTTCTACATCTGGTGCTGAGCCAGGCTTACGCTCAAAGGCTACCGCAGGCCAGCAGCGGCAGCGCCAAGCTTCTCTGCCAAAGTACCCGGTGGGGCTGTGGCTACAGCAGGGGCTTACGGCGATCGCCCTGCTCTGGATAACAAATTGGGCCATCCATTTTGCCCTCAGAACGGTGGATAGGCTGCTGCGATGGGTGCGGTGGCCGGTACAGCTCAGCCTGCCGGGGGCGTATCATACCTACACCGTTTGGATTATCGGTGGGCTGGTGTTGCTAGCCCTAGCCAGCCCGTGGATTATGGACTTTGCCTTGGCTTTTTGGCATGGCCAAAAGCCTCTATCAACGCGCCAGCTCCAAGGGTCTAGCCCAGGAACCCTGCGCCTGTTGCGCCAAGTGTGCCGCCAGCGCGGTTGGCAACTACCCGAGCTCCGGGTTATTCCCGATCAGGCTCCCCTGTGCTTTAGCTATGGCTGGCTGGCGCGCAATACTCGCATTGTCGTCAGCCAAGGCATTTTAGACCAGGGACCTGATGAAGCTATAACGGCGCTATATGGGTACGAGCTGGCTCAGATGGTGAACGGTAGCGGATTGGTGCTCTCAGCGGTAGGGCTGCTGCTGCTGCTATTGCACACTGCCTACTATCGTCTAGCCCAGGTTGGGGATAGGTTAACCCAACCCTTCCTACGCAACCCCTTAGGAGTATTTTCCAGTATCTTTTACGGCCTGTTTTGGCTGCTGCGGCAGCTCGTGCTGTGGCTGTCGCGATCGGGCTGTAGCTGGGGCGATCGCCGCGCCACTGTGCTCACGCAGCACCCCGACCACCTGGCGGATGGCCTGCTGCAGCTTACTGAGGCGATCGCAGCTGACCTTGAGCGGCGGGGTACCCTCCACCCGTTGCTTACCAGCCTAGAGGTTCTAATGCCCGTCAGCAGTCGCCAGGCGATTACCCCAGGTAGCCTGTTGGCAAAGGCAGGGCGCGATGGTCAAAGCCTGGATACAGCGGACAATTTCCACAGCGATCGCCTCACGAATCGCGCCACCACCATCGCTAACCTGGTTGCGGTAGACAGCCTCAACCCCTACCGCCAGTGGTTGCGTGTCAATGCCTCCCACCCACCCTTAGGGGAGCGGCTGCTCGATCTCAGCCAGCAGGCAATCCTTCGACAGCAGCCCACCGCTGTCGCCCTACCGCTGGCGTCTCCAACTTCAAACAGCTTTTCACCCCCACGGCTACTGCTGCAAAAAAGTCCACTAGCGGGCCTACTGATGGGGGGCGGCATAGCCATGGGGCTGTGGTTTTTGGGCGGCGTTGTCAATCGGCTGGGTTGGCAACGATTAAGCTGGCTCTACCAAGACCCCAGCGTACTTTTGGGAGGGCTATGGTTGGGCCTGGGACTAGGCCTGCTGCTGCGCATCAACGCTCTGTTTCCCGATTTGGGTGGCCCGCCTCCCGCCGGACAAACCAGCACCACCGCCCCAGATACTATTGCGGATCTGCTCCACAGCAGCTCAGTCCTATCTGTGCAAGGAAAACCTGTAACCCTCCGGGGCCAGCTACGAGGTTCCATCGGGTTAGAAAACTGGGGCTGCCAAAATTTGTACCTTGACGATGCCTCAGGGCTAGTCAAACTGGTTAATCCGGTCCCCTTGGGCAGTCTTCAAGAGTTATTTCAGCGCCACCCCCGGCTGTGGATTGGGCAAGCTGTCACAGTCAGTGGCTGGAGTCGCTATGGCGGTGGTTTGTTGTGGGTCGACATCCATCACGTGCAGCTGGACCCCCGTCACCGCTTTCAAGCCTATGGACCGATTTGGGCTACGCTCTTGAGCCTAGCCATCAGCCTGATTGGAATTTGGACGATTTTTCGAGGGGGATAGCCGCGATACGTAAAGTTGTGTTGCGAAATAGTGTATTTGATGTTAAGTTAATTTACAGAAACACATACCTAGGTTCCTGGGTTACCCGTTTAGGGTTGGCTTTGGGGTTATTGGGTAATGGGTTCTCCTACTCTCAACACAGCAAATGAACCAGCCCTTGCCGGCTGGTTTTTATTTGGGTGCTAATTTTGGTTCGCGGCTGCGCCAGCCGCGAGGCATCTAACGTGTTACGGTAATAGATAATTGTATAGAGGGACAGCAGCGCTGATATTTCACTATCCAAGGTACTCAGTTAATGGCCTATAAATGTTAGGTCTTTCCTTGGGAAGATGATTAAGGTAGGCAGCTTCTGGGAAACTCAAGGAGTTTGATGAGTCGTTTCTTTCCAGGGCGACGATAGTTAAGATCACACCCCTGAGCTTTGGGTTTTTAAGTTATTTTCAATAACAGATTAGGGCCTAGGGGCGATCGCACGAAGTAAGAATTTGTTAAATTGATACAGGATTTAGATTTGACGTTTTAATACGACTTTATTAGGCTTTTGGAGCAGAATCTGCAATCCTGATAGAAATCGATTGTGTGAATAGGGTTGTCAAAGGTGGCGGTTGACTTGCTATTCAAACTTCACTTGGCGAGTCAACGATTTCGATTTTTGCCCTTTGTTTTAGAACACCAGAGGTATCTCAAATGTCAATTCGCCTTTACGTTGGTAACCTTTCTAAGGATCTAGAGCGGCAGGAGTTTGAAAACGTTTTCGCTGATTTTACGGCTGACTTGGTCTCTGTCAAGCTAATTGCTGACAAAAAAACCGGGAAATGCCGGGGATTTGGCTTCGTAACCGTAAAGACCGACGAAAAGGCTGATGAAGTTGTAGAAAAACTGAATGGCCAGATGCTAGCAGAACTGCCCATTAAAATTGAAAAAGCGCTGCCCCGCACCAAGCCCGAGGGTGAAGCAGAAGCTCGTCCCAGTGGCGAACCTTCCGGCAAGCGACCGGCTAAGGGAAGCACTCGTAAGTCTTCTACTCCAGCGGCAGCTGCTAGCACCAGTGCCTCGGTTCAGCCCGATCCTCGCTGGGCCGGCGAATTGGAGAAGCTTAAGCAAATGCTGGCGACTCAAACGACCTCCAGCTAATCCTCTCTGGAAGTTACCCACAATTTTTATATCTAGGCCGTAGGGAGCGTTGTCTCTACGGCCTTTTTAATGAGTGGCCATGCTCGAGATCAACATCGATTGGTCTGGGTTTCAGCTACCTGTTTCAGGCGGCGCAGTTGAGCAGCCATGTCTCGCTGAGTCCAGCCAGCAGCAACCCAGTTAAACCCAGCCTGTATGACGGGGTTGGGAATCTCAAACTCAAACCGGTTCAGCAACCGGGTTCCTGCTGGCTCGGGGGTACATTCCCAGCGATCGCGACCGTCAAAAAATCCTTCAAATGCCCACACAATCAGGCCTGGCTGACGCTCAACCACCGTACTCACCAGCGCAGGTTGCCACAGCGGCACCTGAATCACAAACCGGCTTTTGGCTCCCAGCTCGGTGCTCCAGTCGCCGATCGGGTCGCAGCGTAGGGCTGGGTTGAGCCAGCGGTGCATCAGGTCTTGACGAGTCAAACACTGCTCCACCTGGCTGGCGCTAGCGCTAATGGAAATGCTGTGTTCAAAGACACGACGAGTAGACATCTCAATGGACTCCTGAGAGAATCAGCCCGGGTGTAGGTATCAAAATCCTCAAAAACGTGTATTTTTGGGAAGTTTCTATCGTACTTGCCCTGGGCGGTCTCGTTTTTAAGCTGAAGCGCTGGTTCATGGAATGACATGATTTGGCTGTCAGTTTATTTGCCTGTAGTGAATGGCCAACAGTCGAGATCGCGCAACGGCCCCCTGCACAATGCTCTTTCAGGATGCTCCCAACTGCAAGGATCATGATTAATTTTTTATCGCTAACACTGCTTCAGGTGACTGAGCCTGGAGTTCAACCTGCCGACCCTGGACCGCTGACTAACCCTGTGGAGTCTCCCAGCCGCTTTGTGCAAGAGGCTTCTGGGCAACTGGGGAGATTTTTACCCAGCTTAATTGGGGCGATCGCACTGCTGCTGCTGGGCTGGCTTATAGCCACGGTGGCGGCTCTGGTGGTACGCAGTCTGCTGCGGCGTACCGACCTCGATAACCGCCTTGCCAACTGGGCTCTGGGTCGCCCGTCAGATCAGCCCATACCGATTGAAAAATGGGCATCGACCCTCGTGTACTGGGTGATTTTTCTGTTCGCCATTGTGGCGTCGCTCAACGCCCTTAACCTGTCTGGGGTGTCGACTCCGCTCAACAACTTTCTCGACCAGATCTTTCTCTACCTACCCCGTATCGGCGGTGCGCTGCTACTGCTGGGGGTGGCCTGGCTGGCGGCGACTCTGGTGCGATCGCTCGTGGTCAATGGCCTAGGTCGCTTTAATCTAGACGATCGCCTAGCTCAGCAGACCGGCTTAGAGCAGGGCAGCTCTCCGGTCGTGCTGAATGAAACCATCGGCAACGTGCTGTACTGGTTCATTTTGCTGCTGTTTATTCCGCTGATTTTGAGCGCCCTGCAGCTACCTGGGCTGTTGGCCCCGGTAGAAGGGCTAATTAATTCTTTCCTTCAGGCCATTCCCCGCATTGTCACCGCCGGAATCGTTCTAGCCATCGGCTGGGTGATTGCGCGAATTGTGCGCGGCGTAGTGACCAATCTGCTGATGGCCACCGGAGTCGATCAGCTCGGTCGCCGTCTGGGGCTGCAAAGCGGCACGTCGGGCGTTTCCCTCTCCAGTCTGGCCGGTACCTTAGCCTACGTGCTGGTGCTCATCCCCGCTGTGGTGGCCGCCCTCAACGAGCTTGATATCGAGGCCATTTCGGCTCCCGCCATTGGGATGCTAGAGCAGATTTTGACCGCAATTCCCCAAGTCATTATGGCGGGGGTTGTGATCGCTGCGGCCTACTTTGTAGGGCGCTTTGTGTCCGACCTGGTTACCAGCTTGCTACGGGGAGCTGGCTTTGACAACATCCTGGGCGTTTTGGGGTTGCCAGACCTAAATCTGGCCACAGGGGCCACCACGGTACAGCCTGGGCTTGATGCCGAAGGCCGTCCCATGACTACGGTGCAGACCCCAAGCCGCACCCCCTCAGAGATCGTTGGCATTATCACCCTGGTGGCGATCGTGCTGTTTGGGGCCGTGACCGCCACCGAAATTCTCAATTTCGCCGGTCTGACGGAGATTGTGCGGGCGATTCTGCGCATTGGCGCACGGGTGCTCAGTGGCGTGGTTGTCTTTGCGGTGGGCCTCTACCTGGCAAATCTGGCCTTTCGCCTGGTCAACGCCATGGGCACCGGACAGGCCAGGGTACTGGCCCAAGCGGCTCGCATCGCCATCTTGATCTTTGTGGGGGCTATGGCCCTACAGCAGATGGGAGTGGCTCCCGACATCGTCAACCTGGCCTTTGGCCTATTGCTGGGGGCGATCGCAGTGGCGATCGCGATCGCCTTTGGTCTGGGTGGGCGCGACGTCGCCGCCGACCAACTGCGGGAGTGGCTCGCTAGCTTTAAACAGCGCCAATAATCTTCCTAACCACTACTACCAACACAACCAGTTTAGGCCGGGGGGTTGACCCCTCCGGCCTTTTCGCACGTTAGTATGTTTAACTCAGCCTCAACAAATCTGCTTAAGGGGCTGTAATCCATAGCCAGAGGCATCTATGGACAGCAAAGACTGGGCTTAATGCCGGGTCTAGAGGACAGATAGCAGAGCCAGGAAAACCCTGAATTGGGTAACCGAGAGTCACTTTCAGGGGAGTCTTAAAACAATGGCCACGGTAGAGCGGCGCAGTGGTAAACCAGCTGCCAATCTCAGCGATCCTCAGTACTACATTAGCCGCGAGCTGAGCTGGATAGAATTTAACCGACGGGTGCTCCATGAAGCCCTAGACGATCGCACTCCACTGTTAGAAGCGCTGAAGTTTTTGGCAATTTTTAGCACCAACCTAGACGAATATTTCATGGTGCGGGTAGCCGCCCTCAAGCAGCGGATCGAGGCCCAGGTGACGCGGCGATCGCCCGATGGGCGATCGCCGCAAGAACACATCGACGATGTCAGCAAAGCGCTGCGCCCCATTGTCGAGCAGCAGCACCAGGCCTTTAGCACTGAACTCAGACAGCAGATGGCCGACCAGGGGATCTGGCTGCTCGACTATGACGAGCTGACAGCCGCTCAGCAGACCTACTGCCGCGACTACTTTGAAGAGCAAGTTTTCCCGGTTTTAACCCCTCTAGCCGTCGATCCAGGCCATCCATTTCCCTACATTTCGAACCTCAGCTTAAACCTGGCGGTCGTAGTGCAAGACCCCCATACCCAGCAGCCTCACTTTGCCCGAGTTAAAGTGCCTCGAGTGCTCCCCCGGTTTGTTCCCCTACCAGAACCGCAGGGGGAAGAAGTGGATAGTAAAATCTATCGCTGGCTAGGGGTACCCCTCGAACAAATCATTGCCGCCAATTTGTCCGCTCTTTTCCCCGGCATGGTGGTGCAGGAACACTATTGCTTTCGCATCACCCGCGACGCCGATCTAGCAGTCGAAGAAGACGAAGCCGACGACCTCATGCTGGCGGTTGAGCAAGAGCTACGTAAGCGTCGCCGGGGCGGGTCAGCGGTACGCATGGAAATTCAGCGTTCCACCCCAGGCCCGGTGCGAGCCATGCTGACAGAAGAACTGGACCTGGCCGAAACCGATGTGTACAACATTGACGGGTTGCTGGGGCTAGGAGACCTAATGACCTTTATGTCCCTACCCCTGCCTGACCTCAAAGCCCCCAGTTGGACAGCCGCCGTGCCCCCTGATCTAGAGCGCCTCAGCCCGCCAGGGGTAGACGACGACGACACGACCCTCGAGACCGCCGAAGATCTGTTTTCGCTGCTGCGGCGCCAGGAGCAGCTAGTGCACCATCCCTACCACTCATTCTCAGCAACGGTGCAACGATTCATCACTCAGGCAGCCCACGATCCTCAAGTGCTGGCCATCAAGATGACGCTGTACCGAACCTCTGGCGATTCTCCCATTGTCAGCTCCCTGATCTCTGCCGCAGAAAACGGCAAACAGGTGACGGTTTTAGTCGAGATCAAGGCCCGCTTTGACGAAGAAAACAACATCAACTGGGCCCGCAAGCTCGAACAGTCAGGAGTGCACGTCGTCTATGGCCTGGTGGGGCTTAAAACCCATTGCAAAGTCACGCTGGTGGTGCGCCGTGAAGGACAGCACATTCGGCGGTACTACCACGTTGGCACAGGCAACTACAATCCTAAAACCGCCAGAGTTTACACCGACCTCGGTTTACTCAGCGCCCGAGACGATGTGGGTGCCGATATCTCTGAGCTATTTAACTATTTAACCGGCTATTCCCGCCAGCAGGTTTACCGCCAGTTGCTTGTCGCCCCCATAGCTATGCGCCAGCAATTGGTCAGCTTAGTCGAGCACGAAATCGCCTGCCAGAAAAAGGGAAAGGGGGGCCGCATCATCGTCAAGCTGAATTCTTTGGTAGACCCGGATTTAATTGCGCTACTCTATCGGGCTTCCCAGGCAGGCGTCTCAATTGATTTAATTGTGCGGGGCATCTGCTGCCTGCGGCCAGGGGTACCGGGAGTAAGCGACAATATTCGCGTCATCAGCATTGTGGGGCAGTTCCTAGAGCACTCTCGCATCTTGTATTTTCAGCAGGGGGGAGAGGAGGTTGTGCTCCTAGGCAGCGCTGACTGGATGCCGCGCAACCTCAATCGCCGGGTGGAGGTGATGGTGCCCGTTATCGACCCAGCGCTGCAGGGAGAGCTCAAGGCTATTCTCAATCTGTGCCTGGAAGACAACCGGCGGGCTTGGGATCTGGCAACCGATGGTAGCTACCGCCAGCGCCGCCCTAAGGCAGACGAGAAGATCCGCAGTGTTCAGGAGCAGCTGATGGCAAATGCTGCCAAACCCTTAGCCGAGTGAACGGCTCCAGCGAAATACTACCACCCCTAACCCTGACAGCAGCGTCATTCCCAGCAGCCCGGCGAGGGGGTTACCGCCTAGGCCAGTTACCCAGGCGGGGACGACACCAGTGGGCTGAAGCAAATTACCCACCTCAAGCATGTAGTAGCCCCATACCAGCCCAGCATGGAGACCTACCGGATGGCCTAGCCCGGTTTTGTTGACTCCTACTGGTATGCGGCGGGCCCATCCCAGCACGAGACCTAACAGCAATAGCCCTGCTAACTGAGGCAGCAGGGCCAGAATCGCATCGAGGGGTTTGATAAAATGGGCGATCGCAAAAATTAGGCTAGTTGCCCCTAAAGCCGTCCCCGGTGACCAACCCTGCTCCAGCTCCCGTAGCAGCCAGCCTCGGAACAACACCTCTTCTGACCAGCCAACAGCGGTAGCCGCCAGAGCCCCAATCAAGGCGGTTTGCAACAGACTAACGCCCCGCGCACCATCCGCGTCCAGCACGGCCCAGCCTAAAGTCAGCTGCACTACCGCCAGTAGTGCCAGGCTCACTGCTCCGATCAGAGCACCTGTTGCCATGCCCTGGCCCAATTCTTGGCGGCCAGCGAACCCGATTTTTGCCCAGGGCTGCGTTTCAGCCCGCACCGCCCGTTCCCAGCGGGGCAGCACCAGCAAAAAGACAACGTACAGCAGAGCAGTAGGGAATAAATCGCCCCCCGGCAACAGGCCACGTCCCGCCAAACTATACAGCGGCAGAGCAAAGGGCGCCCAGAGCACCACCACAATTAGCAAAAAGACCACCACCCGCACCAGCGGCGGATAACTGGCCAGCTTGGCCCAGGGAAGCTTAACCCCAGACAAGTTACTCATCTGGCTCAATGGTGCTAGTCAACCCCAGATTGCACAATCCCTCGCTGTAAAACTCAGCATGTTCGAGGGCACAGGTGATTACCAGAGCTACCCCAGCGGTGTGGGCCTGCATCATGATGTCAACGGCCTGAGGCATCGTCAGACTCGGCACCACCTTTAGCAGTGATTCCACTACATGCTCCATTGAGTTGAAGGTGTCGTTGTGAAGCAACACTCGGTAGCGAGGCGCAGGCTTGCGCACTGTGGATGTCGTAGTCCGCTCGATGGTTTCAACTGACACAGTAATACCTCCTTGCGAAGCTCCAAGGCGAAGATTTTCAAGAACATCCTTGCCCAGGCCAACTTTCCCATCATAAAACTTCACGATGGTTTTAGCATGACACTAGAGGCAGGCTTGAAAAATCTCAACCCGCCCTACCCAGTTCACGGCTTCTATAACTTAGTACAGCAACTGTCCGACATTTAGGCCAGTGAAAGAGGATAAGACCATGGGTGCGCCAATCCAGCCTGCTCAAAAATTCCAGCGATCGCCCAATACGGTGGGTACCATAGAAAACAGTTGACAGACGCTACTGTCCCCTTCGTTTTCCTGTTGGATCGTCCATGACTCTGGTTACAGGCCAAATTGTATTTTTAGAGTGCCGCCAAATCCGTCTTTATGCTGAAGTCATTCAGGTGTTAGCACTGCGCCCCACGGGCTGGATAAGGCCTTTGGCGCTAGTTAGCGAAACTGAAGCGATCGCCTTAGGAGCAGATTTCGACGCCACGAGTCTGATGGCTACTAAACCAGCAGTACCCGACATGCTCTGGCCCCTAGAGCAGCTGCAACCCGCCCTAGACACCGACGTCATCCCGCTGCTAGCTAGTCTCTCGGCCAAATCCACGGTCTCAGCAGCCGCACTACCCCTAGACTCTGACCGCAGGCATTTAACTGTCAACGAGTTTGTGCAGTGGCTGTGGGCCGATCGCCAAGCCTCAAACCCCAGTAACCTCTAGGACTAGGCAACAATCCGGACAGCTTCTGTAAAGCTTTCATAAAGATACTAAGGCCACCTTAGGGAAAGTCCTGAGGTGGCCTGAAAATGCTGGGAATCTGGGTGGTGGTCTAGGCCTCGGCCACAGTTAAACGCTCGCTCTCATTAGCTAGACACTGAATGCTGCAGCGACTCACCGTATACTCCAAATCCCGGAACCAGCCGAATGCGGCCTTCGTCCATTTCGTACATGAGCAGCTCTAATGCTTCGGAGTCGCCAATGGGCAAATACCCTAGGCGGGACAGTTCAGCATTAATACCCTGCTCAATATCAGGGGTCAGCAACCCACTGTGGAGTGCTTTTTCTACCAGTCGACGAATGGAAAATGTGGGGGCCATGAACCATTACCTGAGCGTGATTTCGTTACTGTCCATTGTCAAGCTTGGCCACGCTGTCGCCAGTGATGACACCCCAAATAAGTTGTGCACTCTACCACGGTAATTCGTGATCCAAATCACAAAATGATTCAACCGTTGGGGATATGTTCAGTAGATTCACGGAAGCACAGAATCAATCAGGTCTGAATCTATATCAAGATATGACCAACTATGCCCCTAGACATACCCAGGCCGGTCTGATTCCGATTATCGTCTTCGTATGGCAGGCTGGCTCTAAATAGTTTTTAACATTATCCATAATCTTGGAGTGTACGAATATGCAGACTATGACTAAAGAAATGGCTATTTTTCAAGCCCAGGGCTCCCTCAATGCGTCCAACGCCCACGACTTCCATTCGTCTTTAATGCAAAAGATTCAGTCTGACCGGACCGATGGCCTGTTCGTAGACATGAGCCAAGTCGAGTCGCTCGATAGCGCTGGGCTGATTTCTCTGGTGTCGGCTCTGAAGCACGCTCGTCAGCTCCAAAAGCGCCTCTGCCTCTGCTCTGTGCCGCCCGCTATTCGCATTGTGTTTGAACTTACTCAGCTCGATCGCGCCTTTGAGATGGTGGATGAGTTGCCCGTAGCCGCTTAATTTCAGTCTTAGCAAAGCTCACTCCCGCCTCGCTATAGTATGGTGGTCATGCTTGCGAGCGTTTGGGGCAGCTAGATCGTGTCTGTATCAATTAACACATTGGTGAATGCCGAGGTTTCTCGGCCGGGTCGCTATCTAGGTAATGAGCTTGGTGCCGTTCACAAGCCCTGGGATGGGGCTAGCGTGCGCTGGGTGCTAACTTATCCTGAGGTCTACGAGGTTGGGGCCTCTAACCTGGGTCACATCATTCTCTACAGCATTTTAAATGCTCAACCTCGACAGCTGTGCGATCGCGCTTACCTACCCGCATCTGACCTCGCCGCCAAGCTCAAAGCGACTCAGACGCCGCTGTTTGCGGTGGAGTCGCAGCGATCGCTGACCGACTTTGACATCCTGGGTTTTAGCCTCAGCTATGAGCTAGGGGCCACAAATATTCTCGAAATGCTATCGCTGTCAGGCATTCCGCTCACCTGGCAGGAGCGCGACCAGGCCGGAGCCTTTGCCCCTGAGGCAGGGTCCTGGCCATTAATTTTTGCCGGTGGCCAAACGGCCACCTCTAACCCTGAACCCTACGCCGACTTCTTTGACTTTGTGGCTCTGGGTGACGGTGAAGAGCTACTGCCCGAGATTGCCCTGGTGATGGAAGAGGGCAAGGCGGCTGGCCTGAGCCGAGAGGCCCTACTGCTCGATCTAGCCCAGGTGCCAGGGGTCTACGTGCCTCGGTTCTACGATATGGCTGACGATGGCTCGGTGCATCCCAATCGGCCCGATGTACCCGCACGGGTGCTGCGCCGGGTAGCTACCCCCATTCCGGCCTATGCCATGGGCTTGGTGCCCTACGTCGAAACGGTCCACGATCGCCTAACCGTGGAAATTCGGCGGGGTTGCACTCGGGGCTGCCGCTTTTGCCAACCCGGCATGCTGACGCGCCCAGCCCGGGATGTGGAGCCAGAGGCCGTCATCGACGCCATTGAAACCGGCATGCGCAAGACCGGCTATGACGAGTTTTCGCTGCTGTCGCTGAGCTGCTCTGACTACCTGGCTCTGCCAGCGGTGGGGGTAGAGGTTAAAAATCGCCTCAAGGACGAAAATATTTCGCTGTCGCTGCCCAGCCAGCGGGTTGACCGCTTCGATGAAAACATTGCCAATATCATTGGTGGCACCCGCCTCACTGGGCTCACCTTTGCTCCCGAGGCGGGCACCCAGCGCATGCGCGACATCATTAATAAAGGGTTGACCAATGAAGAGCTGCTGCGCGGCATCAAAACGGCCCACGAGCAGGGCTGGGGCCGGGTCAAACTGTACTTTATGATCGGCCTGCCCGGCGAAACCGATGCCGACGTCCTAGGCATTGCCGAAACCGTGCGCTGGCTGCGCCAAGCCTGTACCCAGTCAGGACGACGCCCCCTGGCTTTTAACATCACCATTTCTAACTTCACCCCGAAACCCCACACCCCGTTTCAGTGGCACTCGGTCTCGACAGAGGAATTTTCGCGCAAGCAGCGGCTGCTGCGGGAAGAATTTCGAGCCCTGCGCTGGGCCAAGGTCAACTTTACCGACGTGCGCATCTCGGCGATGGAAGACTTTGTCGGCCGAGGCGATCGCCGCCTAGCCGCCGTAGTGCGCCGCGCCTGGGAGCTGGGGGCTGGCATGGACAGCTGGTGGGAAAGCTTAGAAACCGCCTTTAAAGCTTGGACCCAAGCCATTGACGAAGCTGGGTTAACCCTAAAGTATCGCCAGGTAGACCAAGGCGAATGGAATGTGATGGACACGGCCAAGGGTGCTAGCAACCTGGATACCCCCCTGCCCTGGGATCACCTCGACACCGGCATCGACAAAGCCTGGCTTAAAGAGGACCTACACCGCGCCCTAGAAGAGGCCACAGTTCCTGACTGTTCCTTTGAAGGGTGTAGCCACTGCGGCGTGTGCGGTCCCGACTTTGGCCACAATGTGGTGGTGCCGCCACCCCCCATTCCTGCCTTCCTCGGCCACAGCCAGCCCAGCGCTGAGCGGGTGCAGCGCCTGCGAGTGACCCTGGGCAAGCTGGGGTCGATGGCCCTACTTGGCCACCTAGACATGGTGCGCCTGTTTGATCGCGCCCTGCGGCGAGCCGGGCTGCCCATTGCCTTTACCGGCGGTTTCCATCCGGGGCCGCGTTTGTCGCCCGCCAACGCGCTCCCGCTCGGGGCCACCAGCAGCGGCGAAGTAGTGGATTTTGAGCTGACTCAGGCGATCGCCCCTGCCGATTTTCTTCAGCGGCTAGGGGCTGAGCTGCCGCCGGAGATCCCGCTCTACGCCATTGCCGAGGTGCCCCTAGATGGGCCTTCTGCCACCAAAATCCTCGATCAGGCTGAATATTACCTACAGGTAAGTCTGGAAGACGCCAGTCTAGCGGCTCCAGCTTGGATCGCCTGGACCGAGGCTGTTTTGGCGCTCGATGAGGTGCTGTGGGAGAAGAAAACCAAGTCTGGGAAGATGCAACTCATTAACCTGCGAGAGCGCCTGCACGAGCTAGCGGTGGTTAGCCCAGACCATCCTCTACCCGTAGGTCTGGAGTATCCTAGAGATAGCCATGGAGTCTGGCTTAGAGCCGTGGGCCACTGTCGCAACGATGGGAACCTGCTGCGCCCAGAGCACGTCGTCTCCATGGTAGAAAAGGTGGCTAACCAGCCGCTAGCGTTACAGCACGTGCATCGCAGCCGACTCATTTTCCTTTAGAAAAACCCCAAGGGGGCACAACCATGGACGGAGCACCAGGCCATTCACCACGGGTATCAGTGAAGGGGCAAATCTGGGACTCTAGGGCCCAGGCTAAACCGAGGGTGTCTCGGCGGCTCTGGTTGGCGATCGCCGGGGCAGGTCTGCTGATGGTAGGGGGTGCTAACCCGTCCCAAGCACAGTCGTCGGAGGCCTGTACCGTTCCAGAAAGCGGGGAAGTAGCCATCATTGATGCGGCCTGCTGCCCAGACGAGCTACTTACTAGCTACTGGCCAGGGCGATCGACCGAACTCAACCAAACGTTCTGTCAGCTATTAATGTTTCCCACCGCGTCGTTAGGCAACGGTGACGACTTTACCGATCGCATTGTCGATGGTTCGCTGTCTAGCGATAGTCGCCGCGCTTCCCCGACCAGCATGACCCTGCCCAGCCTATGGTGGAATCGCGACTCGCTGACATCGCACCTGGGCGGACGACGTCTGGTGGAATCTTGGATTTCTTACCAGATTGAAGACTCGGGCACAACGGTGGTCGACGTGATGGTCAACCCCCAAATGTGGTCGGTGCTGACCTACAACGAGCGCTACGCCGTGCTTAACCAGTTCGGCACAGCAGCCCGGGACTTTGGGCACAACCTCCGCTTCTTCCAGGGCAATTCTCGCACCTCCCGCATGGCAGGGCTTTACGCCTGTGATTTTGTCGACCAGCCAGGGCTGCCTTTGGACTCTGAGAACAACGTTTATGCCTGCTCGGCTAACTTAGACTCGGCGTTGATTGTGCAGCTTCAGCGCAACCTAGTGGCAGAGGGAGAGCGCCGCTACCAACCCGCCCCCACGGCCCAGGCCATAGAGCCTAGCGAAAGCCCATAGACTAATAGACTGCCAAACCAAGGATACAGGTTAGGAGAGTTCAGGCTTCAAGATTCACAACCAACCTTGAACCTTACACCGTAGACCCTGAACCCCAGATGTTCGAGCCTGTCCCATGAGCTAGGCGCGCAAGCTTTGCCACAGCCGACCATAGCGCTCTTCAGCTTCGGCCTTGAGGGGAAGGAGAAACTCGCTCTGGTCAGCGATCGCCGGAGTCAGCACGATCTCCGGCGGCGTTTGCAGGGGCTCGGGTCGTTGCTGCGGGTCAGTCCCCCATAGTAAGGGCGAAGTAGTGTGGCCAAAGATGGCGAGTTGGGTGGCAAAGTCATCCCCCAGGCAAAAATTGAGCCAGTCGACCGCGACCGGAGCAGGGGCGGGCACCGGCTGGGGCCGGACCCAGAGTTGGGCACTCAGCAGTGTTCCTTCGGGGGGCACCGCGACAGCTAAATGGCGGTACTGGCGCAGCAGCGGCAGTACGTCGTCTGACCAGCCCACTACAGCGGTCGCGTCGCCAACGATCAAACTCTCAAGATAGTAATTCGAGTCGTAGGTTCGCACCTGCTGGTGCAGCTTGGCTAAGAAGGTATCTAAGCCTGAAACAGCAGCTGGGTCTGGGCTGTTAGCGGAGGCCCCCAAGGCTTTTTGAGCCAGCCCCAGCACCAGACGGGGATGGTCGGGCAGCACCAGACGGCGCGCCAGTTCAGGCCGGAGCAAGTCGGCCCAGGTTTTGAGCTGAGCGGCCTTGCGGGGTAAACGAGCGGGGTCGTAGAGCAGCACCAGGTGGCTCCAGCGGTAGGGCACGGCCCAGATGCTGCCCTCGGGGCTGGGGATGCCGCTGCGATCGCGGCGCACCAGCTGTGGCCAAACCTGATTCAGGTCTTCCCAGCGGGGAATTGCCCCTACCTCAATCGGCTGCACTAGCTCCTGACGAATGGCGGGAGCCAGCCAATAATCGGCCAAACTCACCCAGTCGGCCATCGGTGCCGCTCCTTCTTTCTCACCGTGCCAGTCTTGCAGCAGGCTGTACAGCCCCAGCAGCGACTCTTGCGGCGTCACCGCCACGCTGCTGCCCCGCTCCGGCAGCTGCTGAAACGCTTTGAGCAACTGAGCGGGCACCGAGTTGACCACCATGGCCAGCCGCAGGTTAGCAGCACTGGACCGCTGGCAACCGGCCAAGAGCGTAGCCAGGGTCAACCCGCTGGCCCCCGCTAAAAAGCTGCGACGATTCATGAGCATTTGGCCCCCGCGCCCCCTTGCCAGGGGAGAATACTGATCTAAACCATAGCGCTTTAGTCTACGCCCATGAAAGCCGTCCGCGATATTGTCAATGTCTCGATTACCGTTATTTTGGTGTCGTTTATTGGTCTCAGCCTGGCCCGGCTGGTGTACTTTTTTCTCCACAGTCAGCAGATTATTTAGAGCAATGCTGTGCCTAATCTGGATGAGCCCCCTGCGCTCAATGAGCCTTCCCTAGATGAAGTTAAGGCAGCCCGCGATCGCATTGCCCCCTACATTCGGCACACGCCTTTGGTGCCTGCGATCGCAATCAAGCAGCCTATCCCCAGCTGCCCCGACCTGTGGCTTAAGCTCGACTGTTTGCAGGTGACCGGGTCTTTCAAGGCCAGAGGGGCGGTGAACACCCTGAAAAGTCTTTCGGCCGCTGACCTCCAGCGGGGCATCATCACCGCCTCGGGGGGCAATCACGGGCTCGCGGTGGCCTATGCAGGCTGGCTGGCTCAGGTGCCTGCCACCATTTATCTGGGCAGCAACGTGCCCCCCGCCAAGGCCGAGAAGCTGCGGCAGTGGGGAGCGCAGGTGGTGTTTGCAGGCAGCGACTGGGACGAAGCCAATCAAGCGGCCATGACCGTGGCCGCCACCCAAGGAATTTCCTACATTCACCCCTTTGATGATCCGCAAGTGATTGCCGGGCAGGGCACTCTGGCCCTAGAGATTTTGGCCGACCTGCCCCAGGTCGACACACTGCTGGTGGCCATCGGCGGCGGTGGTTTGATCAGCGGCGTCAGCCTGGCGGCTAAGGCGCTCAAGCCCAGCATTCGCATTGTGGGCATTGAGCCGGTAGGCGCACCCACTCTAAAAGCCAGCGTCGAAGCGGGCAAAATTCTTGAGCTAGAGGCCACCCCCACCCTGGCCAACACCCTGGCGCCCCGTAAGACGGAACCCCTAACCTTTGAGATCGTTCGCCGTTACGTGGATAAGTTTGTGCTGGTCAGCGATGAAGCGATGGTTGAGGCCTGCCGCTGGCTGTGGTTTGAGCTGGGGGTAGCGGCAGAGCTAAGCGGCGGAGCAGCGATCGCCGCCCTGATGACCAACCAATACCAACCGCAGCCCGGTGAAGTGGTCTGCGCTTTGATCTGCGGTGCGGGGACAGCAGGACTATAGACTAAGCCACCACAGGACCCAGAGTGGACGAGATCCGCATCGCCAGCTCGGTCAGGTTGTCGCTATCGGTGCAGAATTGCTCGGCGGCAGGGCGAGGCACCCCGGCCCCGACCAAATATTCCACCAGCAGGTTAAACAGCATATCTTCGGCCAGCTCTCGCTGGTCGGCCCAGCCCCGCTGCTGGTAGTGCAGATACTCTTGGCAGCGCAGAGCTAGGTCGTGATAGGTGGCATTGCTGGTTAAAAACTGAAGGCTGCTAATAATCATGGCGACCTCAGAACGCAGGTTAGCCACAGTCTAACGAAACCGCCCTAACGAAGCGGCCATCAGGCTAACCGATCGCCCTAAACACCACCGAGAGATTGTTGGCAGGCATGGCGATAGTTTCGACTAGCGCCAGTCCGTGGACTTTGGCGGCGGCCACCACCGCCTCTAAATCGCGCACGCCCCACTCAGGATTTTGGGCCTGCAAGCTGTCGTCAAACGCAGCGTTGCTAGGGGCGGTATGCTGCCCGTTCTGTTTGTAAGGCCCATAAAGATACAGAATACCGCCGGGCGGCAAAATTCGCCCCGCTGCCGCTAGCAGACCCAAGCAGGCAGCCCAGGGAGCAATGTGAATCATGTTGATGTTGACCAGAGCGGTGATGGGGTGCTGCTGCAAGTCGAGTTCTGGGAGCAGATCGCTGAAGTTTTCAGATTCGACTGGCCATAGGGGAGCCGCCGCATCTAACGCGATGGGTGCATGCAGGTTTGCGGCAGGAGCGGCCTCTCGCCAAGCGGCGATGCTAGCTCGGGCACCGGGGTCGAGGTCTGAGGGCAACCACTGCCGAGGCGCGAGGTGGGGCGCAAAGAATACGGCGTGCTCTCCGGTGCCGCTCGACACTTCGAGCACGGTGCCGGTGGGGGGCAGCACCCGCTGGAGCACCGCTAAGATCGGCTCGCGGTTGCGCTCGGTGGCAGGGGCATAGCGACGGGCATCGGGGGAGGTGAACATAGCAATGCCTAGGGCGAGGTGAGAGCAATCAGTGTCTGGTGAGAGCAAGCTTTGCCCATGCTACAGAGATACTGCATTGCTCAAAGTTTACCTGTTCTTGCCCCAAGGCTACTGAGATAGGCCTTCGCCTGTTGCCAAAGTTTTTTTGCGGGACGATCGCTTGCGCATAGACGCTCTTGTGTAGCCGATGGCTTGAATTTCGTCACTGTTTGGCCCAAACTGTCCGACAACTGACTGCTTCATGGCCAAAACGGCATTGTGAAATTCCCACTCGGCCGCGCGGGCGCGATCGCGGGTAGCCTTGAATCTCGCTTCCATCACAACTTCGTCTTGCTGGCTCTGCCGCATGGCCTGGTAGGCCTGCTGCAAGGTTTGATGCGATGCCTCTGGCCGCATGGGCACATAGTTGGCGATCACTCTCAGACTGTCTAAAGCTTGAATATCTTGGGCAATGCGCTTGGGCGCAAGGCGACGAGTCGTGTCGGTCATGGCGGCTGAGGTGGGTTAGTGAAAATGGGGCAAAACGTACCACGTAGCCTCGCGCCGTCTTGCCTTAGATTCACAATGCCCAGTTGGTAGGGGATTTGCTCAAGAAGAAACCCAGTTGTGGCGGTGAAAAACGGCTCTGGAGGCGATCGCAACGCTATTGCAGCCAAGGACAACGGCGTTGTGACCGGTGACAACAGCGTTGCAGGAGATGACAATTTAGTTGCAGCGAAAGCAATAGCGTTGTGAGCCGATCGCGTTGAGTTTGCGATCGCAATAATGCTGTTGCAAAACCAAACAATGGCCCTATCGCTAGAGCCATGACTCTACAGATGTCACCGGAGGGGTAAAGCAAAGCGGAACCCAACAGTAGCAAGCCTGCTGGGTTCCGCTGGTGCTCGGTTCAACCTACAAAAACACTAGGGCCTTGCAACCCCTCGCCTGCGGGTCATGACGCTGATATATTCGCCACTGCGGCCAGTGGGGATGGGTTCTGACCAAGCGATGCGATCGCAGTAGCCCAGCGAAACCAATGGTTAATGCCATCAATGAGTGCATCATGGTCGCCGAGCAAAATATGGCGCAGCGTTTCTTGCCGATAGGTTGGCAAACCAAAGGTATCGGGGCGGCTGCCCTCTGGCATGTTGTCTAAAAACATTCGGTTGTCTCCGTTTTCAATTAAGAAAACGGGGAACTATTCAGATCCCTCTATTTCAGCAAACCGAGAGACCGGATCTAGAATGATGCCAGTCGTCACTGTTTACTCGGATAAGTTGTGACGATTAGGGAGCTTGAGGAGGTGCAACTCCCCAAGCTCCCGTCTGAAATCATTCCCCGCAGCAATAACGTACCGGAAGTACGTCATAAGTTCAACCGTATTGACTGAGCGATATATCAAAGTTTTGTGACGACTTTGATATGTGAAATAGCCGCTAGAGACTGGTTGATAGCTACGAACTAACCCAGCTTAGTTGGGAGCCAAAGCGGGTGCAGTGAAGCAAGCATTAATAAATGCGGAAGGTTTCTTGTAATCGCTCCAAATTGGAATAATCTTCGGAAAGCATCTTAGTGAGCTGCCCAGTTTAGGTTGGATATATAGGAACTGTCGGTTTGTCTACCTATTTTTTGGGTAAACAGACCGAAATGTTGCCTCGATAAGATTACTAACCCCAAATTGCTATAGACAGTAATTAGAAACTTTCTATCTGTCTTCGGCATCAGGCTAAAGCCTGCTGGCAGAAGGGTACTTTGCTTCACAATGATCAGTGAGCGATCTACCAATGAACTATTCCTAGTTAACTTAGTCACTTGTAGTATTAGCTTGAGCCACAGAGGTAGTCATGTTAAAAAAGAAAATTCAAATTAGAAGGCTGACAGTTGGCACAATTTTCAAGCTTGTATCAGTTGGGTTTCTCCTATCAATTGGACCATTCGTCGTTCTCATGGGAGTACTTAGTTTATTTGGCTTTTCAACTGTGACAGTAGATGATCAAGCCGTAACTGGGTTATCTGGTTTAGTCACGTCGCTCTTCCTTGCAGTTCCCTTGTGGTTAGTTTTCACCTTCGTCTTTGGGTCGTTTATCTCACTGGGACTTTGGCTATTCTCAAGATTTAAGCCATTTGTAATTTATTACTATGAGTACGAGCGCTCGCCCGTAGGTTGGGTTGACAAAGGAAACCCAACAGCTCCTTAGCCAACTACCTCACCCGCTTCAGCAAGCGTCAGCTAACCCCTATACGCTCTGAAGGCTTCGTCGTTAGGAGGGACACCTGGGCATCTTTGAAGAAGCCACAGCTCTCTGTGCTTCGTCATTTCACGCTCCAGGTGTTATGAAAACAGTTCGCCCTGACTCCCTAACGGCCCAGTTCTACAACGATGGCCTCGTCATTTTTCTGTATGACGACCAAAGCCAAGCAGCCATAAAAGCCATAAACCCCTCCATTCTCGAAGGGTACGGCAACAGCGACATTAACTCTGAGCTTTTTGAGGTCGCAGAGAAAGGTCTTCTCGTCGCTTATGAACTGCGTCAAGACGACGAGATGGCCCTTGAAGTGGTCATCGGAGACCCTTTGAACGATCAAGAGCGTGAGGCTGTGGGTATCTACCCCCACGTACAACGTGCCTATCTCAATCTGCCCTCTGGAAAACTGGCGATCGAAGGCTATGGCAATTTCCGGCTTTCCCCTGACTTCGACCCTAACGAGGAACCAGGAGCACTACTCGATGTTCCCCCCGGCGAATACATTGTGAGTATTTACAGCCTTGTCGGTTGTACTGAAGAAGAGCTTGAAGAGTCGACTAAACCTAACCACCTGTTTGTGCTAACTCCCCTCAGTCAAGCTGAACCACTCGCAGAGCGAAAGCCACTACTGCATGGTCATTGAAATCCATGCACGGTTTTCCAAGCTATCAATATGAGCGTTACGGCCAGAGTTATTTCACACTGCGATCGTGCGTACAGAAGTTATTAGCAGAAGTGCGAGGTTGTCACTGCCGCACATCTTTAACGTCATGCAGCTTGGATTCCTAATGGTCGACGAAAAACAGGGCACAGCTTGGCTGTGCCCTAAACCTTAAGCTCTGACTTAACACTTAGTATTAGCGGTCACCTGCATGGACAGGAGATCCGGTGGCTCCATAGACACCCCAATCCCGAATGCCTTGTTGACTCAGCACCGATTCAGCCGATTGAATCTCTTGCTCAGTGCCCTCTAGTAGCACCAGATAATCGTCGTTGTTGTACACGCGATCGTTGTAATAGTCGGCGCGGTCTTCGGGTATGCCCCAACCAATTAATGCGCCCAGCAAGCCACCGCTGGCGGCCCCAATACCGCTACCAAGCAGAGTATTGGCAAGTAAGATACCAGCCCCCGCGACCGGCCCGACACCAGGAATCGCCAACACACCTAAGCTACCAATTAAACCAATAGCACCACCGGTCAGGGCACCGGCCGTTGCACCAGCACCGGCACCGTCTTGAGTCTGCTCAGGCTTGGTCTTATCGGGGTCGAAGTCTTCATCAGGGGTTAGGTCACCCAACCCTTCTCCAGATTTGGCCACCACTGAAACGCGGTCCATCTGAAAGCCTGAATCGCGTAGCTGGTGCAGGGCTTGCTCAGCCTCCTGACGAGTCGAAAACAGGCCAACGGCACGGCTGTGTCGAGTAGATTGACTATCAGTCGTTCCCATAAAACTTTTTTCCAGTGAGGATTGCAACGGCAAAGTCTGTGGCACACGCCACGGCTTGCCTACTCTATCGTTGCTAACCAAACGCTTGAGCACCTCGCTCAATGGCTAGAGACAAAAAGTACCTAAGGGCTAGACTTTAGCTCTTGCGGTAGCAAAGGAAAATGCAGCTAACCATATTGCTGAAACGCCAAGCGAGCCGCTCCGGCCATACCCGCCTGATTGCCCAACTCCGCCACCAACACCTGCATCCCCTCACGAGAGCTAAGCAACACGCGGGTCTCCAGCTCCGCCAGGGTCGTCGGCAAAAACAGCTCCGCCGCCGCGCTAATGCCGCCACCGAGAATCACCGCCTCTGGGGTCAGCACGTAGACCAGGCTAGCGATGCCCGCACCCAGCCAGCGACCGTAGGTTTGCCAAAAGGCGATCGCATTCTCATCCCCCGCCTTGGCCCGGTCAAACAACGCCGCTGGGTTCAACCCCGTCTCTCGCCGAATTGCCTGCACCGAGCAGTGCTGCTCCAGCGAGCCTCGGTTGCCGCTGTTGCAGGGTGGCCCCTCAGGGTTGAGGGTAATCAATCCCAGTTCTCCAGCGGTGCCGTTGCGGCCCACAAATAGCTTGCCATCGAGAATTATCGCGCCGCCGACCCCCGTGCCCAGGGTGAGGGTCAGCACATCCTTAAAGTTGCGCCCGGCCCCCAGCCACGCTTCCCCTAGACCGGCACAGTTGGCGTCGTTGGCTACCGTGACCGATCGCCCCGTCTTCGCTTCTAGCGCATCGGCGATCGGCACATCATGCCACCCAGCTAAATTAATGGCGACGCGGGCAATCCGGCCAGCGGCATCGGCGGGGCCGGGGGTGCCCACGCCAATGGCGACTGCTTCGCGGTTGGGGTCGAGGGATGCGATCGCATCGGCGATCGCCGCAATCACCAACTCTGGGGTGGCAGGCTGAGGCGTGGGCACAGCAAATTCGGCTAGGCAGTGCCCCGTCTGGGTAAAGCGCCCCAGCTTGATCGCAGACCCACCCAAATCAACGCCAATTACCTGCCGCTCTGTCGTGCCCATGGCTAAACCAACCTTGCAAAATCATGCCAGGGCCATTGTCTCAGATTGTCTAAGGTTTATTTTTGCGCCTAAAGCCAGCCCTTAAGCCGATAGATGCCCATGCCAATGTATTCCTTAAGGGCGCGGGTGAGGTAGTGCAGGTTCTCAGTCTGGGGCACCAGTCTCAGAGCGCGGCCCTGCCAGGTAGTCAGCCCTGGGTCAGCAGGGTCTTGGGCCACATGAAAATCGGTCGGCGCGGGGATGGCCTCAAACCCCTGCTTTTTAAAAATTGCCAGGGAACGGGGCATGTGCATCGCGGAGGTCACCAGCAAAATGCGCTCAATGCCGAGATTGGCCAGCAACACCTGGGTGTAGGCGGCATTCTCAAAGGTGTTGAGCGAGTCGGGCTCAATTAACATGGCGCTGGGCGGCACCCCCAACGCCTCGGCTAGCTCAGCCATATCGGCGGCCTCAGAACGGCTCTGCCCCTGACCCCAGGTAATGCGCCCGCCGCTAAACACCAGCAGCGGTGCCTTGCCCTCCAGATAAAGCCGCGCCCCGTGCAGCACGCGATCGCCCTCTTCAGCCACATCAATCCAGGGCCGAGGCGGAAACTTGGGCTTAATTGCGCCCCCCAGCACCACGATCGCCTCTGCCTCGGGCAAATTCACCGTGTCTTGGTAGCGCGACTCTAGCGAGCGAATCACCGCCGTCGAGACCCAACTATTGCTGCTCACCAGCAGCAGGGCTAGGGCCAGGGCGATCGCCCCCGCGGCCCACTTGGGCCGTCGCTGGATGCAGATCAGCGCCACCACCAGCAGCACACAGGCCAACCCCAGCGGATAGATCAGCAGCGGCAGCAGCTTCGACAAAAACAAAAACATCTCCGCCCTATTCCCTCATGCCCACCTAAATCTTCGAGCCCTATCGGGCAAACCAGGATAGCTCCTCGTGCTACCCTTCACTCCGTTTCCCCAACAGCTCCCGCAGCTCTTCTAATAGCTGCTCCTGCTCCGTTTGCAGAGTTTCTAACCGGCCCATAATCTCACTCAACCGCTCATCCCCAGCGGCTAGCTTCGGCGGCTTAGCCCACTGCCGCACCAACAGCCCAGACACCGCCCCAACTATCCAGCCACCAAGCCGAAACGGCAGCTTGACGAGGGATAGCCAAAAGCCCTCGGTGAGACGGGCGATCGCACTCCACAACCCCGCAAACAACAGTAGACCCACCACAACCAGCACCAGCGCCACCAGCGGATGCCCCACCAACCAGCCCATCAGCGGATGCTCCACCAACCAGCCCTGCACCGGCCTCAGCAGTGCCGACTGAGCCGCATCTCCCCAAGCATTCGTCCAGGTATCCGTCAAACTCCCCATACTGTTTTGCCTGCTCGGTAGCCCACCCACCCCTTACTCATCCACCCATCTACCCATCCACCCATCCACTCCCCCTAAGGCGCTGGAGCCACAGGTGGCGTCCTCTGCGGCTCCGGCGGCTCCGGCGATCGACTGGCCAGCAGCCACCAGCCCAGCAGCCCCAGCAGCAGAGCCGAACCCGACACTGCCAGCACCCAGCGGGGCACCCCTCGCGGCGGTTTCCGTTCCGCCGGGGTGGACACAAACTCGTCCTGGGGAAGGTTTTCACCGTAGAGCTTGGCCCCAGCGGGGATGGCTGATTCCCGTTGGGCACCCGCGCCAACAGGAATGTCTTGCCCCGTCTGCGCAGGAACCAGAAGCTTGTGCTGCATCAGCACGACGGCGGTGTTGTCGTGGCCGTTCTTCTGGTTGGCCAGCTCAATCCACGAGGCCACCGCCGAGTCGAGGGTGACAATGTCCTTAATAATTAGGCCGATGTAGTTGGCCCAGGCATCTTCGATGCGGTAGTTGTCGCTGAGGCCATCGGAGCAGAGCAGCAAAATTCCCGTTTCGTCGAACACAAACCGCTGAATGTGGGGTTGAAGGTGGTCGCCGCTGCGGGTGCCGAGAGCCTGGGTGAGCGCTCCGGCATCGCTGCGCTCTAGAGCGTGGGGCCAGGTCTGGCGACAGGCGATCACCTCGCGTCCGGCAATGTCATCGTCTACCGTGAGTGGGTGGCAGTAGTCGGGAGTAATCCAGTAGGCGCGGCTATCACCGACATGGGCCAGGTACACTTCATTCACCCGTCCCAAGCCATCGTCGGTCTGCACCCGCTGGGGAATCACCACCGCCATCACCAGGGTGGTGCCCATGCGCTGACGACCGGCCCAGCCGTGGTTGTCGTTTTGAAAACTGATCAGCTCGTTGACAATGCGAATCACCGCCTCAAGCTGCTGAACGACAACCTGAGGCGGCAGTCCCCGCAGCTCGTTTTGGGCTTCGGCCAGCAGCGCTTGCAGCTGAATTTGCAGTGCCTGCACTGCTAGCTGGCTGGCCACTTCGCCGCCGTCGTGGCCCCCCACCCCATCGCACACCATCGCTACTTGCATGGGGGCAGCTTCGCTCTGGGTGCCCAGGGGCCAGCAGGCATCTTCGTTGCGGGGCTGCGTTGGCCCCTGAGCCGTAGCTCCAGATAGGGCAATCCGGGTGGGCACCAGAGCCGCCTGGCGCAGCAGAATTTGGTTGAGTTCAAGCGCTACGGTGTCGGGGTCGACGGCATCGGCGTCAATGCGGTTGATCAGCGATCGCAGCGGCTCTGACACAGACAGATGCAGGGGAGACAGAAGCGATCGCCACAGCTCCACTAAATCCGCCAGAGTTGTCGGGTCCCCGTCAGATTGCAGCTCCACCAGCCGCAGCCGCCAGCCATCTACCCGCAGATTACCAGGCACGAATAAGCTCCTCGCCAAGCCCAGGTTGCCCAACGTTCCCCACAGTTCCCAAAGCTGCCACAGCCAGTTGGCCTGGCGCAGGGGTGAAGCGCTAAACAGCCCGCCCGCCAGTTCCGGCAATAGCTCCCCCGCCTGAAAATGAATCGGAGCATTCTCCAACAGCAAAATCGGCGGTGCTCCAGTCCGCTCTAGCACGCCATATAGTCCCGGCACATGCAGCCGATGGGGGTGCGCCTTGAGGTAAGGCAGCGCCTCCCCAGGAAAGGTATCGGGAGCACTGGGCCGCTGGTCAGGCTGGGTGTCGAGCCAAATGCGCGGGCCCACTATCCGATAGCGCTGACCCACTAGCTCATCGACCGGCAGGGTCTCAATATCAGTGCCGATCACCCAGAGGTAAGGTTTATAGCGGGAGGGACGGCGCTCAACACGGTTCATAGCGTTTACGGGCGGGTACAGGCACGCGGTAGAGGCAAAGATCTAATCTATTAAAACAACGTAATTAAGCCCCCAAAAGGCCTGAGGCTAAAGATAGATTAATCCTAGAGGATAGCGAGACATTCAGAAGGGTAACCTGGGTTGGGTTTCGTGGATCAGCAATCTCGGCGGGGGCCTGAGTTGGGCCCGTTTCTTTTAGGCTTGACTTTTCTTGTGAGCTGCTATGAACTACCCTCTGTTTTGGGCCATTCTGGGGGCCGTCTTCTGCCTCATGGAGTTATTTTTGCCCACGGGCTTTGTGGAGTCCACCCTGGGTTTGAGCGCTTTTATCGTGGCCTTTGTGGCCCTGGGGGTGCCCTCCTTTAGCTTTCAAATTGTGGCTTGGGTGGCGCTGTCTCTCGTGCTGATCTTCCTGCTGCTGCGGTTTGTGCCCAAGCGCACCCCCTACAGTCTGCAAGAGTCGACCGAAGCCCGAACATTAACCGCTATTGCCCCCGGCCAAACCGGACGGGTCATCTACGAGGGCAACTCCTGGCAAGCTCGCTGCGACGACGAGACCATCACTATTGGGGCTGATCAGCCAGTGGTAGTGGTTAGGCGTAAGGGCAATACTCTCTATGTCATCCCGGAAAGCGCGCTGAGAGCTTAGGTGGGCGAGCCCCACAGGGTTACCAATCACTACCGCAAATCATTTGAGGAATTACGTCTATGGGCGGCTTTTTTAGTTTTCTGATTGTGCTGATTTTTGGCGGGTCGATCGCCGCTAGCTCCGTCAAAATCATCAACCAAAGCGACGAGGCCCTAGTCGAAACCTTGGGCAAATACAACGGCAAAAAGCTCACCCCCGGCCTCAATTTTCTAATTCCCTTTCTCGACAAGGTGGTGTTTAGGCAAACTATTCGCGAACGTGTGCTCGATATTCCGCCTCAGCAGTGCATTACCCGCGACAACGTTTCAATCACGGTAGATGCGGTGGTGTACTGGCGCATTGTCGATATGGAGAAGGCCTACTACAAGGTCGAAAACCTGCAATCGGCGATGGTCAACCTGGTGCTCACCCAAATTCGTGCTGAAATGGGCCAGCTCGAGCTCGATCAAACCTTCACCGCCCGCTCTGAAATCAACGAAATTTTGCTGCGCGAGCTGGATATTTCCACTGACCCCTGGGGCGTAAAAGTAACACGGGTCGAACTGCGCGACATCGTGCCCTCTAAAGCGGTGCAGGAATCGATGGAGCTACAAATGGCGGCCGAGCGCAAAAAGCGGGCCGCTGTGCTGACCTCTGAAGGAGAGCGCGAAGCGGCAGTCAACTCGGCCAAAGGTCGAGCCGAGTCGTCAGTATTAGATGCCGAAGCTCGCCAAAAAGCCGCCCTTTTAGATGCCGAAGCACAGCAAAAAACCATCGTGTTGCGGGCCGAGGCTCTGCGCCAAGAGCAGTTGCTTCAGGCCAAAGGCACAGCCGAGGCCATGCAGGTGATCGCCAAAACCCTTGCCATCGACCCTGGCACTCGTGAAGCACTGCAATTCATCATTGCCCAGCACTATATGGAGATGGGGCTGAAAATCGGCAGCAGCGACAGCAGCAAGGTGATGTTTATGGACCCCCGCAGCATTCCGGCAACGCTAGAGGGCATGCGGGCGATCGTCAGTGAGGGGCAGTTGTAGAAAAGGCTTAGCTGCACGGGTAGGCCGGGTATGGCAAAAGCCAAACGTACTGTGGGCCCAACTGCACCTCAGCCCAGTGAGGCGGTAAAGCATTACCCCTTTGAAAACCTAGATACTCTATGCGGACAAAGGGCCAAGCGTTAGCTACTGAATATTAGTTTGAGCTGCATTAGCAGGATAGTCTGTTGATGCAGCTCAAATTGATCACGACAGTACATGAATTTTGCCTGTCGTGAACATCAGCTTACTGTAGCTTCTCAGTATCGCAGGGCAATGTGATAGTAAATGTTGTCCCCTTACCGATTTCGCTCTCCAAAGAAATGGTGCCGTGATGAGCCTGAACTCCCTGCTTCACAATTGCTAGGCCCAATCCAGTTCCCGCAATACAGTCAACATTCTTTGCCCGATAAAAAGGCTCAAATATGTTTTCTTGGTTCTCCTCAGGAATACCAATGCCCTGATCCTGAACTTGCAGAATTAGGTTACTTTCTTGATAACGGCATGAAACTCTTACGTCCCTTCCATCGAGAGAATACTTGACGGCATTAAAGACTAAGTTAGTCAGAATTTGCCGAACGATCATTTCGTCTAAAACAACGTTAATATTTTCTGGATAAGCATCAAAAAAGATGTTGCACCGAGTTTGAGAAATAAGCTTTATTTGGTCAATTACATCTTGAATTAAATACGAAAAATCAAGCAAAGTAGGTTTGAAGGCTTGCTTAGCTTCCTCTACCTGACCAACTGCTAAAACTCCATCCATGAGTTCGGTCATAGTTTGAACCGCGTCCTGGATCCGCTGAAAAGCTTCGTCCTTTTCCTTTTTATCCCATGTATGGCTGTAGTTCTTTAAAAGTTCAGCGTAGAGAACAATACTAGTCAAAGGGGTACGAAATTCGTGGGATGCCATGGAGATGAAGCGAGTTTTTAGTTCACTCAGTTCTCGTTCTTTTTGCAGCGCTTTTTCAACAATCTCCTCTGCCTGTTTACGGTCTGTAATATCAATATGGGAACCGGCCATCCGATAAGGTTTGCTCTGGTCATCCCAAAGAGCAACTGAGCGGGATAAAACCCAGCGGTAAGTTCCGTCTTTATGTCTAAGGCGATACTCTAGATCATAGGTCGGAATCTCGCGCTTTAGATAAGCGGCCAGGGCACTTTGTGCTCGCTGAACATCTTCAGGATGCAATCGCTCAATCCATTCTTCCAAGCGATTGGGAATTTCATGATCTGCGTAACCCAAGATGCTCTTCCAGCGAGGTGAAAAGAAGACCTCATTGGTCTTCATATCCCAATCCCATATTCCCCCGCTAGAGCCAAGAGTTGCCAGTTCAAATCGTTCTTGGCTAAGGCGTAACTTTTCTCCAATCTGATGTACATCTAAGCTAATTTGAGCTAGGCTTGCTAAATCACGTCGTTGTTCAATTTGTCTTGCAACTTGACGGCTAATAATTTTCAAACTCTCGGTCTGCTCAGCACTCAACCTTCGTGGCTCCTGATCCAAAACGCAAAGGGTACCGATCGCAGCACCTTCAGAAGTGATTAATGGAGCACCCGCATAAAATCGAATATGTGGATCACTGGTAACTAAAGGGTTATCAGAAAATCGTTCATCAATGGATGTATCTGGCACTAAAAATACGGCTGGTTGCAGAATGGCATGGGAGCAAAAGGCTATATCACGAGGCGTTTCAGGCACCGATAGTCCAATATTAGATTTGAACCACTGGCGATCGGCGTCAATTAAGCTAACCAGAGCGATCGGAGTATTGCAAATTTGGGAAGCCAGGCGAGTTAAGTCATCAAAGATATCTTCAGAAGCAGTATCGAGAATACTCAGACTACGTAAAACTTCTAGTCTTTCTGCTTCGTTAGCTGGAAGAGGGGCAATTCTCATTTAATTCTGTTTCTTGTCTTAAATTACAAGCCAAAATGAACATATCAAGGATGTCTCAGCCTGCTATAAACGTTTATCTTCAGATAGGAAAGCTTCAAACTGTTCTGCAGAAACAGCTGGGCTGAATAAGTAACCCTGAATTGCTTGACAACCCTGCTCCCGTAAAAAGTTAAACTGTTCTTGAGTCTCCACTCCTTCAGCAATAACTCGTAATTTTAAGCCCCGAGCCATCGCAATTATCGTTGTAACAATCGTGGCATTTTGGGGCGCATGAAAAATATCGTTAATAAAAGAGCGATCGATTTTCAAAATATCAAGCGGCAGACGCTTGAGGTAGTTTAAGGATGAGTAACCCGTACCAAAATCATCAAGAGAGATCTTAATTCCTACAGCCTTCAGCTCTCCCAAGAGAGCGATCGCAGCTTCTATGTCATCCATTAAGCTGGTTTCAGTAAGCTCTAGTTCCAAGCAATTTGGGTCGAGCTGGGTTTGACTTAAGATCTGGGTAATAGTTTGTACCAGACCTTCTTGCCTTAATTGAAACGCTGATAGATTTACAGAGACTTTAAGGGGAACTGGGTGAAGATCCTGCCATCTCTTAGTCTGAGCACAAACGGATTCTAAAACCCAATTACCAATTTCAATAATGTGGCCTGTTTTTTCTGCGATCGGAATAAATACGTTTGGGTCAACTAACCCTAACTCAGGATGATGCCATCGCAATAAGGCTTCGGCCCCCATGATGCGGCCAGTAATCAAATTAATTTTAGGCTGGTAGAGTATCTGAAATTCAGAATGCTCCAGGGCAATATTCAAGCCCTTTTCTATTAAACTGTTTTGCTCCGTCTTAGCTCCCATTTCCACCTCATAGAAATGATAGCTGTCTTTTCGAGACTGCTTAGCAAAACCCATAGCCATTTCGGCATGGCTTAACAATTTACCAAAGTCGCTCTGATCGTCAGGATAAAGAGCAATACCAATATTGGCCTGCACCGAAATTTTATGATCGTTAAGCCAGTATGGGTTTGCAAGACTACTCAAAATGGCCTTGACCTGATCCTCAACGGTTTTCCTATCTAAAGCGTTAACTAAAATCATGCTAAATACATCAGCATTGATTCGAGCTACTACATTTTCTTGGCCTGCATTTTCGAGCAGTCGTTCAGCTACAGCTTGAAGCAGCAAATCTCCCGTTGAGTAACCAAACGCATTGTTGACAGATTTAAACTGGTGTAAGTTTATACACAAAATCGCCATCATTTGTTGACGACGTTTTGCTATTGATAGAGCTTGCTGAAATTTTTGATATAGCAGAATACGGTTGGGCAGCTTAGTTAGTGCATCCTGATACGCTAAGGTGCTAATTTGCTCAGTTGCATGCTTCATCTCTGCAATGTAAGGATCAACAATTGCATTCTTTTTGTGTAGCCGACTGGTAATTGCCTCTGCCAATTCAGCCGTTGTGAACGGCTTAGCAAGATAGTCATCCGCACCCAAATTCATTCCTTTACGAATATCTAATCTATCAGCCTTGGCCGACAAGAAAATGAATGGAATGACCATCATTTCTGGATCTTGATGCAAGATTGTATAGACCTGATAGCCATCTATCTCTGGCATCATAATGTCACACACGATTAGGTCTGGAAAATGCATTTTTGCCAGTTGAATTCCAGTCTCACCATTCTCCGCTCCAATTGCTTCGAAACCGAGGCAGCTTAAAGACTGGACAATGCCTTCTCGAAGATCCTGGGTATCTTCAATGACTAGAATTTTTGCCATGGTTGCATTTTCTCCTTACCGCGTTTTAACGGTTCCTAATGAAAATTAAAGTTGCAGGTTATGCCACTGTTGGACAACATGCTGATTGAGTTAAAGAATCCTTATGAAAACTTTGTCGTTGCACCCAGCCACACTAAACTGTTCTAAGCTCTGAACAATCGCGATAAGCTAACAGAAGCAGACCTTCAAAAACTTTATGTTTTGATGAATGAGGGTGTTAATCCAATAAGCTTGCTGACAAATCCTAGAGTACCCAGTTGATCAGGACAAACTCCTACAGCTACGACCGATTGTTCGGTATGCAACTGATAATATTAAGAATATTTAAAGGCAAGAAGCTTCTTGTAGAGGGTATGGCGCACTTATATCGATACAAGCTCAAAGGCATCAAACACAGACCAAACCCTTCCCTTAGATGCCACTATCACCCTTTGGCATCCAATCTAAACTGATTGCATAATTTAGATCACGACGGAGATATTGAACCCCATGTTTTATCAACAGTGCGGTCCATTACGAAGTAGCAGCGGACTCAAGCTCTTGACAAAATTGGTCACGCTGTAGATTCATCTAGGGCAGCTACCACCTGATCGTAGATCTCGCGGGCGTGGTTGGGGCTGGTGCCAATGCAGGTGAGGCCTACCTTGCCATACTCCGACAGACAGCCCATGAGGTGGAAGGTCGCCCCCACCCCGCTAATGGAGTTGAAGTGTAGCTGCTTGGCGACGATGATATCCATCAGATCGCTGGGCAGCAGACCTCGGTATTGGGGTTTTTGCAAGTTGTCGGAGGCGCGGTAGTAGCGCACCTGCTCTTGCTTGGTGTAAAACAGTCCGTCAGCTGGGTGAAAGCGACCCTCAGTCAGCATTTTCATCGCCATGAGGGGGTGGGTAGTGCCGCCTTTGCGCAGGTTGATCTCAATCGCCTGGAGATCCCACTGGGGGGCTTTGGGGTCACCCTTGGCGACGGCAATAAAGTCGACGCCGTAGCGCTCTAGGGCACCCTGGCGGGCCAGTTCTTCACCAACGCGCTGGCCCATCTCCTGAATCTCAAGGCGATAGTCAGGCCGAGCCGGGAAGGAGCAGCCAAGAAAGATTTGCCCATCGGGACCGCCCAGTTCTTGGTCGTGGGTGGAGAGAATTTCGACCTCGCCTAGGGGGGTGATGCGGCCCTGCACGCTGGGGGATTCTTTGTGGTCGCCTTCGACAAAGGCTTCGGCGATCGCCCCCAGCACCGGAATTTTGGCCGAAAAGTGCTCCCAGGTTTCGATATCACTCTGAAAGCTCAGGGTGTGGAAGGCTTCGGTTAAAGCCCGAACGCGATCGCCATGTCCTGCACTTCCCGGAGCCACGGCCGACAATGCTCGCAGATCTAAAATTGCGTTACCTTCCCCCGAGAAGCCCTCGTTGAGCTTGATCACCATGCGCTTGAGGTTGGGGTCTTGCTCCCACACCTCGGCGGTGACTTGGGCTAGAGAGGCTTCGTCGAACACCAGCTCACTGCCAATGGGGTGGGGAATGTTGCAGCGCCTAAAAATCTCGCGGCTGCCGCTCTTGGTGCCCCAGTGCAGGAGATCGGGGTCGAGGGCCAACAGGGGCAGTCCCAGTGCCAGGGACAGGTCACGCTCCCAGGCGGTGGAGTTGTAGCAGGTCATGTAGGCGCGATCGGGATTGATCGCCTTACGAATGCGGTTGAGCAGGCGGGGGCGCTCTAGCAGCTTTTGGCTAAGGGGCTTGCCCGAGCTGTCGTAGGCCGACAGCAGGGTGAGGCGATCGCGCGCATGGGAACTGGGAATGCCTGGCAGCAGCTCTAGATAGTAATCGACAATGCTGGGGTGCAGCGGTTGCGAGGTGACATAGACCAGGTGCGTGTTGGGGTTGCGCAGCCGAATCAGCGAAAACAGCAGCCGCTCTTCGTAGTGGTTCACCCCCTCAATTTTTTGCAGCTCCTCCTGATCGAGGCTGAGTGAGGGCACCACCACCACATGCCGCTCCTGGGTGTCAAATTCATCAGTTGAACACCAGCGATCGCGCAGCGTCTGCTGCAATTGCTGAAAGCTGGGCCCAGCCTGCAAGCGCACCGGTTCTGTAGCCATAGCCGCCTCGTTCGCCGTCACCATCCTGACTACCCTCGCGATCGCTCAATCGGTTTTTGAATGAAAATTGGGAATGAAAGGTTTGCAAATGAGTATAGACGAAAGCTCTTGTCAGCCTGTGCAGGCCAATCCACAAGCGCCATTACTCACATCAAATAAATATTTTCACACCAATCTTTAGCCCCTGCTATCCCCACTAAGGCATAGGATCCAAAGTGCCAGCTACCGTTCCCCTGGCGATCGCTCAACCGGCTGCTGCCATGGACTAACAGTCTGATCTAAGCTGCGCCACCAGCAGCAGCAGTTGGTCGATTTTCTCTCGCAGCACAGTGGCGGGCTGGTTTGAATGGTTAATCATTAGGCTAAACACCAGAGGCTCGTAGTTGGGCGGTTGCACATAGCCTGACAGCGCTACATTACCGGTCAGCGCCCCCGATTTGCCCTGCAAGCGCCTCTCTAGCGCTGTGCCTCGCAGCCGATTGCTCAGGGTACCGCTCTGGCCTGCGATCGCTAGCGAATCCCGAAACACAGCCCCTTGAGGATGGGTGGTCATTACCTGGAGGGTCTCTACCAAGGCGATCGGCGACACTAGATTGTGCCGCGATAGCCCAGAGCCGTCCGCCAGCCGCAGAGCTGACGCATCCACCCCGATTTCTGCCAAGGCCGCCTTGACCGCCTCGCCCCCCGCTTGGCTGGCCTCCTCAACATCGTCCCCTTCGGTGATATTCCCCCCCGCCGTTACTCCCATAGTTTTGAACAGGGCCTCAGCATAGAGGTTATCGCTATCGCGGTTGGCCAAGACCATGAGCTCCCGGACAGAGGGAGACTCGATCGCCGCCAACTCTGGCTCTGCGATCGGGGCTGGGGTTTGCACAATCACCGTTTGCCCCACCGCCACCGACTGCCGCCGGAGAGCCTGCTCCATCGCCGCCGCAAACTGCTGGGCGGGGTTTAGTACCGCCAGATTCAGGGTCTGGGCACTGCTTCCCTGAGCCAGCTGCCCCGTCAGCCGAACTGTGGGCGAATCCCCCGTGCGCCAGACAGCCAGGGAGGTGGGAGTTGCCCCAGCGGCCACGGTCACCCCATCGTTCACTAGGGGTAGCGGGCCAGCGGGCAGCGGTTGAGGCCACACCGCGCTTAGCGGACTGCCCGCCTGGGTGGGAGCTATCTGCAATGCGATCGCATTGCGGTTGAGAATCAGGCTGTTGACCGGAGCCGCGTAGGCAAACTGAGCATCTTCCCACTCCCAGGTCGGATTAGTGGCAAACCCTGGAAAATACGAATCGTCAATGGTGAGGCGGCTGACCTGGGTTACCCCAGACTGAGTCAATTGCTGAACCAGATTATCGATCTGCGCCGTTGTCAGACTGGGATCACCCCGTCCTACCACCCGCAGCGCGGTGCTTCCCCCCGCGTCAGGAGTGCCATAGACGGAGGTGCGCAGGCGGTAGTAGCCCCCCAGCTGGTGAGCCGCCGCCGCTGTGGTCAGCAGTTTGATATTGGATGCTGGCGTGAAGAGGCGATCGCCGTTGCGGTTGTAGAGCGTACGGCGATTTTGCCCCTGGGTTTGCAGCACCATGCCCGTGTAGGCTTTGTCTAGGGGAGATTGGCTAAAGGCGCTGTCCAGCTGAGTTGTCAGCTGTGCCGGGCACAGAGCCGCTAAGGTCTCGGCAGCGGGAAGCATAGCGCTTAACAGACCCAGGACAAACCCTAGACCGACAGACTTAGCCCGTGACTTCACCATGCGCAAACCTATCAAACCTGCCCTAGCGTTCAGACCTAGCCCCTAAAACCGCGATGGCGCTTTTGCAGGGTTTCGACTTGTGCGGCGATCGCCGGATCGTACAGCCGTAGATAGTTCCAGTAGCCGCCAAACACCGATTGCACATAGCCCTTCGTTTCAGGGTACGGAATTTTTTCGGCAAAGTCGTCGGCATCAATAAAGCCACCTTTGTTGATCCAACTGGCTACAGCGCCCGGTCCGGCGTTGTAGCTGGCCACCGCAAACAGTGAGTGGTTGTCGTACTCAGAGTGGGTGTAGTCAAGGTACCAGGTGCCCAGCTTGACGTTGTCTTCAGGGCTGTTGAGGTCATAACTCGCTAACCCCGCTTGGCCCTTGATCCACTCAGCGGTGGCAGGCATCACCTGCATCAGGCCCGCCGCCCCAACTCCCGAGCGAATTTTGGCCTCAAAGCGTGACTCTTGGCGCATTAGCGCCGCTACTAGCAGAGGGTTAAGCTGGCGCTCTGCCGCCCAGGTGGTAATTAAACCTTTGTAGGGCATCGGATAGACGCCATGCCAAAAGTCGGGGCGCTGCTTGAGCTCGTGAACCACCTCGATGTCCTTGGGATCTTCGGCCAGGCTGAGGCTCGATACCTGGTAAATGCCGTTGATGTTGTCGTTCGTCCCCAACCGCATTAGCCCATCGACAAACTGTTCTTCCGGCGTTGGGTCTTGGTAGTTGGCGAACTCCATCTGCCACTGCTCCCAGGCCCGCTGGTCTTGCCCTAGCAGGTAAAGCTCTTGCAGGGTGTCAGAGCCCGTGGGTAATGGCGTACGGTGAGCGGGCGGAGCCACCGCTGGGGTCTGCGATCGCACCGACTGAAAGTCCCCCACATTCCAGCCTAAGGCCACCGCCGCCCGCCAGGCGTAGTATGACTCGGGATGTTGGGCAATCACGCTTTCTAGGGCACTCTGGGCAACATCACTCTGGCCCAGCTGGTGGCCCCACTTACCCACCCAGTACCCGGCATCGGCAGCCAAGTCGCTATCGGGGCTGTATTTGAGCACGTCGCTACCCCAGCTGAGAGCCATAGTCAGGTCACCCTGCTCGGCGGCATTACGGGCATTTTGCAGGCGAATGTCGGCCGCCGCATCGGAGTCTCTGTACTCTTTTAAGATCAGCTCGCGGGTGGCCTGGGCCGATTCAGCACTGTTTAACTTGTCGAGAATTTTGGCCCGCTCCAGAAGTGCCGCCGCCGCCCGATCCGGGAAGCGGTTGACCACCTGGTCAAGCACCCCGAGCGCTGCTTCGTCAGGCACACTCTGGGCCAGGCGCATGAGCCCGGTGGCGGTTTCAGACGCGTCGGGGAACTGCTGATCGAGCCGGTTGTAAAGGGCGATCGCGCGATCGCGCTTACCGCTCACCTGGGCTCCCCGTGCCGCTCGGTACAGGTTGCGGGGCGACGGCGGGGCCTGGGCATAAGCTACCGCCGCATCGCCGTAGCTGTCGATCCGCCAAAAGCCAAAGCCCACGGTTTGCCAATCTTCCGGGCTGAGCTGGCTGGCAAATTCTGTCTTGAGCCGCAGCAGAGCCGCCCCGGCGTTGGGATGGTGCAGCCCAGCTCGCGCCATAATCATCAGCAGCGGCAGGGTATCTGCCCGGTTGGGGTCGGCGGTCAGCCGCTGGTGGGCCACCTCCACCGCCTTGGGGTGGTTGGGGAACTGCTGCACCAAACGGTCCCAATAGGCCGAGTCTTGCTGGCCCAGCTCGAAAAGCAGCGGGGCGATCGCGCCATTAGTCTCATACTCTTTCAACAGGCGCTGTTGAGTTTGCTGAGCCGCCTCGGTCTGCCCCGCCGCCCGCTGAGCCTGGGCCAGCGCCAGCGCTACGTAGGGGGCCATCGCCGGGTACTCCGCCTCCAGCCCCTCCAGCAGAGGAATCGCGCTGCCGCCGCGATCTTGGGCGATTAAATCCAGCGCCAGCAGATAGCGGGCGCGGCTCTGGGTGAGCGACTCGCCGCCATCGGTCAAGGCCACTAGCGCTGCTTGGCGCTGGTCTGCGGACTGTAGAGCGAGCGTCAGCACGGGGTCATCGGCATCCAACGCCGGCGATCGCCCCAGGCCCGGCAGCAGCGATTCTTCCAAAATTGTGGTGGAGTCGCCCGGTGACGACACCGTATTCACTAGGGCAGCAGCCATTCCTAAAGACAGGGCACCAAGCCCCGCGATCGCCACCAGGGGCAGCTTCGCCTTTAACCGTTTCACCATGGCACGCCCATGCACTCTAGATAAGGGTTGTAGTCGAAAAGTTATCCCGTGGCGCAGTGGGGAAGCCGAAGTAAAATTTCTCCCTAGCTGACCCATGCCGTTATATCTTACCTAGCCAATCCAGGATCGATGACTTCATCCGCCCCGTCCCCGCCAGAGGCTGCCTAAGGTTTATAGTAAACAGAGCATACTAGCCCCAAGGTTGAATGGAATTTCACGCCTCTAACACCCCCCTTCTAGACTGGTCTGGCGATGCCCTCATCATTGGCCTCAGCGAAGACGCCCTGCCCCTTAGCGGCACCCTGGCCGAGCTCAACAGCCGTGTCTCTGGCCTGCTGCAAGACCTGATCGACGATGTTGAATTCACCGGCAAAGACGGGGCCACCGCCATCACCCGCGTGGGCAGTGGGGCCAGATTCCGCAAGCTAGGGCTAGTTGGTCTAGGGGCTAGCAGTGCCATGACGGCCGACACGTTGCGCCGCGCCGCCGCCACCGCCGCCCGCCTCGCCAAAAAAGAAAAATCGGCCTCCCTCGGCCTGAGCATGCCCCTAGTGCAGAACGATCCGGCCCTCACCACCCAGGTCCTAGCCGAAGGCGTCAGCCTAGCCCTTCACCAAGATAACCGTTTCAAGTCGGAGGATAAAAACGGCAAAAAGAACGGTAAAGCCCCCGTCGAACATATTCACCTGCTCGATTTAGCCGGGCAAGAGAGCAGTCTTCAAACGGCCCAAGCGATCTGCGATGGCGTTATTTTGGCCCGTGAACTGGTGTCGGCCCCGGCTAACGTTGTTACCCCAGAAGCCCTAGCCCAAACCGCCCAGGACATCGCCACGGCTCATGGCCTAGAGCTAGAGATTCTAGAGCAAGCCGACTGCGAAGCGCTGGGCATGGGTGCCTATCTGGGAGTAGCCAAGGCCTCCGACCTACCGGCCAAGTTTATTCACCTTACCTATAAGCCTGCCGGTACACCCGCTCGCAAGCTGGCCATTATCGGCAAGGGGCTCACCTTCGACTCCGGCGGTCTCAACATCAAGGGTGCGGGCAGCGGCATCGAAATGATGAAAATCGACATGGGCGGCGCCGCCGCTATGCTCGGAGCCGCCAAGGCGATCGCTCAGCTCAAGCCCAATACCGAAGTCCACTTCATTAGCGCCGCCGCTGAAAACATGATCAGCGGTCGAGCGATGCGCCCCGGCGACATTCTCACCGCCTCCAACGGCAAAACCATTGAAGTCAACAACACCGACGCTGAGGGCCGTCTCACCCTAGCCGATGCCCTGGTGTTTGCCGAAAAGCTGGGCGTTGATGCGATCGTTGACCTGGCCACCCTCACCGGAGCCTGCATCATTGCCCTAGGCGACGATATTGCCGGACTGTTTAGCGAAAACGAGGAGCTAGCAGGGGCGATCGCCGCTGCCGCCGAAGCCGCTGGCGAAAAGTTCTGGCGTCTACCCATGGAAGAAAAATACTTCGACGGGCTCAAGTCAATTGTGGCCGACATGAAAAACACCGGTCCTCGCCCTGGCGGCTCGATCACAGCTGCTCTCTTCCTAAAGCAGTTTGTCACCTCTACTCCCTGGGTTCACCTCGACGTAGCCGGTCCCGTCTGGACCGAGAAAGAAAGTGGTTATAACAATCCCGGCGGCACGGGATTTGGGGTGCGCACCCTGGTTCACTGGGTACTTAGACAAGAGGCCTAGGCAACTCTACCCGCATAGGCGACAACCCCACGACCTTGATGATGAGAGCAATCATCATCAAGGTCGTGGGGTTTATTGTTATCTGTTCATCTATTGATGTATTAACCACAGGCATAAACCGACCGGAACAAACCGTTCCTAAGCCCGTCTTAACCTCAAGCACACACGCGATACGCCACAAACCAGTGACTTAACCTGAAATTACTAAAATTACTGACATTTCAAGCGGCTCTTGTGCTTAGAAATACTTAATCAGCCATGTTCTCTGTGCTAAAACACAGTAAACCAGATAAATCTTAAAAAAGCCGTAGCTCTATTGGGCTTTGGGTTCGCTATTGCATTTAAGCAGCGGTTAATTAAGGCACCACTTTTTACATGTCTATTAGACGTGAGAGTTCTCTATCTATAGTAGTTTCAGTAGCAAGTTGTTTGTTCCTAATCGTTGCTATTCTGAGCGGTTTAATCTTTTATATCTCTATGCCAACGCCCTAAGCTTCTATGTTTTTTTCAGTCGCTTAGGACTTTTTTAGATTTTAGTTCTTCTGAGGGGTTAGTCGTGCTTAGTTTCTTTCTAAGCAAACTTTAGGCTGAGAAGACATATTTAGAGGGGTCTAAAAAATCGCTTTAAGGAACCTAAGGTTTCATCCCAAAGGTAGGTATATTCCTCCTGATTTTAGCTGTAGTATTGCCTTAACTATGCTATTCGTCGGTTTGATGAATACACTCATGGTTTTAGAAGTGAGCACACGGCCTTAGCCATCCTTGTTTTTGATGAAACCTAGATGATTACCGCAAAGGTATCATCGCTGTCTATTTGTGTTGTCTCATTGGAATAAGCCCATGAAGTTTATTGATTATTTTGACCGCATTGCGATCGTTTATCTGCCGGAGCGAAAACGACGGTTTAGAAGTATTCAACGCCAGGTCAAACGCTTGGGCATAGAAGACAAAGTGCAATGGTTTCAGGGTTTGAAGTTCGATGACGCGGGACAATTTCCCAAAGCTAGTGTGAGAGGCTGCGTCATGAGCAACTATGAGCTGCTTCGTAAAGCTGCTGATGACAACGTTGAACGTCTCCTGCTCTTTCAAGAAGACTGCGTGCTTAGCCAACGCTTAATCCGCCAAGAGTCGGCAATTTTAGATGAACTCATCGATCGCCGCTGGGATTTTGCCTACTTTGGCTGTCAGCCTTACTCCAACGATATGGCCAACGGCAAAAAGACAACTCTCAGCCCTACGCCCGATCGCTTTTTCTCCCAAATTAGGGTTCGACAAAACATTCGTGAAACCCATTTTTGGACTTGCCAAGGTCGGGCCATTCCTAAACTTGTCGAGTTCATGGAAGCATCCTTCGATCGCCCTGTGAATCACCCAGACTGTGGCCCCATGTATTTTGATGGGTACATGAATGAAATTCGCTACCGCAACCCAGACCTAATTACCTTAGCTGCTACACCGAATTTGGGTTGGCCTCTAAGCAGTGTAAGCAACCTCAACCCAGGCAAATTAGACCGCATTCCTGGTGTGTCTTCAGCTTTACATGTTGTTCGAGGAACCAAGAATTTTTGCTTAGAGACAGCAGACTTTGTCCGCCACAGCTTAACGCCTGGCGACCAGCAGGTTGGTTAAAGCTTTGCCAAGCTCTATCTGCCATAGCGCTGTTTAGTCACCCTATAGTATTGAATCTGGTTCAGCGTCCTGCAGGTTGTGAACCAGATGTAGACAAAAGACAGTGATTCCCGGTAAAGCCGTGGTACTCGACCCTAGAGCAGTAAAAATTGCTCTAGGGTCGAGTTGTAGGAAACCGTCTAGGTGTGAGGTGGGCTACTGCTATCAAAAAACTAATCGGCTATTATGGCAGCAAATATTGCCCCTAAGAGCTCTAGGATAAAGCTTCTAGCTTCCTAGCCTGCTGGTGCAATACCTAACACCTTGGCATTTTGGTTCGGAGAGACTCGTGACTATCTACATTGGGAACTTGTCCTTTCAGGCTTCTGAGGACGACATCAAAAGTATTTTCGCCGAATACGGTGAGGTCACCCGTATTAGCCTACCTATCGATCGCGAAACCGGTCGCAAGCGTGGCTTTGCATTTGTCGACATGGCTGATGAAGCCAAAGAAGACCAGGCGATCTCCGAGCTGGATGGAGCCGAGTGGCTGGGTCGCGAATTGCGCGTCAACAAGGCCCGCCCCCGCACTGACAATAGTGGTGACAATCGCTCCAATCGCAGCGATCGGTTCTCCCATAATCCTCTCTAAACCAGTACTTTCAAACCTCAATCTATGGTTGAGGTAGTTCTGTGCAGAGTTGTATCAATTGCATGGTTAGGCCGCTATTTTAACGGCTTTACCATAGGAAGCTTTAAACCGTGGTTTTACGCTATTCTTCATCCACTGCCGTTGGTTGAACAGGATAGCTATGGGACGGTGGCAATGGGTACTTTTTCCGCTAGGGCTACTGGTTGGCTTAGGCGCATTGCTGTTGCTAGCTGACTCCTTGCTGCGCCTTTACAACTTGTTGGCACTGGTATCACCCCTGCTGGCTCGGGCAACGCTGAGCGTAATTGCAATCCTTGGTTCAGTATCGCTAGGGGCTGTTATCTATCGACTATGGCCTTTTTTACGTCCTCGCCGCCGTCGCCATCTTCAAGCTCCTCGCCATGCTGAAGAGGCGGCCGCGGTCAACCTACTCGCGGTACAGCGCCAAGTTGAGCAAATTCAAGACCAGGTGGCCCGCCAAGCGCTACAGCAAAAAGCGTTGAATCTGCAGTTGGATCTAAACACTCGTGCTCTAACCATTGCCGTCTTTGGAGTGGGGTCAGCAGGGAAAACAGCGCTAATCAACGGGCTTTTAGGGCAATCCGTCGGTGAGGTGGGCGCCGCTATGGGCACAACACAAGTTCAGCATGCCTATGCCTGGACTATGCCCAACAGTCCTAGGAACATTCAAATTATTGATACGCCCGGTATTGCAGAAGTTGGCATCGCTGGTACAGAGCGGGAAACAGAAGCTCGTAGAACTGCGACCGAAGCTGATTTAATTGTGTTTGTTATCGACGATGACCTGCGGCAGGCGGAATATGCTGTATTGAAAATGCTGATGGACATAGGCAAGCGGGTATTGGTAGTGCTCAATAAGGCCGATCGCTACGTTGAAGCCGACCTAGAAGCATTGCTAGATCGCCTGCGATCGCGTATTGTGCCACCCCTCAACCCCGATGATGTCATTGCCGTAGCGGCATTACCTCAGCCTTTGCCTCAGGTAGGCGGTGGTTGGCTGCAAATGCAGCCTAATCTCTCACCCCTACAGACACGTCTCGCCGACCTACTTCGCCAAGAAGGCGAAACCCTGATCGCTGACAACCTGTTGCTACAAACTCAGCAGCTTGGAGAAACGGCTCGGCAGATGATCAATGACCAACGGCAGATCCAAGCGGAGACAGTTATCGACCGTTACCAGTGGCTTGGAGCAGGGGCGATCGCGGTCACCCCTCTGCCTGGCCTTGATTTCTTAGCTACAGCCGCCATCAATGCCCAGATGGTTGTTGAACTAAGTCAAATCTATGGCTGCGAGGTCAGCCTAGAAGAAGGCAAAGCCTTGGCTTTATCAGTAGCTAAAACACTAACCGGTCTAGGGCTGGTTAAAGGTACTGTAGACCTGCTGGCTTTGGGATTGCAAACCAACTTAGCTACCGTGATCGCCGGGCGTGCGCTCAAAGGAGCCAGCGGTGCATACCTAACCCGCATTGCCGGCAAAAGCTTTGTGGAGTATTTTCGCCACAATCAAAGCTGGGGAGACGACGGGATGAGTGCGGTTGTCGAGCAGCAGTTTCGTCTCAACCAGCGTGATGCTATCGTGAAAGCGTTTGTCAAAGAGGCGATTGCCCGAATTACACCAACAGCCTAAGGTTAATCTTAGAGAAAACCAGCCATTCTTTTTCAGCAGGCTAATTAACCAGAGAACAGCCAACCTTCCGGGCATACTACAGGATAGCCATATCTATTCACCCCCGTCAGCCCTAGACTCGGTTACTCGCCGGCAGGGCTGGCTTTTTATTGAGCTTCGTAGATTTTACCCCAGCCCTGAATCCTCGAAGTCGGGGCAGTCAATGGCAGATTCTGACAACGCAGTCTTAGGATGTATAGGGCACTTTAGACGATGGTCGTTGGTGAAGTAGCGGCAATCCGCACAAGGAATTTTGTGCATCACAGTCGCTCGGCTTACCCCATCTCGTACAGTTAGCACCAGATTCCAAAGGGTGAGCCCTACCATTAACCAAGCCACAACAAAGCAGAAGGGCACTAGCACAGTCTGCACTAGCGACACCAACCACACTGGCAGAGCCATGAGTTGTAGCACCATAATTCAAAGCCCGAGGCTCACTTCCTCAGTTCCTGGCTATCATTTTAAGCTTGGTGCTCACTGCGATCCACAAATTATTGAATTTAGATGTTCTGCAATACTGTGCCAAGAGGGTTAACTACTGCTGTGTTGGGTTGGATCCCTAGGGTTGGTTGCCTTCAGTTGCGATCGCTAACTGCACTCCAGGTAAAGTCCGTAACTGATCCATAACCGCCACAACCTGCCCATGACTAACTGACTGGTCTGCTCGAATTACCACAAGGCCACCGTTTGTCAGCGTACCCAAGGTTTGGACTGCCTCCAAAAGCTGCTCATCGGCTACTGCACGCTCCCCCACAAACAGCTCACCAGCCGCATTCAAAGACACTACAACCTGGCGTTGATCTTGAGTTTCCGCTGTTTCTGCCCCTGGCAGCACCACCGGCAGCCCCTGATTACGAGTCAAAAACAAACTAGAGACAATAAAAAACGCCAACACCGCAAAGACTACATCAATCATCGGCACGATGTTGATTTGCACAGGCGGTTCCGGCTCTTCAGGAAGATTCATAATTAAAATTTTGAATAAAACAAAGTCACTTCGGGATAACCAACTCGCGGAACCAGGCAGACTTAACTTTGTGTAACAACATTTCAGCCACCACATTATCGACCGGCATCACAGACAAACGATTTCCTGGTCGCACGACCCACAGTTCTTCAGGAGAAAATGTATTCCGAAGTTCCTCCAAGGAGATAGTAGTTTTGAACGTTTCCAAATAACCTACTGTTACTGTATGCCAGCGTGGTTTATCGTTAGAGGATTTGGGATCATAATAATTACTTGTTGGGTCGAACTGGCTTGGATCAATTACATTAGTTTTTACAACTTCCATTAAGCCTACAATGGCTGGGGTTTTGACGTTTGAATGATAAAAAAAAGCCTTGTCTCCTAAAGCCATACTGTTAAGAAAATTACGAGCCTGATAGTTGCGTACCCCGTCCCAAATTTCAGTGCGATCGTGCTCCAAATCTTGAATGCTATAAACATCAGGTTCGGACTTCATCAACCAGTAAGCCATCGCCAACTACCTTCCTCAACAAAGTCACCTGAACATCGCCGTAAGCCATTAACGTAGCTTGTCGTCCACCTGTGGAGACATGCTCAAGCCTGAGAGATATCGCTGACTGAAGAGGTTCACGTATACGCTCCGCCCATTCAATCGCTAACACGCCAGAAAGTGCTTCACCCCCATCACAATAAACTTCATCCAATTCCAGCGCATCTACTTGACTCGTTTCCAAACGATATAGGTCTACATGATAGAGAGGAATACGCCCTTCCAAGTACTCATTGATAAGGGTAAACGTAGGACTACTGATTGGCTCCACAACCCCAAGGCCAGCTCCCAGCCCTTGTATCAACGTTGTCTTTCCACTACCTAAATCTCCAAAGAGCAACAGTATGGTTCCTCTAGAACAAAATTGCCCTAGTTTATAACCAAGATTATGGGTTGCATTGGGATTTGACAGATTGATAACAAAGGAGAAGAGCTTACTCATTAATGCAACAACCCTCAATATAGCTCTCGAGACACCAGCTATAGTATCAATTAAAAACCCCTACCATTTCTCCGAGGAGTGATGGTAGGGGTTAGAGTAAGGACCTGGCATCGAGCTATTTTGACAAGGGGCAACCCCCTCACTATCTTCGCCGCAGCTGCGTTTCACGACTGAGTTCGGGATGGGTCAGAGTGGGACCACAGCGCCA
>NZ_JACJOF010000014.1 GCF_014695395.1 Nodosilinea sp. FACHB-131
GGTTGGTTAAAAAGCCGAATTCGAAAGCTCCTTCCCCATGACGATGGCTTGCGCGCTGCCATGGAGTCAATCCTTAAGCAAGCCGTGTCCTAACCTAACCGGCTTTAGCTATATCTAATGAGCAAGGGTGGGGGAAGTTGACCTTCTCTCACCCTTGCTGCTGGGCTGAATTTTAAGGAACAGTAGCTTTTTCCCTTTGGGAGACGCAAAACGAACGACTCTGCTCAACTGTCCTTTTGGCGTTACGCAGCCAGTTTGGGTTTGCGGATAGGGCGCTTGCGATCGCTCTTTCGCACACCCCCAGCCATTTCGTATTCGTCGCTGTCTTTGCCGTAGCGGGTGGCGACGCTAAGCAAAATGCGTTCGGAGTAGTCGCGCATAACGAGTTCGGCTTCTTTGACGGCATTGCCTGCGTTAAAATGCCGCCCCTGGCACAGATGACGGTAGAGCATTTTGGAAGATAAGTGATTACTCATCCTCACGGGGTGGAATGCCACATAGGGCACGGTCTTCGTTGCTGATATCGGGGTTATGAGTTAGATAAGGGGTCAGACGCTGACAGGCAGCGGCTAATAGCTCATCAATGCGATCGAGGGTGTAAACAGGCCAAAGCTTAACTACGCCTTTGTCCCGTAAACGATCAGCCTCCAAGGCAACGGCAATGTACCGCCAGTCATCGCGCAGGGTGCTGTAGCCTTCATACTGAGCAATTTGTTGGCCATTTGAGGCCCAGATGCGGCTGGTACCGTCGTCCCCGCTTGTGGCAATCTGCGTCCCATCCGGACTGAACACTACCTGCCCGACAGAGCCCTGATGGCCTTCCATCAGCGCCACCTGAGTCCCTGATAAGTCCCACAGCCGTGCCGTGCCGTCGTCCCCGCTCGTGGCAATCTGTGTCCCATCCGGGCTGAACACCACCTGCCCGACATAGCCCTCATGGCCTTTCATCAGCGCCACCTGATTCCCCGACAAGTCCCACAGCCGCGCCGTGCCGTCGGTCCCACCCGTGGCGATCTGCATCCCATCTGCACTGAACACTACCTGCCCGACATAGCCTTCATGGCCTTTCATCAGCGCCACCTGATTCCCCGACAAGTCCCACAGTCGTGCCGTGCCGTCGGTCCCACCCGTGGCAATTTGCGTCCCATCCGGACTAAACACCACCTGCCCGACACTTCCTTGACGACCTTCTATCAGCGCCACCTGATTCCCCGACAAGTCCCACAGCCGTACTGTACCGTCGACCCCACTCGTGACAATCTGCGTCCCATCCGGACTGAACACCACTTGCCAAACACCTCTCTGATGGCCTTCCATCAGCGCCACCTGATTCCCCGATAAGTCCCACAGCCGTGCCGTACCATCAGCCCCACCTGTGGCGATCTGTGCGCCATCCGGACTGAACACCACTTGCCCGATATAGCCTTCATGGCCTTTCATCAGCGCCACCTGATTCCCCGACAAGTCCCACAGCCGTGCCGTGCCGTCGTCCCCGCGCGTGGCGATCTGCGTCCCATCCGGACTAAACACCAGCTGCCCAACGGAGCCCTGATGGCCTTCCATCAGCGCCACTTGATTCCCCGACAAGTCCCACAGCCGTGCTGTGCCATCGTTCCCGCGCGTGGCGATCTGCGTCCCATCCGGACTAAACACCACCTGCTCGACAGAGCCCTGATGGCCTTCCATCAGCGCCACTTGATTCCCCGACAAGTCCCATAGCCGTGCTGTGCCATCAGCCCCATGCGTGGCAATCTGTGTCCCATCCGAGCTGAACACCACCTGCCCGACAGAGCCCTGATGGCCTTCCATCAGCGCCACTTGATTCCCCGACAAGTCCCATAGCCGTGCCGTGCCATCAGCCCCGCCCGTGGCAATTTGCGTTCCATCCGAGCTGAATACCACCTGCCCGACAGAGCCCTGGTGGCCTTTCATCAGCGCCATCTGATTCCCCGATAAGTCCCACAGCCGTGCCGTACCGTCGGCCCCACTCGTGGCGATCTGCGTTTCATCCGGACTGAATACTACCTGCCAGACAGGGCCCTTATGACCTGTCAGAACAGTAGAGGTGTTTTCAATATTAATTGCAATTTCATAGCTACCGATAGCACCCTCAACATAAGTGGTTGCTACTATCTGGTAAGAGCCATCAGCAGGCAATGAATAAACAAGGAGCGAATTGGAATTGAATCCACTATCGTCATCACTTGTTAAAACATTGCCTTCAGCATCGACTAAATATAAATACGTATCGAAGTCATCACTCTTTAAAGATACTGAGATGACCTGGTCTTTTTTTCCTTCAAAGGTATGAGTTGAGAAGTAAGTACCTCTATTCGGAAAGACATTGAATTCATTGGTTAATTCTTTTGCTTCTGTGAGCAGTATGTCACTCCTGAATGTTCTCATGTCAGACCAAGTTAATAACCTCACAGAACCACTGCCGTTTGCCAGAACAATATAGTCTTGTAAGGGGCTTAAAGAAATTGACGAAACACCAACAATGCTGGTAATTTCATTTCCTTGCAAGTCCCACAGCCGTGCCGTGCCGTCGTCCCCGCTCGTGGCAATCTGTGTCCCATCCGGGCTAAACACCACCTGCCCGACATAGCCCTCATGGCCTTTCATCAGCGCCACCTGATTCCCCGACAAGTCCCACAATCGTGCCGTGCCGTCGTCCCCGCTCGTGGCAATCTGTGTCCCATCCGGACTGAACACCACTTGCCCGATATAGCCCTCATGGCCTTTCATCAGCGCCACCTGATTCCCCGACAAGTCCCACAGCCGTGCCGTGCCGTCGTCCCCGCTCGTGGCAATCTGCGTCCCATCCGGACTAAACACCACTTGCCCGATATAGCCCTCATGGCCTTTCATCAGCGCCACCTGATTCCCTGCTAAATCCCACAGTCGTGCCGTGCCGTCAACCCCGCTCGTGGCAATCTGCGTCCCATCCGGACTGAACACTACCTGCCCGACGGAGCCCTGATGACCTTCCATCAGCGCCACCTGATTCCCTACCAAGTCCCACAGTCGTGCCGTGCCGTCAACCCCGCTCGTGGCAATCTGCGTCCCATCCGGGCTGAACACCACTTGCCCGATATAGCCCTCATGACCAGTAAGTCGAGTTTCCCGAATTTGATTCAAGCTGGTTTGCAACGCCAGTAGCGGGTTGTAGGCCAAATAAGCAAGTCCCTCAGTTCTAATAAAAGTGTTCACCTCATTAGTCGCCTTAAAAGCCGCTAAAAGAGTCTCTGTTTCACGAAACCGAAATGTTTGAGCCGCCGTTATTCCGGCTCGTTCTAGAGTAGTCACTCGCCTGACCAGGGTAGCTTCGTAGCGGGCTCTTTCTTGTTCCATAAGGGCGATGGCTCTGGCCTCTTGGGCTACTGCTAAATCTGCCTTAGCCTGCACGCTGGCAACTTTAGCAGCAGCTACCTGAGCCTCAGCATTTCGAATGGCAGCTTGAGCGACCTGCTGCTCTTGTTTAGCCCTCTGGTCAATATCTGACAGTTGGGCCAGGGCGGCTTCAACTTCCTGCTGTGCTTCGGCTTCCCGTTGGACGGCTCGGCGATCGGCTACTCCTTCTTGTAGGGTAGCCATACCCACTTGATACACAGCCCGCATTACATTCAGGTCAGCCTCTTTTTCCTTTTTTGTCGCTTTCCCTTGAATTTCGATTGTCTGAGCCCTTGCAGATCTTGCCTGCAGGGTAGAGGTAATGGCTGTGCCTCCGGCCAGTGCTGCTACGGCTGCCGCTGCTACCACCGTACCTGCTAACACCCGTCTTGCTCGTCTATTCTTTTGTTGCAGGTCGTCCTGCTCAGCCCTCATAAGTGCAAGGTTTGCCCCAAGATTTTCATTACTCTCGGCTAATTCTGCTTTTTGCTGTTCTAACCGTCGCCGCTGCCGCTTTTCTTCCTCCAACTCGGCCAGCAGCGCCTCAAGCTGAGGCTGCTGCTGGTGGTGAATAAACGCCGCCAAATAGTCATGCACCAGCTGGTAGCGATCCTCCGGCGCTTCGGGCAGCTGCACCACCAACCCCGACTCCGTCAGCACCTGCAGCACCAGCCCAAAGGGGGCCACATCCATCGCCGCCTGAGCCGTCAACGCCTGCAACTCATTGGCCAGTTCAGACCTAGTTTTGCGCGGGCGCGTGCCCTTATCATCCGTTAGCAGATATAGCACCAGGTTCGCCAACTGCTGGTGGGCCACCGGGCCGCAATCTCGCACCACATCGTTCAGGTACTGCTGCACTAGGGCCGCTTTAATGTTCGCCCCGGTATGGAGCCATCCTTGGTAATCCGCTAGCGTCGCAATTCCCTCCGCTTGTAGCTGAGAGCCCACAATTTGCAGCTCAATCGGGCGCACTTCCCCCGCCTCTGCCGCCAGGTCGGCCACCACCCGCTCCACTAAATCGGAAGCAGGGGCGTATGGGGTGAGGTGGGTCAAATCGTTGATTACGCCTCTGGCATCGTCAGGGCTAAAGTTGCCCAGGTAGTAGAGCCACTTTTTATCGAGAATGTTGTTGTCAATAATTGCCAGGTCCGTCAGGCGGTTGCACTCCAGCAGGTAGTGGGTATAGTCTTCGCGCAGCGACAGCACTACCTTAATAAACGGCATCGTCAAACAGTCGCGCAAAAAGTTATAAAAGCGCAGACGCTCCGCTGGCTGATCGCAGGCAAAAAAGAACTCCTCAAACTGGTCAAAAATAAGGATGATAACCCTATTAACTTGAGTCTGCTGACGCAATAGATTTAACAACAGGGTCTCTAAGTCAGCGACCTTCTCCCCTGCCGGTTCGGCTAGAGCAGCTGGCCTTGGCATAGCGCCCAGCACTTCCTCCACCCAATTGCCATAGCTTCGCAGCCGCACGGGCACCACCTGCCGCCCCCCAAACCGCTGCTGCTCTAGAGTTGGCACCAGCCCCGCCTCAATCAGCGAGCTTTTGCCCACCCCCGATGGCCCATAGACTACGGTAAGCACAAATTCATCCTGCTCCAGCCGGGTGATTAACCGGCTCACATCCTGCCTGCGGCCCGAGGCCATAATCAAATCGGGGCCGCGATCGCCTGTGGGCAGCGCCGGGTTAGTAATCTGCTGCTTGGGCTGTAACCGCCCCGCCCCTACAAACGCCCGAAAGTTAAACCGGCTCTCGATCGCCTCTTTCTCTCGCCGCGTCTCAAACGCTTGTAGGTAGTGGCCCTGCTCAAAATAGCCCTGGCGCAGATACTCCAGCGTTTGGCTGTAGAGCAACGGGTCATACTCCGGCTGAGTAATGCGCTGCACCTGCTCCAGCGTTTGCACCGCCGCATCCACCTGCCCCTGGCCCATTTGGGCCTTGCCCAGCGAAAACACATACCAACTGCGATGAAAGCTATTCACCCAAGCGTAGAAATCGCGATCTGCCGTCGAGGTTGCGGCACTGCTGTCAGCCAACGGCTGAATCAAAGCCAGAGCAGCTTCGGCATGGCGCTGGGCTTCAATATTGTTCTTATGGGCCAAGTCAACTTCTGCCAAAAAGCCCTCGGCCCGGGCCTGCCGAATTGGGTCGACCTGGGCCTGGTGCAGCAACCGAGCCCTAGCAGCAACGGTCTCTAGATCGTCCCATGCTTCCAGGCGGTGCAAGGCTTCGGCCCAGTAGTTGATGTAGCGAGCCACGAAGTCTGGCCGCTGAGCGCTTTCAAAGGTTTGTACGGCCTGCTCGAAGTAGCGGCACGCCTGTTGGCAGGCCGATTCGAACTCGCGGCGGTGGCGCACCGAGTAGTTACGCCACCACAGGCCCAGATAAAACTGCCCGTGGCCGATCTTCTCCTGCCATTGGGCAACTGCCTCAGCACCAGGGTTTTGCTCAACCAATGCCTGCCACTGAGCCAGGCTGTGTTCATAGTGCTCGCGGGCCGTTGGGGTGTTGTTATCGGCAATGCGGCCCTGCACAAAGGCCAGCCCCGCTGACTGCTCTGGGGTAAGGGCCATACCCTGCACCGCCAGCACCTCCAGGCTAGTTTCTAGCTCGCGGCAGCGGGCCGAGCCAGGGGTAAGGCCCAGCTCCTGGTTACTGAGAAAGCGGTTTTCCCGCGATTCCACCACCTGCTGCCAGACATCGGCAATCAGCTCGTTTAAAAAAGCAAGAAAAAACTCGGGCGGCGTGGCAAAAGTAACCGAGTTCGCCCAGGTGTAGAAGTCTGGGGCCGTGCGAATCAGCTGCTTAAGGTTGTCGTCAGTAAGCCACAGCACCAGGGGAAACGGAAACTGGCGAAACTCTTCACGAATTTGGTTGGTGGCGGTGAGCAGATGGCGCTGGTCATGCACCCCATCCAGGCCGTAGACCATTAGGGCCTCGGGAGGTGGGCTACCGATAGCGCTGCGAATGGTGGTGAATAGGGTAGTAGTGCTTGACTCAAGGGTGATTTCGGCAAAGGCAACGCTGCACTGCTGCCGCAGCTGTTGCACCAACCCCTGCCGCTGCCGCGACGAGTTGCACACCGCCAAAATCAGCTCAAACTCCCCCTGCGAAAACCGCAGCAGGCGGCAAAGCTCCTCCAGCGCTTGCTGGTTGTGGCGATCCATCTCCAGGGTAGAAACGTCAGGCATTGGGCGTGAGTTCCTTAGCAGCCAGTAGCACGGGGTTGAGGTCAAACCAGGTTTGCCCAGCATCCCGATATTCAAACACAAACAAACTGCGCAGCAGGGCCTGATATTCACCCTCGCCCCGCACCGCCTTGGTGCGATGCACCTCCTGCAACAGACCCCATTCTTCGACCTCGATCGCCTTGCTCAGTTCGCCCAACCGCAAGCTAATTACCTGGTCAAGCAGAGCCTGGGTGAGCGGCGGGTCGGCCTTTCTAAGGCAGTTGTTGATTAACACTAGCAAATTTCGCACATGGCCACCGCTGGCCAAACACAGGCGATCGAGGGTTTCAGTCGAGTCAAAGATTTGCCCCAGCTGATCCAGCCGCTGGTCGGCAGGCACCTCCGGAAAGGCGCGGGCCAAAATCATCTGGCGCAGAGCGTCTAAACCCGGTTCGCAGGCGCTACCGTCGCGGTTTTGGGTGCGCACCATCGGCAGCACCTGAGGGCTAGCCCCAAACCGATTGGTCAGGTTCTCCTTTTCGTTAGAAAACGACAGCACCAGGGGAATGGTGTAAATCACATGGCAGCGCAACTGCTTGAGCTGGTCGCCCCGGTCCACAAACAGGTACTCGGGCTGACGGCGGTCCTGCACCCGAGGCTTGTTGTCGATGCGATCGAGGTTATCGACAATCACCACCAGCCCAGCCTTGCCCTGGTCGATCAGCTGCCGATTAGCGGTGTCAATCAGCTCGCCATTGATGATGTCAAGAATGGTCTTGATGCGCGGCTCCAGGTGCTGGCGCAGCAGAGCGCGTACGTCTTTGCTGTCTTTAGCCTTGGTGGTAATTTCGCCAATGCCAAGGGAGAGCGAATAGGTGCCATCCGCAGCGCTGATACCCAGGTCGCCACCGACTTTGATACCGCCAATTTCAGGTCCTTTAACTTTTAGCCCTGTGACCTCAGAGTTGAGCAGATCGGCGGTGCTCTTGATTAGCTGTTGAAAGCGGCTGGGAGTTAAACGCAGCTGGGCATCCTCTAGGCTTTTGCTGACCTGTTTGGCGATCGCCAGCAAAATATCGCTGATGTCCACATCCCCCATGTCTAAATCGTCGGTCGACTCAAAGTAGACCACATGGTAGCCCGCTGCCTCTAGATCGCCCTGTAGACGAGAGAGTTCTGTCGATTTGCCACAGCCAATGTGGCCGGTAAACAACTGACAGGTGGGCTCCTCCCCCGACAGAGTAATGGTGCGCTTCAGCTCTTTTACCAGATCGCTGCCCCGCACCGCCGAGAAGTCGATGTAGTACTGTTTGTCGGCGGGGGAGGTGAGGTTGAGGGTTTTGCTGGGGTTACAAGCCCGAAAAAACCGCCCTGCATCAAATGCCATAGGTTTGCCAATGCCCCGTTGATACCGCTAACTGCCCAAACTATGGCGTATTTTCTAAAAATAGCGATGGAAGTCGCTGAAAATTTAACGGACGCGGGGAACACGGCCTTTTTTGGTAGCGTGAACTACTAGAAAAGGTAGGGCGATCGCAGCAGTTAACTAACGCATTGGGCACATCAGTACTTGCCTATACTGGCAGTACTGGCTAGAGATTAGAGCAGCACTGGCCAAGGGATAAATCGGCATCAGCCCCTTAGAAAGCAGGTGAAGCAACAGGTGCCATTGCATACTTACCTGGGTAAACGACTATGGAACCGCGAGATCTCATCAAGGCTTGGGTTGATACATTCAACCGCCGCGATGTGGAAGGCCTAGTAGCCTTCTACAGCGACGATGCCATTAACCATCAAGTGGCCGAAGCACCCGTTGTCGGTCGCCACGCCATTCGAGCTATGTTTGCGGCGGCGTTTGCCCAGGCCGACATGGTCTGTATCGTTGAGCAAATTTTTCAGGATGGAGAGTGGGCCATTCTCGAATGGCGCGACCCCTTAGGTCTGCGAGGCTGCGGCTTTTTTCATATTCTGGACGGCAAAATTGTCTTTCAGCGCGGTTATTGGGACAAGCTGACATTTTTGCGTCTCAATGGATTGCCCCTGCCGGATGCACCCTAACCGAGGGAAAGGCACCACTCATACACAAGGGATTCAGTGGGGATTCCCCAAAACGAGAGGGCAGGAGCGATCGCCCCTGCCCTCTATGATTTCCTCAGATACTCTCCTGGAAATTTAACCTCTACTTTTACCTAAAAGCCGGCGTCCGACTCGGTCCAGGTAGCGCAGGGTTCGACGCTGCAGCTCGCCATCACCAACTCAATCAAGAAGTTGCCCTCGTAGGGGGCAACTACCCCAGGAACAGCGTCAACCAGCGTATCTGAGGCCACCAGTTCACCCGACTGAGCGTCGTAGAGAAACATGTCGAGGTCGCTACAGTCGTCGTCGCAGCTGGCAAACACAGCCTCATCGGCCAGCAGGTAGCCTTCATAGGTAATGGTTTCGCCAGTGCTCAGCCAGTCTGAGCGAGACTGAGCCTGGGCAATGGTTGCTGTAGTTGCAATCGCGATCGCCCCCAGGGCTACCGTTGCCGTCATCGTCACTCCAAACTTAGCCATACTTAGTGCTCCAAGGTTAATAAGGATGAGGCCAACGCCCGGCTCGTGACCAGCGATTGACCTTAACCACTAGACTGCCTCTAGTGGTATTTAATACAACACTAAGTTTTGCCAGCTCTACGGAGACTTTAAAAATGTTAAGGAAGCTGCACTAGCGCCCAGTCGCGCACCTGGCCCAGGCGCACTGTCTCGGCGGGCAGCGCACCTAAGTCAGGGACGGCGACCCAGGCGTAGCTGCCCGGTGTTAGGGTCTGCCAGTTGTCAGTAGCGCTGCCGGGCTGGGGTGTGTAAAAGGTTAGCAGCACCATATCTTCCTCAGCGGGGCTGACGGTTTTGAAGATGCCATGGATAGGGTTGTTGGCCACAATCTCCTGGAGGGGTGGCGTGGTCAGTGCCAGCTTAATGTCGGGGTTGTAGTTGCCCCACAGGCCGGTGGCGTAGAGCAGGGCGATCGCCCCCCACGGCCCCAGCAGCCACCCCCCCTGCCATAGGGCAGCGGTCTCAGCCCGCTGGTGTCGGGGGTAGCGCCAGTAAACGGCTAGCGGCACTAGCCACCCCAGCCCCGCCGCGATCGCCACCAGTCCATAGCGCCACAGCCCCGCCACCGGGAACCACTGGGGTTGCAGCAGGGCCACGCCCCCTGCGATGACCAGTACAACACCAATACTAGCCAGGAGAGTGGTTAACCCTGCTACCAGACGAGGACGGTGATGCGATCGATAAAATGCGCCTAGGGTCGTCAGGGTCAGCGCCGCCAGCAGGGCAACAAAGGGTAGCAGCTGAAGCGGGTAGTACCAGGTGCGAGTTTTAAACAGGGCCAGCAGGGTAAATAGCACCAGCGGATACCCTAGCCACAGCGCTTTGCGCGGGTAGGGCGACTGCCATCCCAGCCACACTCCCGGCACCGCCAGCAACGGCCAGGGAAAGGCATTGAGGGGAATATTCCAAAAATAGTAGAGCGGGCCGACATTGTGAAAGTCTTCCTGGGCCAGGTTGGTCAGCAGGCCAAAGGTACGCTCGAGGGGCAATGAGCCATAGCGCTGCACGCTGAGAGCCAGCCAGGCGATCGCGGGCACCATTCCCACCACCAGGCCCAGATAAAGCGCCGGATTCAGCAGATGGCGGTGGCGGCGATGCTCCAGCACCAGGTATGGCCCCAGGGCCATCACCACCGGAATCACCATAATGCTTTTGAGCATGAAGCCCAGGCCCACGGTGCTGCCTGCCAGCAGCCCCCAGCCCCAACGCCTGTGGGGCTGCGCCTCCGCCTGAAGTAAGGCCCAGATGCCCAGCAGTTCTAGCGCGGTCAGCGGCACGTCTTGAGTAGCCAGCCGCGAGGCCTGCATCCAGATCGGGGTAGCAGCGAGAATTGCTGCACCCCACAGAGCAATTTGGGGCGTCAAACACCGCAGGCCGATCCCGTAGGTCAGCATCACCGCCCCCCAACTGGCGATCGCCCCCGGCAGCCGCGCCGACCATTCACTCACCCCAAACAGCTGGTAGGAGGCCGCGATCAGCCACTGAATGCCCATCATGCGATCGTGCACTGGGGCACCCCACCACTGCTGGGTAACCCAGTTGCCAGTTTCCACAATCCACCGAGCCTGCTGGGCATACAGGCCCTCGTCGTGGGGCATCAGGCTTTGCAACGGGCTGCGCAATAACAGCAACAGGCCCACCCACAGACTTAGCACCAGGTAGGGCGCAAAGGAGGATTTGCCAAGGCTAAACCGCCGGGTGGTCAGGCTGGAGGACAAGGGCATGGAGAGTTTCGACCTCGGGGTCAGACAATTTCATCACCCTACTATAGACGGCGGCCTTGAGAGAGCCAGGTGCTACCGGTAGCCAGCCGCTTTTTCGCGGGAATGAGCGCCTATGATGGTGCCTAGATCCAAGCTCAAGGGAGAGGCAAGCGAAGCAATGGCGGCGGGAAGCATTGATCGACACAACCAAGAAATTCTCAAAAATGCCGAAGCCTGGCATCAAAAGCCAGCTCTACGGGCCATCTACAAAACGTTTCACCAAACCATTGCCAACTACCTGGCCCCGCTGCCCCAGCCCACCGTCGAGCTAGGTTCCGGCGTTGCCGATATTCAGCGGGTGATCCCCGGCTGTATCCGCACCGATATCTTCCCCAACCCCTGGATTGATCGAGTTGAGAACGCCTACGCCCTTTCCTTTGCCTCCGGCAGCCTGTCGAACCTGGTGCTCTTTGATGTGTTTCACCACCTGCGCTATCCCGGCACTGCCTTCCAAGAATTCAATCGCGTGCTGGCCCCCGGTGGCCGAGTGATTTTGTTTGAGCCCTGCGTCAGCCTGCTGGGTCTGCTAGTCTACGGCGCCCTCCACCCCGAACCCCTAGCCCTCAACCAGCCCATTCAGTGGTACGCGCCCCCCGCCTGGAATCCAAGCCAAATTGACTACTATGCCGCCCAGGGCAACGCCAGCCGCCTGTTTCTCACAGCCAAAATCCCCCCAGACTTGAACGGATTTCGAATCGTCACGACCCAGCGCTACGCCGCCATCTCCTACGTCGCCTCCGGCGGCTACTCCAAACCCCAACTCTACCCCACCGCCTGGCTGCCACTAATGACGACGCTCGATCGCCTCTGCAACCACCTCCCTCAAATCTTCGCCACCCGCCTGCTCATAGTCCTAGAAAAAGTCACCTAACCCACCCATCCACCCCCTACCCATCCACCCCCTACGCCCGCACAATAAACGGATTGTCAATCCTCGACGCCCGCAGCTGTAGCACCAGCGCTTGATACACCGCCGCACAGACATCGGCGCGGCTGGCCACTCGGTTGGGGTGGAGCTGAGCAATGTCAGGCACGTTGACCACTAAACCGAGTTGCGTGGCCTTGGCGATCGCATTCACCGCATAGTCGGGAATAGTAGTGCGATCGCGGTAGCGCTCCAGCAGCCTTAAATTGCCAGGCTGGTTGGGCAGCACGGCCAACCCCGACACTAACGCCACCCACACCTGGGCCCGCAGCAATGAATTGTCTGGCCCAAAGGTCTGATCGGGGAACCCCGAGAGAAACCCGCCCCGATAGGCCGTTTGAATGGCACCGGCCGCCCAGTGGCCCGAGGGCACATCACGAAACAGTTGGGCGGGTCGGCGGGGAGCTGGGGCAAAGGCGCGGCTCATCAACGCAGCGAACTGGGCCCGGCTCATGGGTTGGGCAGGGTTAAAGCGGCCAGCCTCATCTCCCTGCACCAGGCCGAGATTTAATAAGCCCTGAATAAAGTCCAGCGCCCAATGGGTTTGAATATCGGGAAATGATCCTTGAGCCATGGCAGCGGGGGGGATAGCGACGGTAGTTAAGGGTGGGGCCTTGCCCTGAGCCACCAGCCCCTGGTAGATCAGAACGGCAACCTCGGCGCGGGTCATGGTTTCTAGGGGCCGCAGCAGCTCCGGGTCGGGGTGGTTGACCACCAGGCCAGACCGGGTGGCGCTGGCCAGAGCATCGATCGCATAGCTAGGAATCTGGGCGCGATCGCGGTACACCCCCAGCCCGCTGGCGGGGGTCGGGGGCAGCTTCAGCCCGGTAGCCAGCGCTACTATCGCCTGCACTCGCACCATGCCCTGGTTAGGGCGGAAGGTTTGATCGGGGTAGCCGTTCAAAAAACCTTTGCGCTGGGCTTGGTCGATGGCGCTGGCGGCCCAGTGGGTTGGCGGCACATCCACAAAGGTGATAGCTCCCCGCACCGGGTCGAGGTTGCTGTAGCTGGCAGCTACCAGCGCCGCAAACTGGCCCCGATTGATCGTTTCCTGGGGGCGATAGGTGCCGTTACCGTAGCCCTTCACCAGACCGCGATCGGCCAGAGCCTCAATGTAGGGCGTGGCCCAGTGGCTGCCCAGGTCAGTAAAGCGGCTGGGCACTGGCACGGCTGGAGCTAGGGGCCCGTCCGACGGCGTGGGGGGTGAGGGTTGGGGGGGCGCAGGGGAAACGGCGGGGCGATCGAGCAGCACCGGGGGTACGGCGGCGGGGTCAGGCCACTGGCTCGCCACCAGATTGACCATCCCCACCAGTCCCGTGGGGATCACATCGTTACCCACCAGCGTCAGCCCTGGTTGGGTGTCGTTACGCAGATCGCTCTGGCGGTTGTAGCGCAGAATGTTGCCCGCTGGGTCATCGGGCTGGCCTAGGTCGGGGCGACCGGTGTCTTGCACCACCAGTCCAGCAGTTTGGTTTTGCACCAGCCGATTTTGCCGCAGCACTGGGCTAGCAGCCCCGGCGATCTGCACCCCGACCTGATTGTTTGAGCACTGACAGCCGCGAATTAGGGGAGCAGCGTTTTGCCCCAGATAAATGCCGGTGCCGCAGCGCTCTAGGGTGCAGTCTTGCACCTCGCCCCGAGATTGCTCGACAAAGCTGAAGCCGCGATCGCCGCAGTCATCCACCCCTGTTTTGGCTACTAGGGGACGGCTTGCCCCCGCGACCTGAAGCCCTACCTTACACTGGCTGAGGCGGCAGGCTCGCACCAGAGGCGCGCCCCCATCCATTAAAATGCCGATGCCCTGGGGGTTTTGCACCGTCACCCCCCGCAGCTGGCCCTGGCCCTGAATAATCAACCCCACCGAGGTTGCTCCTGGCCCCGGCCCACCGCCTGCGATCGCAATCCCCTGGCCCTGGGTCGATTCCTGGCCGGCAACCATCACTCCGTCCGGCACCGTGATGGGGAAGCGTTCGCCCGTAGCGGCACTATAGGTGCCGGGGGCGAGTTTGATCAGCGTGTTGCCCTGGGCAGCACCGAGGGCGATCGTCAGGGTTTTGTAGGGCAGGTGAGGACGGCCCGAGGGTTCATCAATCCCACGGTTGGGATCCACATCGAGGGTTTTAGCAATGGTATCCAACGGGGAGATCTCCTAACGGCAGCAGGAAATACGGCGGTTGGCCCAGAATGTCGTTATGATTTAGCCAGTTAAAGGATAGGGCGAAAGTTGTGATTGCGGTTGCCGTTAGCCTAAATCTAGTCATTGCGCTGTTTTGCTTCTACGTGGCCTGGCGGGTATGGCAGTTGAGCAAAAGCTTAGGGGCCGTGGCCGACGCGCTGACGGCCTGGGAGCGCAATACCCACAACACCCTCAATCCGATTGTTGTTCCTCCCGCTATTTTGCGCGGCCAGGCAGGCACGGTCTACCTCCGGCAGCGCTACAGCTTACTCCAGCTACAGCTTCAACGCCTGCAACAGCTCATGGCCATGGTGGGTCTGCTGCCCCAGGCCAGCCGTTGGCTGGGAATGGGCCGCCGGTTCAGCCCCAGGGCCAACGTGGCTTCTGCTAAAAGGCGGTAGGATTGCCTTAGCCCCAGCGAGTCAAGCGATTGGGGCAGAGGATTGGGGTAACGGTCTGGCAACCACAGGATAAACACATTATGGGCGAGAAACAGTCAGGGGGGTTTGTTGGCGGAGTACTGCTAGGAGCCGCGATCGGCGCAGTGGCAGGGCTATTGGTGGCCCCCCGCACCGGGCGCGAAACCCGACGCATTCTCAAAAAATCTGCCGATGCCCTGCCTGAGCTGGTCGAAGACTTGGCCACCAGCGTCAATCTCCAGGCCGATCGCCTGTCGGAAACTGCCCTAGTCAACTGGGATCACACCCTGACTCGGCTGCGGGCGGCGATCGCCGCCGGTCAAGAGGCCAGCCGCCAAGAATATGAGCAGCTTCGCCAATCCGCACCCGTGGCCAGCAACGGGTCTACCCAGGAGTAGGAGCACCCATTTTGGCCGACCCGCTGTTTTGGCTAGCTCTATCATTTTTGCTGGTTGTCATCAGTTTGACGGCGGTGTTGATGGTGGCCATACCGGCCATGCGCGAGCTGGGTCGCGCCGCCCGCAGTGCTGAAAAATTCTTTGATACCCTGGGTCGAGAGCTGCCCCCCACCCTAGAAGCCATTCGTCTCACGGGGCTAGAAATTGTGGAGCTCACCGACGATGTCACCGAGGGCGTACAGAGTGCTGGCCAGGTAGTGCAGCAGGTCAACCAGAGTATTGCCACCGCCCAGACCGGAGCCAAACGCCTCAACACCGGCACCAAAACGTTTATGGCCGGAGCCCGCGCCGCCTGGCAAGCCTGGACGAAAGAGCCATCGCCTCAGCCGCCGCCCCGCCGCCCCGCCAAATCAGCCCAGACGCCCCAACCCGCCATTCAGCCTGGCGATCGCGCCCCCCTGCCCAACCCAGACCACCGATTGATAGAGCTTGAGGACAGCCGCAGAGAACACCAGAGCGATGGCACGGTCTCTCCGGAGGGGAATCGCGCGCTTCCTGGCAACCTGGATGCCCCGCTTCCCCAGCTCGAAGAAACCACCCTTCACGCACTTCCCGAGGCTGGGCTAGAGGTCACCCCTACCGCCGACTCTCCCGAGCTATTGCCCAGTCGATCTCCTCAGCAAGCCCAACGCCGTCCCAGCGCCGAGCCAGACTAAGGGCCGCCAAACTAGGACTTTATCAAGCTGCCTGTAACAGGCTCAACAGCCTAGGATTCAAGGTTTAAGGTGTCGGGTTTAGGACCTGCCTTGAACCCGACACCTTAAACCCTGAACCCCCATTAACCTGTCACCTTGGCTGGGTAGACTACTAGGGCTTCTAACTATTGAAATGCCTCAACTGACCAGCTGAGCCGCCAGCTTCACCTCAAACACCTGCTCAAAGTAGGCCTTCTTATAGTCCAGATTCCACAGTTCTGAGGCGCAGTCATCGTTGGGGTTGGCGGCTTTGACCTCTATAGTCAGCAGGTGGGCGTCAGCGTCAAAGTTGCAGTGAATGCTCTCAACAGCCCCAATTCCGCGGCGATCGAGGGCCACCGCCAGGCGCAGCAGGGCGCTGAGGTGAGTAATCATCTGCCGGTGGTAGCGGGTGGGCAGATTGCGGTAATTCTCATGCTTCTTTTTGGGGGCGCTCTTGCGGTGGTAACGAGCGATGTTGGCGATTACCTCCAGCTCGGTTTCGGTATAGCCCAGCAGCTCGCCGTGGCGAATGAGATAGTAGGAATGCTTGTGGTGCGACGAGTGGCTAACAAAGTGGCCGCAGTTGTGCAGGATGGCGGCGGCCCAGAGCAGTTCTTTTTCTAAATTGCCCCAGGTGTGCAGACTGCCTCGGGTTTGCTCAAACAGATCCATGGCAAACTGGGCCACCCGTCCGGAGCGATCGAGGTGCACCTTATATTTTTTAGCGGTTTTGAGAATGTTGCGCTGCCGCACCGACTTTTGAAACTGCATGCGGTCTTCGATCAGACCGTGGGTGAGCATCCAGTCGACAACCACCCCCTCTCGCAGGGCACGCTCACAGATCGTGATGCTGTCAGCGTTGAGGAGCCCCATAGTTTCTTGCAAGATCACCGCTCCCGCTACGACAATCTCGGCGCGGCGCGGCGACATTTCGGGCAGGGCCAGCCGTTCGGCGTAGGTAGCCTGGCGCAGGGTTTCAACCAGCTGTGAGATCTCGTCGTAGCTCATCTGAAACCCGTTGAGAGGGTTGGGCACCAGGCCCAGTCGCTCGGCGGCAATGACCGCCGCTAGACACTCAATGGTGCCCGAGGTCCCCATCAGCTGCATCGGCTCGTCGTCTTTGAGATGGTGCTTAAGCTTGGTGGTATTGGGTTCTACCATGCCCCGCACGTAGGCTCGCAGAGAGCTGAACTCAGCATCTGAAATGGGGTCAGTGGTGACAAATTGGGCCGTGAGCCGCACCGCCCCCACCTTGGTGCTGCTGAGAAAGCGATGGGGTTCACCGGTGCCTAAAATCAGCTCAGTGGAGCCGCCGCCAATGTCGATGATGGCGTGGGGCTGGCCATCAAACTCTACGCCCGAGAGCACGCCCAGGTAAATGCGCCGCGCTTCTTCGGTGCCCGAGATCAGGTTGATGGCCAGGCCAACTTCTGTGTAAACCCGCTCAATAAATTCTTGGCCGTTGCTAGCCTCCCGCACGGCGCTGGTGGCCACCGCCACGATATCTTCGGCCTGGAGGCTGGTGGCGATCGCACAGCAGCGTTTTAGCGCCTTAATCGCCCGCTCTATGGCAGCTTCCGACAGCCCCCCCGTGGCTGCATTGAAGTCGCCCAAGCGCACGGTCTCTTTTTCGCGGTCAATGATGCTGAAAGCGGGCAGGTCAGGCTGAATTTTGACCACCACCATGTGGATCGAGTTGGTACCTACGTCGATGGCGGCCAAAACGCGATCGCTAGTAATTTCTGGCGGGGCAAAGTCAGAAAAATCAGTGATCGATGCGAACTCGCGGGTAGTGGTGGTGCCTGTCATAGTCGCCCATGCTGCGTTTGTTTCAAATCTTACCTGCCCCGCTGCAACCCATCAGGGCGGGGAAAAAACTTTACTGAGACTAAATAGAGGAGGTAGGGGAGGTGAGGAAGATGGAGGAGATAGGGAAGGTCGGGAACTAGAGAAATCCACAGAAGCCAACAAATCCTCACCCCCACTCCCTACCCCCTCACCTTCCTTACCCGCCTCATCTCCCTCACCTCCCGCTCCCCCCGCTAGCGCTGGCGCTAAACTCATGGGAACACGAAGTGGAGAGACCATGACCGTTGACTACGACGCAGTGATTCTCGGCGGCACGGTGCAGGGGCGCGAGGCCGCTGCCCTGGCGGCGCGGGAGGGTGCGCGGGTAGCCCTGGTTGAGCCTCCGGGTGAGGTGGAGCGGCAGGTTCGCCGGCAGATTGTGCTTACCAGCCTAGCTCAAGCTAGAACCTCTCAGAGCCAGACCTGGGAGTCGCTGAAATCTCAGATTGGAGCGCTAGAGGCGATCGCCTATCCCCACCTGAGTCTCGATGGCCTGGCTACCAGCGGTGTGGATGTAGTGCTAGAACCCGGCCAATTTAGCCCCCGGCCAAATTTAGCAGTGACGACGTTGACACGGCGACTGCGATCGCGCGGCTACCTCCTTACCCCCAATACCGCGATTGCCGTCCCCGATATTCCTGGACTGGCCGAGACCCCTTACCTCACCCTCGACACATTGCTAGACTTGGCGGCACCGCCTGAGTCGGCGATCGTGCTGGGGCGGAGTGCGGCGGCGGTCGCCCTGGCCCAAGCCCTGGCTCAACTCGGTTGTCACACCACCCTAGTCACCCGAGGCGACCAGCTGCTCCCCACCGAGGACCCTGATATATCGGTTTTTGTGGAAGCGCTGCTAGAGGCGGCAGGGGTAACCCTCAAGCTCAACACTCGCTTAGACGCGATCCATTACAAGGATAGCTTTGAGGTCCCGCTGGCCGATGGTGACTTACTCAAGGCTCAAACCCTGGTGCTCGCTACCGCCTCCCACCCTGCCTTGGGGCCGCTCAACCTCAGCAGCATCGGCATTCACCCCCAACTAGTTCACGGCGTCGCCACCGCTCTACCGGTGAACGATCGCCTTGCCACCGCCCATCCCCGAGTGTTTGCCTGCGGCCCGGCCCTGGGCGGCTACTGGGCTGAGTCGACCGATCGCCAGGAGGTGGCGATCGCCCTGCACAATGCCCTTTACTTACCCTGGCGCAAGCTGTCTTTTTTGCATCGCCCAGCTCTGCTCCACACCGCGCCAGAATATGCGCGGATTGGGCTCACCGCTGACCAAGCCCGCTGCTGGTACGGCAGCGAAGCGACTGTGGTGCAGGTAGCTTTCGGCCAAATTCTTAAAACCCACTACGGTAGCGACATCACAGGCTTTTGCCGGTGGATAGTGCGGGCCGATGGGCAGCTGCTCGGTGCCCAGATTTGCGGCCCCGGAGCCAGCGAACTCACGCATACGGTAGCGCTGGCGATCGCCCAAAATATTTCGCTGCCGCAGCTCGATCGGGTGCCGACGCTATCCCCCAGCCAGGCGGAGATCATTCCCCTGATGGTGAGTGAGTGGCAGCGGCAGCGCTGGCAGCACGGCACCTGGCGACGCGACTGGGCCGAGAACTGGTTTAACTGGCGGCGATCGCGGCGACGGCGGTGGTAATGGGCAAGGTGGCGAAGATAAGGGGGTTGGGGAAGGTGGGGAAGGGTTTAGCGTAAACTTTCGCAGGCAACGCCGTCGTCATCGCCATCTAGACGATGGGGGTCGCCGGAAGAGGCGTTGAGCACGGCCTGAGCCTGTTCCCAGGTGGTGAAGTCGCCACAGTCGCAGTCACTAGAGACACAGGCAGGTGCGTTGGCCGAGTCCGCCGTCGGAGACGGGTTAACGGGGACTGGTACAACAGCCGGAGGTGGATTGGTCGGAGTTGGGGATGCCTCGCCCCGACGAAAATCCCAGGGCATGGTGGGGTTGGGCTGGCTCCAAAAGTTGCGCTCAGCATTGCGGGCGGCAGCTTCGGCCTGGCGGTAGTCATCAGCGGTGGCGGCGCAGCCAGAAATGTATTGTTCGTAGACGACGGCATACCCCTCACGCACCAGTTGCAGCCCAACTGATTCACCGCCGCTGTAGATTTCAGCCACGGTCCTGCCGTAGCGATCGCGCTCAATCGCCCGCACCTCCACCGGCTGCCCGGTTGAAATTACCTGCCGCAGCCGCAGCGTTGCCTCGGGGCCGAAGGCTTGACTGCTTTCAGGTGCATCCACACAGGCCAGACGAATAGTGACTGGGCCATCCTGCCCCTCCACACGCAGGGTATCGCCATCGCCCACAGAAACTACGGTTGCGGTGGGTAGGGTTTTAGCGGCGGCTTGGTGCGCGTCTTGAGCAGTGACGGCTGGTAAAGAATTTTGCTCACTGGCTGAAGCCTCGGCATTCTCTGTTTCGCTAAACGGGGCACCAATAGCCTCTACCTCAGGCAAGGCCGAGCACCCAGACACTAGTAACAGTCCTAAACTAGACAACCCCTCAATCAGGGTCGTCACATATCGACTTCGGGTTAGGGGCATCATTGGGGCCGGTTATGCGATCGCTAGTTTCACAAAGGATGTCACCCTCTATACCAAGGATACCTATCCCAGTGATGCAGTTCCGGCAAGAACGCACTCAATCTAGCCAGATCAGGAGACCGCGATTCGCGAAGCATAAAACCTACGGCATCCCAGAAACGGGAGCCGACCCGAAACGAGTATCCGTTCCAGAATCGCTTCCCTAGCCTAACCTCAGTTCGGGTTAGGCATAGTTAAGCGATGTTTCCCGGCAGCCCTCTCCCCCAGCCCCTCTCCCACGAGGAGAGGGGAGCCAGAAGCGCTCAAAGTCCCTCTCCCTAAGGGAGAGGGATTTAGGGAGAGGGCCACAACGATGCCGGGCTTATCCCGAACTCAGGTTAGCCTAGGTTTATCCCATCAACATGACGGTATCCAGCACGTGAATAATGCCGTTGTCGGCCTCAATATCGGCAGCGAGCACCGTGGCATTTTTCACCTCGAACGCCTCATCCTCAATGGGGCTATGGATGGGAATGGGCGCACCTTCGAGAGAATCCACGGTACCGAGTTTGATCAAGTCATCCTTGGTGTGTTTGCCCGCCACCACGTGAAACTTGAGAATGCGGCCCAGCTGGGGCGGATTCTGCACCAGGGTTTGCACCGTGCCGGGGGGCAGCTTGGCAAAGGCAGCATCATTCGGCGCAAAGACTGTGAACGGGCCAGGGCTTTGCAGCGCTTCGACCAACCCAGCAGCTTGAACAGCCGCAACCAGGGTGGAGAAGCCTTCGGTGTTGACAGCAATATCGACGATGGTAGGCATGGGGGTGGATGGGTAACAGGGTGGATGGGTAACAGGGTGGATGGGTAACAGGGTGGATGGGTGAGGGGGTGACGAGGACGCTGACTCATCCACCCATCCATCATCGACTCATCTACCGGTATTCCTGCCGCTGAACATCCCGCAACCGGGCTTCAGGGCGCACAAAGCGATCCATTTGGGCTTCGAAGAACTGGCGGTTGGCCATCAGGTGGCGAGGGTTTTGGTCATCTAGGGGGTAGAGCAGCGCTGCCCGCAGGGCTTGGATCACCGCTGAGGTGACGTTGTACATCGATCGCTGAAAGGTGATCCCCAGCTGAATCAGCATGTCGTCTTCACCGCGACAGTGCTGCTGGTAATACTCCAGCAGATAGGGCGGCAGGAAATGCAACATGTCCTGCATCAGCAGGGTGGGGGGAATGCCCGCGCTGCCCACGGGGAAAACATCGGCATAGAGAATGCCGTAGTGGAAATCGTTTTGATCCTGGGGCACCTGCCCAGCCTGGGCGTTATAGGATTTGGTGCCTCGGAAGGGGGCGGTGCGATAGAACACGGCTTCGACGTAGGGCAAAGCCGCTTCATACAGCCAGGTGAACCCACAGGATTTGGGAATCAGCTCAAAGCATTCGTCACCCACATAGACGTGGTGGTAGATGGGCCGACCGGCAACAGCAAAGATGCCGTTGACCAAAAAGTTCATGGCGTCGGGGACGCCTGCAAAGCCGCCTTCATCGTAGATGTCGCTCATCTCGAAGAAGACTGGGGCCATCACTTCCCAGAACAAGCCCAGATTGGAATAGTAGGAGAGTTCACGGCATTTTTCGTAGAACATCTCGGGGAAAAGCTTGTGCAGCCCCAGCATGGCCGGATTGCCCTTGAAATAGGCGCGAATGGCGCGATCGCACGCCGCCTTATATTCCTCGGTATATAAATAGTCGTTGAACCGCCCGCCCATATCCTGGTGCCAGAGCATAGCCCGCATGCAGGCTTCGGCAAACTCCATGTTGACGCGATCGTGCCACAGGTGGTGGAACAGTTTGGGCAGCTTGCGCTTCAGCTCGCCCTTTTCCATAAATTCCAGCAGCTCCGGGTGGGCCGTAGCTTCCCCTCGCCAAATCCGCAGATCGGCGGTGTCGCCCGCATAGTGGTTGGGCAGGTCAAGGTACTCCTGAGGCAAGAAGTACTTAAACGCCGGGATCGGATTCAAAAACACCCGCTCGGCAATGTAGAGCAGGTCGCGCCAGTAGAAATCCATCGGCACGGCATAGGCCTTGTAGATGCCGATGATCTGCATCAAGTTTTCCGGCGTGTCGGGCAGCATTGAGCCGCCGGCCTCCAGCCGGTGAACCACATCAGCGTGGGGGTGGGTGGAGGGGGGGATTAGGGTTTGGGGTTGGGTGAGGGTGGGCATAGGGGTGGATGGGTAGAGGGTGGATGGGTAGGAGAGTTATGAATGATGAGGAAGTAGGGTGGGCACTGCCCACCATCCAGACTGCTGTAGGCTAAATTCGTTCAACTAGGGATTTCACGATGGGCAAAAAAGCGCGAGTTCGGCCAATTTCGATCTGTTTGCTGCGGCGGGGCGACGAGATTTTGGTGCATGAGAGCTACGACTCAGTGAAAGAGCGGGGCTTTGCACGGCCTCTGGGAGGCGGTATTGATTTTGGGGAAACCAGCGCAGCGGCGGCGATTCGCGAAATCAAAGAGGAACTGGGAGCCGACATTGCTGGGGTGGAGCTGCTGGGCATCGTGGAAAACATCTTTGTCTACGAGGGCGAGCCGGGGCACGAAATCGTGTTTGTCTACGACGGGCGATTTGTGGATGAGTCGCTCTACGGTCAGGAGAGCTTAGATGTGGTGGAGGGAAAGCGGCAGTTTAAGGCGGTTTGGCGATCGCCCGCCGACCTCCGCGATGGCCCCCACCGCCTGGTTCCCGAACAGCTCTGGGATTTCCTCTGATTTCAACCGATCGCCGTTAGCCCATGGGCTCTGGGTCATGGCAGAGCGGGGAGGGTAGCGACGGGGAAGGCGATCGCGGCATCAGGTTGAACCTCATCGGGGATCTGCTGAATGACCTCATCGGCGACGACCTCAGTGGTCATGATCGGAATGTTAGCCACCATCAGGCTGGCCGTCGGTTCGCCCCACTTCACCAGCCAGTTGGGCTGAATGCCGAGGAAGAGAATCAGCCCCGCGAGAATATAGGCGGGCAGTTTTTCGGAGAAGGTGACCTTGGGGAAGTAGGCGATCGCATTGTCCAGCCGCCCAAAGCAGGTGCGGTTGAGCAAAATCACGAAGTACACCGCCGTCAGGCCCGTGCCAATTACCCCCAGCAGGGTCTGCACTGGGTAGGCCGCATAGCTGCCCTGGAACACCAGAAACTCGGTCACAAACCCCACTAAGCCAGGGATGCCGGCGCTGGCCATGCCCCCCAGCACCAGCAGGGAGCTGACCATGGGCAACCCCCGCACCGGGTTCATCAGCCCGTTCAACACATCCAGTTCGCGGGTGCCAACTTTGGTTTCGATCACCCCGACCAGGTGAAAGAGGATGGCCAGAATAATGCCGTGGGAAACCATTTGGCTAAGGGCTCCGGTCAGCGCCAGGTCAGTCATCGCCGCGCCGCCCAGCAGCACGTAGCCCATGTGACCGATCGAGCTGTAGGCCACCATGCGCTTGATATCTTTTTGGGCGATCGCCGTCACTGCCCCATAGAGCACGCTCACTGCCGCCCACCCCGCCAGGTAGGGCGAAAACTGCGCCCAGGCATCAGGGAACAGCCCTAGGCCGAAGCGAAATAGACCGTAGGTACCGAGCTTAGCCAGCACCCCGCCCAGCATCATCGCCACCGGAGTCGAGGCCGACACATAGGTATCGGGCAGCCAGGTGTGAAACGGCACCAGGGGAATTTTGATGCCAAAGGCCACCAGCAGCAGCCCCAGCAGCACTCCCTGCCACACCATCGGCAGGTCATGGCCCATCACCGCATAGTAGGTGAAGTCTTTAGCGCCGCTGAGCCAGACCGTGCCCAAAAATCCCGCCAGCATCAGCGCCCCAGACAGCGCTGTGTAGAGCAAAAACTTGGTGGCCGCATAGGCTTTCTTCTCACCGCCCCAGATGGCGATCAGCAGATACAGGGGCACCAGCTCAATTTCGTAGAGCAAGAAGAACAGCATCAGGTTCTGAGCCACAAAGGCCCCCGCCACGCCGCTGCTCACCAGCAGCATCAGGCTGTAAAAGAGTCGGGGTCGCTCAATGGTTGGATTACTGCTCCAAATGGCGATCCAGGTGATCAGGCTATTCAGCGCCACCATCAGCAGCGAGAGGCCATCCAGGCTGAGCTCATAGTTGAGCCCCAGGGCGGGCAGCCAAGGCAAAAATTCGTGGAACTGAAAGCCGCCAAAGGCCAGGTCGAACTGGGTAAACAGCCAAATGGTCCACAGCAGGGCGGCACCGGAGGCAAGCAGGGCACCGTTGCGGGCCTGCTGGCTGGGGAGGCCGGGCCAAAGGGAGATGGCGATCGCGCCGAGGAGGGGGATTAGGAGGAGGGGGGTGAGCATGGGAGTGGATGGGTAGGGGGTGGATGGGGAGATGGGGAGATGGGGAGATGGGGAGGATGGGGGAGATGGGGGAGATGGGGATGATAAGGGAGATGGGGATGACGTCAATTCCCGACCTTCCTCACCTTCCTTACCTTCCTCACCCTCTTAGAACAGCGCCGATAGGGCTTGCCAGTTCATCAAAACCCCGAGTCCGGCAACGCCCAGGGCAATCGTGAGCACGTAGAACTGAAGCTGTCCGCTGTTGCCATATTTGAGGGTTTCGCCGCTGAAGAGCGAGGCCAAGCCCACGGCATTGACCAGGCCATCGACCACGTAGCGATCGAGCCAGTCGGTCATGCGCGACAGCACATCCACCCCCAATACAAAGGTGTTGCGGTAGAGCTTGGGGGTGTAGAAGTCGTAGGCCAGCAGGTTTTGCAGGGGCTTTTGAATCAGCTTGCTCGGGTCTTCCACCATGCGGTTGACGTAGAGCAGGGTGCCAATTGCCGCGCCGAGAATGCTCGACCAGGTGAGCAGCAGAGCCATGTCTTGGCTAATCTCAGCCCAGGCGGGCAGCAGGTTGAACTGAGCCATGATCAAGGGCAGGTGCAGGGCGAAACCAGCGACGATCGCCAGCGGCAGCACAATGAACCAGATCGGCTCGGGCGATCGCATCGTCATCTGCTGGGTCTTGCCAGCAAAGATCAGACCCAGCAGCCGGGCCAGGCTAAAGGCCATCAGCCAGTTCACCAGCAGCACGATCGCTACCAGCAGACCGCGATCGCTGTGCCAGAGGCCAGACACTAGCGAGAGCATGGCCCAAAACCCACCCAGGGGAGGTAGGGCCACCAGGCTAATCGCCCCCGTAAGCATGGCGATCGCGGTAACAGGGCGGCGACCCCACAGCCCGCCCATTTGGGTCAGGTCTTGGGTGGTGATATTGATGATGATTGAGCCTGCGCCCATGACCAAAGCCGCCATGCCCAGGGCGTAGATCAGGGCTAACAACAGAGCGGCACCGGGTTGGTGAGCGCCTAGGGCGATAAACATCAGCCCCATGTAGGCGCTGCTGAGGTACGAAAGCACTCGCTTGATGTCGATTTGGGCTGCCGAGATCAGCGTCGCGCCGATCGCCGTTACCGCTCCCACCGCAATGGCAAAGGCCGAGGCCGTCGACGACAGGGCAATCACGGGCTCCATCTCCACCAGCACCCAAATGCCGGTCGTCACAACCACCGAATTGCGCAAAATGGTGCTGGGCAGCGGGCCTTCCATCGCCTCATCCAGCCACAGGTGCAGCGGAAACTGAGCACATTTGCTCATCGGGCCAGCAATCAGACCCATACCAATCAGCGTGATCAACCCAGGATCCACATTTGCAGTTTGGGCCCAGGCCGCCAGTTCACGAAAGTCCCAGGTGTGGGCGAGGGGATAGATGGCCAGCACCGCCATCAGCAGCACCAAGTCGCCGACCCGCTTAGTCAAAAACGCGTCTCGGGCCCCGGTCACCACTAGGGATTGGTTGTACCAAAAGCCCACCAGCAGGTAGGTGCCTAGGGTCAAAATCTCCAGCAGCATGTAGGCAAACAACAGCGAGTTGCACAGTACCAGGGCACACATGCCTGCCTCAAACAGCGCCATCATGGCGAAAAAGCGGCCCCAGCCCCAGTCCATCTCCAGGTAGCCCACAGCATAGATCTGGGATAGCAGATTCAGCGTGGTAATCAGCACGCAGGCCCCTAGGGTAATCAGCGACGCCTCTAAGGGAATGGCCAAGTTTAGCCCCGCCACATCCAGCCAGGAGGCAAAGAAAAACTGGGGCGACGACTTCCCCCAGAGGGCCAAAAACGCCAGCAGGCTATGAATCAAGGCAAGGGCCGTCATCACAATGTTGATATACCCTGCCGGGCGCGGCCCAGTGTTACGAATAAAGGCCGGCGACCAGGGAATAGTCAGCAGCGCTCCCATCAAGGGATACAGGGGAATCAGCCAGCTTGTTTGGGCAATAATTGGAGTCATAGACGAAGCATCCTCGGGCAAAAGGACAGCGAAAGCATTACCTGGCAGGGATTGGCGGCGGTTTCAGCTCAGGTATGGGAACCCAAGCGAGGATTGACCTTTATCAATCAAATCACTATATGAATAGACTTGAGCCTATTTTCAATAGAGTTTAGCCAATGCCTGACCTAAAAAGAAAGGGGTAAATTGATTAAATGCTATTTGCTTTTCATTCCTTATTGATAAATTTCAATAATGCTTATCTGTTTACCCCTCGCTTCCCTTAGCTTCTCCTAAAAACATCCTGACATCGCGATCGCTTCCCGAAGAGTAGATCAGTAGCGATGCAGCCCCCCTGACACCCCCCTCAGGCATCGCCACGCCTCAGCGGTCTTAATCATCAGGGGAAACAACGTGGCCGATAATCATTGGTTGACAAGAGCCGAACGCGCTCTGGTTGTAGGGTCTGGCGTGGGTGCTGTAGCGTCGATCGCCGCCCAAAACATTGCTCTGGCCTCGGCACCGCTCACGGTGCTGGCGGCGGTTGGGCTACTCAACCGCACCCGCGTTGAGCAGCAGCTCGAAGAAGCCCAGGAAAAGCTCGCCCGCCAGCACCGTCAAACCGGCCACCGCCTCACCAACCTGACCAAACAGGTGACGGCCATGCCTTCGCCCGAGGCCCTGACCAACTTCCAGCGGGCGGTGATGGATCGCAACAACCATTCCTTCATCCGCTTTGCCAAGCAAATCAACGGCCTCAAAGCCCACGTCGATCAGCGACTTGATGCGCTGCCCGTCCCCGACCTGGCCGATATCAACCAGCAGATTGCCCAGCTCCAGGAGCAGTCAGCCGCAGCCCAAGTGAGCTTCGAAAACCTCAACACTTACATGCAGCGGCTGGTCACCACGCCTCGGGTAGAGGCCGCCGAAAACAAGCTCTCCCAAGTCAAAACCGACCTGATGCAGACGCGGGTGAGCCTCGAGAACCTGCGTTCAGAAACCCGTATCCTGGTCACCAATCTGCAAGACGCCCTGGGGCAAATCGATCGCCGCTGGCAGGAGTTTCCCCAGACCAGTGCCCCTGGCCAGTACCGTTCTGAAATGGGGGAAGTGGTCAAGGCCATGGCTGCCCTGGTGCCCCAGTCAGAATTTAGTCGGCTAGTCGATCACGTCAAAGACTTGACTCGCCAGCAAACCCGCTTGGAGCAAGCCCTCACCAAAATTCCGGTGGGCACGGTAAACGGGTTGCCGGCGACACCGCCCAACACCGCCGAGCTAGAGCGCCTGACCGCGGAGGTGCAGCAGTTGCAGCAGCAGGTCAGCCGTCAGGAAACCGCTGGCCACACCCAGGAACAGGTGCAGCAGGTAGTGTCGCAGTACTTAGGGCAAGTGAAGGCTCAGGTGGCTCAGCTAGAAGGGGTAACGCGATCGCTCTCTGAACGACAGCAGCAGTTCACCAGTCAGCTGGTCACCGCCCCCGACGACACCGCCAACCGCAAAGCCCTGATGCAGCTAGCACGGCGAGTGCAGCAGACCGAAACTGAGCTCAAAACCTCGCGTCAAGAGCCCACGGCCATGGCCAAGCCACTGCCCTTGCCCCAGCCCGACTGGATCATTGACCTCCCTGTGGCCAACGCCATCGAGCCCCAGGCCATGGCCAGCCGTCAGGCCCTGGAGGCTGCCCTCAAAACCGCCACGCGGCGGGTGCTGTTGGTGTGGCCTTGGGCTAGCTACGTCACTATCGACGACAGCCTGCTAGAACAGTTTCGCCAGCTGCTCGACCGGGGCGGCCAGCTCGAAATTGGCTGGTGCCACCGGGGCGACCAGCACGATGGCCGCTTGGCCTGGCGCATCAGCCAGCGCTGGGGCACCGAGTCGAGCCAGCTCCAGTTGCTCAAGTCTTCCCTCAATCAGCTCTTGCCCCTGCGAGAAAACTACCCCGATCGCTTCAAATTCAGGATTATGGGCACCGCCGAGAGCTATCTGGTTTGCGACAGCGGTACCACCTCGGCTGAGATAGGGCACACCTACGCTATTGTCAGCCTCAAGGCGCTGCCTACCCAGAGCGCTGCCATCCCCGATCTAGACGCCAAGCTGCGCACCGCCGAACCCGCTGTCGTCCATGCCCTCATGCAGCGCTTCCACGACCCGGCCATTCCCCCTGGGGACACCGTGGCCTTCTTTAACCGAGGCACCACCCGCCACGACCTGCGCGACCAGCCCGGCGCCATCAGCGACTACAGCCAGGTGATTAACCTCCAGCCCGACCACGCCATTGCCCTCAACAATCGGGGGGTAGCCCAGCTCGAACTCAACCAGGTTGAGGCTGCTGAAGCCGATCTAAGCGAGGCAATTTTGCAAAACGGCAAACTGTTTGCCCCCCACTGCAACCGGGGCTGGCTGCGTCTAGAGCAGCGTCGCTACGCGGCGGCGATCGCCGACTTCACCCAAGCCGTTACCCTCAAGCCCCACCTGCCCATGGCCTACGTCTACCGAGGCAGCGCCCTGCACAAGCTGGGCGACTTCAAAGGCGCGGTGCGCGACTACAGCGACGCCATTGCCTGCGGCGACCCCATCGCGCTGCCGTACTGCTACCGCAGCGCCGCCTACCAGAGCCAGGGCGACCAGGCCAGAGCGATCGCCGATCTAGAGCGAGCCAGTGCCTATTTAGAAGCTCAGGGCGATCGCCAGGGGTTGTCCTCAGTGCAGCGCACCCTGAGCCGGTTGCAGAGTATGACGGCGTAGGGCATGGAGGAGATGAGGGGGTGAGGAAGGTAAGGGAGGTGGGGAAGTAAAGTTTGAGTGCTTAATTTTAAGTTTTGAGTTTAGGTTATACACGAAGCACTCAAAACTTAAAACTCTTCCCCCACCCCTACCTTCCCTATCTCCCTCATCCTCCCCATCTCCTCTCTACCCATCCACCCCCTACCCCCTACCCTCCTACTCCCTCTCTAACCGCCGTCCCCGCTTCAGCCTCAACAGACGGCCTCAGCGCTAGATACAAACACGCGCCTATCAACGGCAGGGCCAGCACCGCTGCTACCACCCAGGGCTGACTCATGCCCCGGCGGGCCATATCGTCGCGCAGCAGCACCGGGAAGAGCAGCCACAGAGCAACAAAGTCCAGCGACATGACGTGGACAAAGCGGCTGGTCTGCCACTGCTGCCAAAAATCGAGCCAGTCTCCTTTAAGTAATGCAAAGGCGGCCAGGGCGATCGCTCCAGCGGCCAAGGCCGCTCCTAACCAGCGAGACTCGACTAGTCGCAGCAGTGCACTCTTAGGGCCACTAAAATTGGGGTTGGGCTGGCGCAGAGCCAGGTAGGGCAGCAGCGCAAAGGCTCCTACCGCAAACGACACCAGCACAAAGGGCCAGGCTCGCTGCTTTTGACCGTGGCCGTCTACCAGAGCCAGCGCGGCATAGGCCATCGGCCAAACTCCCATGGCGTTAAATAGGGCGACAACGGTAGGGTTAATGCCCCCCCACTCACCTGTGAAAAGTTTTAGGATCAGATCAGCGGTGCCAGGGCGAGTGGGGGGAGCAAGTATAAACGCATACAGAATAAACCCAAGCCAAAGGCCCCAAAAAATTAATTGATTCATGCCTTGTTGAGTGCTAAGTTTCTCACCAAATTATCAAACAAAAGCAACGAAGTCTGTCAGCCTAGAAGAAAGCAAATAAGCTGTATTCAAGCCACACAGCCCCCATGTGCGGCAATTGTAAAAAAATAATTAAACACATTTTGAACCGTAAATTTATGTTCCTGAGTCTTAGTTAAAGAAGCGTTAACCTTACTCATAAATCTCGTTTTTAAGGTCGCTTTTCATACCCTCTCCACTGTCTGTATGCCCCAATTTTGGGAACCTGCCGTGCCATTAGTCGCCCCCCGTGAGTCTGGCGCTTCCCCGGCTCACCATAGAAGCATTATGCACATTAAATATTTCCTCGAGCTTTACGAAGCTGGCTACCGCGACTTCACCGGCATTAGCCTAGCCGGTGGTGACTTTAGCCACCACATTCTGGTAGACGTTGACCTCAGCCGCGCCAATCTCAAAGGTGCCAACCTCAGCCGCTCCTTTCTCACTCAGGCTAACCTCGACTACGCCACCCTCAACTGGGCGAACCTGAGCTTTGCCAAGATGAGCGAAAGTCACCTGAATCAGGCCGACCTCACCAAGGCCAACCTGCGTGGCTCCTTCCTAGTGCGGGCCGACCTGCGCAACGCTAAACTCAGCGGCTGCGATTTGTGCCATGCCAACCTGCGCAATGCCGATCTGCAGGGGGCTAATCTCTGTGGCGCTAACCTGACCGGGGCCAATTTGCGCGGCGCGAATCTGAGCGGCGCCAACCTATCCTGGGCGCATCTCACTGGAGCTCGACTCAGTGGGGCCGACCTAGAGCGCACCTGTATGGATGCCGTCAACCTGGAAGGAGCCTGGCTCAACGGCGTAGACTTGCACGGCATGAATTTGGCCGGGGCAAACCTCAAAGAGGCTAAACTCAACGGAGCCAACCTCGATCATGCCAACCTCAGCTCGGCCAATCTCACCCACACCACCATGCGCGGGGTGAGCCTAGTGGGGGCCAACCTCAGCGGCTCTGACCTGACCGGGGCCGTACTGTGGAACGGCATGCTTGACGGCGTAGACCTGTCGCGGGCTGACCTCACCCGTGCTCACTTGGGGGAGGCGTCTCTCAAGGCAGCGGTGGTGGTGGGCACTGAGTTCACTGAGTCGGTGCTGCCCGCCGAGGCCCGCACCTATCTCTACGAAACGGTGCAGGGGGAAACCCGTTGGACCAACCGTCCAGCCCGAGAAACCCTGAACCAGTCGCAGTTTGTCGATCGCATTCCCCAGCAGTGATGTCGCCCCCGTCGTTAGGAGTCGTTCTAGTCACCGCTGGCTCTGAGGCCGAGGCTGAGAGCCTGGCCCGCCATTTAGTGGAAGCCCGCCTAGCCGCCTGCGTCAGCGTGTTGCCGGTGCGTTCTGTTTACCGTTGGCAGGGCAAAATTCATGCCGAGCCCGAGTGGCAGCTGATCGTCAAAGCCGACCTCAGCCAGTTTGATGCGATCGCCCAAACTATTACCCAGCACCACAGCTACGAGGTGCCCGAAATTATTGCGCTATCGATTGTGGCCGGTCTGCCTGACTATCTAACCTGGCTCCAGGCCCAGGTGCAGCCGTCCTGAAAGCAAAAAAAGGGACCGACCAATGGCCAGTCCGCGATTTAGCTACTCAAGGAGATTTGTAACCACAGTCAAGGCGATCTAGCGTCGGTAGGCCAAAGCCACCTCACTCTCAATTTCAGCTGGCTCAGACACCAAAACCGTTTCAGTCTCAGTAATCAGGCTCAGGTCTACTTCAGCCTCCAGAGCTGCCGCATTGGCCGCCGCTTCTTGGGCTAGCCAGCGCTGCCGCATTAGCAAGGCACCACCAGTTAGCAGAGCAGCGATGGTCAAAGACCCGCCCCAAAGGGCGATCGCCCCCAAACCACCCGGAGCTATGCCCGCAGCATTGCTTGCCCAAAAGCCGCTGGGGTGATGGCGAAGCCTCCCTTTCAGGGAATCGCCAGTCGTGCTTCCAGAATCGCCCAGGTTAGACAGGGCATAGCCAGAATACGCAAGTTCAGGCACAGCAGCCAAAATGCTAACTACCGCCACAGCCACCAGGGCAGAACGAGACAGAAGTTTCATAGCCAGATGAATAGAGAACACCACAACGTAAGGCCATTGTTGCGGCAGTTGCTCAATTCCACAGCTTCAGAGGCTACAGAATCTCAGAAAAATCTGTGGAAGCCAGTGAGGGAGGAGGGAGGTAAGGAGGGTGGGGGAGATGGGGCAGGAAGTTTAGGGTGGAATACAGAATATGGCTTTTCCCATTCTGTACCTAGGGTGGATTACTGGTCGCTGGAGGTTAGGACTTCCTGGCTTTTGAGCCTCACACCTAAAGAAAACCTTTGGGAGCATGGCCATCCCGAAAAAGTTGTTTAGGCTGTTGACAGCTTTGATGCCAGTAGCATTCTTTGTGGCATTCCGTTAACGTCCCACTACCCGCCCACCCTACAGTTTTCCGTAAAAACCCGTTTTAGACCCCCGACCGAACCGTTACCGAGAGTATTGATATGGCACAGAGTTTTGGTGTAATTGGGCTTGCCGTTATGGGCGAGAACCTGGCGCTTAACGTCGAGAGCAAGGGCTTTCCAGTGGCCGTGTACAACCGCACTGCCGCCGTGACCGAACGTTTTATGGAGAAGCGTGCCCAAGGAAAAAATGTCAAGGCCACCTACAGCCTTGAAGAGTTCGTGCAGTCTCTAGAGCGGCCCCGGCGCATTTTGGTCATGGTCAAAGCCGGGGCTCCGGTAGATGCTGTAATTAACCAGCTGCGCCCCCTGCTGGATGACGGCGACATGATTATGGACGGCGGCAACTCCCTCTACGAAGACACCGAGCGCCGCACAAAGGATTTGGAATCTACAGGGCTGCGGTTTATCGGCATGGGGGTCAGCGGCGGCGAAGAGGGAGCGCTGCTCGGCCCCAGTCTCATGCCCGGTGGCACCCGCGCGGCCTACGACTCGATTGAGCCCATCGTTAAAAAAATTGCGGCTCAGGTGGATGACGGCCCCTGTGTTACTTACATTGGCCCTCGTGGTGCGGGTCACTACGTCAAAATGGTGCACAACGGCATTGAGTACGGCGATATGCAGCTGATTGCCGAAGCCTACGACCTGATGAAGAGCGTGTTGGGGCTGAACCATAACCAGCTGTTTGATGTGTTTGCTGAGTGGAATCTCACCGACGAGCTGAATTCCTTTTTGATCGAAATTACCGCCGATATTTTTACCAACATCGATGCCGAAACCGGTGAACCCCTGGCGGAACTGATTTTGGATGCGGCGGGGCAAAAGGGTACGGGTCGCTGGACGGTAATGAGCGCCCTGGAGCTGGGCGTGGGAATTCCTACGATTACGGCGGCGGTTAATGCACGGATTATGTCGTCGATCAAAGAGGAGCGGGTGGCGGCGTCGAAGGAGCTGAGCGGCCCCACGGCTAGTTTTGACGGCGATGTCAAAGCCGTGGTCAACAAAATTCGCGATGCGCTGTACTGCTCGAAGATTTGCTCCTACGCCCAGGGCATGGCGCTGATTGGCGCGGCCTCTAAGGCCTACGAGTACGATGTCAATTTGGGTGAAACGGCTCGAATTTGGAAGGGGGGCTGCATTATTCGGGCAGGCTTTTTGAACAAGATCAAGCATGCCTACGATGAGAACCCCAGCCTGCCTAACCTACTGCTGGCCCCAGAGTTTAAGCAGACGATTCTCGATCGCCAGACGGCTTGGAGAGAGGTGATCGCGATGGCGGCGACGTTTGGGATTCCGGTACCGGCGTTTAGTGCGTCGCTGGATTACTTTGACAGCTACCGGCGCGATCGCCTGCCCCAAAACCTCACCCAGGCACAGCGCGACTACTTTGGGGCGCATACTTACCTGCGGGTTGATAAGGAGGGCACGTTCCACACGGAGTGGACGAAGGCTCCGGCGCGGGTGTAACAGTTCCCTGAGTTAAAAACCTCACTACAAACCATTGCCGTTGCTCCTTTTGGGGGCAGCGGCATTTCTTCGTAGGAGCGAATGGTTGTTCGCCCGATGCAAAGTCTATGGCTTTAGGCAGGTACGGCTTTGCTAGAAGTTGGCGATCGCAGCGAACAATTAGGGTCAAAGGCCAGATCTACTGCTGGGGGCATTTCGCAGCCCCCAGACCCCTTCGACAAGGACGTTCCGCCGTCCTTGACCTCACGGAAAGGAGTTATTTAGCATCGGTTTAAACCTTTATGTTGCCAACTGACCTTTAAGTAACTCCGATGAACCTAAGCAAGGCTTTCTCGTAGGGTGGGCATTGCCCACCATCTCAGTCGCCGCTGCCTCGGTATAGTGAAGGCATCCCCTAACTAAGAGTGTTATGGCTGGTCTTCCGCCGGGTTTGCTGATTCGCACCGCTAAGCAGATTTGGACAGCGCTGTGGCAGACCATGATGGGGCAGATGGCCCCTAGCAGCAAGAGCGGCGACTACCAGCGGCCTGAGAGTGAGTTTCGGCAGTGGATTCAACCGGATGGTACGTGTCCACCCGCCGCAGGCCGCTATCAGTTGATTGTGGGGATGGGCTGTCCGTGGGCGCACCGGACTTTGGTGACGCGGGCCTTAAAGGGATTGGAGGAAGCGATTTCAGTTCTTCCTGTGGTTCCTTCCCCGGACGAAGGCTGCTGGGTGTTTGAAACCCCCTTTCGCGGCTGTCGCACGCTGCCGGAGCTCTACCGTCAGGCTCAGCCAGGTTACAAGGGGCGCGCCACAGTCCCGGTGCTGTGGGATACGCAGACGGCCAGCATTGTGAACAATGAAAGCGCCGAGATCATTGTGATTTTGAATGAAGCGTTTAACGAGTGGGCAACCCACCCTGAGGTTGACCTGTATCCTGACGCGCTCAAAGCCGAGATTGACCAGTGGAACGATTGCACCTACCAGGCTGTTAACAATGGTGTCTACCGCTGCGGATTTGCGCAAACCCAGGCCGCCTACGATCGCGCCGTCACCGAGCTGTTTGATGCGCTGGATGCGATCGACCAAACCTTGGGCGATCGCCCCTACCTCTGCGGCGACAGGGTGACACTGGCGGATGTGAGGCTGTTTACGACGCTCTTTCGCTTCGATGTGGTCTACTACAGCTTGTTTAAGTGCAACCGCCGTCGCATTCAAGACTATGCCCACCTGGGTCCTTACCTACGGCGTCTGTATCAACTACCCGGCGTAGCGGAGACCTGCGACATCGAAGCGGTCAAGCGCGACTACTACGGCAACCTGTTTCCGCTCAATCCAGGCGGCATTATTCCCTCTGGACCAGATTTAGAGTATCTGAAGGCTCCGGTGGCAGCGTTAGTCAATCGGTAGCGATGGCAGAAGCATGCCCTCAATCTATGCCATCTTGCCCAGCACAACAGGTGCTATCCCTGACAAGTGACGGCGTTCGCGCTGTAGGTAGAGCCAGGTCGGCAACTGTTTTACATAATCACTCGGCCCATCAAAGGCAATGCTGCCCGTCTTGAGTGCTTGCTCCAGGCTTTCGTAGCCCATAACGACATGGGTAAAGACATTGAGATCGGCAAAGATAACGACATCCACCCCAAAGCCTGGGTTTTGGAAACAAACATCGACCCGTTCTGACTCAACCACCATCCAATAGCTGCGTTCCTTCTGTTTTCCTTTGGTCAGACCGCGCAGGTCAAATTGCAGCACTACTTTGGCCGGTGGAAACGCCCCAAGATTAATGCCCCGCCGCATGGCCCACATCAGCAGCCGGTCATCTAGCTGATCAGGGGAGAGGCGATCGCGGGTCCAGTGGGAGGCCCAAACCCCCATTTGGTCAATCAGAGGACGCAGCGCTTCCCCCGCCGGAGTGAGCAAATAAACCGATCCCGGCCCAGTCGTTTTTTCCTGGCGAGTAATAATGCCAGCCAGCTCCAACTCTTTGAGGCGCTTAATCAGCAGCGCCCTCGACATCAGCGGCACTCCATAGCTGATCTCGTTGAAGTGGTGACTGCCAGACATCAGCTCCCTCAAAATCAGGGGTGTCCAGCGCTCACAAATAATTTCCGCCGCCCTAGAAATAGGGCAGTACTGTCCATATCCCTTTCCCATGGCAACCATCCTCATCCGTTATTTCAATCTGTAACGGAAGTACAGATTGTGATCTTGTACCCCAGGGGCTTCAACAACAGAATAGACCCATTCAACGATTTCAGTTTTCAAGGAGCCCCCATGCTTGAACTTCTTAATCAACCCACCCATCAACAGCAAAATCGCGACTGGCCAGCCCTTGCCCAATCTCTAGGTCAACAGTTTTCCCCCAGCGAACAGGCCGCCGATGCCAACGATGCCTTCGTCGCCGAAAACTTTGAAATATTGCGACAGTCGGGGCTATCAGCCATGGGTGTTCCCCAAGAATTTGGTGGGGGTGGGGCTAGCTATACAGAGGTTTGTGAAACTTTAAAAACCTTAGCTCGCCACTGTAGTTCGACTGCCCTGGCCTTTTCGATGCACACCCATCAGGTCATGGTACCGGCTTGGAAATGGCAGCACCAAAACGCTCCGGTAGATGGGTTACTCAAACGCATTGCCCAAGAGAAAATTATTCTGCTTAGCAGTGGCGGCGGCGATTGGCTGCCCGGCTCTGGCACCGCGACTCGCACCGAAGGTGGTTTCCTAATCACGGCGCGCAAAGCCTTTGCTAGCGGTGCCCCAGCCGGTGATTTGCTTATGACTAGCGCCGTTTATGACGACCCTGCCGAAGGCAAAACGGTGCTGCACTTTGCCCTACCCATGCAGGCCCCTGGTGTTTCAATTGTGCCCACCTGGCAGGCCATGGGCATGCGCGGCACGGGCTCCCACGACATTGTGCTAGCCAATGTTTTTGTACCCGATCAGGCGATCGCCCTACGTCGTCCGGCCGACAAATGGCACCCGGCATTCCATTTGATCACCATGATTGCTTTCCCCATTATTTATTCGGTCTATGTTGGGGTAGCTGAGGCCGCCAGAGATTTAGTCGTGCAGCACATTAGCAACTGTGATGATGAGCATATCTATTATCAAGTTGGCGGCTTAGACAACGAGCTAGCTGCGGCTAAAATTGCTCTACAACATATGATTTCAACCAGCATCTCTAGCCAGCCTGGCTTTGATACCACCAACCAAATTATGACGGGTCGAGCCTTGGTAGCGCGATCGGTGCTTGGGGTTGTAGATATGGCAATGGAGATCGCTGGCGGTCGCTCCTTTAACCGTCCCTTTGGCTTAGAAAAACTCTTCCGCGATGCCCAAGGGGTACGGTTTCACCCCCTGCGAGATGAGGGCCAGCGTAAACTTTCCGGGCAATTAGCTCTCGGGTACGACCGCACACTGCTGTAGTCAAAATCGCAAAAGCCAAGGCAGAGAGTAGCGCTTACCTACTTTTTAGGGAGGAGTACTCTCTGCTTTGGCCTAGAACTGCTCCACCACCCTTTCCTTATTGAGAGATAAATCCTGTTACTAGCAGAGGCAGCAAAATCAGCCCAGTCAAAATCACCATCAGGGTGGGCACATCGATTTTAAGCACGTTTTTCTCGGTCGCCGAGGGATTGCGCTTAGAAGCTTTGGGGTCAGTCATAGCGGTTGCACCACTCCGGTCAAGGTACCTGAGTCTAGCTCTAGGGTATCGCCTAGGCCATCGCCCGTGTGGTAGGCCGCGATCAGCACCTCGCTAGTTTTGCCCCAGGCAATTTGACCCCAGCGGTCAAGGGCGATCGCCCCAAAATCTCGCCTGTGGTTCGTCGCTTCCGCAAAAGTTTTTTCAAACGCCGCCGCAATCTCCATACCATCGGTTACCCGCACAACAATGCGGGCGGCCAGGCATTCGTCAAGAATGTCTTCGCCAATGCCCGTACAGCTCACCGCCGCAAACGCATTGGCATAGGTACCGGCCGGGGTCGCTGAGTCGCTCACCCGCCCCAGCCGCTCCAGCCCCTTACCCCCGGTAGAGGTACCCACGGCTAGGTGTCCTGACCCGTCCAGCACAATCACCCCAATCGTACCCCGCCGACTTTCGGAGTCAGCAGCTACATCTACAGTCTCAGCCACCACCCCAGCCATGGCGCTTTGAAAGTTGGTGGCCCGCTCCCTCATCCATTCTTTTAAGCGCAGATCGGTCACTGGGTCAAAGGGCACCAGGCCCATCTCGCGGGCCAGCTCAGCCGCGCCATAGTCAGAGACGATGCGATCGGGGGCGGGTTGCAGGTAGGCTGCCAGGTCAATGGGATGCCGCACCCGCGACACATTGATAACGCCACTAAACCGTTGGGCCTCACCATCCATCAGGCCCGCACTCATGCGCACCTGGCCGTCGGATTGCAGCACCGAGCCATACCCAGCATTAAAGTGGGGCGAGTCTTCCATCAGCTGGCAGCCCAGCACAACACAGTCGCGAGCACTGGCCCCCGACTCAGCTTTGCCATACACCTGGCTGACAATACTGTGTAAATCCTCCCGCAGGGTCAGCAGTCTTTCCTTGTGGCCCACTGAGCTACCGGCTCCTCCGTGGATGATTACCTTAGGTAAAGCCTGAGTCATAGCAGCTGTCCTTAAAATGCTTTCCTATCTTAAGGGGTTGATTATTAGATAACTGTAGCGAGGGCGATCGCACCGCTAGCTCAGTTTGCTGAAGCTCACCAGGGTGAAATACCTCATTCAGAATTCAGTGAGGAAGCAGACACCGGTCCAGGCTGGCGAGCATGCTCTGTATTTAGGTCAGAGGCTCGACTAGCGACGACGACGACAGCGATCGCTGCAATACTTCACCTCATCCCAGCAGTCGGCCCACTTTTTGCGCCAGGTAAACGGACGCTGACATACCGGGCAAACCTTAGTGGGTAAGTCGGCCTTGGCGCGCTGCTTCGGCACAGCTACCCCTCCTCATTCCAGGCTGGGTGCGCCAATAGAGCCGCCATCATGCGCACGCCGCGCAGCTGGTTGGACAGGGGCAAATGGCCGTCCGGAGCGCTCAAATCCCAAACAAAGCCGCCGGGGTAGCGCGTCCAGATATTGTCGTCCTTCCAAGCAATGCGGGGCCAAAACTTATCCCAGTTTTGGCCTAGGCTAAGCCAGAGCCGGCGCTGCACCGAGAAGCCAAACTTACCCTCAGAGTAAATTAGCCACAGCTGGTCAATGGTACGCAAATCCATCACCGGAAACTGCTCCACCTCGGTAAAGTAGACCCACTTGCGCTTCACCGCCGTTGGCCCCGCCAGCTCACACAGCTTGGCTAACGTCAGCCGATCGGCCTCCTCAAAGTCCTGTTGAACCAACAACTCTTGCAGTGACCCATAGTCAACACCCTGCTCCGTCGGAGTTTCCAGCCGTCCCTGGGGCCAGTGCTGGGCCAACAACCCGCGCAGTGCTTCCTGCTCGGTGGCGTAGAGCACCTGAAAAATCTTGCCGTCCAAAATCGTGGGTGGTTCGTCCTTGCGCTCCAATAGGGTAGTGGTCAAAACCTCAATACCCTCCTGCCCCAGGGCCAGCAGCTCGTGCACCGCCGAGAGTTGCTTCTTCAGCGAATCACCCCGCAGCTGAGCGCGCAAATTCACTAATGTGTCACTGTCCGAAACCATAGATACCGCACAAGAGAGCCCATTCCAATCATAGGGCGTGTTGGGTAGCCAGGTGAAGTGGGGGAGTGGATGGGTGGATGGGTAGGAGGGTGGATGGGTAGAGGGTGAGGAGCAAATGTTTTTTGCCTGGTGGCTTCCCAAAGGGTTGGAAACGCTGGGTGTAGTTCAGGGTTTGCAGTCAGGTCTCATCCACCCATCCACCCATCCACTCATCTACCCATCACTCATCCACCCTCCTACCCATCCACTCCCTCACCCCCTCTCCAACTCCTCCGGCATCCGATACCCGTGCTCAAAGGCAAAGCGCACGATCTGCGCGCGGTTCTCGAGGTTGAGCTTGGCCAGCATGTTGCTGAGATGGGTTTGCACGGTACGGGGGCTGAGGAAGAGGTGTTCGCCGATCTGCTTGTTGGTGAAGCCTTGAACCACCTCCCAAAACACCCGCTCTTCGGCCGGGGTGAGGGGTAGGGGGCTGGGCTGGAGGGCAGACTGTTCAAGCATGCGTTTTAGAGCACTGTGAAGACGCTGCGATCGCGCGATCGCTCCCTTCACTTTGGCAATCAGCTCCTGCGCCGAGAAGGGCTTAACCAAATAGTCATCGGCCCCGAGCATGTGACCCTGCACCCGGTTAGTCAACTCCCCCAGGCCAGAGAGAAAGATAAACGGCACCATTTCTCCGGCGGGGCTAGAGCGCAGGTGATGGCAAAACTCGAACCCATTCATGCCCGGCATCACCACGTCTGACACCACCACGTCCGCAGGTTGATTGCACAACAAATCTAGTGCCTCTTGGCCTGAGGTCGCGCTCATCACCTCAAACCCCTGAGCCTTTAAGTGCCGGGTCAATGCCGTTTGCAATATGGGATCGTCGTCAACAATTAAAACCGTATTCATACATCTAAAGTCTCAACGGCAAAGCAGACTAGGGCTGAGGGCAAAGGCTAGCAATCTATGGCGTCACCGCCACCACTGACTACAACGGCTGCAGCAAACAATCGCTATCTCGATGTCTAGAGAGATTTAGGAGCTGGCGGCTCTCCAGACGTTCACACCCAGATTTAAATCGTGGCTAAACGAGCAAAAATGTGGGTTAAAGCGCATTAGACTATGGGATGTTTTGTCGTTTGCGGGCAATTTGCGATGTACGAACGGATCACTCCCCCGACAGTAGGCGATCGCATCACCTTTAAAGATGGCGAACCCGTCGTGCCAGATACGCCTATCATTCCCTACATCCGTGGTGATGGAACGGGGGTAGACATTTGGCCCGCTGCCCAGCGGGTGTTTGACGCGGCGGTGGCCGCAGCCTACGGCGGCAAGCGCGAGATTGTCTGGTTTCGGGTCTACGCTGGCGACGAAGCCTGTGAGCAGTACGGCACCTACCAATACCTGCCCGACGACACCCTCAAAGCGATTGAAGAATTTGGCGTGGCGATCAAGGGTCCTCTCACCACCCCGGTCGGCGGCGGCATTCGCTCCCTCAACGTAGCCCTGCGGCAGATCAACGACCTCTACGCCTGCGTGCGCCCCTGTAAGTACTACGCCGGAACCCCCTCCCCCCACCGCAGCCCCGAAAAACTCGACGTCATTATCTACAGAGAGAATACCGAAGACATCTACCTAGGCATCGAGTGGAAGCAGGGCGACCCAATTGGCGACCAGCTGATCAAATACCTCAACACCGAGCTAATCCCCGCCACCCCAGAGCACGGCAAGAAGCAGATTCCCCTTGACTCGGGCATTGGTATTAAGCCGATCAGCAAAACCGGCAGCCAGCGCCTCGTGCGCCGCGCCATGAAGCACGCCCTGCGGCTGCCCAAAGACAAGCAGCAGGTCACCCTAGTGCACAAGGGCAACATCATGAAATACACCGAAGGGGCCTTCCGCGACTGGGGTTATGAGTTGGCCACCTCAGAATTTCGCGCCGACTGCGTTACCGAGCGCGAGTCCTGGATTTTGGGCAATAAAGAAGCCAATCCTGACCTCTCCACCGAAGACAACGCCCGCCAAATCGAGCCGGGCTACGACGCCCTGACCCCCGAGAAAAAGGCGGCTATCCATGCTGAAGTCGAGGGCATTCTCGCCGCCATTTGGGAGACCCACGGCAATGGCCAGTGGAAAGACAAAATCATGGTGAACGATCGCATCGCCGACAGCATCTTCCAGCAGATCCAGACCCGGCCCGACGAATACTCTATTCTCGCCACCATGAACCTGAATGGTGATTATCTCTCGGATGCAGCGGCGGCGATCGTCGGCGGATTGGGCATGGGGCCAGGGGCCAACATCGGTGACACCTGCGCCATCTTTGAAGCCACCCACGGCACCGCTCCTAAGCATGCCGGGCTCGATCGCATCAACCCTGGCTCCGTCATTCTCTCCGGCGTCATGATGCTGGAGTACATGGGCTGGCAAGAGGCGGCCGATTTGATCAAGAAAGGGATTGGGGGGGCGATCGCCTCCCGCGAAGTCACCTACGACCTGGCCCGCCTGATGGAGCCGCCGGTCAACCCACCGCTGAAGTGCTCAGAGTTTGCCGAGGCGATCGTCAAGCACTTTAACGATTAGGGTGGGGATGCAAGGTACAGGGTTTAAGGTGCAGGGCGTAGGGCGGTACCTTAAACCCTATACCTTGCACCTCTAAACCCTTCCCCACCCTTTTGTGATACCCTAGAAAAGTTGTCAAAAAAACCACACATTCGAATTTTCGGGTCTTCCCCGCTAGTTTTAACTTTGGGGGAAGCGCATTCGAATGGAGGATTAACCCGAAAGGAGTCAAAACCTAATGCCCGTTATTACTCTCCCTGAGCTACTAGAATCTGGGGTCCACTTCGGCCACCAAACCCGCCGTTGGAATCCCAAGATGGACCAGTACATCTTCACCTCCCGCAACGGTGTTCACATCATTGACCTGGTGCAGACCGCCCAGCTGATGGAAGAAGCCTACAGATTTGTCCGCACTGCGGCAGAGCAGGGGCAAAAATTCCTGTTCATTGGCACCAAGCGCCAGGCGGCTGGCATTGTGGCCCAAGAATCTGCCCGCTGTGGCTCCCACTACGTCAACCAGCGCTGGCTGGGTGGCATGCTGACCAACTGGGAAACCATCAAGTCTCGCGCCAACCGCCTCAAAGAGCTTGAGCGCATGGAAGAGTTGGGAGCGATTGATCTGCGCCCCAAAAAAGAAGCCGCTGTGCTGCGCCGCGAGCTAGAGAAGCTGCAAAAGTATCTAGGCGGTATCAAAACTATGCGCAAGGTGCCTGATGTCGCCATCATTGTCGACATCAAGCGCGAATACAATGCCGTGTCGGAATGCCACAAGCTGGGCATTCCCATCATTTCGTTGCTAGATACCAACTGTGACCCCGACCTGGTAGATGTGCCCATTCCCGGCAATGATGATGCTATTCGCTCCATCAAGCTAATTCTCGGCAAGCTAGCCGACGCCATCTACGAAGGCTCTAACGGTGCCAAGGCTCGTGGTGCCGATGACGACTACGAAGACTATGACGGTGGCGAAGACGACGAGTACGGCTACGACGCTCCCGCTGCCGATAGCGACGACTAGAACTTAGTCCAATCCCCTTTCCCACCGGAGAGGAATTCGGGAGTCTAAGTTCCATGGGCAAAGGCAGAATATTCTGCCTTTGCCCAACAGCTGCCTTAGTTAAGATGGCCCCTGGGGTTTAAGCTGAACTAGGGCGTTTCCCCTTAAGTTTGTATTGAGTTTGACGATAGCGCGTTAGGACGGTAGATCACCATGGCAGAAATTTCTGCAAAGCTCGTTAAAGACCTGCGCGACAAGACTGGCGCGGGCATGATGGATTGCAAAAAAGCCCTCAAAGAAAACGATGGCAACATCGAGAAATCAATCGAATGGCTGCGCCAGAAGGGCATTGCTTCGGCTTCTAAAAAAGAGGGACGTGTCGCCGCTGAAGGTTTAGTGGAGAGCTACATCCACACTGGTGGCCGGGTAGGTGTGCTGGTAGAAGTCAACTGCGAAACTGACTTTGTCGCCCGCCGCGATGAGTTCAAAACTCTCGTGCGCGATATCGCTATGCAGATTGCGGCCTGCCCCAATGTGGAGTACGTGCGCGTCAGCGATATTCCTGCCGATGTTGCCGCCAAAGAAAAGTCCATCGAGATGGGCCGCGACGACATTGCCAACAAGCCCGTCGCCATGCAAGAAAAGATCGTTGAGGGCCGCATTCAGAAGCGCCTCAAGGAGCTGTCTCTTGTCGATCAGCCCTTTATCAAAGATCAGAACATCTCTGTGGAAGAGCTGATCAAGCAGGCCGTTTCTAAGCTAGGCGAAAACATTCAGGTGCGGCGCTTTTCTCGGTTTGTGCTGGGTGAAGGCATCGAAAAAGAAGAGACCAACTTCGCTGAGGAAGTCGCGGCTCAAGCTGGTCTTAATAAGAAAGAGCCCGCAGCCGAGGCCGAGCCTGTAGCCGAAGCTGAGCCTGTAGCTGAAGCTGAGCCTGTAGCCGAGGCCAAGCCGAAAGCCGAGCCGAAGAAGGAAAAGGGTAAGAAGAAAAAGTAAGGCTAGGTTAGCCTACTTAGGCCTGGGGGTTAGTGGTTAAGGCCGCGATGGTTATAAACCTGCCCCTGGCTGCTGCAAAAGCGGGGGTGTCAGCATTGCGCCCCCGCTTTCGATATTTCCCTATAATCAGGTATGGCGTGGGGAAGGCGGTATGGTAAGGCCAGTTGAAAGCATTCGTAAAGATCTCAATGGGTTAGAAGGTGCCACCGCCACCCTAGCCCAAGAGTTTAGCCAAATTTATGCCACCTATCTGACGGTGCTGGGGCAGACCGTGCGGCGCCAGGTCGTTATGGCCACTTACCATCTTTGTACTCAGGTCTACCCTGAAGAGTTTTTGGCTCTACCCGTAAGCGATCGCGGCCGCCTGCAGCAAGGCATGCAAACTCTGGGTCACAAAGCCCAAGGCTGGCTACAGCAGCTGATGGAGCCCGACTCATCTGCGGCTGAGCCTAGTCTTGACCGCGACGACCTCAATCGCCTAGAAACTGCTCTGGTGGCCCTCACCCGGCCCTCAACAGACTCCACACCGCCTACCGATGAGGTTTTGGAGCAGGAGGAACCAGCAGGGGCTGACGAGGCCGATGCTGAGGCGATCGAGGAGCCTGTAGAAGTAGCCTTTGTAGAAGCAGCCACAGAGGAGACAGTCGCCGAAACTTCTGATGAGAATCCAGCGCCAGAGTCTGCTGAAGCCCCGGCACCATCCTTAGAAAACGAGGCTTCCTCTGACGGTGACGCTTCGGCCCTTGACCCCAAGCAGCTCATCCAGTCTGTACTGATGGCGGCTATCTCTAACGACATAGAAGACGTGTTTCGCGATCGCCCGTTTACCGGCGACCCGATGACCCCTACCCTAGTCGCCAAACACCACCTAATTCTGGAGCAGAGAATCCGCGACGTCCTTCAGCGCGTCTCCAAAAAAGCTAACCGGCTGTTGCGTAAGGCTCAGGTTATTCCTGACCTGCCCGAGTCGGTATTAGAGGTCGCCTCCGACGCAGACATGGCCGTTCCCAAGGGGCGTGCCGTTCCCAACGTACTCAACGTGCTGGTGGCGATGGCTGGAGACGTAGCTGCAGAATTTGACCGTCAGCAAACCGAACGAGACGAGGACGACGCTGATACCTCAGACGACGAGGAAGAGGCCCTAGAAAGCACCATGACTCACTTAGCCGCCGTTCAGCTGCGTCTAGCCGATCTAGAGTTAGGGGATGTGCAGACTGCTCTGTGGCGCAGCAAACTACGGACTGCTGTGGGACAACTGCGCAAGCTGGGTAAACAGTACCAGCGGGCCGAGCGTGAGCTAGCGATCGCCCAGGCCGAACAAGCGTGGCGAGCAGTCTGGTACGACGACTCCTCCCGGTAGGGCACTGGGGAAGCATCCATGACAGAAGCACAGACATCCCTACCCGACTGGGTGCGGCTCCAGCGAGCCCTCTCAGTTGAGGCCGAAACCGGTTTCAACAATCTGGTGGGCAAACAGCAGAGCTTCAACGAATTTTTGCGCGACAGCCTGCAACAAGCTCCAGCCGTTCTCCCTGGCGATCATCAGCAATCTTGGCAGAGCCTGGCCCAAAAGTACGACAGCTACATCGACCTCAGCTTTGCCCAACGCCAGCACTTGGTAGCTGAAACCCGCCGCTTTCTTCACGGTACCCAGCGCCTGCTGGAAAAATTTGCCGAAACCAAATCCCTCCGTACCCGTGAAGGCAGCGCTTCAGACGCTCAAAAATCAACCGCGACTAAAACAGCCAAAACGTCTAAAACGTCCAAAGCCACCCCTAAAACCACTCAGCTGGCAGAGGCCTCTGGCACCGGCAGCTTTAACTTTAGCCTCGAGCAGCCCGTCACTTACCTGAAAGGCATCGGCCCTAAAAACAGCGAGCGCTTGGCCAAGCTAGGTCTGTTCACTGTGCAGGATGTGCTCTACTACTACCCTCGCGACCACATCAACTACGCCCAGCAGGTCAAAATTCGCGATTTAGAACCGGGTGAGACTGTCACCATCGTTGGCACCGTCAAGCGGGTCAACTGCTTCACTAGTCCACGCAATAAGAAGCTCACCATTTTTGAGCTTCAGCTCTCCGACGGCAGCGGCACCCTCAAGCTCAACCGCTTCTACCCCGGCAATCGCTATGCCACTCCCAGCTGGCAGCAGCAGCAAAAGCGCCAGTATCCCCAAGGGGCGATCGTTGCGGCCTCCGGCCTAGTCAAAGACAGCAAATTTGGGGTGACGCTAGAAGACCCGCATTTGGAGGTGTTGGATAGCTTGAGCGATCGCATCGAATCCCTCACCATTGGTCGCATGGTGCCGGTGTATCCCCTCACCGAGGGCGTCCCGGCGGATCTGGTGCGCAAAGCGGTAGCCGCTTCCCTGCCGGCGGTGCCCGAACTCCAGGATCCCCTGCCGGTAGATCTGCGGCAGCGGTATGAGCTGGTAAAGGTGGAAGATGCGATCGCTCAAATCCATTTTCCCGACGACGAAGAAAAACTTGCCCAAGCCCGTCGCCGCCTGGTATTTGACGAATTTCTCTATCTCCAGCTGGGCCTCCTGCGCCGCCGCCAGCAGCAGCAGGCTCAGCAAACCGCGATCGCCCTCGCCCCCACCGGGAAACTGATCGACCAGTTCTACGGCGTGATTCCCTTCAGCCTCACCGGTGCCCAGCAGCGGGTCGTCAACGATATCCTCTCTGACCTGCAAAAGCCCATCCCCATGAATCGCCTGGTGCAGGGAGATGTCGGCTCCGGCAAAACCGTCGTCGCCGTAGTCGCTACCCTCGCTGCAATTCAATCAGGTTATCAGGCGGCCATCATGGCTCCCACCGAAGTGCTTGCCGAACAGCACTATCGCAAACTAGTGGAATGGTTTAACCAGCTCCACCTGCCGGTCGAACTGCTCACGGGCTCAACCCGCGCCGCCAAACGTCGCAAAATGTTGGGGGAACTCGCTACTGGCGAACTGCCTATTCTGGTGGGTACCCACGCCCTGATCGAAGATCCGGTGCAGTTCCGCGATCTCGGTTTAGTGGTTATCGACGAACAGCACCGCTTCGGCGTCCAGCAGCGAGCTAGGCTGACCCAAAAAGGCGCAAATCCCCACGTCCTCACGCTCACCGCCACCCCCATTCCCCGTACGCTCACGCTGACTATGCATGGCGATTTGGATGTGAGCCAAATCGATGAATTGCCGCCAGGGCGCAAAGCGATTCAAACAACCTTGCTGACCAACAAAGAACGCCCCCATGCCTACGATCTCATCAAGCGTGAAATTGCCCAGGGTCGTCAGGTCTATGTCGTGCTGCCCCTAGTCGAAGAGTCCGAAAAGCTCGATCTCAAATCGGCTGTGGAGGAGCACCAGCGGCTAGCGGAGGTGATCTTTCCAGAATTCACCGTCGGCCTGCTCCACGGCCGTATGTCCTCCGCCGAGAAAGATGCTGCTATCACCGCCTTCCGCAATCAGGAGTCGCACATTTTAGTGTCGACAACAGTGGTAGAGGTAGGTGTAGACGTGCCCAATGCCTCGGTCATGCTAATTGAGCACGCCGAACGGTTTGGCCTTTCCCAGCTCCACCAGCTGCGGGGTCGGGTCGGTCGAGGGGCCGCCCAATCCTTCTGCCTATTGCTTAGCGGCAGCCGCAGCGAAACTGCCATTCAGCGACTCAAAGTGCTAGAGCAATCCCAGGACGGCTTCTTTATCGCTGAGATGGATCTGCGCTTTCGGGGCCCTGGAGAAGTGCTAGGTACTCGCCAGTCTGGCCTACCCGACTTTGCCTTAGCTAGTTTGATTGAAGACCAGGATGTGCTGACGGTGGCCCGCGAAGCAGCAGAAGCCATGCTGAAAGAAGATCCCACCCTGTGTCGCTGGCCCAAACTCGCTAAAGAACTTCAGCGTCGCTACGAAAAACTGATGGGCGGCGCAATTATGACATAGCCTTATCATTTCAGAACCCAGAATTGTCCTGCGGGTAGCTTGGTGGCTACTGGCATCTAGACTGACTTCAGCGGAACCTTGAGTAGCTCGCCAAGCCTTTAAAAACAAGGACTTTAAAGATCCTTGTCTTGTGGGTTAGGCATCTTGCCTGACCATGGACAGCCGAGACGGCTATCCCACTTTATTTAATCCTTACTCCTCAATCCCCCAGTACCTCCAACACCACCTTGGGCTGAAGTTTCGTCTTGAACCACACTACCTGGGCTGGAACGTTAGCAATATCCACCCCAGCATTCTCTAGGTTGAGCCGTTCTGAAACTGCCAAAATCAAGTTATTGCGACCCGACTTACGCACCTGGGCGAATTTCTTCCGCAAGTATTCAGGCCGCCAGTAGCCAACAATTTCCAACAAGTACTCGCGCCCGTCGGGGTGCACCAAGCGAAAGTCGGGAATCATCACGCTGCCGGGCAGGGGAACCAGATCTACTTCTCGCTCCAGTCGCCAGGGGGTTTTAGCGGGCCAGCGGCTGACGAACGACTCCTCAATCATGCTGTCGTAGGTTTTACCGGGGGGATAGTGGGTGACTAGGCCACAGTCGCTGTCGAGGGTAAACTGGCGAGGTTTTACCTGCTGGGTAAAGTTGTCCTTCATTTGCAGGGTCGCCGCCAGCCGCCACTTGCTGACGTGGAGAATAGCGGGGATCAGCTTAGCAATATCGACCCCATAGCGTGTGCTGGGCTTAAACAGGCTGGCGGGGCCGTCAATGGTGATGGTAAACCCTTGATCGGCATCGCCCTCAATGTAAGTCATCAGGCGAAACAGTTTCAGATAGCGAAACATGAGCTTATACTCGCCGGGGTCGTTGCGATACAAGTGCATCACTAGGTCGCTGGCTTTATAAAACACCCCCTGGGTCTGCGACAGGTTGTAGCGATGGAGCAGCGCATCGGGGGTAGGGGCGTCATACTCGATCAGAATGTGGTTGTCCTGGCGATCGGCGTATAGCCCCTGGCGTAGGTCAGCTACCGAGACCTCGCGAGCTAGCTCTTCAGCCAGCTGCTGGCCCAGGACTGACAAATGAGCTTCGGCTGCCCTAGGAGACGGAATTGATTGTGCGGACAGCGCAAACACCCGCCGCCGCAGTTCAATGGGCTCTAGCGGACTCACCACATCAAACGTGGCAAAGCTGTTGCGTAGAATGTGAGCCAGCCCACGCTTGATGCGGTAGTTGGTATCTTCGCCCTCTAGCTCTTGCAGCTGGCGGTTGAGGTCACCCTGGGTGAGGCCCACCTGCTGCTGAAAAAGTTGGATGAGATCGGCGGCGATCGCCCGATTCGCCTCATCCAGCGCCAGCCGCTTGGGCTGTAGCCCCTCCCCCTGAAACCGATAAATTAACAGCTCACTCGGTAACGTTGACCTCACCTCCCGGGAGAATTCAAATGGGCGGCAGAGGCCCCTAGATTGGCCCTAAGATTGAATCACAGCGTAGGGCCAGCCCCACATCCACGAATCTTAGCGAATATCACCATGCTTAACTTCCAGCCGCCGGGCTTTATTCAGCAGGCCCTCGCTACAGATCTAGGGGTCATGGCCTACTACACCCCCGGTGGCTGGCCTTGGCAAGGGGAAGGCCACGCGACCCGTCCGCCCCTCGTTTTTCTACACAGCTTGGGGGGCGGCTCTTCAGCCTTTGAATGGTCTAAGGTCTATGCCGCCTTTGGCACCACCCACCAGGTAATTGCCCCTGATCTAATCGGCTGGGGGCAGTCAACCCATCCACCCCGCACCTACTCGACCGAAGACTACTTCTACATGATCACCCATCTGCTGGAGTCGGTAGCTCAGCCCCCAACCTTAGTAGCTGCTACCTCGCTTACCGCTGGTGTAGTGATCCGCTTGGCGGGACTGCGGCCCGATTTATTCAAAGGCCTATTTCTGGTGTCACCCTCGGGCAACAGTGACTTTGGCCGCGACTACAAAGCCAGCCTACCCGCTCTGCTAGCCAGCACACCCGGCGTGGATAAAGTGCTGTATCAGGTAGGGGCAGCTAACGAACTGGCGGTGCGATCGTTCCTCTCCACTTTTCTCTTTGCCGACTCTCGTCGTATCACCCCAGAGACGGTGCAGGCCTACCTCACTTGCACCCAGCAGCCCAACGCCGAGTACTCTGCTCTGGCCTCCCTCAATGGATCGGTCAGCTTCGACCTATCGCGCTATATTGACCAGCTTCAAACTCCAACCACCGTTGTGCTGGGTGCAGGGTCGCGGTTCACAGCGCCAGCCACGGTCAGACGGCTCGCGAGCCTCAATCCCAAAGCGGTGCAGCAGGTGATCGAAATCCCCGACACCGGGGTACTTCCCCATGTCGAGCATCCTGCCGTAGTTGTTGGCTTGCTCAAGCAGTTCCTAGCCCAACACTCTGCCTGAGAATGACAAGCCAAGCATCGCTAATTCAACCGCCTACTAGCTCAATTTCGCGCCAGCCACTTCTGACCGTTAAGCCGTCTCAGAGTGAATAGAACCAGCAAATCTAGGGTGATTTTACGCTCGTCACCCATGAACTGTTCAATGGTGCTGGGTTGCGAGCCCCTATCGGCATAGTAGAACAGCTTGGGGCTAGAGATATTGTCTTTAGTAAAGGCAATGTTGAACTGGCGATCGCCCTTTTGCCACTGTCCCTTCACGTGCCAGTACTGCTCACCATCACTGACCCCAAACACCTCTAAGGGCCGTTGATCGAGAGTGAGCTGAATATCGTCAATGCCCTTATCCTTCAGCGCTGATTCTAGCGTTGGAATAAAGTGCTGCTCAATGAATTCAGTGAAGGGCTTGTCTTCCAATGCCGGGGGCTTTTCCTTCTTAGGAGCGGCTTTGGGAGCAGCTTTGGGTTCAGCTCCAGCTTCTGCTTTAGGGGCAGCTTTAGCCGCAGCATCTGCTGATTGAGTGTCTGCCTGAGGAGCGGGAGCATCCTCAGCGGGGGCAGAGTCTACTGGGGGAGTCTTTTCGTCAGCCATATAAAGGAAACCTACAACAGCAATCCAGGCAAACTCAATGGGTTGAGCCACTTACCCAGTTGTTCTTTCTCATACTAGAGGAAAGGCCTCCAAAACGCATGCCTTGCTGCCCCAAAACGGTATCTATCTCTAAGACAGGTACCATTTTGGGGCGATCGACCAACTTCAGCTGTTAGCCCTGGGGCGCCAAGTGCAGCATCTCTTTGCGAATAGTCGCCACATCGGAGGGGGCACCATTGCCATGACGAATACCGATGGCCTCTAGGTCGCTCTCCACCATTAGGTGCACCAGTTCCTCAAAGGTAACGCTAGGCTCCCAGCCTAAAGCCTGGCGGGCTTTGGTTGAGTCGCCAATCAGCAGTTCCACTTCGGCCGGCCGCAGGTAGCGGGGGTCAAACTCCACGTAATCGTGCCAATCGAGGTTGACATGGTTAAAAGCAATATCTAAAAATTCGCTGATGGCGTGAGTTTCGTTAGTGGCTACCACATAGTCATCGGGCTGGTCTTGCTGCAGCATCAGCCACATAGCCTTGACGTAGTCTTTGGCATAGCCCCAGTCGCGCTTGGCGTCGAGATTGCCCAGATACAGTTTTTTCTGCTGACCGGCCACGATGCGAGCTACCGCTCGGGTAATTTTGCGCGTTACAAAGGTTTCGCCACGCCGGGGCGACTCATGGTTAAATAGAATGCCATTGCAGGCAAACAAGTCATACGACTCTCGGTAGTTAATTGTTTGCCAGTGGGCAAAGACCTTAGCGCAAGCGTAGGGGCTACGGGGGTAGAAGGGCGTCGTTTCCGTCTGAGGAATTTCTTGCACCTTACCAAACATCTCAGAGGAGCCAGCCTGATAGAAGCGCACTTCTAACCCTGTGCGTTGTTGGTAGTCGCGAATGGCTTCAAGAAGCCGCAGCGTACCCATACCCACACAATCTACGGTGTATTCGGGCGAATCAAAGCTCACCCGCACGTGGGATTGAGCACCCAGGTTGTAAACCTCTTGGGGCTGTACCTGTTCAAGAATGCGCCGCAGCATGGTGCCATCGGTCAAATCGCCGTAGTGCAAAAACAGACGTGCTTCGGCACTGTGGGGATCAACGTAAACGTGATCGATGCGGTCGGTATTGAATGTAGAGGTGCGGCGAATAACGCCGTGAACCTCATAGCCTTTATCTAAAAGTAATTCTGCTAGATAAGATCCATCCTGACCGGTAATACCAGTAATCAGGGCGCGTTTAGGTTGGCTCATAGGGTATAAATCGGTACGGCAATGCCTGGCTGACCAAGCTTAATACAATCAGTGCGTTACTTAAATACAATCAAGTGAGTTCACCTAAGAATACCCAAATTACCGCTTAAACGGGTAGATTATTGGTCGTCAGGTACCCTCGAGTTAGATAGGGCACGTCAACGACCGTGCCTTTAGCTGCACCGACGCTGACCGTTAAGCCTGCTCCACCAGCTTTGGTGCGAATATAGCCTAAACCTCTTGAACCACCGGGAGTTTCAACTACGCTGGTGAGAAGACCGACTTTTTCATCCCCAACAAAAATAACTTCCCCTGGATCAACAGTGCCGTTAAGCTGAAGACCCCAGAGCTGCTGCTTAACCCCCTGGTAGGTGTTTAGTCGAGCAATTGTCTCTTGACCGATATAACATCCCTTTTCAAAGGAAATCGCGTCCCATAGCCCTGCTTCGAGCGGGTTGTAATCGTCGGTGAGTTCGCGCCCTGCGGCAGGACGCCCCTGCTGCACCCTCAACTGCTGCCAGAGCGATTCTCCTGCGGGGATGATGCCAGCATCCGTGAGCTGTTGCCACACGAATGCTGCGCCTTCTACCGGCACTAGGAGGGTGTACCCAGCCAGAGCTAGACCATTGCCTGCCGCTAAGCGCAGGGCAACACCACCGAGATCAACGCTCCGGTGGTGAGCTGTGGGTAAATCAGGCTCTAATTCGATACCCAAGTCCTTAAGTACAGCAGCACTGCCAGGGCCAACGAGGGAAAAGACAGCTGTATCTGCGGTTAGGTTAGCCAGCGATACCTGATCGGCCGGAAAAATGTAGCGATCCATCCAGTCCATCAAGCGCTGATCTTGACCAGGGGAGGTAAGAATCAGCAGCGCCTCCTCGGTTAAGTAGACGGTGGTCAAGTCAATGGTTCTAGCAGTAGAGGTAACAAATACGGTGTCGCAGCCTTCGCCGGGCTGACGCTGGGTAAATGTATTGGTGGTTTGATTGTGGATGAACCGCAGGCGATCGCTCCCAGACATCTGGAGCACGCCCCAGTGACTGCGATCGAACAGTACAGCTCCAGTTTTAACCGTTTCTAAGTCAGCAACATTGTTAAACGCAGTGGGAATCCCCTCCAACGACAAAATCGCGCCCTGGCTTTGCTGTAGATCGTGAAGTGCTTGCATTGTGGGAGCCATGTCTCGTTTGGGTTTTGCCCACCAATGGGCATTGCTTATTTTAGAGTGTAGCGATCGCCAACACCAGAACGAAAAAGCGCCCCCCTTTCGAGGAGCGCTCTTTGCTCAATCAATCAGTGGAGTAGTCAGTCAAGACTAGCCGATGATCTCAGGCGCCTCAGCCGTCGCCAAGTCGAGGGGGAAGTTGTGAGCATTGCGCTCGTGCATCACTTCCATACCCAGGTTCGCCCGGTT
>NZ_JACJOF010000015.1 GCF_014695395.1 Nodosilinea sp. FACHB-131
AGTTACATTGAGCGATTCAACAATACTCTCAGACAGCGGGTTTCACGCTTTGTCAGACGCAGCTTAGCCTTCTCTAAAAGTCTGCGCAATCACATTGGCTTGCTGTGGAATTTTATTCACCACTACAACGCATCATTACCTCTCTAGTACTACCCCTTGTCACTCTCTATACTCGTTTTATCTAACCTATGAAATGTCGGTTATGGAGCTCATGCGATGTGTCTTTTCCTTTAGCCTAGATATGCTTTTACCTAAACTGCGCTACACCATATTCTCCATTAGCAATTTTCCCATTTTTTGAAACTCGCGTCGTACGGCCTGTTTAAGGTGACTCATGCCAATAGATTGTCCTTCTGCAGCGGCTAGAAAGGCAGCGGCTAGGGCAATATTGCGAATCTCTGCACCGGTAACTTCAAGCTTCTGAGCAAGGAGGTTAAGGTTGACATCGGCTGCGAGGGAAGTGCTATCTGGCCAGACTTGTTGCCAAATGTGGTAACGATCGCTTGCGTCAGGCAAGGGAAATTCGATAATAAACCGCAGTCGCCTAACAAAGGCAGCGTCTAGGCTGCTGCGCAGGTTGCTGGTGAGTAGGGCGATGCCTTCATACTCCTCCATTTTTTGCAGTAGGTAACCGACTTCAATGTTGGCGTAGCGATCGTGGGCGTCTTGCACCTCCGAGCGCTTGCCAAATAGAGCATCGGCCTCGTCGAACAGCAGAATGGCGTTGGAGTTAGCGGCGGCGGTAAAGATGCGATCAAGATTTTTCTCGGTTTCGCCGATGTATTTGCTGACAATTTTAGACAGGTCAATTTTGTAGAGGTCGAGCTGGAGTTCGTGGGCAATCACCTCTGCGGCCATGGTTTTGCCGGTACCCGGCGGCCCCGAAAACAAAGCATTGATGCCCTTGCCTAGGGAAAGCTTCTGATCAAACTTCCAAGCGTCGAACACCACATGCCGATACTGTGACTGACGACAGAGTTCTTGGAGCTGCAGCTGTGCGTCAGGCCGTAGGACAATATCATCCCAGTGGTATTTTGGCTCAATTTTGCGGGCTAGACCCTGCAATTCTCGCCCGGCTTGGGCGCGGGCGGCGGTAAATAGATGAGGCAGCGCGGTGGGCACCCCTTGCCACTGAGCGGTGTTGCGAGCCACCGCCACGGCCTCGGCAATTTGGGCTGCCGTGAGGCCAAAGCGATCGGCGAGGGCGTCGAGGTCGGTGGGAACAATTCCAGCCGAAATCGCTTCGTCAGCTGCCACGCCAATTTCCGTCAGATGCTTCTGCCAGCACTGCCGCCGCTGGGTAAACGCCAGCGGCAAAAACGGCACCACCACCACCACCAGAGGTGGCTCGATGGCTTCGGCGGCCCAATCGCCTGTACCCGCCAGCACCACCACCGTCTCGGTGGTAGCCACCAGTCGCAGCAGGGACTGGTATCCCAGGCGTTGCTCTGGGGTGAATGCCTCTACCCCCTCCAAGTACAGCAGAGCCCTTTGAAACTCTGCCTCTCGCCAGACCCGCCGCAGGGTCGGCTCTAGATCTACATTGACCGCCACTAGCCGGGGTAGATCAACCTGTAACAGCGGAACCTTGAGATAGTAGGCGAGGCTGAGAGCGGTGCGTCGCTGGGAAAGGCGATCGCGACCCTGAAAATATAGCCGCAGGGGCTGCTGATTTTGCCATGCTTGGGTGACCTGGTGCAGGGCTAGGTCGTTTAGGCTCTCGGGCTTACTCTCTGGAGCGGCTGTGAGCAACTGGCAAAAGGGCGACAGGCTAGCATCTAGCCCCGGCTGAGCCAGCAAAAAGCGTAGAACCTGACTATCTAGGTGCAGTTCTTGGGCGAGAAAGGTCGGTTTTGTGGTGAGTTCGCTTTGCAGGTGCAAGAGCTGATTGTGTAAGAGGGGGGCAGCAGAGGTAAAGTGCGATCGCCGCTCGAGCTTTTCAACTGCATCGGTACAGAGCAGATTGAGAGCCAGGTCAATGGTGGGGCGTTTGCAGCGCACGTCGTCTTGTAGATAAGCGTAGAGTCGTTCGTAGCGGCGATCGAGTTCGGGAGCCAGGGCGATCACCACCACATCTAAATCAAATTCGGTCAACTCAAAGTTTTGCTTCAACCACTCCAACCGAGAACCGGGTTGAGGCGCGATTGCTGGAATGGTTTCGTTGAATTTTGCACATACCTGAAAAGCAGGAACACCTGGTTCGCGATTCAAGAGGCGATTGACTTCGGATTCATCAATGTGCAGCCCGCGATAGGGATCGACCGCAGTATCAGCACCAGTGGCCTGCGCTATTCTCAAAGCCAGTTCTAATTGATGATCTAAGCGCTGTAGCCTTAACAATAGTTCTCTGAGATAAGACAAACTGGTGATAAATTCTGTCCGTTTTTTCATTCTTCTATGAGTATATTATTCTTGGAAGAACGATGCTAATTTCTGAGGGGGAAACATTCGTGCACGAAGCAAAGCAGAACCGATCAGCTCAATCTTCGATCAAACCCCAAGCCGAAGAAGCCTTCATAGGAAAGGATAGTTTCTCCTCAGAGGGAACGCAAGTTCAGCAATTTTTGAGTAGAGGACAGACCCCCAATCCCAAAATACAGGCTAAGATACTGAGTCGGATCCCGACTCAGCAAATGGCGGCTAATCCCCAATTGCTTCTGCAAATGCAACAGCAGTATGGCAATCGCTACGTCAACCAGGTAGTGCAGCAAGCGCGGGAACAGAGCAGATCCCCATCTCAGCCCTTCTTAATTCAACCGAAACTGACCATTGGAGCCGTGGACGATTGCTACGAGCAACAGGCCGACGACATTGCTGCCAGGGTCGTGGAACAAGTCAACACTCCCGTAATCGGCCCAGGAGAAGACAACAATCAGAGGGAATTTTCGGAAGCTACGCCCATTCAGCTTTTAGCCCAGAGGTTGCCCCAATCCACCGCTATAGTCGAGGGAGAAGCATCCGATGCATTGGAAGCATCTATCCAACAGGCACGCGGGAAGGGTCAGCCTTTAGATGCCAGCCTGCAACAGGCAATGGGCCAAGCGATTGGATCAGACTTTCGGAACGTACGAATTCACACAAATGCCACCTCGGATCAGTTAAATCGCTCTATTCAAGCAAAAGCGTTTACTACAGGCTCAGATGTGTTTTTTCGCCAAGGAGCTTATCAACCGAGAAGCAGGGAAGGACAAGCGCTAATCGCCCATGAGTTGACCCACGTAGCCCAACAGAGGGCGGCGAAGGCAGGGGCAGCCTCATCTATCCAGCGCACCATCTCTCATACATTTGGGGGAGAAGCCGTCCCAGTGAAGTGGACCGGAACCGCGGTGGAACTGTACCTTAAGCTAAATCAATGGCTGATAGACAATTTAGCAGACGCAGAAGTGCAAGCCCTGAAAAACAAGTGGGACAACAAGAGCAAATCGGAGATAATCGGCACCATTAAGGACATGATGACCAATCGAGGAAAAGCCTCCAACCACTTAAGAGAATTTGTGCATCTGTCTACAGCCTTGACAAGAAGAAGTCACACCTTTATAAACGAGGAGAATGCTATCAGAAAAATCTTAGCCGAGGGGTATCGGGAACAAGCCACGAAGAAAGAAGGCGACTTAGCCCAACAGGTGATAGACAGCGATATTGTGACTCGACTGAAGTCGGTTGCTACAAAAGTACAAGCATGGCCTCTTTACCAGAAGTATAAAGCGCAAGTAAAGGGAGAATATACCTACTACGCAAGAAAAGGATGGTATAAAGGCGGTATGTTAAGGCAAGTAGAAATTGACAAAGTATTAAGCAGCTCGAATGACTTTAAGAAACTGATCAGTGCTCTTCATGACGTCACAACATTCTTGTATGATTTTGAAGCTGATGCGGCCCTAATAAAAAAGTGGACAAGCATAATTGAGCAATTAAATAAGGACATTGAACAGCTAAGCGACGAGTATCGAAGTGCGCTATCTGATAACAATAGGGTACTGGCTGAGAATATACATAAGCGGTGGACAGAAAAGTACAACCTGGCAGAGTTTTATGATAAAAAAAGGCAGGCTTTAGAAAATGAAGAAAACCAAGCACATAACGCAGTCAAAGCCCCGGACGACAAAAGCGTGAGTTCTTACAGCTATACGCCAGCCCGAATAGAGGTAATTGACCAGGTAAGGCCAGAGGTTCCCATCCCTGGCACAGACAAATCCTACTCCTATATTGACGAAACCTCTGAAGTGATGAAAAAGGTGCGGCAGAGTGAGCTGTTAGTTGAGGTAGGGCCCTCCTACACGACAGCGCGGCTGATGCAGCTATGTGAAACAGTGGGATGTGACGACGACGAGAAGATCGCGGTTGCCCTGGCAATCTTCGCCTTTTGGAATAAAAACTATTGGAAGTCAGCATCAGGAATTCATCGCTTCCATTTCGTGATGGATATGTGCAAGAATTACGTTCCATCTCTTAATTATGACTTTGCGTATCCCGCGCAAATCACAGATTTACTCACTCCTTAAGTGGTCAAGAGGAAGTGGTTGCCGAGTTGGCTGTAGGATGTGCTAGGCGCAGCCATGCCATATTAATCTTCTAAATAGCATGAATTACACTATCACTAACTCATCCTACGATAGCTAAAGATCGCAGCTTAAATAACGAGACAATTGTACGGAGCGAGTTTCACAATAAATTAACTAACCGTACGAGAACACTGGTAAACCCGCTCTTATCTAAGAATGCTTCCCATGGGAATAGTCGAAGAGGATGGGTATCCCGCAGACTCTTCCGTTTGCTGTAAGACATGGGTTAATTCATGGGCAAGCAATGACTGCCCTACTCAGCTGTCTGGGTTGTATTCTCCCTGTCTCCAAAAGATGTCATGACGGTTGGTGAAGGCGTGCGATCGCAACTGCTGGTTTATCGCATCTGACGTGGCATCCGTATGCAGCCTGACCTGACTGAAATCCGCTCCGAATGTCTTTTCCATTGGTAGTCGAACTCTCTCTTCCAAAGGCTGTCCCCGTCCCTTTGTCCGTTGAATGGCAAATTCCAAGCCAGCAGACACTAATGTTTCTATCCCGTTTGTAACCGCAGCAATCGACTGTCTTTGCAGCGTTTGTTTCACACAAGACTTAGACCGGTTAGAAGATTAGGCTAAAACGGAATAATTTAATTCTTCTACTACCGTTGCTGCAACCCGATTAGCCTCCTTTTCATATTTGTCATCCAGTTGACTGATTGCCAATTTAGCCTGAATCAGACCGTTTTGAGATAATTCGCTCAGCAATTTGTAAGACAACCCTCGAAACATTGACCGATTTGAATAGATTCCAGGGTTTGCTCCAGAATATTCTCGGATGAGTTGGTTGGTTAGTTGCTTGGTTACCAATCTGCGCTTGCCGTTGCAGCACAGGATACAGTGCAGTGTTAGCAGTCTCTATGATTAAGGGTTGAGGAAAGGTAGCAGCAGACTTTGGTTCAACCAGGCAAGGAGACTTCATGAATACCTCGCGATCGCTTGAAATGAGGTTCCCATAATGTTACGAGAAGTATATCACCTGTCTGAGAAGACCTAGGCAAATTTGATCAGTAGGTAATCTCAGCCTTTGAGTATAAAATTTTTCTACTTTCCATTAAGATTTAAGGCATTAATTATTAAAATTTAATCTCGCAAGTAGAAGGAGTAGGTGTAGAGTTCTTTTGTTCCTTTGTTTTTACTTCTGAAACAGTAAAAATATTGCTCTTTCATGCTTCATGACCTAGATAGAACGCTAGAAGAATTGCTCAAAGCGGAATTGCCTCCTGCTCTAGTAGGAGATAATGCAACCACGAGGGTGTCGATCAGCTTTGCCACCCCTGATCACGAGTTCGCCAGCCAGATCTCCCAAGCCCCGGTGATCAACCTTTTCCTCTACGATGTGCGCGAAAATCTGGAGCTACGCAGCAACGAGTGGGTGCTCGATCGCCAGCCCGGCGGCACCGCCACCCGCCGTCGCCTCCCCGTGCGGGTCGATTGCTCTTACGCCATTACCATTTGGGTGGCCAGTGGCCAGCCCGACCCCCAAACCGAGCACCGGCTGCTAGGCGAGGTGATGAAAGCTTTGCTGCGGCACCCCACCATTCCAAGGGCCGTTCTGCAGGGCAGCATGGTAGACCAGGAGATTTTGCCACGCGGTTTGACTCTGCGGCCCACTCAGTTACAGAGTCTGGGGGAGTTTTGGCAGGCCATGGGTGGTAGGCCCAAGCCTGCGTTGAACTACACCGTAACGATCGCAATTCCGGTTTACGAAGAAGAAGAGGCCGTGGCGCTAGTTCTGGCCTAAGTATTAGAAGTCTGGGGTACCGCATGACAGCATGGATGACCATGACAACTAAGCGCCGACAGGTGGCGATCGCTGGACGAGTGGTCGAAGCCCTTACCCAGCGGGCGATCGCCGGGGCAGTTGTCACCATCAATCAAGCGCCGCCAGCCTTTCAGCAGAGACTAAGGCTAAAACAACTCACGGTAGGCGATCGCCCAATTGAAGGGCTTAGCCAGGTCGTTAGCGCGATCGATGGATGCTTTCACTTCCTTGATTTACCCGTCGGCACCTACACCCTGACTGCCTCACTGCCGGGTACCGGCACTTGCTACAGCACAGTTACTACCCCAGAACTAACAGTGGCCCTCAACAGTGAGGGCCAGGCCGAGCCGGCGATCGCCCCCATCACCCTACCTACCACGGCGCTGACCGGCACCATTACCCACAACAAAAAGCCTGTTTGTATGGCTCGCATTCAGGTCGAAGGGAGCAGCCCAGCGGTGTTTAGCAATGCTGAGGGCAGCTATCTGCTGACAGGTTTAGAGGTTTGGCCAGCCGGCGAGCCGGGGCAAGCACTCCGACCCAGGGTGCAGGTTTTTGCCAAGGGCTATCCCACCCTGGTGCAGGGGGTTCAGCTCAAGCAGGGTGGGGTGACCACCTTAGATTTTAAGGTGGCGGAAACCACAGCGAATTCTTCCTAAGGTAACAGGGTTCCTGAGCTATCTAGGGGCTGTCTAGAGGGCAGTAGCCCTAGCCCCTTCTCTGACTACATTCCCCATTATCTCTATCAGGAGAACTGTCATGGTAGCGCTGACAACGGTCATCACCCAATCGCCCGGAGTCTATGTTTCTGAAGAGAAATCGGCCGCGCCGATCGCTGGAGTTGGCACTAGCACCGCTGGCTTTATTGGCCTGGTTGAGCCCGTTGGTGCCACTACCCGAGCCATCGGCAGCGCTGAGGCCCCAGTTGACATTGCAGTCGCTAGTGCCAATCAAAGAAATTTTCCGTTACCCGAATCCGACATTGTCACCGAAGGCGACTTTGGCTTTTTGGTGGACGATGTTCCCAACACCGATGTAAAAATTACCAAAGACGGCAATAAATTTTCTGCTACGTTTACAACTGCACCTGGTAAAGACAAAAAAATTACCGGATACTACAAAGTTGCCGTTCAGTCCCCAGTGGCGGCGGCCCCTGAGGTCAAGGTCTGCACCAATTTCACCGAATTCAAAGACCTGTTTGGCGTGGTTGACACCACTAAAGGTGATGCCTCTAAAGAAGTCTTCATAGCGGGCCAACCAAATCTGCTGGCCCACGCGGTGCTAGGGTTCTTTCGCAACGGGGGCACGCGCTGCTATGTGGCCAGGGTAGCCAGCGACACCGAAGCCAGCGTGGGCCTAGTTCTGGATCAGTTTGAGGCGATCGATGAGATTGCGATTGTAGCGGCTCCGGGTTTACAGGAAACCCGCAAGTATATTGCGGACAACTGCGCTCTTCTGGGCGATCGCGTTGCCATTCTCGACGGCCCTCCCAGCGTTGACCTCAGCGCCACCAATGCCAAAACCCTGCTCCAGCCCTTCCCCTCCGATTACGCAGCGCTGTATTTTCCCTGGCTGCTGGTGTTTGACCCGGCAGCGGCAGACCCAAAGGTGCCGATCGCGGTGCCCCCCAGCGGCCACGTAGCCGGGATCTACGCTCGTGTCGATAGCCAGCGCGGCGTGTTCAAAGCCCCCGCCAACGAAGTAGTGGTCGGAGCCACGGCACTGGCGCAACCTATTAGCAAGCGAAATCAAGACACCCTGAACGAAAAAGGCATCAACTGCATTCGCAATTTCAACGGCGACATTCGCGTCTGGGGCGCGCGCACTCTAGGCGGCGAGGCCAACGGCGAGTTCAAATACATCAGCACGCGGCGGTTGTTTAACTACCTCAAAGAATCCATTGACGAAGGCACCCAGTGGACGGTATTTGAACCCAACTCCCCAGAGCTATGGGCCAAAATTCGCCGTAGTGTGACGGCCTTTTTGACAGTGGTATGGCGCAGCGGAGCACTATTTGGTAGCACCCCCGAGGAAGCGTTCTACGTCAAATGCGACGCCGAAAATAACCCCCCCAACCAGCGAGAGCTGGGGCTGGTGGTGACCGACATTGGCGTGGCCGTCGTCAAGCCCGCCGAATTTGTCGTCTTTCGGCTCAGCCAGCGGCAGGACGGTCAATAGATGGTGGCTCAACCGATGGCTCAAACCTACCTGACACCAGGGGTTCACTGGGAGCAGCACTTTTCGCCCCCGGCCCCCAGCTTTTTAACTGGGGTGCCTGTCTTTTTAGGCTTGGCGGAGCGGGGCGAGGTGGACAGCCCAAAGCTACTGACCCACTGGCCCCAGTATGGGGAGATGTTTGGGTTGGGAGCCAGCACCTTGCCCGATGCGGTGCAGGGCTTTTTTGGCAACGGCGGCAGGGCTTGCTACGTATTGCGCCTGCGCGATCTGGTTGACCTCGAAAAAGCATTGGCCGCTGGGCTGGAGGCGATCGCCAGTTTAGACACCATTGACCTAGTGTGCGCCCCCGACCTGGCCGACCACAGAAGCGATCGCTCACAACTGCTGACCCTGCAGCAGGCCATGCTAGATCACTGCGAGGAGATGGGCGATCGCTTTGCCATCTTAGATGCTCCTGCCCAAGCTACTCTTGCCGACGTGCAGGCCCACCAGAAGGCTCTGTCGCACCATGGTGCTAGCCGCAATGGTGCCCTGTACTATCCTTGGATCCAGGTGCAGCGCCTGAACCCAGCGGCGGCGGCGCACATGCCCCCCTGCGGTCACATCGCCGGTATTTATGCCCAAAGCGATGGCGATACAGGCGTTCATAAAGCCCCCGCCAATGTGGTTATAAATGGAGCCGTCGATGTCAGCGTGGATCTGTCCAACGTCGATCAGAGCAGGCTGAATCCGATCGCTCAGGGGGCAGGAGTTAACTGTATTCAAGTGCTGCCAGGGCGCGGTATTCGCTTGTGGGGAGCCCGAACGCTGAGTGAGGTAACTGCCTGGCGCCACGTGAATGTGCGACGGCTGTTTTTGATGGTGGGTCGCTGGGTCGATCGCAACCTGTCGGCCTTCGCCTTTGAGCCCAACGATCTCATGCTGTGGATTCGCATCGAGCGCGAGCTGACCGCCTACTTAGAGTCGCTACTGGCCCAGGGCATGCTCCAAGGCAATTCGCCCGAGGAGGCGTTTTTTATCAAGTGCGATGCCGAAATCAACACCCCTGAGGTGCTCGATCGCGGCATGGTGATTACCGAAATTGGCTTAGCCCCCACAGTACCCAGCGAATTTATTGTGGTGCGCCTCATTCAGGGCGAAACCGGCGTCACCCTGGTATAGCCGCCGCAACCTTTTTTTAACCTTTACCGGAGACCTAACCATGCCTGCTAGCAATGCCCACAACCCCGACCCCTACCAGGGCTATAACTTTTTTGTGGAGTGGAACAGCATTATTCACGCCGGGTTTCGGCAGTGCTCAGGCCTGAGCGCCTCCCAGGGCTCTGGAGAATATCGCGAGGGCACCGATCCGCCCACCATGCGTAAACTGCCGGGGCTCAACACTTACAGCAACATCACCCTGCAGCGCGGCATTACCAACAACAAAGAGCTATGGAGCTGGCGCGAGAACGTCATGAAGGGCAACCCCGATCGCCGCGACATTTCCATTGTCTTAATGGATCAAACCGGCCAGGAAAAAATTCGCTGGAATTTGACCAACTGCTGGCCAATCACCTGGACTGCCCCTGACTTTGACGCCACCACCGACGGCGCGGCGATCGAAACCTTTGAACTGGTCCACGAAGGTATCACCATCGACGACTGGAAGTAACCACCCTCACCCTCTTACTCCCCCACTCCCCCACCCATGCTCTCCACCGAATTCCCCTTCACCCTACCCCAGGGCTACCTCGACCCTGACGGCACCCTCCACCGCGAGGGCACCATGCGCCTGGCCACCGCCTACGACGAAATCGCCCCCCTGCGCGATCCACGGGTGCAGAGCAACCCGGGCTATTTAGTAATTATCTTACTGGCGCGGGTGATTACCCAGCTGGGAGAGCTGTCCTCCCTCAACCCCAAGGTGATTGAGGGTTTATTTTCGGCAGACCTGGTGTATCTACAAGACTTTTATCAGCGCATCAATCAGGTGGGGCACCCCCGGCTGCTGGTGAGCTGTCCCCACTGCCAGGGCGAGTTTGAAGTCGAGCCGGTACCTGCGGGGGAGTTACTCGCTACCCCCTAGCACAGCTGCAGGAGGAGGTAGCGTACATCGCCTATCACTTTCACTGGTCGCCAGAGCAGATTTTGCAGCTAGAACACCGCGATCGCCAGCAGTGGGTGTCTGAAATTGCCCGCATTAACCAGCAGCGCGATGGTCAAAGACCCGCCCGGTAGGGCCATCGCCCCACCATCAATCCAGTAGTTTCTGATCGAGACCTCCATGGTGCTAACGCCCCCCGCCAATACCCTATTTGCTGCCGCCCTAGAGCGATCGGGTCGCCGCCTCGACCCCTACATGGGATACAACTTTGTGGTAGAAATCGGCGGCTTGCTCACGGGCGGGTTTTCTACCGTGTCGGGGCTAGAGAGCAGTATTCAGCTGCAAGATTATCAAGAGGGCGGGGTGAACGGCTATGCTCACCAGTTTCCCAGCCAGATCACCTATCCCAACCTGGTGTTGACCCACGGCATCACCGATTTGAACGTGCTCTGGCGGTGGTTTAATGCCGCCGCCGAGGGCGTGGTACTGCGGCTCAACGGCACCGTGATCATGCTCGACAACCGCCGCCAGCCCATCACCTGGTGGAACTTCAAAGACGCCTATCCCGTGCGCTGGGTAGGGCCGCAGCTCGACGCCAGCAACGCCACCACCGTAGCGGTTGAACAGCTAGAACTCGTGCACCGGGGCGTGACCAAACCCTCCCTCGCCCTGGCGCTATCTGCCGTTCGGCTAGCGCGGGCGGGCCGAGCAACTACGTCGCTCAAACTCAATTCCTAGGGAGACGACGCATGCCGACCCCCCCGCAGCCAACCTGGCAAACCACCCTCAACCCCGGCCTAGTGCAGCGGCTGATGCGCCCTGTCACCCAGCCTGGCGTGATTGGTTCTGAGCTTACCGAGCAGATTCAGGCGCGGGCTGAGCGCTGGGCTAATCGCCTGCCGTTGTTGACTACCCTGGACCAGCGACACCTACCAGCGGCAGGTACATACCCTCAAACCCCGATCGTCTATGCCCAAGCCCTGCCGCCCGAGGACAACGCCGCTGTCCCCAAGCAAACGTCTATCTCCCCCGCCGCCAAGACTGATCACCCCATGGTCATTCAGGCCAAGTTTGCCCCTGGGGCTCCGGCTAATCGGGGCGCAAGCATGGCTCCAGCACCCCAGCCCTTACCAGACTTGCCCCAAGTTCAACCCAGGGCGGTGGCCGGGCTTAGTCGGTTAGATGCTGGGCCCGGTGCCTCTGGTGATCAATCTCCAAGGTTGAATGCTGGGTGGCCTGATCTAGCAGTGCAGTCGGTCAGGTCAGTCGGGGAGGTGCAGCCTACCCCGGTCCCATTATCTACTCCGTTCTCAGGGGCAGCGATCGGGCCGCCGCCCCTGCCATCCCCGCTGGGGCAGATGCTACCCATTGTCACCGCCAACTCCATCGTCAGGCCATCGGAGCGGGCTGATTTGCGGGTGACTTCGCCATTCCTGCTAGGGGAATCACAAGATTTGTCAATTTCCGCCGAAGGGCCACTAGCGATTTCGCCAACGCAACAGCGTTCGCATCAGGAGCGGTCCTTAACCGATCATGCCAGCGCTTTGTCCGCCCGATCGCAGGCTATCCCAACGGCTAAACTCCCTGGCCCAAAGGCTAAATCCGCTGACCCCACAGTCGAGCAGCCCCCGTCCCTACCCAGGGTGCGCAGCTTGGCTCCGAAGACGGACTGGGGGCAGCCCCCACCCCCGGTGCTGGCTCCGCTGGCGGTGGTATCGCCAATTCAGTCAATGCCTACCGGCTCTTGGGAGATAGCAAACCCTCATGGGGAAGCTCGAACGCTGCCGGGAGGTGGCCCGGTTGGGCCGACCGCAGGGCCAGAGTCGCCCTTGCCTGGGCCATCCATCGTGCGAGACATTCGTGGCGGATCGCTGGCGGCACCCGCCGCCGTGCCGCCAGTCCCAGCCGTGCTGCCAGTTCCAACGGTAGTCTCCCATGCCCCGTCCCCGCCCCTGGATGTGGAGGCCCTGGCGGATCAGGTGGAGCGCAAGCTGGCTCGCCGCCTAGCGATCGAGCGTGAGCGGCGGGGGTGGCGGTCATGAAGCTAGAGAAAATGCGGATCTGGCCCGAAACCCAGTACGGCCATTCCCGATTAGCCTCCTTTGAGGTGCTGTATAACCCCAGCCAAATTCAAATGGTGCAGGTGGGGTGGCAGCGCGGCAGCGGCAACCGTCTGGTGCCAGCCAACGTGCCCACTACCCTAAGCTTTGAGCTGTTTTTAGACACTAGCCTGCCCGACTCACTGCCCAGCTTTATGGATATGCTCAAGGCCGCGTCCTACCTCAAGGCCATGCCGGGGGCCAGACCCAAAATTAGCGTTGCTAAAGACGTGCGCCCCTACATCGAAAAAATTACTGACCTTACCAAGCCCAATGGCACCCTCAGCAAGCGCCCCCGGCCGCCAAGCTGCCATTTGCAGTGGGGCAACCTCGCCTTTTTGGGGGTGTTGATGCAGGTGACGACCAGCTACACCCGCTTTTTAGCCGATGGTACCCCCACCCGCGCTACCCTCAGCTGCGCCTTTGAGGAGTGGAAATCTGCTGAGACCCAGCAAAAGCAGAGCAAGCTGGTCGACGACCCCACTCGGATTGTCAAACGAGGCGAAACCCTCAGCAGTATTGCCGCTGAGGAATATGGTAACGGGGCGCTTTGGCGAATCATCGCGGCGGCAAACCAAATTACGGATCCGCGCCGCCTCAGGCCGGGGCAGTTGCTTACCGTACCGCCCCTGCGCCCTAACCGCCTTGGTCAACCCCCAGCATAGCCGCCATGAGTTTTACCAGCCGCGCTGAGATCCCCATTCCCACAATTAAGGTACAAGTGCAACATAGCCTGCGCCAGTTTGAGGCGATCGCTGATTTGCAAACGGTAGTGGTCACCGATGACATCGAAGCGCCCAGCATGTTTGCTCTCACCCTGGCTAGTTGGGACACCGAAGCGGGAGAGTTTACCTGGCTGGATGACGAGCTGTTTACAGTGGGGACGGCGATCGACATTCAAATGGGCTACGGCAGCGACCTGAAGCCGCTGATCTCGGGAGAAATCACCGGGTTGGAGCCCGAGTTTGCCCCCGGCAGCCCGCCTATCCTGACGGTGCGCGGCCACGACCTGCGCCATCTCCTCATGCACGAACAAAAAACGCGCTCATTCACTCAGATGAAGCTCAGCGATGTGGCTGAGAAGGTCATTCAAGAGGCCGGGCTGAGTGGTAAGGTGACCCCCACCGCCGATAAGCTGGACTATATTTTGCAGCACAACCAGACGGATATGGAGTTTTTGCAGAGTCAGGCTCGCCGCATTGGCTACGAGTTAGCGATGGTTGAGAAAACCCTGCACTTTCGCCCCCAGCAGTTTGCCCAGGACAAGGATAAGGACAAGGTGCTCACCCTCAGTCCAAAGTTCGACCACCTGGAGTTTGCCCCCCGCATGAGCGCCATGGGGCAGGTGAAGCAGGTGGAGGTACGTGGCTGGAACCCCCAGGAGACAGATCGCGATAAACAGCCGATTTTAGGCAAGGCCGTCGCCAATCGAGACGAAATCGGCAAAATGGGGGGCACCACCAGCGGCCCCATGGCAGCCTTTGCCGGCTCCAGCAACCCGATTGTGACCCAACCCGTGACCACCCAAGCCGAGGCTGATCTGTTGGCCAAGGCTCACTTCAACCAGCGATCGCTGAGCTACATCAGCGGCGACGGCTCCTGCAGTGGGCGCGCTGACCTGCGAGCAGGCAGCTTAGTCGACATTACCGATATTGGCCAGCGATTTAGCGGCCTCTACTACGTGGTCTCCGCCGTTCACACCTACGCCCCTGAGCAGAGCTACAGCACTCAGTTTTCTGTCCGGAGAAATGCCTTATGACCTCTACCCCACTGGCTCAAATTATCGGTACACCCGACCAAGGCGATCGCTTCTTTGGCGTTACTGTTGGCATTGTCACCAATAACCAAGACCCAAAAGAACTGGGCCGGGTCAAACTCAAATTTCCCTGGCTCAGCGACCTGGATGAAGGGGCCTGGGCGCGGGTGCTAACCCCCATGGCAGGCCGCAACCCCGACACCAATCAGGCCTATGGCCTCCATTTTCTGCCCGAGGTTGACACCGAGGTCTTGGTTGCCTTTGAGCAAGGCGACATTGAGTTTCCCTACATTCTGGGGGCCCTGTGGAACGGCAAAGACAAACCCATTAACCTTAACAGCGACGGCAAAAATAACCACCGCACCCTTAAATCTCGCAGTGGCCACACCATTCAGTTCGACGACACCAAGGACAATGAAAAAATTGAAATTATCGACGGCAGCGGCAAAAACAGCATTGTCATCAGCACCAAAGACAATACCGTGACGGTCACGGGCGATGCCGATATTTTGATTCAGTCGAAAAACGGCAAACTTAAGCTCAGCGGCAAGGGCATTGAGCTTAAATCCGGGGCTGAGATCAAAGTCGAGGCCCAGCAAAATCTGGAGCTGAAAGCAGGACCTCAAATGACGCTTAAAGCCAATTTAATCAATATCAATTAATCAGGAGCCTTTCCCATGGGTCAACCCGTAGCCCGTCAGGGCGATCTGGTCATCACGGCCTGTCTGCACCAGGTGCAGGGGCAACCCAACCCCCCCGGCCCCCCGGTGGTGGCCCCCGTTTCCCACCCCTTCAGCGCCACTCTCGATCAGCAGCTTAGCCAAAAGGTCAAAATTGACGGCAAGTTTGTGGTGCTCCAGGGCAGCGCCGGGCTGGCTAAGGGGCACGTGGCCTTATCACCACCAGGCACTGTCCCCCCAGCGAGCTTTGTGAAGCCGCCAAACAATCGGGCGGAGGTGATGCGGGGCAGCGGCACGGTAAAAATTGAGGGCAAGCCGGTGGCCCGCATTGGCGACCCGGTGCAGACCTGTAGCGAGCTGCCGCCGCCCCACGGAACGATCGCCCCCGGCCCCGGCACACCCACCCAGGTTTTAGTTGGAGGCTAGCCATGGACAGCGACTTTTTGGGGGTGGGATGGCAGTTCCCGTTGGCCATAGCAAACGGGCGGGTGCAGATGACCCGCTACGAGGCGGCGGTGCGCCAGTCCATTGAGATGATTTTGAGCACCGCTCCGGGAGAGCGCCTGATGCGGCCTGACTTTGGCTGCGGCATCCATGACCTGGTATTTGCCACCAACGGGGCCGAAACCATCGGCCAAATTGTCAGCGAAGTGCAGCGATCGCTGGTCGAGTGGGAAGCCCGCATCGACGTGCTGGATGTAGCCGTGCAGCCCAGCGCCGACAACCCCAGCCATCTGCTGATTCAGATCAACTACCAGGTGCGCAACACGACCAACCGCTTCAACCTGGTCTACCCGTTCTATCTTGAGTAGTCTGCATGGCAACGCCGCCCAAAATTGACCACCGCTCCTACGACGACATTGTCCGCCAGACCACGGCTTTGGTACAGAAGCATGTGCCCGGCTGGCAGCCCCAGCCGGCCGACCCGGATGCGGGCACGGCGCTGGTGCGGATCTTTGGGCGCATGGCGGCGTTGGTCAGCGATCGCCTCAACCGCGCCCCCGAAAAAAACTTTCTCGCCTTTCTCGACCTGATTGGCACCCAGCTGCGCCCGCCCCAGCCCGCCCGAGTGCCGCTCACCTTTGAGCTGGCGGTGGGCAGCCCGGTGGAGGCTTACGTGCCCGCCCAAACTCAGGTCGCCGCCCTGCTGCCCGACGGCGAGGAAGCCGTGTTTGAAACCGAACAGGAGCTAGTAGTAACCACCGCCCAGCTAGTGTCAGCCTTGGTCAGTGAGCCGGGGGGCGATCGCTACCGCGACTGCACCCCCCAGGTGACGGGATTGGACGCCAATGCCTTCCCTATGTTTGAGGGCGATCGCCCCGTTGAGCACGCCCTCTATTTTGCCTGTGACCCACTGCTGACGCTTCCCGGGCGCAAAACGGTGACAGTGCAGGTGCGATCGCCGGAGGCCGCCGATCTGTCGCACTTCCCTATCACCTGGTCGGTGTGGAACGGGGCCACCTGGCAGCCGGTGCTGGGCATTGTCGACGGGCTCAGTGTCACCCTAACCGCCGACCAAAAGACAATTCTGATTGGCAAAGGCCGCGCGATCGATACCGACGGCAAGGAGATTGTGCTGGCCAGCGATCAGGAGCTGACGGCAAGCGACACCGACAAAAACCAGATCGTCGTGCTGGCGATCTCGGCGGCGTCGGCTAAGACGACCACGCCCATTCTCAAGCGGGTGGTGCCCGCTGGCACGGCCAACACCACAGCGGCCACGACCATTCAGCTGGCTCGGCTGGCGATCGACAGCGAGGGTCGCATTCGGCCAGCCTTTCAGACCCGACCGGCCGAGGGTGAGACCTGGGAATTCACTCTCACCAAGCAGCTGCCTACCTCCGTCAAACAGACCTTACATGGCCTAGAGGCGGCCTGGCTAAGAGCCGCTCTGCACACTCCGCTACCCGCCGATCAAACCGCTCTGCCCCAGCTGCTTAGCCTCCACCTCAAGGTGGAAATGAGGCACGATAATTTGCCGCCTGCCCTGTGCAGCTTCAATACGGCCAGCCTGGATACCAGCAAAGACTTTTTCCCCTTGGGCGAACAACCTCGCTTTAACGACACGGTTTACATCGCCAGTCAGGAGGTGTTATCTAAGGCCGGGGCGCTGATCACGCTGGCGATCGAGGTCAGCACCCCGCCGCCACTACCCGTCAGCCCGTCGAGCGACCTGGAGCTGGACTGGGAAGTGTGGACGGGGCTGAGGTGGCAAACGGTCAAACTCGCCGATTTCCAAGACACCACCCAAAACTTTACCGTCCGGGGCGAACTGAGCTTTCGGCTGCCCAATACTCTGGCCCAGGTCGAGGTGGGGGGCGAAAATAACTACTGGCTGCGGGGGCGCATCGTGCGGGGTAGCTATCGCACTGAGGCCGCCACCGCCAGCACCTCGCTGCGGAGCCAGGCCGATGCCGGTCAAACCACGCTAGCGGTTCACGACGTTCGCGGTTTCTTTCTCAACGACCCAATTACCGTTTCCAATGCCGCCCAGTACGAATCCCATAAAGTTGCCGCTGTAGTTCAGGAGAAGCATGAGATCACCCTCAAAACCGCTACCGGTTTGTCGAAAGCGTATCCGGCGGGAGCCAGGGTGTTGCTGAATGGGTTTGGCGCCCCCTCCCTCAAATCGCTCACCCTGGGCTACGAATACGCGTCGGCGCTGGTGCCGGCATCGGCCTGCGTGGCGCAAAACGAGTTTACCGCTGCGGCGCTATCGGCGCTGGCGCTGGCGGACAGGGTCGATGCCGGTCAGCGGGTGCTCAAGCTCACCTCAGTAGCCTCGCTGGCGGTGCGGGATCAGCGGTTGAGCGCCTACGCCTATTCCCCCACTTGGCAACAGGTGCTGCTAAGGACTGCCACCTCGGCTGAAATCCGTGATATTTTTGCCGTTGATTTTCAAGCCCAGACCATCACCCTGGTTGAGGATCTGGCGAACAGCTACAACCCTGGCGTTACGGCAGTCATGGTCTGTGCCCAGCTCACGGCTGAGGTACAACAGGGCAGTCATGTCTTGCCAATCCGCAGCGTGGATGGAGTTTCGGTAGGAATGTCTCTCAGCCTGGTGCCGGTGCTGCCCCAACCCTCGGTAGTGGCGATCGAAGCAGAAACCGTGGCGGTTGAGGCGATCGATAGCGATCGCCAGCTGCTTATCCTCACCCAGCCGGTGCAGCGTGACTACCCTAAACTCTCAACCCTAGTTCCCACCTTTCGTCCGTTTGTGCCCAGCGGCGATCGCCACCCTACTCTCTACCTGGGCTTCGACAGACCTCTAGCTAACCGCCTCACCACCCTCTATCTTCAGGTCGAGCCGCCCGCCGTCGGCGATGACATTGACCCCCAGGCCGGAGTCGCGCCAGCCCAACTCACCACAGACTATGCCAGCCCTGTAGGCTGGACGCACCTGGGCCTTCACGATCACACTAAAGGCTTTACCGACCGAGGGCTCATTCAGTTTATGGCCCCCGCAGACCTGCAGCCCCGCACCCGGTTTGGGCAAAGCCGCTACTGGCTGCGGGTGCGCTGGCATGACGGTGTCTTTCCCCTCCGGCCCCAGCTGCGGCGAGTGCTCACCAACACCATGTGGGCCAGCCAGACCACCACCCGAGCGGGCGAAATTTTGGGGTCGAGCAGCGGTGAGCCCCACCAAACCTACGTCACGACGCAGTCGCCTGTGCTGGCCGGGCTGCGGCTGGAGATTCAAGAGGGTAGCCCCCCCGCTGCTGCCGAGCAGGCTGACCTGGAAGCGGCTCTCGGCCCAGGAGCGGTAACGATCGAGCGCAATGAAACGGGGCAGACCACGGCGGTGTGGGTACGCTGGCAACTGGTTACCGACTTTTATCGCTCTACGGCCCGCGATCGCCACTATACCCTCGACTACATCACCGGCACGATTCAGTTTGGCGACGGCCAGGCGGGCCGGGTGCCGCCCCAGGGCCGCAACAATATTCGCCTGCACTACCAAACCGGGGGCGGCAGTGGGGCGGCGTTTTTGCCTCAGACCGTCAACCAGCTCAAGACCACCATTCCCTTTGTGGCCCGCGTCACCAACCTTGAAGCAGGGGGCGGGGGCTCGGCCCAAGAATCGCTGACTGCGTTGCAGGAGCGCGGCCCCAAGCAGCTGCGCCACCGAGGCCGCGCCGTCACCTGCCAAGATTTTGAAGACCTGGCCTTTGAGGCCTCCCCCGATGTGGCGCGAGCCAAGGCGATCGCCCCCACCTTTGACCCCCTCGACGACAATCACTGGCTTGACCCCCGCAGCGTTCCGTCCAAGCAAAAGCTCGCGCCGCACCGCGCCGTGTCCCAGGTTGGCCTAGTGCAGCTCCTGATTGTGCCCTACAGCGCCGCGCGCCATCCTACTCCCAGTCTGGCCCTGCTCGATCGCGTGGCCGACTATCTACAATCGCGCTGTGGAGCGACTCTGAATTTGCAGGTGCTGCGCCCTCAGTGGCAGGAGGTGGTGGTCACCACTACCCTGGTGCCGGTCTCGCTCCAGGGGGCCGATGGGGTGCGATCGCAAGTGCTGCAGCAGCTAGAGGCGTTTTTGCATCCACTGACTGGTGGCCCCAGGGGCATAGGCTGGCCCTGGGGCCGCTTTCCGCAGGAGTCAGACCTGTACGCGGTGATTGCCGCCGTGCCAGGGGTTGATCACGTTCAGTCGCTGACCATTTTCCCTACCCGCCCTACCCTGCCTGCCGATACCCTAGTGTTCTCGGGCCTCCATAGCGTGCAGCTCGCGATGCCGACCCCCGGAGGTGAACCATGACCCTACCCCTGCCCAACCTGGACGATCGTACCTACGCCGACCTGGTGGCCGAGGCGCGATCGCACATCATCCTCGAATACCCCGACTGGACTGACCACAACCCCAGCGACCCCGGCATAGTCGTGATCGAGCTGCTGGCCTGGCTGGCGGAGCTAGCGCTTTACCGCGTCAACCAGCTGCCCGACGCCAACACCGTGGCCTACCTCAAGCTGCTCCGGGGCAAAGACATCGATGGGTCGCTACAGGACAATCCCGCCGCCCTCCAACGAGAAATTCGGCAAGCCTTGACCGACCTGCGGCAGACCTATCGCGCCGTCACCCCCGCCGATTTTGCCACCCTGATTGAGCAGTGGAACCAGACCCAGACTGACCCAGCCCTACAGGTAAAGCGGGTTCACTGCCTGCCGGGCTGCAATCTAGACCGCCCGCCTGCCAAAACGCGAGACGATTCTGCCCATATCAGCCTGGTGGTTTTACCCGACACCGCTGCTGCCCAACCCCAGCCCAGCCCTGACCTGATGGCTCAGCTGCACCAGTGGTTTGCGCCCCGGCAGCTGCTTACGGTTCATCACCACATTGTTGGCCCGCAGTATGTCCCCATTCAGCCGAGCGCCAGTCTGTACCTCGAAGCGGGCGCAGATCCGGTGCGAGTGCGCGATCAGGCCATGACAGAGGTGGAGAATTTCTTTCATCCGCTGGCTTCAAACCAGTACTGGGGTGGCGACGGCTGGCCCTTTGGGCGATCGGTCTATAGCTCTGAGCTCTACGCCCTGCTCGATCGCATTCCCGGGGTGGACTATGTGCAAGCGGTGCGGTTAGACGCAGGGGCTACCGCCATGGATGAAATTGCGATCGCCCCCCATGCCCTGGTCAGCGCCAGCCTCAGCCCCGACAGTTTTACCCTCATGGAGCCGACCGGCGATGAATGGCGAGCCATCTAACCCCAGCGACTACCTCCAATACCTGCCCGCCGCCCTGCAAACCGACCCCATTTTGGGCCAGTTTTTGCTGGCCTTTGAGCAAATTTTAACGGGGTTGCCCACCGCGTCGACAGAGACCAAAATTCTGCTGCCCGAGACCGAAAATCCACCGGGACTAGAGGCCCTGATCGGCCAGCTGCACACATACCTTGACCCGACCCAAACCCCGGCAGAATTTTTGCCCTGGCTGGCCAACTGGGTTGCCCTCAGCCTGCGAGAAGACTGGCCTGAGCAGGTCAAGCGCAGTTTCATTCGCCGTATTGTGCCGCTGTATCAAAAACGGGGCACCAAAGCAGGATTGGTTGAAATGCTTAAGCTCTACCTAGAAAACGATGAAAATGCCCAAGAAAAAATCTCTGTCTATGAATTTGACCCACCCGCCCACTACTTTCAAGTTGAGCTAGAGCTAACCAGTCAAGATCTAGAAGCCTATCGACGCAAAGAGAGAATTGCCCGCGCCATTATCGATCAGGAGAAACCGGCCCACACATTTTATGCCTTGCAGATCAAAATGCCGACCATGCGCCTGATCTCTGAGGACCTCGCGCGCCGTGAGGGCAAAAATCCCCAAAAAACAATGCTCAGAATCACTGCTGACGAAAAATATACTAACAGAACAATTTTAGGTAGCTCGACTCAACCCCCCTCAGTTGGAGACACGTAACGATGGCCGATCAAACTCAACCGCAGCTCCCCGTTGAAAAGCGCCCCAACTACTTTGATGGCCAATATCTCCAAGTCAACGATTTTCAGGAGGAACAGCAGTACCACATCGATCGCCAGCGCCGCCCCTTTCAATACCTACATGTTTCCGGTGTTCTCGACGGTTTGCAGGTCACCTCTGGTGGCAGCAATTTTGCCATCACCCTGGCCCCCGGCAGCGCCATCGATACCTATGGGCAACAGATTCTGCTGCAAAGCACAATGCTGCTTCAATTTAAGCCGCCGCTGCCGAAAAACGAGTCGCTAATCACCAAGGATCTAGCGAAGGATGACCCTGCTTTTACATTTGATTTGCAAGTCCTCAAGCCTGCCACTGGCAGCGTCAACTATTACCTCACTATTGCCTATGGCGAAGATAAAACCGATCGGCAAACAGAGTCGGGTAGCGAACAATTTCGCCGCTGGCACGAACGCCCTACCATCCAGATAGCCGATGAGCTGGCTGTGAACGATCTGCCCCTGGCGAAACTGATGATCACCCCCAACGGGGTAACGATCGATACCAGCGTTTGCCGCTATTCAGGGGTTAAATTTCCTAACCGCGACGGTAGCGAGCTAACGGTGCGATCGCAAGGTAGCCAAGTTCAACTTCAGGGCAGTCTCTACATCACAGGTAATATCGGCATCGGCACGGGTACACCCAGAAGCCAACTGTCGGTCGTCAATGGAGCTGCGATCGGCACCACCTACGCACCCACCCATGTCGCCCCTCCAAACAGCTTGATCATCGAAGGTCGCCTCGGCGTGGGGACCTCCAACCCCCAACATGCCCTGTCTATCCAGGGCGGGGCCATCTCCTTCCACGACCCTACTACTCCACAGCCCTTTGCCCCCGTTGGCATCGACTACGACAAAACGCTCGATACCCTCCGGTTTCGCGCCAATATCGATGGCACAGGCTTACACGCCGACCACCTCACCATCCAGCGCACCACCGGCAATGTCGGCATTGGCACTCCGACCCCTGCCGCCAAACTCGATATCAGCGGCACCGCCGGCATGGTGTTACGAGTTGGTCAGCCCTCGGATAATAACAACAGCACCGCTAGGGTTGACTTGCCAGGTGACATCCAGCTCAGACGGTGGGGCAGCGACGAATATGCTTACCTTCAAACCATAGATGGCAATAAAAGTAACAGCATTGGCTTAGTGATCAGAACCCAAAAGGCGGCTCCAAATGCAATTAGACCTACTGTTACAGATGCACTGACCATCAAACCAGACGGCAGCTTGGGCAACCTTTCTATATCGGGCTCTGTCAATTTTGGTGCCACTGCTCGACAGATGATTACTCTTTGGAATCCAGGCTTTGGCATTGGTATTCAGTCAGGTACCCAATACTTTCGTTCAAACAAAAACTTTGCTTGGTACAAAGGCGGCTCCCATAGTGATGTTGAGTTGGATGCGGGCAGTGGTGTAGCTCAGATGGTCATTAAAGATGGCAACGTTGGCATTGGTACGGCTAGCCCAAATGCTCGATTAGAAATTCCCGGCATAGGGTCTGGAACCCTGTTATCGGTAGGAGCAGATTTGGGTAGCACTGCGGATGTTACGCTGTGTGGCAATATCAAGCTGAGAGAACATGGCGGCACCGGAGTGGCCTATATTCAAGCGATAGACCCTGGTAGTAATCGGAGTATTGGGCTTAAGTTCATCACACAATCTGAAGGTCGATTTCAGAGTGTTGCGACTGAGGCGATGACTCTTGATCCCATAGGAAACCTTAGATTAAACAAGGGAGCAATTTACATTCAAGGAAGATCCGCTCTAGTATTTTCTGAAGGAACAAACGCCGATCTTGATCCGGGTGCTTTTACAGGAATTTTCTCCCCTAGTGGTAGGTTTCTTCTCGCGATGATGAATACTGGGGAAGCTCGCGTCTGGAGAATTCATCAAAGCGGCAATACAATTGCATGGTCTTCTGGTAGACCAGGATAAAGCGATAAAGATCTGGCAAAGCCTAATACATTAAGGCAGTTTTCTCATTTTTTTCAACTAAACCTTATTTAATTCTCGATGCTAAAACACTTGCTCGAACAACGTCTGCAAACCCTGCAAACTGACTTTCAAGCGGGTCAAACCATGCTGGCCGAATTAGAAGCCAAACAGGTCAACCTGCGGGAAACCCTGCTGAGAATGAGCGGTGCCATTCAAGTGCTGCAAGAGTGCTTGCAGGCGAATGAGGAACCTGAAACGAGTACCGAGCCAGAGCCCGTAGTAGATGTCGATGGGATGGGCGATCGAGCGGCTTTAGAAACTTAGTGCTAGTCATAGTCAAGTCGTTTTGCTCAAGACTAGGGCCTGTACCTTCTCCCCTCCACGATGCTTTGACTAACGTGCTGTCCATCGCCGTTAACCCCTTAGCATATGCGGCTAGCCTCGCTTGCCAAAATCGAGCAAAGGACCGTAACGACTTTATCCGTAGTTAGGGAGATCCCGCTTTTCCGTCACCGACGCCGCCATCAAGCCTAAGTGATCCTGCTTCTCTACCTCCAACACGCGATCCCAAGTAGCACTGTGCACATCCCTGCTACCGCGAATAGCGGTAAAGTCATTCGCGTTGGTTGCAAGATCCCATGCCCGTAGGGATTTCATTCCCCTTTGCAAGAGCTAAATTGCTCGGCACTTGAGATGACTGCTTTTCAGCTGTCTCCACACGATTGGATAAGATATCCTAGAAAATTGCACGACCAGACAAAAATTGCTAGAAACCAAGCAGAATAGAGCGTTGGGGTTCAACAGAGGATTAAGGCTTTTGGCGATCGCTTTGGACAAAATATGCTTTACTCGTCGGACAAATTATTCTCGAAGTCACAATTGGGGCGACGGCTTTGGTTGAGTTGGTAGGCGAGGTTGGCCTCCTCTAGCCGTTCTAGATAAAGCAACATAATTCCGAGCGCTTCCCACTAGACAAACGATGCTTGAGATTACATTCCCGTTTAGAAGGGAAGTCGCCGACGTATTATCGCGAGAACAACGCCTTCAAAACACTTGTTCGTTCTTAGTGAGTACGAATGGTCGACACTTCATCCCAAAACATTTTGATTGTCGGCGCGAGGCCAGCCGGGCTATTGCTGGCCCACTATCTCCTGCGGCGGGGCTGTCGTGTGCAGATCTGCGATCGCCGCCCTGAGCCGCGCCAGATTGCCCCTGACCAACAGCGGTCGTTCCCCATTTCTCTGCAATATCGGGGGCGATGTACGCATTTTTCTAGCTCCGCAGCCAGGCGGTCAAATGTGTCGCAGATGTTGCCTCAGTTCTCTCAGTAGCGGGTGGTCGAAGCCCATGCTCTACGAGATCTGTCAGACTATTCCTTTCCGCGCAGCAAAGCATTAGTGCTTGAGTTTTTTCTGCGGCTCACTGTGGGACGCAAGCTCCACCAGTGGTTTCCCCAACGGTTTTCGCCCTTTGTGTTTGACCTCGTTTTAGATACCCATTTGAATTACTCAGAGGTGCTGCACCTCAGCAAGGGGTGGATCAACAGGGTCAAGCGATCGATGGCGGCAACCGCATCAGCGCATGAGGTTACTAGTTGAGGTGATTGGGACGATAATGAAGCCTAGTTATCCACGAAGGCAAGCCTGTGACCTCCGAAAAATCAGACACGCCAGACGCGCCAAAGGCGATTGAGCATCAGAACGTCCCCGTCGAGCATCGCAGTCTCCACGACTTTTTGTATAGCGCTGCTGACGAGCATGCTGCTGAAACAGCTGCCGCCCCACCCACGGCTTCTACCGGCAATAGCCCCCTACCCGTCGCCGACTGGTGTGACCAAACCCAAGATGCCAAAGTCACCGGCGTCTATGCCGTGCTCGATCGCGAGGGTCAGACTCAGTTTATTGGCATCTCTCGCAACGTCTCTCTATCGTTGCGTAGCCATTTGCTCGAAAAAGGGGAGACGGTCTGTGCCCTGGTCACAGTTCAACCCTTTAGCTTTCCAAACCGAGAGGTGATGGCCGCCCTGCGGGATGAATGGATTGCGGCTTTGCCCAGCCCCCCACCCGGCAATGTCGACGGCACTTGGGATGGCACCGTGGGTAAAGCCGTCACCCAAGCCATGTCTGCCGCCGAGCGCGAAGCCTACGAAGCCAAAAAGCTCAAGCTCCGCCGCGCCATGGCCGACAGCTCACTGGCGAAAGAGCAAGATGCAGCCCAAGCTGCTGACCCTAAAGCAGACCTAGCTGCTGCCATGACCGACGACAATTGGAGCGCTCTAATTCGCGATCAAACCGAGCAAACTCAGTCGTAATCCTTTGGGTTCAGCGGTTGTGTAGGTTGGGTGGCGCGCTAGCAGAACCCAACAAAACTCAATCTAGCGAATGAACAAATATAAAAGATGGGGAGCACCCAAAAAGGTGCTCCCCATCTTTATAGCTTACTGAGCATCAAAGGAACTAAAGCATCCCTTGATTCTCTTGGAGTTTTTGCTCAATTAAAGGATCTTGCCAACCCTCTGGCTTCGTACTAGACGAGGGCTCCTCTAAAGACGTCTTTGCCGCTGAAGCTGCGCTACTGGCAGCGTTTTTAGCTTTTTGAGATGTTTGATCGATGGTGTTTTTGATCGCAGGTTTTAGATCATCATTAATTGCTCTTTTGGCAGAATCTGTGACCCCGCGAACGTCTGCTTCGTCAATTTTGCCTTGCACAGACTGAGTTACGCCACGCACGTCTGCTTCGTCAATTTTGCCTTGCACAGACTGGCTTACACCGCGCACATCGGCTTCGTCAATCTTGCCTTGAATAGACTGAGTTACGCCGCGGACATCCGCTTCGTCGATTTTGCCTTGCACAGACTGAGTTACGCCGCGAACGTCTGCTTCGTCAATCTTGCCTTGAATAGATTGACTAACACCGCGGACATCCGCTTCGTTGATTTTCTGCTTTGCAGACTCAGCTAGCCCTTTGACATCGGTTTCATCAATCTTTGCTTTAACGCTACCAAGGGTATCTTCAACCTGATGAGTAACGGTTTCAGCGGCATCCTTAATTGAACCCGCCATATTTTCTACTTGCTGGTCCATGCCTGTAGCGGCTTGATCACCGATAGCTGCACCTGCGATCGCGCCACCTACAGCACCAATGGCTGCGCCCACTTTACCGGCCACCATTCTGCCAACTACCGCGCCTGCAACACTACCTCCGGTTGCGCCAACGGCTTTTGCTACAGTGTGCTCACCGCTCTTATGGTTTTCGGTTTCCTCCGTCTGCTCAGATTGAGCAGCAGGGAAGTCGGAGGCCTGAATTACAATCCTTTCTTCAGGCATTCCAGATGGATGTTGATTACTGCTTGTACTGGTCATAAAGCAAATTCTCCTTAAAAGATAACTTTCACTTATTTCTATCTAGAGCGTATCAATCAAGATCAAGTGATGTATCGCCTCAAGGATGAGTCTTTCTAGAAGCTATCTCAGTCAATGGTTATAGGCTTTTCTACCAATTCAGTCTTCTAATGCTCAAGCAATCCTTCACTGACATTACCAATGGTTCCCGATGTTGATAGGGCAAGGATTCTGAAGGAATTGGGCCAGATGATCCTAAAATCTTAGTGGCTAATAAGCTTTTTTAATGAATTCGGGGTTAATTGGAGCAGAACAAATGTGGTGATGGCTATGGCAGACGATCGCATGCTTAACTCCACTGTTTACCTAGAGCCACAAGTGGGGCGAGTTGATGCCATAGCCGGTTCGAGATCGCGATTCGTGAGTGAGTCAAACGTGACACATGATTTGCCAACCAGTCTCTAAAGCCACTACCCAGTCTGGCGTTGAGTGATCCTGCGTTCTAACTAACCTGCGCTCTCCAATTGCGGCCCTAGAGTCTTGGGTCAACGGGCTCGCTCTCCAAGGCTAAAACTCCAAAAACACATTCGTGAACCTGGCGCAGTGGAGCACAAGCAACAAACCGTTCCAGAGCTTCGATGCCGAGGGCAAACTCTCGCAGCGCCAGCGCTCGCTTCTTAGACAATCCCCGCTGCCGCAGGCGCTCCAGATTTTCGGGAGTAGAGTATTCGGGCCCGTAGATGATGCGCAGGTAGTCTTGACCCCGGCATTTTACCGCTGGTTGCACTAACCCCTTGGGGGAGTGGCTGACAAACTCCATAGGCTTGACCACCATGCCCTCGCCGCCGCTAGCGGTGCGATCGCGCCACCAGTCAACGCTGTTCGACTGGCTCGCGGCATCTTGTAGATCCACCACGTGGTATGGGGTGGCGAGCAGGAGGTCGGGGTCGCTTTGGCAGACTTGGGCAATCTGCTGCATGTGCCAAGCGTGGGTTTTATCAGTGTGCACAGCTCCCTCAGTAGCCAAAATGTGAAAGGGCGCAAGTTTGAGATCGGCAATCGAGGTGACCGGCCAGCAGTAGAGGCGGTAGGCCTCAACATACTGGTGGGCGAGCTGCTGGCGCTGCTGATAGCGGGGCAGCAGCGCACTGACATCGACCCCGCGATCGCTGGCTTGCTGCAACTGAGCTACCGCCTGGGTTAGGGCTTGGCCTGCCGCTGCCCCCACCGCCGCATATTGCTGGCGCAGCAGCCCCTGAGCTTTCACTGACCAGGGCATAAGCTCGCAGTCGAGGCAGACCCAGTCGGTTTGCAACTGCTCCCAAAAGCCGCTGCTCGTCAGGGCAGCATTCATCCGGGCTAGCAGCTCGGCTTCCAGGGCAGGGTCCGTAAAGAAGCGGCGACCGGTGCGGGTATAGCAAATGCCGATGCCTTCATCTAAAACGCCAAAGCGACGGTGGGCTACGGCTTCATCGCGGCAGACGATCACCACCGTGCGTGACCCCATGTGCTTTTCTTCGCAGACGACCGACGTAATGCCCGCCTGCTGATAGTAAGCAAAAGCCTCGGTCGGGTACTCCAGGTAGCCGGGGTTTTTGGCGGTGGCTACGGGAGACATGGTCGGCGGCAGATAGATCAGCCATTTGGGGCTGACGGCAAAACGGCTCATCACCTCCAGGGCGGCGATCGCATTCTCGTCTCGAATGGTGACCTGCCGCTGGAGGCGAGTCGAAATCAGCCGTTTGCCCAGCACGTCGGCAATATCGAGAATGTCATCGTGCTGCTGTTGGGCCGTGAGCGGGGGGGCGGCGATTGCGGTTAGGGGCTTGACGGGTTCGCAGTAGACGCGCTGGGCCGGCACACTGACCAGGGCTTTTTCGGGATAGCGCAGGGCGGTCAGCTGACCGCCAAAAACGCAGCCGGTATCGATGTCGATGGTTTGATTCAGCCACTCAGCGCTGGGAACGGGGGTGTGCCCGTAGACAACTATGGCCTGTCCTCGATATTCTGCGGCCCAGTTGTAGCGGACGGGTAAGCCAAATTCATCAATTTCGCCCGTGGTTTCCCCGTAGAGGGCAAACTCTCGCACATAGCCCGAGCCGCGCCCCTGCAGCTCAGCCTTCATGCCGGCATGGGCAACCACAAGCTTGCCGTCGTCGAGCACCAAATGGCTGATCAGCGCGTCTAAAAACTGGCGCATGGCCGCGATCGCCTCATCGCGGCTGTCAGCGGGCAGGGCGTCAATCTCTGCCAGGGTTTGCTCCAGGCCGTGGTTGACGGTGACATTTTTCCCCTTCAGCTTGCGCAACAGTTTCATGTCGTGGTTGCCCGGTACGCAGAGAGCCGTGTCGGCGACGACCATATTGCGCACCAGCCGCAGGGCATCCAGGCTGCGCGGCCCGCGATCGACCAGGTCGCCCAGGAAGACGGCCTTGCGCCCCTCGGGATGGCGGTAGGTGGGAAACTGCCAGAAGGGCGAATCGGTGGTCTCAGTCTCACCCGCCTGATAACCAAGCGTGTTGAGAAGCTGCTCCAGCTCATCGCAGCAGCCGTGCACATCGCCGATGATGTCAAACGGGCCTCGCTCGGCTTTGCGGTTTGTCCAGAGGGGCTGCCGCTCGATGGCTACTGAGTCAATATCCTCTAGGGAGTTCAGCTCATAGATATGGCGAAACCCTTCTCGCTTCAGCGATCGCAGCGATCGCCGCAAATTTTGCACATGGCGCTGCACCACGTAGGCACCAAACTGCCGGTCAGGGCGCTGCTGATTGCGATCGCGGCACACCTGCTCGGGCAAATTCAACACGATGGCAACGGGAATGCAGTGATACTGCCGCGCCAGGGCAATTAAAGGCCTGCGGTCCTGGGGCTGCACATTGGTGGCATCTACTACGGTTAGACGACCGGCGGCCAGCCGTTTGGCGGCAATGTAATGCAGCACCTCAAAGGCATCGCGAGTGGCGGCCTGATTAGTTTCATCGTCTGAGACCAGCCCTCGAAACGTGTCGGAAGACAAAACTTCTGTAGCCAAAAAGTGGCGGCGGGCAAAGGTCGATTTTCCAGACCCCGATGCCCCCACCAACACTACCAGCGCCAGTTCAGGAATTGTGATTTTCATCGCTCAAAGACTCCCATCTGTGTTGGAGTGCCCACGACGGGGTCTTCTGCACCAATGCCGTGGAACTGTACTCTGTACTCAAACCGCTCGGCTACCTGGGTGGCCCAGCCCTGAAATTCTGCCCTTGTCCACTCAAAGCGGTGATCTGAGTGACGTAGAGTGCCAGCGGGCAGGCCGGCAAACCGGGAGTTGTACTCAACGTTGGGCGTCGTGATAATCACCGCCTGGGGGCGAGCAAACTCAAACAGCACCCGTTCTAACGAGGCCAGGCGATCGGGGTCGAGATGCTCAATCACCTCGACAACGGTGGCCGCATCGAAGCCGCTCAACCGTTCGTCACGGTAGGTGAGCGAACCCTGAAACAGGTTCAGGCGCGATCGCTGCATGGGCGAAAGAAAGCTTCGCTCTAGTCGTTCCTGGGCGCGTTCGAGGGCTCGATGGGAGACATCAACTCCAGCAATGTGCTCAAAGCTAGGGTCTTTGAGCAGCGATCGCAGCAGCTTGCCCTCGCCACAGCCCAGATCGACCACCCGTTTGGCGCCGCTCGCCTTGAGGGTTGCTACCACCGCCGCCAGGCGCTGTTGATTGAGGCTGATTGGCTGTTCCAGCGTTTCTTCTGTCTGGGCCTGACTTGTCTCTGGGGCATCGGGGTCAGGGCTATTGCCATCGCTCAGCTGCTCCAGCGCCAGCCGGGTGAGCTGACGCTGCTGCTTGAGATAGCGTCGGGCAATGGTTTCGCGCGCTGGATGATGGTTGAGCCAGCCGCTACCGTGGCGCAGCAGCTTTTCAACTTCCTCGTCGCCGACCCAATAGTGCTTGTCGTCATCTAGCACCGGAATCAGCACGTAGAGATGACTCAACAGATCGGCCAGGCGCACGGTGTGATGCAGGGTCACCGCAAAGTACGGGCTATTTCCCCAATCAGCAAACTGATCATCCAGCGGTAGCGGCTCGGCTATAACCCCATAGCCCAAGGGTTCAAACAACTGCCGCAGCAAAGCCTCGCCGCCGCGACAGGGCAACACCGGCAGGCCAATGGTCAGCGGAATGGCTGTTTCGACCAGTTCTGGGCGTTGGGCACAGTGCCCAGCCAGAGCGGTGCCAAATACCTTGGCGATCGCCACGCTCAAAAACGAGGAGGCCACATAGGGGCGATCGTTGACGTACTGCTCTAGCGATGTTGACTGGCCCCGCACCAGCGTCACCGGGTCGATGTCTAGCATTAAAGCGGCGGTGCACCGCTCTGCGCTTGCCTCTGGGTAGAAAACAAACGCCTGGCCAAAAGACATTGGAAAAGCCTGGCAGCGATCGGGATGTTTGTGGAGCAGATAGCCCAAATCGGTAGCAGGCGCATGGGTTGTCGTTAGGGTTAGCAGCATTAATGGTTTCTTAAAGGAATCGCGGGCGATCGCGTTTCAAAACAACACAGACCAGAGCAACACTCTCCAGCCCAAGATAGCGCTGCAATCGGCTCTAGCCCGAGATTGTCAATTAACTTAGCCCTGGCCTTAACACTCAAAAAGTGTTGATGTAGCGTAGGTTGGGTTGAAACGAAGTGGAACCCAACAAAGCCTACTGCTGTTGGGTTCCACCCTGTTCTACCGGATCACGTTTAACTGCGGCTAGCCGAGCTGCCGGTAGCGCAGCAGGTAGCTAAACACCTCGCCCTGATCTGGAGTAATCAAAATTCCCGATGCGGGGATGGTGAGCAGCTGGCTCCAAGTGGCCTGCTCGGCGTAGGTGAGCACATGCAGAGTATGGATGGTAGAGCGCACCCCTTCGGGAGAGCCAATCACCAGATGGCGCAATCGCTCGCGCCCTGGCTGGGCAGTGGGGTTAGCAAGCTGCAAGGCATTAGCGGGAGAGGCACTTTCAAAGCGCCCCTCCCTTGGGTTGATAAAACACACCATATCAGTGGGATTCCTTTCGAGACGACGGGAAGGAATCCCAAAAACTTGGCCGCCCCAGACATGTTGCAGTTCAGGACGGCCAGGTAAAATCACCTTAGCCTCGTCGACAGCTACCACCTGTCGACGAGGTTAGCCGCTGGTTGGTGTCCCCACACCTTCCAGTGGCGCTTGACCAAATTTTTGGGAAGCCAGGCTGCCCGCAGACAACCTTAGCTCCACAGATTACCCCATCCGCGAGCCGGACGCAAGTAATATTAATTAGATTGCAATCTAGTCCACTGCCGAGGTGGTAGAGAGCACCCGCCGCTGGGTGGTTCGGCGAGAGCCACCGGCCATTTCATACTCGGGGCTGCGACGACCATACTTAGCGGCCACCGCCGCCAGCATGCGCTCGGTTAGTTCAGAGAGGGCGGCTTCTTCGAGCAGCAGGTCGTTATAGACCTGGTCTACGTTAGAGAGCAGCCGGTTGTAGGTGGCAATTCTTTCGCGCACCCGCTCAATACTGTTGTTAAATTCCTGCACCGACATGCCGTGGCCCAGGTTGAGATCGGATGCGATCGCAGCCATGCTGGCCGCGCGCCGTTCGGCTTTTACGACTACTTGAGAACTACGCTTTTTGCGTGCCATGGTGATACCCCCTTAGGTAGCTGGTGAATGGTGTTGGTATGGCCGCCAACTCTTCTAAGGTATTCATTAGAAATGGGCAGATATCACCGTGAGACTGTTGAATTTTTAGTACTTTTTTTCACAGTTTTATCACCATTGCTTTCAGTAGCTTTACGGCCAAAGATCCTCTTTTGTAGGGGTGTAGGCAAAGCCAAGCTAGAGGTTTTATGGAGGGTAGGCTGCTCGGGTGAAAGCCATGGTAGCTCGGCAGCAGACATAGATTGAAAACGCTTATACCCTCGTTGCAAAGGCATAAAGCATCGATAGATCGCATAAAGCACCGATTGCAGTCGCTTATACGTTTGTAGCAAAGCTATAAAGCAACGCTGAAACCCTTTGAGGATTGATAATTCGCGTTTATAGTTGAGTTGCTTAGATATAAGCTGTTGCTGCAATGCTTTAATGCGGAGCAAGTCTAGCTTGAGCTTGGGCAGCAATAGGCAAAAGGTCTCGGCGTAGTCGGCATGGCAAATAAGGTAAGCAGGTATGGCATTGCTCGAAAGTGCGATCGGCGGAATTGCAGCAACAGTGATCGAAACTGCCATCAAAACAGGTGGAGCCGTTGCTAGCCAAATCAAAGGAGCCTACAACGAAACTCAAGCCAAGCAAAGAGCCCTTGAAGCTGCGCAAAACTATGTGCAGCGCTACAACCAACGCCATTGCCAGGTCAAGGTCTTGCCAGGGCTGATGAAAGAGCCACTACCGCTTGAAGACATCTACACCGCTGTCAAACTGCTCGACGACCAAAGCATTCGTTACTTTGCTGGGCTAAATGACTTAGAAGAAAATTACCGAACCAAGGGCAAGCGAAGTTTCTGGTTTGGAGAACCTCCAAGGCAAGATGGCATACAGATTGCCAATGCTGAGCAATACCTGATGGTGCTCGGTGGCCCTGGCATTGGCAAATCAACCTTTCTGCGCAAAATTGGCCTGGAAGCACTGCGCAAGAATGGGCAAATTCAGCGCGCGTGTATTCCAGTGCTGATTGATCTAAAAGAATTGCGGGATGAAGCCATTGACCTCAAACAAAAGATCGCCACCGAGTTTGCTACTTGTGGCTTCCCAGAGGCAGAAGCGTTCACCGAAGCCTCACTGGCCCAAGGCAAGCTGCTAGTGTTGCTTGATGGGCTAGACGAAGTGCCTACCCAAAACCTTAACCGCGTGGTTGAGCACATTGAGAAGTTTGTGGATGCCCACAGCAGCAATGCCTTTGTGGCCTCTTGCCGCATTGCTGCATATCGCGGTAGTCACGGCACCTGCTTTAAACGCTTTACCGATGTCACCCTGGCCGAGTTTGACGATGAGCAAATTGAGCAATTTATTCACCGCTGGTTTCGCTCAGACCTTGATCTAGAGAGCAGCACCGCCGACAAATATTGGCAGCTGCTGCAAAAAGATGAAAACAGGGCCACTAAAGAGCTAGCCCAAACCCCTTTACTGCTGACCTTTTTGTGCCTGGTGTACGACCGGCAGCAAATGTTGCCCACCCAGCGCAGTGCTCTCTATGGCAAAGCCCTCGACATTTTGTTGTCTGAGTGGTCAGCTCAAAAGCGACTAGAGCAAGACCCTATTTACGAAGGCTTTCACCCGGACTTAGAAAAAGTGCTGCTGGCCCAAATTGCCTACGACAGTTTTGAGCAAGACCAGCTTTTCTTTCTCAAAGACGACATTATCCGACGCATTAGCGAGTTTTTAGCAGATACCCTTGATGCTCCCAAACATCTCGATGGAGCTTCTGTGCTGCGAGCCATCGAGCGCCAGCAGGGTATTTTGGTCGAGCGGGCAACCGATATCTACTCGTTTTCTCACCTGACGCTGCAAGAATATCTCACCGCTTTTCACATTAAAGAAGAGGGGCTAGAGACTAAGCTGGTTGCCCGCCATCCGACCGATGAACGCTGGCGAGAGGTGTTTTTGCTAGTAGCTGGGCTTATGGGGAACAAAGCCATTGAGTTCTTAACAGCCATTGGAGCAAAAGCTCAAAAATATATTGAGATACATCCAAATCTAGTCGCGTTTATTCAATGGGCTAATACCAGCACCGTAGATTCAAAAGAACAGTTTAACCCCATCGCTAAACGAGCAACTGCCATCGTTATTGCCAGCGCCAACGCTAGAGACAGGGTTAGTGCTAGACACAGCGCCATTGCCATTGCCATTGCCAGCGCCAGTGCCAGCGCCAGTGCCATCGCCAGAGATATTGCCAGCGCTATTGCCAGTGCCATCATCATCGCTAGAGACAGCGCCAGAGACATTGACAGAGATATTGACAGAGCCATCGCCAGCGCTAGAGACATTGACAGAGCCATCGCCAGCGCTAGAGACATTACCAGCGCCAGAGACAGCGCCATCGCCAGCGCCATCGCCAGCGCCAGCTTTTTCGTTGCAATATTCAGCAATCCTAAATTTGCAGAACTGCCCAACCAGCTAGAACGTATGGCTAAAACCGTACCTAACAACCACGCATCCAGTGAAGCCTGGCGAAACTGGGCTGATGAGCTTGAAGCCCTGTGGTTAAATGCTCTGAACCTTACCCAAGAAGATTTGACATTTAGCTTGGCAGAGGTAAAAGCCCTGCGAGATTATCTCTACACCACAGAGCTTTTACTTAAATGCAAAGATGCTGCTATTCGCATACCTAAGCAAGCTTGGGCCGAGTTAGAAGATCGCTTGCTCACTTACCGCAGCTAACACAATTAACGCACCAGTAAAATTGAAGCACTATGCCCTCTGGTGAACTCTATGGCTGAGACCAAAGTTGTCAGCATTATGCGCAATTGTCATTGCGAGTCTAGTCGGCGCTGATACGTCGGATGGTGCCGGAACCAATAGCAAAACTGAGGAAATTGAATTAGAAAAAGGAAGATGATGGGGTTCCACAATGAGCAGGTGCAGCTCTGATTTCTGAATCTTTCTAATTGAGCATGTTGTCCATGGACCCAACTGTCTCAGTGCTTGACCATCGGGAGATGAATCCAACGGAAGGATTGCTGCCCCAACCAGCAGTATTAACCAGCTCCGGCTGGGACCGCATTCACCTGGAGCTGTATCAGCAGCCGAAGTTTTGTATCGCAGACCATCAGCACACCCTGCACGCGATCGCCCTAGGCTTCCCCGATTCATCAGGTCAGATGGCCACTGGGTATCGCTGGCTAGACGGCCAGCGCCACCGAGAAAATCGCCCCCCAGGCGGCATTGCGGTGATTCCAGCCGGCATTACCCACCGCTGTAGCTGGGATAGCGCGGCACAATTCATGGTGCTGGCGCTGGAGCCAAACCTGCTGCAACAAATGGGGCAGGACTGGGTAAAGGCCGATCGCATTGAGCTGAGGCCGCAGTTTATGGAGACCAGCGATGGGTTGATTGCCACAATATTATCGACCCTAAAAACCGAGGCCGAGTTGGGTGGTCTAGGTAGCCCACTGCTAGTAGATAGCCTCAAAACGACCTTAGCCATTCATCTGCTGCGCCACTACTGCACCACACAACCTCGACTGGACAGCTTTACCGGAGGGCTATCGCAGGCCCAGCGAAATCAGATTAAGGCCTATGTTGACGCCCACCTGCACCAGGAGCTGACGCTGGTAGAGCTAGCTGCGATCGCCCGCCTGAGCCCGGCCTACTTTGCCCGCCTGTTCAAGCACAGCGAAGGCATCACTCCACACCAATACATTCTGCAACGGCGGGTTGAACGCGCCCAGTTTTGGCTACGGCACAGCTCCCTAGGCCTGGCCGAGATCGCCGCCAGGGTTGGCTTTTGCGATCAAAGCCATCTGACTCGCTGGTTCAAACGCCTGACCGGAGCTACCCCCACCCAGTTTCGCCAACGTTGATCGCAAGAATGTCCTAAAGGTTCACCGCTTTGTTCTAGAGCCTGGCCCAGCCAACTTTCTAAGCTGGCCATAACGCTTTCTAGAGAACCACTATGCCAGTCGAACAAGCTGATATCACCGTGATCACCCCCGATGGCGACATGCCCGCTTTTTTGTGCAAACCAGCGCGATCGGGTCGTTTCCCCGCTGTTTTGCTGCTGATGGAAGGCTTTGGCTTAACGGCCCATATTCGCGAAGTGGCGACCCGCATCGCGCAGGAAGGCTATGTGGTGCTGGCCCCAGATCTGTACTATCGCGAATCGACCGACCATACCTTTGGCTACGACCAGGTTGACGCCGCTATGGCGTTGATGTGGCAGCTCGATTTTGGCCAGCCGGTTGAGAATGATCTCAAAGCCGCGATCGCCGCTCTCAAATCGCGCCCCGATGTCGACCGCATTGGCGTCACCGGATTTTGCCTGGGGGGAGGGCTGAGCTTTCTCGCCGCCTGTCGCTTTTCAGCCGATATTGCCGCCGCTGCCCCGTTTTACGGCATGGTGCTGGATGAGTGGATCGACGCGGTGCAGGACATTACTGTGCCGATGCTGTTGTTTTTTGGTGGCCAAGATCCGTTTATTGACGGCGATCGCGTGCGGCAAATCGAAACTCGGTTTCAGCAGCTCGGCAAAACCTACACCCTACAGCTGTATCCAGACGCCAGTCACGGATTTTTTTGCCATGAGCGCGAGTCCTACCATCCCGCCGCCGCCGAGCACGCCTGGCAAACACTAATGGACTTTTTTCAGCAGCACTTAAAGCCGTCGCTATGTTCTAACCAAAGTGGCCTGATCTCACTGTTGTAGAGCCTCGATTTCAACAGTATCGGCGTAGCGCTTTTGATAGCTCACCGACAGATTGCGGTAGGCGCGCGATCGCATCGCCAGCACCGTTATCACCAGCCCCACGCAGCCCGTCAACGTAAACAACAGAGCAATGCCGCGATCGGTGCCAGTGCCAAACCAGGAGCCAATTAGATCAACCCCGGCCCCGGTAGTCATAAAGGGAATGAACAGAAACTGGGCGATCGGGCCAATCATAAATGCCGTGAGCGGTGAGGCCGCCTGCTCAATACTTTGGGCAAAGCCAAACACCCGTCCCTGGCGCTCCAGCGGAATCATCGTTTGCAAAATCAGTTGTTCCGAAGCTTCAACCACAGGAATCAGGCACAGGTATACAAATAAACCCACCCCCAGCAAAACAATCGACGGCTGGATCGTGAAACCCATCGCCACTATCCACATCACAATATTGGATAGAAACATGGTTCGCAGCGGGCTTTTGCCCAAGCCAAACCGGGCGACCACCAACCCGCCGACAATAAACCCTAAACTCAAGACCCCCCACACAATGCCCCAAACCTGCACCGACACCAGCGATAGCCCATAGGCATCCATCAGCGACATAAAGACGCCGCCCAAAAAATTGTTGAAGCAGTTAAAAAAGATCAGCGCAAACAACCCCGGCACCAGACGAATCACCTGAATCGTGCCGCGAATATCAATGTGATTAGGTTTCGCTCCAGTCTGGATAATTCGCTGTTCAGGAATAGCGATGGTGCACAAATGAAGAATAGTCAGGACGCTGAGCGCGATCGCAATCACCAGCATCCAATACATACCCAAAAACCCGATCGCCAGCCCGCTCATAACCGAAGCCGCCAAAAAAGCGACCCCATTAACGGTGCCCACCAGGCCATTGGCCCGGTCGCGTTCCGCTTCAGGAATCAGCACCGTTACTAGAGTTGGCAGGGCGATGGTGCGCAGGTTGCCGGCGATCGCCCCCATCAGCGCCAAAATAATAAATCCCCAGAGAACGGCGCTAGACGCATCGGCAAAAACAGCCGCTGGCATAGACATATAAATTAGGTAGGCAAGGACATACATCACCAGCGAACCAGCGCTAGAAATCAGCAGGGCTGTTTTTTTGCGGTAGCGATCGACCAGCGACCCCAAGAAAAAGCCAGAAACAGCGACGGTGACCAGGTAGATGCCAGCCATCACCGAGGTCGCCAGCACCGACTGAGTTTGCAGGTAAACCCAAAACGTAATCCCAAACCAGACCAAGGTATTGGTTAGGATCGCCACCAATGAGTTCGCCAAAATGACATAGAAAACGGGTTTCATTTAATCTTTTTCACACCACCTACGATTTAAGTTATGTCAGTCAGGGCTATACCTAAGTCTGACTCGAATCAGACAAGGAGTGAGACAAACGATCCTTGCCCAAGAGCATTGAAGCAATCAACCTAGGTTTGGCATCAAACTGCTCCTGACCTGGTTTTTGCGTATCTACCAAAGCATCAATAACAGATTTGTAGTATACATACTACAACACAGGGCGGCAAGTTCCCTCGCCCTTAAGCGAAGGCTGAAAAGGTGTTAAAGTCCATCTCCAATCCTGGGAGAGGGATTTAGGGAGAGGGAAAACCTCGACGTAGAGCAAGTTTCTCCCCTGCCAACTCTACCCTCCATCCCCCAACCCCTTCCTCCCAAGCTGGGAGGAAGGGGAGCCCAAGATTACCCGCGCGGGTAATTAGCAACGCCCCTCCGCAGCACCTAGGATTCGGTTATGAAATGCCTACAGGGAAACGCATCATTCCCTGCTTGAGGGCGACCTGGCCCAGCATTTCTGCATCTACAACCCTAGCCACCCAAAGGCTTTCAACCCATTCTCCTCAACGAAAGCCTTTGAGGAACTTGCCAACCCAAGGAGATTTTTCCATGGCCGCTCTCGTCGTCAACTACTCCCTCACCAGCGCCACTACCCTTGCTAACCCCGACGGCACCCTGCCCGCCGTCCTCACCAACTGCACCGAAGCCACTGGGCCAGGCGCAACTGCCCTCGGCACCCTCGACAAAGCCCTCCACTTCGACACCGGGGCTTCCATTCAAACCACCCTGTCGCCAGGAGCTATCACCCCCAACCGCTTCTGCATTCGCGTCGCCTTCTCGGCCAACGGCCCCGTCACTACCCGGCAAAACCTGGTCGAGTCTACTGCCCTACCCTTTGCCATGTTCCTAGAACCTGGCGGCACTAGCGATTGCTTCAACCTAGTCGTCGCTGTGGCCAACAGTCGGGTCGACTGGGCGATCGCCCACACCACCAACCGCGTTGCCCTCACCCTCAACACCTGGTACGTCGTCAGCCTCGTCTACGACCTCGACACCCTCGCCCTCATGGTCGATGGCACCGTCCACGCCGTCACCGCCTTCCCCAACGGTGGTCTCAAGACGGGCACTGGCGACAAACTGTGGATTGGCTCCTGGGTCGATGGCTTGCGTTGGTCCTTCAAGGGCGACATTGCCGCCGTGCAGGTCTACAGCGACATTCCGGTAGAACTCGAAACCGCCCTCGACGCCAAGCGCTCTACCCCCGAGTGGTTTCTCACCCACAAATACAACGCCATCCGGCCCACACTTAACCTCGGCAATAAAGTCTCAGACTTTTACTTCGACAGTGCCATCTCCAGCTACGTGCAGCCCTTCGAAGGCGGCCTGATTTCCTACACCGCCGCCCACGGTGTCGCCTTTGAAATGCACGGCTCTATCCACGCCCTCTACCAAGGCGACTCGAACCTGCGCCGTAACCTCGGTGCCCCCGCCAGCGACGAAATCAACGGTCGCCGAGCCGGGTCGCGCAAGAGCGTCTTTGCCCAGGGCTGCATTTACTGGTCGCCCCAAACCGGTGCGGTGCCCGTACTCGGTCGCCTCTACCTCGACTACGAAATGCTGGGCGAAGGTGGCAGTGCGATCGGTCTGCCCACCGCCGCTCAAACTGCTGTGCCGGGCGGCGTCATGCAGCAGTTTCAGGGGGGCCGCATGTATTACCGCAGTGGAGCCTCCAACGCCTTTGAGGTACACGGCTCCATTCTCGGCAAGTATGACGCCACCGGGGGTGTTACTCGCTGGGGCTTCCCCGTCGGCCACGAGAGCGACGTGCGCCGCGGCAGCCAAGTGCTCGGCAAAGTCAGCCACTTTGAGAGCTGCACGATCTACTGGAGCGGAGCCACTGGAGCTCACATCATCTACGGTGACATCCGCCGCAAATACCTCGAAGTCGGTGGTCTCCAAGGGGCGCTGGGCTTCCCCACTTCGTCCGAAGAAGACATTCCCAGCGTGTCTGGCCCCGCCCGCTACAACACCTTTCAGCAGGGCAGCATTCTCTGGTTTAACGGCCAGCTCCATGTCTGCTACCCCTTCCGGTTCTTCATTGGCCGGGTCGACACCAAAGAAGAAGACCGCGACTTTCTCGATGTCGATGGCCAAAACGACCTCTACTGCCGCATTGCCATCACCGTGAATGGCCACCGCGTCTACGACAAAAAACTGCCCGAGGGCGACAAGCACTTCAGCAGCGCCAACATCAAAGACGTCAACTTCAACGTGCCCTACGCGGTGATGCCCGGCGACCCCAACCTCAATGTGCAGTTCCAGGTCGAAATTTGGGAGTGCGACTCGGGCAACCTGTTTGGCGGCGACGATGATTTGCTGGGCCGCTTCACTAAAGACCTCAACATTCGCAACGCCTGGGGTCTGCGCGACAACGCCAACGGCATCTTTAGGGCCAGCAACTTTGGCCCCTGGATGAACTTTATGGACTGGTCGATTAAGCCCCAGCTGGGGGCCAACACGCCCCTCGACTTCTTCTCGGCCATCAATCGGGGCACCCCCACCGTCGATTTTCGGGAATATGCCGCCGCCTTTGGCGATGTTGACCCCAACTGGGAATTTGACTTTGGCCTGATTGACGATGGCCTCAAGGCGCTGTTCTACGAGCTGGTGGTGAAGGGCGTCGCTGCCGGGGGCAACTGCTTTGGCATGGCCACCGAGGCCATCTACGCCTACAAAGACATGAGCCGCCTCAGCCGCCCCCTCAACCGCTTTGGCAACTGGGCCGAGGTCGAGAACGACTTTAACGTGCGCCAGTCCTACCAGGTGGGGGCCGATGCGGTTTGGTGGTTTGTGGGTCAGTTTCTTAGCGGCAAAACCCACAACCCGGTCAGCGTCTTTAACGACACTTGGGATGCTCACAATCGGGGCTTAAACCCAGTGATTTGTCTGTCGCAAAACTATGACTTTACCGGCGCGCCTCACTGCATCATGCCCATTGCCTGGCGCAACACCGGCACCGAAATGCAGATCGATGTGTTTGACCCCAACTCGGGCAGTAGCATCCGGCGCATTGTCATTGACCCGGCTCGCAACACCTTCCGCTATGAGAATGGCCGTGTCTACGAAGGCGGCGAATGGAGCGGGGGTCGCCTGCACTACATGCCCTTCTCGGTGCTCAACCACCGCCAGCGGACACCCGTGTGGGATGCGATTATGCTGCTGCTGGGCGGCGTGGTGCTGATTTTGGGTGACAGCGCCGAAACCCTCAGCCTCACCGACGAGAACGGCAACAACCTCAACGCCTTTAAAGACACCTCCCGCAAAGTCGAGAACCTAGCCGGCAAGTTTGTGCCCTTCCCTGGCTTCTCGGGCAACAACCCGATTAAAGGCGAGCTGCTGCTGGGTATGCAACCGAAACGATCGCGCCTGGTTCCCCTCGACAACGTGCAGCTCAACAACGTCAGCAACTTGGGCCTCAATGCTGATCTGCGCCGCAACCTGGGGACGCCGCTGTCTGCCAATGTTAACCCCAACCTCAACGTCAACCTTGGAGCGGCTCGATTCCGCGATCGCGCCGTTCTCGACGCCATCCAGCGCACCCAGCAGCCCACCGACCTGGATAGCTGGGTACACACCCTGCGCGGCGTCAACAGCGGGTGGCTGAACTATTACCTCAAGCGTCCTTTGCAGGCGTTGCAGATTGGCGGGGCTATTCGCGCCAGCGATCGCCTCACCATGACGGCCACTCGCCTGCAAGCCGTCGATAACGAGTTCAAAGTTGTGGCCCAAAACGCCAACACCTACACTCTATCGGCAGTTTCTAAGCTGGGGGCCGGGCACGACTTCGTCAAAGTCACCGTCGAGAACGTGCCCGCCGAGGCCAACCAAGAGCTGAAGATCAACCTTCAGCCCGGCCTCAACACCCTGGATGTGGTTTCCAACGGTGCCCCCTTTAACGCCACCGTCACCTACGAAGGGCGTGTCAACGACAAACCCCTCCGCAGCCAGTACACCGTTCCCATGGCCCAGGGCATGCGGCTCACCGCCCCCAACCTCGAAGACGCCGGCACCCTCAAGGTCAGCGGCATCGAGCGGGTGCTGGGCGAAGTGCGCACCACTCAGCTAATCCAGGGGCAGTAGGGCAACAGTAGACAACACAACAGAGACTCCAGGAACAGCGATGGCTATTCAGTCATCGCTTTTTTTATTCAGCTATCCTCTTTTGCAAAGCAAACGGCGTTTGGCCTTACCCCTGCGATCGCCCCTGTCATTCGGGTAAAACAGCGTGAAACCCGAATGACAGCATGGCTCAAAGCCCCTCTCCCAAACTTGGGAGAGGGGTTTGGGGAGAGGGCAAAGAGGTTTGGGCAGAGAACAGAGAAATATCCCACTGCGCTTAAATAGAGAATCTTCCCCTCTATAAGATGACATGGCCGCCAAAACGGAAGTTGCCCAATTGTGGCAGTCCAACCTGCCTGGCATTGAGCTGTTCAATGCCCAGCTCTACCGCCATACCTTTGCCAAGCACATGCACGAGGCCTACACCATTGGCTTCACCCATTTGGGCTTGGGCGGCTTTTTTTACCGAGGCGATCATCACTATGCCTGCCCCGGCAGCTTCAAACTGATCCATCCAGGCGAAGTGCATACTGGGCAGGTGCAGGCCGAAGCTGGCTGGGGCTTTCGCAACCTCTACATCAGCGTGCCAAAGATGCAGCAAATTTTGGCTCAGCTAGAGTGTCCGGGCCTGCCCTACTTTGCGATCGCATTACAGACCAGCACCGACGCGGTTGGGCAGGCCATGTTCAACCGATTGTTTATCGCCCTCAGCCAGCCCGCGCTTCAGCTAGAGCGAGACTCCCTACTGTTGGAGTTGATGGCCCATTTAATCGATCGCTATGGCGACAGACAGCGCCAGTGGCAGCGGCCAGCGCCCAATAGCGCTTTGGCCAAGGTGCAAACCTACTTAGAAACCCACTACACCGAAAACATTTCTATCGATACTCTGGCCCAACAGGCGGGTCTCAGCCCCTTCTACTTAATTCGCAGCTTTCGGCAGCAGGTGGGCTTGCCGCCCCACAGCTACCAGCGCCACTGGCAGCTAGTGCAGGCCAAGCGGTCGCTCCACACCGACCAATCGATTGCTGATATTGCGATCGCCCACGGGTTTTACGACCAAAGCCACCTCAATCGCGCCTTTAAGCAGGCCTTTGGCGTCACCCCCGGCCAGTACCGCCAGGGCAATTTTGTCCAAGACTACGGCTCCTAAGCTTCGGTAGGCTGACTACGCAATCCGAATTCAAAAACTTTCATTGGGAGTAAATACCTCGTAGGGGTACAGCTTGCTGCACCCCTACAAACACAAGAATAACAAACAGAATTCGGCGGAAGATCTACCTTTGGGCGAAGAATATGGTGGCGAAAGGTATATTCAACGACATTTCTCTCTCAGCGATCATCGCGGGTTTTGTCACCGTACTGGTGGGCTTTACCAGCTCAGCGGTGATTGTGTTCCAGGCCGCCCAGGCACTCAATGCCACCCCAGCCGAAATCGCTTCCTGGATGTGGGCTCTGGGCCTAGGCATGGGCCTCACCTGCATTGGCCTTTCCCTGCGCTACCGCGCCCCCGTCGTCACCGCCTGGTCTACCCCCGGTGCCGCCCTGCTGATCACCTCCGCCGTCGGGGTGCCCATGGCCGAAGCAATCGGGGCCTTTTTGGTCTCTGGAGTGCTGATTACCCTGGCCGGGTTCACCGGCTGGTTTGAGCGGTTGATGAACCGCATTCCCCTATCGCTGGCGGCGGGTATGCTGGCCGGGGTGCTGCTGCGCTTTGGGTTAGATGTGTTTACCGCCATGCAAACCCAGTTTGCAATGACCTTTGCCATGTTTTGCACCTACCTGGCAATGCGCCGCCTGAAGCCGCGCTATGCCGTGGTGGGCGCGCTAGCGGTGGGGATTGTGATCGCCGCCCTGCAAAACCTGATCCAATTTGATACCGTCACCCTGCAACTGGCCCGCCCCGTTTTGATGGCCCCACAGTTCTCCCTCGGGGCCATCATCGGCGTTGCCCTACCGCTGTTTATAGTCACCATGGCTTCCCAAAACATTCCGGGAGTCGCCGTGCTGCGAGCTTCCGGCTACACCTCAGTTCCCATCTCTCCCATCATTGGCTGGACGGGAGCAGCCAACGTAATCCTGGCGCCCTTTGGAGGTTTTGCGCTGAATTTGGCCGCCATCACCGCCGCCATTTGCATGGGCCGCGAAGCCCACGAAGACCCTGATAAGCGGTATGTAGCCGCGATCGCCGCCGGTTTCTTCTATCTACTCATCGGCCTCTTCGGAGCCACCGTCGCCGCAGTATTCGCCGCCTTTCCGCAAGAACTGGTACTGGCGATCGCCGGGTTAGCCCTGCTCGGCACCATCGGCAACGGCCTCTTCACCGCCCTACGCGACGAAACCCAGCGCGAACCCGCCCTCATCACCTTCCTCGTCACCGCCTCCGGCATCACCCTCCTCGGCATCGGCTCCGCCTTCTGGGGCCTAATCGCCGGAGTCTTCGCCCTCCTCCTAACCACCCACCGCAACTAAACCCCCTACCCATCTACCCATCTACCCATCTACCCATCCACCCTCTTCCCCTCCCACTCCCCTACCCCCTCAACCGCCGCCGCTCAAACTCCCTCAACCGTCGCTCAAACTGCTGCCAGTGGCCATCCATATCATCCAGCGAAACCTCAAACAGCTGGGCCGGTTGATCGGCCAGGGCGATCGCCACCAGTCCCTTTTGCACCGCCAGCCCAAAATCTGCATAGACCTGATGAGCCGCCTCTCGATAGGCCGCAATTTGCAAAAAATAATCCCCCAACCACTGGGGTTGCTTGGGTCGCAGCGCCGTTTTCCAGTCGCACAGGTGCAGCTCACCTTTCACCACCACCAGCGCATCCGGAATGCCCACAAACCCCACCGGATGCCACACCGCCCCTTCCACCAACAGCACCTCATCTACCTGATCCAGCACCGGCAAGACTGACTCCCAATAGCCTGCCAAATCAGTCGGAATCTCTACCGTTGCGCCGTTCAGGTAGGCCGCGATCTGTTTGTGCAACCGCGTACCCGCCGAAGACGCCTTGCCCGAAATCTGTTGGGCAGCTTCAACCCCGACCCGTTGCCGCCAGCGCTGCAGGGCATCCCGCGATTCCTGAGGCTTGGTGGCCGACAGCACGGTGGTCACACCGGGGTAGCAGCACCCCTCCACCTCGTAGAGCATTTTGCGATCGCGGCGCACCCGTTTGGCCACATAGCGAGGAAGTTGAGGCACCATAGTCGATTTGGTAGTGACGCTGAAATTGTAGCCACCAACCCGCTCTTCCTGATGGCACGATCTCATATCAAGTTTCGCAATTCTTTTTTCAAGACCAAATAAGAGCTATTCTAGTCTCAATATGAGATCAGGTGATTGCTCTGGTCTAGGTTTACGCCAAGACCTTAAGACGCTAAAAAATTCGGGTGTCTCTAGCGCTAAAGACACCCGCATATAGTTCATTGACGCGATCGCCTAGGTCAGAAAGCCAGCAGCGATCGCTTTAGCTTAAACATATCCTTGGTCAAGGGTTTCTATGCAAACCTTGACGCCTAGATTTCTAAACCTTGTTTAGTTTGTTTGAGCTGCTTATACAGCGATTGAATTTGCTCAAAAGCCTCATCGGGCGAGAGCTTGCCACCAGTTTGTAACCCCGAAATGTAACCAACTCGGTTAGCAAACTCTTGTAGGTTGGCGTTAAACACAAGGTGTTGAGGCGAAAACGTACCGTAATAAGAGCTTTTCGGAGAAATAAATCCGTCCAAATCGCGTCGGTTGTTAGCAGAGCCAGAATAGGCCATAGGGCATAAATAACCTTCTCTTAAACAAAACTAGATTTTCCTTTAATCTTAGACACGATAGCCTAGCCCATTGGGTTTTTGCAACGAAGATTATTGCAAATCTACCCTAGGAATTAGAGCTACTGCCTTGCTTAGGCCGTAGCCATCAGCGAACTCTGAACCAAATCAAGACCATGCTCGCTGGCCCAGGTATGGAGATCGTTAAAGGCGCGATCGCGGTACTGTCCATAGCGTTCCCGTTTGTTGCGCACCTTCACCGGCAGCGGCGGCAAAATGCCAAAGTTGGGCGGCATTGGTTGAAAGTGCTTGGGCTCCGCCGAGGTAATAAAATCGATCAGCGCCCCCAGCATCATCGTTACCGGCAAACTTAGCAGCTCTTGGCCCTGGGCCAGACGGGCCGCATTGGTTCCCGCCAGCCAGCCCCCGGCCACCGCCGCCGTGTAGCCCTCGGTGCCCACCAGCTGCCCCGCCGCCAGCAGCGTGGGCCGCGCCTTAAATTGCAGCGTGTTGTGCAGCAGCTCCGGCGAATTCAAAAACGTGTTGCGGTGCATCACCCCCATGCGCACAAACTCGGCATTCTCCAAACCCGGAATGAGGCGAAACACTCGCGACTGTTCGCCCCAGCGCAGATTCGTTTGAAAGCCCACCATGTTCCACAGCTGGCCGCTTTTGTCTTCCTGACGCAGCTGCACCACGGCGTAGGGTTTCTTGCTCTTATTCTCTGGGTCTTTGAAATCGCCTAGGCGCGCGTCAAATAGCCCCACGGGCTTGAGTGGGCCGTAGCGCATGGTGTCTTCGCCACGCCGCGCCATTTCTTCAATCGGCAGACAGGCCTCAAAAAACTTAGCTGTTTCGCGCTCAAAATCCTTGAGTTCGGCCTGCTCGGCGTTGCACAGCTCAGTCCAAAAGTGCAGGTACTGCTCTCGGTTCATGGGGCAGTTGAGGTAGGCGGCCTCGCCTCGGTCGTAGCGAGAGGCCATAAACGCCACCGACTGATCGATGCTGTCGCCCACCACAATGGGGCTGGCGGCATCAAAAAAGCTCATGTAGCCCTGGCCGGTAAACCGCTCTAGCTCGACCGACAGCGCATCGCTGGTCAGGGGGCCAGTGGTGAGCACCACAATGCCATCGTCGGGAATGCTCGTCACCTCATCGCGCCGTAGCTCAATCAACGGGTGACGCTCTAGGGTTTCGGTTAGGTCTTGGCTAAAGATGCCGCGATCGACCGCCAGAGCACCGCCCGCAGGTACCTGGTGCTGGTCGGCTTTGCCGATGACCACTGAGCCGAGCTGGCGCAGCTCTTCGTGGAGCAAACCCGAGGCGCGATCGCTCGCCATTGCCCCAAAGGAGTTGCTGCACACTAGCTCGGCCACATGCTCGCTGTGGTGGGCAGGGGATTTCTTCTGGGGACGCATTTCGTGCAGCACCACGGGCACCCCGGCCTGGACAATCTGCCAGGCGGCCTCGGTACCGGCCAGCCCGCCGCCGATCACATGAATGGGGTCTGGGGTTTGCACTGCGTAGCCCTCAAAACTCAGCTTTTCTAGGATAACGGGTTCTAGCCTGTTAAAGGCGTTTCAATTCTTCGGATAGCCGAAGAATGCATGAGTATCTAAGAAGATTAAACTCATCACATGTAATCCTCAAACCTTCCGATGGCTCATTGAAGTCATGGGGTAGTGGCTATAAAAAGGTGTCTTTCTATAGAACTTGATAATCGCAAGTAATGACTCGAAAAATTATAGTATTCTTGACATAGAGTAATTCGGGAATTTTCATGACATCTAATAATAAACATATTGAAGATTACCTAAATTATTATTTTGCTCCTGAATTTGATGCAAACTTTGCCGTAATGATAAGCGGTGACTGGGGAACTGGCAAAACATGGTTTATCAAACAGTATTACAAAGATTTCGAAGAATTAAGGAATGGAAAAGAAAAAAAGTTCGCTTTGTTTACGTTAGCTTGAATGGATTAACATCATTCGCAGAAATAGAAGACCAGATCTTTGGGCAACTACATCCATTTAGAGCATCAAAAGGTTTTGTTTTAGCAAGCAAACTCTTTAAAGGTATTCTTAGATCAAGCATTCGGTTAGACTTGGATTTTGACAAAGACTCAAGTAACGATGGCAGTATAAATACTGCATTTTTGGAGGCCGTATCCGATGGTTCCTCTGAAAAATCTAGCGACTACTTCATAATATTTGATGATCTTGAAAGATGCAGAATAGAAATAGAAGCAATTTTGGGATACATTAACCTTTTGGTTGAACATCAAAAGGTTAAGTCAGTTCTAGTTGCCCATGAGAATGAAGTTGACAAAATAACTGTTGAATCAGAAAATTCGAACAAGATTAAAGATTCTAAATACAGAAAGATTAAAGAGAAAGTTATTGGGAAAAGTTTTCAAATTTCAGTCAATTTTGAGCAAGTGACTGATGTTTTTATCAATAATGTTAAAGACAAGTTTTTAAGAAGCTATCTAGCTGAAAGAAAAAATCTAATCTTAGATATTCTTGAAATCTCTGGAGATAAAAATTTAAGATTTATTCAGCACTCGCTCTGGGACTTTGAAAGATTGTTTTTGCAGGGATTAAATTATTTTTCCACAAAAAAAGAGCTGCTTGATGACATTCTAATGACTTTTCTTGCACTATTTTTCGAGGTTAGGTCTGGTCGAATCATTCCAGAAGACATTCGAGATATAGAAATGTTCCCATTTCGCTTATACCAAAAAAGTAAAAACGAAAAAACAGCTAACTCTCGTCCTATTGATGCGTGCATAGACAAGTATTCGTTTCTGCGATACAAATATTCTATATTAGGAGCAGATAATTGGATTCAATTTTTGCAGAACGGTTATCTAGAAGAAAGTAAAATATTTGATGCCATTGAAAAAAGCGAGTACTTTGCCGAAGAAAACACAGAGGAATGGATTCAGCTTTATCACTATAGAGAAATAGAAGATGACAGATTTACAAACTTGTTGAGTTCTGTAATCAGGGATTGGAGAAGTAGGACATACGAAATTCCTCCTAAAGTAATTCACGTGAGCGGAATTTTTCTAAGGCTTTCCAAACTAGACTTGTTTCAAGAAAGCCTTGATTGGATTGTTGCTGATTCAAAGAATTATATTGATTATTTAGATGAACAAGGAATTCTCAAGAACTATTCCGACATGAATCTCTCTGACAATTGGGATAATTTGGTTTTTGCAGCACACGAAACACCTCAATTTAAAGAGATTTTCTCCTACTTTAAGGAAAAACTTTCTAGTGCATCCAAGGCAAATCTGTCAGAAGAAGCTTTAGAGCTTTTAGGCATTTTAATTGAGAACCCAGGCAAATTTTGGAGAAAAATCAGCCTGGGGCATATGTATGATTCTTCAGAGATTCAAGAAAAGCAGTATCATAATATACCTATTCTGGCAGAAGTTAATCCTCGTAATTTTGTTGATGCAATTCTGTCTGTCCGCAACAAAGACAAGCTTCTGGTAGGCTATTCCATCAAAGACAGATATAAATTTCAGTCCTTCCCAGGTAACTGTGATCTGATTTCAGAATTAGATTTTTTGCGAGAAGTTAAGTTAATACTTACGCAGGAGTGCGAAAATAGGCATGACAAACCTAGTGGATATAACTTAAATCTAATTGCAAAAGAATATTTGGAGCCAGCCATTAATAAACTCGAAGAACTTTCAAATTTATTAAAGCAATCTGTTGACCTCACTCATTGAGATAATGTTACCAGGAAGAATTTCTACTCGAACTAGTGCAGACACGCTACAGACTATAGATTACCTAACATCCTTAAGAAGGGGATTGGGTAATCACCCTTAATTAGAGGCGAAGGGATCTTTCCTCAGCAGATCTTCCGAGTCAAGTCATTTTCCAGGTCATCGCTTCCCCTGCCCGCAACGGCACCAGCGCGTCATCGACAAAGGGCAGCTCATCGGGAATGCGCCAGGTAGTTTTGCTCAGGGTAATGCGATCGCTGTTCCTTGGCAGCTGATAAAAGTCTGGCCCATAAAAGCTAGCGAACGCTTCCAGCTTGTCGAGGGCGTCAACACTCTCAAACGCCTCTGCATATAGCTCCATAGCATGCAACGCCGAAAAACACCCCGCACAACCACAGCCGCTTTCTTTGCCATTACGAGGATGGGGGGCGCTATCGGTGCCCAAAAAAAACTTCGGATTGCCCGAAGTAGCCGCCTGCAAAAGCGCCTGCCGGTGGGTTTCGCGCTTCAAAATGGGCAGGCAGTAGTAATGGGGCCGCAGGCCTCCTTGAAACAAACTATTGCGGTTAAACAATAGATGCTGAGGAGTGATCGTCGCCGCAATATTGTCGGTTGCCAGCACAAACTCTACCGCCTCTGAGGTGGTAATGTGCTCCAGCACCACACGCAATTGAGGAAATCGCTGCTTTAGCGGAATCAAGTGCTTCTCAATAAACACTTTCTCGCGGTCGAACATGTCAACCGCAGAGTCGGTTACCTCCCCATGGAGCAGTAGCGGCATGTTGACCTGCTGCATTGCCTCAAAGACGCGATCGCACCGGCTGATCTCGGTAACCCCAGCATCCGAGTTCGTAGTCGCCCCAGCGGGGTAATACTTCACCGCTTTAACAAACTGAGCCGCCTTGGCCGCCATGATCTCTTCGGGGCGAGTGTTGTCGGTGAGGTAGAGGGTCATCAGTGGCTCAAACTGCTGGCCCGCTGGCACCGCCGCCAGAATGCGATCGCGGTAAGCCGCCGCCTCATCCACGGTGCGCACCGGCGGCTTCAAGTTGGGCATCACGATCGCCCGAGAAAACTGCCGCACCGTGTGGGGCAAAACCGCCTTCAGCGCCTCGCCGTCGCGCAAATGCAGGTGCCAGTCGTCGGGTCGAGTCAGGGTCAATGTTTCCATCGTCTCATCCTAAAGCAGACCTAGCTCAGCCGCACGACGGCCTCATTATCCAACAGCGTGTTGCCTGTGAGAATGTCTTCGACTGTGATCCGCAGCAGCCGATCGCGATCGACTCGAAACAGCACCCGCACCCGATCGCTGCCCGGAAACCCCAGCGGGTTGAGCTGAGCAATGGTGCGCGCCCCTTCGCGATCGTTTAGCGGCTGCACCGAGGGGGCATCACCGCTGAGCTGGCGCGTCACCAGGCGACCGTTCTCGAAGTACACCTCTGTCTGGGTGCTGGCCGAGCCCAGTTCGCCCACAATTAGCTCAATGCTGGGCTGCTTTTCCACCGAAGCTCCCAGAGTAATCTCGACTGGGGCAGACATCGGGTAGGGCTGCCCCTGGTTGAGAATGGGATGCCAGCTGTGGCAATTGTTGCGCCTATCCCAGTAGCGAATGCCGTAGCTGTGGTAGAGAAAATCTTCGACGGCTAGGCCTTGGGCAATCTGTAGGGCTCCCTGGGCCACGGCTTCGAAGGGGCGATCGCACCTCACCCGCTCGGCCCCAAACCGCTCCGTCACCCACCGCTGCACCGCCGGAATTTGTGCTGTGCCCCCCACCAGCAGCACCGCGTCGATCGCATCTGAGTCAATGCCCTGGCGCTGCCCCTGCTGGAGCACCTGGGTCAGTCCCTTCTCCAGCCGCTCAAAAAACTGGTTCTGGGTGAGAATCTCCTCAAACTGGTCGCGGGTGAGGGCCAGGTCGTAGGTGTCAAAGGTTTCGTCGTCGAAGTAGGCTTCCGCCGCCTCAGTTTGCTCCGACAGCGCAATCTTCAGTCGCTCCGCCAGCCGCTGCACCACCGCCCCCCCAGAAATGCCCTGGGTCTGAAAATAATCCACGAGCCACTGGTCAATGTCGGCCCCGCCCAGGTTTTCGCCCGCCTTGGCCAGCACCCGCGCCACCTCGGGCTTTTGAGCGCTGGTCTGCTCCGCTCCCTGCCCCCGCCACTTGAGCAAAAAACCCACCGGTTGCTTTTGGGCCGGGGCCACCAGCCGCACCAGAGACCAATCCAGCGTGCCGCCGCCAAAATCGAGCACCAGCAGGGTTTGCTCTCCCGTCAGCCCGTAGCCCAGCGCGGCGGCGGTGGGCTCGTCGAGCAGCCGCACTTCTTTGAAATCCAGCGCGGTGGCCACATCCCCCAGCCACAGACGATAGGCCTCAAAGCTATCCACTGGCACCGTCAGCACCAGGCTATCGTCTTCCCCAGCCACGGCGCGCACCTGGGTCAAGAGCGATCGCAGAAACCACTCCCCCAACTGCTCAAAGGAGAGCGCCTCCCCATCAATATCGGGCAGAAACCCCTGTAGCGGCGTACCAATGCCGCGCTTGACGTTAGCAAAGAATCGAGGATCGGTGGGGATGTCGAGGCCGCGATCGCGCACCGCCTGCCCCACCACTACCCCATCGGCCTGGGGTTTCTCCACATAGACCAAACTGGGCACCAGCGGCGGCACCGTTGCCAAGCTCAAGCTCAGCCCCGGTAGCGCTACCGTCTCTGGACTTTCAGAAACTGGGTTCCAGCGAGCAACGACGGTATTGCTAGTGCCAAAATCAACCGCTATAGCCATGGTTTTAGAAAAAACACGGTGCTACCCATCCTACCGGGAGTGGGTGTCGCTCGGTGCAGTGCGTCTAGCTCAAGGCTCCTCCATCCGCAGTTGGCAACAGCATGGCGGCAGTCATAGTTGCAAGCTCACTCAGCAAGCGTTCTACTAGAAGGGCCTACCCCGCATTCTGCCACCACCAAAAGTCAGTCTCTCAAGCAAGTATGTCTGATTCTGATTCCTCTGTTTCAAAAACTTCGGTCCTAGCGCCCTGGCGCAGCCCCCTCGCCCGCGCTCTGCACCGCAACCGCAGCCGCCCTTACAGCCGCTATTTTCAGCTCGCCACCGTTACCCCCATGGGCCGCCCCGCCAATCGCACCGTAGTATTTCGCGGCTGGTCGCCCGACAGCAACACCCTCACCCTGATCACCGATCAGCGCAGCGCTAAGGTCACCGACATCGCCGCTCACCCCTGGGCCGAAGCCTGCTGGTACTTCACCGACACTCGCGAGCAGTTTCGCCTGGCAGGCTCCATCCAGGTAGTGACTGCTGAGGCCGATGCCGCCCTATCGCAAGCCCGGCAGAATTCTTGGGAAGCTCTCTCCGAAAACGCTCGCCAGCAGTTCTACTGGCCCCATCCGGCCCAGCCTCGCAATGCCGAGGCCGACTTCTCGCCCAAAGAAATTCAGGCAACGCCCCCCGCTGAATTCTGTCTAGTGCTGCTAGAGCCTAACCAAGTTGACCACCTAGAGCTGCGTGGCGAACCCCAAAACCGCACCCTCTACGACCACCAACCCGACGGCACCTGGCAAGTCAAAGCGGTAAATCCTTAACCTCCCATTGGTATTAATCAGAACCTGAGAGCAATGCAGGAGATCTGCTCCGCTGCCGAGACGTTAAGATGTTATACAAAGTATAATTTTGGGCTAACGGGATGGATATTCAGCTGAAGAAATGGGGCAATAGTCTTGGTTTGCGCATTCCCCATCGCTTGGCGGAAAGCTTTGGGTGGGATGAAAACTCTACAGTGGAGATTTTAGAGGTAGATGGGGCGCTGGTGATTCGCAAAAAGTTGGTGGCGATAACTCTGGATGAATTGTTAGCTAGTATTCCTGATGATTTTCGATACTCCGATGATGTTCACGATTTTGTCGATGGTCTTGCCCAAGGGCAAGAGCTGCTGTAGCTCAGGAGAACGGTGATGCAGCTTCGCCGAGGTGAAGTAATTCGCGTAAATTTGAACCCCACCCAAGGCCGAGAACAGATGGGAGACGCTCGCCTATGTTTGGTTTTGAGCCAGACAGTATTTAATGCTTCCAGGGGCGGTATTGCCATTGTTTCACCAATTATTAGCACCGTGAAGCCGGAGATTAAGACCTTAATTTTGATACCACCAGGGTTTAAGGTCAGCGGATCTGTAATTGCGGAACAGGTGCGCACGTTAGATTTGAGTCAGCGCTGGTGGCGAAGTACCGAAGACTGCCTACCGCCTTCGGTGGTTGATCAAGTGGTGGCAACCCTAAACCTAATTATTGGCGGATAGTTTAATCCCTGACTAGCGCAAGAAATATAAAGTGGCTGGGGAGCCGTTCCTTTTGTAGTTGCGCTCGCTTAGCTAGCCCGGCGGCGCAGACGGCGATCGAGCCACATCAACACCGCCAGAGCGGGCACCACCGTCACCATTAACCCTAGCCAAAAGCTGTGGGCTGCTGCCTCTCCCTGATCGAGAGCCCAGCCGCCCACGGGTGGACCGATCAGGTAGCCCACGGCCCAGCACATTGAGTTTACCGATAGATAGACGCCGCGCAGGGGTTCAGGGGCGATCGCCGCCACCAGCGCCGAGCCAATTGGCGTATAAGCCACCATGGCCAGCGCCATTACCCCCAAAGCCAGCCCGCTCCACACCAGCGGCAAGCCTCCTGTTCCCGACTGCCACACCAGGCCAAACCCTAGCCCCCACAGCAGCGCCGACACCATTAACCCCTGGGCGGGGCGATAGTGGTTGAGCCATCGAGCCATAGGCAACTGGGCGATCGCCGCCAGCACTACATGGCCCGTAAACAGCAGGCTCAGCGTCCCCTCGCTGACTGACTGCTCGCCCCCCGCAAACCGGTTGAGATAAAGGGGCAGCGTGCTCTGAATCTGCGCCAGATAACCGGTGAACAGCACGTTGACCAGGGCGTAGACCATCAGGGTTGTGTCTCTGAGGGCCTGACCCCAGCCCTGGAAGAGCGATCGCGTCCCATTTCCCGCCGGGCGCGTCTCGGCAATGGCGACATAGATGATGCCAAAAAACAGCAGAAACGTAACGCCATCGATGGCAAACAGTGCCCGGTAGGCTCCGGTGAGCGAGATCAGTGCCCCCCCGGCGATTACCCCCACCCCCAAACCCAGATTGTCGGCTAGGCGCACCAGGGCATAGGCTTCGTTACGCTGCTCTGGGGTCGTGATGTCTGCTGCCACAGACTCCGCCGCTGGCCAGTAAAGCCCGACGCCAAACCCCATCAGCAGGTTGCCTGCCAAAAATACCCAGAAATCATTGGCCAGCACCAGCACTCCATCTGCCGCTGCCGATACCAGGGCCGACGCCAGCAGCGTCGGTCGCCGCCCTACCGTGGGTGAATCAGACAGCGACCCGCCCAAAAAGCGTCCGGCCATGCCCGCCACTGAGCCGAGACCAATCCCCAAGCCCACCTGGGTAGCCGTTAGCCCCACCTGCTCGGTAAAGAAAATCGGCGCGTAGAACAGCGTAAAGCCAATGCCTACCTGCGATAGCAGCCGTCCGCTCGCCAAAATCCACACTCGGTGGTCGAGGTTGGGCAGCCATCCCTTGAGCCAGCGCTGTAGGAATGCCATCATTGCGGCAACGAATGTTGGGGCCGCCGCAGGGCATCCACCAGGGCCACTGTGCCGCCCACCATGCCCCAAACCATCCACAGGCCCAGGTCGTAGCCCTTGCGCTGGGCCACCTGGGCTGCCACCAGCCCAATCACGCAGTGCAAGAACATGGGTAAATAGGCCAGCGGCAACGAATCAGCCATTTTGTGTAACCCAACGAAAAAAATCAGCAAGCGGGCGAAAGCTGGGGCGATCGCATTACTTACCTTACACGCAGGGCTAGACCTATGCTGTGGAGAGTACTGCTTGTCGCCGCCGATTAGAATCTGCTGAGAGAAATATCACCGTGGCCACTGGACTTTTTGTGGGGCTGATCACCCTCGACTGCATCTATCGCGTCGATCACGTGCCCAGCAGCGATGAAAAACTCGTCGCTGAGGAGAGCCTGCTGGTGGCGGGCGGACCCGCCACCAACGCCGCGATCGCCTTTGCCGCTCTGGGCAATCAAGCTAGGCTGGCCGGTGCCCTGGGTCAACATCCCCTGGCCGATCTAATTCGAGCCGACTTGGCAACCTACGGCGTTGAGGTGGTAGATCTCACGACTCAGCTGCGATCGCCACCGCCGCTCTCTACAATTCTCGTTACCGCTGCCACCGGCGATCGCGCTGTTGTCTCTCGCAATGCTGTCGGGCGACAGGCCGACCCCGCTGCAATCCCAGAGAATTTGCTTACTGATGTCGATGTCGTCCTAGTCGACGGCCATCAGATGGCTGCTAGTCATGCCATTGCGATCGCCGCCCAGTCTCAAACCATCCCCATAGTCATCGACGCAGGCAGTTGGAAGCCCGGCTTCGATAGCATCCTACCCCTTGCCACCAGCGTCATTGCCGCCGCCAAATTTCAGCTGCCGAGTCAACCTGACACCTTGGCCGCCCTCAGCGCCCTAGGCATTCCCGAAGTCGCCACCACCCACGGCCCCAGCCCCATTCAGTTTCGCGATCGCGGCACAGCGGGCACCTTACCTGTCCCCCAAGTCACCGTCCAAGACACCCTAGGAGCCGGAGACATCCTCCACGGAGCCTTCTGCCACTACCGCCTAGGTGCCCCCTTCCCCAACGCCCTCACCCAGGCCGCCCAAATCGCCACCCAAAGCTGCCGCCACTTCGGCCCCCGCACCTGGATCGCCACGGCCCACCACCAGCTATAGTGCTCTCTTGTAATCCCCACCCATCCCCCCTCCCACCCATCCACTCATCCACCCATGCCCTACGACCAGGAAAAACAAACCGCGATCGCCGCCGTCATTCAAGCTGCTCAGCTCTGTGAGGCCGTGCGCCAGGGCCTCGTCCCCGCCGCCATTGAAAAAAACGACAAGAGCCCCGTCACTATCGCTGACTACGGGGCTCAGGCCTTGATCTGTAAAGCTTTGGCCGAAGCCTTCCCCAGCGACCCGGTAGTGGGTGAAGAAGACACTACCGACCTGCGCCAGCCCGAAACCGCCGCCGTGCTCGCTGCCGTTACCGAACAGGTGCAGAACGCCATTCCCAGCGCTACCGACAGCGATGTGTTGAGCTGGATTGACCACGGCAATGGCGATGTCGCCCCCCGCTACTGGACCCTCGACCCCATCGACGGCACCAAAGGCTTTTTGCGCGGCGACCAATATGCGATCGCCCTGGCTCTAGTCGTTGATGGCGACATCAAAGTGGGGGTGCTCGGCTGCCCCTTCCTCAGTTTTGACGGCGGGGAAACCGGGCTGCTCTTTGCCGCCGTACGCGGTGAAGGCACCGTGATGATGTCCCTGACGGGCGGCAATCCCCAGCCGGTGAAGGTTACCGCTGCTGACGATGTTGACCGCCTGCGCCTGGTCGAAAGTGTCGAGTCGGGCCACGGCGACCTCAGCCAGCAAGCGCAGGTGGCCCAGGCCGTAGGCATCACCACTCCCTCCATTCGCATGGATAGTCAGGCTAAATACGCCGCTGTGGCCGCAGGCCAAGCCGCCCTCTACCTGCGCCTGCCATCTCCCAAAACCCCCGACTACCGCGAAAAAATTTGGGACCACGCCGCCGGAGTGCTGGTGGTCGAAGAAGCCGGGGGCCGCGTCACCGACATGCACGGCAAGCCCTTAGACTTTGCCAGTGCCGCCCGCTTCCCCAACAACCCTGGTGTCGTTGCCAGCAACGGCGCAATTCACGACACGGTGCTCAAAGCCCTAAGTTGAGTCTCTTGTAGAGTTCGGGTGCCTTTGGGACGTTGACACAGTCCCTAGCTTTGTCCCAGGTACCCGACCTTTAGAAAGAAACCCCGTGTAGCTCGCGCACCGACTCTTGCAGCAGCACCACCAGCGTCGCCACCCCCAGCACCGTGCCCAGGGGCGTAAACAGCAGCGCCCCGCAGGCCACTATAAAGCTGAACCAGTAGTGCTTATGTCGTCGCAAACAGCCGCCTGAGACAATGAGCGCGATCGCCAGCACTAGCCCGTAGAGAAACAGCGCCAGCCCAAGCGCCAAAAAAGTCAGCCCTGCCGCAAAGGGTGGCAGCTCACTATCGCCGCTGACCATACTCTCAGGAGCCAGCAGCACCGCCCCTCCGATCGCCACAAACACCAGCGGCAGTAGCGCAAAAGCCAGCACCAGCCCCGCCACCACATAGTGCAGCACCGCCAGCACCCTTAACCGCTCAATGTCTTGACTGGGGGGCAGTGTCGTCATAGTCGAGAACTCCCATGAATACATCTATAGAAATTTTGTAACCCCCTAGTACCCCAGCCTAGGATTATGTGTCTCAACATTAAGTCGCGCTAACCGCCTGCAACCGCCCAGCTGTGATCGGCACTTCCTTAATGTTTGCGCTACTGTCCTTGCAGTCCAGCCTCAGCGGCCTCCAGTCCTTGCTCCGGTAAACCCGCCCTCAACCCCACCCCTCACCCCCAACCCCCTCCGCTATCCTTAAAACATCTCCACCCATCCACCCATCTACCCGCCCACTCCCCACCCCATGCCCGCCAACGACCCCTTGCCCACCTCCCCCAACCCAGACCCCACCTGGGAAGAGGTTGAGGCCGAACTGGGGGAACTCGTCGCCACCGTGCAGGGCACTCCCCTAGCGCTGCCCGACGCCGACTCCGCCACCTGGGAAGCCGTGGAGCAAGAGCTGGGCGATTTGGTGCTTGACTTTCAAGACTTGCAAGACGACCTCAACTACCGCCGCGCTCAGGAAGCTTTGGGTGGCCTGGTGCAGCGCCTCAATCTCACCCCCCGCGAGCAGGCTGGCGTCGAAGAAGCCTTGCAAAACCTGCGCGGTTTGAAGGACAAGCTGGAAAATACGGTGGTGCACATCGCCGCCTTTGGCCTGGTAGGGCGCGGTAAATCGTCGCTGTTGAATGCCCTGATGGGTCAGGAGGTGTTTGCCACTGGTCCTACCCACGGCGTTACCCAGGTGGTCGAAGGTAGCTCCTGGGCCGTCAGTCGAGAATCGCTCGATTCTGGCCTGCCTGACCTGCTGCGAGTTTCGCTCAAAAGCGTTGGTCAGTCGCGCATCGAGCTGATCGACACTCCCGGCCTCGATGAGGTGGATGGCGAAGACCGCGCCGACTTGGCCCGCCGCATCGCCGCTCAGGTTGATTTGATTCTATTTGTGATTGCGGGCGACATTACCCGCGTCGAGTATGAGGCGCTGAAAGCCCTGCGTCAGGCCAGTAAGCCCATGCTGCTGGTGTTCAACAAAATCGACCAATACCCCGAGGCCGATCGCCAGACCCTCTACGAAACCCTGCGCGATCGCCGCCTCCAAGACTTGATCTCTCCCGATGAAATTGTCATGGCAGCAGCTTCTCCCTTGGCAGTGCAGGCCGTCGCCCAACCCCATGGCCAAACGACCTACAAAACCGTGCGCGCCCAGCCCCAGGTCAATGATCTTAAGCTCAAAATTCTCGACATTTTGCACCGCGAAGGCAAAGCCTTGGTGGCGCTCAACACACTGATGTATGCCGAGGGTATAAGCACCGAAATTTTGGAGCGCAAGCGGCAGATCTGCGATCGCATCGCCGACGACACCATCTGGAATGCCACCATGATCAAAGCCGTCGCCGTCGCCCTCAACCCGATCACCGTCGCAGATCTGATTGGCGGCACCGTCGTTGATGTCATGCTGATTCTCAATTTATCGCGGCTCTACGGCCTGCCCATGACCCGCCCCGCCGCCCTCAAGCTGCTCCAGCAGATTGCCCTGGGGCTGGGCGGCATTACGATTAGCGAGTTGGTGATTACCCTGGGGCTCAGCTCACTTAAGGGAATGCTGGGGGTGTCGGCGATCGCAACGGGCGGCCTGGCGATCGCCCCCTACATTCCGGTGGCTCTAGCCCAGGGCGGTGTTGCTGGGTTGGCCACCTATGGCATCGGTCAGATCACTAAAACCTACCTTACCAACGGGGCCACCTGGGGACCCAACGGCCCCAAAGCTGTGATTGGCGAAATTCTCGATGGCCTAGACGAAACGTCCATTTTGAACCGCATCAAAGCCGAACTTAGAGCCAAGATTGCCCCCTAAACAATTCCTTTGCGCGCTTAACTTTTCGTTTTTTCGCGTCTCTCCTGTCCGTAGGGACATAGATCGAGCACAACGCAGCGATCGCAACTCGGATTTTTGTAAAAGCAGCACCGCTGGCCGTGCAGCATCATGACTTCGTGGTGATCATAGACCTGCTGGGCATCCCATTCATCGGGCAAAAACCCTTCTAGCGCAACGTGAGATGGCCCCACTGCCATCTTTGAGGAAATTAGGCCCAATCGCTGAGCAACCCGGTGATGGTGGCTATCCACCGGCAGCGCTCGACCCCGCAACTCACTAAAACACAGCACCGCCGCGCTAGTCTTTGGCCCGACCCCGGGCAGCGCTTCTAGCCAAGCCCGAGCTTCGGCCACCGACATATCTTTCAAAAAGTCGAGCGACCACTCACCGTTGGTCAACTCACCAACCAACCGCAACACCTGCTGAATGCGGGGCGCTTTTTGCTCTGGCCAGGTGCAAGGTGCGATCGCCTGTTCTACCAGCTCCGTTGGCGCATCTCGCACCGCTTCCCAGGTGGGAAACTGGGCCACTAGCTGCTTAAACGCGCGGCCCGAGTCCCGATTTTTAGTGCGGTGAGACAGCAGAGATGAAACCAGCTCACTCAGCGGATCGAGCGCATGAAAATAGGGAATTGGGCAATCATATTCGGCACATAGACGCTGATGAATAATGACTGCCTGGCGCTGCAAGTCTAGATCAATGGGTTGAACTGCCAAAATCTGCTGCCTAGCTATTGCGATGTATCGGTGTCATCTCCGGATGTATCAGTGTCATTCCCAGATGTAGATGTATCGGTGTCATCCCCAGTAGAATCTAATCGTTGAGGAGTTTGGACCTCAGGGATTTCAGGCCTCTCGATCTCCCTAACCGGAATGTCTAAGCGGTTCTCTGGCTCTGTATTGCGGTTTTGTGGCTCTCGATTGCGGTTTTCTAGCTCTGTATTGCGATTTCCGCGCTCTGTAGCATTGTCAGGTGTGTCTGACGTGTCAGAGTTTGGTGTCCGAGGCGATTCGGTCCCAGCCGGTGAGGCTTCCGAATCGTCTGTATTGGGGTTAGCCCGGTTGGTGTCTTCGTTATTAGGGTTAGCCCGGTTGGTATTTCCATTTGAGCCGGGCGCCACAGTAGGATTTGTCCTCGCTGGACTCACAGCAGGACTTGTCCCACCAGTAGAGTTCGTCCCCTCTGGGCTTGTTCCTGCTGAGTTTGTTCCGGTAGAGTCTGTCCCTGCGGGGTTTGTCCCAGCCGGGTTTGCTCCAGTGGAGTCTGTCCCCGCCGGATTTGTAGTGGTGGTGTTTATAACCTCAGAAGATGATGAGGTGCCCTGGGGCTCAGCTGAAGCGTCGCTGGCCCCAGGCGTTGGGGAAGTCGCGGGGGCGTCGTTCTCCTGACACATGTCATCTAGATTGACGACTTCGCCCTCAGAGTTAATCAGATAGCAAAATCCTTGAGCGTGACTAACGCCAGGCCACATCAGCGCACCGGCTACTAGCCCTAAACCACCTGCATAGCTCAAAAGATTGGGTCTCATAGCCTTCAACCGAATGGGCGTACTTGCGTACTTTATCAAGCTGATAAAAGATGCCGTATCGACCATGGGGTAGAGAATTTACTCAAGCTAGTTAGGTGAACCTAACAACTTCCGGACAGAATATAAATAGAGGAGTGTGGCCGAGTAACACTGAAGTTACCTCTTGATAAATTTCGGCCTTCGGACACTATTGGCCTCGGCTGCATCCGGAATGAGTGCCAATCAATTTGTAGAAGAACGAGTCTCCTAATTACCGATAGTTGTGAATAGGCGCGTCCCTAGACAAATTGCTATTTGTTGCCACTGCATTGGCTTTGGCGGCTTTTAGAGCAACTGACGCGGCTATTAGCCTTTTTGTCGGCACCAGTGCCCATTACCTCTGAAACGCATTGCGTTCTCCTACCCGACGAGGTTTCTCGGTGTGGCTTTTGGGTAACTTAAGCTTGGGTTTAGGGGTGTCGCTGTGGATTGCAAAACGATTCCAGAGTTGTGCTAACCCCTAGAGTCGGGCTTTGTCCATCGCCCCTAACCGTAGGCTTTAGCCGCCGTAGTCTGCTTGTCAACTGAAGTATTTATCTAACTCCCTATGCGATTTTTGACTCAAGTCGTCGGTTTGGCCCTGATGCTACTGGGCATCTATTTCTTGGGTAAAAATATCTTTTTTACCACTAACGTGAGCCCCTACTGGTGGCGTGGCCAAGTCGTCGGTTTGGCCCTGATGCTACTGGGCATCTATTTCTTGGGTAAAAATATCTTTTTTACCACTAACGTGAGCCCCTACTGGTGGCGTGGCATCGCCGCTGATCTGTCGATTTTTCTTTTGTTTGGCGGCATTTTTTTGTTGGTCTTTATGCCCCTCGGCTTTATGAAGCAGTTTGGCTGGGTATTAGTAGCAGGCGGCATTCTCTGCGTTTTTGTCAGCAGTCGAGCTGTGCTAAACCCCACTAGTCTTTGGCACTTCTTTGTTTCAATGCTGGGTATGACCTTTGGGTACAAGCTCCTGGCTACTGGACGAATGCCGTTTTGAGGCACAGCAGTAGTTTGACCTGCGGTGGCCCAGAGAGTATTCGGTTGGTATGAAGCCAGTCCATAGGCTAGGAGGCGATCGCTCCCCTAGCCAGCAAGTTTTTAATAGCTTGTGCAGGGGTATACTCCTTAAATCTTGCAACTCTTTGGGTCTACTACACGAGTCGCTAAAATATGCGTGAAGCTATGGTTGCCTCTACCGAGTTGTAGCCGTTATTCACTAAGATAGCTGCCAGCAGCGTACAAGAAGTAATATCGATATTTCATGACTATTGTCCGCACAGTTCCAGAAGCTACCGTAGATTCTTCTTTTACGGTTTATCACTTGTTCTGCCGGTTAATGCTGCAAGCCAGTCTAATCGCAATTCCTGTTTATATAGGCCTTTTTATATTAGCTACTCCCTACGATATGGATGCTGGGGTGGAGCGGGGCTTGCTTATACTGACTCCAGTTCTTGAATTCTTTGCCGCCTCTGTCCTATATGCTTTGGGCTTTTTAACCACGCTCTCTAACGCCGATCGCGAAGGGTTTGACGGTTCTGCTAGATTCAAAAGCCGGGCTATGCGCCGCAAAATGCAGCTCACCTGGCTGGGCTCTGCTTCGCTGTCGCTAGGAATTCTATCGGGCGCACTGCTGTTGGTCAAAGCTCACCTTTAGTTCTAAAGCTTGAGGGTTTTCAAAAGTATCTTTACGCCCTATTTTCGCAATTCATCTAAAGGTCCTGCCCTCCCACGAAAACCTCGGCGGCTTTTCAGGTTGCCCTTTCCCCACCTCTAGGCAGTTTCTGGTAACCTTCCAAGCGTGCCCTGCTTAGATTTGGGAGCCTAAGCCTTGCCGCTGACTCACCACGAACGCTACAGCTATTCGGCTATCACGCAGCGGGCCGACTACCATTGGCCGGGCGGACGACGGCTGGCCGTTTACATCGCGCTCAACCTAGAGCATTTTGCCTTTGGTGAAGGCTTAGGAGCCGAACTGGCCCCCGGTGGCCCTCAGCCTGATGTCTTGAACTACGCCTGGCGTGACTATGGCAACCGCGTGGGAGTCTGGCGACTGCTGGAGCTGTTTGATCAGCTAGAGTTGCCGGTGGCGCTGCCGGTCAACTCGGCGATCTACGACTACTGCCCAGAGGTGGTGGCGGCCTTTCGCGATCGCAACGATGAAATTGTCGCCCACGGCCGCACCAACTCCGAACGCCAGAGCATTTTGAGCGAGGTGGATGAAGCTGCCCTAATCGCTGAGACAATGCACATCCTGACCAACCATGAAGGGCAGCCGCCCCAGGGCTGGCTTGGCCCCTGGATTGCTCAAAGCGCCGTCACCCCCGACCTGCTTCAGGAGGCGGGCTACACCTATCTGCTTGATTGGTGCCAAGACGACCAACCTATTTGGTTTAAGACCCGGCGTGGCCGCATTCTCTCGGTGCCCTATCCCCAAGAGATTAATGACATACCGGCGATCGCTGTGCGCCGAGTCAGCGCCAAAGACTTTGCCGAGATGATTATTGACAACTTTGACGAGATGCTAGAGCAGTCTCACCAGCAGCCCCTGGTATATGGCATTGCCCTACACCCTTACCTGGTCGGGCAACCGTTTCGGCTGCGGCACCTGCGCCGCGCCCTGCAACATATTGCCAATGTGGCCCGCAACCAGCCCAATCGGGTGTGGCTGACCCATCCCGGCGCGATCGCCGCCCACATTTTCAACGAATTGGCTGACACCATTCCCTAGTGCCCCGAAAGCATCGTTTGATGAAGGGTAGAGCGGCATTCGTTACAAAGCACCGAAACGCCCAGGAGTCACGACTATGATTGAGCAAACTCTGCCTAGAAGCCGTGAAAAATCCTAAAACGCTCCATCTATCTGTTCTGCTGGCGATCGCCACTGTTTTAACCACCGGCCCCGCCTTTGCCGCCGACCCCACCGGTCAGCCCCACGGGATGCCTAGCGTTGGGTCTGGGGCCATCCTCAAATGTGATGAGATCGAAATCAGCCAAAACAATGCTCAGTCAGAGCTAGATACCTTCTTTAGCAGTGGCTACACCTATTGGGATGCTGCTCAGCTGGCCAGCTATTGGGGCCAAAATGTCGACGAGGCCAAAGCTCGCATGGGCCGCAAGATTCTGTGGGGGCCTGCCGATGTTGCCCTGCTTGAGCAGTTTTTGCTCGATGCCCGCCTAGAGTCGCTTCAGTCGGTCAACGACCTGCGCTTCTATAGCGAAACCAGCTACACCTACGATGACGCTGCTGCTCTGGCCGAGTTTTGGGGTGACGCCACCCCCTACGACGCCAAGCTCCGCATTGAGCGCAACTTGATTATGGGCAACGCCGACGAGGTTGACTATGCCTTGGAGTTGGCTAAACCCGAGCCCTAAGCCATGACCCTAGCGGGCAGAGTTGGCCTAGAAATTGAGCTGATGGCCCCGCGAGGGTCTAGCCGTCAGGCGCTAGCTGAGGCGATTGCCGCTGAGCAGGGGGGTAGCGTTAGCCGCATATTTTATCCCCAATCGGAGCACAGCCAGATTGTCGGCACCCCGGTGCTAGAAAATCTCACCTTGGGGTTTGAGGTGCGCGATGCCCAACACCAGGCGATCGCCTGGTGTGTTGATGACTTGACTCTGCAAGCCGACTGCGATCGCACCTCCCCACCTCAGCCCAGTTGGTATCGCATCGTTGGCGACGACATTCGGTTGATGCAGATCGTTAGTCGCCTGACCGACGCCAACCTGCCTTTGGCCGATGTATTGCAGCCGGTTGCCAAGACCCTGGGCCTAGAGTTGCAGCAGGGGCCAAAGGGCATGGTCAAACTAGCCGACGACCTGGGGCCACCCATTGCCATTGCCACCTCACTACCCGGCGAGCGAGAACGTCCCTGTGAATTGATTACCCCACCCCTAACCTACGCTCAGCTACCCCAGTTAGAAACCTACCTTCAAATCGCCCGTCAGCTCAACTTCTATGCTCCAGTGGAAGGGGCAACCCACCTGCATTTCGATGCGGCTCCCCTTTGTTCGGCCCCAGCAATTCGCAACCTGGTCAACTTGCTGTGGACCCACGGCCCCACCTTAAAGCGGCTTGTGGCCAGCAACCCTCAGTGTCAACGGTTGGGACTTTGGCCCTCCGAACTGCTGACCCTGGTGCAGGCACCAGACTGGAGTGACTTGTCCTGGGAGCAGGCTAGAGAACGGCTGAAAACCATACCGCTCACCAAGTACTGTGACTTTAACCTCAAAAACATTGTCTATGCCCCTCGTCACAAACACACCTTTGAGGTGCGCATTCTGCCGGTCTATCTAACTCTGCCGCCGCTTTTAGACAGTATTGATCTCATGGCTGACCTAGTGAACCGAGCGATCGACCCAACCCCCGTGCTGCCCGACGACCCCTGGTCGGTGGGGACGGACGGCTTCAACGCGCTCCGTCAAGCCCTGCCATCTTCTCGATTTTTACGCCAGTTGTAGCCATATCCGGACTTCACCTGTTGCGTTGATCTTTGGCTATAGTCCCTGGATGTGCGAAAAAAAAAGAGTGCTAAATAGCACCCTTTTCTAGGCAGTTAAGCTATTGACGTCGCCCGCTCGATTAGGATACTTTGCATCACTTTGGCTGCCAGTGCGCCGCCCACTCTTGTCGCTGGTAGTGGTTCTTCTAAGCGCACTGGCGATCGCTGCATTGACGCAGGATACCTAACCTCAAATGCGAGGACCGGCAGAAGGATGGTCAACCACGCGATCTTCAGTGGTGTAGACCGGCGTTGGGCGCTTGCGCTTTGCCAAACCACTCAGACCAAGTAGGCCCAAAAGACCTAGCCACCCCCAGCTTGAGTCGTTATCCTCAGCGGTGGTCGTTGTTGTGTCGGGAGCCGCCGGATCAACATAGGTTTCGCTGGGTGCCGTTGCGTCAGGAGAAACGGTACCGGGAGCGGTTTGGTCGACTGTACCGGGGGCGGTTGGGGTTACAGGATCAGGGTAGGTTTCACCTGGCACGGCTGACCCAGGAGTTGTGCCTTCAGAATCTGCCGAGTCAACCGTGCCAGGAGCCGTTGGCGTCACAGGCTCAGTCGTGGTCTGGGCAGAGGCAGGCAGCATAGACGACGAAAGCGTCAGACCAAGCGCCAGGGCGCTACCACCAACCCATCTCGACACAACATTGCTTTTCATAAACCAAATTCCTAAAAACGAATGGCATCTGATTTACTCCTGACATCAAAACCATAGCAGCGCAACGGTTCTTGAAGCCTAAAGCAAATCCTTGTGCCCACACCTTAAGCGGTTTTTATCTAACTGTTATTCACCTCTGGTTAGAGGTTTATACTCACCAGCCTTCTACTAAGGGATGAAAAAAATAAAGGCCCTCTTCACAGCAGCTTTTACAGCTCAAAGAGCGGAGAAGACAATATCTTTGGATTTCATCTAATCCCAATAGCAGTAACGGAAGGCCTAGATTGCGGTCAACCGTTCAAAATCAATCGGACGCTTCACGGGTTTCTCAACAATTGAGGTTTCTCTAGCCGAATTTTTGCCGGTGCCAGCCAAAACCACAAATCGACCAGCATCCTTCTACTAACAACCTTCGAAGGCAACTAAGTCTACCTATTTACAGAGCATAGCTAGCATCAGGATCGTCACCATACTAAATGAGAACAAAGCCAAGACTAGGCCAGGGAAAAGAGCTGATGCCCTGGTTTGACTTGGAAGTAGAACTACAGTTAAGGAGTTATTCCTATGACAGCACAGCTAACGCGAAATCGAGAGATAGTTGCAGTATTTAAGACCCGTCAAGAAGCCAACCAGGCTAAACAGGCAATTCAAGCAGCTGGCCTCAACGGGCAGCAAATATCGATTGATGACAGTATTCCTGCTGACCTCCAGTTAGCCGCTCAGGGCATCACAATGGGTCCCGAGGCCGGCCTTCTGATGGGCTTTACCCTAGGCGGCATTTTGGGGCTGATCGCCACCATCATTATCGTCTTTCAGCTAACGGGTCACTATCCCGATTCTGCTGCCAGCCGAATTGCGGTGTTTGCCAGTGCGATCGCAGGCGGTGTGTTTGGTGTCGGTGCCGGCCGTACACTACAGGCTCGCCAACCAGCTCGCCAGCAAATGAAGGGCAACCCCAACCTGCCTCGGGAATATAAGCTGGTTGTTGAAGGCAGCCAGGATGAAGTGCGTCAGGCTCAGCAAGCCCTTGGCCAACCTGCCGTAACGGCTTAAGCCAGATTCCGTAGCGTCTTCCAAGCATCCCCTCGGTTTGGATAGTCTAGGAAGATGAGCTAAACAGCTGGAATAGCCAGGCGACTTTGGCAAAGCCATCACTCGCTCCGCCAAAAAGCCTTTCATTCTGCAACAACTAAACATCAAAGTCTCCCAAGCTACTAAATCTAGCTTGGGAGACTTTTGCGTTGACCTCATAAGTTGATTACTTCAGTACAAACTTTCGTGAACTGTGTATATTAAACTTCAAAATCAAGGCTTAACTTACGCAATAGACTTATCAGCTTTGCTTAATCTCGCTAGGTCTAGCCATTCTCACCTCAGTTTTTAACCGTGTCAATAACTCGCGTCTTAAGCTCAATGGCCAACGCCATGTACCATTTCTTTACTTCTCTTTACCCATAAGCCCTGATAATCCCTCAATATAAAAAGCAGGTGTGCTTAACAGGGAGCTGAATGCTATGGCTACGTTTACTATCGCTGGCTTTACCTTTGACGAGACTGATCTGGTCACCGATGGCTCGATTGTCGATGGTGCATCCAGAACCCTCTTCTTTGGGTCTGGACTGCAATTTCCAGAGCTTTTAGACAACACAGTCGGCTCGCTTGCCGGCGGTAGCAACGGGCAGTCAATTGCCCTGGGCAATCTTTTTAATCGCTCAACCCTCGAATTGACTTGGGATGCTGGCCTTGGCCCCGTCAACCAGGCAGGAGATGACTTAGTCGTCTATGAGAACGGCTTTGCTAGAGTGCCTGAAGATTACGCCGTAGCCGTGCGCAGTGCTGTTACCGGAGAGTTCACTCCATTTCGCTACGAATTCTTTGACAGCTATGACGAAACTGCCGTCAACGGCCCCGCAGACGGCACGGGGCTGTTTGCTACGGCCTTTGATCTAAGCGACTTTGGCTTAGCTACCGGAGAAGCGATTGATGCCATCCGAATTGTGAGCTTGCTAAAGACTGACACGGTCGATGGTGCCGATGGTCAAGGTGTAGTCACTCTAAACGAAACGCCTCATTCGAACCTGCTGGGCAATCTGTTCAATGGCCCCTTGTCAATCGGTAGGTTTGACCCCGATATTACGCTGGTGACTGGGTTAAATACGGATGCGTCCCTGCAACCCCTACAGCTGTTCGATGCTGACAATAATTTAGTGGGTGGTTTCAGCAGCATTCAAGCGGCGATCGATGCGGCCGCTGATGGCTATACCCTGTTGGCAGCGGCAGGCACCTACAGCGAAAACGTTACCCTCGATAAAGCAATCACCTTGGTTGGGGCCAATTTTGGCCTAGCAGGCGACGATGCAGCTCGCGGTGCCGAATCAATTCTTGCGGGCTCGTTTACTCTAGCCGACGACAATATTTCTATTCTGGGGTTTGAGTTCACTAACAATACGGCTGCCATTCGCGGGGGCGGCGACAGCAGCGTTAATTTCAACAACATTAAGATTGCCTTCAACGACTTTGTCAGGTTGACCGACAACAATCAAACCTTTATTACCAACGGTTTTGGTACTGGCGGGGCACCATCTGGCGGCTCTAACTGGTCGATCACAGACAACTACTTCAGCGGCATTACCGGCAACGATGCCTCAATTATGCGAATTGACAACGTCGATGGCTTGCTAATTGCTGACAACGTCGGCATTCATGACGATGCTGGTGTTGTGGGTCGGCGGGGCATTCAGATCGATAATTCTCAAAATGTTGAAGTTACCGGCAACATCGTCGATCTAGGGGTAACAGACTTTTCTAACGAAACGGCAGCCTTCACCGCAGCTCGTTACAACCTTCAGCTCTCTCTAGATAGTGACGGTTCTGCCAACTCCACCGCTAATGTCACTGTTGCCGAAAATACATTTTCTGGAGCCTACGACAGCATCGTTACCCTAGACGATCGCAACCTATCGGCGGTTGACATCGTCGACAATAGCTTCTCAAATGCGTTCTATGGCATTCGTTTAGCGGCTGCAGAAGGCACCCCAGCTCAAGGCACCCAGTCTGATATTGGAATTAGCGGTAACAGTTTTGCTGCGATCGCAGCTTCCGCAGTAGCTTTTGACCATCGTGAGCCCACTGAAGCGTTCGCCGATATTGTCGTTGAGAACAACACCTTCAGCGACGAGTTTGCTGGCATTACCCATATCAGCGGCGACACGCGGAGCTTGGCTGGCACAAATACCTTTGAAGGGTCTGATGGCAATGACACCCTGTTGGGGGGTACTAACGGCGACACCCTATTTGGTTTTGGTGGCAACGATCTGATCGACGGCGGCGCCGGCCATAACACCGCCTTTGGCGGGGATGGTATAGACACCTTCGGTCTGTTTAATGGCGCTGGCATTACCACCGTCCTGGACTTTGATCCGTCGGTCGATAAGCTCACTAACGCGACCTTTTTCGATGTCATTTTGGCTCAGGGCACGGGGGTAGAGGCGCGCAATACGTTTGTCTTAGATGCAGTTTCGTTTGATACCATGGCGAAGCTGTTGTCGACTGACGCGGTTGATATTACCGCCGCGAATTTTGTTTAAGCTCGATTTAAGAAGGCGTTTGAGGATTGATTTGCTGTAGCATTAGTTCTCTAAATTTCACTCTCGGGGGGCATTTAAGAAGATTTTTACTTTTGTCACAAAAAACAGAACTTTCTAGACCTTCTCCAAAAGCTATATAAATACCCCTCTACATTTAGACTCAAAATTTCTCTCTACATATGTAGAGGAGGGTTTCTGAGTCTAGCCTTAAGGTGTAGTCAGGCGCAGCCAAACTCTGACGACAAAAGCAAAGCCTAAAATGTCAGCTTTACAGAACGCAGAGAACTGACTATCCTTAGCCAGTTCTCTAGCTAACCTTTGCTGCTCTAATGTAGTCTGATACCGCTGTCATACACTTTCGCAAGCGAGATCAGAGGTTTAGAGAAATGCTTATTTCTTAAAATGAGCTAAATCCTGCAATTGCCCCAAAACACCAGAGGAACCTATGTTTTTCCATAAAAAAGACCCTGTTCATACCGTTCAGGTCAATGAGGCCGATCCTGTATTTGCTCAACTGCTGCTAGAGCAGTTTGGTGGAGCCACAGGTGAACTCACGGCTGCTCTTCAATACTGGGTGCAATCCTTCCACGTTGAAGATCCCAGTATTAAAGACATGCTTCAAGACATCGCTGTCGAAGAGTTTGGTCACTTAGAAATGGTGGGTAAGCTTATCGAGATTCACACCAAAAATACTGACCAAACCCCAGCCTATAACAGCACACTCTTTGCTGTCCGCGGCATCGGGCCTCACTTCCTCGACAGTCAGGGTAGTAGCTGGACAGCCAGCTACATTAATGAAGGTGGGGATGTCGTTAGAGACCTGCGCGCCAATATTGCGGCTGAAGCTGGTGCTCGCCAAACCTATGAATCACTGATTAAACTAGCTACCGATGAGGGCACTAAGAAAACTCTCACCCACTTGCTAACTCGGGAAATTTCTCACACCAAGATGTTCATGAACGCCTTGGACGCCATGGGCAAATTGACTGACCCGATGTTTGGCAACATTCAGCCCGATGAAACGGTAGAGCTTTACTACAATCTCTCTACTGACGACAGCGGTAAAGACGAGCGTGGTCCTTGGAACTCTGAGCCTGACTTCAAGTATATCGCTGACCCGGTCGCGTCTCGGAACTAGGTTGAGCTGGCTTGATTTAGAACATCCACACTTCTAAACAGAAGTGGATAAGTCTACTCAAAACTCACGTAATAACCTCCGGTGCTTTATGTAGCATCGGAGGCTGTTTGTATGACTTTTTACTTGACATAGTTACTACAAAATAGAAGGGGTCGCTAGCTAGCGACCCCTTCTATTTTGTTAAGCATTAGAGCGTAATAGCCCCTGCTTTAGTAACGAGGATTGTTGGTGGAAGTTGTGGTTGTGCGATCGGCATAGGCAGTCCGGGTGTCGTGGTCACGATCTTTCCCTTTCAGACCGGCTAGACCAGCTAGGCCAAGCAGACCCAACCAGCCCCAATCAAATCCGTCATCATTGTTATCAGTAGTAGTCGTAGTACCAACGCTGTCGCTAGTGGTGCCAACGCCGTCGCTACCGGCACCGGTTTGAGCAGAAGCGGGCAGGACAGAAGGTAGAACGGCAAGGCTTACGGCAAGAGCGCCAGTACCGAGCCAAGTAGCCAAGGATTTATTTTTCATGGGAGAAACCTCAAGAAATAGCTGTTAGTGAAATGGAGCAACGCAGACCGGTATCAACACAAATGATTGATACCTAATCTAAATTTCCTATACTGTCATAGTATGTTTTTCCCCTTGAACTGCTATTTGCCGTTGGATGGAGATTGACTCTATTTACTCTGGCCTAAAAGGTGGGGGGTTGATAGTTTTGTCTCTACCTTTACTCATAGTTAATTAGGTATTAAACCTGTGAAGGAGCCCACATCTACACAGATAGTTCAGCACCTACAGCGGGCTAACCAGGTAGCTCAAGCGGCTGTGTCTCAGGGGCACCATCCTTTTGGAGCCATCTTGGTAGCTCCAGACCACACAACTGTCCTGCTTGAGCAGGGCAATATGGATACGGTTAACCACGCCGAATTAACCTTGATGCGCCGGGCCTATGCTGAGTTTGAACCCAACTTTTTGTGGGGCTGCACGCTTTATACGACCGTTGAGCCCTGTGTGATGTGTGCTGGGGCGCAGTATTGGGCCAATGTGGGGCGGCTAGTCTATGGCATTGCAGAAAAGCATTTACTAGCGCTGACGGGCAACCACGTCGAAAACCCCACGCTGGATGTGCCCTGTCGCTATGTGTTTGAGCGGGGGCAAAAGGCGATCGCAGTCTGGGGGCCGATCGCTGAGGTAGAAGCAGAAATCGTCGCTCTCCATCGCGGCTTTTGGAATCAGTAGCCCAATGGCTTTAGCGGAAACTTTGGTCGAAGTGAAAAGTCAAAGCTTGATTGCTGAGGTCAGCCCTCTATTAGATATGTTGATTGACTAGCCTGATTTTAAGTTATATAACCTCTGTGCGATGGGGTTTTATAAATTGTTAGCAAGAGTGTTTCTCTTTAAGTCTTTAGGGAACAGGTAATTTTTTGAATGTTCACAGATAAAGTAATTCAGCCAACATCGTGGTCAGCGACTGCCCGCTGCATCACGACTGTTATACGCTGGCGCGATGCGATGCTCCCACTGCTCCTTCGTGATGCGCCAATCTACCTCTTTCCAACCTCGCTCAGACATCCACGGAGAACCTGAACGAATAGCAACGACTTCTGCACCAATCCACTCTGCCAATCGAGCGATTCGCTTGTTTGCGCTTATGGTAGAACCGGAGATTACATCCAGCTTTAATTCTCGAAACCCAAAATCGAGCAGGGCACGCCCTACTTCAATCGCGTAGGCATAGCGGCCCCAACAGTTGGGTGCAAGTTCGATTCCCAATTCCATCTCACCAGCCGGGCACTGTGCTCCCCGCAGTCCGCAGCAGCCAACGAGTGCTTCAGGTTCTTGTTGTTGCACGATTGCGAGTTGGTAGTTGATGCGGGGGCGATCGGTAGCCCAGCCCAGAAATGTGTCAAACAAACGTGTTGCCTGTTCGGCGCCAGCGTCACCTGGTTCGTAAAACGCCTGGCTGCGTGGATCGGCTTGATAGTCTAGAAATGAAGGCCGATCCAACTCAACAAAATCGCGCAGCAGAAACCTTTTGGTCACGATTTCCATATCGGCAAACCTAATACTAAAACTGTCGCAAACCGCAGGCTCAAGAGCGAGCGGGTTCGAGGCCGCCCGTTATGTTTCCCTTGCGCCGCCGAAGTACACGCGGCGTCGCTGGACATAGAACTGCAACGTCTCTCGTAGGGGCAAACGGCCGTTTGCCCTACCCCATTCATGCTCCAATTCAGCAACACCATGCACGCCTCGAAGATGCAGCCTTAACCGCGGTGCGCCGCCTCGATCGCAGCGACGTCGATCTTTTTCATTTGCATCATTGCGTCGAACGCACGCTTGGCGGCAGCGGGATCGGGATCGGTAACCGCCTTAGTCAGGGCAATCGGCGTAATCTGCCAGGACAATCCCCATTTATCTCTGCACCAGCCGCATGCACTCTCTTCGCCGCCGTTGCCGACGATCGCGTTCCAATAGCGATCGGTCTCAGCCTGGTCCTCGGTTGCAACCTGAAACGAGAATGCTTCGTTGTGCTTAAACGCGGGTCCGCCGTTGAGCCCAAGACAGGGAATTCCCATCACCGTAAACTCGACCGTCAACACATCCCCTTTTTTCCCTGATAGAAAGTCTCCCGGTGCGAGGTGCACCGCGTCAACGGACGAATCGGGAAAGGTCTCGGCGTAAAACCGTGCCGCGTCCTCGGCATCGCCATTGTACCAAAGGCAAATCGTGTTCTTTGCTGGTCTTACCATGTCCCTTCTCTATTTTGATGAGCTACCCGAAACTGGGTTAAGGATGCGATCGCGTCAAAAGTCAATATTTTGGTCCACATTTTCGCGCTGATACGGGGAAAATCCTTACCATTTCGGCACTAATTCTCTGTGCTTCACATAGGCGAAATAACTTGCGTTTAGCCTACTTTTCCTGCTCTGCATAGTAGATCTCTGATGGGTTGCCATGTAGATGATTCAGCAATTCTTCACTGTGGGTAGCGCATTCTAGATCCACAGTTAAATGTCTCGAACCCGACATCAGTGACAATCAAACGAGGAACCAGACTTGAGGTTCCTAGGCATCAAAAATGCTCAGCCTCACCTGTCGCATCATATTGAGGTTGAGGATAGGCAGTGCTCACCCTACGGCTGGGTCGCTGAATGTGCCACCCATTTGTCTGGGATAGACTACCCATTCATCCGGGGTTAATTCAGCGGCAGCTTCGGCATTGTGGGAGATAGCAACCTTGCGTTCACCCTCCCTCGGAGTCTGGCATGACCTCTACTGATGCAACCTCAACGGCGCTTAGCGCCCTATCCACCGGGCTAGCGGATGCCGTCGCGGCGATCGCACCTACCCTCGTCGCCGTTAAAGGACACCGCCGCTTTGCCTACAGCGGCATTCACTGGCAGCCGGGGGTAATTGTCACCGCCGACTACGGCCTCGGTCGCTCTAGCCACCTCACTCTCACCCTGCCCGATGGCAACGTGGTCGAGGCCGAAGTGTCGGGCCGCGATCGCGCCCTCGACCTGGCCATTATTCAACTCGATCGCACCGACTTGCCCGTGCCTACCACCAGCGATGGTGCGGACCTCAAAGTGGGCCACGTGGTGCTCGCAGTCGGCCAGTCATGGGACTACGGTGTCAGCGCTAGCTTAGGGGTGGTAGGCAATTTGGGTGGACCGTGGCAAACCTCTCAGGGACGGGCGATCGATCGCCTGATTCGCCCCGACGTCAACCTTTACCCCAACCTGCTCGGCGGTGCCCTGGTGAATACGGTGGGGCAGGTCCTCGGCATTAACCTCAACGGCCCGCGCAATCGGGTAGTGACTCTGCCTGCCGCCAATCTGACCCGCATCGTCAAAACCCTGCTAGAGCGTGGCAGTCTCAGCCGAGGCTACCTGGGGGTGGGGCTTCAGCCCGTGGCTCTGCCCGAAACCCTACAGCAAACTCAGGGCCTAGCCGGAGATGTCGGTCTGCTGGTGATCAGCATCGATGCCCCAGGGCCAGCAGCCCAGGCGGGCCTGCTAATTGGTGACATTCTGCTGGCGGTGAATGGTCAGCCGGTCAGCAACTTGCAAGCGGTCTATGGCCACTTAGACGCCAGCGCCATTGGTCAAGCAGTCTCACTGCACCTGTTGCGGGGCGGCCAGCCATTAGAACTCAGCGTCACTGTGGGGGAACAGCCCCAGGGCGGTGCGCGATGATTGCTCCAGTGCTGAACCACGAGTTAGCCTCAGTTTCCCACCGCGTCAGGCAGTCTACCGTACTCATTCAAGGCCCCGCCGGCGAGCTGGGCTCGGGGGTAATTTGGGATGTGTCGGGCCTGATCATCACCAATGCCCATGTAGTCACTCAGCGCATTGCCAGCGTTACCCTGGCTAATGGGCAGCGGCTGACGGCCCATCGAATCGGCTACAGCAAACAGCTAGATTTGGCCGCCCTCAAGGTCGAGGCAGCGGGTCTGCAAGCCGCCGACATTGGAGATGCCAGCGATCTGCGGGTTGGGCAAATGGTTGTGGCTGTGGGCAATCCAGAAGGCCATGTCGGGGCGACATCCTTAGGCATTGTGGCGGCTAAACCACCTATACCTCGCTGGGTGCAGGCCGATATTGCCCTGGCACCGGGCTACTCAGGTGGCCCACTGGCCACCTTGGCGGGGGAAGTCGTTGGCATCAATACGCTAATTACCGAAGGCCGAGGCTACGCCATCCCCAGTGCTCTGGTGCAACGGTTTCTAAATTGTCAGCAGGAACAGCCCTACCTGGGCATCACCGCCCAACCCAGCTCAGAATCGGCGACGTGGACAGTCACTCAAGTAGAGATCGACAGCCCGGCGGCACGGGCGGGGTTGGTGGCGAGCGACCAGATTCTCGGCATCAATGGGCGGCTATTTCGCCAACCTAGCGATCTGCCCGATTGGCTAGATTGTTTGGTACCCGATCAAACCCTGGCTCTTCACGTGAGTCAGAGCAGGCAGTTGGTCGTATGTACCCTTACGGTAGGGCGTCCACCCGTGCAGGAGCAGGCGGCATGAAGCGGGTGCTGGTCATCAGCCCATCGGCAATTACCCAGGCAGGGTTGAGCGCGCTCATAGCTGAGGAGAGCGCCGACGGCCCAGATGGCTACGCCAATCGTTGGCAGGTCACGAGTGCCGCTGCTCAGCCCCTAGCTGAAAATTGGGTCGCCGCCGACTGTGCCCTGGTAAGCTGGCCCATGCTCGGAGACGGGCTGCCCGATCTGGACCTGGTCAATGACTTGGCGATGCCGGTGGTAGCCTTAATCGATGCCTGGAGCGACGTTGCTCTGCTCGAACTTTTGCAGTCGGGACGGGTGGGGCTATTGCCCGGGCAGGCCAGCGGTGCCGAAATCGTGGCGGCTTTAGAGGCGGCAGTGGCCGGTTTGGTTGTCATTCATCCTGCCCTGCTAGACGGTCTGCTGACGTTGACTGGATCGCTCCAGACCACCGCGCCCCCTAGCCAGACTGAGGCACTCACCCCACGGGAGGTCGAGGTGCTGACAATGCTAGCGGAGGGGCTGAGCAACAAAGCGATCGCCCGACGGCTGCACCTGTCAGAGCACACCATTAAATATCACACCAGCGCTATCTTTGCGAAGCTGAATGTGTCGAGTCGCACCGAGGCGGCGATCGCCGGAGCGCGGGCAGGATTCATTCTTTTGTAGGCGAAAATGTGATAGCTAATGCAGCTATTGCGTCTTTTTACAGTTTGGCGATCGCCTTTGGCAAAATGCTTTACTAATAAGTAGTCAGTCTTTCCCTGTAGCTCTAGAAACCAAGGTTTTTACCTAGCCTTTCTGCGTCAATCTTAGTTGGCAAGAGCACCATGAGCGCCGAAATTATTGATGCGCTTAAAGACACCCCAATTCCAACCATTTTAATTTTTGCTGGATTATTTTTTATCTTTCTTGCCTTTGTCCGCAAAGTGGGTGGCGTAATTGAGGTGCAGCCTGCTCAGCAAAAGTGGTCGGCACCCATAGGGCTTGCTTTGCTTGTTTTTGGTCTCGTTCTTGCCCTCAATACTCCATCTGAGCCTGCCGGCTCCAATGCTGGTTCACCTACGCCTTCGGTGACCTCCACCAATACACCTCAGCCTGTAGGCTGTGCCACTTTCTTTACAGAGGGAGCCATTCTCAATAACGCTCAAAACTGATTACGAAACGTCTGAACTATTAAGGTTCTTAATTAAGAAGCAGTGATTAGCCGAGTGCTAATTTAGGGCCACCAAAGAAAACCCCATAGCGCAGAGTTTAGGCCCCGCGGCACCTAGTTCTAGGCGGAGCCAGTAAACGGTGAACTAAACAGCTTAAGAGGGTGTTTGAGAAGTCGGACGGGGTCAAAAATCATGCTAACCGCCTGACCACAATACGGATCATGGCGAGATAAATGAGGGCTTCCGAGTTTTCGGGCAGGCGTTCATAGTCTCGTACCAAGCGTCGGCATCCCATCAGCCACCCGAAAGTTCGTTCGACTACCC
>NZ_JACJOF010000016.1 GCF_014695395.1 Nodosilinea sp. FACHB-131
TTCAACTTCATGCTGGTGTTCCAGGCTGAGCACAACATTCTGATGCACCCCTTCCACATGCTGGGTGTCGCGGGTGTGTTTGGTGGCTCTCTGTTCTCCGCCATGCACGGTTCGCTGGTGACCTCCTCTCTGGTGCGTGAGACCACCGAGACCGAGTCGCAGAACTACGGCTACAAGTTTGGTCAAGAAGAAGAGACCTACAACATCGTTGCGGCTCACGGCTACTTCGGTCGTCTCATCTTCCAATACGCCAGCTTCAACAACAGCCGTTCGTTGCACTTCTTCTTGGGTGCGTGGCCGGTGATTGGTATCTGGTTCACCTCCTTGGGCATCAGCACCATGGCGTTCAACCTCAACGGGTTCAACTTCAACCAGTCCATCCTTGACTCACAGGGTCGTGTGATTGGCACCTGGGCGGATGTGATCAACCGGGCGAACCTGGGTATGGAAGTGATGCACGAGCGCAATGCTCACAACTTCCCCCTCGACTTGGCGACTGCTGAGGCGCCTGAGATCATCGGCTAGTCTTGACTGACTACTCCGCTGATTGATTAAGCAAAGAGCGCTCCCCGCATGGGGGGCGCTTTTTGTATGCCTACCAAGTGGTGCAGATTTGGTAGGTCAGGGTGCAGGATAGCTACGTCGGTTTAGGGGGCGATCGCAGTTACTCAAAGTGTTATCGAACTTGTCGTTGTCGCTTCCCCTGGCTTTCAGCTGTTAGCTTGGTTGTAGTTTTCCATTAGTCTTTCGCCATCTCAGAGCTTCTTGCTAATTGAGGGAACTAAGAGCGTTTCCACTACAAACACTTGTACGGCTTCTGAAGCAGTTTTGGAATATTCCCGCAGCATCCAGCCAACGGCATTTTGGGTAAACAACTCTTTAGAGTCTTGGCTGTGCTTGATCAAGGAAAGGAGCAGAGCTTCATCAGTTTGGAGCTGATAGCCTAGTTGAGACAGCAGCCTGGTATGACAGAGCTAGACGTTATCTGAACCCATGCCAGATGCTAACTACCAGGTTTCTACAGTCACGATGCTCCATGAGCAATTTGCCGACGTTGTGACTGGCGATAGAATCTACCGTGTCCCACCAACGACTTGGTCGTTCTAAACACTGTGGCAGGCGCACAACGCGGCAGCTAGCTGCTTTTACTGCTGCTTAAAAGTGTCAGAGCCATGTATTAGCATAAGTCTCTAGGATTGTGCAGCTCAGGAGTTATGGACTGAACTCGGCGACAGCGATGGGATAGTGAAACAACTGCTTTCCTGCGACCTTTGCAATCGAACCGAAAGTCTGATCTTTAACTTTCTTAATACATGCTGCAACTTGAGATGGGGCTGAAACGGCTGTTTATCGTTTGTAAGTCGTCAAAAGCGCTGCGATATGTAACAAAAGTTGCCTTGACGCTCTCTAAAAGTTACGCGACACTACGTCTAATGGATGTGCCCACTTCCGGGATCAATGCATTAGATTGAGTTTCGTAATGAACAGTGGCGAATTACACTACCCCTGCTGATTAAGATCGGGTTACTAATTTGGCGCCTGCCAACCTGACAGATCGCTGAGGAAGATGTTAACACCCACGATGTTTAAAGGTCACGAGTATCACCATCAATGGTGTTGAAACGAGCAGTCCTATGGAAACGTTAGAGTTCATTATTTACCCTGACGGCCGGGTTAAAGAGACGGTGACTGGCATCGTGGGGGCCTCCTGTGCTGAGGTAACTGCGGCTATTGAAGCTCAGCTAGGTACCGTGGTGGCGCAGCAGCAAACCTCTGAGTATTTCGCTCAGCGGAATGAGCAGACGGCTACCGAAACTGTGGCTGCCCAAACTGCCTACAGTCAGTGGTAATTTTTCGATTCTAGAGTCCCCTACTATCACCCCTAGCAAATGTCACACTTTAGCCAAATCAAAACCAAAATTCGCAATCTAGATTCCCTAAAGCTGGCTTTGAATGACATGGGCACTGACTGGAAGTCTGGCCCATGTGATGTGCGTGGCTACCAAGGCCAAACCCAATCCGCAGATGTGGTAATCGCCCAAGACAATGGCTACGATATTGGCTTTCGCCGTAACCCCGAAACCAGTGACTACGAGCTGGTGGCTGATCTGCAATATTGGCAGCAACCGCTAACCGTTGAAGGGTTCCTCAGCCGGGTGACCCAGCGCTACGCCTATAACACCGTAGTCGCTGAGACCTCTCGCCAGGGCTTTCAGCTGTCTGAGGAGCAGGTGCGGGAAGATGGTTCTGTGCGGCTAGTAGTGCAGCGCTGGAACGGCTAACCTATTGACCTTTTGAATCTTGGAAAGGGGCTACTTGGCCCCTTTCTTTGTATCAGCCCAGCATTTGGGCGTTCTAAAGCACGAGTAGCAACCACAATGACACAGTTTGATGGGCAACCTAGTGCGACCGGCTTTGAACCCGAACTCGGTGGCCACCTGCGCCAGACAGAAGACCGCACCGGCTATGAACCCGAGCTGGGCGGTCAACTGCGCCAAAAGGGCGTCTATGTTGACGAAATTACCTGCATTGGCTGTAAGCACTGTGCCCATGTGGCCCGCAATACCTTTTATATTGAGCCTGACCACGGCAGGTCGCGCGTTTACCGCCAGGATGGCGACTCTGAGGAACTCATTCAAGAGGCGATCGACACCTGCCCGGTAGACTGCATCCACTGGCTTGACTACACAGAGCTCAAGGAGCTAGAGCGCGATCGCAAGCACCAGGTCATTCCCGTCGCCGGGTTTCCGGTAGATAAAGCCATGTCAACTCTGCAAATGCGCAAGGCCAAGCGTAGGAGCCAGCGCCGGCCAGAGGCTGGTTCCCAAGGGGCAACTCCCCAGTAGTCCTAAGGGTTAGAAGCTTCGGGCGGCACCACGACGACTGCTCCGCTGGGCAGAAACTGCACTTCTACCGTGGTTGCTGCGTCTTTGATGACTCCAGGGATGGTGTCACCAACTTGAGGCAGGGTGGGATTGTTTTGGTAATTAGCCGAGAAGTCATTGAGAGGCTCTAGGGCGGTTACGGTGCCGTCGGGCTCAAGGGCAAGGCGGTAGCGCAGGGGCGCGGCTAGGTTTGCCGGGGGGCGCCACTGCTGCTCAAGGGCCTGGGTGAGGTTGCTAATCCAGGCGATCGCAGAGTCGGGGGCGGTCGTGGCGGCAATGCTGGGGCCAGTGTCGAAGGCTTCGGGGCTGGCCGGGGCCGTTCGGGCCTCGGGCGGGGCAGCATTGGGAGCCTGTTCGGCGACTATACCTGCGTCAGGTGCGGCTTGCCCCCCGGCCTGGGCTGGGTAGGCAGGGGCCGGAGCAGTTTCGGTTTGGGAGGGTTGAGCTGGGGCAGTGGCAGTAGAGGGCGGGGGCGATGCCTTGGGAGTTCCAGGCTCAGGTGCGCTGCCTGAGGAGGCCCCTGGTCCAGTCGCAGAGGGGACCGCTGGATTGGTCGGAGCTGTTGTAATGGGTGCTGGCAAAGCCTCGCCTGTGGCAGCAGGGGCAGAGTCTTCCGCCGTAGGAGCATTGGCGGCGGGGGGCACAGGTTCTGCTTGGGTGAGCGGTGGGTTATCGGCAGAATTCTGACCTGCTAACTCATCGGTAGGTTGAGACTCGCTAGGGGAAAGCACTACGGAGCTAGGGGCGGTGGTAAGCAGTTGGTTACCCAGCAGCGCCGCAATGCCCACCGCCGCTACGGACCCCAGCCAAAGCGGCAGTTTGGGGCGCACGCGACGAGCCTTGGGCGTCGCCGTGTCGGGCAGGATTTGAAGGTTGCTGTCGGCCTGCTCTAGGGCATCGGCCAGATCGGACAGTTGCAGGGTAGAAAGTTCCACTACCCGAGGTGGCTCTGGGGGCACAGTCAGGGTGAGTCGATGGCGGGTGAGCCCGACGGGTTGAAGCGAATTTTCCCCCCGAGCAACCGCTCCTCCAGCGGCTAGCGCATCGGCATTGAGATAATTCTGAACATAGGTTTGCACCAAATCTGCCAGGGCTGAAAACTGCGGCTCTCGGCCACCGATCTCCAAAATCATGGCCTGGCTAGCGAGGGTTCTAGCTTCTCTGAGCGGATCGTCTCCCTGCACTTGCAGGTGAAACCGCGATCGCCCCAGTACCGGGCGGCCCGTCACCTGACTCAGGGGTGAAAGCTCTCCCACCAGCCGCAGAGTACAGGTGCCCGCTGCATATTCATAGGAGGTGACAGTGGCGATCGCAGCCATAGCACTCAGCTCAAGAACACCTTAACCAATCCAAAATTCAAACGTCTCGTCACTGGCCAGCCCGCTCTAGCAGCGCCACCCACAGCTTACGGCTGCCGCCAGACCCGCTGTAGAACAATAGATCGACCAGCAGCTTCAGCCCTAGGGCGTTGATCTCGTCGGTGGTAGCGGTTTGGTCGCCCTCCATACGGTCTTGGTAGGCATTGCTAAAGGCGTCGAGGTAATCGCCTAGCTGCGCGGTGCGGTGTGGAAGCTGCCCCTGTTCGAGGGCTTTCTCCAGCCGCGCCACGGCCTGCCGAATGGGGTCGCGATGGGCGATCGCTAAATGACAACTCACCAGCACCAGGGCGCGGGCTTCGTCAACATCGAGCTTTTTGCGGCCCTGTCCCTTGCGCAGCGGACTGGCCTGGCGCAGTCGCCACAGGTTGACGCGATCGCTGAGCAAATCTGATACTCCTAGATCGTTTGCCGCTGCCAGCATGGCGTCTGACCCCAGGCCCGTGAGGGCTTCTAGGGCCAGCAGCACCAGGTCGAGCTGCGCTTTAATGCTGCTCAACTGCCGTGGGGTTGGTGGCCCCTGGGTTGAGCCTGGGTTGGGCTCACTGTTTGACGCACTGAGGGAAGACGGTTCCACCGGGCTGCCCTGTTACTAACGTAGAGGATTGGGCTAATTGTGGCACGGGGGTTGCAGTTCTTGAAACGAGTTTGTGGATAGGCTGCGATCGCTAGACTAGAAGAAACCCAGCGAGGCAGAAACCTGATGGCGCAGTGGCCGTTGACCGAGGCTCAAAGCAACTTACAGCACCTAATCGATCAAGTAACCCAGTCTCACCAGCCGATTGTGATTACTGGGGCTGATAGTAATGCTGTGCTGCTGTCTGAAGAAGACTGGGCAAGCATTCAAGAAACGCTCTATTTACTGTCGGTGCCCGGTATGCGGGAATCGATTAAAACAGGACTGGCTACCCCTACCGACGCCTGCGATGAGGAGCTTGACTGGTGAGTTGGCGGCTAGTTTTCACAAAACAAGCTCAAAAAGATGCCAAAAAGCTGGTGGCTAGCAACCTTAAACAAAAGGCCCAGGGCCTCCTGGATGTGCTTCAAGCTGATCCGTTTCAGAACCCTCCGCCCTACGAAAAATTGATGGGGGACTTGGCCGGAGCCTATTCTCGACGCATTAATATTCAGCATCGGCTAGTTTACGAAGTGATTGAGGCTGAGCACACCGTCAAAATTCTGCGGATGTGGACTCACTACGAGTAACTGCTGATAGATTTGCTCGTCAGCCTTTAATTGCGATCGCCCCTTCAAAGTCCCAAGAATCCCTGAGTGTGCTGCCAAATCTCTTTCTCCACATCTGTCAGGGCGTGGTCGCTGAAAAGTTCTACTAGGCGCACCCAGGGGCGAGGGGCCGCATAGGCGCGGCTGGCTTCTATAGATATAGTCTCGTCATTGGTGCCGTGGAGAATCAGGGTCGGGATCGGGGCGTTTAGGGCATCGTCGCTGTAGCCTTGGGCGTCGGTAATAAAGTCATAGGCCAAGGGTAGGGTGCGCTGCTCGGTGTAGTGGTAGACGGGGAGGGTGCCCTCGGTGCGCCAGGTATTGAGTTGATCGGGGCCGAGGCGGGGCAGCCACTGCTGGAGAAAGTCAAAGGCGGGGGCAAGGAGCACCAATTTTTCGATGCGAGCTGTAATGGTGCTCTGCTGGGCAACCCAGGCGGCGGTGAGGCCGCCTAAGCTGGAGCCGATTAGCACCGTGGACTCAGACTGAGACTGAATCAGGGTGCTGACCTGTTGAATTTGGCGGCTGAGGGTGAGGTGGCCAAAGTCGTCCTGGTTGAGGTCGGGGATTGTGAGATCGAGGCCGAGGGTGGCGAAGCGGGCTTTCATCGCCTGGGCTTTGGCCGACTGGGGGCTGGAGGCGAAGCCGTGCAGGTAGAGGTATTGGGGCATAGGGGGTGGATGGGTAGGAGGGTGGGCGGGTAGATGGGTGGATGAGGGGCGGTGGGGTTTTATTGGGAGACTGGGACTTTGATCAGAGCAGGAATTTTGTAGGGGCAAACGGTTGTTGGCCCGTGTAGAGTATCGACCATCAGCTGAGGGCTGGGTGGGTCGGATTGGGGACGGGTGAGTTGGGGAAAAGCGGGCGGGGCGGGGTTGGTCCCTGGGGGTATGATATTGAATCGGTGCGCTTTCCAGGCTGGCTGGGGGGTGGTGCCGGCCCTATTTTCGATCCATCTTTTGCAAACGCTATGACTTCGACCTATCGCATTACCCTGCTGCCCGGCGACGGCATTGGCCCTGAGATTATGGCGGTGGCGGTGGACGTGCTCAACACCGTGGGCCGCCAGATGGATCTGGCTTTTGAGTTTGAGGAAGCGCTGATTGGGGGAGCCGCGATCGATGAAACCGGGGAGCCGCTGCCGGAGGAAACGCTGAAGACCTGCAAGGCCAGCGATGCGGTGCTGCTGGCGGCGATCGGCGGCTATAAGTGGGATACGTTGCCCCGCCACCAGCGACCTGAGACCGGGCTGCTGGGTTTGCGATCGGGGTTAGAACTTTTCGCCAACCTGCGCCCGGCTACCATTCTGCCGCAGCTAATCGACGCCTCTTCGCTCAAGCGAGAGGTGGTGGAAGGGGTCGATATTATGGTGGTGCGGGAGCTGACTGGGGGTATTTACTTTGGTAGCCCTAAGGGGGTGTTTGAAACCGAGACGGGGGAAAAGCGGGGGGTCAACACCATGGCCTATACCGATCGCGAGATCGATCGCATCGGCAAGGTCGCCTTTGAGACTGCCCAGAAGCGCAAAGGTCAGCTGTGCTCAGTAGACAAGGCCAACGTGCTGGAGGTGTCGCAGCTGTGGCGCGATCGCATCACCGCCCTGGCCGCCGACTACCCCGACGTTGCCCTGACGCATATGTATGTAGACAACGCCGCCATGCAGCTGATCCGCTGGCCCAAGCAGTTTGACACGATTGTGACTGGCAACCTGTTCGGCGACATTCTCTCCGATGCGGCGGCGATGCTCACCGGCAGCATTGGCATGCTGCCCTCGGCCAGCCTGGGGGCCAGCGGCCCAGGGGTCTATGAACCCGTCCACGGGTCGGCCCCCGACATTGCTGGCCAAGACAAGGCCAACCCCCTGGCTCAGGTGCTGAGCGCCGCTATGATGCTGCGCTACGCCCTCGATCAGCCCGCCGCCGCCGATCGCATTGAGCAAGCTGTCACCACAGTTTTAGATCAGGGTTATCGAACTGGCGATATCATGTCTGAGACTATGACCCAGGTGGGTTGCAAGGCCATGGGCGAAGCCCTATTGAGTGCCCTGTCATAAAGTTCTTTCTAGAAGTCTTTCTAGAATGTGCTGCCCCTGAAAAGTCGAGTTAAAGTCTGTTCATAAGCGCACAGGTGAGCCGTGTACGGTCTACAGCAACCCCCTTCTTCTAGCCCATTGCCCAGTCAGCTATCGGGGGCTGGTGCCCTGCCTATGGCGCTTAACCCGGCCCTGCTCAAGTCGGCCCGGCAAATTTACCGCACCTATTACGAAGTGCACCCCGAGGATGTGCAGCGCCCCATCGGCATTGCCATTAGCACTAAAACCCATCGCGGCAAGCTGATTTTTGGCGATCGCCCCGTGCTGCTGCCCACCGAGTGCTTTGTCCCCATCAGCCAGATCGAGCCGGGGCTGCACTAAGCCAGCGGCCATTGCGGCTAGACTCAGCTACCAGCCGAGATATTGGGCCTTTCCCCACGGGCACACTGGGGAATGTCACCCAGTAGCGCAAAGGGTTTGGTACCGATGGCTGAGTCTTTTTTGGCGATCGCTGACTCGTTCTCTGCCGGTGTAGGCTCTCCCCCCGCTAAACGACTGGGCGCCTCAGACCTTCAGCGGCGGGCGATGGCCCACCGACCGCTGCCCAGCTACACCCAACGCCTGCTGCGGCGCCTGCGGCTAAAGCTGGCCAATGCGGCCCCTGGCAAAGAAGTTCTCGACCTATCGGTGGTGATCTGCACCTACAACGGTGAGCACCGCCTGCCCAAGGTGCTCGACTGCTTGCTGGCCCAGCTGGGCACCGAGCACCTGGCCTGGGAGGTGATTGTGGTTGACAACAACAGCACCGACGGCACCGCCCAGGTATTCAAAACCTATCAGCAGCAGTGGCCCCAAGACATTCCCCTGCGCTATGCCTTTGAGCCCCGCCAGGGGGCTGGCTATGCTCGCCAGTCGGCCATCACCCTCGCCCGCAGCCCCCTAATCGGGTTTCTAGACGACGACAACCACCCGGCTCTGGGCTGGGTGGTTGCGGCCCACCGCTTTGGCCAGATTCACCCCCAGGCGGGGGCCTTTGGCAGCCGCATTCGGGGAGATTTTGAAGTGACCCCACCGCCAAACTTTGGCCGCATTGGGTCGCTGTTGGCATTGACCGAGCGCGGCTCTGCCCCTCTGCTCTATGCCCCCAAACAGAAGGTGTTGCCGCCAGCGGCGGGGCTAGTGGTGCGGCGGCAGGCCTGGCTGGGCAGTGTGCCCGATCAACTGTCGCTGGCCGATGCCATTGGCTTTCGGGCTGCTGGGGAGGATCTGGAGGTGGTGCTCCACATGCAGCGCCACGGCTGGGAGATCTGGTATAACCCGGCCATGCGGATGCAGCACGAGATTCCGGCCAGTCGGTTTGAGCGCGACTATCTGCTGCAAATGTTTCGGGGCATTGGCCTCAGCCGCCATCGCACGCGCATGCTCAGCGTGCCCCTGTGGCAGCGTCCGCTGGCGGCCCATGCCTATCTGGTCAACGATATTCGCAAAATTGTGCGCCACTTGGTCAAATACCAGGGCGAGGTGGTCAGCGATACGGTGACCGCCTGCGAAATGCGGCTCTATCTCTACAGTTTGATCAGCCCGTTTTATATTACCCAGCGGCTGTGGCGGCAGCGGTGGATGCGGTGGAGTTCTAAATCTTGAGTTTTGAGTTGACTGGTGAACTCAAAACTGAGAACTAAGAACTCCAAACATGGGGCTATCCGCAATTCGGCCAACAGTGCAACAATAGGTCAAACTAGCGCCCGCCCAGCTATGTCCTGGGCGGGTCACTGCCCAATCTTGAGAGATAGACCTATGCGCTCTGACTTACAACGCGCCCTCGATACCCGCAGCGCCCTTAAAATTATTAGCGGTCTCACTAACTTTGACCCCGAGCGGGTGGTGGCCGTGGTGAAGGCCGCCGACCAGGGCGGTGCCACCTTTGTGGATATCGCCGCCGATGCCGAGTTGGTTCGCTTGGCCAAGGCCGCCACGACTCTGCCCATCTGTGTTTCTGCCGTCGAGGCCGAGGTGTTTCTCGCCCCTGTGGCGGCTGGGGCCGACCTGATCGAAATTGGCAACTTTGATGCTTTTTACGCTCAGGGTCGGCGGTTTGAAGCGCCCGAGGTGCTCGAACTGACCCGCCGCACCCGCGCTCTGCTGCCCCAGATTACGCTGTCAGTCACGGTGCCCCACATTTTGGCGCTGGATGAGCAGGTGAGCCTGGCCGAAGCTTTGGTGGATGCTGGGGCCGACATTATTCAGACTGAGGGGGGCACCTCTAGCCAGCCGACTCACCCCGGCACCCTGGGGTTGATTGAGAAGGCGGCGCCGACGCTAGCTGCCGCTCACGCGATCGCTCGGGCTGTGTCGGTGCCGGTGCTCTGCGCATCGGGCCTGTCAGATGTGACCGCACCGATGGCGATCGCCGCCGGTGCGGCTGGCGTTGGCGTGGGCTCTGCCGTCAACCGGCTCGACAATTCTCTGGCTATGGTTGCCGTGGTGCGCCAGCTGGCCGAGAGTCTGCAACGGGTGCGAGTCTCGGCGGCGGTGCAGTAGACGCCTGCGCTAATCTGTCAACTGGGGTCAAGGTTATTACCTTGGCCTCAGTAAAAATATGTAATGCTAGTGCTAGCGGCTGTCAATAGCGTGGATCAGCCCTCTTGTTTCGAACTAAAACTTAGGGTGCGTCTGCGCTCTGCCCCTCGAGCCCTCAGCCGATATTTCGTGGGGTGGATGCGGTGATAGGGCAATGGCGGCAGACTGAGCGAATAGCTGAGAGGGGGCTTTGTGAGTGTGGCAAGGGACGAGGTGTTTACTCGCTATATTGAGAACGTTCAGACTCGGGTGACAGCGCTCTATGAAGAAACCCGGCAGCTTCCTTCAAACGAATCTCAGCAATTAACCACAGCTCTATTAGAAGAACTGGGCCTAGCGGTAGAAGAACTCCACATTGCCGAAGAAGAGCTGTTGGCCCAAAACGAACAGCTCGCTGCCGCTAACCACATTGCTGAGGCCGAGCGCCAGCGCTACCAAGATCTGTTCAATTTTGCCCCCGATGGCTACCTCGTAACCGATATGAACGGGGTGGTGCAGGAGGCAAATCATGCTGCCGTTGCGTTGTTGAATCTGGAGCAGCCCTACCTGATTGGCAAACCCCTGGTTACCCATGTGCCCCCGGCTGAACGGGTGTCCTTTCGCACGCTGCTGAGCCAGATTGCGACGTCGCATCGCATCGAGGGCTGGGAGCTGACGCTACAGAGGCGGAAAGCCGCCACCATCACCGTCTCGACAACGGTTGAGATCGTCAAAGATATCGAAGGCAATGGGGTTGGGCTGCGATGGCAAATGCGGGATATTAGCGATCGCAAAAGAGCCGAAGCCACCCTGCGCCAGCTGCAAGTTGAAAATCTAGAACTGTTAGAGGCCGATCGCCTGAGAGCGCAGCTGCTAGCCACGGTTTCCCACGAGCTCAAAACGCCGATGAACGCCATTTTGGGGTTTTCTCAGGTGTTGATGGCGCAGTTTGACCCCAAGCGCGACTCTAAAACCGTCAGGATGGTGCAGCGCATCTTTCACAACGGGCAGCACCTGCTCGGCATGATTGAAGACATGCTCAATTTTTCGCGGCTGCGGGCAGACCAGGTTGAGCTAAAGCTCGAACGCTTTGACCTGACCGACCTGATTGTGACCACCATAGACGAACTGGACACGTTGGCCGACCAAAAGGCCCTGACTCTAGAGGCAGACCTGCCCGATCGCCCCGTGGTGGTGGTCAACGATCGCAACCGGCTGCGGCAAATTTTGACCAACCTGATCTCCAACGCCATTAAGTTTACCGATGCCGGGCGAATTGTGGTGAGCCTGGACCCCCTGCCCGCCGACCGACTGCTGCTACAGGTCAAAGACACGGGCTGCGGCATCAGCCTAGAAGATCAGCCCCACATTTTTCAAGAGTTTTGGCAGGTGCACGACGCTCGCAGCGCCGCCAAAGGCACCGGCTTGGGGCTGGCCATTGTCTATGCGTTGGTGCAGGTCATGCAGGGCACGATTACCGTCAACAGCGAGCTAGACCAGGGCAGTGAGTTCACCATTGAACTACCGCAGAGCGTCAGCCCCAGCCAAGAGACCCCCGCCATCTGCCGCTGAGCGCTAGCCGCGCACTTTTGTGGTGACTTCGGCTACCCGCTGCCCCAGGGTGCGGGCGATCGCCAAATCTTCTGGCTGGGGCTGGAGTTCGCCCTGGCCACCGGTGATGGTGCTGGCCCCATAGGGGGTGCCGCCTCGGGCCTCGGTGTGAATCATGCCGGCGGTTGAGTAGGGCACGCCCACCACGAGCATGCCCAGGTGCAGCAGGGGCACCATCATGGTGAGCAGGGTGGTTTCCTGGCCGCCGTGGGTCGAGGCGGTGGCGGTGAAGACCCCGGCAGGTTTGCCCTCCATGTCGCCGTTGAGCCAGAGGCTGGCGGTTGAGTCAAACAGCTGCTTCATCTGGGCGGTCATGTTGCCGTAGCGGGTGGGCGAGCCAAACACCACGCCGTCAGCTTGTTTGAGGTCGTCTACGGTGCATACCGGAATCTGCTGCTGCTGCTCTCGCACCGCGCGGGCGGCCTCGTTTTGGTCAATGATTTGGTTGACAGCGTCGAACTCCTGCACCCGGCGCAACACCACCTCTACCCCGGCCACCTGCCCCGCGCCCTCGGCCACCGCCTGGGCCAGCTTCAGGGTGTGGCCATACATAGAATAGTAGACGACCAAAACTTTCATAAATTCTCCAAATTTCGGCGTTTTAGCGCGTCAGGTCAAGGTTGCTCGCTCCTGTTAATGCTAATGCTGCGGGCACGGGTTGACAATTTTTATCTCTCCAGAGGGTGATTTTGGGCGATCGCGCCCTCGGCAAAACGGCGGCCCTCAAAGGCTAGCGGTCTAACCATATACAGGCCCAGGGGAGATGCTGATCTGCGACGGTTTAGTTAAGCTTTGAATTTGGAGAAACTGTTGAACTAGTTGTTTGTGGACGCCGCTGGTAGGAGCAGATTATGACCAATTGTCGTGTTGTTGTCATTGGTGCTTCAGCCGGTGGAGTTGAAGCGTTGATGCAGCTAGTTGAACAACTACCCCCTCAGCTCAACGCCGCGGTTTTTGTAGCAGTCCATTTTCCGGCTGGTAGTGTGAGCTTTTTGCCTGATATTCTTAGCCGTGCCAAAACCCTGCCCGCCGCCCATCCCCACAGCGGCGAAACCATTCAGCCAGGGCGCATCTATGTGGCCCCGCCCGACTATCACCTGCTGGTTCATCGCGGCACCATAGAGCTGAACCGAGGCCCTAGGGAAAACGGCCATCGCCCCGCCATCGACGTGCTGTTTCGTTCGGCGGCTCAGGCCCATGGCCCCTACACCGTGGGGGTGGTGCTCACGGGCATGTTAGACGACGGCACAAATGGTCTACAGGTGATTAAGGCCGAGGGCGGGGTCGCCCTCGTGCAAGACCCTGACGAGGCGATGTTTAGAAGCATGCCTGAAAATGCGATCGCCCATGTCGCCGTCGATCAAGTGCTGCCAATTACCGCTCTAGCCAACCACATTGTGGATTTAGTGGCAGACGCCAGGCAGGAATCTCCTATTACGCAGGAATCTCCTATTACGCAGGAATCTCCTATTACGCAGGAATCTCCTATGACCAGTAATCCACTCGTACCCGAAGAGAAAATTGTTGCCGAAGAGAAAGCCGCCGCCGAAGAGGGCCAGCGACCCAACGCTGCCTCTCCATTCACCTGCCCCGACTGTGGTGGCGTGCTGTGGGAACTGCGGGACGCCTACAGTCTGCTGCGGTTTCGCTGCCACATCGGCCACGCCTACTCCCTCGACAGTTTGATGACGCTCCACGGTGAAAACCTAGAGCGCGCCCTGTGGACGGCGGTGCGGGCGATCGAAGAGCGAGCCGCCCTGTCTCGCCGGCTGATGGCCCACGCCCATCAGCAAAATCGAACCCAATCAGCCGAACAGTTTTTAAAACGGGCTCGGGAGGCTGAAGAAGACGCTCGCCTCGTCAGGCAGCTAATTCTCAATCAGAAAGAAATTCATCTTCAAGGAGACACTATTCCTGAGCCTTTTTAGACGGGGTAAACACGTTTTCTAAGCATCTAAGCGGGCGTTTTAACAGCGATTTTCTGTAGCTTTAACTGCCGACTAATTCTTCCTACTCCTGTCAAAGAGACAGTTAAAAGTCTTTCTTTTAAGAGAGGTTAAGGAAATCTTTACTTTCGTTTGGGAAGCAGAACTTTTTCTAAATAAGCCGCTGGAATCATCGACCTCTGGATAGAAGAGAGACGAAATCAACGTGACTGTTTATTTCATTTAATTAACTAAAATTAGAGCGCTGTCTCTGGCGGCAGAACGAGTCTAAACTGATTCAGAGGTGGGCATCTGTACCCCTTTGCTAGCTGCTTGGCGGAACTGGCGATCGCGCTCCAACCCTTTCGAAGTTGAGCCGTGCCTTACCACAGTCTATTGTTTGCCCTGGTTAGGCCTAGGTCGTCATTTCGCCGTCATGCTAGACCAGACACTGGGCTATTGGCCTAAAACCCTATGAACGCTTCGCCGTCCTCGGTGCCATCTTCAGCGGCGCGGTTTGACATCGTGGCGATCGCGGCCTCCGCTGGGGGCATCAAAGCGTTGGCGCAACTGCTGCCCCAGCTACCCGCCGATTTTGCCGCCGCCATTGTCCTGGTCATTCACCTTGACCCCAACATGGCTAGCCTGCTGCCCCAAGTCTTAAAGCCTATGACGTCGCTCACCGTCAAAGACGCCAAAACCGGAGAGTTGTTGCAGGCCGGGACGATTTACACAGCCCCCCCCGACCACCATCTGCTGATTGGGGCCGGTCGCACCCTGCGCCTGACCCACACCGCCAAAGTAAATTACTCTCGGCCCGCCGCCGACTGTACTCTAGTATCGGTGGCAGAGCGCTTTGGGGAGCGGGCGATCGCCGTCGTTCTAACCGGCTATGGTCGGGATGGCGCTGCCGGCATTCAGGCCATTAAGCAGCACGGCGGTCGGGTGATTGTGCAAGATCCGGCCACCGCCAATGTGGCCAGCATGCCCCAAACGGCCATTGATACCGGCCAGGTAGACTGGGTTTTGCCCCTAGAGACCATTCCCCAAACCCTGATCAACCTGGTGCAGCAAGCAAGGATGTAGTCTGTGGTCTCAAATTTAGAAAATTCTGACGATGCCGCCTTTAGAACTTTATTAGACTACGTTCGCAGCACTCGGGGGTTTGACTTTACGGGCTACAAGCGGCCCAGCCTGATGCGGCGCGTCACCCGCCGCATGCAGACAGTCGGTGTCACCGGTTTTAGTGACTATATCGACTATTTAGAGGTGCATCCCGATGAATTTCAGCAGTTGTTCAACACACTGCTGATCAACGTCACCGCATTTTTTCGCGATTCCACCAGCTGGGATGCCCTGCGCACCGACGTCTTACCGGCAATTTTTCGCTCCAAGGCAGAAACCGAGCCCATCCGAGTCTGGAGCGCTGGCTGCGCCTCCGGCGAGGAAACCTACTCCATTGCCATAATGCTGGCAGAGCTGCTGGGCCTTGAGCAGTTTCAGGCCAGAGTCAAAATCTATGCCACCGATCTAGACGAAGACGCTCTGGCAACGGCGCGCCAGGCCACCTACTCTGGCCACAAGATAGACGGCCTATCAGAGATTCAGCTCAGCACATTTTTTGACTACAAAGACGAAATCTACACCTTTAGCAAAGAGCTGCGGCGATCGGTCATTTTTGGCCGCCACGACCTGGTTCAAGATGCCCCGATCTCCAAGATTGACCTGCTGCTGTGCCGCAACACGTTGATGTATTTCAACGCTGAAACCCAGGCTCGAATTTTGACCCGGTTTCACTTTGCCCTCAATGACAATGGCTATCTGTTCTTAGGCAAAGCCGAAATGCTGCTCACCCACAGCAAACTCTTTAGCCCAGTGCAGCTAAAGGGGCGCATCTTTACCAAGGTGCCTCAGTTGAGCGGGCGCGATCGCCTGCTGATTATGGCTCAAACCGGTCACGAAGGCACTGCCGATGACCTGACCGACCAGCTCCGCCTGCTAGAGACCGCCTTTGACGTCAGCCCGGTGGCCCGCATTGTGCTCAAGCACAACGGCGTGTTGGTCTTGGCCAACCAGCGTGTCAAGGTGCTCTTTGGTCTCTCCCAGCAGGATATCGGCCGCCCCCTGCAAGATTTAGAACTCTCCTACCGCCCCGTAGAGCTGCGCTCTTGCCTAGAAGAAACCTACGAACGCCGCCGCACCGTCAACCTGCCCGATGTCGCCTGGCAAAATCCTCGAGGTGATTCTATTTTCTTCGAGGTGCAGATCACCCCGCTGTTTGGCAGCGACAGCGCCATTCTCGGAGCCAGCATTAGCTTTGTCGATATTACCCAGTTCAAACGGTTGCAGGCCGAGCTAGAGCACGCCAACCAAGAACTAGAGATGGCCTACGAAGAGCTGCAATCCACCAACGAAGAACTAGAAACCACCAATGAAGAGCTGCAATCCACCAACGAAGAACTAGAAACCACCAATGAAGAGCTGCAATCCACCAACGAAGAGTTGGAAACCATGAACGAAGAACTGCAATCGGCCAACGAAGAACTCCAAACCCTCAACGAAGAACTCCAGCGCAGCAGCGGCGACCTCAATCAAAGCAACACGTTTTTAGAATGTGTATTCACTAGCCTCAAGGGCGGCGTGGCGGTGGTCAACCGCGACCTGCAAGTGCAAATTTGGAACAACAAAGCCGAAGACCTCTGGGGCCTGCGCCCTGAAGAAGTCGTCGGCCAATATTTCCTCAACCTAGATATGGGTCTGCCGGTAGAGCAGCTGCGCCAGCCCATTCGCGACTGCCTAACCTCAGCCGGCGTCGGCTCCGTCGAGCTGACCATCGAGGCCGTCAACCGCAAGGGCCGCAGCCTGAGCTGCCACATTACCTGCACCCCTCTGGTAAACGCCAAAAAGCAGGTGCAGGGCGTAATCCTAATTATGGAATAGCCGGTCTGATGCGAAATCCCGAATAAATACCCTCGGTTTGTAGGGGCATAGCATGCAAACCTACGGAGTTCCTGATCAGGAATCGGGGTTTACCAAATCGGATTTCGTATGGCTGGAGCAGCCTGCATCCAGCAGCAAAGAAGCGACAGATTAGGATAGAAACAGACAACAGCCGCAAACGGTTTTGCTTGAGGAGCGACCATGGTTCAAGCTCAGCCCCGCACTGGCCCCCCCTGCCCGCCGACTTTGTACTGCCCGACGATCCGGCGGAAAACATTCAACAGCCGCCCCTAGCCGCCGCCCTCACCGATGCCCTAGGAGCGGCCCAGCGAATTCGGTCTGAGATGCTAATTGGCTCCAACTTCGGTTTGGTGGTCAGAATGAACGGTGAAATTGTTGTCAAAGCACCCGACTGGTTCTACGTGCCTCGGGTCAACCCCTACCCTCCAGAGTTAGTTCGCCGCAGCTACACCCCCCACTTGGAAGGCGACCCCGTAGCGGTGGTTATGGAGTTTCTTTCAGCGGCAGACAATGGTGAGCTGTCGATTCGAACCACTCAGCCCTACGGCAAGCTCTACATCTATGAGCAAATTTTGCGAATCCCCACCTACGTCATCTACGATCCAGCGGTTGCCAAGCTCGAAGTACGGTGCCTAGAAGCGGGGCATTACGTATCCCAACTCCCCAATGACCAAGGCCGCTTTTGGATTCCGTCACTAGACCTTTTTCTAGGGGTTTGGCCAGGAGAACGCTTGGCCCAAACCCTCAACTGGCTGCGCTGGTGGGATGCCGAGGGCAACCTGCTGCTCTGGAGTTCTGAACAAGCCGAGACAGAGCGCCAGCGAGCTGAGATCGAACGCCAGCGAGCTGAGACAGAGCGACAGCGGGCCGATCGCCTAGCCGCCCTACTCCGTGCCCAGGGGATTGATCCAGACCAACCCTAGGAACTGGGGTTGAGGGTTTAAGGTGTCGGGTTCAAGGCAGGTCACGAACCTAAGACCCTAAACCTTGAACCCCTACTCACCCATCACCTTTGGCTTGGCAGACTGCTAGGCCAAGTGGGTGGCGAGAAAGGTGAGCGATCGCTCCCAGGCTAGTTTCGTGGCCTCGGGGTCGTGGATGTCGTTGTTTTCGTTGCCAAAGGCGTGGTGGGCGTCATACCAGTAAGACTCATAGTTCACGCCGCCCTCCCGGAGTCGCGCCTCAAAGGCCTTCACCTGGTCAGGTGGAAAGAACTCGTCCTGCTCGGCAAAATGCCCCTGAAAGGGAATCGAAATCGTGCGGGTGTCGGCGGCCTCAGCGGGCGGCACCCCATACCAACAGACCGCCACGTCGGCCTCGGGCACATAGACGGCGGCCAGCACGGTGAGCGCGCCGCCCATGCAGTAGCCCAGCACCGCCACCTTGGGGCTGTCGGCCTTGAGGTGCTGCACCGCACCGCGAATGTTTTGGGTAGCGGCATCGCCGAAGTCGAGGTTGCCCATCAGGTGCTCGGCCTCGGCGGTTTCGACGGTGACTTCGCCTTTGTAGAGGTCGGGCACCAGCACCCGGTAGCCCTGCTGCACCAGCTGGTCGGCCACGCCCTTAATCTGGTCGTTCAGACCCCACCACTCCTGAATCACGACAATGCCGGGGGCAGTGCTGCCGCTGGCTGGCTCGACGTAGTAGCCCTGGCACGATTGGCCATCGGGTCGATTAAAGCTAATCATGTCGCCCATGGGAGGTCTCCTAAGGTTGAGTCGCGATTCTCTAAAAGAGAGGCTGCGCGATCGCTACATTACCTCTCAAAGGAGCAAAATATAAGCCCCCGAGGTTGGGTGCCACAACTCCCAGTGGAGTTTACGCCCAACGCTCTCCATCGGCTTAAGGCCAGCCCAGCGGCAACCGCTACATCCCCGGTGTAGCCAGGTTGCGGAAGCGGGTAAACTGCGGCTCGAACAGCAGCTTGACAGTGCCGGTGGGGCCGTTGCGGTGCTTGGTGATGATGATCTCGGCAATGCCGCGATCGGGGGTGTCGGGGTCGTAATACTCTTCGCGGTAGAGCATCATAATCAGGTCGGCGTCCTGCTCGATCGCACCCGAGTTATGGGACACAATGCCGTCAGCTAGCCAGGAAGCAGGCCCCGGTACAGTCAGGTCATACACGGGTTCTTCCCCCGCAGGCTCAATAGAAAGCACTTCATCCCAGAAAATATCTGCTGCGGCAATTTCCTTAAGGGATTCATTGGCCAGAATCTCTGCGTAGCTGAGGAGTGTTTGCCGAGAAGGAGCAAATTTGAAGTGTGATGTCCCGCCGTAGGAGGTGCCTCGCAAGGCTGCCATTTGGCGTTGACTAATGCCCTGGGCTCTCATATCAGCTTTGACTCGATCAAAAACTTCCTTGGGCAAGGTGTCTCGGTTGGGATTTGAGACGATGCCCTCAAGTTTGAGCCGTAGAGCAGCAGCGGGTTCTACCCTAGGGCCAAAAGCCCCAACCTGAGCTAAAAACCTCAGCTGGTTGACGCTACCCTGAACGTTGACGGTAAAGCACTGACTTGGCTGCCAAAACACGGAGGCCCAAATGCCGAGCCTTAGGAGTAGAGCGGCAACATCGCGGGCCAAGCCCTCACTGCTGGTGGAGAAGAATACGGCATCTCCCCCTCTGCCCTTCCGTACAGAGATACAGCCATCGGTCGCCCACAGGTGTTTTAGGAGAAGACCGACCTGCTGATTGGAGAGCTGAAACACTTCGGCAGGAATGCGTTTCTCCCGAGAAGGCTGGTTAAAGATGCCAAGCTGCCGTAACCAACAATTTACCCCGGCAGGGCGCCAGCGATTGCCGTTACCAGAGATCAAAAGCTGATGCCACTGCCCTCTGCCCCTGTAGCGCTTTACCTCACAGCCAAATTCTTGCTCAGCAGCTAATTTGACGATCTGGCTATTGTCTTCGGAGCTGGTGGTGTATCGAAGGGGCTGCCCCTTGAGGTAGCTACCATCGCCAATTAGCTGCCCTAGTAGTGCCAGCCTTAACTCAGGCCAGGTCTCGGCAACAGCAGGTTCGGGCAGATGCTGAGCCACACCAATACGGCTCCCCTTCTTCAACTGCTCTAATCGCTGCCAGCCATCGAGGGTATAGAGTCGGTGCTTTTCAGTCGCGCGAATTTTGCGTCCGCTGGCTGTGGTCAACTCATAAATTGGGCGAGTACCCACCTGCCAAACTAAGTCGGCCTGAGCCTGGGTCAACTTACCCTGTTCATCTAAACTCACCACGTCTGGGGTGCTGCCTACCAACTCCTGAATCGGTACTCGTCGACCGTCTGCGAGGACAACCAGGGTATCGCCAGTGACGCACTCCCGTAGGTCGCTCATCATTGGACGCTTGTTGGTGCGCGATTCGACGCCCCGGCTGAGCTGGGAGAGGGCGATGATCGGTACGTTGAGTTCGCGGGCGAGACCCTTGAGCGATCGCGTCATCTTCGACAGTTCCTGCACCCGGTTGTCGCCGCCACCCTCCATCAGCTGGAGATAGTCGATCAAAATCAGCCCCAGGGCACCGCCCTGCTCGGCCTGGAGGCGGCGGCAGCGAGAGCGAATCTCGGTCACTGAAATGCTGGGGGTATCGTCGATGAAAATCGGCATCTGGGAGAGAATGCTGATGGCGTGGCCCAGTTTTTCCCACTCGTTCTGGGCAATGCGTCCGGTGCGCAGGCGACTGCTCTCCATCTCCACTTCGCTAGAGAGCAGGCGATAGACCAGCTGCACTTTAGACATTTCTAAGCTATAAATAGCTACAGGAAGCTTCTGTAAAGCAGCGATATTGCGAGCTATATTGAGCACGAAGCTGGTCTTTCCCATTGACGGACGGGCAGCGGCGATAATCAGGTCAGAACGCTGAAAACCCTGGGTCATGGCGTCTAGGTCATAGAAGCCGCAGGGGATGCCGGGCAGCACAACACCGAGCGATCGCTGCTCGATCTCTGAAAACGTCTCAATCAAAATATCGGACGTGGAGGTCAACCCCCCCTGGGGCCGCGACTGGGTAATGCCAAACAGCCGCTGCTCCGACTGATCCATCACATTCTCAATGGGCAGTGTAGTGTCGTAGCCCAGCTGAGAAATTTCGCCCCCGGTTTGAATCAGCAGGCGGCGGGTGTACTTGTCCATCACCAGGGTGGCGTACTGGTCAATGTTGGCGGCGCTAATGGTGCGATCGACCAGCTGAGCCAAGCGGGTTTGGCCACCCACCTGTTCGAGCTTGCCGTTGTCCTTCAGCCACACGGCGATCGTCATCAGATCGGCAGGCTGCCCCTTGGCGTGGAGGGCCAGCGCCCCCTTATAAATATCCCGGTGGGCACCGATGTAGAAGGCGTCGGGGGTGAGAATCTCCATCACCCGGTTAATGGCTTCAGGGTCGAGCAAAATACCGCCCAGAATGGCCTCTTCGGCCTCGATGTTTTGGGGTGGCAGGCGATCGCTGACCGCATCAAACTTGAGATTCTGAACCATGACCTTGGAGGAGGGGAGTAGATTAATTGTGCTTTAAACCCGTCTTTCCTGGGGGTGCTTAGCCAAACTTAGCGACATGGGCCTAGACTCCCGGTGCGCCCATGGCGCAACAACTCAGGCCTACAACGCAATGGGGCGGATGGCCTTTGATCCAGCTTTTCGAAGGCTGATTTCGTGGGACCAAAAGGCCGCAGCAAACGTTAGCTAGAGCGCCTCGCCTGGGCGGGGTACCCCAAGGCAATGGGGTCTAAATTAGCCCGCGTTAACGGTATCAAACACCTCTTGAATCCGCTCCACCAAAGGCTCAGGCAGAGGCACATAGAGCAGCTCTTCAGCAATGGCGCGGCCTTCGGGGCCGAGGGACCACTCAAACACGTCGCGCATGGCGTTCCACTTGGCTGCGTCTTCGTAGTTCTTATAGAGCAGAATCCAGGTTAGACCGACGATGGGGTAGGCGTTTTCGCCAGTGGGGTCGGGAACAAGCAGGGCAAAGTCGTCCGGTATCGCTTCATCGAGCAGGGCATTGCCTGCGGTTTCGGGGGAGGGCTCGACGTAGTTGCCAGCGTTGTTTTCTACCAGCGCTGAATCGATGCCCTTGAGGGCAGCATAGGCGTAGGACAGATAGCCAATCGCGCCCTCAGTTTGCTGAATCGTAGCGGCTACCCCCTCATTGCCCTGGCCGCCAATGCCCACGGGCCAGTCAACGGAGGTGCCAACGCCGCCTGTCCAGCCGTCGCAGACGGTGTCAATGTGGTTGACAAAGACAAAGGTGGTACCCGAACCGTCAGAGCGGTGAGCCCAGGTGATGGGCAGGTCAGGTATCTCTAGATCGGGGTTGATCGCTGCGATCGCAGGGTCGCTCCACTGGGTAATTTCGCCCGTGACGATGCCGCAGTAGACCTCGCGGGAAAGGCGTAGTTCTCGATCACCAATCCCAGGCAGGTTATAGGAGAACGATAGAAAACCGCCAGTTATCGGCACCTGAATGGGGCTGTAGCCAAAGGCATCGACGAAAGCCTGGGTGCGCTCTGCGGAAGCGGTAATAGGGGCTTCAGACGCGCCAAAGTCTACGGTGCCGGCAATGTACTGCTCCAGGCTAGCGCCACTGCCCACAGCCCGGTAGCTAACCTGCACATCGAAGTCCACGTGTCGGCTATAGGCGTCGAACCAGCGTTGAAAAATCGGCGCGGGGAAGGTCGCCCCAGCACCGCCGATCGGAATAGTGGTGCCGCTGCCGTCGCCAGCGGACATCGGAGCAGGTTTGGGGGTGGTGTCAGCGGTAGGAGAAGAGCCGCCATTGCAGGCTGCGATCGCCAAAACCATGGGCAGAGACGCCGCTAGCCCTACTTTGCGACTAAAGATCATAGGAACAACACTCCGGACAGTTTTTGACGGTCAACGGTAGAACGAGGGTTTCAGACATTTGCCGGAGTAATCTGGCCGACGAAAGATCTGTGTAGGGTTGGGTCTAACACCTCGCCTTGTGGCCCGAGGTCTGCGGGGAAGCCGGTTGCCCCTGGTCGCTGGCGGGCAGGAGTAACGGCAGGGTAATGGTGAAGGTTGACCCCTGGTTTTCGGTGCTGACTACAGTCAGTTTGCCCTGGTGCGCCTGAACGATTTGCTGGGCGATCGCCAGCCCTAGCCCGAAGCCGCCGGTGTCGAGCGATCGCGTCTTGTCAACCCGGTAAAAGCGGTCAAACACGCGGGGCAAATCGGCCGCCGGAATGCCGATGCCACTATCTTGCACAGTAATAATAATCCGGTCGAGGCGGTGGCTGAGGGAGAGGGCGACCTCTCCCCCGGTAGCGGTGTAGCGGCAGGCATTGCTGAGCAGGTTGGCGATCGCCTGCCGGAGCAAATTGGCGTCTCCATTGACCCAGAGGGGGGCCTGGGGCAGCTCTAGCCGCCACCAAAGCCCCTTAGCCTTGGCCTGAAGCTGATACTCGCGGGCGAGGTCTTTCACCAAGAGGGTGAGGTTACACCGCTGGGTGCCCGGCCAGCGATCGGCTGACACCAGCACCAGCAGGCTGTTAATCAGCCGCCCCATCGACTGGGCCAGCTCGGCAATGTGCTGGAGCCGCGCCACCTGCTCTTGGGGCGAAGCCGTCATCAGCCCCAGCTCGGCCTGATTGAGAATGGCGGCCATGGGCAACCTCAGCTCGTGGCTGGCATCGGCACTAAACTGTTCTAATCGCTGGTACGACAACTGAATGGGCCGCATCACCTGGCCCGCGAACCACCAGCTCAGCAGCCCAATCAGGCCCACTCCCACCGGCAGGCCCAGGCTTAAAACCAGTCGAACTTGGTTGAGGGCGGTTTCCACCGGCACCAGGGTAGTGGCCAGTTCTAGGTGGCCCAGGGTTTGCCCCTCCGACTCAATGGGCACCGTCATTTGGCGCACGCGTTGGCCCTCGTGGATCAGAGTCTTATAGCCAGGCTGAACGTCGCGGCGATCGCCCGACAAGGGTCCAAAAAACATCAGCAGATGGTTGTTGGTGTCGTACCAGCGGGCGTAGACCAGATCCGAGGTAATGCTGAGGGTGCTGCCCCCCAACAGCGGCACCGTTTTGATCTGAAACTGCACGGGGTAGGCCGGGTTAGGCGACGAGTCGGCGCCGCCGCTGCTGATCATTAGCTCCGCTTCGCGGTAGAGCTGCTGGTCGAGTTTGTTGAGTTCTCGCTCTACCTCAATCACGTAGAGCAGCCCGCCAAACACCACAAAAACGCTGCCCATAGTCAGCATGAGCCACTGGGTAAGATGTTTGCGGCTGCGAGTAAACATGGGGATATGGGGAGACAAGTGAATGGGAGGTGAGTCGATGGAATAAGACGGGCTTAGGTGCGGAGTTCACGAATGCTGAAGCGATCGCACTTGCCTTTGATGGGTGCGAGTCAGGTGTCGCACGAGCTTAGCGAGGGCATTGTCAGGGCTCGGTGCCTAGGGCCTACAGGGCTTGTTCTAGCTGGCTGTGGGTTGGCACCTATTGGGATAACGCAGCAAGTGTTGTCAGGGCTACAAATCTCGCTTTGCTAGCTTAACCTGCTGTTTACCATTAATTAGTTTACCTAAGGGAAGTGTGAGGAGGAGAGGGGTGGATGGGCAGGTGGATGAGTGGGCGGGTGGACGGGTAGATGGGTGGATGTGATGCTGGTGACGTTAAGCTTGAGAATCATCCCCTACATTACCCACTTCCCAATTTTCCCCATCGCCTATGCCTGCGCTCAAACGTCTCCTTACTCACTCTGGCCTTGAGTTTTGGCTACCCCTGGGGCTGTTGGGGGCCACATTTTGGCTGGCTGGCTATGGTTGGACTCATCACTACCTGGGGGTGGCAGGCCGGGCGATCGCTCCTCTGGTCTTGGCGACCAATGCAGCGGCGCAGGACGAAGGCATTCTCAGCATTCGCGCTGTCATCGACAACGATGGTCAGGATCCGGCTGCTGAGGGCGATCGCCGGGCGACTCGGGTTGAGGTGATTGTGGTGAAGCCGGTGCCTCGCACCCTCGACTTTTACCTACCGCTGCGATCGCCATCGGCCATTGAGGCAGAAATGGCGCAGCGGCTGAATGTTTCTACAGACACCATTCGTCGCCTCATTCGCTACGAAACCGCACGTCCATAAACTATCCTCAGTAGATCACAAAGGCCTTGCTAACCCTCTCCCCCAGTCCCTCTCCCAGGAAGGAGAGGGGAGACGGAACTAGACTTCAAAGTCTCTCTCCCAGCTTGAGAGAGGGATTTAGGGTGTAGCTTGCTTCCCGCAGGGTGGGCTGGATTATGGCAAGAAAACGTGTTTGTGATCTACTGATCCTGGCTCACCATGGCCCTGGATCTTTTGCTCCGCCACCGTCAGACCGTCCGGGTGGGGCCGGTCAAACGATGGAAGCGCACCACAAAAATGATGCCGGCGGTGGCCACCCCAATGGACTGACCAATCCACAGCCCGACCCCGTCGAGGCCAAGCCAAAACCCCAGGAGGTAGCCCGTGGTCAGCCCCACACCCCAGAAGGCTAGCCCGCTGAGCACCATGGGCATGCGGGTATCTTGCAGCCCGTAGAGCGCTCCCGAGGCGACCCGCTGAACGCCATCGGTGACCTGGGCCAGGGCCGCGACAAAAAGCATCGGCAGGGCCAGGGCGACTACCGGGCCATTGGCCGGGTCGCGCAGATCTAGATATAGGCCAATGATGGACTGGCGAAACAGCAGTAGCCCCAGGGTGGCCAGCAGCATAAAGGCAGCGGCGATCGCCATCGCCACATACCCCGCCCGCCTTGCCGCGTTCATATCCTGCTGGCCAAACGCCAGCCCCACCCGCGCCGTCGTCGCGTAGGACATGCCTAAGGGCACCATAAAGATTAGATAAATGGTTTGGTATACGGTTTGGTGGGCGGCCAGCACCTCAGGGCTGAGTATCCCCATCAAAAACGTCACCACGGCAAACAGGCTGAATTCTAGAGCGATGGTGACGGCGATCTCGCCCCCCATGCCCATCAACCGACCGACTAGCCGAGGTTGCACTCGGTGCCACCCGCGCCAAAAGCGGTATGCCTTCAAATTGGGGTGCCTGAGGGTGTAGAGCAAAAACAGCCCAAACATCAGCCAGTAGCTTAACCCGCTAGACAGCCCCAACCCTCCCAGCCCCAGAGCCGGGAAGCCCCATTTGCCAAACCCCAGGGCATAGTTGCCCACAATGTTGAAGACCGTGCCCACTAGCACAATCACAATCACCACCTGGGCCTCGGCCAGGGCCGCCGCGTAGCCCCGCAGCATGGCAAAAGCCAGGGCCGGAAACGCGCCCCACAGAATTCCTTGAAAGTATGGGGTGGTGAGGGTGGCTATCGCCTCGGGCTGCCCCAGCCCCAGCAGCACCCGATCGAGCTGGCTCAGCACCGCCATCATCGGCAGACTCAGCCCTAGCGAGAGCCAAAACCCCTGCCGGGCGATCGCCTCAACCTGATCCTTTTCACCCGCCCCAAAGGCTTGAGCCACCAACGGCCCCACGGTCATCACAAACCCGCCGATCACCGCCAGCAGTAGCTGAAAGCTAATGGCCGCCAGGCCGCCAGCGGCGAGGGTCTCGGCCCCCAGCCGCCCCATCATTAGGGTGTCGACGAAGCCGACGGCAGCCTGAGCCACTTGGGCTCCGGCCAGGGGCACCGCCAGGGTTAAAAATGCTCGTACCTCTGAGCCAGTTTTGACTCGGGCAACGAATCTGCTCTGTGTACGCATGCAAAGATTGAGCCCAGTTTGGTGAGATGCCCTATGGCTCAGTCAAAATTCCCAGTCCTTTGCGGTAGCGCCTTCCGTAAGGCTTTCCGGGGCAGGGGAAATCGTTCGGGGATTTTGCCGTCAAAGGATTGAGTCCCATTGCCCCTTACAGCATCGCCAGCCGCGCCTTGAGAATTGTCGCCTGAGCCTCGGCCTCGGCTAGGGAATTGCGGGCTCCCTGCACCACATCGGCGGGGGCTTTATCCACAAAGCCGGGGTTGCTCAGCCGCCCCGAGAGCGAGTTGATCTCCGCCTCCACCTTGCCCAGGTCTTTTTCCACCTTGGCTCTGAGGGCATCGACATCTACCACGCCCGTCAGAGGAATGAGTACCTGCACGGTGCCGGTGACCCCAGCAAACAGCTTTTGGTTCTGCTCCCCATCCCCTCTAACCGTGTCGCGACCCTCATCGTGGGGGGTGGGGGCACCGTCGTCGCTGCCTTCTTGGGGCACGGGCGCAGGCAGCAGGCCCGGGGTGGGAGCTGGCGCTGCGATATCGGGGTCAAGCACCTTGTGCCGCCACTGCTGGTAGGTCTGATTGAGGCGGGCGCGATCGCCCCCGCTGAGCAAGTTCTGCCGCACAAAGTTAACCGTCACCCACAGCCCCACCAGCTCCATCAGGGCACCAAAGATGGGGGTGCTGTCAACCGCGCTCACCAACGCCCCCGTAAACTTGAGGGCCACCAAACCCACCAAAATCCAAAGCATGGTAAAAGCGGGACGGCGCAGAGCGGTAAAAAACAAGTCGCCGTAGTGCAGAGGGTCGTCAAGCAGGGGCAGCAGGTTGTGCCAGAAGCCTTGCCCTTCGGCCACCACTGGGTTGTCGCTCAGCTCCGTTGAGGAATTCAGCGATGTAGCGCTCGTTTCACCGCTGTGGGCTGTAGAAACCGGCTGCTTTCCGCCCAAAATCACCAAAGTGTCGATTTTGCCTAAGTCTTTGATGTAGTCGGCGGTGGCTTGCAGAATGTGGCGCTCGTCGTCGCTCTCACTTTCGAGAATGGTCTCGATGCGCAGGCTGGGTTTGATGCCCGCCTCAGCCCGCAGGTTGCGCACGGTGCGCACGGTGTTAAACACCAGGGCAAACTGCTGCTCTAGAGCATCATCAATGAGGCCAGGCTGCGCCGTGGGGTAAGGCTGCACGGCCAAAAACTCGTCGTCGCCAACCTGGTTGAGGGTGTGCCACAGCTCCTCGGTGATGTGGGGCATAAACGGGTGCAGCAGCTTGAGAATGCCGTCGAGCACAAAGGCCAGGGTCTGCTGAGCCGCAGTAAACTTCGACGAGCCTTCCCCCTGTAGACGAGGCTTGACCAGCTCGATGTACCAGTCGCAAAAATCGCCCCACACAAATTCGTAGAGGTCTTTAGCGGCTTCGCCCATGCCGTACTGGTCGAGGTTGCCGCGCACGCTCTGCACAACTCGGTTAAAGCGAGACAAAATCCAGCGATCGGCTAGCTCCAGACTGGCCACATCGGGCATGCCTAGGCTGGCGGGAGACTGCCCGCCCAGGTTCATCATCACGAAGCGGGAGGCATTCCACAGCTTGTTGGTGAAGTTGCGAGAAGCTTCCACCGAAACTGACTCGTCGGTGGTGCGATCGTACTCCAGGCGAATATCCTGACCCGCCCCAGTGACTTCGCGAATCAGGGTGTAGCGCAGGGCATCGGTGCCGTACTTGTTGATCAGCACCAGCGGGTCAATGCCGTTGTTGGACGACTTCGACATTTTTTTGTTGTTTTCGTCCCGCACCAAGCCGTGGATGTAGACGGTCTCGAAGGGCATAGTGTCGGTAAAGTGCCCCGCCATCAGGGTCATGCGGGCCACCCAGAAAAAGATGATGTCGAAGCCGGTGACCAGGGTGGTAGTGGGGTAGTAGGTCTGAAAATCCTGGGCCGATTCGTCGGGCCAGCCCATGGTTGAGAAGGGCCACAGGCCTGACGAAAACCAGGTGTCGAGTACGTCGGGGTCGCGCACCAGTTCCACCCATTCGCCGTAGCGATCGGTGGCCTTTTCCCTAGCCTCTGCTTCGGTGGCTGCCACGAAAAAGGGAGTGTCGTCAGTGATTTCGCCGTTGGTTTCGCTGACGGCGTACCAGGCTGGAATTTGGTGGCCCCACCACAGTTGGCGCGAGATGCACCAGTCTTTGAGGTTGACCAGCCAGTCGCGGTAGACCTTGGTCCAGCGCTCGGGCACAAACTTGGGCTCTTGGCGGTTGTCGAGATAGTCCAACGCTTTGTCTGCCAAAGGCCGAATTTTGACGAACCACTGAGTGGAGAGCAGCGGCTCGATGGGCACCTTGCCGCGATCGCTATAGGGCACCGTGTGGTGGTAGTCCTCGATGCGTACCAGAAAGCCTTCGTTATCGAGCTGACGCACCACCGCACTGCGGGCCTCAAAGCGGTCTAGCCCCTGAAAATGGGCGGTGTTTTCGTTCATGGTGCCGTCTTTGTTCATGACGGTGATCATGGGCAGGTTGTGGCGCTGGCCCATGGCAAAGTCGTTGAGGTCGTGGGCAGGGGTGACCTTGACACAGCCAGTGCCAAACTCCGCATCCACGTACTCGTCAGCAATCACCGGAATCTCGCGGTTGACAATGGGCAGCGTCAAAGTTTTGCCCACCATATCCCGGTAGCGATCGTCGTTAGGGTTGACCGCCACCGCTGTGTCGCCCAACATAGTTTCGGGCCGGGTAGTGGCCACTTCCAGGTAGCCCGAGCCGTCGGTAAAGGGGTAGCGGAAGTGCCACAGATGGCCGTCCACCTCCCGCTGCTCCACCTCCAGGTCAGACACTGCCGACTGGCTGGCGGGGCACCAGTTGACCATGTAGTTGCCCCGGTAGATCAGCTCCTCGTCGTAGAGCTGAGTAAAGGCGGTCAGCACCGCAGTATTGAGCCCTTCATCCATTGTGAAGCGCTCCCGCGACCAATCCACCGAAACGCCCAGCTTGCGCAGCTGATTGACGATAGTGCCGCCTGACTCAGCCTTCCATTCCCAGGCGCGCTCCAGGTAGCGATCGCGCCCCACATCCTCCTTCTTCAACCCCTCGGCCTGGAACTGCCGATCTAAAATCGTGCTCACCGCAATGCTGGCGTGGTCGGTGCCCGGCAGCCACAGGGTATTGCGCCCAGCCATGCGCTGGTAGCGCACCAGGGTGTCAATTAGCGCATTCTCAAAGGCGTGGCCCATGTGCAAGCTGCCGGTCACGTTCGGCGGCGGAATCACCACGCAGTAAGGCTCGCCGGGGTGGTCGGGGTCGGCTTTAAAGACCTGGTTCTCTTCCCACTGGGCCTGCCACTTGGTTTCGGTCTGCGTGGGGTCGTACTGGGCGGAGAGAGCGGGAACGGTGGCCGTCATCACAAAACCTGGAGCGGGGGGACTATTGCATTAAAGACAGTGTACCTAGGGATTCTGTCATTTTGATGGGGAACCTGGGGAGTTGCCGGGTATCAGGGGCTGACGGGTTTAAGGTGTCAGGTCCAGGGTCTAAGGCCGGTCTGAGGTCTAAGGCCGGTCTGAGGTCTAAGGTGCAGCCCTGAACCCTGAACCTCAAACCCTAAACCCTATCCGCTGCCGCCTTAGATTTCATCAACAAACTTAAGAACCTTTTGGTAAAGCTGGTGGCTGATGCGAAAACCAGCTAGCTCCACTAGGGCATCCATCACCCGCCGCACGCTGGGAATCAGCGCCCGCTGCTTGGCGACGATAACAATGCCGACGATGCCAATGGCTGACAACTCCAGCGCTTGGGCGACCTGCCGTCCTCTGCGCTCGTTGATCAACAACTCGTCGGCGTGGAGTTGGAGGGCTAGGGCCAGGGTTTGGGTTTCGCCCAGGTCGAACTGCTTGCCCTGTTGCTGAACCTGGGCGATCGCGCTCTCTGTCGGCACCTGCACCTTAACCCAATTGACCGACAGCACCGCTTGAATGCGAGCATTTTTAGCCGTTGCCAACTCCTGCGCCACCACCTCTGAAATCACCACAGTGCCGTAGAGCGCCTCCAGCAGCCAGAGATAGTCAACCAGAGCCAAGCTGCCCAGGGATGAAGCATCGCTCACAATGGTCATAGCCAACCCCGGCTGCGCAGGTTTTTAATGTCGTCAGCAAATTCTTCGGCATCGTAGTGGGCACAAACGCCGCGACTGCCGATGATTTTTTGAAACTCCATCAGGTGAATGCCTGCAATCTGGCTGGCGATGCCCAAGGTAACCCGCTCCTGCTCAAACAGGGAAATTGCCATTTCCCGCAGCCAATCGGACCTAGAAAAGGTTGGACACTGGGCGACTTCGTCAGGAATATTCAGGTTGATGCGCATAGAGGGTGGTTACCCTAAGGATTGTCTTTGAAAGTCTGCGGGCAGGGCGCGATCGGCGATTACTACAACTGCACCTCTAACTATGGCGTCCTATTCTGGCAACCCCGCCGCAAAAAGCTGAGCGGCGGTTAGGGTGACGGCAAACTGGGCTGACTCTATCCGTTGCTCTCTAGCAAAGGTTCCTACCGGGGCAAACCCCTGATCCTGCTGCGCCAGCACCAGCACTGTGCGATCTTGGGGGTTGATAATCCAGTACTCAGAAATACCTAAGTCTTCGTACTGGGCACGCTTGGCCACATAGTCGCGCTCCCACTGCAATTCTCCAGGGCTGACTACCTCGACCACTAGCGCTGGGGGTGGCATTGTCAGGCGAATGGTGTTGCGCTTCGCCAACAGCTCAATGTGTTCAGGCTGAATCACCGTCAGGTCAGGAAAACGATTCTTCGGTTCGCCCCTGACCTCAAGCTCTAGACCGTGAAGCCTTACTCTCAAATGTCCCACCAGAGCCGCTAGCTGAATAGATAGAAAAAAAGCAACGCTGGTGTTGTAGCCCGACTCTGGCGGCACCTCGATCAGTTCTCCATTAAATAGCTCGTAAAGATGTTCCGTGCCGTCGTCGTAGGCCAGATACTCTTCAAAACTATAGAACCTGGGCCGCGTCTGCACCATAAACCAAAGAAGGCTAAGCGCTCTCAAGATAGCTCCAGTCTAGGCCATTCCCAGGCTCAGAGATACCGATAATCCAATCACTCCCCTCAGCTCCCTTTCTACCCTAACCAAGCCTCCAAAAGCCGTGCGGTAGAATCTAGGCCAGCCTGTGACAGACTATCATTAAGAAAGTTGATGTAAGTAGGTTGGCAGAAGCGATGCCCCCTCGGTGCTAACCTTCATTGAGCACGCAGTCCGACAGATAAGGAGACGCCAGAGCGCATGGGAAAAGTAGTTGGCATCGACCTGGGTACGACCAACTCCGTGGTCTCTGTAATGGAGGGCGGCAAGCCGGTAGTTATTGCCAACGCCGAAGGGATGCGGACTACGCCTTCGGTGGTGGCCTTTAGCAAGGAGGGCGAGCGGCTGGTGGGGCAGATGGCCCGTAGGCAGGCAGTGCTCAATCCCCAAAACACCTTCTATAGCGTTAAGCGCTATATGGGGCGTCGCTACGCTGAGCTTGACCCATCGTCTAAGCGAGTGCCCTACACTATCCGCCGCGATGATCTGGGCAACGTTAAAATTCGCTGCCCCCGCCTCGAAAAAGACTTTGCCCCTGAAGAAATTTCGGCCATTGTGTTGCGCAAGTTGGCAGATGAGGCCAGCCGCTACCTGGGCCAGCCGGTGACCGGGGCGGTGATCACCGTGCCCGCCTACTTTAACGACGCCCAGCGCCAGGCCACCCGCAACGCCGGGCGGATTGCTGGGCTGGAAGTCAAGCGCATTTTGAATGAACCGACGGCAGCGGCGTTGGCCTACGGCCTCGACCAGGTGCAAAACGAGACCATCCTAGTATTTGACCTAGGGGGTGGCACCTTTGACGTGTCGATTCTCGATGTGGGCGATGGGGTATTTGAGGTGCGATCGACCTCGGGCGATACCCAGCTAGGGGGCACCAACTTCGACACCAAAATTGTCGACTGGCTGGCCGATGAGTTTCTTGAAAAAGAAGGCATTGACCTGCGTAAAGATCGCCAGGCCCTACAGCGACTAACTGAGGCGGCTGAGAAAGCGAAGATTGAGCTGTCGGGCGTGGCCAGCACCGAGATTAGCCTGCCGTTTATTACCGCTAGCCCTGAAGGCCCTAAGCACATCGAGACACGCCTGAGCCGATCGCAGTTCGAAGGCCTCTGTGGCGATCTGGTCAGCGCTCTGCGCGCTCCCCTCAAGCAGGCGCTCAGCGATGCAGGCCTCACTCCCAATGACATTGACGAGGTAGTGCTAGTGGGGGGCGGCAGCCGCATGCCCATGGTGCAGGACCTGGTGCGCGGTCTGATTGGCCTCGAGCCCAGCCAGAATGTGAACCCTGACGAAGCTGTGGCTGTGGGCGCTGCCGTGCAGGCGGGCATCATCACCCAGGAAGTGCAGGACATCATGCTGCTGGATGTCACGTCGCTGTCCCTGGGGCTAGAGACCATCGGCGGCGTGATGAAGAAGGTGATTCCGCGCAACACCACGATCCCGGTGCGGCGATCGGATATTTTCTCTACCTCTGAGAACAACCAAACCTCAGTGGAAGTACACGTGCTCCAGGGCGAGCGCGAGATGGGGGCTGACAACAAGTCCCTGGGGCGCTTCAAGCTGATGGGCATTCCCCCCGCGCCGCGCGGCGTGCCCCAGGTGTTGGTGTCCTTTGACATCGACGCCAACGGCATTCTGCAGGTGTCGGCGATGGATAAGACCACTGGACGCGAGCAGAGTCTGACCGTGCAGGGCGCTTCTAATCTAGAAGAAGGCGAAGTGCAGCGGATGATCCGCGAGGCGGAGGAGTTCGCTGAAACCGATCGCCTCCAGCGCGAGCGAGTTGAAAAGCGCAACCGAGCCGAAGCGCTGACTTTCCAGGCCGAGCGACTGCTGCGGGAGGTGGCCCTCGACTTTGGCATGCAGTTTGCCCGCGATCGCCGTCGCCGTATCGAAGGGTTAGTGCAAGAGCTGCGCGACTACCTCGAGAAAAGCGACGAGCGCGGCATCGATATTGCCCAGGCCGAATTGCAAGACGAACTCTACGACCTCAACCGCGAGGCTTACCTCTACGAAGCTGAAGATGCTCCTGAAGGCGGTATTTTAGGCCAGATCGGCAATACCTTGAAGAAGACCTTCTCCTTCGACGATGACCTGGATGCGCGGCCCAACTACGGCTACCAGGGCTCCACCTCTTGGGGCAATTGGGATGAAGATTGGGACTACGACAATCGTGGTGGAGCGGGCGGCCAACGCTACGGTAGCCCAGCCTACGACAACCGTGCCTATGGTACGACCGGCTACAACGGCCAGGGCTACAACAACCCAAACTACGGCAGCCCAGGCTACAGCGATCAGGGCTATGGCAGTCAGGGGTATAGTGAACGCCCCAGCGGCGGCTCTAGCTACGGCAACTCTGGTTATGACAGCCAGGGCTATGGCAATGGTTACGACCGTCCTCAAGAACCTAGCCGTCCCCAGCCCCCCGCCTCGGACTACGGTCGCCAAGACTATGGGCAACCTGGCTACGATCGCCAGGATTACGATCGCCAAGACTACAGACCATCAGGCGATACTCAATCCGCTGCCGGCGACTATCGTGGCTACGACCAGTCCAGCTATGGCCGTCAAGACTATGGGCAAGACTACGGTCGATTCCCCGCAGAGGACGCCCCCAGAACGCAAAACCCTGAACCTGCTCGCCCCAGCTATAGCGATGCTGACTACGGTCAAGCGGGCTACGATGACCCACGCTACGACCGACCTAGCCCCCCTGAGCCAGGCTACGGCGATGCCGGCGATCGCGATGCCAGAGCAGAGCGCTCTGGGAACCGTAGCTACGACAATCAGGGCTATGACCCTTACGCTCGCAACCCGTCTCCGCCAGAGCCTAGACCAGAAGCTCGATCCAATACCGCCCCTGCTGCCCCTCGCCAAGACAACAGCTGGGAGGATGACCTCTGGGGGCCGCCCACGTCGAACCGCCCTGCTGAAAATCCAGCGCCAGAGAATCGCTCCCGGTCCGCACCCCTCGAACGAAGGACTGATGCTGCTAGACCGGAGCCCCCACGCCAAGACAATCGCCGCCCTGCCCCCCGCTATGACGGCGACAACTGGAGCGATCGCGACGAGTGGCTCTAAACCACCCTTCACCTCACCCTGCCAAGTAGGGGGATGAATCGGCAAACAAGACCATCCACCCCCTACCCGCCCACCCCACTCTTCTACCCCGCCCACCCATCCACCCTGCATGGAGAACTTTCGGAACTACTACGACATTCTGGGGGTTTCCAGAGAATCAACCTTTAGCGACATCAAGCAGGCCTACCGCAAGCTAGCCCGGCAGTACCACCCCGACCTCAACCCCGGCGACCAGGCGGCAGAGGATCAATTTAAGCTGCTCAGCGAAGCCTACACCGTGCTCTCCGACGACGAAAAGCGCGCTCAGTACGAGAAATTTAGCGAGTACTGGCAGCAGGAGGGCTTTAAGAAAGGCCAGGGCAAATCGGTCGTCAGCGATCTTTTCGGCGGGCGGATTTCCTTAGAAGACTTTGGCTTTGGCGAATTTCCCGACTTCAACGTCTTTGTCGACCAGCTCCTCAACCGTCGCCCGCCCCGTCGTAGTGCTAGCGACGACGATGGCTACCCTGCCAACACCGCTACCTACAGCCCGCCCACCAGCACCGGCCGCCGCGATGCCGAGGCCGACCTCACCGTGCCCCTCGAAAAAGCCTTTCGGGGCGGGCGAGAGCGCATTCGTTTAGAGGATGGGCGATCGCTAGAGGTCAATATGCCCGCTGGTATGGTCACCGGGCAGCGCATTCGCCTGCGAGGCCAGGGCGTAGGCGGTGGCAACCTGTACCTGCGCATTCAGGTTGATCCGCACCCGTTCTACACCCTTCGGGGCAACGATGTGTACTGCCGGCTGCCTATCACCCCTAGCGAGGCTGCCCTGGGCAGCACCATCGATATCCCCACGCTGGATGGCCCCGTGCGCACCACTCTGCCCCAGGGGGCGCAGACTGGGCAAGTCCTTCAGCTGCCGGGGCGGGGCTACCCCGTTGGCAAAGAAGGCCGGGGCGACCAAATTGTGGAGCTAGAGGTAGTGGTGCCGACGGGGCTAAGCGAGCGCGAAAAAGCCCTCTACGAAGAGCTCCGCCAAACCGAACGCTTCCGCCCCCGTGCTGACCTTTTCACCTAGCCAATTGTTGCAAAAGCGTTACGAAAACGCCCTACATTCTCACCAGAAGAACACTGAGCAATCCCTAAAAATTCCCCATAGAATGGACGTTTTAGCTTGGTTGTCGTCTCAGTTAACCCATCTGGAGCGCCTTTGACATTGGCAACTAAATGAGAATTTAACTTTCCCTGATGACCCCCAAGTCGTTAAACTATCTATGGAAAAAGGTCATCCCGTCATTTTTAACTATGTCTGTTGTTAGCCAAGTTATTTTGAATGCCGACGACGAGCTGCGCTACCCAACCACCGGCGAGCTCAAGGCCATCGAAGAATTTTTGAAGACTGGCGAGCAGCGCACCCGCATTGCCGCTACCTTGTCTGAGAACGAGAAAAAGATTGTTGACCAGGCCAGCAGAGAGCTATGGCGGCGACGGCCCGACTTCATCGCCCCCGGCGGCAATGCCTATGGCCAAAAGCAGCGCGCCCTCTGCATTCGTGACTACGGCTGGTATTTGCGCCTAGTCACCTACGGTGTGCTAGCGGGTGATCAGACCCCCATTGAGGCCATTGGCATCGTAGGCGTCCGCGAAATGTACAACGCTCTAGACGTGCCCGTGCCCGGTATGGCTGAAGCCATTCGCTGTCTGAAAGAGGCTTCCCTCAATCTGCTGTCTGACGAAGACGCTGCTGAAGCTCAGCCCTATTTCGACTACATCATCCAAGCGATGTCATAGCCCTAGAAAAGTCTTTCTAGAAAAAACTAAACCCCGGACTCTTGAGGAGTTCGGGGTTTAGTTTTAGGTAGGCTCATTGTCCTGGGGTTCGTCACCGCTCAGAGTGACGAACCGACAGAACAGCTTACAGAGCTGTCAGCACGTCGCGAGCGGCTGCGATCGTAGCGTCAATATCGGCATCGGTATGGGCTAAGGAGGTAAACCCAGCTTCAAACTGCGATGGTGCTAGATAAACTCCGCGCTCCAGCATGCCCCGGTGGAAGCGGCTAAACTTCTCCAGGTCAGCCCCCTTGGCATCTTCAAAATTGCTGATCGGCCCCGCATGGAAGAACATGCCAAACATGGCGCTGATGTGACCACCATACACAGCATGGCCCGCATCCCGCGCCACCTGAAGTAGACCATCGATGAGCTTCTTCGTCAGGCGATCGAGCTCGTCGTAGGTACCAGGCCGCTGGAGCAGCTCCAGGGTTTTGATGCCTGCCGTCATGGCCAGGGGGTTGCCCGATAGGGTGCCCGCTTGGTAGACCGGCCCAGCAGGGGCAATCATTTCCATAATGTCGCGACGACCGCCGTAGGCACCTACGGGCAAACCGCCCCCAATCACCTTACCTAGAGTAGTGAGGTCGGGAGTGACGTTAAATTTGGCCTGAGCCCCACCGTAGGCAATGCGGAAGCCGGTCATCACTTCGTCGAACACCAGCAGCGCATCGTTTTCGCGGGTGATTTCTCGCAGCCCTTCTAGAAAGCCGCCATCGGGGGTGATAAACCCAGCGTTACCCACCACCGGCTCTAGAATCACCCCAGCAATTTCCCCAGGGTTTTGGGCAAAGAGGGCCTTAACCGCTTCAAGGTCATTGTAGGGAGCGGTAAGAGTGTCGCTGGTGGCTGATTTGGGCACCCCTGGAGAGTCAGGCAAGCCTAAGGTTGCAACCCCAGAGCCCGCCTGCACCAAGAACATATCGGCATGGCCGTGATAACAACCTGAGAACTTAATGATTTTGTTGCGGCCGGTGTAGGCCCGCATTAGCCGCAGCACGGCCATACAGGCTTCGGTGCCAGAGTTGACAAAGCGCACCATCTCAATGCTGGGCACCGCCTGAATCACCATTTCAGCCAGCACGTTCTCAAGGTAGCAGGGGGCGCCAAAACTGGTGCCCTTCTCTAAGGCCGCTGCCAGAGCCGCCAGCACTTCGGGGTGGGCATGACCGCAGATAGCAGGTCCCCAGGTGCCGACATAGTCAATGTACTGGTTACCGTCGACATCCCAAATATAGGCGCCCTTGACGCGGTCAAATACGATGGGCTGCCCGCCCACCGACTTGAAGGCTCGTACCGGAGAGTTAACGCCGCCCGGCATGAGGTTTTGGGCAGCGGAGAAAATTTCTTGTGATTTTGCTGTTTTAAACGGGGCTGTACTGACCAAAGCACGTTCCTCTCAGAGTCCAAAGTCATTCAGCGGCCTAGGTTGAAAACCGCCTGAATGTTAGCTCTGATCATTATCCTATTGATTGGATAAGGCGCACCTGTTGATGTTAAGGAACGTAAACTACCGGCGCAGGTGATGCAGGCGACCGTTCTTAATCTGCACCACTGGGTGGTTTGAGATGCGGACTAGATGCTCATCGTGGGTGGTGACGATGACAGTAATGCCGATGGAGTTGAGCTTTTTGAGGATCTTGATCACCTGAAGGGAGTTCTCCGCATCTAGGTTGCCGGTGGGCTCGTCGGCCAGCAGCAGCGGGGGAGTGCTGACTACGGCACGGGCAATGCTGACCCGCTGCTGCTCACCGCCAGAGAGCTCGTCGGGGAAGCACTGGGCTTTGCCCTGGAGACCAACCATTTTGAGAGTGGGCCAGAGGCGGCGGTGAATTTCTTTGCGGGTAAAGCCCTGGGCCCACAGCACAAAGGCCACATTCTCGGCCACAGTGCGCTTAGGAATCAGCTTATAGTCTTGAAATACGACGCCAATACGGCGGCGCATCATGGCTAAGCGGTTGCCCCGCAGCTCAGAAATGGGTTCATCGCCCACGAGAATGTTGCCGCCTGTGGGGCGTTCGTAGCCGTAGAGCAGTTTGAGCAGGGTCGATTTGCCTGAGCCCGAGGGGCCAGTGACGAAGAGAAAGTCGCCGGGATTGACGGTTAGATTTACACCTGCCAGAGCCTTGCTGCCGTTGGCGTAGACCTTCTCAACGTTGTTGAGGGAAACGATCGGCTGAACATTTGGGTCTTTGGGGGGAGCGGCGTCGAGCACGGGGGCAGGAGAGGGGTCGGCGGCGGAGCGGGCGGGCACTACAAGCTTGAAGCGGTCTTGCAGCCTAGCCCTGACATCTTCAGGAAGATCGGACAGTTTGGCGTCGTCGGTGGGGCGATGGAGCACAGAAGTCATGGAACGTCCTAACTGAGATGGGCTAGACAGACTCAGGGCTGAGGCTGACAAAAACGTATGAACTGCGCAGCCAGCACCGAGGACTGGGCTGACGGGGCTTTTGGGTGGTCATTGTACCGGAAAGACCGTATCCGGTAAAAGGCATATTTGTTTTTTCAATAATCGTTATGGTTTGTTACTGAGCGAACAGCGCGACTGAAGGTCTTTAACTAACTAGGGCTCTAGAAGAGTACCGCAACGTTTGCAAAATTGGGCATCGTCATCGTGGAGGGTGAGGCCGCAGCCAGGGCAGGGCAAGTGCTGCGGTTGGGAAACTTTGCCCAGTTGCCGAATCAAGCTGCTGATTTGAGCGGGGATGAGGGCAATGCCGGTCAGAATCATCATCACTGTGAGCCCTCGCCCGGTTTCTGAGATCGGGGTAACGTCGCCGTAGCCTACAGTAGTCATCGTGACCACGGCGAAATAGAGCGCGTCTAGAAACGTGCCAAAAGCTTCGGGGTTGCTGGGGTGCTCGACCTGAAAAATTAGGCCGGAGTAGATAAAAATAATTGCTCCCAGGGTGAGCAAAATGCGAATCAAGATTAGGCTGTCGGTGCTGGTTACTTGGCCGAACCAGAGCCGGTCGTTGAAGATGCGCACTAAGCGCAAAATTCGCAGTGACCTAAAAAAGCGCAGAAAGCGAACGTCAAAGACGCCAACCCAAGAGGGCAGAATGGCGATTAGGTCGATCAGGCCGTAGAGGCTAAAGGCATACTGCCATGGGCGTGGGGCTGTCCAAAGGCGCAGACCGTACTCGAGGGTAAACGCCAGCACGATTAGCCAGTCGAGAACGTCCAGCCATTCATCTAAGGCCGAAGAGATGGGGTAGCTTTTAATGACAAAAATGGCGGCTGATAGAAAGATCAGCAGCACGATCGCGCCATTGACTACCCGCCCAGGCATCGTGTCGGTGGTATCTAAGTGGCCGCGCAGACGATCGCGCCAGGTTTCCTGCTTTTCGTTGGTAAGTTCTTCCATAGTGGTAATGCCCACCCCCAGGATGGTTCTATGCTCTGGCCTGGGCTAAGATAACCAAGCAGACTGAATTTTATCTGGCTGCGATTTTATAGTCATTTTGCCCCTGGCTTTGAATTATCCAACGGTCAATTTGGCTTTGAGGGTTGAACTGGGTCTAGGTTAGCGTTTGCTCCTAGGCTGCTGTGGGCCAAATTTTCACTAGTGATATCGTTAGGCTGGACTGAGGGTTAGATTTAGTATCACTGCGGCATTTTGAGCACCTATGGCGATCGCACCGATTATCACTACCCCCAATGATTTTTCGCCCAGCGCTATGGGTACTTGGTCGCCGCTGCCGACTCAGCGACCGCTGCTGCTGGTGGGCCATGGTAGCCGAGATACGGAGGGGCGCGATCGCGTTCTAGAATTTGCTGCCGCCTACCAAGAACTCGACACCTCTCGTCCCGTAATTCCCTGCTTTTTAGAGTTAACAGAACCGACGATTCAAGACGGAGTAGATCTGTGTGTGGAGAAGGGCTACACCGACATTTCGGTACTGCCAATTTTGCTGTTTGCCGCTCGCCACAACAAGTTTGATGTCACCAACGAATTGGATCGGGCTCGCCAGCGCCACCCCCAGGTAACCTTTCACTACGGTCGCCACTTCGGCATTACCCCGGCCATCATTCAGCTTTGGCAGGAGCGGTTGGCGGAGCTAGACAGTCCTAGATTTAACCCAAATAGCATTGCCCGCGAAGACACGGTGCTGCTGTTTGTGGGCCGGGGAGCCAGCGACCCGGATGCCAACGGCGATGTCTATAAGCTAGCCCGCATTGTATGGGAGGGCAGCCGCTATAAAACTGTTGAAATCTGCTTTATCGGCATTACCCATCCCCGCTTAGAAGAGGGATTTCGCCGCGCTCGGATGTATGAGCCGAAACGCATTATTGTGCTGCCTTACTTCCTCTTTACAGGGGTACTGATCAAGAAAATTATGGGTATCTGTGAGCAGGAGCAGGTAGCCTATCCAGAGCAGATGGTGAGCTATTTGCCAGAGATGGGAAGCCATCCTCAACTGATGCAGATTTTGCGCGATCGCGAAGTCGAAACTCATCTAGGCCAGGTGGCAATGAACTGCGAAATGTGCAAATTTCGCCTTGCCGCCGGGGGTGGTCAGCCCGGTCACGGGCATGACCACGGGCATGCTCACGCACAAGGTCATGGCCATAACCACGGGCACGGCCATGACCACGGGCATCACCATGGCGAACCCGTTGATCTTTTTCCCGAACCCGACGATTATCACCAGCGCGCCTGGCAGGTTCCCTAGGCTAAGCACCTTGGGAATATTAGAAACAGCATCCGGGCAACAGCCTGGGTAAGTTTTTAGCACTTTCAGGGGGTAGCCATGTTCAAATCCGTTGGTCGGCACGTATGCGCCTTTGACTTGGAATGGGTGCCTGACCCAACATCGGGACGGCGTGTGTATGGCCTGCCAGCAACGCTATCGGATGCTGAGGTATTTGAGGTGATGTGGGCTAAGGCTGGGGCCACTGCAGAAAAACCTCGGCCCCATCTCAAAACAGCACTGTGCCGTGTGGTGGCTGTCTCAGCGGTGGTGCGAGAGCAGCAAACCAACGGTGAGATTAATTTGCGTCTGACTACTCTACCCAGACAGCCCGATCGCCCCATGGATGAAGGAGAACTCATCTCGACTTTTCTGGGCTATCTGGGGCAACACCATCCTCAGCTGGTGGGCTTTAATTCTCAAACTGCTGACCTGCCAACTTTGCTTCAGCGCGGGCTAGTGGCAGGCATTGCAGCGGTAGATTTTTGCCGCCGGGCCGACAAAGGCTGGGGCAGCGATTACTTTAGCCGCCACGGCGATGCCCATATCGATTTGAAAAGCGTGCTCAGCGGCTGGGGAATTGCTACCCCTACCCTGCATGAGCTGGCGGCGGCAATGGGCATTCCTGGACAGGTGGGGCTAGAGCCCCATGATGTGGTGAACTGGTGGGTTGACGGGAATCTGCGCTCCATTGTGGAGCAGAACCAGTACGATGCGCTGAGTACCTACCTGGTATGGCTGCGAACGGCGAGGTTTGCCGGCTTCTTTAGTGCAGAGCAATATCTGGAGGAGGAGGAGCGAGTGCGGGAGGTGGTGGGCGATCGCATCACTGAGGGCGATCGCCACCTCACTGCATACCTCAACCAGTGGAACAGCTTCACTTCTCAGTCTGCCCCTGTTATTCCCCTCGCCACAACTGCCGAAGCGGTAGAACAGGCAGCCTAAGGTGGCAGCCGGTTACACTTAACGCTCAGCCGTCAAGAGCACCTACCATCGCTGGTACGCTCGTCAAGCTGTGGGAATTTAAGGGCAATGGCCATTAATTTGGTCTTGCTTCACGGCCAGCCCGATTTCTTGCCCATAGGAGAGTTCTAGTGTGTGACCATCGGGGTCGCGCAAAAAGGCCCAGTAGCCCACCGGGTAGCCAGAATCCTCAGGGTCTTGCAGCAGACAACCCTCCTGCCGAGCCAGGTTGCACAGCGTATCCACTGCCTCGCGGCTCTTGCAGCCAACTCCTAAGTGGGCCAGGGGCGTCAGCAGAGGCTGCACCGCAGCCTGCTCAATCAGCACGATCGCAAACGGGCGCGTTTGATCAGACAACCACACAACCCTGACCCCGGTCGCCTGATCGACCCGGTGATGAATCACCTCCATCGCCGCATAGGCTTTATAGAACGCAATGCTTCGTTCTACGTCAGCAACGGGCAGGGCAATGTGGGTTAACCCCAGATCCACCATGGCGACTTCCTTTCCCAAAGGCGGGGCAGTAGTTAGATGGGTTCCTCAAGAGTGGCTTCGGTAGATGCCTCGGTAAGGATCACTTCGGTGGATACCTCAGTAGCCTCCTCGATCGCTTCCACAATCGCTTCTACCGTGTCCTCGAAGGGTTCTTCTTGCAAGGCAGGGGGCACGACAGCGACGGCGGCGATCGCATCCTCTGCATCGAGCCGCTGCAACCGCACACCGGTTGCCGGACGCGACTGAATCGAGATATCGTTCACCCGCTGGCGAATGATAATGCCTCGATTTGTCACCAACATTAGCTCATCGCCCTCGCCCACCACCAGCAGCGAGGCCAAGGCGTCGTCGCGCTTGCGGAACTTAATCGCCATCAGGCCCATACCGGCCCGGTTCTGCAGGCGGAACTTGGCCACCGGCACCCGCTTGCCCAGACCCGACGCGGTAATCACCAGCACCCAGGGGCCACCCTCACTGCCGTTGGTCACGATATCATCGTCATCGTCGCTGTTGCTGCCTGCCTCCGTGGCCTGCACCACCGCTTCCACCACCTGGCTGGGCAGAATATCCATGCTGATCAGCTCATCACCGTTGCGCAGAGCCATAGCCCGTACCCCACGCGTGGGGCGGCCCAAGGGCCGCAGCTGGTCGTCATCAGCCTTAAAGTGAATCGTCATGCCCCGGCGTGAGCCGATCAAGATGCTGTCAGTGTTGCGGGCCAAGCGCACCCACCTGAGGTGGTCGCCCTCTTCGAGGGAAATGGCAATTAACCCGTTGGTGCGAATATTGCTGAAGGCGGATAGGGCCGTTTTCTTCACAAAGCCGCCCTGGGTGAGCATCACCAGGTATTCTTCGTCGGTAAACTCGCGCACCGCTAGCACTGAGGTAATTGCCTCTTCTTTAGGAATGGGCAACATCTGCACAATGGGCATACCCCGCGAGGTCCGAGAACCTTCGGCAATCTGATAAGCCCGCAGGGCGTAGGTGACGCCGCGATCGCTAAAGAACAGCAGGTAGTCGTGGGTGTAGCAGGTAATGAAGTGCTGCACGCCGTCGTCTTCCTTCATCTTGGCCCCGGCTTTGCCTCGAGTGGCGCGGCTCTGGGCCTCAAAGGTGGCCACCGGCATGCGCTTGATGTAGCCCTGGTCGGTGACCAAAATGACTACCTGCTCGTTGGCAATCAGGGAGATGTCGGTCAGTTCCGCATCATCCATTTCAATGATGGTGCGGCGAGGGCTGTTGTGCTTGGCCTTGAGCTCACCCAGCTCGGTGGTGATGATTTCGAGCACCCGCTCGCGACGGGCCAAAATATCTTCCAGGTCGGTGATTTTAGCGACCAGCTCTTCGTGCTCCTGCTGAATTTTGTCGGCCTCCAGCGCGGTGAGGCGACGCAGCTGCATCTGCAGAATGGCGTCGGCCTGCAAGTCTGACAGACTATAGGTATCCATCAGCTCTTGCTTGGCTGCAGGGGTATCGGCCGCACTACGAATCAGCCCGATAATGGCGTCTAAATTCGTCAGAGCAATCAGATAGCCTTGGAGAATGTGGTCTTTTTCTTGGGCCCGGCGCAGCTCGTACTGGGTACGGCGCACAATGGTCTCTTCGCGGAACTCAAGGAAGACCTCCAGCATGCGCTTAAGGCCCAAGAGCTGGGGTTCGCTGTTAACCAGGGCCAGCATGTTGACGCCAAAGTTGTTTTGCAGCGGCGTCTGCTTATAGAGGTTGTTAAGCACCACCCGAGGGTAAGCATCACGCTTCAACTCGATCACGATGCGCATGCCGTCGCGATCGCTCTCGTCGCGAATATCCGAAATCCCTTCCAGGCGGCGCTCGTTCACCATTTCGGCGATGCGCTCGATCATCCCCGCCTTGTTGGTCTGGTAGGGCAGCTCGGTGATGATGATGGCTTCGCGGTCGGGCCGTCCCCGGTGCTCAATGGTTTCCATGCTAGCCACACCGCGCATAGTGACCGAGCCCCGCCCGGTCATATAGGCATCGCGAATGCCGCTGCGGCCCAGAATCTGCCCACCCGTGGGGAAGTCGGGGCCGGGAATGATTTCCATCAGTTCAGCGGTGGAAATGTCGGGGTTATTGATCAGCGCAATCACGCCGTCGATCAGCTCGCCGGGGTTGTGGGGCGGAATGTTGGTCGCCATCCCCACGGCAATACCCGAGGAGCCATTGAGCAGCAGCTGGGGCAGCCGTGACGGCATTACCACCGGCTCTTGCTGGGAGCCGTCGAAGTTGTCGGCAAAATCGACGGTGTCAGACTCAATATCTTGCAGCAGCGAGTCACTGGTCAACGATTGCAGACGACACTCGGTGTATCGCATCGCCGCTGGCGGGTCGTTGTCGATAGAGCCAAAGTTGCCGTGGCCGTTAATCAGCGGCATGCGCATGGAGAAGTCTTGGGCCATGCGCACCAGGGCGTCATACACCGCTGTGTCGCCGTGGGGATGATACTTACCCAGCACTTCTCCAACTACGCGGGCGCATTTACGAAAGGGGCGATCGGCAGCCAAACCCAGCTCGTGCATAGCATAGAGAATGCGACGATGCACTGGCTTGAGCCCGTCCCTAGCATCTGGCAGTGCCCGACCCACGATCACGCTCATGGCGTATTCCAGGTAAGAGCTTTGCATTTCAACGCGCAGATCCGTGGGGACGATACGCTCTTCTGGGGTTGCCATAGGCTAAAAAACTCCGAATTTGCGAACAACAAAGCGCTAGTCAGACCCTCGCACCGAGCGGTGCTGAATAGCGCTTAATCAGCATGTTTTTTGCGGACTCATGTGAGTTATATTTTAGCACGAATTCCCCGGTTCAAATCAGCAGGCGCTATGGTGGATGAAGGGGCGCAAGAGGCTTGATTTAGCGACGTTTCACCGCCCTAGCTGAATCCTTAATTCGTAGTAGTTCACCACCCCTGAGTTTGCCGTGCACCACGCTCTCACCCTGGCCGATTTTGCCGTTATCTATTCGCCCGATTTTTTGGCCCACGATACTGGCAGTTTCCATCCTGAAAATGCGGGTCGATTGAAAGCGATTGTGGCTGTTTTAGAGACAGCCGCCTGGGCCGACCACCTCGACTGGCGCGAGCCCACCCCAGTGAACCAGCGGGATGTGGATACCCTGATTGCCCAGATTCATAACCCCCGCTATGTCACGGCCCTGCGGGAAATTGCTCACTCGGGCGGTGGCTATATCGACGGCGATACCGTGGTATCTGAGACTAGCTACGCTGTGGCGCGGTTGGCGGTAAGCGCCTGGCTCGATGGCGTCGACTACGTGCTTGAAACAGGGCACTCGGCCTTTGTACTGGCGCGGCCACCAGGGCATCATGCAGTACGCGATCGCGGTATGGGCTTTTGTCTGTTCTCCAATGCGGCGATCGCGGCCCGCTATGCTTTAGACCAACCTGCGATTGATCGCGTTGCTATCCTCGATTGGGATGTGCACCACGGCAACGGCACCCAAGCTTTGGTGGAGGAGAACAAGGCGATCGCCTACTGCTCTCTCCATCAGCTTCCCGCTTACCCCGGCACGGGCCACAGCAGCGAAACCGGTTTTCACCAAAACGTTTTGAACTTACCCATGCCCCCCGGCAGTGCCAGCGACGACTATCAGGTGAAGTTTGACCAAAAGGTGATTCCCTTCCTCAAGTCCTTCGCCCCCGACTTGCTCATCGTCAGTGCTGGGTATGACGCTAACGCCGCTGACCCCCTAGCCGGTGTTAACCTCTCCCCCAAAGACTTTGGCATCTTTACCCGCCAGTGCCTAAACGTCACCGACAAAATTTTGTTTGGCCTTGAAGGTGGCTATGACTACAACGCGCTTAGCGAGTCGGTGCTGGCTACCATTAGCGCCCGATTGGGATTGTAGGGCTTTTGAATAACTAGCTAGCCACAAAACATGCTGCGGACTTCTACCTAGTCAAGAGTGACTATCTTTTACTCGCAATCCTGCTTCTCCTATTATGGCTGATATTTTCTTTTCTCTTCAGGGTCGGTAAGTGTATACACTGATTAATTTTTGTTTATAAACAGTTTAAGTAATGGCAATGGGAAATCTACTCATGATTCCTGATTGCAATAACAAAAATAAGTAGCTAGAAATTGCTTAGGCTTCATAAAGCTTTTATCTGCCGAAGTAGAAATATAAATGAACTGTCTGTTTCTCATGTAAGCAGTTTGGCCGAAGCTTTGGCAGTGCATATTCAGTATTGTCAGGCATATTTCATAAAGCGATTTTTAGCAAAACTCGATTAGGAGATTCCTCTCTTCAGCTGAGGTAACTTTGTACATCAATTCTTTTCAAAGTAACTAGCGCTTTTCTGCAACACTTCTAGCTGCCATCCTTTTTAAGCATTAAAAATTTCTCTTTGAGCCAAAGCTGAGATTTAAAAAATGTCTTGAAGTTCAAACTACTAATCTAATCTCATCAGCAAAACTAAAATAGTGATCTGTGTCACGATACGTGAAATTCTCAACTATTTTTTGAGATTGATGCTATCAACGCTTTGTTTTGGGTACTTTCTAGGTACGAGCTTTTGGGTAGATCTCTTTTGACGTATTTCCTTCACAGCACCTATTTCATTCAATAAATACTCGTGAATTTACACAAAATGATATCTCTACCTCAAGAGCAAGCAATTAAAAATATCCCTTTCAGCAAGCTGAGCACCAATGGAGAAGAGCTTCTCCATATTAAAGAGGCAATTCTCAGTGGTTGTATCATAGGGGACGGCCAATACACAAAACTGTGCCAAACATGGCTAAAAGAGCATATCGGTGCAGAGAAAGTGTTGCTAACTCATTCATGCACAGCAGCCCTAGAGATGGCTTTTATTCTGGCTGGTATTGAACCAGGTGATGAAGTAATCATGCCATCTTACACATTTGTTTCCACTGCCAATGCTGTCGTTCTTAGGGGAGGTGTGCCAGTCTTTGTTGATATTCGACCAGATACTCTGAACTTGGACGAAACTAAGCTTGAGGCTGCAATCACAACTAGGACAAAAGCGATCGCGCCTGTACATTATGCTGGTTTAAGTTGTGAAATGAACTTGATCCTAAAACTAGCTGATCAGTACGGGCTTCAAGTCGTTGAGGATGCGGCCCAAGGGATCTGTTCTAAATATAATAATCAGCCAGTTGGAAGCTTTGGAAACATGGCTGCCTTTAGCTTTCATGGCACAAAAAATATTGTGTCAGGGGAAGGGGGAGCACTAGTCGTCAATGATTCTTCGCTAGTAGAGCGAGCGGAAATAATTTGGGAGAAGGGTACTAATCGCAGTCAGTTTTTTCGAGGTGATGTGGACAAATACACATGGGTCGATATTGGTTCTTCTTATCTGCCTAGCGACATTCTTGCCGCCTTTTTGTGGTCACAACTTCAACATGCTGATAGCATCATTCAGCGCCGGTTAGCTATCTGGAACCGATACCACCACGCTTTCGAAGCGCTTGAGAAGGACTACAAGGTACGGCGTCCTACCGTTCCTCAGTTGTGTCAGCATAATGCCCATATCTACTATCTCCTAGTAGATAGTTTAGAAACTCGTTCTAAAATCCTTACCAACCTAAAACGCTATGGTGTGCAGGCGACCTTCCATTATGTTCCCTTGCATAGCGCTCCAGCAGGACAGAAGTACGGTCGGCAATCAGGTGAGTTAACAGTTACGGAGGATATTTGCGATCGCATCGTGCGACTGCCTCTCTTCGCCGATATGACCTTTGAAGAAGCAGACTCCATTATTTCCTTAGTTCATCAAACGTTGCTTTGAAAGCTATAAAGCTAACTTAGCACTGCATGAAAACCCTTTAAATTTTTTTAAGAGAGTGATTTTTAGATGCGACTTTTAATCGTTAACTTTGCAGGAGATATTCGCACGGATTTTCACCGCCTTGCTTCTGGAGGTGACGAAACTTATTACGCTCAAAAGTATTCTCTTGAGGCCTACGCAGGGCTTAAAAAGTATGCAGATAAAGTTGCAACCCTCGTTTATATAACGCAAGAAGCCTATAACGTGGTATTACCTAACGGTGTTCAAACAATTGGCTGCGGGTTTCATGAGCACCACGATATTGACGTCAAAACAATAATTCAGCTTATTGAAGAGTATAATCCAACTCATCTAATCCTGTCTCTATTTGATACGGACGTTTTGAACTGGGCCGTTAGTCATAATATCCCAACACTTACGACATTCCTTGGAACAGCTCCTACCCGAAATACCAGTGTTCTGCACAGAGCAGTCCGTAGAATCAAAAATCAGAAAATTGTCATGCTGTTGAACAAACCCGTTATTCAGTGGATTGGCAGCTATGGCATTAATTCATCGCGCAGACTCCAGCGATTAGGAGTCAGGCCGGAAAAAATTATCCCTTGGGACTTTTTGGTTGATTCTGATCCTGGAAGCTTTTCACCTAAGCCGTTGTCTTTTAATAGAAAAAACTGGAATTTATGCTACGTCGGCAATATCTGCGAAAGCAAAGGGGTTGGTGATTTACTTAAAGCAGTTAAGAGATTGAAAGAAAAGTCCCTACCTATCCATCTTGATATAGTAGGTTCGGATCATTCAAACTTTGCTAAAGACCTTATTTCAAAACTTGGTATACAAGACTGTGTGAATTTGTTGGGTTTTGTTCCCAACCATACGGTTGAGCCTTTGATGAACCAAGCTGATTTAGTCATTGTTCCCAGTCACCATACATATCCGGAAGGATTTCCTTTGGTTATTCATCATGCATTAAGGGCTTGTACTCCTATCGTTGCCTCTGATCATCCAATGTTTGAAGGGTACCTACAGCATGGTGTCAACGCTATGATTTTTCCTGAAGGTAATGTTCCAGCGTTGTCAAGCTGTATTGAGGAGGTGTTGACCAACGCGGAACTCTATGAACGTATTTCTAAGAATTCTCACGAGACTTGGCATCAACTGCGCTTGCCTGTGAAATGGGCTGATTTAGCTAATCAATGGCTTAGTCAAACTCCGAGTACTCAACAATGGCTAGCTAGCCACAGTTTGGCTAAGATTAACAAGCAGATGGCAATAGTATGATTTTGGCGATGTCGTAACTGCTTTGAGCAGATCAGTCTTCAGCGTAGTATAGGCGATCGCGTCCTCTTTCAAATCTTTAAAATCCCTTGTTCTTTAATGCTAGTGAATAGCGTATGAAAACTTTCTTAGTTACTGGTGGATGTGGTTTTATTGGTTCTAACTTTGTTCTTAAAGCCCGACAAGAACAATGGGCTAACATTATCAATTTAGATCAGCTAACCTATGCTAGTAATCCAAATAGCCTGGACGGCTTGAAGAATGATCCGGGCTACCAGTTTATTCACGGAGATATTGGCAATCTTGAATTGGTTTCCAGTATTCTGCTTCGTTATCGTCCTGACGCCATTTTGAATTTTGCTGCAGAGAGCCACGTTGATCGCTCTATCGTTGGGCCTGAAGCGTTCATTCAGACTAATATTCTAGGCACTTTTCGACTACTAGAAGCTACTCGCAGCTATTGGAATGAACTGTCGCTAGAGAGCCAGAGAGCGTTTCGTTTCCTCCACGTTTCCACCGATGAGGTTTATGGTTCTCTTGGCCCTGAAGATGCACCTTTTTGTGAAACTACTCCCTACGCACCTAATAGTCCTTACTCCGCGAGTAAAGCAGCATCGGATCATTTAGTTCGAGCTTATCACCACACCTATGGGCTACCTACCCTTACCACTAACTGCTCGAATAACTATGGCCCCCATCAGTTTCCAGAAAAGCTAATTCCTCTGACTATTCTTAATGCTCTTAAGGGTAAACCACTGCCGATTTATGGAAATGGCCAAAATATTAGGGATTGGCTTTATGTTGAAGACCACTGTGATGCGATTCATCAAGTTATTCAACAAGGAACTGTAGGTGAAACCTATAACATTGGTGGTCTCAATGAGAAAACTAATCTTTCCGTAGTTGAATCCATCTGCACTTTGCTAGATGAGCTGGCACCCAAAGCTAATATTAAACATGCTTCATTGATTACTTTTGTCAAAGATCGCCCTGGACATGACAAGCGCTATGCCATTGACTGTAAAAAAATTCATGCTGAATTAGGTTGGGGGCCCAAAGAGAGCTTTGATAGTGGTCTGTTAAAGACCATTAAATGGTATCTCGAGAACATTGACTGGGTTAAACAAGTGCAATCCGATGATTACCATAACTGGATTCACAAGAACTATTTCAGTCGGTTGGTTAAAAACTAACAGAAATTCTGACAAAAACTTCCATCAATAATCTTATAAACTTTTGGAGTACTTCTTATGAAGGGTATCATCCTGGCTGGTGGAACTGGAACTCGTCTCTACCCCCTCACGCTGACTGTAAATAAGCAGCTTATGCCTGTTTATAACAAGCCGATGATTTATTATCCTTTATCGGTGCTGATGCTAGCTGGCATTCGAGAAATTCTGGTGATTTCTACCCCTGGCTCGCTACCTTTGTTTCAACAGTTATTTGGTGATGGTAGTCAATGGGGTTTGCAGTTTAGCTATATGGAGCAACCCTATCCCGGAGGCGTTGCCGAAGCTTTCATCCTTGGTCGCTCATTTCTAGATGGTGAGCCAGCTTGTTTGGTTTTGGGCGACAACATTCTCTACGGCGATGGCTTGGGAGGTCTGCTGCAGCAGGCCGCTCGACTGCAACAGGGAGCTTTAATCTTTGGGTACCAGGTTGCGAATCCACAGCACTATGGTGTAATTGAGTTTGACCAAGGTGGGCGAGTGCTTGGCTTTGAAGAAAAACCTCAGTTTCCCAAATCGCCTTATGCTATCCCGGGTATCTATTTCTATGACTCTCAAGCCTGCGATCTAGCGGCTACGCTAACGCCTTCTGCACGGGGAGAGCTAGAGATTACTGACCTAAACCGTTGTTATCTTGAACAGGGAGAGCTTCAGGTTGAGCTATTGGGCCGAGGTTACGCGTGGTTAGATACTGGCACTCATGAATCTCTTCACCAAGCGTCTAGTTTTATTCAAACCTTAGAGGAACGCCAGGGCCTAAAGATTGCTTGTGTGGAGGAAATTGCCTATCAGAAGGGCTATATTTCTGGCGAACAGCTCTATCGCTTGGCGAAACCACTGACCAAAAGCGATTATGGTGCCTACCTCATGCAGTTGATAGACGACAACTCGTATTATTCTATCTCGGCGAAAGTGCCTGCTTTAGAAACCGTCTAACATGACGGCGACTGATGCGGTGAGCAAAATTGCTTATAAGCCGTCTATTCACTCCTTCTCTGAAGGAAGATTTCTTTTTGAAGATAGATTCAAAAACCTAGAATAGCTACAGTTCTAATTTTTAGTTTGCATAGCCTGTCAAAAGTTGAATTAACGCCGCTCAGCTCACCTAAATAGCAGCACTGGAACTTGACTGTTTTTCAGTAGTTGAGTTATAGTGCTGCCAATAGCTGCGTGAAGAATTTGACGATGACTATGGGCACCTATCAGTAATAGGCTAATGCTTTGCTCTTGAATGTACTGAGAAATCAACTTTTCGGGTTCCCCAACAAGAATATTTATCACGGGCTCAATGCCAGCTTGGTGTAGCAGCGACACTGCTTCGGCCATGCACTCGGTCGTGGTGATGTCTGACTCAGCCTTGGAAACCATCAGCAGATGAATTCCAAGAAAGTGGAGACTGGGAATGTTAGCCAAAAAGGTGAGCATGCGCTTTCCAGTAGGGCTGCCGTCGTAGGTTATTAACAGCCGTTCTACAGGCACAAATTCCTAGGGTGTGACTAAGCAGGGTTTAGTGCTGCTGCGCACGATGCGATCGACATTGGTGCCTAGATGTTCTGGGGTAAAGTTTGCTGATTCCCCTTGCTTACCAATCACAATTAGTTCAGCGTCGGCTTCTAAGCTTTCTAAGCAGTCAACTAAAAAACCGGTTTTATGGAGTAGCTGTACTGACTTAATCCCATGGTTGGTGAGGGTCCGTTCGGCATTGGCCAGAATTAGTTTGGCCTGTTGGTGATTGCGCTTGGCCTGTTCGTGTTCTACTTCTACTAGCTTTTTAAGTAAGCTGTCTGAAGCTCCCAGGCCAATACTGCCGCTGAGATCAGTGGTTTCTGCGATGACTTCGCCTCGACTGTCGCTAACATATAGGACGTCTATGCTGGCTCCTAATTGATTGGCAAACCAGGCTCCGTAGTGATAGCTGCTCTGGGCAAACAGGGAGCCGTCTGTACACAGTAGGAGGCGCTTCATAAATGGCTTTCGGGTTGCGATTTGAGTAGAGATTGATTGAGTTGATTATGGGGAGTTAGCTTTTCGAATAGGGTAGCGCTGGCCTCGTTTAGGCCTACCACCTCCACCTCCGCTCCGGTCCGGCGAAATTTGTTTGCCACTTTATCTAAGGCGGCCACAGCTCCTTGATCCCAGAGGTGAGCGTGGGTTAGGTCAATGGTGATGCGATCGACAAATTCATTAAAGTCAAAGGCTTCTACAAACTCATCGACAGACACGAAAAAAAGCTGCCCCGATACGCTATAGATTCTGTGGCTACTATCATCGTGCAGCACCTTGTCAACAAATACTAGCCGGGCAATTTTGCGCGAGAAAAATACTGTGCTCATCACAATGCCTGTAGCTACCCCCAAGGCAAAGTTGCGGGTAAAAATGGTGACTAACATAGTGGTCAGCATTACCGCTGTTTCGCTGCGCGGAATGCGCGCCATGTCGCGAAACGAAGCCCAACGAAAGGTGCCAATTGAAACCATAATCATTACTGCCACTAGGGCGGCCATGGGCATCTGACGCACCCAACCACTGAGGGCGAGAATAGCAAACAGTAAAAACACTCCAGCGCACAGAGTAGACAATCGCCCTCGCCCGCCTGACTGTACGTTGATCACTGATTGGCCGATCATGCCGCAGCCAGCCATGCCGCCGAAAAAGCTGGTGATGATATTGGCAATACCCTGTCCCTTAGCCTCCCGATTCTTGTCGCTTGACGTATCGGTTAGCTCATCTACAAGTGATGCGGTGAGAAACGAGGCTAACAAGCCTACTACTGCCATAGTTAGGGAGTAGGGCAGCACAATACGTAAGGTTTCGAGTGTAAACGGTACTTTGGGTAGGGCAAAAATGGGTAGGGTGGTGGGCAACTCGCCCATATCGCCTACGGTAGGCACTTCGATGCCTAGGGCAATTACTGCTGTGGTCATTACAAACAGGGCGACTAGGGGCGAGGGCACTGCCTTAGTGAACCGAGGCAGGCCATAGATAATGACTAGAGAAAGGGCCGCGATCGCATACACTGCCGGCGGGACATTGGTGAGCTGGGGCAGCTGGGCCAAAAAAATTAGCACTGCTAAGGCGTTAATGTAGCCTACCATCACTGCCCGAGGCACATAGCGCATCTGGCGCCCCAGTTTCAGCACCCCAAAAATTACCTGGAAAATGCCGGTTAGGAGAGTAGCCGCCAACAGGTACTCTAGTCCCCAGTCCCGCACTAGATCAATCATCAGCAGGGCCATAGCCCCAGTGGCAGCTGAGATTGACCCCGGGCGTCCACCTAGAAACGCAGTGGTGACCGCAATAACAAACGAGGTGTAAAGCCCTACCTTAGGGTCAACTCCAGCAATGATCGAAAACGCGATCGCCTCCGGTATCAGTGCCAGTCCTACCACTGCCCCGGCCATAATGTCTGCCTTGGGGTTAGATAGCCACTCTCGTCTCACATTGCGAGGTTTTGGTCGTTGAAGCTTAAGACTATGAATATTCAATTTGCCTCCCCATAACCCACATAATCATCAAATGCTTTAGGCCAAATGCCTGCCCAGAGCGCCGACGAACTGGACAACCCCTCGCGACTTCGTTTTGGGCGTTGGATTTTAAGCCGTCCTAGCAAACCTGAGCTAGCTAGACGACTCACAGTCAAAGTATCGAGACAAGACAACCAAAAGACCTGATAGCGAAATGTTGACCTTGCCAACAGATTTTGCACCGTACTGTTTTCCCGTACTTATTAACGAACGAACCTACACTTACTCTTGCCTTTCAAAAGCTTGCCCTTCCTACAGAAATGCTCTACAGCGAATGGGCTGTCCGCCAACAATCTTGGGAAAAGGCCTAGAAGGCCTACAGCTAGCGGTGTGCGAATGATTAAGTAAGTCCTTAATCCATGCCCATGTAAGGTGAAATCTGAACCAATGTCCAGGCTCTAAACAAAATTCACACATTTATAAGGAAAAGCAACACCTAAGCATTAAAAAATGCGACCTTGCCCTAGTCCGCTTACCACAACTGCCTAGCTTTATGGAAATTGTTTTGCACCGGAGTTAAGGGGGCGGCAGGCCACCGGCAAAACTGCAAGAACACCCATAGGTCACCAGGTCCAAAGGGTTTACAAGGCAGAATAAAGGGGCTATTGTTTTTATACCGATCGTCCAACATAAAATTTGCGGTGATGGGATAGGCTTTTGAAGCTGCTTAGAGGTAGGCCGCAGCGCCTGAGCGTGTATGCCCAAAATCGTTGACCATGACGAGTACCGCAGGGAGCTGTTGAACCAATGCTTTGATCTATTTGCTGAAAAGGGCTACGCTGCGCTGACCATGCGCCAAATCGCTCAAGGCCTAGGGGTGTCAACAGGTACGCTTTATCACTACTTTCCCAGTAAAGAAGGGCTGTTTGAACAACTGGTGCGTGAAACTACGCTACAAGACATTCAAAGCGCGATCGCCGTTGCGAGCCAAGAAAAGTGCGTCTTGGGCCGCGTAGAAGCCGCCCTAGAGTATGTCGCTCAAAACGAAGACTTCTTAAGAAAGAAGACGCTGATTTGGATTGAGTTTTATCAGCATCAGCACCGAGAGAGCGGTGTCCCAACCGATGTATTTCATGAGGTTTGGCAAGAGAGCGAGCAGCAGGTAGCTGCCCTGCTAGGACTAGACGATCCAAAGTTGGTAGGTTTTCTCAGCTGCGTAGTAGACGGCATTTTGCTGCACCGCATCTACGAACCGCAAAGCTGCTCGTTTCGTGACCATGCCCGTTTGCTAATTGACCTGTTAAAGCTCTACCTTACCGACGGAGGTTCGCTACGCTCGCTGAATTGAGCAACCCTGATTTTTCGACACATTGGAGAGGGCGGGACGTCGTCTGTGAGCCCAAGCGGTGACGACGCCATGACTCCAAGTTCTCTGAATTACTATTAAGCAATGGCATCCGATGTCTAACCAGCACTCAAAGTTTAGTTATCCTATGCTGCCAGTGAATACTCGTCGATCGCGGCAGGTTTTGGGGGCCGCCCTCACCCTGTCGCTAGCTGTAGCGGCCTGTAGTCGACCGGCACCAGACGCTATGACCGGCCCCCCGGCGGTGCAGGTGCAGGTGCAGGAGCTTCAGCCCGGTACCTTCGAGGAAAGCTCTGATTTTGTTGGGGCTTTGGAGGCTGAGCAGCGCATTGAGCTCAAACCAGAGGTTGAGGGCCGCGTCACTCAGGTGCTAGCCGACTCTGGCAGTGCCGTTGCCAAGGGGCAGCCCATAGTGCAGCTCAGCACTAACCAGGTGCAGTCTGAGGTGGCGGCGAATCAGGCGGCTGCTCAGGCAGCTGGTTTTGGGCGCAATGCTGCTCAGGCCCAAGTCGATGCGGCTCAGGCAGAGTTAGCCCGTGCCCAGGCTGATGTCGAGCTAGCCACAGCTGACTTTGGCCGCACCGAACGCCTGGTGGGGGCCGGAGCGCTGAGCCGTCAAGAGTTGGACAATGCCCGAAACCAGCTAAACGTTGCCCAGGCTGCCCAACGCCAGGCCTCAGACAATGTGCGAGCTGCCCAGGCTCAGCTACAGCAGGCGCTCTCAACCTTTGAACAGGCCCAGGCTCAGGTGGACGTCAGCCAGGCAGATGTTGGCTTCAAGCAAGTAGTGGCTCCGGTGGCGGGCTTTTTGGGTGATGTGTCACTCAAGGTCGGTGACTATGTACAGGCAGGGGACACCCTGGCCACCATTACTCAGAACAGCGCCCTGCTTTTGCGCATTCAGGTGCCGACTACCCGAGCCAGCCAGTTGCGAACGGGCATTCCGGTAGAGCTGCTTAGCCCTGACACGGGTGAACCCCTGGCTACGGGAAGCGTCAGCTTTATCTCGCCTGAGGTGGATGGCGAGGGTCAATCGATTTTGGTCAAAGCTCGCTTTCCTAACGAGGCGGGCAATTTGCGCGATGGTCAGTTTGTGCGAGCGCGACTGATCTGGAGTACTACCGCTACGCTGCTGGTACCCACGGTGGCAGTTACCCGCATCGCCGGGCAGAGCTTTGTGTTTGTGGCCACCGATCAGCCTCAGGAAGACGGTCAAACCCTGCGGGTAGCCACTCAGCGACCGGTACAGCTTGGGCCAATCCAGGGAGGAAACTACCAGGTGATTGAGGGTCTAGAAGCCGGAGACGAGGTAATTGTGACCAACATTCTACAGCTGCAAGACGGCAGGCCGATTGACTCTAAGGCCCAGGCTTCAGCTACGCCCTCGCCTGATTGACGAAACTATTTGCTGCTTGACGACTGCTCGGCGTCTGCGTGGCGCAATTTGCAAAGCGATTTCTCAGGAATCAAAGCTCTTCTACCCCCTAAGCCCCCGGTATTTCACCCATGGCGCTGTTCTCCATTGCTGACAACTTTATTCGTCGCCCGGTGCTCACTACCGTGTGCACCCTGCTAATTGTGATGGCAGGGGCGATCGCGATTCCGCTACTGCCCATCGAGCAATTGCCCGAAATCGCGCCCCTACAGATCTCGGTAGCGGCCAACTACACGGGAGCCGATGCTGAGACCGTAGAAAACAACGTCACTACGGTGCTGGAGCGTGAGATCAACGGCGTGGAGGGGATGGAGTTCATCACCTCCAGCAGTACTAACACTGGCCAGAGCAGCATCAACGTTGTGTTTCAGCCGGGACAGGATAAAGATTTTGCTCAGGTGAATGTGCAAAACCGAGTGTCTCGGGCTGAGCCCCAGCTGCCGCCGGAGGTGAGCCAGCTGGGGGTAACGGTAAACGCCCAGTCGCCTAGTATTTTGCTGGTGTATCGCTTCTTTACCGATGACGATCGCTACGACACACTGTTCCTGAGCAATTACGCCGATCTATTCATTCTCGATGAGATGAAGCAGATCAACGGTGTGGGTAACGCTGAGGTGTTTGGGGCGGGTCGTTATGCGATGCGCCTGTGGCTTGACCCTACTGCCTTAGCAAGTCAGTCGCTCACCCCCGGTGATGTGGTAACAGCCCTGCAAGAGCAAAACGTGCAGGTGGGAGGCGGCTCAGTTGGGGCACCGCCGGTGGACAGCAGCCAAGCTTACCAGTACACGGTGCGGTTGCCCGGTCGCCTAGAGGAGGTGAGCGAGTTTGAGAATCTAGTGGTGAAGGTGGGCGAAAGCGGCAATCTGGTGCGACTGCGGGATGTCGGTCGGGCTGAGCTAGGTGCCCAGGACTACAGCTTTGATGCCAAAACGGGCGGCAAGCTAGCAGCCGGTCTGCTGGTATATCAGCTGCCGGGCAGTAACGCTCTACAGGTCGCTCAGGCCGTGCGCGATCGCATCGCTGAACTTCAGGCAAGCTTTCCACCGGGTCTCAGGGCCGAGCTGGTGTTCGATACCACTGACTTTGTGCGGGTATCCCTCGAAGAGGTGCTGATTACCCTGGTAACAGCGATCGTCCTGGTGTTGCTGATTTTGTTTATCTTCTTGCAGGACTGGCGGTCGACTATCATCCCGGCGATCGCAATTCCCGTCTCGCTGATCGGCACCATGGCCTTTTTGCTGGTATTCGGATTTTCCATCAACACCTTGACCCTGTTTGGCTGCATTCTGGCCTCGGGCGTGGTGGTGGACGATGCGATCGTCATTGTGGAGGCGATCGCTGCCAAGATTGACCAGGGCATGCGCCCCCGCTTAGCTGCCCTCGATGCTATGCAGGAGCTGGCTGGAGCGGTGGTGGCCACCAGTCTAGTGCTGATGGCGGTGTTTATTCCAGTGGCGTTTTTCCCGGGCAGCACCGGCAAGATCTACCAGCAGTTTGCTCTTACCATCGCCTTCGCTATTTTGGTGTCGACGTTTAACGCTCTCAGCTTTTCGCCTGCCATGTCGGCCCTGCTGCTGCGACCAACGCCTCCCGGCCCACGCAGTAGCCTCTTGGGGCGGTTCTTTGATCGCTTCAACATCTTCCTGGGGTGGATAACTGAGCGCTACCGACGCTTGGTGCGAGTGCTGATTCGGCTGCGCTATGGGGTGTTGGCACTGTTTGCCGTGGGCCTGGTGCTAATGTTCTTCATGCTGCGCTTGGTGCCCACGGGCTTTGTGCCCGAAGAAGACCAGGGCTATTTTCTGGGCATTGTGCAGGCCCCTGACGGGGTCTCGCTGGAATACACCAAGCAGGTCATGGGGCGGGCCGATGAGCTAATCTCCCAATTTCCGGAGGTGACTAGCACCTTTATGCTGTCGGGGTTTGGCTTTGACGGACCATCGCCCAATCGGGGGGTATTTTTTGCCACCCTGGCTCCCTGGGAGGAGCGGCGTGGCACTGAGTCGACCGTCGCGGGGTTATTGCCCAAGGTTAATGGAGCGCTATCTGGCATTCAAGAGGCGCTAGTAATTGCCTTTAACGCTCCACCCGTGCCGGGCTTTAGCCCCACAGGTGCGCTGGAGATGCAGCTGCAAGACCGCAGTGGCAACCAGATGACCATCGACCAGTTTTTGGGCAACGCTTACGAAATTATGGGACTGGCTAACCAGTCACCCGCCTCCATGGGGGTCTTCACTCAGTTCACCGCCAGCTCGCCCCAGGTGCAGGCAGATATTAACCGCGATCGCCTTAAGGCGCTCGATGTGGACATTAGCGAGGCGCTGAGTACTGTGGGCACCTATCTGGGGTCCCGCTACGTCAACGACTTTACCAGCGGTGGGCGCAACTACCGCGTCTATGTGCAGGCTGAGCAAGAAGCCCGCAACGAACCGTCTGATGTCAATAATATCTACGTGCGATCGCGTCAGGGTACTATGGTGCCCCTAGGAGAGGTGGTCACTCTGAGCGAGGTGGTCGGCCCATCTACCATCAACCACTTCAATCTGCTGCGATCGATCAAGCTAGAGGGGATGCCCGCGCCGGGGGCTAGCTCCGGCCAGCTGATCGCGGCTATGGGTGATGCCCATACCCAGGCGGCGCTACCAGTCGTAGCTCAGGACTGGCAGGGCACTGCCCGCGAAGAAATTGCCTCTGGCGGCCTCTCAACCGTGATCTTTGGCCTTGGGGTGCTGGTTGTGTTTTTGGTGCTGGCAGCCCAGTACGAGAACTACATCGACCCGATTATTATTTTGCTGACGGTGCCGTTGGCAATTTTGGGGGCGCTGGTGTTTCTGTTTTTGCGCGGGCTAGAGCTCAATGTCTATGCTCAGGTAGGGATGGTCATGTTAATTGGCCTCGCCAGCAAAAATGCCATTCTGATTGTGGAGTTTGCTAACCAGGCCAGAAGTCAGGGTTTGGGATTGGTGCCTGCTGCAATTGCCGCCGCCGAGCAGCGATTTCGCCCAATCATCATGACGGCGATTTCATCACTGGTAGGCTTCTTTCCGCTGCTGATCGCCACTGGGGCGGGTAGCGCCAGCCGCTGGTCGGTCGGCTACACGGTGTTTGGGGGGCTGCTGGTAGCGACAGTGCTGAGCCTGCTAGTAGTGCCGGTGCTCTACGTGCTGCTTAAGGGCCTAGAAGACCGGCTGTTTCGCGTTGGGCCAGGGGCACCGCCGACTGCGACTACCTCAACCAACTTCAGCAACGACGGCTCTCGTTCCCTAGACGAAGACGAGGCCATGGCACCGATGCGATTTGTGGAGCAACCCCCCCGGGAATCGCAGGGGGAGAACCCTGCTTAGGGCTGCGATCGCGATCATCGCGACCGGGCAATACTAGAATTTATAGCGTTGATCAAGTTCGTTTAGCATCTGGTGACCAAGGCGCACAGCCGTCCCAGAGCATGGCTCTGGCTCTCAATACTTCTAAGGAGTCGATATGGATGAAGGGTCGCAGGCTGACCTAGCTGCTCGCTTAGAGGCGCTAGAGGCCAGGGTAGAAGGCTTTATTCAGCAGGGGATAACGGAGCGCGTCGCTCGTCTGGAAGACGCGCTAACCCTTGTAACCGACGTGGAACGCTACCAACCCCTTCAGCGGCTGCTTAAGACGGGCAAGCTGAGGGAGGCTGACGAAGAAACCGTGCGGGTAATTTTGCAGGAGGCAGGCACCCCCGATCGCGAAGACCTAACTCCAGATGCCGTGCGCCTGTTTTCGTGCAACGTACTGCGGGTGGTCGATCGCCTGTGGACGACTTACACGGGCGGTCGCTTTGGCTTTAGCGTGCAGCTCCAAATTTACCAATCTGTAGGCGGCACCCTTGAAACAGCGCTGATTCAAGACACCGTCATCCTTAATCGCCTAGCCGAACAGGTTGGCTGGCGGCAAGACGATCAGTGGAAAACGATTGACCAAGCCCGCCACGATCTAGATGATCCCGTCGGCTGCTATCCCATTATCTGGTGGGATTCTCCCTATGGAGCCAAAATGGTCAACTATTTTCTCAGCCGTCTGTTCACCTGCCAGCTGTAGCGGTTCGTGAATGGATTAAAAGCTTAGACACAGGGATACAAAGCTTTCATTCTGTCTTTCAGGCCGGTGCTCGAAGCAGCTAAAAAACATCGCCACCGAGAGTTCAGTGGCGATGTTTCGTTGTTTTGGGGTACGCCCATTTTCGAGGGCAAGCTATCTTTTGCCTAGAAGTGGCTTACTCTTCTCCGGTGGTGGGAGTGATGACCTCAGTCGCCTCAATCTGGGGCTGCTGGCGGCGCAGGGCATTTTGCTGCAGAGTGCGGAAATTGAGCGCCTCGTCGCTGATGCGGCCCCGATGCTGGCGGCTAAAGTCGGTAGAGCTGCGCTCATTCATCAGCACCGCCCGGTGAATCAAATCGAAGGGGCTGCTGCTTTCGCCAAAGATACCGCCGTTGGCATCGCTGTCCCCAAAGCCTTCATTGGTATCGACGCGCGGGGTGCGGGTTGGGTCGGTGTCCGTGGACTGGGCCAAGGCTGCCGGAGCCAGAACTAACAGACTAGCTGCTGCGATCGCAACAGCTACCGGTCTAGAGAGAAAACTTGGGTAAGCCATAGGAGCACTCCTTGACACCATAACAACTAAGACTTTGGGCACAGGGAAACTGTGCTGCCTACGCTTGCCATTGTAGCGGCTAACTCGCTAGCTGCCGACCCCTATCAGACCAGCTCTGTAACTGGTCGAGTAGATCTGGCACTAAGCAATCCGGCGGCGCAGCAGAGGCTGAATTAGCCCTAACGACAGACCACAGAAAACCACCAAAACCGCTAAACAAACCCCCAGTGAAACTGCCGCAAAAGGCGTTTGCAGCACTGTGTCACCGAAACCCCATGCTGGGTGCAGGTAGACATAGCGAATGGGCTCGATAGCGTAGGTGAGTGGGTTTAAGCTAGCCACTACCTGTAGCCACTGGGGCATGAACTCCAGCGGTACCAGAGCCGTACTGGAAAATAGCAGGGGCAGGTTTGTCACAAAGATCACCCCGATCAGCTCAATATGGCCAGGTAGCGCAAAGGTCAACCCTAAGCTGAGGGCCGTCACACCCAGCACCAGCGCCATAACAATAAACAGCACCAGCAGCAGCCCCGGCAGGCTGGGCAACCCTGCACCGAGCACAGCGCTAAGGCCTAAAATTGCCGCCGTTTGCACCAGGCTCAGGGCGGCAATAAACAGTGCCGACGCCACCACAATGGAGTAGCGCGAGGCCAAAGGTGCCACCAAAAACCGGTTCAAAAAGCCAAACTCGCGGTCAAACATCACCGGTAGCCCGGCGTTGAGTGCCCCCCCAAAGGCGGTGAACACAATGATACCCGCCCCCAAAAACTGGCCGTAGTTGCGACTTTCGCCAAACAGCCCAGCCGGTACGTTTTGAAACAGCGCCCCAAACAGCACCAGCCAAATCAGCGGCTGAATTACCCCGGCCACCAGGGTAGTCGGGCGACGCTGAAGCTGGATAAACAGTCGCCGGGTCATAGCTAGGGTCTCTTGCACAAAGGCTCCAGAGACCAGCCCTTGGGATTTGATCAGGTCAGCCTTCCAGGCTTTGAGGTCTGAATTTTCAAGGCTGGGGGCAGCCTCGCGCCGGGGGGATGGAGTGGGAATAGTGGTGCTCATGGTGTTATCCTAGCGTCCCTTCATGGCCTGTTTCTTTTCTTTCTTGAGGTCGCGCTGGCCTACGGCAGCCAGCTCCGCATCCATCAGGGTGCGGCCTGTGGCGGCCAGGTACACATCGTCAAGGCTAGGGCGCGATTGGGCAATGCCAAACACAGGCAGATTAGCGGCTTTGAGCGCCTGCTGTACCGTCAACAGCACGTCGGGCTGACGGTCAACTACTAGGTTGAGTGAATTTCCTTGGGCCGCGTTGACGATCACCTCGCGCACAAAGGGCAGCTCAGCCAGCATGGTGCGGGCGTTGGCAGCCTCCTGGTCGGAGGTGAATTCGCGAATGCGCAGGGTGATGCGATCGCCCCCAATCTTGTCTTTCAAATCGCTAGGGGTGCCCGCCGAAATCACTCGGCCTCGGTCAATAATCGCCACCCGGTCAGCCAGGGCATCGACCTCTTCGAGGTAATGGCTGGTAATTAAAATCGTGGTGCCGGCTGCCCGCAGCTGTCGCAGAAAGCTCCACACCGCCGATCGCGTCTCAATATCGAGGCCAACCGTGGGCTCGTCAAGCACCAGCAGATCGGGCTGATGCAGCAGCCCTAGAGCTAAATCTAGGCGCTTTCTCAAGCCCCCAGAATAGTTGCCGGTCTTTTTGTCGGCCCAGTCACCCAGCTCTAGCAGGTCGATCATCTGGTCGATGCGAGGGCCAGACACACTTTTAGGCATGTGGTAAATATCGGCTTGAAGCCGCAATAGCTCGCGTCCGGTGAGTACCTTGTCTAGAGCAACTTCCTGGGCGATGTAGCCAAGATATTGGCGCACTAGCCGAGGCTGCTCGACTACCGAAACCCCCATTACTTCAAGCGTGCCGCTGTCTGGGGTGGTCAGGGTGCAGAGGCAGCGAATGGTGGTAGTTTTGCCCGCTCCGTTGGGCCCTAGCAGGCCAAAAATTTCGCCAGGCTCAATGGTGAGCGACACATCGCGCACTGCCTCTACCGCCCCGTAGGACTTCTTCAGGTTTTGAATTGTTACCGCCGCGGCCATCTGTAGAGCTAACCCCAAACGTATTGGTTCCTACATTGGTTATTCTACAGAACTCCTTTAAGCGAAGGGGGGCAGGATTTTGTTTCTAAATTAGGAATTTGGATTTCGCTTAGCAACCCACCTACCCCTTTACCCTCACACAGTGAAGGGTCTGCCGTGACGACATATTGTTCCTATGGGGCCGCTGACGGATTACTAAGCCTGTCTAAAGAAATGCAGAAATTGCTCCACCCATTCCACCTAAAACGGCAGCATACTCACCAGCGGCTTTAAGTGACCCGATAGACTGGCCACTAGGGCACGAGTCATCGGCCAGCTATCGACTACCATGCCAGCCGATAGCAGCATCATGTAGAGAATGGAGAACTTGAACAGTCCCTTAGCCAAGTCGCGATCGCCCGGTGCTTGCAGTAATGCCCAGGCCCGCTGAATGAACATGCCACCTAGCACCAGGGCGATCGCCGCATACACTGCACCAGTCGCTCCTAAGGGAAACGTCATCATCAGCGTCAGGGGCACTAACACCAGGGTGTAGTACCAGATCTGCTGCGCCGTGGCCTCGTCGCCTGCGATCACTGGCATCATCGGCACGTTGACCTTGGCGTATTCATCTTGAATGAGCATGGCCAGTCCCCAAAAGTGGGGTGGTGTCCAGATAAACACGATCGCAAAGAATAGCCATGCTGCCAGGGGTAGATCGCCTGTCACCGCTGCCCAGCCTACCAAGGGCGGAATCGCTCCAGCAGCGCCGCCAATGACGATATTTTGAGGGGAAGATCGCTTCAGCCAGAGGGTGTAGACCCCCACGTAAATGGCAATGCCCAGCATCGCCAACCCGGCGCTAAGCAGGTTGGCCACCCAGGCTTGTAGGCCAAAAGACAGCGCCGCCAGCACCCCAGCAAACACCAGCGCGTCGCGCACCTGAATGCGCCCGGAGGGAATGGGACGGTGGCGAGTGCGCTCCATATCGAAGTCAATGTCGCGATCGTAGATGCAGTTGATGGTCTGGGCCGAAGCCGCCGCCAGGGTGCCGCTCAGCAGAGTCACCATTAGCAGTACGGGGTCGACCTCGCCCTGGCTCGCTACCCACATTGCCGCCGCCGTCTCAATCAGCAGCAGGGGAATAATCCGGGGCTTGGTCAGCTGCACATAGCTCTGCACAACGGCTCTAAACGTTTCGTGGTGCCGAGTGGGGGCATTCCATGTGGTGGTCTGATTCATGCAAAAAATCCTAAATGGTTTTAAAACCGTAGCTGTCAGCTCAACAGGCTCAAAGAAGCTGATATCAACCTCGTCATGACGGCAAACGTTTCAGACCTCGGCGGGAGAAACTGTGGGATTAGAGGGGGGTTCGGCGGCGCCCAGACGACCGTTCTCAGAGGGTGACTCTGGGCGATTCTGGGACAGATCGCTGCGCGCATCGCGCCAGGCTAGCACCGTAAAGCACACCAGGGTGCCCACCAGCGCTGCACCCAAGGTGTGGTGAGCTACCGTCAGCGGCTCAATCTGTAGCCGGAGTCGAAAGGTCGCAATGCCCATCACTAGCTGGAGCACCAGCAGCACGCTAACCAGGCTGCCTAGCCGCCTTAAAGGATACGTTAGTGCCGGAGTGCGCCACACCGTCCAGGTGAGCGCCAGCACCATGGCTGTGGTGGGCAAAATGCCCAGCAGATGGCTATTCATCACCTGACACAGCTCCTTGAGCCCTAGGCACTGGTGAGCCGCCCAGCGTGACCCTACCAGGCCCCCTAACAAGCATTGAGTGTAGACCACGGTCAGTGCTGCTAAGCCTATCCAGGGCAAACGACCCACGGTGCCAGTGCTGCGGTAGGGCAGCAGGCAGCAGGCAATCACTAACATGGCGCTAAAGAACAGCAGCGCTGTACCTAAGTGGGCAGTGACAATGTCGAAGCGCAGCAACTGAGTTACCGTCAACCCCCCAAGCGCTCCCTGCACACCAATCAGCGCCAGCGCTCCCACCGATGCCCAGGGCAGCCAGTTGGGCACCTGCCGCCGATACCACAGACTAAGGGCGACCAACCACAGGGTGCTGAGACCAATTAGGGCGGCATCGAGCCGGTGGAACCACTCTAAGAACACCTGGAGGTTCATCTGCTGCTGAGGCACTAGTTGGCCGTAGCACAAGGGCCAGTCGGGGCAGGCCAAGCCCGCATTCATTACTCGGGTAGCGCTGCCTACAGCCATGAGGGCGAGGGTGGCTATGGCAATCTTCCAGACCAGTCGACGAATGCGATCAACCGGGGTAGGAGCAGCATTGGTGTTGGGCCACAGCGCTTCACGGGCCGTAGCCGGGGATAATAACGAGGGGAAATTTGCGGCCATGCCATCTCCAGCGGTGAGCAATGTGGTCTAGGTCAGGCTTCGAACGGCAGTTAGGAAAGTTGCCCCAAATTGCCAAGCCAGACGAGACCTAGGAGCAAATACTCAGGCGTATGATTACAGAACTAAATACATACCTTAGTCCTTATACCTGGGTTGTTACTTACCACTTTAGAGAGGTCAACCCTTGATTGGGCAAAGCTTTAGGGTTTTCTTTGGGATTCGCAGGCTGCTCTGGGCGGCTATATATAAAGCTGGGGTTGTGCCGTAGCAGGACACACAACGTAACTTATTGTTACCTTTGGCGATCGCGATCTAGGGCGATGTCAATGTGACGGTAGGTGTGGTGTGGGCGATCGCCGGTCTGAATGCCCGGCCCCGGCGCCAGGTAACACCCAAGTGGCACAATGGGATGGCTCTGCCGCTTGGCCGGATTAGCGCCAGTGAGCGAAACGTTCTTGGCCTAGGTGGCCAAGCAAACCGACTGCTCCATTTACCGATCGCAACGAGTACTGTACCCATGAGCGCCCTCCTCACCCTCAACCTGCCCCAGGGATCTGTTCGCTTTACCTTTTCGGTAGAAGCGGCCCAGTCTCTCAAGACTTCCCTAGACGAGCTGATGACTACGCTGAAAAGCACCGCGGCCCAGGGGGGAGATGCCGGTCGTCGAACTCCCCAGTCGTCGATGGAATATCGCCACAGCGGAGAGGTGTTTCTGGAAGTGTTTTGCAATCCCAACATTTGGCCTAGCCCCTTTGCGGCTAAGGTGCTGCTAACCCTGCGGGACGATCGCATTCGCGTCACCACCGAGGCCGAGCTGTCGCAGATCTACGACGACGTCATTACTTATCTGGGCTAGGGACCATGGGTCGCCTCCCTATACCCCAGGTTGGATAGTAGCCTGAGATGCCACATCCTGCGGGAGAGGCACGATAGAATATGGGCGCTGGACCGCTGGAGCGGCATTGGCTGCGTTTAGAACGGTCTGCTCTGACCCTCAAACGCTTGATTTGGAGTTTTTAAGGCAGCAAGCTATGTACCCTGATGACCTGTCTCAAACCTTGCAGAAGGGAATTCGCGTTACCCTCGGGGCCACCGCATCGTTAATTGAAGCCATACAGGACCCCGAAACCTCAAGCCAAAAATTTTCTGAACTGGGCGGCGACGTCAACCGCCTCGCTGAAGAGCTAGAAGTTAAAGGTGAGGTCACCGAGCGTGAGGCCCGGCAGTTTGTGGATGGGTTGCTCAGCCAGATGCCTAACCCCTTTGGTGGCTCTAGCTCGGCAGCCAGTGAGACCACAATTACTACCGTGGCTAGCCCCGTGGTTGACACCGCTGTGCAGAGCGATCTAGAGGCCCTGACTCTAGAGCTAGCAGCAATTCGTCGCGAGATCGAGGCGCTCAAGAGCTAGGACAAGCATGGTCGGTACTGCAACATCATCCCCGGAGGGCAAGGAAGCTGCGGCGATCGCAACTGACGCCGATCTGGCGATCGCCGAGCGCGAAATCTATTTCATCAGTGGTCTCGGTGCCGACTGGCGGGTGTTTCAGCGCTTGCAGCTAGAGGGCTATCGACCGGTGCACATTCTTTGGCAGCGCCCCGAGCGCCACGAGTCCATCGAGCAGTATGCCCAGCGGTTGCTGACTCAGGTCACGGTCGAAAACCCTATTTTTGTGGGGCTTTCCTTTGGCGGGCTGATGGCGATCGAAATGGCGAAGCTCTGCCACCCAGAGCAGGTGATTGTGATTTCTAGCGCAACTACTGGGGCACAAATTCCGGCTTACTTTAAGGTGTTTCGCTGGCTGCCGGTGCAGCTGGTGGTGCCCTTTAAACACCTGCTGTGGGCGGTGCACTGGCTTTTAGACTGGTTATTTGGCCTCAACAACCGCGATGACTGCTCATTGTTCAGACAGGTTTTGGTTGATACCGATCCCTGTTTTCTCACCTGGGCCATCAAGCAGGTGATGGGCTGGCGGAATCAGGTGGTGCCTGAGCATTTAGTTCATATTCACGGCAGTAGCGATCGTGTCTTTCCCTTTGGCTACCGCAGTGCCGATGTGGTCGTGCCCAACGGTGGCCATCTGATGGTGCTCAACCGGGCCGAGGAACTGTCTCAACTGCTGATGGCGACGCTGGCAACTAACCCCGTGGAGCACTAGGGAATAGTGGAGCTGGGCTGAGTGGGTACAGAGGGTGTCTTGCGCACCTGGAGGGGTAGCTCCGGGAGTTTGAGCTGACCGAGGGCCGCTGCAAACTCCTGCTCATCTACGCCCAAGGGGGTGTTGGTGGCGGTGAGTTCGCGGTACTGCGGATCGGGCAGGAGGCGTAGCCAGGCGTGGGTGAGCTGGTGGGTCACGGTGTCAGCGGCGGCGGCCTCTAGCACCAGGGTTGGCAGCCAAAGTTGCCCCAGCCCCTGGTGCAGCAGTTCGCCGTTGATGGCGGCTGTGCGACGCTGAAAGAGCGTTTTGCAGGCGGCGGGGGACTGGTGCAGACAGCGGTGGCGATCGCGCAGCGCCTTGACCCAAGCGGCTTTGCCCAGCCATGGCAGCATCAGAGGCAGGGGTGACCAGGGGGCGACCAGCCAGCGATCGCGCTGCCAGCGGCCTCGTAACGTGCGATCGTTCACTCCCTCGGGAGCTAGCACCGTTAGGCTCTGCACCTGGTCGGGGTAGGTGAGGGCGTATTGGCCTGCCACCCAGGCCCCTAGCGAATGGCCCACCAGTCGAAAGCGATGAATGCGCAGGGCGCTCAGCCAGCTGTGCAATGCCTCTACCTGGAGGGCCACTGAGTAGGCTTTTCCCTCGTGCCACGACTCGCCAAAACCGAGCAGATCGGGGGCCAGGCAGTGGTATTGAGGCGCCAAGCACTGCATGGCCGGTAGCCACTGGGTGCCGTCTTGCCAAGACCCATGCAAGAAAATCACCGTTTCTGCCTGGGTTTTGCCGCCCTCGTGCCAAAACACGTTGCCGCTGGGGAGCTTCATGCGGCCAGTGCGAATGGGAATCTCAGCGGGTAACGGCATAGGGACTCGGTGGGTAGATGGCACTAGGGTAACCGGAAGGCAGCGCCCAGTCCGTCAGACCCAGCAAACTTACCCAAAAGCTTAGGCTAAAACCGTTTCTCCCTTAAAGAAATCTTGCAAATGCTGGCGGTGGTCGTGGGAGAGGCGATCCCACGGCAGCTCGTCAGGGCCAAAGGCGGAGGCCTCTAGAATTTCACGGGGATCAGCCGGATGGGGCTTGCCCGTCACCCGCACCGCCACGGTCACACACACCGAATGAAACCGGGGGTCGCGTCCCGGTTGAGAGTACACCCCGACTAGACGCTCTAGCCCCACAGTTTGGAGCCCGGCCTCTTCTTTCAGCTCGCGGGCAGCGGCGGTGATCACATCTTCACCCCAATCGACAATGCCGCCAGGCAGGCTCCACAGGCCGTTGTCGCGGCGGCGCACCAGCACAATGGTGCCATTGGGCATCAGCGGAATGACGCAGGTACCGAGAATGGGGCGGCGTAGCAGCAGCCCCAGCAGGGTACGTAAAATATGGGCAAAGTAGGCCATGGGCTAGAGGGTATCCAAGTCGGCTAGCACCTCGTCGGCATGGGTTTCGGCTTTGACCTTGAGGTAGGTTTTCTCCAGGTTGCCGTCGGGGCCGATGATAAAGGTGCTGCGGGTAATACCCATATATTCTTTACCCATGAACTTTTTCAGGCCATAAACGCCGTAGCGGCTGGCCACTTCGCCGCCCTCGTCCACCAGCAGCGGAAAGGGCAGGTTGAACTTGTCGATAAATTTGCTGTGGGATTTGGCGTCGTCAGTACTTACCCCCAGCACAATGGCATCCTTGCCTTGGTAGTCGGCGTAGCGATCGCGGAACCCACAGGCTTCTTTGGTGCAGCCGGGAGTGTTGTCGCGGGGGTAAAAGTACAGCACCACTCGCTGACCCTTGAGGTCGGCCAGGCTATAGGTCTTGCCGGTAGCATCAGGCAGGCTAAAGTCGGGAGCGGGGTCGCCAGCGGAAAGGGTCATGGTCGGTATTGCGAATGAAGGAACGGTTGTGCCATCGCCCATTGTATAGCGGTGGTTGGCTGCCAGGGGTTTGCAGCCGACTCAAAAGAACTGCCTACGAGAATTACTCAGCTTGCCGATGGGTGTGAAACACGGAGGCTTGGGCGGTCGGCATCAGCATGACATCGCTGATGTTGACGTGGGCGGGGCGAGTAACGGCAAACACAATGACGTCGGCCACATCGTCGCCGGTCAGAGGGGTCATGCCTTGGTAAACACCCTGGGCGCGATCGCGATCGCCGCCAAAGCGCACCAGGCTAAACTCGGTTTCGACCAAGCCTGGGTCAATGTTGGTGACCCGCACCGACGTGCCCAGCAGGTCGAGCTTGAGGCCCTCCGATAGAGATCGAACAGCGGCCTTTGTGGCGCAGTAGACGCTGCCGCCGGGGTAGGTCTGCCGCCCGGCGATCGAGCCCACATTCACCACGTGGCCATGCCCTCGCGCCACCATGCCCGGCACCACCGCCCGCGTCACGTAGAGCAATCCTTTGATGTTGGTATCAATCATGGCTTCCCAGTCGTCTAGGGGCGCTTCGTACTGCTTGTCGAGTCCTCGGCTGAGCCCAGCATTGTTGATCAAAACGTCGATCGCCTGCCACGCCTCTGGTAATTCTGCGATCGCTCCACTGACGGCCTCCGGCTGGCGCACATCTAGCACCACCGTCAGTACCTCACTGGAGTGCTGCTGCTGAAGCTCTGCGGCTAATGTCTGTAGGGGTTCCTGGCGACGGGCGGCCAAAATTAGCCTCGCTCCAGCGGCTGCAAGTTGACGGGCGCAGGCGGCCCCAATGCCACTGCTAGCGCCGGTAATCAGGACGGTTTTGTTAGCGATCGAGGTGGCCATAGCAGAGAAAAATTAAATACTGATTGTTCAGATGTTGCGGCGACAACCCAAGATAAAACAAGGTATCTTGCCCTGCACAAAGTCTAGGGTTGCGTAGGACTCCGCTATCGCGCCAGGGTAACGCATCAAGCTGTCGCAGTGCAGTAGTGCCTGTGCGATCGCCTCAAAGACCATGCTGTAGACGAAAATACTGCATGTCTGCTGCTTCTCAAGGACGCAGGCCTCGCGCTCCCGCGTGGGTAGTAGCTTCTTAGCGAAAAATTGCTTAAGGAGCCGTCTCTGGCTCTGGATTCTTCACACTGGCGTCGATTTCATCGAGAGTTTGCAGCACCAGTCGCTTGGCCTGCAACTCCCAGCCCAGCTTTTGCACCTGAAAGGCCACGTAGAACCCTACGCCCGTGGCAATAAAATCTAGAGGTTGCTGTCCTGAAATACCCAGCAGCAGCCCCAGTCCGCCAATGCCCCAAAAGGGCAGGGCCACTGTCTGGCGGTTTTCTTCAATCAGCTTGGCGACAAAGTTGTTGGGAATGCTCGCCGCCACCTCCTCCCGCACGACCTGCTGCTGGGGGTAGGGCACAGCAAAGCTAAACTTGCGGCGCAGCTTCTCAATCTTGCGGGCATCGGTGCTGTACTCTGTCAGCTCGTCTTCTGCCATCCGAATGAGCTGCTCAGCTTGGGTCATGGAAAATATCTCAGGCTAGGTACAAGGGCGGCCAGGGTTGAAGACAAACGTCTTAGGGTCGCCGGTTTTTATTATCCCACTGCAATGATCCTGCGAATACTTTGGTCCTCAGATGAGAAGTCAGGCCGCTAATCGCTCTGTCCTAGGGCCCCCGGAGCGCCGGTCAGGGTGCGCTTAGGTGAGCATGTGGCAACCATGATCAGCAGGGTCAGAATGTATGGGGCGGCGTTGAACAGGTAATAGTACGAGTCAATGCCCACTGACTGGAACGCGGGCCCTAGCGCCTGGGCTCCGCCAAACAGCAGTGAGGCCCATAGACACTGCCACGGCTGCCAGCGCGCAAAAATAACCAGGGCCACCGCCATCAACCCTTGGCCGCTGGAGATGCGCTCGGTCCAGACGCCAGGGTAAAACAGCGATAGACTGGCCCCGCCAATGCCCGCCAAGAAGCTGCCCGCCACAATGCTGGCCATGCGCACCCAAAAAATCGAAATTCCCATGGCCAAGGCAGCATCGGGGCTGTCGCCTACGGCCCGCACGTAGAGACCCCAGCGGGTCGATTTGAAAAACCAGCTCATCAACGGTACGATCGCCACCCCCAGCAGAAACAGCGGGCTGATTTGCAGCGCCGACTGCACCTGGGATAGGCTGCTCCAGCCGCCAGCCGCCAGCGTTGGCAACTGGGGAGCCTGGGGCTGAATGAAGGGCTTGCCCAAAAAGTTGGCCAGTCCGCCACCAAAGATAATCATGGCGATGCCCACCGCCACATCGTTGACCCGGGGCTGCTGCGCCAGCCAGCCGTGGATTGTCCCCAGTCCCATGCCCGCGGCCCCTGCCGTCAGCACTCCTAGCCAAGGCGCTAGGGTGGGGCCAACAATGCCTGAACTCAGGTAGGAGACGGCGTAGGCGCTCATTGCTCCCATCAGCAGGGTGCCCTCTAGACCAAGGTTGATTTTGCCGCTTTTCTCCGTTAGGCACTCACCCAAACTGACCAGCAGAAAGGGCACGCTGCCCCGCAGGGTACCGGCCAAGATGCCCAGGGGCACGCCCCACCAGCCCAGTGCTTCCGTTGCCATTGCTTCCCCTCACGTGTTGATAATTCGGCCTATTCGGCAAGCTTCCTGCTGCGCATCCCGTAGGTGCTGAGTGCCTAACCCATCCACCCGCCTACCCGCCTACCCATCCACCCATCCATCTACCCAGCCACAGCTGCACCTTCAGCTTGGATCTCGCGCTCCTGAAACACCTTAAAGCGCCCGTAGAGCGATTCGCTGTAGAGCACACAGAGAAAAACAATGCCTTGAAAAACCATCACGGTAGCGTCGGGCAGGTTGTGCGATCGCTGCAAAATGCCACCGCTGGCCAAAATGCCTCCCAGCAGCACCGACACCAGCACCGTAGCCAGAGGGTTGTGGCGGGCTACGAAGGCGACCAAAATTCCGGCGTAGCCGTAGTTCGACACAATCGATTCATTCAACCGCTTCTGTACGGCGGCGACTTCTACCATGCCCGCTAGCCCGGCGCAGGAGCCGGCTAAGAAACACACTGCCAGGGTGAGCTTGCCCACCGGCAGCCCGGCAATGCGGGCGGCGCGCACATTGCCCCCGGCGGTACGGGCGGCAAAGCCAAAGGTGGTGCGCTGCATCAAAATGTAGGCCAGAGCCGAAGCCACCAGACCGTAGACCAACCCCCAGTGCACCCGGGTGTCAGGCAGATTGCCCAGCCAGGCGGCTGGGGCAATTTCAAAGCTGGAGGGCTTGCTGACAAAGGCGGGGTCGCGCAGGGGGCCTTGCACCAGGTGGTTCATGAGGGCGATCGCAACGTAGTTCAGCAGCAGGCTGCTGATGGTTTCGTTCACCCCCCGGTAGTGGCGCAGGGCTCCTGCCACCACTATCCATAGGCCCCCAGCCACGAGGCTACCCAGGGCCATAGCCAGCAGCACCAGTTCGCCAGGCAAACTCGACCCCAGGGCCAGACCCACCAGCACCGCCGCTAGGCCCCCCACCACCAGCGCCCCTTCGTTGCCAATAATCACCAGCCCCAGTCGGGCCGGTAGAGCCGTGCACAGGGCCGTCAGCATCAGCGGTGAAGCGCGCAGCAGCGTGTTTTGCCAGGCGCTCCAGCTGCCAAAGGCGGCTCGATAGATGGAGGCATACACCGCTAGGGGGTTGGCTCCAACCAGGGCACAAAATACCCCGAAGATTATTAGGGCAGACAGCACTGCCCCCATGGGCAGCGCCACTGATTCAAGGGATCGCCGCCAGGTTGTTGTCAACGCCATGGTGATGTCCTAGCTAATGGACCCGATGACACCTTCGACAAAGTAATCCATTTTCTCAAGCTCGACATTGTCGGTTTTGAGCTGCTGGTCGACGGGCAAAATTTCGCTCCCGGTGTTGGTCTTGAGCGGCCCCTGGTAGATCACGATCTCGCCAGATTTGATGCCAGCGATGGCGGCATCGCCAGCGGCCTTGGCCTCGTCACTGACAGCCGGACCGTAGGCCGACAGCTTGCAGAAGCTATCGGCTAGCCCGCCCCGCAAAACGTGGGGAATGTCGCCAGCCATGAGGGTTTTCCCGGCCATGAAGTCCTTGCCCAGGGCGGTGTAAATGCTGGACCAGTCCCATTCGGCTCCGGTGAGGTAGCCCTTAGGGGCCAGGGGGCTCTGGTCGGCGTGGTAGCCCGAGGTCATCACCCCGCGCCGTTCGGCGGTTTCCATCACCACCTTGGGGCTATCGACGTGGCAGGTGATCACTTCAATGCCCTGGTCGGCCATGCTGTTGGTGGCCTCGGCCTCTTTCACCGGCACCGACCAGTCGCCGGTAAAGATCACCTGGGTGGTGGCGGCTGGGTTGACCGACCTGGCCCCTAGAGTAAAGCTGTTGACGTTGCGCAGCAGCTGCGGAATGGGCTTAGCCGCCACAAACCCCAGCTTGCCGGCTGGGCTCATCTGGGCCGCTACCACCCCGGCCACGTACTGGGCTTCGTCGATGTAGCCAAAGTAGCTACAGATATTTTTGGGGTGCACGCCCTCCTGGTAGAGCCCCCCGGCGTGGAAAAACTGCACGTCGGGAAACTCTTCCGCCATGGCGAGAATGTGGGGGTCAAAGTAGCCAAAGGAGGTGGGGAACAGCGCCTTGACCCCATCGATTTCGATCATGCTGCGCATGGCTTCGGCCACCGCGGTGGTTTCGGGCACGCTGGCCTCTTCCACTAGGCGAATGCCGGGCACGTTGGCGACCATGGCTGCGGCCCCTTGGGCATGGGCCTGGTTGTAGCCAAAGTCATCCTTCGGCCCGACGTAGATGAAGCCCACGACCAGTTCTTCTGGGGCAGATCCATCGGTGGCCGCGCTGCCCTCGGTGCCAGGCGACTGGGCGCAGCCGGTGCTCAACTTGGCCGTCAGCCCAAAGGCGGAGGAGGCCAGCAGCCCCCGCACCACCTGCCGTCGCGATAGGCGAAAAGAACGGTTGCGATCGCTCATTGTGGAACTCTCTCCTGTACAGGGGCAAACAATAACAGTGTCAGACTCACAGCTCTGGTTACGAACCGAACCGCCTGTGAGATCGCCTCGATTCGTGAACGGCTGCCCTTAGCTTTTACACCATCATCTAAGAATTGGTAAAAGCTTCTGAAGTAGTTGTAGCAAAAACCACACTTCGCCGGGTTCTTCGCCACTATCTAAAGATAGAGATTGGCTAAAGCAAAGCCCCAAAGTTAAGCGACTTTGGGGCAAAGGGTGATTGGCTTAGGCTTGAGTTGAGCGCTCTAAATGTGCTGCTCTAGCAGCTCGGCGATCGCCCGGTGCTCCACAGGCGGCACCAACGGAAACTCTTGACGGGTATCGGTAATCAGCCAGTCGAGGGCAGCTGCCTTCATGTCGATGGAAGCGCCGGTTTTATCCACGCAGTAGCGACCAAACACTAGCTTGTCCACCAAGCGCACTCCGGGGCCAATGCGCGAATATTCAAAGATCACGCTCTTGTCGACGATCGCCCCGCTGCAGATTGAGCAGTTGTTGCCAATGGCGCTGGGACCAATGATGGTGGCTCCATCCTCAATGTGGGTCATGCCGCCGATGTAGACCGGCCCTTCGATGTTGACTTTATCCCAGTTGGCCTTAACGTTGAGACCCACATAGACGCCAGGGCGAATCTCTTGACCGGGAACGTCTACCAAATTGACCACGCCGGTGAGCACGTCTTGAATGGCGCGCCAGTAGTCAGGCACCTTGCCAATGTCGACCCACTCAAACTCCATGGGAATGCCGTAGAAGGGGGCATTGTTGGCCACCAGCTTAGGCAGCAGGTCGCCGCCAATATCAAACGACACGCCAGAGGGAATGTAGTCAAACACCTGCGGCTCGAAGATGTAGATGCCGGTGTTGATCTCGGTGCTGAGGGCCTCTTCGACGGAGGGCTTTTCCTGGAATGACTTGACTCGCCCTTCGGAGTCGGTGACTACGACCCCATAGCTGGGCACCTGCTTGAGGGGCACAGTCTTGGTAATAATCGTGGCGATGGAGCCCTTCTCGCGGTGGCGGCGCACGGCCTCGGTAAGGTCGAGGTCGATCAGCGCATCGCCGCAGAGCACCACAAAGGTGTCGTCAAAAAAGGGTGAAAAGTCCTGAATCTTACGCATGCCCCCAGCCGAACCGATTGCGTCACCCACCAGTTCGCCATTTTCTTCGATGCGGCCCTCAAAGGAGTAGGCCAGCTCAACCCCAAAGCGCTGCCCGTCGCGGAAGTAGCCCTCAATCTCGTTGGCCAGGTGGCTGACGTTTACCATAATCTGGTCGAACCCGTGCTGGCGCAGCAGCTCCAGCAAGAACTCCATCACCGGTTTCTGCATGATCGGAATCATGGGCTTGGGAATGGTGTAGGTGATGGGCCGTACGCGGGTGCCTTTACCGGCAGCCAAGATCATGGCTTTCATATGAATAGGATCCTTAGATTTATGGGGTTATGATCTGTAGAGTAGTTTTGCTAGTTCAGGCTGTAGCCGCCTACCCAGAAAAAGCTGGAAACAACGTCAACCTAGGGCGATCGCACTTGGTCATGCTAACAGCGCCTAAAACCAGAGCACTGGTAACCCATCGACCTTCAACGAGTCCTTACACTTTCTTTAAAATAGCCCGGCAGCCCTCGAAACGGTAATCTTCCTGAGGACCTGTCCGTCTTAGTCAGGCAGAATAAAGGCCGGCAGTTCGGCCTCTGCTGCGGTGAGAGGGGCGCGATTGAGATTTCTAACCCGTAAATCGCCGTAGAACTGATCCTGGCCGAGCTCTACCTTGGACTGGGCCGAGAGAAATAGCAGCCCCCAAAACACCCCTACCTTTTCGTGGACGGCGGCGGCGTGGGGCGTTTCAAAGTCGTGGGCGTCTTCGAGATCGGCGGGCTTAAACTGGGGCCAATGCTCTAGCAACAGTTCAAAGTCAATCCACAGAGTGTCTTCGCCCAGCTCGTCCCAGTACCGATCGAGGAAGGCTTCGAGGGCGGCGGCAATTTCAGAGAGGTTTTCCTGGTGGGCCAGCTGGGCAATGGCGCGCACGGCTTGGCGCTGGGGTTGGGGTCGGGCTCGCCGGGCTCGCAGGCGTGGGGCGTGATCGGCCATCACCGTGGCCATGGTTTCGAGCTGCTGAATCAGCTCCTGGAGCGTGACCTGCCGCCGCTGGGGAATGGGGGCGACGGCGCGACGGTGCAGGTGCCGCTCCAGGTTGCGGGGCAGGGGCACCAGGTCAGGAATGTCCTCTTCCCACACCTCTTCGGGGTTGGCTTCGGCCTCGGCTTCGGCTTCGGCCCGCACCATGGTGTCGGCCTTGAGCAGCACCAGCATGGAGGCGTAGAGAAACCCCTGGCCCGACTCAGATAGGTTGGCTTCGTAGGGAGTGCGGCCCTGGCTGGCCAAGGTTTCGGCCTGGCTCTTGAGCAGCGACAGAAAGCGATCGATGACGTCGATTACTTTGACATCCCACGGGTCGATTTCGCCCTGATCGGCCAGGTCGATGAGAAATGCGATCGCAGTTTGAGCCAGGGACGATGACATAGATCGGGCGGTGCAAAAGCTTAGAGATCGCTAGACAGCCCCTGCTGTCTGAGGCGCCGTGACGCGGCTATCGGCCCATGATAGCTCAAAGGCCCGTTTTACCTAACGACTCTATCACCGCATTGATTAGCGCTGGTCCCCAGATTGTCGCCATTACCCCGCACCCAATGATCACGAAACCGGCCTTAGCGATTTGCATTGAATCAAGGCTGAGTGGAGAGCCGTAAGAGAGCGGCAGCGCAACTAGCACAGCGCCTAGGGCAGCACCCCCGGCAAACCGCAAGGCCCACCTGAGGGGTGAGTGCTGAGTAAGGTCACTATTCTCGGGCACTATGACGTCTTCTTGAACTCAATATTCGTCCATCAGCCAGATCATAACAACTGAGGTTGATGGCGATCTAGCTCACACGTCCAGCTCGCTGGTTGCAATTAAGCGACCGCTTCTCCATCTTCGACCTGGGCGGCGGGCAGCAGCAGGCTCTGTTCTTCGAGCTTGACCTGGTAGCGCTGCACATCCTGCTCCAGTTCCTGAATGCGAACTTCTCGCTGCTGCACCTGCTTTCCAAAAGACATATAGCCCTGCACCTGTGCCCAGACGCTAAATACCCAGGCAAACACTGCCCCAATGCCCATCGCCATAATTAGCTCGACGCACAGCGGGGCTTCCACATCCAGGCCAGGGGCAATGTGAATTAGCACCCGTTCAGTGTTCTCAATGCCAAATAGCACCAGGGCTAGGGCAATTACAAAGATAACGACGAAATTTATCTGCCTCATGGCTCTGGGCCTCCCATCGCTAGTCAAATTCGCTAGGTCTATTTAACCAGGCAAGCTTTGTTTTTGGGTAAAGGTTTTTAGGAAATGAGAGGTGAGTAACGTTAAGAGCTGAGGAAGATGGGGAAGGTGAGGGAGTTTGGTGCTGTTGGCGTAGAGGCTTTACCAGTCGAAGCAGAGGGTGGGGAAGTGCTTAGGGGTTGGGGAACCTGGGTTTAAAGATGCGGTAGCGGAGGCCGTAGCCTGCCAGCATTAGGGCTACGATGCCGAGGGTGCCGATCGCGATCGCATTGGGCAGCCAGAAGGTGGCATCAATGGTTGTAATTTCGCCAGGTTCGAGGGGCCAGGTAGCTCCGGTAGCATCCTGCTTGGTGGGGGGAGTGGCGGTGGGCAAAAGTTGGAGGCCCCAGGGCACTTGCAGCCGAAAGCGCAGGTCTGCCCAAGGGGCCGGCGCAGCCGAATCGTCTCCGTTCGGGGGGAGCTGACGCAAGTCGAGGGCGTAGGTGAGGTGGGTGCGGCTGGCCAGCAGCCAGTTGGTTTGATCGATGTCTAGGGCAAAGGGAACTGGTTCCCAGCCGGGCAGTTGTAGGTAGGTAGGGCCGTCGGCGAGGGACGCTTCGGCAAGGACAGATTCAATCGCTGGGGCAGCGGTAGCAGCAAAAAGCTGCTGAAAGCGATCGCCCAAGTCGGCGGCGGTACCAAAGGGCACAGTGAGGGTAACGGTTTGCGAGCTTTGGCTGAGCTGGCCGCCGAGGGGGCGTGATCGCACCTTCAGTTCCTCTAGCCAGGGTTCGAGGGTGGGTTGGGCCAGGGCAGCACCGCGATCGCTTAAATTAATCGTCTGCGAAATCTGGCCGTGGCTCTGGTGGTCAAAGCGCAGGGTGAGGTCGTAGCGCAGGCAGCCGCTGAGCAGCAGGGGCAGCAGCAGCAGCAGCGTTTCCCGGAGGGGTCGCTGCGCGAATCGCTTCAGAATAATTTGAATAGGTTGCATTAGCCTTCCGGTGAGCCCCAGTGCCATGTACCAAAATCACTCAAAATCAATCTTTGTGTCCAGTTTCGCAGCTCTGGCCAAAGCTATACCATTAGAGCCATAGATTCAACGGTAGCCGGTGGTGTTGTATGAATGACCTTCCCCCAACCTCTACGACCGCCTGGCATACGGTTGATGTTGAGCAGGCTTTGAGCCAGTTAGACAGCAACGACGATACTGGCCTCACGGCTCAAGCGGTGCTCGATCGCCGTAACCAGTACGGCCCCAATGAGCTAGAAGAAGTTGGGGGCCGTCCCTCCTGGCGCATCTTACTCGACCAGTTCACCAACATCATGCTGCTGATGCTGATTGCGGTGGCGGTGGTGTCGGGGGTGCTGTCCTATAGAGAGCAAGAATTTCCCAAAGATGCGATCGCGATTTTTGCGATCGTCATTCTCAATGGTGTGCTGGGCTACCTGCAAGAGAGCCGGGCCGAGAAAGCCCTGGCTGCCCTCAAGCAGATGGCGTCGCCCAGTGTGCGGGTGCAGCGCGACGGTCGCCTGCAAGAAGTGCCTTCTCAAGACCTGGTGCCCGGCGACATTATGCTGCTGGAGGCGGGCGATCAGGTGGCTGCCGACGGTCGCCTGCTAGAGGCCAGCAACCTGCAGCTGCGCGAGTCAGCCCTGACCGGTGAAGCCCAAGGGGTCAACAAACAGGCCACCCGCACCCTGCCTGCTGACACGGGCCTAGCCGATCGCAAGAACCTGGTGTTTCAGGGCACGGAGGTAGTGCAGGGCCGGGGTCGTGTGTTGGTGACCGGCATCGGCATGAAAACCGAGCTGGGCCGCATTGCCGCCATGCTGCAAGGGGTTGAAACCGAGCCCACTCCGCTACAGCAGCGCATGACCCAGCTGGGCAACGTACTGGTTAGTGGGTCGCTGACCCTGGTCGCTATCGTAGTGGGCGCTGGCGTGTTTTTTGGCGGCTGGGGAGCCTTTGAACGTCTGCTGGAGGTGGCCCTGAGTATGGCTGTAGCGGTGGTGCCCGAAGGCCTACCGGCGGTGATTACCGTCACCCTGGCGATTGGCACCCAGCGCATGGTGCGCCGTCAGGCTCTGATTCGTCGTTTGCCCGCAGTCGAAACCCTGGGCTCTGTCACCACGATTTGCTCTGATAAAACCGGCACCCTAACCCAAAACAAAATGGTGGTGCAGCGGGTGCACACCCTCTCCCAATCGTTGCAAATTACTGGGGATGGCTACGCTCCTGAAGGTGAGTTTGTCAGCGAGGGGCAGCCCCTGGACCCTCGCCAGGTAACTGACGTGGGTCTGCTGCTGGTGGACGGTCTGCTGTGCAACGATTCTGTGCTGCAAAAAGAAGCGGGCGACTGGGCGATCATGGGCGACCCTACTGAGGGAGCCCTAGTGGTGATGGCGGCTAAAAGCGGCCTCGATCGCCATCGCCTGGGCCACGAATTGCAGCGGGTTGTAGAGTTTCCCTTTTCCTCAGAGCGCAAGCGCATGAGCGTGGTGTTTAGCGGTGTGGACGCCCTCGCCATCGATCTGGCGCTGCCCAAGGCCCTGGCCAATGCCCCTTACCTAATGCTCGCTAAGGGGTCACCGGAGATGCTGCTCGAATGCTGCACCAGCGGTTTGAAGGGGGTCGAGCAGTTTGAGCTAGATCAGGAGACGCGATCGCGCATTCTAGACACCAGCGCTGAGATGGCCGCTCAGGGGCTGCGGGTGCTGGGCTTTGCCTATCGCCCCATTACCACCGTGCCCGATGAGGGCGACCCCGATCTGGCTGAGCGAGACTTGGTGTGGCTCGGCCTGGTGGGGATGATCGATGCCCTACGGCCCGAGGTGCGGGTGGCGGTGCAGCGCTGTCGGGCCGCTGGCATTCGCCCGATGATGATTACCGGCGACCACCAGCTGACCGCCATGGCGATCGCCCAAGACCTCGGCATTGCCGAGGCCGATGCTGATGCTCGTTCCCTTAGCGGCGCTGAGCTAGAGGCCATGAGCCAGGCCGAGCTAGAGGCTGTGGTCAAAGAGGTGAACATTTATGCCCGAGTTTCCCCCGAGCACAAACTCCGCATTGTCAAAGCTCTGCAAAAAGATCACCAGATTGTCGCCATGACCGGCGACGGCGTCAACGATGCCCCCGCCCTCAAACAGGCCGAGATCGGCATCGCCATGGGCATCACCGGCACCGACGTGAGCAAAGAGGCCAGCGACATGGTGCTGCTCGACGACAACTTTGCCACCATTGTCGCCGCCACCGAAGAGGGCCGGGTGGTCTACACCAACATTCGCCGCTTTGTGAAATACATTCTCGGCTCCAACATTGGCGAACTGCTCACCATTGCCCTCTCGCCACTGCTGCTGCCGATTTTAGATGTGCCCCTCAGTCCGCTGCAAATTTTGTGGATGAACCTGGTCACCGATGGTTTCCCGGCGCTGGCCCTAGCGGTGGAACCGGCCGAACCCGACGTGATGGAGCAGCCACCCCACGACCCCCAGGAGGGCATTTTTGCTCGTGGATTGGGGGCCTATATGCTTCGCATTGGCGTAGTGTTTGCCGTTATCTCAGTGTCAATGATGGTGTGGGCTTACCATTGGTCTCAGCAGGGCGGCGACCCCGAGCGCTGGAAGACGATGGTGTTTACTACCCTCTGTTTGGCTCAAATGGGCCATGCGATCGCCGTGCGCTCTGGCAGTCGTCTGACGGTAGAAATGTCGCCCTGGTCAAACCCCTTTGTGTTGGCGGCTGTGCTTCTCACTTGCGTGCTCCAGCTCATGCTGATCTACGTCGAGCCGCTGCGAAATTTCTTTGGCACCCACCTACTCAGCCCCTTCGAATTACTAATCTGCTTTGGCTTTAGCACCCTGCTATTTGTCTGGGTCGAAGCCGAAAAAATCTACCGCCGCATCCGAGGCAAGGTCGTGAGAGATTAATCCACAATCCAATCTAGCCCTAAATCCAAGAGCCTCCAAGCATAAAAAACGTGCTGCGTGTCGATGATATTAATGCACTTGGGAATAATTTGAGATCAGCGGTTGATCGAAGGTTAGGCAGCGTTCCCTTAAGGAACGCCACGTGCATTTCTGCCATAGCAACATCCTTGACGACCAGAAATCTTCGGATATAAGCCTTTTCGACCTTGAGTTTGAATGATGTCAGCGCAATGACCTCCCAACCTCAAATGTATAATCTTATTTGGCAGATCTGATACTTGATCTATAGTTAAGTCGTCTCAACACTGGGGAACACTGAAGCAAGTTCACACGCTGACTTCAACTCAGAATTCTCAGAAAATAGCTTATGCGATTCAGTAGTGATGATATTTGGCATGACATTCCAGAAGTTGACATTTCTGATGAAGAACTCATAGATTTTATCGACGACGGCTCTATTTTCCGAGTTTGTCTTGAAGATTTTATCTACGCTTGGAAAGGATTCCCGTCAATGCATCCATCAAAGAAGCGTGAGCGACTCAGCAGCATTTTTAACGTTGATTATTTTGAGGAATATACCGTTCTTACTGATGTTGTCAGTCTTAAAAAACTACTAAATACAGATTTCTACGAGCCATCTCCTGCCAATGGAAGCGGATTCATTTATATTTATACTTTTGAAGATAATGTTTTAGCAGGTCTGTATGAACCAGGTTTGCTCTGGTGGCGAACTAAACGTTATGAAGCAAAGTTGAAGATAGGCCGAACAGAACAGAACGTCCTTCGCAGAATTGATCAGCAACTTGACCGTAAGACGGGGATTTGTGAACCTCCAATTCTGCTTGCAGTCTTTTGGACACAATGGGTAGTATCTTGTGAACATGAAATTCACCAAGAACTTGCAGGCAAGAGGTTATCTGACAAGACGGGTAAACCTGCTAAAGGCGGTGTCGAGTGGTTCAAAGCTACCCCTACCCTAACGTTACCTGTTGTCCTGAAGTGGGTCGAGCATTTTAGTCGTTTATCTCCTCCTGTAGCTGTCGATCCGCTAATTCAATCGGCGGTCTAACAACTGCACTGTACCGGACCTTCGAACATGAGGGTTGATAATTAAGAGTTGTCTGATTTCGGTAATTGCGAACGTCACCTGGCTTTGCCTTAAATTACCAGCATCTTGCCTTGTAGACCTGTTGGGGTTTCGTACCATAGCGGTGCAGCAAGGTCGGTACTAGGTCATAGAGTTGCACCCCTTTCAACACCTCCCTTCTTTGGGAACCTTTGGCTCGTAGAAAATCATCCTTCCTAGGGGTGCATGGTTAGCGTTGTCGGGGCCGGTGTCGTTTTCGTGTAGAGGCTGTTAATGCCCACGCTGCCGACCGATCGCCAGACCAGATCGTCAAAGTACACAATCAAATCTGGCGCACGGTCCCGCATCTTCAAAGAGGGCAAGGGAGGCTCACTCGAGTATCTTCACCATAGGGAATGCCTACAACAATGGAGCTACAGTGCCCCTTCGACTTGAGCGTTGAAGCCGTACACTCGCCGCTCCCCCGCTAACGGCACCAAAGTTACATCGCGCTCGTCGCCCGGCTCAAACCGCACCGCAGTCCCCGCTGGTATATCCAGCCGCATCCCCCGTGTCTGGTTGCGCTCAAAGCTCAGCGCCGCATTCACCTCAAAAAAGTGAAAGTGAGAGCCGACCTGGATGGGGCGGTCGCCCGTATTGGCCACCGCCAGCGTCACAGTGGCTTTACCCGCGTTTAGCTCGATCTCACCCTCGGCGGGCAGCAGTTCTCCGGGGATCATGACGGGCCTCCTAGGTTGGCAATTAAATCTTGGCGCTTTTGCTGGAGCGATCGCTCAACTCTGGGTAAGGTTTCCTCCAGCTCGCGGCGGGCCACGCCCTCGGGTCCAGCCTCCAGCAGGTGGTTGAGGGCCATCAGGTGGGCCGTATCGAGGGCCGTCTCCGCCGGCACCTTAACGGTGGGGATCACCCCTGTACCATCCCAATTTTTGCCGGTGGTGGGGTTGATCGCCTGGCCCGTGGGCATAAATACCCAGAAATGGTCGTGCAGGCGAAAGCCACGCCCCGGATTGGCTCCACCGCGCGTGGTTTCACCTACCACGGCCCCGCGCTTCAGCACTTGCAGGTTGTAGGCAAACTCCTCCGCCGCTGAGAAGGTCTCAGGGCTGGTGAGGGCAAAGACGGGCTTGTCGAGGTAGCGCTGCCCCGGCACGTAGGGCACCGTCCACCACTGGTGGGTTTCGTCGGTCTCACTCCAGTACAGGTCGTTGAGATGAACGGGGGGGTGGGCGGGGAGTAGGTAGCTGCACAGTAGCGCCACCGTGGCCGGAGAGCCCCCCTGGTTGTGGCGCAGGTCGAAGATTAGGGCGTCGGTATGAGCCACTAGGGTCATGGCGGCAGCTAGGGTATCGCCGGCAAACTCCGGCGGCTCAAAGCTAAACAGCTGAATGTAGCCCACATTGCCCGGCAGGCGCTCAACTTTGTTTAAGTCAAAATTGCGGCGGCGACTGGCCTGGTACTGGCGCTCGATCTCGGCGGGGTCGGGCGCGGTGTCCGACTCCAGGTGGGGCAGGGGGGCGGGGCTAAAATGCAGGCACAGGTTGCGATCGCCGCTCATCTGCTGAAGCTGAGCCGTTAGCGTATCGGCCAGCTGCTGCCCGCCGGTCAAGTCGCCGTAACCCCCTGCCTCTAAGCGCTGCTCAAGGTCGTTCTGAATTTTTTCCGCCACCTCGGGAAATACGTAGGCATCGAGCTGGGTGACCAGGGCTCCCAGCACCGCCTCGATCGCCTCAGCATCTAGCACAATATCCCCTGGGTTAGAGCCAGAAACAGCCATGGATTGCCCTACCGAATGGGTTCGTGAACAGTAACTAGCTTGGTGCCATCGGGGAAGGTAGCCTCCACCTGCACGTCGTGAATCATCTCCGCCACTCCATCCATGACCTCGGCTCGGCTGAGCAGAGTGGTGCCGTAGCTCATCAGGTCGGCCACAGTGCGCCCATCGCGCGCCCCCTCTAAAATGGCCGCAGAAATGTAGGCAACGGCCTCGGGATGGTTGAGCTTCAGCCCACGGTCTTTACGGCGCTCCGCCACCAGGGCAGCGGTAAAAATTAGCAGCTTGTCTTTTTCCTGGGGGGTCAGTTGCATGGGGCAAGAGGCGATCGCAGGGTACAGAGCTAACCGTAAGCTTTCAAGGTTTTGGGCGGCTTGTCAACCAAGGCCTTCACCTGATTGAGTTCTGGCTTCAAAATTAAAGCTTAAGCCATCGGCGCCAGGGTAATAACTACGTTAGTCTGCTGGTGAGAAACAATCAAAACGTTCTAACATCTAGCCCCCAAGACCCGCTAGAACCCTTATTTGGTAACCCCTGCCTATGACCGCGCCGCAGCTTGAGATCTTGTCCGACAAGCCTGCCCTGGTGCAGCGGGCCTTGGCCCTGGTGGTCGAGGCCATCCACAGCGCCGTAGCCGACCACGATTACTGCACCCTGGCCCTAGCGGGTGGCAGCACCCCCAAGCCCCTCTACAGCGGCCTGGCCGAGCAAGACTTGCCCTGGGAAAAACTCTACATTTTTTGGGGCGACGAGCGCTACGTGCCCCTCGACCACCCCGATAGCAACGGAGGCATGGCCAAGGCCGCCTGGCTCGACCGGGTACCTATTCCGCCCGATCACATTCTCTATGCCCCTACCCTAGAGGGGGATCCAGCCGTGTCGGCCCGCCAGTACGAGGCGATGGTCAAGTCGATTTTTGGCGGGCTCCAAGGCCTCGGCCCTGATCAGGTGCCCCGCTTTGACCTCATTTTGTTGGGTATGGGCGATGACGGCCACACGGCCTCCCTCTTTCCCCACACCGAGGCGTTGGGGGTCAACGATCGCCTGATTACTGTGGGCCAAAAGGGCAGCGACCCTCGCCTCACCTTTACAGCCCCGCTAATTAACCACAGCCACCGGGTCATGTTTTTGGTGGCCGGGTCCGACAAGCAAGCTGCCCTAAGTCAAGTCTTTGCCGCCGATGGCGATGACGCGGCCTATCCCTCCCGGATGGTGCGCCCCCAGGGAGAACTGCGCTGGCTGCTCGATCGCTCGGCGGTGGGCGACCTCGACCTGGCAGCGACGGTCCCTAATTAAAGCTTTCAACCAGGGGTTTCACTCCTCTCTGAATTGCTGCGGCGCTGAACTATTATCTAAGCAGGCTGCTCGACAGTCCTGGAGATAAATGGCGCCTGCCGACCGTCAGCGGCTGAGAATCCTAAAATGGGGGTTGGGCTTCGTCAGACTCTTCTATGATTAGACACTACAGGGATCGTTTTTGATTGAGTAATGTGATTACCCTCTCGCTGCTCCATCCTCTCCACAAAACTCCAGTGCAGAGCTGGTCTTTTGATCAAGAATCGGTGATTCGCATTGGTCGATCGACCGATAACAACGTGGTTCTATACAGCGCTGTGGTCTCTCGCCACCACGTTGAAATTCACCGCACCGACAATGGCTGGGCGGTGAAAAGCATCGGTACCAACGGTACCTATCTCGACGGTCGTCGCATTACCGAAGTCCCCGTAGAAGACGGCATTGTGATTCGTCTGGCGCGATCAGGGCCCAACATTCAAATTCATATGTCTGAGGAAAAGCGCGATCCCCTCAAGGAATTGCTGAGCCGTCGCCGCACCGAAGATATGAAAGACCACGACCACGGCACCCAGAGCGAGCCCCACGACGAAGAACGCGCTCTGCCCCACCAGACCACCGTCATCAATCAGTAGAAGCTCCTACCAATTTAGGAATGCAATTACAAAGGCGGGGGGCGGTCAACTGACCGCCCCCCGCCTTTGTGTTCTACCCGCTTGAGCCGCGCTCTAAAGAGCGGTCTTGAGCAGGTCAGCTCTGTCAGTTTTTTCCCAGGTGAAGTCGGGCAGCTCGCGGCCAAAGTGCCCGTAGGCAGCCGTCTGCTGGTAAATCGGGCGGCGCAGATCGAGCATGTCGATTAGGCCCTGGGGACGGAGGTCAAAGTGTTTGCGCACCAGCTCCGCGATCGCCCCGTCAGAAATCTTGCCCGTGCCAAAGGTGTTGATTGAGATCGAGGTGGGCTGAGCCACGCCGATAGCGTAGGAGACCTGAATTTCGCAGCGCTCGGCCAGACCTGCCGCCACAATATTCTTGGCCACGTAGCGCCCAGCATAGGCCGCCGAGCGATCGACCTTGGTGGGATCTTTGCCCGAGAATGCGCCGCCGCCGTGGCGAGCCATGCCGCCGTAGGTATCAACAATAATTTTGCGCCCGGTAAGGCCGCAGTCGCCGACAGGGCCGCCAATGATGAACTGCCCTGTGGGGTTGATGTGATATTGAGTATCGGCGTGGAGCCAGCCGTTGGGCAGCACCGGCTTGATGATTTCTTCCATCACCGCTTCGCGGATGTCGGCTTGAGAAATATCGGGGTCGTGTTGGGTAGAGAGCACCACCGCTTCCACGGCTACCGGCTTCAAATGCTCGTAGCGCAGGGTAATTTGGCTCTTGGCATCGGGGCGTAGCCAGGGCAGCACGCCGTGCTTACGCAGGTAGGCCTGCCGCTCTACCAGCCGGTGGGCGTAGTAGATGGGGGCGGGCATCAGGGTATCTGTTTCGTTGGTGGCGTAGCCAAACATCAACCCCTGGTCACCTGCGCCCAGGTCTTTGTCACTAGCTACATCGACGCCCATGGCAATGTCAGAAGACTGTTTGCCAATGGCGTTAAGCACCGCGCAGGAGGCCCCATCAAAGCCCACATTGGAGCTGTCGTAGCCAATGGCCAAAATCACATTGCGGACAATGTCTTCTAAATCAACGTATGTATTAGTGCGCACTTCCCCAGCTATGACGGCCATGCCGGTTTTGACCAAGGTTTCGACCGCTACTCGGGCATGCAGGTCTTCTTTGAGAATGGCATCTAAAACGGCGTCGGAGATCTGGTCGGCCATCTTGTCGGGATGGCCTTCAGACACCGACTCAGAGGTGAAAATACTGTACTCGCTCATGGAATTAGGCCCAACCAGTGGCAGAAGGAATGCAGGCAGAATTCAACCGAGGCTGAATCGCATTCCAAAGTTTACCAAAGTTTGACGGAGTGCCGGAGCAATAGACCGTCTAGCCCCGGTGTAGCCACCGCTGTTTAGGCTATGTTCAGCTCAACAGTGCCCCCGGTGCCGCCCCATCGTGCAGTCCTCGAGCTTTTTGCTGCATGGTCTTAAAAATGTTGTAGAAGCCGTTGGCCCGCGACGGTGTGAGGCTGACATCGAGCTGAGTGTCTTTAATGAAGTCGGGGGTGAGGGTGACAATTTCGTCGGGGGTAAGACCGTTGAGGGCTTTGATCAGCAGAGCCACTAGCCCTTTGGTGATCTGAGCGTCGGAGTCGGCCTGATAAACCACTTTGCCGTCAATTAAATCAGCTACTACAAACACCTGAGAGACACAGCCCGGCACCTTGTTTTCCGGGGTTTTGTACTCCTCGGGCAGGGGGTCAAGTTTCTTGGCAAACCACAGCAGCTGCTCGTAGCGACGCTTAGGGTCAGCGGCCTTTTGAAAGCGGGCCACAATTTTTTCAATAGACTCGGGGCGATCGGCGGGCATGGGGTGGGTAGGGTAACGACCTCCTAGTAGTCTACCAAGCGGTGTCAGGGGATGAGGGAGATAGGGGAATGGATGAATTCAAAATTGAGAATTCAAAATTTTGAACTTTGAATCTTGCACTCCCCCTTCCTCACACCTCACCTTCCTCATCCCCCTATCTTTCTACCCTTTCCCATCCCCATCCTTGCCGCTGACAAAGCGATGGGCAACGGTTTCGGGCTGAATGGCGGAAAGAATGGTATGGCCTGAGTCAGTGATAATGACGGCACGGGTGCGGCGACCGTAGGTGGCGTCGACTAGCTGCCCACGCTCGCGAGCGTCGGAGATAATGCGCTTAATGGGGGCAGACTCGGGGCTAACAATGGCAATTACCCGATTGGCCGATACGATATTGCCAAAGCCAATATTGATGAGCTTAATGTCCATAATATATAGAAGGGCGATAACGGGAGGTGCTGGTGCTAACGCCAGGGTTAACCCCCAACTGGCCAGAAAACCCGGGACTTTTTGGCACTATGCTCTACATTTGAGCCCAGATGACTTATTGCCATACTAACGAATCCGTTTGGTGCTGAGGGTGAATATCGGGCGAAATTTCAGATTTTTGGCGTTTTCGTTCCCTGGGCTACATCGCTCGACCTAAGGGCGGCCCAATCGGGTCTTCTTAGCCCTTTTTTGGGTTTCCCCAGCTAACTTAGCCTTGGGATGCCTTGCTCACCCTGTCTCAGCCTGGAGGATTGTCCTGTGCAGCCGGTTGACTTTACTACTCTGATGGCCCTGTGCCAGAGCCTCGAGGCCGACTGGGTGCCTGCCCGCTGCGAGACAGTGGTGCAAATTGACACGACTACCCTGGCGCTGGCGCTCAGAACCCTCGATCGCCGTAGCTGGCTGACGATTTCGTGGCACCCCCAGGCAGCGCGGCTGCACCTAGGCGATGCGCCGCCCAAGGGGCAGGATACGTTTACGTTTAGCCAGCAGTTGAAGCACCAGATTAGCCAGCTGGCGTTGGTGGCGATCGCCCCTGTTGCCCCCTGGGAGCGTGCGATCGACTTGCAGTTTGGCCCTCGGCCCGGCGATCCGCCCCAGTGGCACCTGTACGTTGAAATCATGGGCAAGTACAGCAACGTGATTCTGGCCAACGCCCAAAATCAAATTGTCACGGCTGCTCACCAGGTAAGCGATCAGCAGTCGCGGGTGCGACCCATTCAAACCGGCGACACCTACGTGCTGCCGCCAGCCATCATGAATACGCTGCCTAGCCTCAAGGAATCCCAAGTCTCTTGGCAGGATCGGGTGACGCTGGTGCCCACGACGCTTAAAAAAATGCTGATGCAGAGCTATGGGGGCTTGAGTTCGTCGCTGGTGCGATCGCTCCTCTCCGCCGCCAGCTTAACCTCCGACCAAGCCGCCGGAAGCCTGACCCAAAGCGACTGGGATCGCCTGTATGAGGTTTGGCAGCGCTGGCTGGTCTGTCTTGAGAAGGGCGAGTTTCACCCTGGCTGGGCCGAGGGCGGCTACACCGTGCTCGATTGGGAAGGGGTAGCTCCGGTGGCGGATGTGCATACATTGCTAAATGAATACTATGGTCGCGAGATTGCCCTACAGCAGTTCGATCGCCTCAAAAACCAGATTCAGCAGCGGCTCAAGGGTGTGCTCGACAAGCTACGGCTTAAGGCCAACACCTTTGGGCAGCGCCTCGATCAATCGGCCCAGGCCGACCAGTACCGCCAGCAGGCCGATTTGCTGATGACCTACAGCCACCAGTGGCAACCGGGTATGACCCAGCTCACAGTAGAAGACTTTGACACCGGAGCACCCGTCACCCTCGCCATTGACCCCGACAAAACGGCGATTCAGCAGGCCCAGCGCTTCTACAAACAACATCAAAAACTGAAGCGGGCCAAAGATGCGGTGGCCCCCCTGCTGGCCGAGGTGCAGGGCGAACTGGCCTACCTAGAGCAGGTGGAGGCGGCCCTAACCCAGCTCGCTACCTATGACGAACCGGCGGATTTGGAGGCGTTGATCGATATTCGCAATGAGCTAGTTCAGCAGGGCTACATGGCCTCGCCTGACTACCGGCCAACTGAGCGCAGGGCCAACGATGAAGGCTTCCGTCGTCTACAGACCCCCGACGGCCTGCCGGTGCTAGTCGGCCGCAACAACCGCCAAAACGATCTGCTGATCTCAACGGTGGCCACCGACTACGATCTCTGGTTTCACACCCAGGAAATTCCTGGTAGCCACGTGCTGCTGCGGCTGGGGGCCGGGCAAGCGCCCAGCGATCGCGACTTGGCCTACGTCGCTGACTTAACCGCCTACTTTAGTCGCGCTCGCCAGGCCGATCAGGTGCCGGTGATCTATACCCAGCCTCGCCACGTCTACAAGCCCAAGGGCGCACGCCCCGGCATGGTGATCTACAAGCACGAAACGGTGATTTGGGGCCAGCCTCGCCGGGTCGAGCAGCAGCAAACTAAACCGCTAGAACCTGTAGAGGCTTAGCGAGTCTTGCTTATCATTACTTGTTTAGAAATGGATATTTGAGGGTTTACGGATACCTACATCAGCGGCGGCACCGTCAACCCTTTCAGCGTCTTGGCGGCCGCCGTTAGCCCCTTACCCTGTACCAGCACCACGAAATTCCCCAGGCCCATGGGGTTGATCAGCTGGTGAAGTTTGTCGCGTCGTTGGATGGCGAGGTTGACGGTGGCGGGGTCGCTGGCCTGAATTTGGCCGAGGGCAGCGAGGCGATCGCCCAAGCCCAGCGCCATCAAAAACATGCCCTGCTGCGTTGCCCCCAGGGTTTCTAAGCCGCAGTGTTCCCCCTGTCGCTCCAATGCCGTGAAGTTGACATGGGCGGTAATGTCTTGGTGGCCGAGGTGACTGTAGGGGTTGTCGTGGTGGGCGTGTTGGTAGTAGCACTGGAGCGTGCCCTGGGCGCGGGCGCGGCTGTAGTAGCGGCTGGCGGGGTAGCCGTAGTCAACGGTGAGCACATAGCCCCGATGCAGCTTGGCAGCGACGGTTTTCATCCAATCAAGCGCGGCGAGATGAACCTCGGTGCGGTAATCAGGGGCATATTGGGGATCGGCTAGGTCGATGCCGACAAAGGCAAAGTAGTCGGCTAAACGCGAGGTCGATGGAGCATCCAAGACTTCTACTACAGGGGCGTTTGGGCCGTCGGCTAGAGTGATGTAGACTTCTTTCAATCCCAATTCTGTCATCACGATCTGGTGCACGGGCAGGGCATCGACCAGTTCGTTAGTGAAAAAACAGCCGGTGATGCTGTCGTCAGGAATGTCTTCTAGATTCAGCCAGGTAACGCGTCCAGCCCAAGGCGACAGGCGCTGCTCCTGGGCGGCTCGCAGTCGGTCAGACTTCTCAACAATTTGATAGCTCAGGGCGGCAAAGCAGTCGGGAAAATGGTTTTGCAAGGCACCTAGCGCATCGGCGGCGATTAGCCCTTGGCCTGCCCCCATTTCCACCAGCGAGAAGGGATTGGGGCGGCCCAAATGCTCCCACATTTCGGCAAACTGATTGGCCAACAGTTCGCCAAAGTCGTGGCCTAGGTGGGCCGAGGTAACGAAGTCGCCTTCAAACCCAAGGATGGCGTCTTTGCTAGTGTAGTAGCCGCCCTGGGGATGGTAGAGAGCTAGCTCCATAAATTCGGCAAAGGAGATGCGCTGGTGGGGCGACTGGCGAATGCGATCGCACAGCACCTGGTACAAATCTGGGTTGTGGGGCATAGGTTAGCGGGGCCGGAGGGTTTGTAACTGCTGCCGTAGTTTATCCACAGAATCTGCCACGGCTAAACAGGTGGTGCCTCGGCACACCATGCCCACCGCATCAGCGGACAGATCATTGGAAACGGTGAAAACAGTCGTTGGCCAATAGTCTGCCGCTAATTTAGGAATAATGTCTGCTACAGCTTTAACCACAGTGCCGTTGCGAAACCAGTTAAGGCCCGCCAGCAAACTGGGGCAGGCGCGAGGAATTTGCTCTAGGACGGTGCCAAAGGCCTGTAAGGTGCGATCGGCGCGGTCCAAATAGTTAAGATTGTCGGTGAGCAGAGATAGACGCACGAGGTTAGCAACGGCTACCCCATTCGCCGCCGGGGTCGCGCTGTCTTGGTAAGGACGCTCCTGCACCAGCAAATCTTCGCCAGCGGCGGTGCTGAAATAGCCTCCCTGATCAGCGCTCCACAGTAAATGGTCGAACTCTTGCTGGGTTGAAATCGCCAGCGTCAACCAGTCGGTGTCGGTCTTGGAGCCGGGTGTGGCCAAGCTGGCCTGATGCAGGTCGAGAAACGCCTTGATCAGCAGGGCATAGTCTTCCGATTGGGCCTGCACCCGGGGCACGCCGTCGTAACCCAAGCGGTGCAGCTGACTGCCAATCCACTGGTGCTGGCGAATGTGCTCGGCGGCAGTGGTAGCGGTGGCCAGATAATCGAGGTTCTGCAACACCGTTGCTGCCCGTGCCAGGCCAGAAATCATCAGGCTGTTCCACGCCACAATCAGCTTGGTGTCGGTGACGGGGGGAATGCGCCTTGGCCAGGTCTGGGTCTTAGCCGCCTGGTTATCGATCGCTGGGGGAAAAGTCTCTAACTCAGCCGCCGGGGTGCCGTAGCGCAGGGTGAAAAGCTGATCGAGGGCCGATTCGACCTCGCTGGAGAGGGGGCCAAGGTCAAATCTTTGCAGCACGATTTGCCCCTCAAAGTTGCCCTGGGGAGTCACCGCAAAAGCATTCGCCAACGCGTTCAACTGGTCAGCGGTCAGTGCCGATTCCAAAGTCTTGTAGGGCCAGGCGTAGAATGCGCCTTCCTCTGGCTCGATGTCGTTGGGGGTGACAAAGCTGTCGGCATCCTGAGCGGCATAGAAATAACCGTCTGGGGCGGTCATTTCACGCAAGAGCCAGGTGTGGGTAAGGGCGATCGCCCGCTCAAAGGCCGGTTCTCGCTGCCCGCTAGCCCACAGGTCAGCCAGATACTCCACAATCATGCCGTTATCGTAGAGCATCTTCTCAAAGTGCGGCACCGTCCAGCTCGGGTCGACGGTGTAGCGGTGAAAGCCGCCGCCTACGTGATCATAGATGCCGCCCAGGGCCATGTCTTGTCCTCGCTGGCCGCAGAGGTGCGCCACATCCAGCTCCAGATCAAACCGCAGCCCACCCAGCACCGCTGCCGCGTAGGGAATCATGGGAAAGCAGGTGCCCTGGCCTGAGGGGATAAGAATTTTGGCGTTGGTCGTTAATCCTGCATAGAGCACATCTGCCGATGGAATTGCCGGAGTTTCTGGCAGCTGCGCGCCCTGGTGCAGATTGCCCATCACCGCCTCGGTGATCTCGGCTAAGCGAGCTTTTTCGGTGTCGTAGAACTGGCGCAGGGTCGTGAGCACCTGCAAAAAACCAGGTCGCCCGTACTTCTGCTCTAGCGGAAAATAAGTGCCTCCATAGAACGGTACCCGCGTTTCAGGGTGCAGCATTACGTTCAATGGCCAGCCCCCCTGGCCGGTCAGCATTTGCAGCACCTGCATGTAGATGCTGTCGATATCGGGCCGCTCTTCGCGATCGACCTTGATGGGGATAAAGTTGGCGTTCATATAGGATGCGATCGCCTCATCCGAGAACGCTTCCCCCTCCATCACCGTGCACCAGTGGCAGCTGGAATAGCCAATGGAGAGAAAAATTGGCTTGTCATCGGCTCTCGCCCGCTCCAAGGCCTCATCACACCAGGGCCACCAATCGACCGGGTTTTCGGCATGCTTCCGCAGATACAGACTGGGCGAATCTGCCAGACGATTAGTCATAAAATTGAGTGGATGGGGGCTTGATCAAGCTAACACGTGAAAGTTGGGGGTGCGGGGCAAATTCTAAGATTTGGCACGCACAGGATAGAAAAAGCCAGCAATGTTCTAAGCGCTGGTGCTGAAAGCGTTCAAAATTTTTTGAGATTCAGGTTGAGACAAACCGCTAGGCAACCTCTTCCAACACAGGAACATACTTCGTCTCATAGTTCTCAATTAAGGCACCAATGACGTCCATCATTGAAGCAAGCGGATGTTCTTCATCTTCGCCCACTTGATCGATAAGCCTGTCTAGCAAGGCTACCAATTGCTCGTATTGTTCATCAGTATGGGGGACAAATACAGTGTTGGCTACGGGTTGCCAAGCGGCAATAGTTTGATCGAGATTAATGCTCTGAATCATTCTTTCCATCTCCCTTCGTCATATTCTGCGTGGGTCAATATAGCCCGGATGTAGACTTTGCTTCGATTGTAGTGAATAGCTGCAACAAGCCGAGCTTTGTTGCCTCCAATATTGAAGACAGTTAATTTTCCAACTTGATCGGCAGACGGAATGAGCCGCCGAAGTTCAGCAAAATTGGCAAAAGTTATTCTCTTTGATGATCCTGTACCACTGAGCAAGAGCAGTGCGTGTATTCGGATGCAGTGCGGCAAACTCATTGAGCCGCTTACGCGTGATCACATGCATACCAAGTTATTTGCGTCTCCTTCTAACGAGGATTGTTTCTACTATGACATTTGCGGCAAGGTAGAGGCTATGGCGTAACGAATGCTTTGCCTATGCAGATTCAGTTTCCAGAGAGCTGGCCGACGACGCCTGCTGAGGCGATCGCCCTTCAGCAAACCCTCGCGCCCCAAATCGTCCTTCAAGACCGCATCCCCAAACCGATTCGCTACGTTGCCGGGGTGGATGCGGGGTTTGAGGATGAGGGCGAAACGACCCGCGCTGCTGTGGTGGTGCTGTCGTTCCCCGACTTGACCCCGGTGGACGAGGTGCTGGTGCGGCAGCCTACCGTCTTTCCCTACGTGCCGGGGTTGCTGTCGTTTCGAGAAGTGCCTGCGGTGCTGGCGGCACTGGCGCAGCTCAAAACCGAACCGGATGTAATTCTCTGCGATGGCCAGGGGATCGCGCATCCTCGGCGGTTAGGCATTGCGTCGCATTTGGGGTTGTTGTGCGATCGCCCCACCATTGGCGTGGCCAAGTCGCGCTTGGTAGGCACCCACGTTGAGGTGCCGCCCGACAAAGGAATTTGGGTACCGCTGATGGATCGGGGCGATCGCATTGGAGCCGTGCTGCGCAACCGCGCCAATACCAAACCGCTGTACATTTCCCCCGGTCACTACACAACGCTAGAAACGGCCATCGACCTGGTGTTGCGATGCAGCACGAAATACCGCCTGCCCGAAACTACCCGCTACGCCGATCGCCTGGCGTCCTCCGGTACGGCGCGATCGGCGTTAGGGGAAGCGCAGCAGGGTCGATTGTTTTAGCGAGGGCAGCACCTAGGGGTGAATGGTACTAACTATCGTCCCAGACGACTTAGCAGCTTTCCTGCTTTACGCCTAAGGGTTTTTATTGGAGATGGGGCGACGGAGGGCACTTCTGCTGGGCGGCTGTCGGGGTCGCGTAGGTAGCGGTAGTGAGCCCAAATATCCCAGTAGGGGCAGCCGGGTTGAATACGGTAGCCTGCCCAGTGCAGATAGTCGAGGGGCTTGTTTACGTTTGGATCACTCAGCGTCATGCCCTCTTGAACAAAGTGGGGACTGCCCGCCCAGTTGCCGGGGCCGCCGCCGGGCTGGCGTACTAGGTTAAACCGTCGCGCCATGCGCTTGAGAATCAGGTAGTTAATGATCGGCTGGTCGGAGGTTTTTTCGGAGAAGTCGAAATAGTCGGGATGGGCGGCGCATTCGGCAAAGGTGTCGTAGAGGTCTTGCTCGCTGACCAGCCCCTTCTTAGAACCCCAAAAGCCGCAGTTAAACATATCCTCTAGCTCGGCGGGGGTAAAAACACCCTGCTCAACAATAGCGGGGGCGAACACGTTGCGAATGCCGCCTCGGTGCTGGTAGTCGTAGCTGATAAAGTCGTGGTTGTCGAGGGCGTCGAGGACTTTGGCGATCGCGCTAAACACCACCACATCGGTATCGATGTAGAGGAAGCGATCGAAGGGGCCAAACCAACAGGCCTGCTTGCGAAACTGGTTGGGTCGCGCAAAGAACCCCTCGCCAAAGATGCCGTGCAAATTTTCTGACAACCTCTGAATGAACGCCAGGTCGGGATAGACCTCAACCCCATAGTCCCGGCCCAGCACCTCGGCCACCTGGTGGTAGTCGTCGTTGTAGGGAATCAGCATGACGGGGATGCTGGGGTCATGGGCGCGAATGCTGTTGAGGCAGGCGATCGCGTGGTCGAGCACTTTGTCGTTGGCTGTAATGTAAATGCCGCGCGGGGTCATAGCAATCCTCAGGGGAGCAACTGGGCCAGGGGTTTAAGGTACCGTCGCCAGCCTTGGGGCTTGGCTGTCACTAGTTTGCCCGTTAGCGTTGGGCGATTCTCAGAATCGTGCAGATAGCGGTAGTGCAAAAACACATCGCGATAGGGAAGGTCAACGTTCTCGCCGTTGCAGAGACGGGCAAACAGCTGGGATGACAGGCCGATGTAGTGCAGATACAGCAGCGGCACGCCTTTGTCATAGACGCGGTGATTCTCAGTGGTGAAGTGTTGAGAGGTGACAGAATTACCGGTGCGTTGAGCGGTTGGCAGGGTCAGCGCCAGGTTGCAGGAGTTGGCTCTGCGCCGCATGACCAGGTAGTTGAGAATGGTTTGGTCTGGGGCCATGGGGTACAGCACCGCTGCTTCTCCAGCCTTCAGCCAATCCAAAATGTCCTGGCCGTGATCAAGATCAAACAACCCTCGGCGACTGGCGTAGAAGCCCGAGCAAAATGCCTGCCGCTGCAACTGCTCCGCTGAAAACAGCTGCTCCATCCATCCAGAGTTCAGGTCGTACACATGACTGAGGTCTTTGTGCTGAAAGTCGTAGGTGACCCAGTCGTGTTCGTCCAGCGCGTTGAACACTGGGGATGGCTCGCTGAGCAGTAGGGTATCAGCATCCATATAAATGAAGCGATCGAAGGGGCCGTCAAAGGCGCAGAATCGGCGATGGGTGCCCATGCGGTGTACACCAGCGCTGCCGATCGCATCCCACTGCTGCCGAGCGGTGGGATGGGTGGCCCAGATTTGCTCTACCCAGGCATCCCATCGCTGAATGGAGGCGGTGTCGTCGTAGAGGGTGAGGTGGGGGCGCGATCGCACCAGGTCCCGAAGCCGAGCCACTTGGTCGTCGTAGGGGTAAATGCACACCGGCATCCCTGGGGCAGAGACTTCGATGCTGTTGATTAAAGCGACGATTTGGTCGTAGACGCGATCGTTGCCGAGAGTGCAAATGCCGTCCATTCAAGTTACCTCAATGGTGGGCAGTGCCCACCCTACTTTCTAAATACTTCCCTATCTCCCTTCTCTTCCTCATCTCCTCACTCGTCCACTCCCCTACCCCTCACTCCCTACCCATTCCGACAGCCAGTTCATCAGGTTCAGCTTGTGGAGGATCACCTGGCGGGCTTCGGCGATCGCATCCCTCGCTTCTTGCCAAGCATCAGGGCTCGCTGTCACCTCACGAATGTACTCAATGCCCTTCTCATCGAGGCTGGGCAGGCGCAAAAAACTGCCGGGGGGCAGCAGCTTATCCGCTGCGCCGCCGCCGTAGTAGATAGGCAGACACCAGGCCAGCAGGGCATCCCAGAGCTTTTCGCTGGCGTACCAGTCGTTGTCGGCGTAGTTCTCGATCGCCAGGTTGTAGGTGTAGGGGGCCATGCCCGACCATTTGTTGCTGAGTTCCCCCGCCGTGCGGGTGCCGGGGGGCAGTCCACGACCGTAGACTTCTACGGGCACGCCGCTCTCCTGAAGGGCTTGCAAGAAGGCGAGGCGCTGGCGGTGGCTCTCGGTACGGTTGATGCCGGAGGTAATCCAGCTGCAGGGGCTGTGCTTCTCGGGGGGCGGCGCTTCGTTCAGCTCGCGGAAGGAGACATTCACGTACCAGATGGCAGGCATGTAGGCCGGAGTAGGGGCCGCGTTGTCGGGGCCAAAGACGTAGCCGCAGTAGTCGCGGGCGTAGGCGTAGTTGAGCAGGTTTTGCGATCGCACCTCCGGCAAAGGCGGCTCGCGCAGCAAGAATGCAGTGCGTTCCTTTGGCACCTGGCTAAACTGTGGCGGTAGCTGGCCTTGGCCTTCTACAGCGGCGGGCTTGGCAAAGGGCAACGCGTTGAGCAACCGCTGCGACTTTGACTGGGGTTTAGGGGCCAACCGCTCGTGAAAGTTGAACTGATACAGCAGCAGGTAGTCTGGATTTGGGTGCTGCGATTGCAGCTGCATGTTGCCCCACGCCCCAAAGGGCTCGGGCGTCTGCTTCCACAGCCAGTCGCACTGAGTGAGGCCACCGTAGCTCGATAGCATGCCGACAATGGGACGGGTCATGGGTTTTCTCCCGACAGTTGGGGGTGGTATCGGGCTTCTACATGGGACAAAATTTCCTCAATGCGGGCTTCCCAGGAATAGGGTTGAAGGATGGCTATGTTCGGAGCGAACCCCTCAGCCGGGCGGGGACAGTCGGCTAGTACCTGCCTCAGGCTATCTGCAAACGCCAGGGGTTGGTTGGGGTCGCACCAGGCGGCAATCTGTGCGGCCAAGGGCCAGTCTTCGAGCGATGGAATGCGGGTGGCCACCACCGGAGTGCCTGAGGCGAGGTAGTCGAATAGTTTGAGGGGCGAGGTAAACGTGGCAGCCTTGCCCAGCAGGTGGGGATGGGCTAGGGCATCGGCGGCTTGCAGCAGGTGGGCCAGGTCGTGCTGAGCTAAGAATCCAAGCACATCCACATTTTTTAAGTCTAGGTCGGCGATGCGATCGCGGTAGTGCTGCTGCTGCTCAACGGGGCCACCAGCCAACGCAAATTTTACCTGGGGAAACTGGGGGGCAATTTCCAGCAACAAATCGACGCCCTTGAACTCGTGTAGCGCTCCGGCGTAGACGACGAGCTGGGTGAAGGGTGGAGGCAGGAGGCGATCGCGCCACTCCTGCGCCGCCCCTGGATGCCGCGTCAAAAACTGCGTATTAAACCCGTTGGGCACCGTAATCACTTTTTTTTCGGGCACCCCGTTGCGCACAATGCTTTCTCTCACCGTGTCGATGACGGTGACTACAGCTTGCAGTAGGGGATGGGTCGCCATCTCAGGCTCGAAGGGTTTTTCGGTGTGGTGATGGCACTCAAACACCACTGGCACCCCCTGCTTTAGGGCAGCTTTGGCAAAATTCCAGTCGCGGGTGTGGACGAGGGCGGTGCGGGCAGCCAGGTGCCGGGGCCAGTAGTATTTGCATGCTACAGTGCTGGCGTTGGTGAGCTTGTGCTTAACCCGGTCGATGGGCCAAGGCATGGCCAGGGGGAGCAGTTCTAGCCGGTTTTGAATGTTGAAAAATCGGGCAAAGGCGTCATCCAATGGCTGGGGCTGTGGGTTGACCCAGCGCCAGGGTTGCCAGGCTGTGGCGCTGCGATCGAGAAAGGCGAGTTGAGTGGGGTAGCCCAGGTTGGCGGCAGCGTTGGCGCACTGCACCGTTTGAATCAGGTGGGCCGCTGGCTGGGGTAGGGTGTCGCGAATGAAGAAGAGGTAGGGACGGGGCATAGGTGGGGAGTGAGGGGGGTGGAGAAGATGAGGAGATAGGGAGGAAAGCGGTTAGGGGTGGGTAGCGGTGGGGGTGAGGCTCTGGTGGTGGAGCGGCGGGAGGGAGGGAGGGTGAGGCTCTGGTGGTGAAACGGAGGGAGGGATTGGATCGTTGGAAGACGCAGACCGCTTTTCGACGGTTTCTAAGGTAGGGAGCAGATTGAGGGCGGCGCGATAGGCTTCTTGGACGAGTTCTTCGGCTTCGGGGCCGTCTTCGACTAAGCCGTCAGCCAACAGCTGGAGGGAGCCGAGCACAATATTCAGCCCAGTGCGGAGATCGTAGGAGGCGGCGTTGCTAATGGCTGGAGGGATGGGGCAGGAGCCGGTTTCCTGGGCGAACTGCACGGTGTAGAGGTAGGTGTAGCGGCCATGTTTTTGCAGCAGTTCTTCGTGGGTGCCCAGCTCGACGACGCGGCCCTGATCGAGCACGGCAATCTGGTCAGCTTTGCGAATGGTGGAGAGGCGGTGGGCGATGACTAAGGTGGTGCGATCGCGGCTCAGATCCTCCAGGGCTTCCTGCACCAATTGCTCTGATACGGTATCTAAGGCGCTGGTGGCTTCATCGAGGATCAAAATCGGCGGATTTTGCAGCAGGGCGCGGGCGATGGCGATGCGCTGCCGCTGACCGCCCGAGAGCATGACACCGCGATCGCCCACCACGGTGTCAAAGCCCTGGGGTAGCTGGCTGATAAATTCGTAGGCATTGGCCCGCTGGGCTGCCTGCACCACTTCATCGTCGGTGGCCGCCGGCTGGGCGTAGGCGATGTTATCGCGCACGGTGGTGTTAAATAAAAACGTGTCTTGGCTAACAATGCCCATGGCCCGACGCAGGCTGCCCAGGTCAAACTCGCGCAGATCGACCCCATCAATAGCGATGCGGCCCGCTACCGGATCATAGAAACGAGGCAGCAGATCGGCCAGGGTAGACTTGCCGGCGCCGGAGGCCCCTACCAGAGCCAGGGTGGTGCCCTTGGGCAGCGAGAGGGTGATATCGTGCAGCGACCAATCTTTGGCAGTGGGATATTTAAAAGCGATGCCTTCGAAGGTAATGCCCTGGCTGAAGGCCTTGAGGGGGCGAGCATCTTGAGGAGATGCTGCGCCAACGCCCTGGGCCATGAAGGGTTTATTGTCGCGGCGCAAAAAGTCGTAGACCAGGTCAACGCTGGCGGCACTGTTGGCCAGCTGGCTGCGGGCCGAGTTGAGCTGCCCCACAAACTGAATTACCCGCGACAGCACAAACAAAAAGGTCAGCAGCAGGGTGGCCGAGGCCGCCGAGCCGCTGCCCAGCCAAAACTGACTGATGAGAATAATCGCCACCAGGGCCAAGATGCTGAGAATTTCGTTCAGCGGACCAATGATGGCGGTGTTCATCTGCGATCGCAGGGCGGCCTGCTCGCGCTGCTCGATCAGGGCTTCGACCTGGGCAAACTCTGCTGCTTCGTTAGCGGTAGCTTTCACCAAGCGCATGCCGTTGAGCATTTCTAAGGTACGCACCGAATAGTCCTTGGAAGCCTCTGCCAAGGACTTGCCATACTCGCGAGCACGGGTGATCACGTAGCGGTTAAGCAGCAGCACCCCGACCATCAGCACCACCGCCGCCACGGTCAGCGCCCCCGAAATCGACAGCAGCACCACCGTAAAAAACAAAATATTCAGCGACGCCCGCAGCAGGTTGATCACCGCGTTGATGGAGGTCACCGCCCGGCCAATCTGGTCATTCAGCCGCTGGATAATATCTCCAGTACGCATCGTGTTGTGGTAGTCGATATCGACGCTGAGCAGCAGGTCGAGCCCGTCTCGGCGCAGATCACAGGTGAGGCGGCGGCTGAGCCCTTCGCTGGTGACGCTGCTGAGGTAGTTGGCCAGGTTTTTGAGCAGAATGGTCAACACAATAAAGCTCAGCATGAGCACCGCTCGTCCCGGACCAGGGATGCCCAAAACGGGCTCCAGCAGTCGCTCTAGCAGGGGAGGGAGGGCGATCGCCCCAGCACTACTGGACCCGGTGCCCAACAGCTCAAACACCGCTGGCACAATCAGCGTCGTGCCCACCCCGTTAAACACCGCCCCCGAAAAGCCCAGCCCGATGGCGGCCAGAATGCGCCAGGGATAGCGTTTTGCATGGTTGAAGAGCAGCTTTTGGGCGGACATAGGGAGTGGGTGCGTAGGGGAGTGGGGAGTGGATGTGTAGAGGGGTGGGGAGTAGGGGGTAGGGGGTGTACAGGGTGCAGTCGGCAATTAGGGTGGGTTGGTATGCCCCAGGATGTTGTGCCGCTGATGCCCCTTGGCGAAGACGTTCTGCTGAATGGCCTGGTGTAGGCCCGCGCCCATGGCGGCCATGCTGTAGTGGGTGAGGCAGCGATCGCGCGCCCGCCTCCCTAGCTCAAGGGCATGGTCGTAGTTGGCAAAAATAGTGGTAATCTGAGCCGCTAGCTGGGCTGGGGCATCGGCATCGGCCATATACCCACAGCCGCCAAGAATCTCGGGAATGTCGCCCACCCGCGTGGCTAAAATTGGTTTTGCCATCGCCATACCATCTGTCAGCTTCAGCGGAAACTGGGCCTGAGCGGCGGGGGTCTGGCGCTGGGGCACGACAATGACGTGGGCGGCGGCGATCACCCTGGGCATCTCACCATAGGGCTGCTTGCCCAGGTGAATAATGTGCTGGGGCCAGCGATCGCGCAGGGTGCGATCGTAGTCGTCGTAGGGGCTGCCGCCAACAATCACCAGCTTCAGATCGGGCTGATTCAGCAGATCCATGGCCGTCAGCAGATCCTCTACACCTTTGTAAGGGCGAGGTGCGCCGGGAAACATCAGCACTCGGTAGTTGGCCAGATTGTAGGCAGCGCGACTGGCGGCGGGGGAATAGCGATCGGGGTCAAACAGCTCGGTATCTTTGCCATTGGGGATGATAGTGCCGCCAAAGCGCCGCTGCAAAAATCCGTTGTGGGTAGTTACCAAGTCGGCCTGAGCAACCCAACGTTCTAGCCACTGCAAGTAGAGGGGATGGTCGGGGTTTCGCAGAGCGCCGTTAGACTTCAATAGGTCCCGCGCTAGCTGCCGGGCAGAGAGCCGGTAGCGGTAGCTGTCTCCCCCATGCCAGCTCAGCTCCCAGTCGTCAATGTCGAGAATGACGGGGCGACGATGGCGCAAACGATGGGCCATCGCCAGGCCAAAGCTGCTGGGCTTGAGCTTGTAGGCGTAGATGATATCGCCGCTGAGGTGCCGAAATAATTCGCCTACCGCCTTTGGCCCTGGGTAGGGCGAGGAGATAGCAACGGTATGCAGGGGGATTGCGGTGTCGGACCGTTCTGAAGGCGGGATTTGGCGATCGCCCTCGGTCGAAAACCCCACGATTTCTGCTGAATAGCCCATGCCTTGCAGCGCTTGCCCCAGCAAAAAGGGTCGCACGGCGCTGCCCCAGCGTCCAGCGCCCCGACTGGATAAATCACTGACTAAAATTGAAATTTTTGGTCGTGCCCCCCCAGCGATGGAAGGCTCAGCGGTAGGTTTGGGACGGTGGTCGAGCATGGTCTACGGAGCCAAACGGGCCAGCGGCTAGGGAGTATCTATAGCGCTGGCCAGGTAGCTGAGGACTAGAGAAGCTGACAACGCCGAAATCTAGGACGTTATATTGGCTCGTCACGCCACTCGGGGCGGGTTGGCTTCGCTGGTCATCACCAGGAGGCGATGGCTATACCTGGAACGGAAACGCACTCCTATAGCTTGCCCACCTGCGCTGCTGACCTTAAGGTTGACCGATGCGATTGCCGTGCTTAGCCAATTTCCTCGTTAACGGGGAAGCGATTCATCAGGTCTTTGGCGTCGCGAGCGGCGGTGCGCAGACTGTCGCTGATGTAGGGCACGTGGGGGATCTGCGACAGCACGTCGAGGGTGCGCCGCAGAATGCGAACGATGTCGCCCTCATCGAGGCTGGTGTTGCTGCATAGGGTGACCCAGTCGACTTGCAGGGCCCACTGCTCGACCAAGCCCACCAGGTCGTACTCTAACCAGATGGGGGCAGTGATGTGGCGGCGGTGCTGCTGCTGGTAAAGCTGGCGGCGCAGGTTGTGCAGCCCGCCCAGCGCTTCTTCCACGGTACCGGAGAGTTTATAGCGGCACCAGCTATCGGGGCGCGAATTTTCGGTGACTAAAGCGGCAAAAGCGGCGGCTAGCTGAGCAGCATCGAGGTGGTCAAACTCGCCCGACTCTAGGGCCAGGGCCAACCACAGCTCGTTGTCGCCGCGAATGGCGGCGGCCATTTCGCCCAGCTTGGTGGGGTGGTTGTCTTCAAGCCCGCCGAAGTGCTTCAGCACCTCCATGATGTGGAGAAATTCTTGCCAGTAGCGGCCGGTGTACTGGGAGAGTTTTTGCCGGCGATCGCGCCATTCCTCCTCCAGATCGCGCAGCCGCTTTTGGCGCTTGAGCAGCCCCTTGGCGTTTTCCCACCGGCTAGCGGGGTGGTTGGCCAGGGTGTGCTCGACCTCGCGCATGCGATCGAGCTGGTCTTGCACCTCGGGAGCCAGCATTTCGAGGGTAGGCGGCGTGGCCATGGTGGCGGCGATCGCAGCGGTGTAGTCGTCACCCCGACGGCGCTGGCCCGGACTGGGGGCAAGATCGCTCGGCGGGGCTAGGGTGTCGACCGACTGCAGGCGGGGAATATCGGCGTGCAGGCCCACCACATCGGCGGCGGTGACCATGCACCACTGATTGGTTTTGGTCAGGCACACCAGGTAAGGAAACTGGCCCGAGCCCTGCACCTTGGTGACCAGCACGGCGGGCACCGGCTCGCTGACGGGAATGTGCTTGCCCTTGAGGGAGAGCAGCGTACCGGCGATCGCAAAGGGTACCATCTTGGCCACATCGTCGGCCAGTACCTGGGCCGCCTGCTGCTGCAGCGTTTTCAGCAGTCGTCGTTCTTCTTTAAGACGCTCTTTGAGTTTGGCGTATTCGGCCAGTAGCCCCTCGTCGAAGGCGGCGAGCTGGGCCTGCTGATGGGCGATCGCCCCCTCTAGGCGATCAATTTCCTGCTGCTGGGGCACCAGGTGCAGGGTGGCCAGATATTGGCCAAAGCTGCGCTCGATTAGGTCCTTCGCCTCATCCAGCGAGTGGGTTTGCAGCAGGTTAAGCACCATGCCGTAGCCGGGGGTAAACTGGCTGACCAGCGGATCGGCCCCAGAAGTAGCCAGGTGCACCGCCTCCCGCGAGCCTTCAAAGGGACTTTCGACAGTGACCACATGGCCCTGAAGATCCATGCCGCGCCGCCCCGCCCGCCCCGCCATCTGCAAAAACTCTGAGGAGGTGAGCAGGCGGTGGCCGCTGTCGGTGCGCTTCGACAGACTGGCTATCACGGTGGTGCGGGCGGGCATGTTGATGCCAGCGGCCAGGGTTTCGGTGGCAAACACCACCTTGATCAGCCCCGCCTGAAACAGTTCTTCGACCAACCCTTTCCACAGGGGCAAAATGCCGGCGTGGTGGGCGGCAATGCCCCGATACAGCGGCCCCACCTGACCAGCCCGTCCGGCATCGGGGTTGTGGCCAAGAAAGGTATCAATGCGGACCTTGAGTTCCTGCGCTTCCTCGTCCGTGACCAGCGACAGGTGGCTGACCTCATCCACCGCTTTGTCGCAGCCCCGACGGCTAAAAATAAAGTAGATGGCAGGCAGCATATCCCGCTCTTGCAGCTGACCCACCACGAAGGGCAGGCTCACCCGGCCACTGCCCCGTTTGCCTGGCTGGCGCTGGGGAGCCCGCTGCTTTTTGAGCTGGGGGTTCATGGCCTTTTGGGACGCATCCAGCAACGGTACGAGTCGCTTGCCGGTGCAGTAGTGAAACTGTAGCGGCACTGGACGAAAGTCAGAATAAATCAGCTCGGTGGGGCCGTGGACTTTTTGTAGCCAATCGGTGAGCTGGCCGCTATTCTCAACCGTGGCGGAGAGGGCCAAGAGCTGAATTTCGGGTGGGCAGTAGATGATTGACTCTTCCCAAACGGTGCCGCGCTGGCGATCGTTCATGTAGTGGCACTCGTCGAGCACGACGGCTTCTACTTGTTGCAGCGTGGTACCCGTTTCGCCAATGCGGGTGCCGTAGAGCATGTTGCGAAAGATTTCAGTGGTCATCACCACGATCGGGGCGTCGCGATTGATGGAAAGATCGCCCGTTAGCAAACCAACCTTTTCGTAGCCAAACTGGTCGCGAAAATCGCGCAGCTTTTGGTTAGAGAGTGCTTTAAGGGGAGTAGTGTAAAACACCCGCTTGCCGTGGTCTAAAGCACGGTAAATGGCATATTCGCCAATCAGGGTTTTGCCGGAGCCAGTGGGGGCGCACACCACCACAGACTTATCGGCATCGAGCGCCGCCGCCGCCTGGTACTGAAAATCGTCGAGGGGAAAGGGAAATAATTTGGCGAGGTCTAGCACGCGGTTGGCATCTATGGTAAGGGAATCACTATTCTAGTGTGCCAAGAGATTGACAAAACGGATTGCCATACCGGCTTAAACTTAGCGGCTTTCTAGACAAAAAATAAGGCAATTCTTACGGCTATTCTCAATACATTAAAGCCAGATTGGTCAATGTTTAAGCCGCAGTTTGGGGGATCGCGGAAGTGCTTTTACAGGTCCTAGGACTCATCGCTATGGGTCTAGGCCTGCACCGCTTAGCCTAAGTTTTGCTAGGGGCGATCGCCCTAGACACCTGCTTTTAGCAGAGGTTCCTCGCTGGTTCGATGCTGTTAATGGGGCTGTTGAAACTGCTGCTGTCCACGGGCTGATTAGCTATCTGGGCTGAGTCACTGGGAGAGCGATCGCCCCCCAGGCCGGTCTTTGACCATCGCTTGCCTTAACCTCCGCGGTCAGCAAAACCTCACAAAACCTTTACCCAAGCACCCTGCTCTACCCCAAATTTTGGCAGGATTTTGACCCAAAACGGCTGAAAATCCAGACTGGTCAGGCAAGCTGGCTTGACTCAACCGTTACCGAGCCCGTTATTGAGGAGGAGTGATGATGAAACTGAATGTAGCCCTATTGTCTGCGGCGGTGGTGAGTGCTATGGCATCTCAAGCTCAGGCCCAGCAAGTCCCCGACTACTATGTGGGTGCTGGTGTGCGCGCCGGTTTTAATGACGACACATCTTTTGTCATCGACTCTAAAGCCAAAGCTGTCGAGTTGGGCGATCGCACCACGCTCTCGGTGCGTCCCTCCCTGGTCTTTGACAGCAGCACCGAACTGCGGCTGCCCATCTCCGTAGACTACGCCCTCGACCAGGCTCTTTACCCCTACGCCGGAGCTGGAGTCGCCTACAATGCTGACGGTCGCTCTGCCATTGACCCAATGATTACCGCCGGGCTCGACTGGGGTATCACTCGCAGTGTGGTCGTCGACATCAACGGCAGCATCCTGTTTAAGCCTGGCGCTACTGACACTGAGATCACGGCCACGGTTAACTATGCCTTCTAAAGATCGCTAGTAGGGGGGCAAGGTTTAGGGTTTAAGGTTTAAGGTGCAGGGCCGAACCTTGAACCCTGTACCTAAAACCCTAAACCTCGTCTATGGCAGCGTCCTGTTTAAGCCTGACGATACTGACACTGAGATCACAGCCACGGTTAACTATGCCTTCTAAAGATCGCTAGGAGGGATGCAAGGTATAGGGTTTAAGGTGCAGGATCGAACCTTGAACCCTATACCTAAAACCCTGAACCCCGTCTATCCCTCTTAACTGACTGCCATCTCCGGCTCTACCGCTTTGCGGTGCCCTTCGGAGGTGCCCAGCTGAATCAGCTCGACTTTGTAGCCGTCGGGGTCTTGCACAAAGGCGATCACGGTCGAGCCGTGCTTCATGGGGCCAGGCTCGCGCACTACCTGACCGCCCTGGGCTTTGATGCGATCGCATGTCCCGTAGATATCGTCTACGCCCAAAGCAATGTGGCCATAGGCGGTGCCCAGGTCATAGGACTCTACGCCCCAGTTGTAGGTCAGCTCTAGCACGGTGTTGTCAGCCTCGTCGCCGTAGCCCACAAAGGCTAGGGTAAACTCGCCGCTAGGGTAATCTTTTTTGCGCAGCAGCTGCATACCCAGCACATCGCAGTAAAACTTGAGAGAACGATCCAAGTCGCCGACCCGCAGCATGGTGTGTAGTAGTCGCATGGTGAGTTCGCTGTCGTAATTGATCTTTATCATTATGACCACGACACCTACTGGCGTGGTGGCTACTCCTCGGGCGCAGGTTTAGCCCGCAGGTTGCCTAGGGCTTGGGATAGCTCCATCGGAAACAAAATCACCGTATTCGACGGACTAGCCCCTAGGCCATCAATGCTTTGCAGGGTCCGTAGCTCAAGGGCGATGGGGTTAGCCTCCATAATTTGGGCGGCGGCGGCTAGACTTTGGGCGGCGAGGCGATCGCCATCCGCCTTCGTAATTGTCGCCCGCTTTTCTCGCTCCGCTGAGGCCTGGCGCGACATCATCCGCTTCAGATCCTCCGGCAGCTCAATATCTTGTAGGCGAATGGAGTCGATGTGCATCCCCCACTCCTGCACCTGAGCCTCCACGATCGCCCCAATTTGAGTTTGAATCTGCTCTCGCTCCGACAGCAGGTCATCGAGCGAAAGGCCACCCACCACATCTCGCAGCGCCGCCTGGGCATACTGCGACACCGCAAAGCGAAAGTCCTGAATTGAAATGACTGCCCTTTGGGCATCGCTCACTTGAAAAAACAGAGCGCTATCGATTTCAGCGGGCACATTGTCGCGGGTAATCACCTTCTGGCGCGGAATGTTAATCACCAAGGTGCGGGTGTCGATAAACTGCACCGACTCCAGCACCGGCACAACGTACAGCAACCCTGGCCCCCGCACGTCCTGAATTTTGCCCAGCTGCAAAATGACCCCCCGCTCCCACTCAGCAGCTACCCGTACCCCGCTCACCACCACACCCCACAGCACCGCGACAATCGCTCCAGCCGTGAGCCCCACTGTGCGCTGGCGCACGGGTAGCCCAAAGAAGAGCAGGGCAAACAAAACCGCCACGGGCACCAAAAATAACACCTGACGCACCCCTCGCCCCAGGGAGACGTGGCCTTCGCTCGGTTTGGCATAGACCCGGCTGGGGCCGTCAATAGAAGAGTCGCTCATGGCATTCCGGCTGGAGGATGATGACCAGATTAGCCAAAGAGCAGAGGGACATAATGGTTGCATCACAATTTTGGTGGCAACCGTAATATTTGGTTATGGCACTTTCTCCCATAACCTGGCCTACTGAACGCCCCAGCTCTGTGTGGCATTTCATTGGGCAAGGTGTCGCTGGATTGCGGCACCTCTATGGATTAAATCAACCCAGAGCATTGGTTTCCCAACTTGACCAGCCTAGGTTAACGCCGCCGCTCAGAGGTCGTAAGCAGGCTAGCGGTACAGTCTAGTTCTCCAGTGCAGACCGGCTCAGGGAACGAAAAATGCTCGAGCACCTGGGGATGAATTTCGCCAAATTCTCCCACTGGCTGACCCTGGATCAACACCGTAGCCGCCCGTCCGGGGAGATAGTAGGGGGCATGGCAGACAGCTAACTCATAGCTCAGCCCTAGGGCTTTAAGCATGGTCTGCATGTAGGCTTTGGCGGTAGTAAACGAGGCGCGGGCATCTAGACTGGCGAAGCTCCAGTGCTGGCTTTCGTCAGGGATGTCTGCCGTCTTGAACCGCAGCACTTCCCCAGTTTCATAGATGTTGATAGGTTTGGGTGCGTTAATGTTGCGGGCTAGAATATCTAGCAACCCCGCTTGTAGGGTGGTGCGAGTGGCGCTAAATGTGCGGCTTTTGGCGTTGCCAGCCTGCACATAGGGCGCCCCAAACAGATCGAGAATTTCGGGGTCGGTGAGCACAAAACTCTTCACTTCCATTAGTCCCATGCGTTGGGCTAGATCGCTCACCTTAAATACGGCTTGGCGTAGGGCATCAGCTTCCCCTAGATGAAATTTGACGGCTAGGGGTTCGGCCTGGAGGGTGCCAATGCCGATCGCCACCAGTAAATCCCCTGCTAGATCGACCTGGCTAAAGATATCGGTGCGATAGGTAGGCACATGCACCACATCGGTGCCACTCACCTCTAGGTCCATGCGGGAGAGCACTTGACCCAGGCCGCTCTTAGGAATAGCGGTGCCCATAATTTCGTTGAGATACTTGGCCGAAAACTGCACGGGGCGGCGATCTAGGCTTGGGGTGGTGAGAATACCCTGGGGAGTGGCAATCTCCACAGTTTGCACCTCAGCTCCGGTATCTAAAAAGTTGTGGGTCAGAATATTGGCGGTCTCTAGCACCGTCTGAGCCAGAATGCCGGTGACGTCGATGAACAGATTGCGGGTGTTAGCATCCACTTCTCCTACCCCCGCTGCGTTAATGATGGGCGGCATGGAAAGTACAGTACCGCCGGCATCGCGCAGCACCAGGGCATAGTCATTTCCTGGCAGGGTATGGCCATAAGTTTTACCCGCAGGGTGCTCGCGCAGAATCTGCTGGGCAGTCATGGGTTGGGTGCTGTGTAGGGGCACAAAGGTCAGCTGGTCTAGCGATTCTGCTGCGTAGGTTAAGTCGCCACTAATTTTGTCGAGGTCATAGACACCGATCGCAATTTTCTTGCGCTGGCGACCAAAGGTTTGGGTCACCTTCTCCTGAAACTGCACCAGCACCTCTAACCCGCCGCCTTGCAGATCAGCTCCCCGCACAACTAAAGCAGCAATGTGGGGCCGCAGGGGCAATACCTCAGGCTGGACGGTGACCCGGCGACCCGAAGCAAGCAGCTGCTCGGGGACAGTACGGGGTAGGCCGTTATAGATGTTGATGGCGCGGGTAAACCCTTCTGCCGCTAGCAGATCGGGCCGCTCAGCGGTGACTTCGACCTCTAGGGTTTGGTCGCCCAGGGTGGCATCTAGGCCGTAGTCAAAGGCCTGCTGGGCTAGCTGCTGAGGGGTGGTGGTCGTCAGCCGTTGCAGGTAGGTGAGGGGAAAGGTGACGGTGGGCATGGGGGAGATGGAGAGGGTGAGGAGATGGGGCGGGTGGGGGAGATGAGTGAGTTGATCCTCCCATAGGTTATGGGGAGTTAGGTACAGATGGGCGCAAAAACCATCCTGCCCATAGGCTTCTTAAAGAAGCCTATGGGCAGGATGGTTAACAAGTCTAAATTGAACTCGCCGCTAGAATTACCAGAGCAAGCTCAAGAATCCACGGCTAAACTACTCGAAGCAGTTAGTGCTGTAATGAAGCAGCCTATGCCAGGTTGCTAGTAGCTAGCTCTTGGTCACGGGTGCCGCTCGATTCAAATGCTTCGCCATCCAGGAAGGAGCGCAGCATCCAAGCCATTTCTTCATGCGCTTCCATCAGGCCGGTCAGAAAGTCTGAGGTGCCCTCGTCATGGAACTCTTCGGAAGTCTGGTCAACGAACCCGCGCAGGTTGCGAATGATCTGCTCATGATCGTTGACCAAGCGCTTGACCATTTCTTGAGCAGAGGGCAGATCGCCAGGGTGCTCTTTCAGAGAAGCATTTCTGAGAAATCCTTCGGCGGTGCCCAGGGGGTAGCCGTTGAGCTGGCGCACCCGCTCGGCAACGGCATCGATGCTAACGGTGAGGGCTTCGTAATGCTCTTTCCACAGTTCGTGGAGGGTGCGGAATTGAGGGCCAACTACATCCCAGTGGTATTTTTTGGTTTTGATCAGCAGCAGATAAGCGTCGGCCAGAACTTTATTGAGAATTTCGGTTACACCCTGGCGTTCTTGTTCGGAAAGGCCAATGTTGATGCTCATAGTTATTGTCTCTTCGGAGTCCGTTCTCCTTTATCTAACCGCAGCGGCCCAATAGTCTCATCTGCCTAATGCGGGACATTGTGGCTCAAAAGTCCCTAACCTGGGAATGTTTTGGGGCGATAAGTCTTTCGTAGGTTAGATGTGGGAGGCGGGTGACAGGCCTAGGTTGGAAGTCGAACGATCGCCGTTTAGAGACATTTTTGCTATGGCTAGCTCATCTCCGCTGACGGGAGTCATTCTAGTGGACTGCGCCAAGGCGAATGCCAGTGAAGGGCTGGCGATCGCCACTGAGCGCTGTGGCTACGGCAATGACACCGCCCAGTTTCAAGCGGCGCTAAAGGCGGCCTGTGGCGACATGAATGTTGCGATCGATGGCCTCTCAGATTTAGTGGATAACAAGCCAACGGTGCTGATACCAGAACCTGGCGAGGTCGTTGCGCCCGATTCTCCCAGCGAACTGTAGCGGTGGCGTGATCCACCTATTACCCGACGCTACGCTTTTTTAGATTTGGTTTGCTGCGATAGCTTTTTAGGGCCAGGCTTGGGCGATCGCGCTGCGTTTGCCGTGGGCAGCTTTAGGCCCGGATGGTGCAGAGCCAGGCTCTGGTGCAGCCCCTCGACCGTCAGCACTGGGGGATCAGCTTGCTGGGCTATGGCGACGGCAGTCTGGGCCAGGGTAACAATTTCACCGCCGGTTAGCGGCAGCTGCTGAGCAATCTGGGGCCACCGCAGGGTGCGTTCTTTTTTGACGCCCGTGGGAATGGCCCGCTTCCACAGCAGCTCGCGGGCGGCGGCATCGGGTCGGGGGAACTCGATCACTCCAGTCATAGCCTGTCGCCAGGAGGGTTTGATGCTTTGCAGGTAGGGGCTGGCCAAGAGCGTCAAACCTGGCTGGCGACGGCGCTGAATGCCCCAGGACTGCACCAGAGCCGCCTCAATGGTAGGGTTGCGACCAAACCAGTGGGGCGCATTTTTGAGCAGCAGCACGCAGGGCGGCAGGTGGGCCAGGTCTTCGAGCTCGGGAATGTTGCCCTCTTCGTCGGGGGCGATCGCCGCCAGGTCAACCATCACCAGCAGCAGCTCTAGCTCGGCGGCTAGCACCTTGGCAGCGAGGGTTTTGCCGGTGCCGTTGGGGCCCGCCAGCAGCACCATAGTGCCGTCGGTAGCGCGGGTGGCGGCGGCCACGGTTCTGAGCTGGGCCAGCTGAGGGTCGGGCAGCACTAGGCTATTCCAACTTTCGGCCGGAACTTCTGACGCTTCCTCCGCTTCTAGGGCAGGAGCCACAGCCCAGGCATCGAGGGTGGCGGGGTCGGGTTCTTCGGAGAGCAGGTAGGTGGTGAGATCTTCGGTCAGGCGCAGGTGGCGGCTGAGCAGGGTGGTGTCTTCGGCGTTGAGCCACTCCACCAAACCCAGGTTTGACAGGCGACTGTTGGGGGCAATCAGGGGGCGCGATCGCCGCCATTCCTGGTCATTTCTACACAGCAGCCGCAGGCACAGGTCGACTGTGGGCAAGTCCCAGTCAGACTCGTCGTGCTGGTAGTGTAGGTAGCTGTAGAGCCGCCCAAACCGCTGGTTGACCTCGGGGGCCAAGGCCAGCAGCAGCACGTTTTTTTCAAACATAGTGAGCTGGAGGCGATCGCGCAGCTGGGGCAGGGCCAGCACCACCCCCTGGCGCTGGCTGGCCAAAATGCGGGCCTCGAGCTGCTGGGCGTAGCTACCGCTGGGGCGCTGGGTCTTGGGCGGGCGGGCGTTGTCGTAGTTGGGCTGGCCGTTGAGGCTAATAATGCCCTTCCACCAGTGGCGAGTGACCCGGTCTTCGCCGGAGAGGGCAAAGTCGTCCAGCTCTTGCAGCTCGCGCTTTTGGCGCGATACGGCCACCATCAGCAGGCGATCGAGCCAGGCCAGTTCGGTTTTTAAGTAAGCCCAGTTGTCGGTAAACGGAGTCATTCTCTCGAAATTGGACCCCTCAGGGTTGGACATAGCCCAGCACTCGAATAAATTCCAAAGGCAGCCCGTCGGCATCGGCGAGAAAGGCCACCTCATAGACGCGATCGCCGATGATTTGCTGCTGGGGTTCCAGCAGCACCTTGGGCATCGCCGCCGCCGATCGCTCAAACCGCTGGCGCAGCTCCTCTAGCCACAAGGGCAGGCTAGAGGTCGCCTCAGTGAGATCAAAGGATAGATGATAATAGCCAGTGTAGTGCTCATCACTAAAGGCATCGGCGGCGGGGCGCGGCTCCGGCACCTGGATCAGCTCAATGCGGCCCCCCAAGCCCTCCATCCAGCAGGCCAGGGTAATGCCAGCGGTAAAGCGTTCGTGGACGGTAAACCCCAGGGCTTCGTAGAAGGCGATCGCGCGGTGAATATCCTGGGTGCGAATTGACGCGTGGTGGAGCATCGGGCGGGCGGCTCAAAAGAGCTACTCAAAGAGACGGAAATAGGGATAGCGCACCGGCACGCCGGGCTCTTTTTCAAGGCTAAAGTTGATCACCGCCCAGCGAGAATCGACCTCGGCGGGGGGGCTAAACTCTACCGGCAGGCCGTAGAGCTTGGGCGCAGTAGAGGTTTCTGCCTGCCCGCGCCAGGGGTTGTTGCGCTCTAGATAGGAATTGACCAGCTCTTGGTAGCGCTCGGCGATAATCACCCGCGTGGCCCGGTAGCCTTGGGTGTAGAGGCGATCGAGGGCCTCGTGAATCTCAAAGCGAATGCCGTCGGGGTGGGTGTGCTGGCGATACCATTCGCCCTCCCACTGACGCCAGTGCCGACCCGACTGGAGGTGCACCAGCTCCTTGGAGTCGGGGTTGGCCTCAAAGGCTCCGTGGCGAGTGCACAGATACGTGTCAGTCAGCGTCAAGGCCGGAATTGTTTGACGGCAGTGAGGGCACTGGATTTCTGGCCCATAGATGGGGTACTGCAAGGCGGAGTTGACCATTGGGCTGAGACCAGACGTGTCCTCTTGAGGGCGAGAAACAGATAGGGGCATGGGCTATAGCCGTATTATACCTGTGGGAACTCGGCTGTCTCCGTAGCCGGGGCATCCCATTGCCTGAAACCGCCGATTTTTTTGAGAATTTCCCTGGAGACTCTTCTGGCTATGGCCTCTTCCCCTAGCTCTCTCTGGCCCCGACCCGACCTGTCTCAGGCGGCGTTTGTGGCCCCTAACGCCACGGTGATGGGCCAAATCACACTCCATGCAGGCTGCAACATCTGGTACGGTGCCGTGCTACGCGGCGATGTCGAACGCATTGAAGTCGGTGCCTACAGCAACGTGCAGGATGGCGCAATTCTCCATGGTGACCCCGGTCAGCCGACGGTGCTCGAAGACTATGTCACTGTCGGTCACCGCGCCGTTATCCACAGCGCCCACATTGAGCGGGGCTGCCTGATCGGCATTGGGGCGATTGTGCTGGACGGGGTGCGGGTGGGCACCGGCAGCATTATTGGAGCTGGTGCTGTGGTAACTAAGGATGTGCCGAAGCGATCGCTCGTTATAGGCGTTCCCGGTAAAGTGGTGCGCCAGATCTCCGATCAGCAGGCTCTAGAACTTCTAGAGCACGCCCAGAAATATCACCAACTCGCCTTGGCCCACGCCGGACGCAGCAATGACCTAGGGTTTGTTTGAACATTGCATATCCAAACCGCTAGGCCAGCATTAAACTTCGCAGTTTGCTAAGATTCAGAGTAACTTACCTAAGCTCATGCACATCATTACTCGTGCTCGTCTGGTAGCGTTTTGGGAGAACCATCCTGACTCAAAAACCAGCCTACTGCTTTGGTATAAGCTGACGTTTACAGCCAGATGGCAAAACTTGGCTGAAGTGCGCAGCGTATTTCCGACTGCCGACTCAGTTGGCAACCTGACCGTTTTCAATATAGGCGGCAATAAATATCGCCTGATCACGTTGATTGACTATACCTACCAAAAAGTGTTTATCCGCAACGTTCTTACCCATGCCGAGTATGACAAGAACAACTGGAAGAAAGACAACTGGTATGAGTGATCTAACAGGCCAGTTCAGAGCACGACGTGGGCAAAGAACAATTTGCTGGAAAATTAGCGATCGCAAGCAGTAGAGGAATTTACCATGTTTGCCACTGAGCCAGAAAGCTACCTTCAACTCTTGCAGAAGTTTCCGCCCCGACCGATCAGGTCAGAGGAACAGTTTCTAGCCGTACAAAATGTAATCGACAGCTTGGTAGATGCTGAAGAGATAACGTTAGAGAAGCAAGACTATCTCAATGTTCTAGGTATGCTTGTCCATGAATACGAAGAGCAGCATGCGTCAGTGCCAGACCTAAGTGGCATCGACCTACTGCGTGCACTGATGGATGAGTTTAAGCTCAAGCAGAAAGATCTGGTCCCCATCTTCAAAACCGAGTCCATTGTCTCGGCCATTCTCAACGGCCAACGCAATTTTACCGTTGAGCACATTGAAAAGTTGGCTGATTTTTTCCACATTTCACCCGCTGCATTCTTTCCTCGAGCATTGTGATGAATTTGGTTTTTCGGCCTTTAGTAATAGCTCTGCTCTGCCTGCTGTGTGTCACGGGTTGGAACCTGCCTGCCCGAGCGCAATCCACCCCAGCAGACCTTTCTCCCCAGGTGGTGCAGGAGATTTCTGACCTACGCCAAAAGGCTTTTACCGCCTCCCAAAAGGGTCAGTTCACCGAGGCCGAAACCTACTGGAGCCAGCTGATCGACTACCTGCCCAACGAGGCCGCCCTGTGGAGCAACCGGGGCAACGTGCGGGTGAGCCAAAACAAGCTGGCTGAAGCGCTGGAGGACTACAACCAGGCGGTGACTCTGGCCCCAGAGCAGCCCGACCCTTACCTCAACCGGGGCGCGGCTTTAGAAGGCTTGGGGCGGTGGGGGGATGCGATCGCCGACTACAGCCAAGTGCTGGCTCTTAACCCCAACGATGCCGCCGCCTACAACAACCGGGGCAACGCCCAGGCCGGTTTGGGCAATTGGGAAATAGCTCTGGCTGACTATCAAAAAGCCGTCGATCTCGACCCCAAATTTGCCTTTGCTCGGGTCAACGCTGCCCTAGCCGAATACCAACTGGGTAACGCCGAAGAAGCTATTCGCCAGTTCCGCAGCCTCACCCGCCGCTACCCCAACTTTGCCGACGCCCGCGCTGCCCTCACCGCCGCCCTCTGGGGCCAGGGCCAAAGCGGCGAAGCCGAAAGCAACTGGGTCGCTGTCATGGGCCTCGATCACCGCTACAGAGATTTAGACTGGGTCAGCACCGTGCGCCGCTGGCCTCCAGCTATGGTCGCCGCCTTAGAAAAATTTCTGCATCTGTAGCTTGCAATCAGTACAGTTTGCCGTCGGTTTTTTGCCATGTCCCTGCCCGAAGAATTGTAGAGGGTTTGGCAAATTTCTAAGGGCTATTGGCTAGGCGATCGCGGCTCTCACCCCTGACCAGACTGGATAACTAGTCCACCAGCTTGGCAACGTTGACGATCAAAAAACTTGTGATACTCTAAAAAATAACGAGCGCTCAGTCAAAAAAGAATGCCGAAGGTTGTCGATCACGACGAGTATCGCAAAGAGCTTTTGGGTCAGTGCTTTGACCTGTTTGCCGACCATGGCTACGCTAGCCTGACCACTCGGCAGATTGCCAAAGCGCTAGGCGTTTCCACCGGCACGCTGTACTACTACTTCCCCAGTAAGGAAGATCTGTTTATGCAGCTGATCGAAGAGCTGACCACCCAAGATTTGCTGCGGGCCACCGCTCAGATTCAAGGACTTAGCACTTTGAGAGAGCGCATTTTGGCCCTAGGCGATTTTTTAGAAGCCAACGAAGACGACTTCATCAAGCAGACTTTGCTGATGATGGATTTTTACCAGCAGGCGGGGGTGGGGCAGTCGCGGGTGAATGAGGCGGTGCAGCGGGTCTCGGTGCGATCGCGCGATGAAATCATGACCGCCCTCCAGCTCGACAATCCCCTGATAGCCACTCACATCCTCTGTCTAATTGACGGACTGATCTCAGAGCGCATGGTGGACCCAGCAATGGTGTCCTACCGTCAGCAGGCTGAGCTTTTGGCTGACTTACTCACCGCCTACCTAGAGAAATTTCCTGGAGGAAGGCAATGACCCTGCGTTCGCTCTGGGTGTGGCTGCGCTATGGTCGCCGCCAAATTTATCCTTGGCTGGTGCTGACGTGGGCGGGGTGGCAGTGGCTGCTGCTGTGCGGGGTTGAGCGCGAGAGTCCGGGACAGGCGCTAAAGCGCCAACGCGCCGCCATTCGCTGGATGTCCACCCTGGTAAAAATTGACGGCGTTAAATTGACCGCGCTTCTCAACGATCTAATCTGGTGAACCCCATGGAAACCCTGGCCCTAACCACTCTGCAACCCACCCAGTTCGATGGAGCTACCGAGCTTCTGATAGCAGCTTTCGCCGACGACCCGCTGCTGCGCTACCTGGTACCTGCCGATGTGTGCGATCGCCAGACGGTGATGGCCTACCTATTTCGCATGCTGCTGATCTGCGGCGCTGGGGGCGGGCACAGCTATTGTCTAAGTGATGGCCAGACTCTTAAAGGGGTAGTGATTTGGATGCCGCCAGAGCAGACAGTCGATCTCATCGACCTGCTGCGGGCAGGGCTATACGAGCTGCCCTTTCGCTTGCCCCTACAGTATTTGCCCCGCTGGCAAGCGGCCCTAGCCCTCGATCAATATCGCCACCAAGCCATGCCTCAGCCCCACTGGTATTTGATGTTGCTGGCGGTTAGCCCCAACTCTCAGCGCCAGGGCGTTGGCCATCAGCTCATGCAGCCAGGCCTAGCTGAGAGTACTCGTACCCATTGCCCCTGCTACGTTGAAACCTCGACCGAGGGCGCGGTGCGCTTTTACCAGCGCCACGGCTTTGAAATCGTTAAGACTGGCCCCTTCGCCGAGCAAGCGCCGCCATTTTGGACGCTACAGCGACGGAGCGGGTGAGAGAGAGGCAAGAGATAGGGAAGATGGAGGAGGTGAGGGATCAAGAAAAGCAGTGTCAGGCTACCGCCTTCCTCACCTTCCTCACCCTCCCCACCTTCCTCACGCAAAAGCGCCACCCAAAGGCAGCGCTCAGGAGAAGTCATGACCAACGCTGAACGGTTCGCCTAAAACCTACTGAGGCAGATTTAGAAAGCGTTCGGCAAACTTCACCACGGTGCCCAGGTCGGTAGAGTTGGGAGTGCCAGAATCGAGGAATGTTTTGAGCAACGGGTTGCCGCTGCTGACTGCGCCGGGTTTGGCGGCTCCCATGCTCAGCAGCCCAATTACCACGGGCAACAGCTTGGGCAGCATGCCTTGAATCATGCCCGCATTGAGACCACTCCTTTGGGCCACAGCCTCGATTAGCTGTTGCTGCATCTGAGGCGGCATGGCGGCGGCGAGTGCCGCTGCGCCACCTGCTCCGGACAATTTGCCGAGCATGCCTTCGAGCTGCCCGGTCCCCATGGTGGCAGCCTGCTCTTTGAGAGTGGGTTGTAGAGCGTTCCCCAGGGCGTTGAGAATGCCCCCCATTTGGTCGGTGTTCATGCCCTGACTTCCGGCGAGCTGCTGCACCGAGGTCATCACCGAGCTGAGCTGATCGATGCTGCCCTGTTGGTTGGGGTTATTGATGGAGCTGAGAACATCAAAAAACAGAGACATGGTCGTTCCTTCTAATGAGTTGCGATTAGAGAGAGGTAATGCCGGGATCACAGTCTAGGTAGGCACGCGCACGGGGAGCGATCGCACCAGCCGCAGCCACTGACCGCTGTCGGTGAGGTAGCCCAATTCGGCCACGTAGTCGCGATCGGCGGTCCAGATCGATACGTGGTGTTCTTGGTCACTGTCCGCCAAAATGTATTCCTGGGTGGCGTGGGGGGGCTGGCTGTCAAGTTCTACGTTGGTGACATCGTGAATGCGCAGGGCCATAACTCGACCGCCTTCTTGCCGTAGGGCCTCTTTGTGGGCTGAGGCAGCTTCCCAGTAGGCGTAGGCGGAGGTGGAACTGCGGGGCACCAGAACAATTTTGCTCTCGGCCCCCATGTCGGTGCGTCGACCAACGCCAACGGCGGTCTCTCGCCCTGGGGTGGTGACATCAGCAGTGCGGCTCCCCAAGCTGGCACCTAGCCCGGCGGCAGTGACTCCACCGGCTAGGCCGGGGAGGGCTGTCTCTGCGATCGCACTCTCTCTGTGTTCGGTCTGTAGGTCGTCGCTCAGACCAGCGGCCCCGCCGAGGGGACTATCGAGGGTGGTGCCAGGGAAGGCTGCGGCTTCAGTCGACGGGCAGGCGGGTACGCGCACTGGTTCGGACTTAGCCAGAGCTTGCCACTGGTAGTTGCTGTCTACATAGCCCACCTCGACCAGGTAGTCGCGATCGTCGATAGCAATGGGCAACTGCAGATTGCCCTGGGCCACCAGCTCGGCATTAAACTCTTGCAGGCTGTTGAGGCGGTTGCCGTGGCCGGGCAGCTCGGTGACATCGTACAGCCGAGCCTTGAGGCTGCGAGAGCCAGCCTTGAGATCGTCCACGGTTGAGGCGGGTAGTTCCCAGTAGGCGTCGGCCGTTCTGCAATCGCGCGGGGTGAGAATGGCCCGGGCTGGGGCAGCGGTTTCTGGCGGGCGGGCGATCGCAGCTGCGCCTACCCCTAGAGCACCCAAACCAGCCGCCGCTGTCACGCCTGCCCCTGCAGCATTGGGGGTGACGCTGCAGGGGCAGGCCGGTACGCGCACGTGAGCCGATCGAGCCAAGGCATGCCAGGCGTTATCGGGGCCTAGGTAACCCAGTTCGACTAGATAGTCGCGGTCGTCGACGGCCACAGGCAGGTGGCGATCGCCCACAGCGACGGTGTCGCAGTCAAACGGGTAGGTGTTGTGGGGTGACTGTCGGTCGACATCGGCAATATCGGTGACATCGTGGAGCTTGAGCGCCAGGGAGCAATTCTGCTGGCGAAGCGCCTCGACTTCGCCCTCGGGTAGTTCCCAGTAGGCGTAGGCGTCGCGGCAGGTGCGCGGGGTGAGAATGATACGGCGATCGGCGGCGGCCGCTAGAGGAGCCGCTAAAGGTGCTGCCACCGGCGCACTATCCTTGAGCAGCCACCAGAGTAGGCCACCTAGGACGGGCAGCGCCAGCAGCCAGGGCCACCAGGGCAGACCCCGTGCCGGAGCTGAGGCGGGAGGAACGGGGTCGGTTTCTTCGAGGGTTGTTTCTGGGGTCGCTTCGGCAGTGGGGTCGGTTTCTACCTCAGGGGTACCCGCACCCGCGATCGCCGCATCTTGAGCTCCTTCAATCAGCGCTTCGCTGGCAGGGCTGATGGCAAACCCGAGGAAGGCGAGGGCCGCTGGGCTGGCCGTTTCGGGATTGTAAACGTAGGAAAGAGGCTGGGAGAAGGGGTAGCGCTCGTCGTCTGGCAGAGTATCGTGCATGGGCACAATTTTCACCGCCGGATTGTTCAGCGCCTGTTCGGCAACGACATAGCTAATACTGTTCTCGTCGAGATTCTCGGCGATGGCCGCAGCGCTGGCCTCTAACAACACGGTTGCCCCAGGGGCCGACTCAAAAACCCCGCTCTCAAATACCGGATAGTTGCGAAAGGCCTGGCGGGTATCGCTGTTGCCAGGTTGGTCGACCAGCACGATGGGGGCATCCTGGCCGCCGACCTCAGACCAGTTGGTAATTTCGCCGCGAAAGATTTGGGCAAATTGCTCAATAGTTAGACTGCCGGCAAAGGGGTTGCTAGGGCTGACTAGAACGGCGATTTTTGGGCGCGAAACCGGCACTTCTCGCAGCCCGGCGCTGACTTCTTGCTCGGTGAGGCTGCGACCGATGGCGGCGAGGTCAACGTCGCCATCAATTAGGGCTTGTAGGGCGTTGTTGGCGCTGTCATATTCAACGACTACATCGGCATCGCTGTACTCACTGGAGAAGCGCGATCGCAGCGTCTCATTCACCAGACGCATGGCCTCTGAACTCTCAATGGTTAACTTGCTGTTCCGCTCTAACGAGGTGGGAATTTCAACGCCCTCCAGGGGGTCAGCGGTCTGGGCCCAAAGCCCACCATCTCGATCGAGTGCGACGGTAGCGACAATCAGTAGGGGTGCTGCGGTCATCCAAAGCAGCGATCGCCCCTCCGCTGTAATAGCGCTTTGAGCATTAGCACTGTGGCGTTTGAACATAAGCAGGCACCAGAATATTCCCAATTTAAACAGAGAGGATTGCTAAACCTCTAGAACATGAATTCTAGGTTGTTAAAGACACTACAGCCCAACTGACTGGGCAAAATTTAAACCCGAGTTAAGCTGCTTCAAAAAGCTTCTATAAAGCTAGAGAATTGCTTCCTTGATGGTCAAAACTTTGTGACCGGCTAGCCTCCTTTGTCTGTCATCACCCCAGGGTTAATTAAAAGACAGGCGATCTCAAATAGCTTATAAGTTTGCCCGCTAAACTCAGTCATTTTTGACCTCAGGAGCTTAGATCACAAACATAAGAAATTCATAAATGTTCCTGGGCAGGGCAACCGCGCTAGAGTTGACTGCTTTTACAGATAGATTTCTCACGCTAGCAACACTGGCTAGATGCGGTCTACATCAAAGGTGTTGCACTGGTTGATATCACCTGTTTCAACACCGCGATAAAACCATTCGGCCCGTTGCTCCGACGACCCATGGGTAAACGAGTCGGGGGTAACGTAGCCCTGGGACTCCATTTGCAGGCGATCGTCGCCGATTTGGCTGGCGGCGTTAAGGGCTTCTTCAATGTCACCTTCCTCTAAAATTTCCCGCGACCTCTGCGTCCGGTTGGCCCACACCCCCGCGAAACAGTCGGCCTGTAACTCTAGCCGCACCGACAGCTCGTTGGCCTGGGTCTCGCTCGCTTGCTGCTGGGCGCGCTGCACCTGGCTAGACACCCCCAGCAGGTTTTGTACGTGGTGCCCCACTTCGTGGGCAATCACATAGGCCTGGGCAAAATCGCCTGGGGCTCCGAGACGCACCTGCAAGTCGCGAAAGAAGCTGGTGTCGAGATACACCTTTTGGTCGGCCGGGCAGTAAAACGGCCCCATAGCCGCTTGCCCCGTGCCGCAGGCAGACTGCGTAGCCCCAGAGTAAAGCACTAGGCCGGGTTCTTGGTAGGCGGCCCCAAACTCAGACTGAAAGATGCTGTGCCAGGTGTCTTCGGTTTCGCCCAGCACGGCTGCCACAAAATCGGCGGCGCGATCGCTCTCCTCTGAGGTGGGCTGGGGAGCACTGTCGTAGGGGTTCTCTCCTCCCTGCTCGAACACCACCGATGGGTCGCCGCCCAACAGTGCCACCACCAGTGCCAGCAGAATTGACCCCAGCCCCCCTATGGCAGCGCCGCCACCGGGCATGCCTCGGCGATCGTCAATATTGATGCTGCGCCGACTCGATTGCCACTTCATCGATTCACCTCGTTTTGCTAGGCACTGGTAGCTATGCCTTAGAGTACCGAATTACAACGTCTGTTTCGTTGTCAATGTTGTGGCTGTGGGTTTCTGTCAGTGTTGGACGGAATCCCTGCGCAAAATTTATACCTTGAGGTCTACCTGTGGGGAGAGGTGCAGGCGCGAGCATTGTAAATAAACTTGTATTTCGGCTGGTGATAGCTGAACCCTTAGATGACTCAACTCCATAAGCAAACCCCAGCTCTCAAGAGAGAGCTGGGGCGAATTGGTCGTTCCATTCATGGTCGTTGACGGTCACCATAAGATTTAAAGATAAGAAAGTCATAAGACTATGGGTCTAAAAGCCCTGCTGGAGGGTCGATTTCAAGGTATTTCTCAGCTAGATTGACCACCGGTACGATGGCGGTGACAAAGGGCACCAACACCTTACGGGGTTTAGCGGGCTGCGAGTTCTTTTCAGCAGCGGGATAGTAAGTAACTTCTAAGAGGTCGTTGCCGGCGGCAAAGATGTCAGTAACGGTGCCGATTTCATCGCCCGTAGCCTGCACGATCACCCGTAGCCCTACCAGGTCGGCTACATAAAATTCGTCGTCATCAAGCTGGGGGCGATCGCCCGTTGGTACCAGCAGCACCGCATCCCGCAGCGCTTCGGCCTCATCGCGGCTGTTGACCCCCGCAATCTGCACCACATACAGCCCCTTGCCATCGATATGACGCCCGCGCACTAGCTCTACGGTCTCCGGCGTGAGGCTGCGCGGGCGCTTGAGCCAGCGTTCTCCCGGTTCTAAAAATCGCTCTGGGAAATCGCTGCTGGGATAGACGCGCATTTCACCTTTCACGCCCTGGGGCGCAACAATGCGGCCAATCTCAACCCAATCTTCGGAAGTCGCTGCATTAGGCGTAGGAGAAGCCATTAGGCAGTTACCGCCACGGGGCTAGGCTGGGCTTGATAGACCTCGCTTACGAGAGCCCCCAGGCGGGTAGCGGCCTCCGCTAAATCTTCGCGGCTGGCAGTCAGGCTAATGCGCACACACTGGCGGGTGTGGGGCCAATCTTCGCGCAGACCTGGAAAGAAGGGATTACCCGGTACCACAATTACCCCCCGCTGCTTGAGCTGGTCGTACAGGTTTTGGTCAGTAATCGGCAGCTGATCAAACCACAGCCAGGCAAAAATTGCCCCTTCACCGTTGTGCAGGTACCAGGGCAGGTCGTTGGGCATGGCCTGGTCTAGAGCCGCTGCGAGCACCGCAAATTTGTCTTGGTAGTAGGGGCGAATCACCTGCTCGGCTAGACGGGCCAGCTCGCCGGAGGCAATGGCTCGAGCGGCGATCGCCTGCCCGTAGCGCGACGAGTGAATGCAAAAATTCGTCTGAAAACACTCCAGCACGTTGATAATTGCCGGATCGCCGATCGCTACCCCCAACCGCTCACCCGGCAGCCCGGCCTTCGACAGACTCATGCAGTGGAGAATATTGTCTCCAAACACCGGCTCCATGTCAGTAAAATTGAGCGCTGGGTAGGGGGGCGCGTAGGCCGAATCGACCAGCACCGGCACGTCGTGGGTCGCGGCCAAGCTGGCGATGTGCCGCACATCCTCACCACTCAAGACATTGCCCGTAGGGTTGCAGGGGCGCGAAAACAGCACAAACCCGGTGTCGGCGGTAATGCTGAGCTGGCTAAAGTCGGGCCGGTAGCGGAAGCGGTGAGCTGCCTCATCTACATCAATCGTGGGCCGGTAGGCACGTACCGCCTCGGGCACCAGCGAAATGCCGCCGTAGCCGGTGTAGTCGGGGCTGAGGGGCAGCACAATGTCTTTCATGCGCCCAGTGGTGTGGTAGCCGCCAAACGCGTTGGCCGCCAAAAAGTAAAGCGCCTGGCTGCCGGGGGTGATGAGAATGTGGCGATCGCTCAACTCCAGCCCGTAGCGCTGGTTAAAGTCATTCTTGATGGCCTCAATCAAAGGCTCATAGCCCTGACTGGTGCCGTAGCGACACACCACATTGCCATACTCTGGACTGGCCAACAGCTCCTGAGTGCAGTCGCGCCAAAGCTGCTCAATCTCGGGCAAAATCACTGGGTTGCCGGCGCTGAGATTGATGAAATGCTGGCCCTCACCCGCACGCAGCGTCTCGATAATGTCTTTCATAATGGCGCGCACGCCGGTGAGGTGAGACATTTCCTCGCCAAAGCGGGTGAGTTTAGGGGTCATAGGGAGTGAGGGGTGAGAGGTGGATGGGTGAGGGGTGGATGGGTGCCCTGGGTGTAGTTCGTTCTACTGCTCTACTAAAGATAGTGAGACTAGTATAGTAACCTCGCTGGGCCTAGCAGCCCACCGCCGCCTCAACCCCAGTCACCCATCCATCCACCCATCTACCCATCCACCCCATGAATCCCCTAGCCGCCGGATTTTTCGCGAGTCTCTTCGCTGGCATGAGTACAAGCATTGGTGCCTTGCCGGTGCTGCTGCCCTTCGAGCCGTCTGAGCGCACCCAGGGGATTCTGCTAGGCATCGGCGGCGGTATGATGCTGGCGGCCACCTCCTTTTCGCTTATTTTGCCTGGTACCGACGCGGCGATCGCCCTGGGCTATCCCGGCCCGATCGCAGCCCTAGTCATGGTCACCGGGGTTCTGCTCGGCGGTGCGTTTCTGTGGGGAGCCCACAATGTTTTTCCCCACGAGCATTTTTTCAAGGGACCAGAGGGGCCAGAGGCTCAAAACATTAAGCGCATCTGGCTGTTTGTGATCGCGATCGCCCTACACAACTTCCCTGAAGGCTTAGCGGTCGGTGTAGGCTTTGGCGGCGGTGAACAGGCCGGGGCTGTGGCCCTGGCACTGGGCATTGCGCTTCAGAATATTCCGGAGGGGCTGGTGGTGGCGATCGCCCTGCGAAACATTGGCTATGCCCCCCGTCAGGCCTTTGCGGTTGCGTCGTTGACAGGCTTAATTGAGCCGATTGGTGGCCTGTTTGGGGCGGCTGTCGTTACCTTTGCCCAAGCTGCCCTGCCCTGGGCCATGGGCTTTGCCGCCGGGGCCATGCTGTTTGTGATTGTCGATGAAATCATTCCCGACATCGATCAAAAGGCCTTTGGCCAGCGAGGCACCCTCGGTCTCATGGGTGGCTTTGTGATCATGATGTTCTTAGATATCGCGCTGTGATGGGCTTGACCCTGGGCCGGTGCAGTCATCACCTTTGCCGGCAAAAAAAGCCCCCCGTTGGTGGCGGAGGGCTAGTCACAGGCGCGGAAACTCGATGTATGCGTCAGCGTGAGCGGCTACTGGGGCGCTCATACGGCTGTAATTAAAGTGGGGAGCTAGAGAGAAATCCAGCCGAACCACGACAAAATGGTCGCGATCGCAACCAAACTCAGGAAGATGGCCAATCCAGCGGTAATTGCCCCAGCGGCTTTGCGGACCCCGTCAGGAGTCTCCATCCAGTCGCCCTGGGTGAGGCGGCGATCGGCCGAGAAGTTGTAGCCCAACGACTCCAGTTCGGTCAGGTGGTCGTGGGTGTAGCGGGGCACCCGCTCAAAGGGCAGGTTGCCCTGGGCGTGCTGGGGCAAGACCCGTCGTCGCTGGTAAGGCACCGTACCATCACCAAAACTGGTGGCATACTCTTCACTGTCCATCAGGGCATCCACCAGCCCCTCAACACCTTTAGTAGCCAGCACAATTGACCAGGCCAAGGTTTCTTTGTCGTCGTAGACATTGCGACCTAGCAGCCGCTGCACACACAATTCTACAAAGCGGTAATTGTTGTTAACCTCGTAGTTCCAGGTGCGAAATGCGTCTGATATTGCCAATCCCCGTACAAAACCTTTTACTGAAATCAAACCGCCTCGCAGTTGGGACTCTAATAGAGTCTGGCGATTGCTTTTCAGCATTTGCTGCTCATGAAATATCTGTCGATAGGCCGCCGAAATCAGGGCATCCATATCGAGCACATCCACATCCGTGGTGGAGAAGGTTTTATTTAGGGTGAAAATCCCAGAATGCTCGTCTCCTGGTACCTCATAGCCCTCGACACGCTGATTTTGGCTGCTGGGGGTATAGGCCAATAGTGGCAAAGTCACAACTATTTTTCCTCCACTTGCAAAATAAAAAGATCTCTTTCTCGGCTTGGAGATCGGCTGTTTCCAGCGACCTCGTCACTATTTTTGCTGCTTGTTAAAACTCTGAGTTTTAATTGGATAAGGGCCAAAAAAGCTAAGGCTTAGCCTACAAGATAGGGGAATTAAGTATTCTTGTTTCGACAGAGAGAGCAACAAACAGTTATGTTTCTTCAAATAAGCAGAAGTTCAGCTATTTTCCTTTTGGCAAAGATATTCAATGCGGCATTGGAGTGAAAAAGTGAATTTCTGATCGAACCCTCAGCCTAGATCCACCGTAGGGGGTCAGCTCGTTGATGCATCAGACTTGGCCCTTGCTGAATCCAGATGCCCACACAAAACCCCTCTTTGCTATCTGTAAAGAGGGGTTTGTCGTTCGAGCTACAGGTGCTACCAAGATGGGTGACCCGACTTAGCCTCTTACCAACCAAAGGCCGACACAGGCACCAACGCTTGTTTTCTTTCGTCCTCAGCTTCGGCAGTCGGTGCAGCTAGCCGCGATTCGGCGCAGAACGAGGCGGTACTAAAGCCGCCAAACCGCTTCACTACGCTGGTGCGCAAGCGCAGGTTGGGGTTGGCAAACCAAAAGCGCTCCACCGAGCTCATGGTTTCGTACTCAGTAATCAGCAGCAGCCCTTCGTCACCGTCAATTTCGTAGCGGCCAATTACGGGCACAATCTCGGCGTAGCCCCGCTCGCGTAGCAGCTGACCGCGGCTAGGGTCGTCAGCATCGGGAACCAGGGCAAACACAGTGCTGCCTTCATGGTTCTCATCCTCTTTATCCCAGGCCATTGCCCCTTGCCAGGTAACAAGCGCGCCGCCGACGGCAAGGGTAGGGTCGACCTCATGCAGATTACAAATTTCTACTACGCTGGGGTGTCCAGCATCCAATGCCTCCACCGCAATGGTAGAACCACCTAGCTCAGCCCGGCGAAAGGGTAGGTGGTGAGTAGTGCGTTGAGAGTTCCACTGGCCCGCACTCATGCGGAAAAAATCCATTACGTCCATGGGCAAGTCTCTAAATGTCTTAACTGTTGCTTACTGGCGTTCTCAGAATTACAAATCCGATCTGGCCGACCCCAGGTCGCATAGGTTTGATCTTACCGCTGTCTGCGGGCTATTGCAGCGGTGGCCTGGGCTGGCTGCCGTAGGTAGAGGGTCTACTGACCATTGCAATCGGATGTAGAGGTGGCGATCGCGCTTCCCAGGAAAGCCCCTAACCCCTGCGAATTAGGCTCCATTTCTGGTCATAATATTGCGAAATGTTACGTTACCTGAGAAGACTTGAACCCAATTCAAAGTCCCCGGAGTGCTTGGAATAGCAGAATTCTTTCGCTTTGTCCCCACTGTATAGGTCACGTTTCCTTAATAACTTGTAAAAGACAAAGACACACCAGCAGTGTATAAACATCTTTGGAGGGTTAATTGAATTAGCGAAAGCCAATTCAGGCAACGGTTTCGAGGAATGTTGCGGCTCCCTTACAGAGACGCCTTTCCTCATCTCATCTGCCTTCCCTTTGAGACTGTTGAGCCGAATGTGTAGAAGCTTGAACAACCTTGAAGAAATGTAAACTAGATGAGAAAACCGAGCACGCTGATCTTTAAGATCCTTCCTATAGATTGGTTAGACAGCTCCGGCTGAACTAATGATTAACTTGGTCCTTGGACCCATTTTCAAGCAACTCAGCGACAAAAATTAGGAGATTTGAGTCGATGTTTGACGCATACACTAAGGTTGTTTCTCAGGCTGATGCACGAGGCGATTTTCTGTCTAGCGATCAGCTAGATGCTCTGTCCCGTGTCACCGGCGACGGTCTCAAGCGGATTGATGCTGTTAACCGCATGACCGGTAGCGCCTCCAAGATCGTGTCTGATGCCGCTCGCGCTCTGTTCGCTGAACAGCCTCAGCTCATCGCTCCCGGCGGTAATGCCTACACCAACCGTCGTATGGCTGCCTGCCTGCGCGACATGGAAATCATCCTGCGCTACGTGACCTACGCTACCTTCACTGGCGATGCTAGCGTCCTCAACGATCGCTGCCTGAACGGCCTACGCGAGACCTACGTTGCTCTGGGCACTCCCGGTGCTTCCGTAGCTGCTGGCGTTGAGAAAATGAAGGCTGCTGCTATTGGTATCGTTTCTGACACCCAAGGCATCACCCAAGGCGATTGCAGCTCCCTCTACTCTGAGATCGGTAGCTACTTCGACCTGGCTGCTGCAGCTGTTGCCTAGGTTTAGCCTAAGTTAAACCTCACTTGAGTTGAGCCAATTTGGCTTAATTCTCACTGCCTGTTTGTTTGCTGTGAAGACAATTTAAGGAGAATCTTAGACTATGAAAACCCCATTAACCGAAGCTGTTGCAGCAGCCGATTCTCAGGGTCGCTTTCTGAGCGCTTCTGAATTGCAAGTTGCTTTTGGTCGTCTACGTCAAGCCACCGCTGGTCTGGAAGCTGCTAAAGCTCTGACCAACAAAGCTGATTCTCTAGTCAGCGGCGCTGCTCAAGCTGTGTACAACAAGTTCCCCTACACCACCCAAATGCAGGGAGCTAACTACGCTTCTGATGAGCGCGGCAAAGGCAAGTGCGCCCGCGACATCGGCTACTACCTCCGCATGGTCACCTACTGCTGCGTAGCTGGCGGTACTGGCCCTATGGATGAGTACCTGGTTGCTGGCCTCGACGAAATCAACAGCACCTTCGAACTGTCCCCCAGCTGGTACGTGGAAGCTCTGAAGTACATCAAAGCTAACCACGGTCTGTCTGGCGACGCAGCCACCGAAGCCAACTCCTACATCGACTACGCCATCAACGCTCTAAGTTAGGTTGGCCATTTGCCCGGAGGGGCAGACAGTTGTTAGCGCATTGTTAGCGATTGTTTGCTGCTCCGGGCATTGTTGTATCTATATACGCCCAAGGAGGCAACCATGGCAGTAACCACTGCGGCGGGACGCCTTGGCGTTTCGCCCTACGACGAGTCGATGCGGGTAGAGCTGCGGCCCAACTGGATCGAAGCCGATGTGGAGGCAGTAATTCGTGCTGCTTACCGTCAGGTCTTTGGCAACCAGTACATTATGGCCAGCGAGCGCAATACCAGCGCCGAGTCTTTGCTACGGCAGGGAGCTATTTCAGTTCGAGATTTTGTGCGGGCTTTGGCCCTGTCTGACCTCTATCGGGATAAGTTTTTCCTGAGCGGGCCACAAAATCGCTTTATCGAGCTGAACTATAAGCACCTGCTGGGTCGGGCGCCCTACGGCCAGGACGAAGTCGCCTTTCACACCGACCTTTATAACACTGATGGCTACGCAGCGGAAATCAACTCCTATATTGATTCCCAAGAGTACCGCGATAGTTTTGGGGACAATGTAGTTCCCTACTATCGTGGCCACCTCACCCAGCGGAGCCAAAAGACGGTCGGGTTTACCCGCTTCTTTCAGCTCTATCGGGGCTACGGCACCAGCGATCGCGCCCAGGGGGGTGTTCGTTCGCGGCTCGTGTCTGAAATCGCTAAAAACTCTTCGTCGCCTGTAGGCAGCGGAGCTACCGGAGCCGCCATTGTAGGTGGGTCTGGGGGCGATCGCGAGAAGCTCTATCGGGTGCGAGTTACCCAGGCCACTGTGCCGGGTCGCCCCCAGGTGCGACGCACCTGCACCGAATTTTTGGTGCCCTACGAGCAGCTGTCTCGCAAACTTCAACAAGTTAACCGCTCCGGCGGTCGGGTAACTAAAGTCGACCTGGCCTAGGCTGCGGCTTTAATACCTCATATGGCGGAGTGCTTGGTCTTGCTTTTGCAGGCCGCGTTGGTATCTCCTCGGGGTGGAGTTGGCTAGGTTTAGGCCTTAGCTTGCTCGCTCCAAGGAGACCTAACTTGAGTACTGCGCCATTCGTTTATTCTGCCTGTGTAGATTGAGCTCACGCTCACTGTGTTGATAAGGAGGATAATCCTGTGCCTATTACAACGGCAGCATCCCGTCTGGGGACCGCTGCGTTTGACGAAACCCTGCCCGTAGAGCTGCGTGCCAACTGGACTCCCGACGATGCCGATGTGGTCATCCGAGCCGTGTATCGCCAGCTGTTGGGTAACGACTACTTGATGAAATCCGAGCGCCTAGTTGGTGCCGAGTCGCTACTCAAGAATGGCTACATCAGCGTGCGCGATTTTGTGCGAGCTGTGGCCAAATCTGAGCTCTACAAAGAAAAATTCTTCTACGGCAATTTCCAAACCCGCGTGATTGAGCTGCACACCAAGCACCTGCTCGGTCGCGCCGTCTACGATGAGTCTGAGGTGGTTGATCACCTCGATCGCTACGAGACCCAGGGCTACGATGCCGATGTCGACTCGTTCATCGACAGCGAAGAGTATCAGGCCAACTTTGGCGACAGCGTAGTGCCCTACTACCGCAGCTTTGTCTATCAAGCGGGGCAGCGTTCGGTGGGCTTTACCCGGATGTTCCAAATGTACCGGGGCTATGCCACCAGTGATACTTCCCAAGCAGGCGGCAAAAAGTCGCGCCTAGCTGGAGAACTGGGCCGCAATACCTCGTCTTCGATCATCAGCCCCACCAGCGCTGCTGCCGGCTGGTCAGCCCAGGCGAATAAGCTGGCTACCCCCAGCCAGGCCCTAGGCGGTTCTACTCCCTACGGTGCCGGTGCTGGCAAGGTCTACCGGATCGAGGTATCTGGCGCTAATCTGCCCCGATATCCCAAGGTACGGCGCATCAATACCGCCTACCTGGTGCCCTACGAGCAGCTGTCTGCCAAGCTTCAGCAGATTCATAAGCAGGGTGGTCGGGTAACCAGTGTTACCGCTGCCAGCCTCTAATTACATGGCATCACTGGCGCATTCTCTGTGAATGCGCCAGTGATGTGTGAAATGCCGCATTCGACGAGATCTCGCAACGACCAGGAGAGTTTCCTATGCTCGCTCAAAACGCCTTTGGCAGTCAGACTACTAACCGCATTTTTCTCTATGAGGTTGAGGGGCTGCGCCAAAATGATGCCACCGACCAAAACAACTACCCCATTCGTCAGAGCGGCAGCACCTTCATCAAGGTGCCCTACAGCCGGATGAACGAAGAAATGCAGCGCATTACCCGTATGGGTGGCAAAATCATCAGCATTCAGCCCTTGTCGGCCGACTAAGCCAAGCGGCGGGTCTGGAAATGCTGGAGACGTACTGAGGTATGGGACAAAATCCGCAGCAGTTGGTCAACGCCCAGGGAGAATCCCTGACGGTGGATCAGGCCATTGAGAACCTGCGTCAAACCGCCGATACCGGGCTGCGCTATTACGCTGCCTGGTGGCTGGGTCGCTTTCGCGTGGCCCAGCCTGACGCTATTGCCGCTCTGGTGTCGGCCCTTGAGGATGAGGGCGATCGCGCCCCCGACGGGGGGTACCCACTGCGTCGCAATGCCGCTCGAGCACTGGGAAAATTGGGCGATCGCACCGTTGTTCCAGCGCTAATTCAATGTCTAGATTGCGACGACTACTACGTGCGCGAGTCTGCCGCCCAAGCCCTGGAGTCCCTGGGCGATCCCCAGGCGATTCCAGCGCTGCGATCGCTGCTGGCTGGCGGGGTTGCTGCTGCGGTTGCGGTGCCCGATAAACCTCACCTGGTGCAGCCCTATAACGCTGTGCTAGAGGCCTTGGGCACCCTGGGCGCTACCGATGCGGTAGACGAAATCACCCCGTTTTTAGAGCATGAGGTGGCCCAAGTGCAAAATGCCGCCACCCGTGCCCTCTACCAGCTGACGGGGCAGGCAACCTACTGCGATCGCCTAGTAGAGCGCCTGCAAGAGCCCAACCTGCAGCTGCGGCGATCGGCCATGATGGATTTAGGGGCGATCGGCTATTTGCCCGCCGCCCAACCCATTGCCGCCACCCTGGCCGAAAACAGCCTTAAGCTGATCGCCCTCCAGGGTGTTTTAGACGCTCATCTGCGACAGATTGGGTTTCCCCAGCGCGGCCTGACGGATGAAGCTCGCCAGGTATTGTTACTAATGGATGAGCTGCTGTAAGGGCTGAGGGCTGGCAGCACAAACAAATTAATTGAGTATCAATTAGGGCTGGAGACCGGTTAGTTGTGGGCGCGACAGTAGCAGAGCTAGTTCGGGCGGTCGAAGCCGCTGATTCTAAGGGCGCAATGGTTGTTGCGGTCCATCATTTAGCAGCCGCTCAAGATGTCGCTGCTATTCCTACTCTCATAACCGTTTTGGGGTACAACAACCCTGGTGCTGCGGTGGCCGCCGTGGACGGACTGGTAGCCCTTGGCCAAGACGCTGTGCCTGCACTGTTGGAACAAATTGATGGCTACAACTACGGCGCTAGAGCCTGGGCCATTCGGGCCGTGGCCCTGATCGGCGACCCGCGCGCCCTGCCCGTGCTGCTAGAGACGGCCAAAGGGGATTTTGCTCTGAGCGTGCGCCGCGCCGCGGCACGGGGGTTGGGCACCATCGATTGGGCTAAGCTGCCTTCCGACCAAGCGCCCTCATCTCAACAAGAGGTGCTTAACGTACTAATTGGAGCAGCCCAAGACCCGGAATGGGTAGTGCGCTATGCAGCAATGGCTGCTCTCGAGGGCCTAGCAAAAGCTCTAGCGGCGCCTGAAACTCAAAAGCCACCAATTCTCGCCTGTCTTCAGCAGGTCTTTCACCACGACGAAACTCCTGCTGTGCAGGCCCGGGCCTGTAGGGCCTTGGAGACCTTGGGCGAACTGGCCGACGCTACAAATTAAAGCCTCTGCCTTGACGTTGAGAAATGCAACACATTGATTCAGTTTCGAGGTATGGTCTTCTATGGTTAATGCGCATAGGGGCCCAAGCCCGAGCGCTGAAGACAGACACTCAGCGGTTTAGCGCCCACGATTCAGTTGGGGAAGGTGTTCATGGTGTTGGCACAGTCAAATGCACCAGAAGTTTTGCAGGTGATGGGTCTGCCTGTTCACTGGCGGACCAACTATGCAGACTGGCTCGTTGATCAGTATCGCCGAGGGTATGGCGCCCATGTGGTCACTCTGAATGCCGAAATGGCCATGCAGGCGGACCAGAACCCCGACCTGCGCCAGGTCATTGTCAATGCGGAACTCGTGATTCCCGATGGGGCAGGGGTTGTGCTGTACTTTCGCACCAGAGGGCAGCGGATCGCGCGCGCGCCGGGCATTGAGCTGGCCGCCACCGTGCTCAAGCGCATCTCTCCTCAAGAAACAGTCTTTATGTATGGCGGTGTACCGGGCGTAGCCGATCGCGCCGCTATGTATTGGCAGCGCCAGGTAGCCGGGCTGAAGGTAGTGGGCACCCAGCACGGCTACTTGGGGCCAACCGATCAGCCCGAATTTTTGCGCCATCTAGAGCAGCTCCAGCCCAGCGTAATTTTGGTTGGTATGGGCGTGCCCCGACAAGAACTGTGGATTCGTGACCACCGCTACCTCTGTCCTAACAGCGTGTGGATTGGCGTGGGCGGCAGCTTTGATATCTGGGCTGGGGTCAAGTCTCGCGCCCCTGAGTGGATGTGCAACAACCACCTAGAATGGCTCTACCGCCTCTACAAAGAGCCCTGGCGCTGGCGGCGAATGTTGGCATTGCCTCACTTTGCGTGGCGATCGCTCACCTACTCGGCCCGCTAAAGATTTAAGGGTGCAAGGTGCAGGGTATAGGGTTTGAGGTTTGCCATAAACCCTATACCCTGCACCTTTTTCAATCCAGCCTCAGGTTCGCCAGACCTAGGTATCGCAGCCCGGCTGGAGTCACCTCAAACCGACAGGGCAGAACCTGGACGCCCTTAGCCATGGCTTCGCGCAGCAGCAGACCATAGGTGGGGTCGGTCTCGTCTCCAGGGGCAAAGTCGGTACAGTCGCCTCGGTTAATAAAGTACAGCATCGCCGCCTGGGTCTCCGGAACCAGCGCCGCCAGTTCCCTTAAATGCTTTTGGCCACGAGTGGTCACCGTATCGGGAAACAGGGCTAGGGTGCCCTTTGCCCAGGTGGTATTCTTGACCTCAACATAGGTCGTTAAGGCTGCATTTTCCCCAGAAACGACAAAGTCGATTCGGCTTTTGCCGTCACCGCCGTAGCGAACCTCTGGACGAATGGTGGTGTAGTCGCCCAACTCTGGAATTTGCCGCGCCTCCAGTAGCGACTTCACCACGCGATTGGGCAGCGCCGTGTTGACTCCGGCCCAGGTGGGCACAGTGTCGCGTACTTCTGCCAGTTCCCAAGTGTAGGCCAGCTTACGTTTAGGGTTGGGGCTGTAGGAAACCAGTGCGCGTCCACCGACGTGGTAAACCCCGGTCATGGGTCCGGTGTTGGGACAGTGGGCAACGATCACCTGACCGGTTTCTAGCTCAATATCGACAAAAAATCGCTTGTAGCGCTTTAGTACTGTGCCCTCAATCAGGGGCGGAAAGGGGTAGAACCAATCGGCGGTCATGGTGGCGAAGATGGTGCGCAGTGCCCACCCTACCAGGAAAGCGCAGCTACTGGCACCTGGGCAAAATAGCGGCGGCGAAAGTGCTCCTCCTGCACCACTTCAAGGAAATGTTGTACGGCTGCTGGCTCAGGCGAAACCGGGTCAGGGGCAGCCTGAAGAGTAATGGTGTCTGCCTCAGGGGCGGTGCTGTCCTGGGCAGCGACTTTAAAGCCAGCGGTTGCTAGGGCGGCTAAGCCGAGGGTAAGGCCGGTGGGCGAGAGGCGCAGGCGATCGCCGAGCTGCGATCGCGTCACTGGGGTTTGGGTGCGGGCCAGGTACTTGGCTAAGCCCACTAACTCTTGCCATACCTCCCCTGGCGACAGCTCATCGATCGCTGGAGAAAAGGCCAGGGCCAGGGGCAACCTCGCCTGAGCAGCCTGCCGCTGCCACGCCTGCCAGTCGCTCCACTGCATCGGTATCTGGCTGACTACCAGGGCGGGCTCCTGCTCCTCAGGGGGATGCTGCCGCCAGTCGAGAACGGAGTTAAATGGCCCTGCTTCTGCCCCCGGCGTGCCTACGGCAATAGGACGGACGTCTATGAGCTTGACGTGATAGCCGGTATTGCTGTTGAAGTCGAGTTCGACCACAATATCGCAGCGGCCTGGGGGCAGTTCGTCGCGATAGTGGCCCCACCACTCCCCAGGAAAGCCCACCTCGGCAGCGTCATCCCACAGCTCAAACTCGGTTTTGATGAAGCTCACCGCTTTGTTTTGGCGATCGCGCAATTTCTTGTGAAAGACATTCTGAAACCAGACATTGCCAAGCAGCAGCTTTGGCACCGGGTTGCCCATGCCGCAGGGCTCAAGCCACTTTAGTTCGCGAAATAGGGGTTGACCCAGATCCGCCACGGTCACCGTAAGATCGACTTGAAGTAATGGCTGGGGCGCACCGTCGCCTCCCAACTGCTCGCGCACCATGCGGTTGAGCGCCGCCGCCAGCACCTCAATATGTTCCACAGGCAGCGTTAGCCCCGCCGCTAATGGATGCCCGCCAAAGCCGGTCAGTAGCGCCGATTGCGCCTGAAATAGCTGGTAGAGATCGAGCCCCGCTACCGATCGGGCCGAGCCCCGCGCTAGCCGAGGGCTACTGTCCTCCGTAGGTGGGTCGATGCGCAGCAGAATGGTTGGGCGTCCGAGGGCCTGGGTCACCTGCCCTGCCACCAATCCCAAAATGCCGGTGGGCCAGGTCTCGTCGGCCAGCACCAGGCAGCGGGTGGTAGCTAAATCGACCTGGGCTAGACGCGCCATCACCTGGGTATAGAGATCGCGCTGGAGGGCTTTGCGGCGGGTGTTGGCCAATTCGGCCTCGTAGGCCAAGGTTTTGGTGCGATCGCGATCGCGACTGGTCAGCAGCTCCACACAAAAGCTGGCGTCGCCGTGGATGCGGCTGACGGCATTGATGCGCGGCCCCAGCCCAAAGGAAATATCGGTGGGGCGATCGCCCGTGCGCTTGCACAACGCCAGCAGCTCGGCCAGCCCCGGTCTCGGGTAGGTTGGGTTGGGCTGGGTCTGGGTTTGCAGGCGCTGAAGCCCGATCTGAGCCAGGTAACGGCAGTCGCCCCGTAGCTCCACTAGGTCGGCAATTAGGCCAATGGCCACTAGATCGAGCACGTGATCGAGCGGTAGCGGTAGGGGTGAATCCAGCGCTGCGTACAGCCCCTCCAGCAGCTTGTAGGCCACCGCCACCCCCGACAGCGTGGCTAAGGGATGCTCGGCGGGCAGGCTGCGGGGGTTAATCAGCGCAATTGCGCCAATATCGCCGTCAGGCAGGGTGTGATGATCGGTGACAATCACCTCCAATCCTTGGGCTTTGGCGTAGGCAATTTCAGCGCCGCTGGTGCTGCCGGTATCGCAAGTCACTAGCAGAGTTGCGCCCCAGTCGGCCAAGTGGTCGACCCCCCGCTGCGACAGCCCGTGGGATTCGCTGAGGCGGTTGGGGATGAAATAGGTGAGGCGATCGCCCTTAGGGATCAGCTGCCCCAACCCATCCCACAGCACGGCAGTGGAGGTCACCCCGTCGGCGTCAAAGTCTCCCCAGATCGCTACTTTTTCCTCAGTGGCGATCGCCTGCTTGAGGCGGCTGACGGCGATCGCCATCGCTGGCCCTAGGGCGCTGGCGGGGGTGGGCTGGTAGAGAGCAGGGTTTAGCCAACCTTCCAACGGCTCAGTCAAACCCATCTGTCGCTGCCACAGCACCTGGGCCAGCCAGCGGGAAGGCGTTGTTCCTGTTGCCCGAGCTACTGTCTCTACCCAGCTTTCAGGGGCGGCATCCGCTTTGGGCAAGTTCCAGCGCAGCGGTAGGGCATCCATGGGGCATCCAGAAATAGTGAGGTGGAGGTGGTGAGAGTTTGGCTCAGACGGGCAATTTAAAGAAGCTTCCGTAAACTAAAGAAAGCCTAAAATCATAGTTCAGTTTTGTGAGATAGCTTGGGCGAGGGCTAAAGTTTCCTCCACATTGGATAAATATACCCATACTAATTCTGCGCTCTCCGGCGTTATCCTGGGGCTTTATCCTCTTCTATTGTCTGCATATCTCCTTAGGTTTTGATCCTTAACGGAAGCTCCAGACGAGTTCTGCTGTGGCCCTTGGCCCACAGACTAGTGCTGGGGTTGTTCACTCCTCCTTAATCCTCATGACCAAACGTAGCCATCCTGAGCTAGACGGGCAAAATCCTCAAACTCTGTACAGTTTTGTACTCAAACGACCAGGGCAAACCCTGCGAGAACGGCTGACCTGGAGTGCAGTCGGGCTATCGGTAGGCCTTGGCGTCGCCGCTGGTTTCATATTTCTTAATCCCCAAGATCGCACCTGGTCATGGTTGCCCGCTCGCGCGGCTGTGTCCGTCAACAACGATGCGTTTCGGCAGGGGTCCGAGCAGGCGATGAAAGCGGCCCAGCTCACCCAAAGTGCAGAGTTTAGCGAAGAGTGGGCTGAGGTGGTCATTCTTTGGCAACGGGCGATCGCATACATGCGAGCAGTGCCCAATGGCAACACCAATGCGGCTCTGGCCAAACAAAAGGTCGTCGAGTACGAGCGCAACTTGCAGTATGCCCAGAGCAATGTGGGTAACCGGGCTAGCCGCGCCCCCGATCACAAAACCTACTGGACCTTAGGCTCCGATCGCGATCTGGTAACGGCAATTCAGGGAGCGCCTTCCCAAACCATGCAGTACCAGGGTGCTTGCCAGCAAACCCTGCGCTACGGCAACAGCATCGTTGAGCTGCACAACGGCTACGTAAAGCAGTACGACAACCCCGACGGCAACCTTCAGGTGTTGGCCGACGGCGATGTGGTGGTGTCGGTTAGCGCACCCCAGGATCGCTGGACCCTAGGAGCTTCCGAAACCGACGTGTTACAGCTCCAGGGCACACCCACTCGCCAGGAGCAATACACCTCAAACGGTTTTACAACCCTGTACTACGGCAAAAGCTCGGTGCTGTTTGAAAACGGCCAGGTCATTGGCTACCTCAACTCTGACCAAAACCTCAAGGTGTCGGCGCAGCCCCCAGCCCTGCTGCCCGGCCAAACTGCCTCCGAGTTTTGGACGATGGGCTCCAGTCGGACCGAAGTGCTGCGGGCCGAGGGGCAAACCCCGGTGGCCATCAGCCGCAACGACAACAGCTGCGAAGAGGTGTTTCACTTTGACGACGGCGAAGTCACTTTTCGGCAGGGGTTGGTGACGGGCTATCGCAATCGCAGTGGCGCACTGAAGGTGCGTTAGCCAGCCATTGATTACACTCCTTTGAGCACACCCTCTGGCAGGATGGCGTTACCCTAGAGCCCAGGGTGTAGATCCGGTGCATCGTTTCGGCTTAATACCCGTATGCTTAGACCAATCCCCTAGTTTGTCCTGCCCCCGTGCTGTGGATGATGCCCCCATCGCCATTGATTTAGTCATCGTTGATGACGATGCTGAGACATCGTGCCTGCTGCAGCGGCTTTTGAGCCAGCAGGGGTACCGAATTCAGGTGGCTGAGAGTGGGCAGCAGGCGATCGCGCTGATTTTGGCAGGACGTCCAGGGCTAGTGCTGCTCGATATTCTGCTGCCCGACATGGATGGCTACTCCCTGTGTCAGCAGCTCAAGCACAACCCCCTCACCGCCGAGATCCCGGTGATTGTCTTAAGTTCTCTCATAGACTCGGTAGACAAGGTCAAAGCGTTCCAGGTTGGGGCTACTGACTACATCACCAAGCCCTTTGCGGTGCAGGAAGTGCTAGTGCGGGTGCAAAACCAGCTGCGATTGGCCCAGCAGCGACAGCAGCTCAGTCAGCAAAATGCGCTCCTCATTCAAGAGGTGCAGGAGCGCACCCAGATGGAGCAGGCACTGATTGCGGCTGAGATGAACTACCGCAGCATTTTTGAAAACGCAACGGTGGGTATTTTTAAGGCCTCGGCTACGGGGCAGCTGCTTAGCGTCAACCCCTCCATGGCTCGCCTCTATGGCTATGAGTCGGCCCCGGAAATGGTAGCTACCGTCGAAGACATCAGCCGCCAGATCTACCTCCAGCCCAAGCGCCGCGATGAACTGGCGGTATACCTCGATCGCTTTGACAAAATTACCGACGCCGAGTCAGAGGTGTTTCGCAAAGATGGCACAACCTTTTGGGTGAGCGAAGACATTTGGAAGGTGTGGGATAAAGCGGGCACCTTCTTGCACTACGAAGGCATTGTCCACGACATCAGCGAACGCCGCCAGATGGAGACTGAGCTGCGCCAGCAGCGGCAGCAGGCCGATCGCCTGCTGGTGAATATTCTGCCCTATCGCATTGCTCAGCGTCTCAAAGGCGGGGCACGCACCATTGCCGAGAGCCTCGACCAGGTCAGCGTGCTATTCGCCGACCTAGTTGACTTTACCGCCGCCTCTAGCGAGATGTCGCCGCGCCAGCTGGTCAAGCTGCTCAACGAAGTATTTTCTATGTTTGATCAGCTGGCCGAGTTTCACCGATTAGAAAAAATTAAAACCATCGGCGATGCCTATATGGTGGCTGGGGGCTTGCCCTCCGCCAATGACGACCATGCGGCGGGAATTGCCCAGTTTGCCCTCGACATCTGCGATGCGATCAAGCAGTTTCCCCGCCCCGATGGCAAGACCTTTCAAATTCGGGTAGGCATCAACACCGGTTCGGTGGTGGCCGGGGTGATTGGGCGACGCAAGTTTGCCTACGACCTGTGGGGTGACACCGTCAACATTGCCAGCCGCATGGAAGCTACTGGGGAAGCCCAGCGCATTCAAGTCACCCCCGACCTATATGAAAGGCTGAAGGACCAGTTTCAGTTTGAGCAGCGTGGCTACGTGGCGGTTAAGGGGCGCGGCCAAATGCTCACCTACTGGCTGGTGAGCAAGCTCTAGTCGGGTATTAGCATGACTACGGTTCTCTCCTCTACGCTCCTCCAGCGGCTGCGATCGCCGCTGGTTATTGGCTCGGTAACTATCCAAAGCCGGGTGCTTCAGGCTCCCCTCTCGGGCGTGACCGATCGCGCCTTTCGGCAGCTGGTGCGGCGCTACGCGCCAGTGTCGATGCTCTACACCGAGATGGTGCAGGCCACTGGGGTTTGCCATGCCCAGCAGCTGGAGAAAATTATGGATATTGGCGATCGCGAGCAGCCCATATCTATCCAGCTGTTTGACTGTCGCCCCGACTTTATGGCGGCCGCCGCCAGCAAGGCCGTCGCCGAGGGGGCCAAAACCATCGATATCAATATGGGCTGCCCGGTGAATAAAATCACCAAAAAGGGGGGCGGGTCGTCGCTGTTACGCCAGCCCGAAATAGCTGAAGCAATTGTGCGCACTGTGGCCGAGGCAGTACCCGTGCCTGTCACCGTCAAAACTCGCCTTGGCTGGGATGATGACCACATCAATGCGATCGAGTTTGCCCGCCGCATGGAGGCAGCCGGGGCTCAAATGCTCACCCTCCACGGTCGCACCCGTAGCCAGGGCTACCACGGCCCCGCCCGCTGGGATTGGATTGCCCGGGTCAAGGCGTCTCTCTCAATTCCGGTGATTGCCAACGGCGACATTGTTTCAGTGGAGTCAGCGGTGCGCTGCCTGAAAGAAACCGGGGCCGACGGGGTGATGTGCTCACGGGGCACCCTGGGCTACCCGTTTTTGGTGGGCGAAATTGACAGTTTTCTAAAAACCGGCATCGTTCCCTCAGAGCCTACCTCAGTAGAGCGGCTGCGCTGCGCCCGTGAGCACCTGAGCCTGCTGTGGCAGTACAAAGGTCAGAAGGGTATTCACCAGGCTCGCAAGCATATGGCCTGGTATGTCAAAGGTTTTGAGGGCGCCGCTCCCCTCCGCCAGCAGCTCTGCCAGATTGACGCGGTGGAGGCTGGCTATGATCTGCTGGATAGAGCGATCGCTGCGTTGGAGGGTGAGACTGGTAGCGATCGCCCGTAGGTCGCTCCCCCGCCACTTTGGCCTCTTGAACGTGACGTTCTGGCGCAGTCGCTATGGTTCATCTCAACCTCAGAAGCCTGAGCTGCGAAAACCCTTCAGTCTCACCGAACCTTGAGGCCAATGACAGCCTCGAATTTGGGTTGGGCTAACGCTGAAATTTTATTGTTGTAGTATCGTTTGACCGTTGCTAGCGAAGCCTAATTCTCGCCCCCAGACCCGAACGTGGATATCCGCCCCTTGACTAAAAAGGTTTAAGGTAGGATCTATGAATAAATTTGATTTGTTGTCACCCCCGTAATCTCCATGACCTCGTACGCCACCGCCACTGCCCGCGCCGATATGGGTGAGCTTCGCCGTCTGAGAAGCCTGCTGCCTCCAGAGCTTCAGAGCTGGGTGACGGTGGAGTCAGCGATTGATGTCACCCCACCGCTAATCACCTGCGAAGAGTTGGGCAAAGACCAGGTCGAAATTCAGGTCGATCTGATCAAGTGGGAGCAGCTGGCTCTAGACCAGCGCAACCTGCTGTTTTGGCACGAGGTCGGTCGCATTCAAAACGACACCATTCCCCGCGACGGTTGGGAGATGGCCGCTCTCGCCATCGGTCTTGGCGGCGCTGTGGGCGAGCTGTGGGTGCAAGACGGGCTGCTGCTCATGCTGGCCCTGGGGTTGTGCGGTTTTTCCAGCTGGCGGCTCTATAAGCGCAATAACAATCAAAAGACACTGCAAGAAAGCATCAGCGCTGACGAGCGGGCGATCGCCATCGCCACTCGCTTTGGCTACACTCTGCCCAACGCCTATAAGAGCCTGGGTAGTGCCCTCAAAACCCTAATTGAGCAAACCCCTAAGAAGCGTCAGCGCGATCGCTACATCAAGCGTCTCGAAGCGCTTAAAAAGAGCGCTGCTAAAGCTAAAGAGAGCGCCCGTGCTGAACGTGGCGACATGCGATCGGCCTACTAACCCCTTCACACAACCCTTTCTAACGTTTAGGAGCCTGTGGCTTAGCGGAAGTCTCTGTTAAGCCACGGGCTCTTGGTTTTTAACTAAAAATCCCAAAAATCGCCCTTATCACTGCTTGCTCCACCTCTGTCGGCAGCTTGTCGTTGGCTCCAATCACCGCAAAGCCCTCTCCCTGGCGAATTACTCCCGTTAGCCCCGCCGCTGCTAGCAGTTGGGCGAATTCAGCTTCAGCCGCATGTTCTCCTAACAGCACGACTACCGGCTTTGGCCCCTGCCGATAGACCCCAAGACTCTGCACCGTTAGCTCAAAGGAACCGGCTTGAAACGCTGGGTTTAATTCACCGTCGTACTCAAACTTGCTCAGCATCAGTTGCATAGAATACAACTGAGCCGGGTTAAGGGGGCTAGTCTCCGGCACTGTGCGGGCGCGACGAGTAGCAACCATATCTAGAAACGGCGTTCTCACCGTGCTAAGTCGGTCTACCTCTGTATCGAAAGAGCGGCAGTAAGCCAGGCTATCCCAGCCTGGGGTGTCGCGCAAAATCCACTTATAGCGCTGGCCGTCGCCTTGGGCAGAGAGCACTGTCCCCTGCCACTGTCCAAGATTTAGCGGTGGCTCAAGGTTGCGGGTGCGTATCGAGGCAAACCCACCGCTGTTGGCCGTAGACACCTCTCCTACAAACCGCAGCCCCTCCCGCCACTGCACTTGGCTAGCGCTGACACCACCCATGACACCGTCGTCTAAACTGCCCCACAGAGCTGCGATCGCCGGGTCGGGCTGGCGAAAATCGATCAGGGTAGCTTCCTGGTAGATGGCTCGTTGCCCTAACTCTTCGAGCATGGAGCCAAACTGTAGACCCGCTGCCGGTCCCGGCCAAACCACCAAGGGTGTGTTCACCAGCGGGTGGTCCGACATCTCGGTGGTAACTGAGTAGCCTAGGGATGCTACGGATTGAGCTAGAGCCTCAGCGTTTCCTACGGCTGCTCCCGGTAGCCACAGCACCTGTTTCGCCAGTGCTGGAACTAAACTATTGGCGTCTAAAGCCTGTGTCATAACGATACCTGAGTCTGTCATGCCGGGTAAGTTGCGCAGTCCTTTACTCAAAGGTCCAGCGACCTCGAAGTGAATCAGGGTTTTTAACAGCCTGAGGGGGTTCCAAACCATCGGGAAACCTAGCAGAACAATAATTGCAGAATGCTTAATCTGGCTGGGCCTGTCACCCTAAGAGCCATCTTTTCTGTGAATTTACTCATTAACCTGTCACTCTCCTCTGGGTATGCTGAACCTATTGATAACTAGGCGCTCAAATTAGCGATTGGCCAGTGGTTCTGGCCATCGTTGACCAGTGTGAGGCTAGACTTACAGGCTAAAGTTTTCATGGAGCAAAATTGGGCGATGCATCAATATTTGATGAACAAAGCCTTGATGCTTCCGGATAACGGCGCTTGCCCTCAGTCTAGTAGAAGCAAGCCACCCCAGGTTAGGGCGCAAACTAGCTTTCCCTTAGACTCTCCCTAGTCGTCTTTTGCCCCAACACAGCTGTTGTGTACGTGGTTTTCTGGAGCAGGCGTTGTCGATGCGAATTCTAATTTATTCCTATAATTACTATCCTGAGCCCATCGGCATTGCGCCTTTGATGACTGAGTTGGCAGAGGGGTTGGTGGCTAGAGGTCATCAGGTGCGGGTAGTAACCGCTATGCCCAACTACCCCGAGCGCAGTATTTATCCTCAATATCGCGGGCGGCTCTATGCCACCGAAGAGCGCAATGGCGTCATTATTCAGCGCTGCTTTGTGCTAGCCAACGCCAGACGGGGGCTAGTGGGGCGGCTGCTGCTGGAATCGAGCTTTATTGCTCTCAGCCTCTGGCCCGCCCTGCGAGGCTGGCGACCCGACATCATTCTCAACGCCAGCCCTTCTTTGCCGGCTTGCTTGCCGGTGGCGGCCCTCAAGCTGCTGTTTCAGTGCCCCAGTGTGCTGAACCTCCAAGACATTTTGCCGGAAGCCGCCGTCCAAACCGGGCTGCTAACCAATTCTTGGGCAATTCGCCTGTTCGAGGTGCTAGAAAAGTTTGCCTATCAAAACGCCACTCGCATCACCGTCATTGCTCAGGGTTTTCGCGACAATCTGTTGGCTAAGGGGGTGCCCGACGCCAAAATGGTGCTCGTTTCTAACTGGGTGGATGTCGACTTTATTGCCCCTCGACCTCAGGCCAGCAGTGAGTTTCGTCGCCGCCACGGGCTGCAAGACAAGTTTGTGGTGCTCTATACCGGCAATATTGCTGAGACCCAGGGCATCCGGACGGCGATTCGAGCGGCCCAAGCGCTAAGAGCTTACCCAGACATTCAAATGGTGATTGTGGGTGAAGGTAAGCAGCTAGAAGCATTAGATCACTTTTGCCAGCAGCTAGGGCTAACAAACGTGTCGCTGTTGCCCTTTGTGCCCCGCGCCGAACTGCCCGATTTGCTAGCGGCGGCTGATGTGGGGCTGATCTTGCAGAAGCACGGCGTAGTGGGCTTCAACATGCCCTCCAAAACTCAGGTGCTGCTGGCCAGTGGACGACCGATTTTGGCTTCTGTGCCGGCCCATGGCACGGCAGCCCAGGCAGTGCTGGCCAGTGGTGGCGGCCTGGTGGTCGAACCCGAAAATCCTACGGCCCTAGCCAAGGGCATTCTCACGCTGTACCATCAGCCCGAAACGGCAGAGCTATTAGCTCGTCGCGGGCGGCAGTATGCTTTGGAGCATTATTCAGCTAAGCGGGCGATCGATCGCTACGAAGCATTGTTTTATGCCCTGGTGGCACCTCGGAGATGGCCTTTGGAAGGCGATGTGGTGCTGGCGCTACAGTCGGCACAAAAGTAAGCACAGGGGTTAATAACAATCTCTGCGCCAGGGTAATTGGGAGACACTTGCTTTGTCGGGGCGCTGCCAGGATCGACTGGGCTGCTTGCGAGACTGTCCGTCCAGCAGCTGTGGATCGCACAGAGGATTAAAGGCGATCGCTGCTGCCGATATACTCTTCCCGATGGGCAGGGTCGTTGGCCAGGGCGGTGGGCTCGTACCAATACTGGCGGTAGATGAGTTCTAGCTCATTGCCAGCATCGGAAAAGTAGTCGACTTGCTGAGCCTGTAGGGTCACTAGGACACGAAAAATTAGCAGCGCCAGGATGGCGACGACCATGCCCGCTGCGGTTGTAATCAATGCTTCGCCGATACCAGCGGCGGCAGCGGTCGCCTGATCCCCCGAACCGCCGCCGCCAATGTTGAGGTTGCTGAAGGTGGCAATGAGGCCGGTTACTGTTCCCAACAGACCCAGCAGCGGCGCGATTGCCACGACGGTTTCTAGAAGCTTGTCGCCCTTGCGCATTTTGACCAATTCGCGATCGCCCACTGTTTCCATCGCCAAACGAAAGGTATCGGGAGAGGGCTGCTTGAGTCGCAGGGGAGCCAGCAAAAACCGACCGATGGGCAAATCTTGGGACTGGGCTGCAATCTCGGCAGCCTTGCTCAGATCGCGCCGAGAGGCATCGAGCACCTCAGACACGACCTGGTCTTCTCGGCGCAGGAGCTTTGTCCAAAACAAGGCGCGCTCTAGGGCCGTGGCAATGGTGAGTACCGAGCACCCCATAATGGGTACCATCACCGGTCCACCCTTGACCAAAACGTCGAGAACAGTTGCCATAGCCCAGCTTCAACCTTAAATTGGTTTGCTCGTTAGTATTTCTACACGATAAGCCTACCGAAAGCGGTTGTCCCAAAAATTAAAGAATAGGCGTTGGCTACTTAAAAAAAGATTAAGCGGCCCATTTAATCATCATCGCCGCGAACGTAGGGGCGATTGACGGTGCGCCCAGTGGGCCCTGTCACCGCAGTGGATTTAGGCATGGTCGTAGGGGCTGCTGTTGCAGGTTTGGTCTGGGATGCGGCGGCGGTGCTAGTGGGTGATGGGCTGCCTGGGGCAGCGATCGCCTGGAGGGAAGCCCTAGGGGCAACCGCCTGCTCCTGCCAGCTGAGATTGCCGTTGGGGTCGATGCTGACTAAAACAGCGGTGATGGTGCCGGTGTCGGTAGACACGCCCCCCACGACCTGGCACTCGAAGCGATCTCTTGGCTGATTCACCCGGTAGGTGGCGCTGCCGCAGTCAATTTGGGCGCGCTGGCTGTAGGCCTGCGAGAGTTCTTGCTGAATGCTGTCTTCGACCTTGGGCAAATTGAGCAGCGCTTTAGAGTTGGGCACCTCCCAGGTGACGTTGCCCTGGTTGTCTTGCTGAATCACGTTGATCGTAAAGGTGCCGCCACCCTCCACCTCGCCCACACAGCGAAAATAGGCCTCTGCCTGGCGTGGGACATCTTTTGGGCAGAGCACCGCCTTAAGCGAGAGCCGGCGGCCCTGGCGCTCAATGTCGGCCTGAATGGTGCTCTCGACCTCAGCGGTGTCGAGCCGGTTGCCACAGGCCGTCAGACCCAGAGCCAGCGGCCAGACCAAATATTTAGATATAGATAATCTCAGCGTGCGCCTTTGCATTGAGCCAGAGGATTCCTTGAGCAGCTGTCATTGCCGATGGCAATATCCCGATTGTGCCAGGAAGTCGGCGCGATCGCATGCTGTCTCCACTACCTCACCAGGGCAAAGAATTGGGTCAGGGTCTCCAGACTGGCCCCTCGCTCCACCATAATAAAAGTGGCCTTAACACTCGTTCACAAACCCTTTCCTATGGCAAACGATCTACAGCAGTTTCTCACCCTTCTGGAACAGCGAGGTCAGCTGCGCCGCATTACGGCCCCCGTTAGCCCAGAGTTAGAAATTGCCGAGATCGCCAACCGCCTGCTGCTGGGGGGTGGTCCGGCCCTGCTATTTGAGAATGTCCAGGGTGCCACTATGCCTCTGGCCATCAACGTATTGGGCACCGTCGAGCGGGTGTGCTGGGCCATGGGCATGGAGCACCCCGCCGAACTTGAAACCCTGGGCGAAAAGCTGGCGCTGCTCTACCAGCCTCGGCCGCCTAAGCAATTTTCCCAGGCGATTGACCTCGGCAAAGCGCTGTTTGACGTGGTCAAAGCCAAGCCCATGCGCGATCTGCTGCCCCCCTGTCAGCAGGTAGTGCTCAAAGACGCCGCCGTGGATCTCAACCAAATTCCCCTACTGCGGGTCTATCCTGGCGACGCCGACAAAGTCATTACCCTAGGGTTAATGATTACCAAAGACCCGGAAACCCATATTCCCAACGTGGGGGTCTATCGCCTCCAGCTTCAGTCAAAAAACACTGCTACGGTGCAGTGGCTCTCGGTGCGAGGCTGTAGCCGTCACCTGCGCAAGGCCGCTGAAATGGGCAAAAAACTGGAGGTGGCGATCGCGATCGGCGTTCACCCTCTGGTGATTCTGGCCGCCGCTACGCCGCTGCCCATCGACCTCTCGGAGTGGCTGTTTGCTGGGCTTTACGCTGGCAAAGGTCTCAACCTAGCCAAGTGTAAAACCGTCGATCTAGAAGTTCCAGCCCAGTCTGAGATCGTGCTAGAGGGCACCATCACCCCCGGTGAAACTGCCATCGATGGCCCCGCTGGTGACCACATTGGCTACTACGGCGGCGTCAACGAAGCCGCGCCTCTGCTGCGGTTCCACTGCCTCACCCACCGCAAAAATCCGATCTATATGACCACCTTCAGCGGTCGCCCGCCGAAGGAAGACGCCATGATGGCGATCGCCCTCAACCGCATCTACAACCCAATTCTGCGTCAGCAGGTGCCCGAGATTCAGGACTTCTTTTTACCGATGGAAGGGTTGAGCTACAAAGCCGCCGTGCTCTCCATTGAAAAGTCGTATCCTGGCCAGGCCAAGCGTGCTGCCCTCGCCTTTTGGTCAGCCCTGCCCCAGTTCAGCTATACCAAGTTTGTAATCGTCGTTGATAAATCGCTCAACATTCGCGACCCGCGTCAGGTAATGTGGGCTGTGACCTCTAAGGTTGACCCAATACGCGACGTATTTATCCTGCCCAACAACCCCTTTGATAGCCTTGACTTTGCCACCGAAAAGCCTGGCCTTGGCAGCCGTATGGGCATCGACGCTACCACCAAGGTCTACCCCGAAACCGATCGCCCCTGGAGTGAAGAACTCACCCCCGACCCTGATACAGCTGCGCTGGTGGATAGCCGCTGGGTTGAATATGGCTTGAGCGACCTAAATCTAGGTGATGTAGATCCAAATTTGTTTGGCTATGACCTGCGCTAACGGACGAAAGAGTAAGGGTATAGTGCGCGCTTTGATTGCCGTGCTGCTCGGGCTATGGGCAGTTCTGTGGGTTTGGATCCCTGAGTCCTCGGCCAGCGTTCTCTGCCGCAACGTAGAAGGGCAGCAAGTCTGTATTGAAACAATTAAGCGCAGTGCCAAATATACCTGGGAGTATCGGGTAGTTGTCAGCATCAACGGCAAAAGCCGACCTGTTAAACGCTACGATTGCCGACAGCCTACCGGCGCTGATCGAGAGTTGGCTACGCCCTATTTTGAAGCTGCTTTACGACAATTCATTTGCGATCGTGTCACCCACTGAGTCAAGGCCTATAGGCAAACGATAGGGGCTGACCAGTAAGGATTTCATCGTAGGACTGGCTCAGATTTCGCGCGATCGTAGGCCAGCTGTACTTCGCGGCGGCCAGCTGTTGGCCGTTATAACCTAGCTCGGTGCTTAAATCAGGCGAGCGGAGCAGTTGACTTAGAGCATCCCCCCACGCGTCCAAATCATCAGAAACTACCAACCCCGCTTGGGCAGCTGAGATGTCGGGGGCAATTTGAACGTCAGGGGTAATTACAACGGGGAGACCAGCGGCTAGGGCTTCTGCTACAGCGATGCCGAAATTTTCTGAATAAGATGGCAGCGCAAAGAGATTAGATCCCTGAAGTAGTAAATCTTTGTCTGAGCCAGAGACAAAGCCAGTGAAGGTGACACTATCGGCAATATCTAGGGTGCTAGTTAAAGTCTTGAGATAGTTGCAGTAATCTGCATCCCCAGAACCGGCTAGTAGAAGGTGATAGCCGTGAGATTGAGGGTCAAGCTGAGCAAACGCACGCAGCAGAAAATCAGGTCGCTTTTTTTCATGCAGGCGCGATAAAAATAGAACTATCGCGCAGTCAGAAGGTAAGTCATAACGATCGCGCAATTTTGCTGCTGCACTTGCGATCGTGACTATCGGATTAACCCCAAGCGGTAAAACCAAGGCAGGTGCGCTAATTCCAAACTGTCGGGCGTCCTCGGCTTCTGCAGAGGTAGTGCAATGGATAGCAGCGGCTCGGTTGAGTGTAGAACGTTCTATGTAACGGCCATAGATTTGTTTTTTCAACCGGCTTTGCTGAAGTGCCCAGGGAGTTAGTTGACCAATCGTACTTGAGACGTAGGGTACTTGGTAATACTGGGCTAGCCTTGCCCCCACTGTGGGAGCGTAGCAGAACAGGTAATGGTTGTGAACAATGTCGTATTGGCGCAAATGGTTGACCATCCACTGGGTCAACCCAATCGATGGAATAAATGCTTTAAATCGAGCCAGACGCGGAAAGAACCAAACCGGTACGCCTTCGTAATCAACTCGCCGACCGATAGGCACGTCTAGCAATTCGGCTTCATCGTCATTGGTGGTAGCTATTTCGGCATCAACTTCTATCTCTCGTAGGGCGCGAATAATGTTTAAGGCGACTTGAGTTGGCCCACCCAGCTTGTAGCTTAGAGACGGCAACACGTGAAGAACTCTCATACTTACAGTGCTGCGAAGCCAGCCTCGTTAAGTAGCCCTAAGAGATTGATTTGAAACTGGTTAAAACCATAAATTTCGTCGACTTTCTGGCGCAATATCTCTGGCTGATAAAGTATAGGATGAGTTGACTTACCTTGAAGAATTTCTACTAAGGTAGTAGCTATTTCTTCTGTGTTATCAGGATCGACTAAGATGCCTAATTCGCCATTACATAAAGCATCAATAGCACCATCCTGATTGCCTCCAACTGTAGGCTTGCCGCAGGCCAAAGCTTCGAGGTAGACAATGCCAAAGCCCTCGCCCTTGCTAGGCATTATAAATACATCACACAAATTGTAGTAGTCACAAATTTCCTCGTCTGAGACAAATCCTGCTAACGTTACACAATCTTTTAGACCAAGTGACTCAATTAGCTGCTCAATTCGGGGGCGATCGCTGCCCTTCCCGACTAAAACATAATGTACATCAGGTACCTTTTGACGTACAAAGCATATCGCTCGAATGACCTGGTCATACCCCTTATACTGTTCGTCGTCAGCCAAACGAGCGACCGTTAACACTATGGGTTGGCTCTCTTTAAGCTTATGTCTGTTGAGCAAGTAGGATGGTTTAGGCTTTATTTGAAAACGTTCAATATCAAAAGTAACCGGCAGAAGTGAGATTCTATCGGGCTGCAAACTCTCCTCTTTTATCAAACGGTTACGGGTATAGTCACTGATCGAGATTATTTTCTCAGCTGTCTGCAAAGCTCGACGCCGAAGAGGGTGCTTGATATCCCAGGCGTCAACGCCATAAACCAAAATCCAGTATGGAGTACCTAGCCAAAAGCGGAGCAAATAAGCCACAGGGGTAAAGTTCAAATGTCCACACAAAACTAAGTTTGGGCGTTGTTGAAAAGAAGTAACTAAAACTTTCAAGCCAAAAGCAAAAGTTCGTAGCACCTTAGGGATTTGGCCTGTGAAAGCAAATGAAAAGTTATCTGCTAATTCGTTTGTCTTCAATAAGTTCTCTGGTTTATCAGAGTCAAGCTTGTCAATAATAAATATACTGGTGCTTGAAGAAATGCTCCTTTGAACCTGAAGCTGGCTAATCGTGGATAAAATATCACACAGATAAACTTGAATTCCGCCTTTAAATTCGAAGAGATTAGGTACCCAAAAATGAATTAAGTATTTTTGATTAAGTCTCTTTCCCATATTTTCTAATCCCTAGCTACTCCAAAAGTAGCGTTTGAATTTTAGAGGCTAACTTCTGACGATAGCTGGACCAAGTTGAAGTTTCAGCCTTTTCCCGAGCAGAGCGTCCCATTCTAGCTAACTCGTCAGGATTTTGGTAGCACCACTCTAGCTTTTCTCCAAGTATTTCAGCGTCACGAATAGGAACTATAAACCCCTCGATTCCATCAGTAATAATGTCAGGGCCTGCGGCATTGGGAGTAGCTATAACCGGAATTCCACAAGCCATAGCCTCAAGCATGACTAGACCAAAGCCCTCAACTAAAGAGGGAAAAACCAAAACGCTGGCATTGCAGTAGTGCTGATTCAGTGTGGCGTGGGGAACACTCGGTAAATAACGAATGCAATCTTGAAACGACTCCAACCAACCAGCTGGAAACTCATTGACACCCACTAGCTTAAGCTCGGCATCACTGAGCTTAAGCTTTTTCCAAGCCTGTATTAAGTAGTGAACACCTTTGCGGGGACCCACCCGACCCACAAACAACGCTCGAAATTTTTTATCAAGTTTAGGTTGGGGCCGAAAATAGTCAATTGGTGCGCCATAGGGAATTACCGAGATACGTTCAGAAGCTATACCCGCATCCAAAAGCGATCGGTGCGTCATAGAAGAGGCTACAAAAATATGATCTGCTAATGCAATTTCTTGATCTTTTCGCTCTAGTTTCCATAAAGGTTCATGAGCAGCTTGAAGGGAAGAGTTAAACTCCGGAAAACGTGTGGCTTCATCCTGTTGAATCTGCCGGCTAGTATGGTGAAAAGCAATAGGTAGTTCATAGAAGCAGCGTATACCCCGCTGTTTAGCTGCTTGAAATGTATAGGCCGCGCCATCTTCATAAGCGTAGACCGCGTCAAGTTCATTGAGATGATGTCGTGCTACATGGCGATCTAGAGACAGGTATACCCAATCTACAGGTCCTTGTTGCCCTAACCCTACCTTGGCACTTACTCCTGACTTTACTAAAGAAACTCTTAGGGCTTCTCTCCACGAATGAGTGCGTAGGGCTGAACTCCCTGGTGCAACCCAAGTACGTCTTTCTAACTCTCGTTGGAGAGGCAGGCCAATTGAATTAGGCAACTGCTCAATAGCCTGTGCTAATTGACCTTTGGGGTTGTACGCGACAGTAGTAACAATTTCGTGCAGCAGGTTGGCTTCAGCCAGTGCGATCGCTGCATTACGAGAGTTAGGGTTACTGGTGGGGTGTACTAGAGAGATACGTCGGTTGACCATGTGAAAAATTAGGTTGTTGAGCTCGCTGCCATTGGTCTACCCGCTCCAGATAAGGAAGCAAAAGGATAAAGCCATAAAAGAACCAATGGTAGACGTTAGCAGTATGGTTGTAGACCATCTGAGCAATGAAGGTTACACCTTGATAGATAAGAACACTTAGGGCAAGCTGGCGCAAGAACGGATGTGAAAGTTTGAGAAAAACCCTCATTAGAGTAAAGAGTAGTACTAGTCGTAAGCCATACCACATAAAGAAACCAACGGGGCCAATTTCTAAACCAATACGCCCTATTTCGTTTTCAAAATAGACTGGAATCATTTCTCCTGGAGGAAGCCGAAGCACCTGACGGATAATTCCGTTAGCCTGAAACGTGGCCCCCAAACCATACCCGTCTAAACCTTTAAGATAAAAATTATTAAAAGGCTCAGTAAAGGGACTTAAAAATCGATCAGAAATACTGTCATTAGCATTTTCTACTCGGGTCCAAAAAGACTCAAAGGCTAATCGTCCTCCTTGCGAAACTGCCAAAAAACTTACCACAGTCGGTAAAATCGCCTTACGTACGTTGCTAGCGAAGCTAGAAAAACTCGTTAGCGCCAACAGCAGTCCATAACCAGTTATAAGCAGCACAGAACCAAAGACAAGGCCGCGAGAACCAGTCATAAATGAAGTGACTGCTATCAGCCCACCTTCAGCGAGGGTTACCATCTGCCATAGGCGAGATTGAGGACGAGAGACTAGGGGCAATAGCAGGCACAAACATGCCAATAAATAAGTTGCGTAACCTGTCAAATAGGAGAAGGTGCCCGTTACCCTCACTGTGCCCAGGCCAGAACTCACTACAGCAGGGCCATCTTCACCCCAAGCATAGACATTCAGTGGGCTAGTAGAAGGGCTAAAAAATTGAGCAATAGCTAAAATACATACCGGAACCAGCAACAGCAGATAGCTACGGATAAATTTATACAGCTTTTCCTCAGTGCTAAACATCTGAGGCACCATCCAAACCAGGGGCACGTAGAGAAAATAGCTTTTGAAGCCAAATAGACCGATTACCGGCGACCCCAAACTTGGGTTAAAAGCTTGTATTCCACCCCAGACTGCTATACAACCGACCAGAATTAGAATAAGAGGTTTCTGAATAAACAGCCGCATCTGAACCGGAGACAGCAGAAAATATCGCAGATACGCACCGATTAAAACAAAGTCTTTCAGAAAATAGATAAGTTGGCTTGCTTGGGGAAGCACCCACTTTCGCAATGCTCCCTCGATCACTACCAAGACCAGAACCACTTTTACAGATCGCTGCCAGTCTTGAGCAGAGAGCAGCACTATTAGACCAATAGCAGACAAGGCTGCAAGAAGAGTACTCATCGGCCAGCAGCCTCTAAAACTTGAAGATAGGCTTTAGCCACGGTCGTTTGTTTGTGCTTTGCTAAATGACTAGGCGCATTAGCTCGATAGCGGATTAGTAACTCAGGCTGAGTAAGCAGTTGGTAAAGCACTTGCCCTAGAGAGGTCTCATCACCATTAGGAAATGTAGTACCGCAATCACCAATGGCGTCTTTTAACCCACCTCCCGACGACCCAACGACGACGCAACCGCAGGCAATACCTTCTAAGGCTACAACCCCAAAGGGCTCGTGCCAACGGGAGGGAACAACTAAAATTTGGTGTTCATTAAGTAAGTGAACTAACTCATCGCCAACTTTTGCACCAACAAAATGAACCTGTTCATGAATTTGAAGATCCTTAGCTTGTTGACGCAAAACCTCATTATCTTCACCTGTACCAATTACAGTTAGCTGAGGGTATAGGTTGCTATTCTTAAAGTTTGCTACGGTATTTAGTAGCAAATCTAAGCCTTTATCAGATACCAAACGCCCTAAAAACACTAACTCTTTAATGCGTGGAACCTCTGGAAGATAGCGAAACAAGTCTTCACGATAAGGGTTAGGAATCAAGGTAGATGGGTAATTGAGATGCTCAGCAATAGGTTGACTGATAGTAATCGAGGTGGCAAGCCTAACCATACGAAGTTTTAGCTGAGTTAACCAAGTAGCCTGTTGACCAGGATGTTGAATCCAGGTCTGGTGACGAATGACCCAAGGGGTTCGGGTAAGCCACAGTGCCCAGACTTGTTTAAGAATAATGCCATTCTGAAAGCAAACATCGCTCCAATGCGTGAGGCTAAGCAAATGTAATGCACTGGGCTGGCGAATAACTTCGAAAGGAAAAGCCCTGCCCCTATCGTCGAAATTACTCCCTGGAGTTTGAGTTACAACTTTGACAACATGTCCTAGTTTGACGAATTCTCTAGCAAAAATTTCAGCGTCAGTTTCACTGCCTCCTAAACTTGGATAAAAATAGGTCGAATAAAGAAGAATCTTCATGAAATATGTGTTACCCAACCGGTTTCAGTATCAAAATGTCGTATTTTTAAGACACTTCCAACCCAGCGATTTAAATCGACTAGCCACACGATCAACGTCTTTTGTAGCTAGGTAGCAAGGCGGTTCCCAGGGATGAAAACCTGCTGCTTGAGGTGGCACTAAATCAGGCTTAAGAAACTTTTTTGTAACTCTATAGACGGAATACCCTTTTTCTTTCAAAAACTCAGAAACAGGATTTGGATAAGCTCGGTGTTCCTCAAAAATAATGTCACGAATTCGATTTTCTCCTAGCAATTTTTCTGCACCTGACAGCACATTTATTTCATGCCCCTCGACGTCTATCTTTAAAAGCTCAATCGTAAGACTATTGAATAGGTTGTCCAAGGTATCAGTTTCAACTACAAGTTGCTGGCCTGTCGAACAGTCAACTTCATCTGAGGAGAGCATAAGAGAAGCTGTACCTTGGTTGAGGTCGAAGTTGGTGGGTATGAACAACTGTGCTTGACCTAGTTGTTCAGAAATAGCCAGACTGCTAGTTTCGATCTGAGTCCAGTTCTTTTCTGTACTCCAGCTTCGAACATTATTAGAGAGCCGTTGGTAAATGGTTGGATGAGGTTCAAAAGCGATAACCTTTCCTCTCAAACCAACCCGATGTGCCATCAAACTGGTCATATAACCAATATTTGCTCCCACATCAACGCAGGTTTCACCCTCGTCAATAATCCGCCACAGTGTTTCCGAGACGCACAAATCATAGATTCCCATAGCAGAGATAGAGCGTCCAATAACTTCTCCAGGAAAAGCATTGAGTTTAGCTCCCCAGGGTAAGTTGAAAGTTTCGGGAACAGGAGAAGCCTTGAAATTTAACTTAAACCGTTTAACGATCTGATTGGGCTGAAAGAAATACTCCGGGCGATTAATGAAGCTGATGACTCCCATATTTTAAGATAGATATTTGTAATCTAGTTTTTTATCAAGATTGCTTCTAGAATCCGCATTTCTATAACTTGGAGCTTCATTGAGATTTATGGGTAATGGCCAGAATGTTATCGCTAAAGCGTAGACCTCTTAGGAAACCTAACGATAAGCTCTGCCATTGATAACGAGGAAGTTTGGGAATTTTTCCAACATTAGTAAATGCAAATTCGGGCGAGCAAAAGCCTGCTTCGTTCAAGATATGAGTAATATCTTTTCGTACCAGAGCGGTGATATGTGCAGGGTAGGACGAATCACCAAAATCAACAAAATGTCCTTGCAGAATCAAGGCTAGAATTGCTCGCCAGCTCTCGTTATTAGGAGTACTAAATATAAGCAGACCACCGGGCTTAAGTAATCGGGACCATTCCCGAGCAACGGCTCTGGGATTTTCAAGATGCTCGATAACTTCTGCAGATACAATTACATCAAAGATCTCGGCTTCCAGGTTCAGCGGGTTATTAAGATCAGCCTGGCTCCATTGAATGGCAGCATCAATAGTTTCAGGACGAGGCTGTATATCTGCGGCAGTAATGGATTGAAATTGCTTTAAGTTCATCAACCGCTGGGTTAAGAGCCCCTGTCCGGATCCCCAGTCCAGCACAGATCCATTAGCTGACCGGTGCAGTAGTTCTCTCTCAAAGCAGGTATAGATAGCTCCGCTGCTGATACCAGCGCTTGCTTCGGCAGCCTGTTGCCGATGTTGGTGCAGCGCCGCGGGAATTAGAACTGGCTGACTCATGGTTATGTGACTTCCAAATCTGACAGAAGCGTGTAGTAGGCTTTGGCTTGTGCCGATAAGCTATGCACCTGATACCAGGCATAGGCACGATCTGCGATCGCCTGCATCAATGCCATATCCCTTTTCTCGGTATTGTATTGTTCTGGAAGTGCATAGTGCTTACCAGGTTGCAATCCCTCTTCGGAAACATCAGACATAGTAGCGCTGATAGGTATGACTCTGTGAGCACAGTACGCCGCGAAAATAGTGGATTTGCCAAGAAATGCAGGGTGGTAGCTGAAAAAACCTGCTATCGAGTCGGAGAGGATAGTAGAAACCTCTTCAATAGGGAGACAACCCGCAACAGTAATTGGTACATTATCTACATCAGCAGGGAGCGGGTCGAGGACTGGTCCGATGTCAAAAATTTGTTGAATGTCTAGGTATCGGCAAATGTGGCGCAATTGCTCTAGGGAATCTTTATAAACCTTAGAACGTTGGCTACGCCCTCCAAAGATAACAAGGCGACGGGTCTTTTCAAAAAGGCTGGAAGGATTTTGTGGTTCGCCTACGTTTGAAAAGACAGGAAGCGTTGGAATAGTTACAAACCGTTCTGGGGCGTAGCTCTGAAGTAGCTCGGCGTAAGAACGTTTGTTAGTGAGAATGCGATCGCTTAATCTAACTAATCGTTTTACTAAGTATCTCTGGGTTGCAGAAAGCCAAAAAGCACTTGTCCAGATTGGGCCAAAGGCAGAAGTCTCGTGAAACATTGTCACCAAGTGCGCCTGTTGGCGTTGGTGCCTCCAAGCTTTTAACCCATTGACGAGCCAGGTCGGACAGCCGCGTTTGGCGTAACCATAACCAACATAGTGAAGTAGGATAGGGCTCCCAGGATTAATATCAGACACATGAGCAAGAAGAGATTTTTTTGATCGAGAGCCAACTTGATCAACTTGAAATCCCTTTAATTGTTTATCTCCTACCCAAGCTGGGTCACAAACCACGAAGTTGGTATTAATGTCAAAATCTGATCTAAGCTGGTGCGCTAAATTAAGAGCATAATCACCTACCCCGTCAACACTCGGAGAAAGACGCGGGACGATTTGGCAAATTTCTTTATATATTCTACTATTCATCCTTAAATTATTCTTCAGCTTAATATCTTAATTACTGATTTCAGTACAACCCTTTGCTTAACCATAATTGCTTTCCAAGCAGAGCTGTAAGGAGGAATTTGAATGGATTTCTATTTTGCTTATTAGTTAAGGATTAGAGAATGCTAGACCGAACTAAGCGATGTAACCGTAAGAACTCAATTCACGATGCGCAACTCGCTCCGCCGACTTGATATCTATAGTATCTCGCTTCTTATACTTTCCAATTGATTTAGTTGAGGCTTGTTTAAAGCATTTCTGAAGACGATTGTCAAAATCAGCACCAATATAGTTAACAATTTTTTCCCCGAAAACCATAGGTTCATATACCAAGTCTTCGTATTTTATTTTCAGGATTCGTCCGCTTGTTACTACGTTAGTTTGAGAAAAAAAGGATTCGCAGCAACGCACCATTTCTCTCCACATCCAAATAGAACGAACATAAGGTGATGCTTCAATAAAGTTATCTACTTGGTCAACTGCAACCCACCAGGGTATCCAAAAATCTTGGCATGGATAACCGAGTGCTGATTCTGATGTATTTAAAGTTTTAAGCTTTTCATTGGTGAGTACGTCATAGCTTTTAACTAATGAATTAGCACAATCGCGACCATCACGATACAAATATATGATTTTACAATCCGGCAGTGCTCTATAAAGGAAATTAGGCGAAAAGCTAAAAAATGGCTCTTTATAAATCAAGTTTTGAATTTTTCGTTGCCGCTGAAATATTTTTTTGGCTTCGCTAACCCCTAGAAAACCAGCGGCTAAGCGGTGAAATGCTTTAAACCGAGAGTTGGGGATAGCATCAAGATACACGTTCAGAGTAGATCTTAGACCATACTCCAAACAGTGCATTGTTTGCTCAGGTAGTTGTTGAGCGGCAAGATGGGCCATAGGCACCGGAAAAGAGATACCAGATACACATTCTGTGTAGGGCAATGCTTCCAAACATTCCATTAGAAAAGTTGTTCCTGATCTCGGACAACCTATGACAAAGAACGACTTCATAAAAGATGTTGTTTTCGCTGACTGGGCACTGATTTGCTGGAAGGAGATGCATCGAAACCTTCAAGACACGTTAGAGCCGTTTTGAAGGTGCTTTGAACTAATTTCCAGGGGTCTATGTTTAGACTGTAAATGATGATACCTATTTACGTGGACAGTTTGTGCTGCTTTAAGTAGTAAATTAACCTTAATCAAATATCTTTTCGAGATAGGAGTTCGCAATAGAATTCCAAGAGAAATGATTGTAATAAATGTCATCAAAAGTGCGTTGACTTGTTACCTCATTTATCGACTGAGCATTAGGCGGGAATGCAAGAACTTTTTCACCTAATAATTGCTTAAGATCCGGAACTCCACCTGTGTTAGTCGCAAACACAGGCATTCCAGATTCCAGCATTTCGTTTAAACAAAGTCCCCATCCTTCTACTTGGCTGGAAAACAAGCCGATATCATGGTTATTCAACAATTCCAAAAGTGTTGCTCTATCAAAATTAGGAACTATGCTGACCTGCTCCATTTTCTTCAACCTCAAAAGAGATTTTGAGGTCTCACAATCACCGCATCCAGCGATTGTAAAACTATCTTGAGGGCTGCTTAAGAGCCAAGAGCTTATAAAGTTTTCTAATTCCTTAATACCTTTATGTTTTACCCACCGACCAATCCACAAAAACCTAATGTGAGGCAATCGCTCAAGACTTCTAGCTACCCTTATTTTCTTTAAACTTTCCTGCTCATTCTCAGATATTGCGTTGTAATAAGCGCTGAGTTTTTCACGTAAAGATGGAAACCACTTTGTCATCCACTTCAATTCATGCGTACCCAAGCAGAAAATATAATCAGCTATATACCATCCAAAGATAATGCTAATAGCGTCAGAAATGGAGATAGTCAATCTTACTGGAAAACTGAGAAAATTTCTCCAGGTTGCATCACGATCAATATTTAAGGTGCTTAATATATATAGCAAGTCAGGCTGTACATGCCGAGAAACAACAATCGTTTTTTTTCCAAGATACTTTTTAATAAAAATTGGGGGACAATCAATTATATCGAATGTATCTTGAGTTTCTAGATAGTCTTTTAGCTTTTTTCGCATATAACGAGATCGATTCCATGGCTTAACTTCTGGAACCGGTTGTGGAGACCAAAGGGTAACTTCATGTCCTAGATCTTTGAAAACTTGACCTAGGTTAATCGCTACTTGGGCCGCTCCATACTCAGGCAGTAACGGAGCATGAGTCACAATCAAAATGCGAAGAGGTCGTCTTTCGAGTTTCCTGGTCATTCCCTGCCGCAAACTAAGATTTTGCATAAAGCTCTAGGTGTTGCTCAACGACGCTTTCCCAGTTCAGGCATGTTACACATTGGCGAGAACGGGTTTGCCACTGCTCAAACTCTTCTGGAGATAGATTAATGATTTGGTGGATGGCTTCAGCGATCGCCTTTCCTGAGTTTTGCTCAACTACCCAACCTGTCTGTCCATGCTCTACAAACTCTTGCATTGCCCCTGCATCGGTACAAATAGCTGGAGTTCCACAAGCCTGTGACTCTAGCAACGTGAAGCCCATAAGTTCTGGTACGGGAGTATAGTTGCCATAACAAGTAGTGTGTACAGAGGGTAATACGGTTACCTTTGCTGTTCGATACTCATTAATGAGACGCTGATCATTAGCATCATGAACAAACTCAATGGGTAATCCTTCCGCCTGCTCTTTTAAGTCGCTGTAGAACTGGTCATGATAAGCTCTGCCGATGATGACCAGGCGATAATCTGTTGCCCGAAGTAACCGCATTGCGTCAACTAAGTAATTAATGCCCTTGTGGGGCATTAGCCGTCCTACATAGAGAATTTTATTTTCTTTCCGCAAGGAAGGATCAGGGCAAAATTTATCGATGTCGATGCCGCCTTTAATTAAAGTTGCTTTTCGTTGCAATGATTCAGGAATAAAGCTTACTCCAAACTGAGAGTAAGTAATGGCCCCTTGATATCCTTGGAATACTGGAAGTTTTTGATTGAGTACCAAACTACCGCCCCCTCCATAGTCGGTTACAAATACCTTTTTGCCGAGCAGCCGCCCTACTAAACACGCCATATCTGATACGACAGTACTAATGTTGTGAATGTGGACAATATCAGCGTTAATTACGGATGTAAGGTAGCGAAGACTAACGGGGTTGACACGGTTTCCGTGAATGAAGTGTTTAACTGGGTAGGTTTCAACTCGAAGACTGCTAAGATAGCGGGTCTGGCGACTAGGAGCAAAACTGACCAAGGTAGTTGGGGTCTGTTTTGACATCCAGGTTGCTAACTCGGTTGGATATCGCTCCCCACCACCAATGACTGAGTTATTATCAAAATAAGTGGGTGTAATGTGAGCGACACGCATCAATCAACCCCTGCAATAGATTTCAGCTCAAAATAGAGGTACCATGCTGGAACTATCCAAGCCCATCGTTCTTCATAGGATTTAGGAAAACGATTTGCTAACCGTGAAACAATTGACCGATTAAACCGCCCTCCTTGAAACATCAAAAGGCGATATTGAAGTTCAAATCGTGCCTTGGAGTAGTAAGCCAGTTCATGACCATCACAAAAATAGTCAAAGGAAAAATAGCTCAAATGATACTTGTGAGTTGGATCAATGTATGAATTTGCGCAACTAAAATGAGGTGTTGTGATAATTAAGACACCTCCGGGTTTCAGTATTCGATGAAATTCTTCAATAGTTTTGGGAATATTAACAAGATGTTCAATGACATCAAAGCATTCAATTTTTGAAAATACTTTATCTTCAAATGGATAAGGAGTATTGTCTAAATCCCAGACATAATCCGGTGAAACATCTTTAGATATGTCAAGCCTGACAATTCCTGGCTTAGGGTCACATTTACCGCATCCTACAGATAGAACCAGTGGCTTACTAGGGTCATGTAATTGTTTGTCTTTATTCTGCAAAAGATTCATTTAAGTTAATTTCTCCTGCATTAGTAAGTAATTTTCAAGCTTGGAGACGACCTCTTAATTGTTGCCAAGAAGACGCACAAGGCTTAAAGCTATTCATAAACTGAGCCGTACCTGCAAAATGTAAAAAATAATTATTTATCAGAGCGGTACTAATGCAACAATCAGTCAATGTTTTCTTGGAAAGCTTTGAAATACGATGCAAATAGTTCTGCCCGTGCCGGATAATTTTATTCTTACTTGGTTCTGGAGGAAGTAAAAATGGGTAGTCTCGTAAAATACACTCAGCCCATAACCGATTGAATCGATGGTCAAGCCAATTAACCAAATTGGCCTTAACTAATTCATATGAGAGACATTCCATCTCAAAGGATTGACCATCTTGATGCTCATGCTTATAGTACGCGTACTCAAGTGTGTCGCGATGAAACTTAGGGGATAAGACCATTACACCTGTTTGAACCACCTCAGAAAAATCATCAGATAGACCTACATTTCTATAAAATTCTTTTCCTGTTCTAAAAGGCCAGCTCCAAAATGATTTAGACCTATCCGCTAACGACTCAAGTTTTGTAGAGGTACTAGGAAAGGTTTCACTTAGAGGGCCAGAAAACATCTCAACTGCTCCTACCTTTTGCGGCTCGCTAACTTGAGAGATTATACAAGGAGCATAAGGATTTAACAGAACATCCGAATCTATCCATACAACCTGATGATATCGCTTAACTTTCTCATGCCCTAACACCAGACACTTTTGCCAAGCTGGAGAACGAGTTTCAGCTCGCTTCGACTCATCTAGGGGTTCAGAAATGCAAATAATATCATAGCCATGCTTTTCAGCATATTGTGACCAATTTTTTTTGCAAGTTGCTTGCCATCTTTCTTGATACTTTTTCCCAATAGCTAGAGTCACAATCGCTTTGTACATGCCTTTTTTATTACCTACGTTTGGTCACCAGAGTAGATTTGTAGTATCTAATCTGCTGTAAGAAGGAATCTCCAAAAAGAGAAAGCAGATATTTGCTAATAATTTCCACATCGAGCAGTATTGAATTGTTAATGTCAAAACTACTCAAAATCCACAGCTTTTTGCAATGCTTTCTGAATTCTGAAAGGTGTGACTTACCATAAAGATCCAGGCAAAAAGCTCTAAGAAGATGCCAAGCCTTTCTTCTAACTGCGCGCTTGAGGTTTCTATTCAAATAGATTCTTTCATGTATTTTGAGGATGTCAGAAAAGTAACTATTATTGTCGGATTGACCCTTGCAATTTTCGTGCAGGCGGTAACACCCTCTCAATTCGGGTACGAACTTAAATTTATATCCTCTCTCGATCAGCCTCCAGAAAAACTCTATATCCATACAATGATTAAACGATTGATCCAAGAAGTTTCCTTCTTGAAAAACTTTCCGTCTAAAAAACATTGACTGGTTAGACATGTTGCCATCAGGAATCATTTTCAGGAGATCGAAGTTAGACATATTAATGTCTTCAGTAAAGCTTCCTTGAGCCTCCAAGTTCAGATAGGTCCTAGCACCATAAAATACGTCATAATCCGGGAAAAATTTAGATTTAACTGCGGCCTCAAAAAATACATTGGGGTAATAGAAATCATCTGAGTTTTGCCATCCAACTAAATCGCCGGTAACGCGATGAAATCCCTTGTTTATGCCATGACTTTGTCCTTCATCTTTTTCGCTAATCCAGAAAGTCAAAAATGCTTCATACTTCCTGATTATATCAATTGTATTGTCTGTACTTCCTCCATCAATAATGATGTACTCAAGATTAGGATAGCCTTGCAACAAAACCGACCGAATCGTCTCTTCTATAAACTGTCCCTGGTTATAGCTAGGTGTCACAATACTGATGCCGGGATACTCAGAACCATCAGGCATTCGACCGCCTTCAGGTTTACTTTGCTCAGTCCAGGGCCATCCTGTTTTGCCGGGAGCAGGGGTAGGCAAGTCAACAAGAGTAAGAGCTTTCGTCATTTGTGGCATAGGTCTGATCGCGCAATATCGCGCCTCCTCCTTTGGAAATTACCCAAGTGTTTGGGCAATTTTTAGAAAAGCCTCACCAAATATTCTAATCTCCCTTAAACTATTGGCCCTTGCCATTCCTTCATCCTCTAGAATGGGACCAGGTGTTAAATTCTCCCAATATTCTGCTAAGAAAGTAGCTAAGTGCTCTGCAGAATCCCGTCTAAAGGAAACACTATAGGGTGGGTTCTGTTCTTGATTAACTGGTAAGTCCGATAAAATTAAATGTTTTCCAAGACATCTTGCGTCTTCAACCAAAGTACTCCATCCCTCGAAAAGGGATGGCTGAATGACTGCCAGGGCACGTCGCATGAGTTGTACCTGATCGGTTTTAGGAATTAACCCTAGAAGAAATACTTGCTGAGCCAAGCCCCATGTGTGAATTGTTTGTAAGATAGTATCAGAATAAGCAGGCTGACGAAAATCGTGAATGTGACCTGTGCAAACAACGACTGGATAAATAGACTTTTCTCTAAGAAACTTCAATGCTTCAAAGACAACTAAATGATTTTTATGTTGCCAGAACTGGTTACTAATGATGAAAAATTTGTCTGGTAAATAGTATTTCTTTTGTGCCTGCAAAGGATCACCTAAATACCATTCAGAGCGAGGAAAAGTTTTAAAGGATAGGACAGTAGTTCTATCAATTGTTTCTGGGAAAAACTTATGGAGGTCAGTCTCAGCAGTTTTACTACTCAAAACGATAGAAGGGGCATATTGGGCGATATCAGTAAATAGCTTATCCCTATACTCAAGAATCTCACTTGTAAAGAATTGCGGCAAGTACTTGTGCTGAAAGTCATAAACCCATGCAGCAGAGCGATAAGATCTTTTTCTGGTAGTTCGATTAAAATAAGGATAAACAAAATCAATTTGTTCTTTATCAAAAAAAGATTCGAGTCGCGGATCACTTATCTTAATAAGACTTCGAGAAATTTTCCAAAGAATTCGATTTGATAAATTTATAGGCTGAAGATCTGCCTGAGTATAAGTCTTACTTAAATACAGGTAAATCTGGCTCGCGATTTCATCCTCTAATTTTTCATCGCACAACAGAGTCAATTCAAAGGTTGATCGGATTTCACTTGGCAAACTTCCCAGCGCTAAGACAATATTTTTGATATATTCGCTGCCACCAATCCAGCCACGCCCGCCCTGCATTATAAGGCAAATTTTGAGTGGTTTACTCATACGCCAACTAACTCAGCCCGACACCAGTTTGCAAGGGTTCGCACACCTCTTTCCAATGCAACAGAGGGAGTGAATCCTAGGGCTTGTAATCTCGAGATATCTGCTTGCCAGTGCAAGGGGTTGCCAATTGGTACTTTGCCATCAAACTTCAGTTCCCCTTGATATTCCAGAGCTGCCAGCACTAATCCAGCAAGTTCGGCAATAGTCACTTCTCTGCCCGCTGCCAGATTGTAGGCTTCCCCTTTCATAACAGCGGCATTGGCGATCGTAAATAACGCTTTGGCGATATCCAAAGCGTGGATAAAGTCTCGGCTCTCCTGTCCAGTGCCCTGGAGCTGAACGGAATGATGGACGATGGCTTTCTGGCAAATATCCCAGAGTACCTGACGGCGCAACCCAGGTCCATAGGCTGAGAAAATGCGAACAGCGGCAGTAGGCACTTGATAAAGCTTGTTAAATTCTAAACAGATTTGCTCACATTGCAGCTTGTGGAAGCCATAGGGAGAAATGGGAGCTGTTAACTGGTCTTCACTAATGGGAATAGAAGCCGGGTTGCCATAGACCGCAGCACTTGATAACAGGATGAAACGACATTGAGGAGCATAGAGACGTAATGCGTTTAGTAGTTCAAAGGTGAGAACAGTGTTGCCATAAAAATCTGCTTCTGGAGCTTTAACTGAGAGCCCTACCGACGCCCTACCTGCACAATGAATAAAAACTTGAGGAGATGTTCCTTGTAAAATAGACTTTAAACTACTGTCAGGTAGTTGCAGACGATGATAGACAGTTAGATTTTCTAAGGGTGCATTTTCTGGAGGAGAATTATCAATTCCTACCACGGTCCAGCCCTGTTCCATGAAATGGCGGACAACATAGCGACCGATAAAGCCTGCTGCACCTGTTACTAAGACAGGCTGGCTACTCATCAAGTTTACTTCACTTCTACTAGTGGGAGATCAGATAATATCTTTTGTTCTTCTTCTACCTTAAGAAAAAGTAGTTCACCATTAGCATCCCTTGCTTCTCTAAACTTTCCTGCAACATAACCTTCCTCCGGAGTCAACTCTTTAATATAATCTGGCTTCAGGTCTTTGCGCACAAAGAAAGCATTGTTTCCCGCAGAATTGCATCCAACAAATGTGTATCCTTTCTCCTCTGCTAAGAAATACAGAGCTTTTAGTGATGCTCCATAATAGATCATGGAGTAGTGGGCATGAGAACGGACGAAATTTTCATTATATGGGGTAGTGACTGCTCTGTCTTTACCGAATCTAGAATTATATTCAGCGATAACTATTGCAGGGTTTATAGTACTGATTTCCTTCCAAACCCAATAATCGTTTCCATCAATATCGACGGATAAAATACCAATGTCACCTTTAATACCATTTTCAGAAAGAATGATATTAATATTTTCTTTCGTAATAAAAGCGTGAACTGCTTTCAGGTTATACCTCCAATAGATTGGATCGTTTTTTATGTGATCAACATTACTCTTGTCTCCATCTATTACCAAGCCAGACCAATTGTTATTGACAAGAAGAAATCTAGTGTTAGATTCTGAATAGTTTTCAACGCCAAATTCAACGAATACTTTCCGAGATACTTCTATGTGGCGTAAAAGAAATTGAATAATTCCATCTTCTCCCCACTGAGAAAAAGTTCTAAATTCATGACTGAGAAGATCCTTACTATCTAAGTGCTGATTTTGGCGAGCTTCTATTCTTCCTAAGGACTCTTGAATTTTCCCTAAAGTAACTTTTAACTCCTTCAAAAGGGAAAGAACTTTGTACAACAAATTCAGTTTATCATTTGCTTTCTTTAGCCAATTCATCTTTCAAATCAATCTCTAAGTTTTTGACAACTTTTGCTGGATTCCCAGCGACAAGAACGTATTCAGGAACATCTTTTGTAACTACTGAACAGGCAGCTACTATTGAGCCCTTTCCAATCTTTACACCTTTTAGAACCGTGGAATTAAACCCTATCCACACGTCACTATCTATCCAAATAGGCGCAGATTTTATATCATAATCATCTGTCCTGGGATGACCACTTGACATAATATGGCGAAAATGTAGGTATCTCAACTGGGAATTAGTCGAATGTGAATTTGTATCATGGATGTTTACATTGTGTGAAATAAACACACGATCACCAATCTGAATTGAACTTGATGACCAAATTCTAGTGCCTTCGCCTATATAACAATCAGTACCTATACTAATTTTGCCATCATGAGCAAATACAAGCAGTTCACCTCTTACAACTGAGTCTTTATTTACTCTTATTAAGTTAGAATCTTCAGCTAAGTTTGTGATCTTAGCTTCAGGGAAAATCTTTGCTGATGGATCCAATTGGATGCTTTTATCTAGAAGAATGCGCCTTTCTAATAATTCACTGTATTGAATTACATTTCTTAAGAAAATCGATAACCCATATTTTGCCTTATCCAATCTTAAGCGCTTTACTACATTCTGATTCCTAAGCGGTTTAAAGTACTTCTGTAATATTGCTTTTAATTTTATTTTTAAGAAAGCTGTTGTGCCAATAATGGATTTAGGAGATGAAGTAGGCACCAATTGTGATTGTTGGTCATAATCGTAATCAACCATAGTCACAAGTCGTTTCTTTAGAGGAAATGTGATCTCACTGTGCTTGAGTTGAGCATAAATAGATTCTCTATTTTTTGTGTGAGTAGCATCCTCTCTAAAACCAAGGTTGGCCACTAGGTTAACAGAAGGTACAATTGATAAACCCGATTGAATCAGCCTAGCAAAAAGCCATTGATAGTCCCAAGTGTCAATTTCACCACTATAAGTTTCACAGAAAGCTCTATACCAGGTAGGGACTTGTTGCTTTTTGACAAGAATGTCGTGAATGCTGCTCTTGATCTTTTCATCGGCCCAGAGCTCTAAGTTATAGTCATAGAAAGACCAGGCTCTTTTCCAAGAAGCCCAGCCCCAGATTCCACCATATTGAGAAAAGTGATAGCTCTGGGTATTAGATTCCCATTTCCCCAAAAGATTTGTGCCAGAAATCTGCATAACTCGTTCATCATATCTATACTCCTTCAGCAGCTCATCGCAAAAAAGGAAAAAGCTCGAATGAGGCAGGCAATCATCTTCCAGAATTATTGCTTCTTCAACTTTCTCAAAAGCCCAAGTTATACCTTGAGAGACATTTTTGCCACAGCCTAAGTTGCTATTTGAGTAGCGCCTTATCACTTCGCAATCCCAATCTACTTGCTCAGTCACAGCCCTAGCCTGCTGGCATAGTTCGGCTTCAACTTCATTGCGGGGACCATCGGCGACTACGAGTAAGATTTTAGGTTGGGCCTGGCGAATTGCCTCAAATACGCGGGCAGTGAGGTCAGGGCGACGAAAGATTAGAAAGACAACTGGGGTGGCGCAAGGCATACGTTATGTAGAAACTAGTCGATAAAATGACGTGTTAAATGTTTTAGCAAATAGCTCATAGCCTTGATGGCTTAATAGAGAGCCTATTTCAGTAGGCGATGATACTATAGAATTTATCGACGAGGATAATTCTTCTACCAAAATGACCTTGGGCTTATATTTTGACCAGTCGTTAGATAGTAATACCTGATAATCTAACCCTTCGACATCAATATTCAAGAAGTCAATCACTTGATCTACTAGTAAATACTGATCGAGAATCTCTGAAAGCCTTCTGGTTTTGATTAGGCTTTTATCTATAATTTTGTAGTTGGTCATCTCACCTCTTTCAACAGAGACTTTTTCGGAAAAGCTATTTAAGGCAGGCTCATCAAACATGTAGTAATTCAAAGTCTCTTGAGAGTCAGAAATTGCCGCTTCTACGTTAATATCTTCTGGACGTAGTTCTTCAAATTGCTTCATGCTGCCTGGCATAGCATCAATATTAATGCCTTTCCACCCTCTAAGATAAAAGAGATAAGTGTTTGAAAACCGTTGGGGATGGTGAGCTCCAACATCGACATAGAAACCTTGATTTTGATACTCAAAGATTCTACACAAAATTCGATCTTCACCCTCTTGTGAGAAAGATAAGTTATGATGACTATAGATATTTAGAGGATAAATGAATGTATCCTCAACAGACACCTTTACCAACTTCTTTAGTCGGTTAAGATACTTTACAGGCTGAATCTTAACCATTTTTATTTAGATTAAATAAAGCAGAATCAATCAAGTAGAGTTTAGTTCTTTTTGCTGCGTGAATCATACTCAGATATTTGATGAATTCCTGCTTTAGAAACTTTAGGTTGGATTCCATCTTTTGGGGTAAATCGAAAGTCCCGACGTAAGTACAGTGAAGTAGTCCAAGAATAGGGGTTTATGGGGCCAAAACCGTGCATGTCTACCTCGATCAAATCACAGACAACCCTTAAAAACTCAGATGTTTTAGGATGCCAGTCTGAATTGTCTAATATGATAAAGCCGCCATCATTCAAGTGGTTTATGGCCCTAAGGGCGCAATCATGTCTTCGCAAAGAGTCTATAATTATTAGATCGAACTTTGAAAATGATTCATCTATAGCTTCAGCAAACACTGCCTCTTCTTGAAAGAGAATTTTTTGGTTTGGAAGCATTCTTTGAGAGCCATACTCATACCATTCTGGATCGCTTTCAATACTCGTGATTTGCTTGCAGCGGCTGGCAAAAAACTGAGATGAGTTGCCAGAACCCCATTCAAAAATAGACTTATCACTCAAGTCTAACTGAGCTAAATATTCAATGGCAGGATAGGTAAACCAGGGCAAGGGCTCTTGATTTGCACCTACTGGCTTTTGTTCTAGTCTTGTCTCTTGGTATCCATATTTGTCTTTTAGATTAGATACTAAGCCTTCTAAGCTTTTGTCACAGGGGAAGAGATTAAATTGGCTCATAACCCTACGAAAAGCTCTGTATAGTAATGGCTGATTAGGCATATTTATATGATTTTTTGTTCATCGAAAAATCGATTAGGATGCTTTTCCCCTGATAGCCAGCCGGGCAATGCTTGCCTGTACCGTAAAAGTCTCCTCCCTCAACAGTAAACTGAATTCCTTCAGTAATCCAGTCTTGAATGATGCTATTAGATTCGGCAAAAAGTGTTAATGAATAAATTCCTTCGGAAAGAGGTAGTCTTTCGATGCAAAAGTCTATACAGTCGTCGGCTCTAATATCGACTGCGTCTTGGCATATCATTTCAGTTGAAAGCACAATGCTAGCTCCAGATGTGCTCGTTATAGCAATACCTATGCGACAGTTCTTATGTATAAGTTTTTCTGAAAAGCTAGAAAAACATAAACGAAAGATCAGCTTTTCTCCAGACAATGCAGCAGTAACTGATCGTCCTTGGGAACTCAATAATTCCAGCTTTGAAAACCTTAATGCTCCTTCTCCTCGGCGCTGAGCAATTGAATGCAGGTTACTCCAATCCTCAGAAGCAGTTCCCTCATTGAGATAAAGCTGGATTATAGCGCCCGGATTACCTATTGCTTGAACTTGGCCATTGTTTAGAAAAATAACTTGATTGCACAGGCTTTGTATTGTTGCCATGTTGTGGCTCACGAATAGAACTGTTCTTCCTTCTTTTTCTGCTACATCTTCCATCTTTCCTAAGCACTTCTTTTGAAAGGCTGCATCACCTACCGCAAGCACTTCGTCAACAACTAGAATCTCTGGCTCTAGGTGTGCTGCCACCGAAAATGCCAACCGCACATACATTCCACTGCTATACCGTTTGACGGGCGTATCTAAAAACTTTTCTACCTCTGCAAAGGCAACAATTGCATCAAACTGGCGGTGAATATCTAGCTTGCTCATTCCCAAGATGGCGCCGTTGAGATAAATATTTTCTCGCCCGGTTAGCTCGGGGTGAAATCCAGTGCCAACCTCTAATAAACTGGCTACCCGTCCTTTGATGCTAATGTGTCCCCTAGTCGGCTCCGTAATACGGCTGAGCACTTTGAGGAGGGTGGATTTGCCTGCGCCGTTGCGGCCAATGATGCCAATGCGATCGCCCCTTTTGACCTCAAACGAAACATCTTTTAGAGCCCAAAACTCCTCTGAGTTTGACTTTTGGTGTTTAGTTTTTGGGTTGAAAATTTGGGTGATATCTTTGGCTTTGTTAGCCAATACATCTCGCAGAGCCGTGTAGCGCTCTTGCTGCTGCTGGCCAATGATATATTTTTTGCTCAAATTTTCAACACGAATTACAGTATCAGACATGCTAGCCGTCGGTGAAGGTCGTGGTGTAAAAGCATCGGCTGCTAAATCACGTCTGCAAAGGTGCGCTCCATCTTGCGGAAATACCAGATGCCAGATACTAGCAGCAGCATGACTAGACTCGTCGATAGGGCAAACCCCGGCCAGTAGATGCTGGCCTCATTCCCTAAAATGGCCCAGCGAAAGCCGTCAATAACTCCGACCATGGGATTTAACGAGTACAGCAGCCGCCACCGCTCGGGCACAATGCTGCTGCTAAACCCTACCGGAGAAATATAGAGGCCAAACTGAACCAAAAACGGCACAATATAGCGAAAATCGCGATACTGCACATTTAGGGAAGCCATCCACAGCCCTACACCCATAGAGGCTGCTAAGGCAATTATGGTAAATAGCGGTAGGGTTACGATTCGCCAGCTAGGCACATAGGTAAACCACACCATGAGCGCCACCAAAATGATGCCAGAGATGGCAAAGTCTACAAAGCTAACCACTACGGCACTAGTGGGTACTACCAAGCGAGGAAAATATACCTTTGATAGTAAGTTAGCGTTAGCGATCAGGCTATTGCTGCACTCTGATAAAGCGGTGGAAAATAGCTGCCAGGGTAGCATGGCCGAAAATACTAAAATGGGGTAGGGCACCCCGTTCGATGGCAAGTTGGCTAAACGGCCAAACACCACTGTAAACACCACCATTGTCAGAAATGGCCGAATGAGCGCCCACGCCACTCCTATAGCAGTTTGCTTGTAGCGCACTAAAATATCGCGCCAGGCTAAAAAATAAAATAGCTCTCGATAGCGCCAGATATCTTGCCAGTAGTTTTTCTCTGTGCGGCCTGCTTCAATAATCAGCTCGGCCTCTCCGGGAGCACTCGATTCCCGGCGCCGCTTAATCTTCAGCTTGGTCATTGAGGGTTACTTGAGACAGAGTCAAGCGCTAGTTTAGCCAATGCGGCGAAAGTCTTTGATGCCCTGGTATTGGGTTTGGCGAGCCTGTCGGCGGGTAAACTCGCTAACGCTGGGGTTGCCGGTGGGCAGAATGACGCCGCTGGCCTGCATCCAGAGGTGTTCTGGTGCGGCTACAACTATGTATCGGTTAGCGACGGTTCTGTGGACGTGGTACCAGCGGGTTTCTTGGCAGTGATCGCACCAGAAGGCCTCAAGCCATTCACCGGTCAAGGGGACGGTGCCGTAACCGGCAATCACGGTGAGCGATCGCAGCCGGCTTAACCCCCGCTGCTGGAGATGCTCGGGCTCAGTGGTGTAGAGCGGATACTTTTGGCTGACGCTGTCGAGGTAGGTGCCATGGTCGGGACAATATATGGCGCGTCGTTTAGGGCGGCTGCGATTGCGGCGGGGCTGAGTCATAGGGAAAAAATGGCAAAGAGCACAGGGCTAACTAACAGGCGTTGGATAAAGATGGCCACACCCGTCCTGGGCTACGGCCTCGGCAGTGGTTGCCGAGGTTGCGGGGGAGAGACTGAGATCGCAGTGACCGTCAAAGCCCACTCCATGCCAGAAGGGTACAGGATTTATTGAATTAGGCAAGGGCTAGAGCCAGGTTTTTTAAGATTCTTTTGCCGTGTTTGGTGTAGTTAGGGACGAGAGACGGTAGCCTTGGGCACCTCAGTCAGCGGGGGCGCTACTGGAGTCCGCAGACAAGCTTTTACAACCTCAAAGTAACGGTCGGTACCCTGCTCGGGGGTAAACTTTTGCTGCATGTAGTGGCGACCTCGGTTGCCCATCTGTTGAACTAGGGCTGGATTGGCCACCAGGGTACGAATAAAATTGGCCAGCCCAGCGCTATCGCCATTGCTAAAGGCACGGCCAAACTCCCCTTCGGCTAGCAGCGATCGCAGATAAGAGTGGGGTTCGCAAATAGCAGCCACAGGTCGGCCCGCCGCTAGGCTGCCGTATAGTTTGCTGGGAGCCACTAACCCTTCTACCCCTTCTACTAGGCTAACTAAGCTGAGGTCGCAGGCGGTGAGAGAAAAGGGCAGGATTTCTTTTGCTTGGTAGGGTAAAAACAAACAGTTGGTCAGCGCTGCGCGGGCAGTACGGTCAACACAGAGCTGGCGCTTGGCCCCAGCCCCGATAAATACAAACCTGACGGGCTCATGGCGCAGCGCAATAGCTGCTGCCAAGATGGTATCCATGTCGTGGCAGCGCCCCATATTGCCGGAATAGAGCACCGTAAAGACTTGATCGAGCTGATGGTGTAGAGCAAACCAGTTATCGACCTTTGGCAAGGGAACAATCAAGCTGGGGTCAGCCCAGTTGTGAATTACCGATATTTTGTCGGCGGCTTGGGGACAGTGATCGACAATACGCTGCTTCATAGTTGGGCTTAACACCACAATCGCCTCAGCCCGGTGCCACGTGCGGCAGTTGAGCCAGCGCCATAGACGCACTAGCCAGTGATGCTTTGAGACCACTCCTAAAGCCAAGGCCACTTCGGGGTATAGATCGTACACCACGCATAGGTAGGGCTGGCCAAACAGGCAGTACATCAGATAGGCCAGCACCGGCAGATAGGGAGGCTCGGTGGTGACTAGCAGCAGCTGGCCGCGACGGTCTGGGTGCAGTAGCTTAATGAGCGATCGCAAACAGTAGAGTAACCCACCCACTGCGCGTCCCCGAATTCGCCTGGGCCAGAGCCGCGAGGTGCGCGTGCGCCGAATAGTTACTCCCTGGGCCTCCTCCTGCTTGGGGGCAAGCCTGCGATCGTAGGCGTAGCCGGGCTGTCCTGCAAACACCTGCACCCCTACCCCCTGGCGACTAAAGCTCTGGGCTAGTTCTTCCACAAGCTGCCCAGTCGCAGCATAGTCGGGTGGGAAAAACTGAGTCAGAATCGAGACCTGCAAGGGAAGGTTGGGCCGGTTGTGGTTTGCTCTCATAGGATCTACTCATTGTGCGATGCAACACGGGTGACAGCTGAACACTCTAATCCTGAGCTTTGTCTTTTGGATGGATGCAGAGTCTAACGGTTAAGAAATTCCTGACAATTAAATGTGATATTGCCCTTAACTAGAGGTCAAATTGTGTATTGGAGGCAACATTTTTAAGCTGTCACAAACTTCAAAGTCTATTCTTTGTGTTCAGAGTATTACCTAAAGTTTGATGAGAGGGGTTCTATGAAATATTATTTTTTACAATTTACCTTATGACTGCGCATTTGGGCTCTTTGACTTCAAATGTTGATCATAGATTCTCGAAAAGATATAAAACAAATCGGCACTAAGTTTGTGGGCTTGGCACCAATCTGCTTAGCTATATCGTTACCACATCATCTAAAACACCTAGGTGCTCAAGAAGTGTTGGTATAAGGGTAAAGCCTGAATCTTTGCCGACCTTATATAAATCTAGGAGCAAAGTTTTCTGAATCTATCTTAGGTATGAGTTACAGCCTTTCTGCGATAAATTAGACCCTTAGTGGACCAGCTCAACAGCAGAAAACTAAGCTCATTGGCAGACTGCGACGCCACGATTTTGTGGCATCGGCAATCTTTAAATCCATGCCGCTGCCAATCGAGCGCCGTTGATAAGAACTGCTGTTTTGACTAAGGAGAGGTTGCAGTTAGCTAAAATAAGTTGGGATTGGTGAGCGGTTTTTTGCCCACTAAACTCTCGCCCGCTACGATCGAATCAGCGGGATAGTGCAAGTTTATTTTGATGCAGTTTAGCTTAGTTAAATGTGCTTCCTTGACTGAGATTTACTCTTCACTTTGAGTGCGGGAATAAACAGCTTTACAATTGATGGATCTAAGACACTAACTAACTACTTCAATAGCTGCCCGCAGCTGTTGAAGCGATCGCCCCAAAGCAACAAAATCTGAGTTTTGGCTCAAGGTCGCTAAGGTTTCTGGAACGCTGCTCTCAACGATGCGGTTGTAGGCCTGAATAGCTTCCTCTAGTAGGGTGGGGTCAACGGCGATGACCGTGGAGCGAGGCTGGGGCTGGGGGGGAATGAGCCCACTAACCGCGTTGAACAGCGTCACTAGCTCGCGGTAGTCGGCTCCGGCTAGGGCCATTTCAGTGAAGGGCGCTACCTGACTCGGGGTTAGACCAGTCGCAAAGGCGGCGGCTAAAAAGCCGGTAGTATTGGCAATTTGCGCCAAGGTACCCCGTAGGGGTGCCACCATAGGGGTGCCACCCTGGAGCGTAAATACCGCCGAGGTGACCAGGATAGAACCGCTGCCGCCGGCTTGGGCAACGGTGGGGGCAGCAATCCCGAGGGTTCCCCGACTGCTAGTGAGTGAGACGCTTTCGCCATTGGCGATCGCCGCAGCTGCGGCCGCCGCCATGTCATCCACTGTCTCGACAGCATCTTCGTCTTCGCTGGAGCCGCTAGCTCCTACAGGGCTAGGGCTGGTTAAGCTAATTTCTCCTGGCGTGGTCAGGAGAACGGCCAGGACGGGGTTAGTGCTCTGGAGCCCCTGAGCAATTTGATTGGCCGAAGTATTGAGCGCCTGCTGAGCGGTGGTGGTTAGGGTGATATCGCCGGTGATCGGGTCTACGGTGGCGTTGGCAGAGGCTGACTCTAGTAGCTGTTCCCCGCATAGGGGTGGCTCCACCCCTTGATCCACCTCTTGGTGACCACATAGGGTTGATGCCCCAATCGGCAACAAGTTTGAGCCGCCGACGCTGACGCCGCTGGTTAGCCCCGTGGGGACCGAACCACTGTGGCCGGGCAGGGCGATCGCCAAGCTTCCGCTTACCAGAATTAACATGAGCCATGTTTGCCGCAGCGGGCGCACCAGTCTGTCCACGGGGATTCTCCTAAATAGGATTGAGGTCAGTTGAGGTTGAGAGGGAGCGGTAGCAGGGTGAAAGGAGCTTAGAACCGGGGGCCGAAGTTAAATCCGTAGCCGATGCTTAACACTGCGACGGAACCTGCCCGCGTATTGTTGCCGACATCGCCATAGAGCAGATTGAGGGTCAGGGGCAGCGTGGTCACTGGCACAATGGAAGCCCCTACATTGACACCCACACCACTCCAGGCAGTATTGATAGAGAACTGCGGATGCACTTGGAGCCCGACGCCGGCAAACACCCCAACATCGCTACTCTCACCGCTGAAAGCCCCGCCCCCTACCCCCAGTGAGGCCGTGATCGGTAACCGGTTGCTGGGATGTTCTGGCTGAAGGAGATGAGCTGCTGTGACCACGCCGTAGAGGCTAGACTCGCTGCCACCGGCATTGTCACCATAGGACGCAAAATTGTTTAGCCCGACGGCAGCGGCCACCTGAGTCTCTTCGCTGCTGTAGACCTGACGGTGAACCTTGGCGTCGAAACCGCCGTTTTCGCCAAACCGTCGCACGCTCTGTAGGTTGTAGGCTAGCTCAACCCCTACGGCCCGGCGCGAGTCGCCTAACCCAAAGCCCATGGAGAGACTGCCATCGGCCTCAGGACGGATGCGATCGGCCCCAGCCAGCGAGGCGCTGAAAAATACATCCCCCCAGTTGGCCCCAAAGGCTGACGGAATGCCGGCGTTGGGCGAGGGGGGAAAAGAGCGTGTAGCCTCTGCGGCAGTCGTGAGCGGTGCGACACGCAGATTGTTCCGCAGCTGGGTAGCGTCGGGGGACGACGGCGTGGCCTGAGCGGTGGTGCCGGGAACCGCAGCGGCAGAGAGCGGGGCTGCGGACAGCTCTACCGGCGGCGCGGTTAGGGCGGCTCGACTAGTCGACAGGGTAGGCTGAGGAGACGGCAAGGCCAGCGCGACGTTGGGGCTCTGGCCGGCAAATGACGGTAACTGCGGCTCTCGCTCAGCGGTTTGGCGAGCCATCGGCGGGGAAGGCAGTGGGGTAGCTACGGGAATTTGATGGGCGGTGGTATTTTCAGCCGGAGCGGTACGGTTAGCTTGCGAGGGCAGCGGCGGCAGCTGTGGCCCCCGGCTCGCGGTCTCAGTCTGGGAGACTTGGCGGGCAGGGGTACCCTCGATCTCTAGGCCGTAGGCAGTGCGCAGATCGCGCAGCAACGCTTGAACCGTTGTTGAGCGCGATCGCAGGGCCGCCACATCAGCGGTCCGGCGCGACGCAGTACTAGAGGCGGATGTCGCTGCCTCAGGGGCAGGACGGTCAAGGGTAGCTCCTGGAGCGGAGCGGGAGGCGATCGGCGTTGAGGTAGCGGCCAGACGCTCTACCGCTGTGGGGATTGCGGAGCGGGACTCTACTCCAGGTAGCTGAAGGGCCGGGGCTGGCTTGCTGGCTATGGGTTTGGCGCTAATTTCAGCCAAGGTTTCAGCTGGAGTAACGGTCGGCGCTACCTCGGTGCTGTCAGCAACGTTCTCAGCAACTACCGGGGTAGCAGACGTGCCGACGGGAGGGCTGGCGATCGCAGCCTGGTCACTGTCTACGCCCTCTGGGATTTCAGCTTGAGTTACCTCTGGCGCTGGCGCAGGGGCTACTGGTAGCTCAGCTAGGGTCCTGGCTGAGGGCTCTGGGCTCTCTAATACTGGGTTTGGGGCGGCAGCCGGGGCGATCGCGGCAGCCTCTGGCAACACCTCTGGTGCGAGTGTGAGGGTAGGCTCTGAGATTTCGGAAACCCTGCTTTCTACGGTAGCAGTGGCTGGAGCCGATAGCTCTGGCTGAGGGCTGACGACTGCTGTTGCCAAGGCTGGCTGCTGAGCAGTGGTCGCTGCTTCAATCACAATGGTCTGATTGCCGTCTGGGCTCCAGACGGGCTGGGGCGTTCCCTGTTCATCGAGTTGGGGTTCGGTGGTTTGGGCCGACGGTTCGGGCTCCACCACCGGGTGCGGATCCACAGCCAGAGCTGTGCCCAAACTGGGATCAGGGGCTACAGCTAAATTGTCAGGGGTAGCTTCAGCCTGTGATGGCAGCAGCCCCAGCCCAGCTAGTCCCAACAGTCCGCCAGTAATCAGTGGTCTTGATTTGCGCTTCATTCCCTATTGCTCCTCACATCCCTTTGTTATCGCCACACCTGCTGTTGACAAGGCAACCACTGACTAACCGTCATTGATCCCTGCCGCTACTCTAGGGCGACCGTAGTAGCCGTAGTAATAGTCGTAGCCACTCTGGCGGCTGTGGGGTACGCCGTTGACCACCAGACCCAGCAGCGGAGCCTGGACTGTGTTGCCCAGGTCCGCCAGCACCCGCTGAATCTCCGCTTGCTCAGAGCGGTTGAGGCGCACCACTAGCAGTAGCCCATCAGCATGGGCTGCGGCTAGCTTCGCGTCGACCATGCCCCCCGCTAGGGGTGGGGTATCAAAAATCATCAGGTCAAAGTGGCGGCGGTACTGCTCAGTGATTTGCTGCATTTTGCGCGATGACAGCAGGCGGCCAGGGGCTGGGGGCCGCGCCCCTGCCGTTAGCAAGTGCAAGTTGGGATTGCCCGGTATCACCTGAACGAGGTCCATAGGATCATCGAGCGGTTGAGTAATCAGATCGCTCAGCCCTTGGCGATTGGGGTGGCCAAAAATCAGGTGCTGACTGGGCTTGCGCAGATCGCCATCAATTAACAGCACTCGGCGGCCCATGTTGGCGGCGGCAATGGCTAGGTGGGCACAGATGGTTGACTTACCTTCGCCAGGCTCTGAAGAGGTTAGCGCTACCACCTGTATCGGGGTATCAGAGCTGAGCATGCGCAGGTTGGCCTCTAGCGAGTAAAAGGCCTCGGCAAAGCTGAAGGAGGTATATAGCTTGTGGGGACTTTGGTTTTGGGTGAGCACATCGGCCATGGTGGCAGACAGGTTGGGCACCATCAGCAGGGGCTGCTTCTGTAGAGCAGGGGCGTTGGGTACCCCGGCCAGGTTGGGCAGCTGAGTTGCTTTGACCAGTTCGTCGGCGCTGTGAAAGGCTTGGTCGAGGCGATCGCGCAGCAAGGCCGCAACTCCCCCCAGCAGCAGGCTCAGCACCGTGCTGAGCAACAGGTTGCGGGGTAAATTGCTGGTTTCAGCAATGCTGGTCTCATTAAGGGGCGAAATTAGCTCCCACGGCGACGCCTGCCGTGCCATTTGAAACCGCAGATCTTGCCGACTCGCCAAAAGCTGATCGAGGCTAGTCTCGGCTACGGTCAGCTCGCGGCTGATCTGTTGATACGACCGGGAGAGATCCGCCAACCGCTGAATCTCTGCCCGCAGCTGCTGCACAGCCTGACCAATCGCTTGATCCTGAGTTTGCAACACCTGCATCTCGTTGGCAGTATCAACCAACTGCTGCATCAGCGTTTGGCTTACCGATCCTTGGTAGCCTAAGGTTTCGGCTTCTACTGCCGACCCCACTAAGCGCTGGGCTTCCGCCTCCAGCAGCGGTAAAAGCTGCTGCCGCTCGTCTGTCAGAGCCTCGATCATGGGGGTGTCGGCCTGAAACCGGGCTGACTCCGTAGCAATGGTCTGTTCAATTTCACGCAAATCTCCCAACAGCGCCTGGTAGGTTGGGGACTCGTTGAGGTTTGCTACCCGAATGGCGGTATTGGGGTCAAAGCCTACCTGCTCCCGCAGATTTTCGTAGAGAGGGTCTAGGGAGCTAAGCTGCACCCGCAGCTGCTCTTGGTCAGCCAGCATCTGGTTGAGCCGCTGGGTAACGCTTTCGCTAGTGGCGTTGACATCGACTAGGTCGTAGCGCTTTTGAAACTCGCTGAGCTCTCCCTCAATGGCCGCAACTTCCTGCCATTTTTCTTGCAGTTGTTCATCTAAAAACGTCAGGCCTCGGCGCAGCTCTCCCTGACGGTCTTGCACGCTGTAGTTGACAAACCCCTCAACCACCTGGTTAAGCACAAACGCCACTACCGCTGGGTCAGGGTCGCTGTAGCTGATGCGCAGCACCTTAGATTCGCCTTCCTGGACAATGTTCAAGCCGTTGAGTAGGGAGTTGTAGGTAATGTCGGGGTAGCGCTGCTGAATCTTGGCCAAGATGGGATTGATCACTGCCGGGCCGCGCAGCACTCGAATTTGGCTCGTGTAGTCGAGGCTAGAAACCGATGGGCTGGGGACTCCGGTAACTGTCTCCAGTCCTGGAGCATTCACGGCGGTGACGGGCTCTACCAGTAGGCTAGCACTGCCGCTATAGGCCGGCGGACGGCTGAGGTGCCAAAGGGTGAACCCCGCCAGGGAGAGGGCCGCCACGCCGAGAAACACACCCGCCCGACGCCTAAATACCCCTGCGAGCCGACTGAAGTCTACCTCATCTTTCTGATCCACTAGGGATGGCGGCGCCATAACAGTCATAAAACCAGGTTTGGCATGGCCATGACCGTTGGTCTCATGGGTGGAGGAGGGGGGAAAAGGCATAGGGGCTATTTGGGAATACTCCCAAGAGTTCGTTAACTTATAGCTCAAAACTCAGATACTGACCTAGATTCAGACCTATTTGAACCTGGAGCACAAGTTTTGGGTAGTGAGATTGTATTTGGGACGCGGGGTTAAAACCCCAGTAGCCTCAAGACAGTAGTCAGAGACGTAAAAGGACTCAGAAAGAGTCCTAGGGTGTCGCCGGCGGCGGCGGCGATGTTGCGGTCCACAATCACTACGTCGTTGGGGCGCAAAATTGGGTTAGTGGTGTCGTTAGCCGCCGCGGATAGATCGACATTCACCGTGCGTTGGTCAACACTGCCGTCAGGGTTGAGCCGTACTAGCTCTACCGTAGAGTTCCGAGCCCGACTGCGCTGAAACCCGCCTGCGGCCAGGATAGCTTGGTTTAAGGTAGCGTTGGCGGGCAGCGTCACCCCGCCGGGGCGCGCCACTTCACCCACTACCTGCACCGGTATTTCCTCCGGAGAAAAATTGGCGCTAGAGACCGCCACTGACTCCTCAGGTAAAATCGCTACGGCTTTGGGAATCACAATGGTGTCGCCGTCGCGCAGGCGCACGTCTTGGCTAATGTCGCCGGTACGAATTAGCTCCCATAGACTGGTGGTGAGAATGGCTTCACCCTGGAGTTGGGGCCGCCGCACCTGAATATCTTTGATGTTTGCCTGTTGGGTAATGCCACCCGCTTCTTGAATTACCTGGGTAAGGGTGGGCCACTGGCGACCGGCTCCAGCGCTGCCCCCGCTGGCCTCGGCCTCTAGCTCAATGGTGTAGGTGCCGGGGCGGTTGACTTCGCCAGCTACCACCACCCGCACCGGGCGGGCCGACAGCAGCGTGACGGTGAGCTGGGGCGGACGGGTCAGCAATGGGGCATAGCTGGCGACTAGGGCCGCTTGGGTTTCGGCTAGGGTCAGCCCTTGCACGGCTACTACCCCAGCCATGGGAAGAGACAGGGTGCCATCGACTAGCACCTCGTGAGTGCCGTTTTCGGGGCCACTGAACTCTGGAATGTTGAAAATATCGATGCGGATGCGATCGCCCGGCCCCAGCACATAGGCCTCAGGAAAACTCTCCTCAGCTGTGCCTAATCCAGGTTGTGGCCTTTGAATAGGTAGCGGAGTAGCCTCCTCAGGCTCTGTCGGATTGGTTAGAGGCAGGGTTTCTGCCAGGGCTCTACCAGCTAAACCACTGAAGGTGGCGGCGACCATTAGCACCCCCATTCCCCAGTCCATCGGTTGAAAGCGGGCCATTATTGACCTCCTTGGGCTGTCCGGACATATCGTATCAAAATGTTACGGGTGCACCACGAGTTCATGATGGGCGATCGGCCTAGGTTTGCCCTCCGTAGTTCGCAAAGGTTTACCTTCGCTAGGCAAAGATAGGCCGGGCTAGTCGTTGTTTAGTGGCAGAGAGTTTACGCCTGAGATGGCATTGGACTGAAGCTCCCGCTGTACTTGCTCAGCTAACCAGGTGTTGAACAGCTCGTCGATCAGACGTTGACGAGTGGCGTCATCCAATCGGGCCGGCAAAAACTTTTCCAGGCGCACCACCACAAACCATTCGCCGACGCGAGTTGGAGGCCAGAGCTGCTCGGGTTGGCTAATGGAGAGAATTCGGGCCAGGGCCGGGTGGGGTACCGACAGCTCTACGGGGCCGATCAGGCCTCCGGTTTGGGCCTCTTGCCCTTCGGAATACTGACGGGCTAGGTCGGCTAAGGGTTGGCCGTCGTCTTTGATGCGAAAGTAAAGCTCTTGGGCCAGGCCAGCATCGCGGGTGCGAATTAGAGAATACAAAACCCGATCGAGGTGGCCCTTGCGCTGTAAGAAATAAGATTCGACCTGGTGCCCCCAGGTGTCGAGCTTATACTGCTGAAGCTTTTGAGTCCGCTGAGCTAGCGCCAAAAGATCGCCTTCGGTCAGCCCCCGCTGGGCTAAAAACCCCTGCTGCTGCTCGGGGGTCGTCACCTGATTGGCCTGCAAAAACTGGTCTAGGGCCTGGGCGCTCTGCTCTGAGGTGAGGGCGATCGCCGCGATCGCCTGGTCAATCAACAGTTCTTTGATCAGGGCAGGCAGCATGCCGTAGCGCTGTAGCCGGGGCACAACATCGGCGGCAGTCAACACTTGGTCGCCGATGTGCAGCATGGGACTGGGCTCTTGGTTAGCAGGAGTGTTCACAGACAATAAAGCGTTAGCAAGCCATGTAGCCCAACCTTATCGCATTATGCTCGGGTGTCTCGGTTATTGAACCGCTGAACCACCGAGTTTGCCAAATTTGGAGTCGCCAGACGCTGGCGATCGCTCGCTCAGAAACCGCAACTTCGGTCAGCTATTGACCCTTGACTAGGCTGCTACAATCCAGCCAACCTATTTTATCCTCTCCAAGGATCACACCATGACCCGGCCGCCCATTCCTGTGGTGTCTTACGCAGATTTAATCGGCCCTACGGCGGTACGACAGCGGGCGATCGCAACCCTGGGCCAGGCTCTAGAAAACGTTGGCTTTTTTATTTTGGAACCCCACCCGGTTTCGCCAGAGGTGGTGCGGCGAGCCTATCAAGTGGCTGCCGAGTTCTTTGCCCTACCCGATGCCGCTAAAACTCAGTACTCCCTACCCCGGTATCCGGGTAGGGTAGGCTTTTCAAGTTTTGGCAGTGAGCAGGCTAAGGGCCACACCCTACCTGATCTCAAGGAATTTTGGCACGTCAATCGCCACAGCCTCACAGCCGCTGATTCGCCCTGGCCCCAGGAGGTGCCCTCCTTCCGCCCGGTGATGACCCGCCTATACGAGCAGCTTATGGCCTGCGCGGAAGTGCTGCTAGTGGCCTGTAGCGACTATCTAGGTCAGCCCAGCGACTGGCTGGTGGCCATGGCCAACGGTGGCAACACAGTGCTGCGCTTGGCCCATTACCCGCCCGTGGGCCAACCTACCGCCGGTAGTCTGCGGGCAGCCCCCCACGAAGATATCAATCTCATTACTCTGCTCTGCGAGGCCACCGCTCCAGGGCTTGAAATTCTCACCCAGGATGGGCAGTGGCTGCCCGTTAAAACGACCCCTGGCCAAATCGTGGTAGATACCGGCGACATGCTGCAAAACCTTACCAACGGGCTGTTTAGGAGCACTACCCATCGAGTGGTCAATCCCCAGCCCAGCAACCAGGCCCGCCTGTCGATGCCGTTTTTTGTACATCCCCGTCCCGAGATTGACCTGACTCCAGTAGATAGTTTGGTTGATCGCACCGGGGGAATGCCCCAATTTCCCCCGATCACTGCCGCTGCCTATCTGGCCCAGCGGCTGGGGGAGATTCAGGTCGAGCCGGTGGTGTAGAGAGTGGATGGGTGGGTGAGTGAATGGGTGGGTGAGTGAATGGGTGGGTGAGTGGTGAGGGCTGAACAACCTAATCCCCTAACCCCCCTACCACTCCATCACGCCCCGATGCCTAGGCGACCGGCCAGGCTGGGGGTGAGGGGTAGTAGCACCGTCAGGGCTAAAAACAGGGCCAGCAGCCCCAGGGCGGCGCGGGCGTCGTTGGGTTCAGAGATATCGTTTAGGCAGGGGCGCTCTAGGGTGCGCTGCAAGATCACAATCACCCCGGCCCAGTAGAGGGCTAGGGGGTTGGCCAACGCCACTAGGGCCAGCACCACCAGGGTAAACACCGTTGTGCGATTGGCGGTTTTGCGGCCGTAGATGGCCTGCACCATGCGGCCACCATCGAGCTGCCCGGCTGGCATCAGATTGAGGGCGGTGATCACCAGCCCCAGCCAGCCCATGATGGTGAGCGGGTGAATATCTACCAAGGGCGCTTGTAGCGCTGAGCCCAGCACTACCTTGGCCAAGGCTCCGATCAGCACCGACCCCTGAAAGAACCCGGAGGGAATTTGAAAGGCGCTGCCGGGGTGCGACAACAGCAGCCCGCCCACCAGCATGGCTAGGGAAATGATGCCGCCAGCGGCAGGCCCGGCTAGGGAAATGTCAAATAACACGCTGCGGTTGGGCAGCAGTGACTCAAACCGGGTGAGGCTACCAAAAGCCCCAATCTGCCAGGCGGGGATGAAGAAGGGCGGGCTAAGGCGCACCCCGTAGCGTCGGGCCGCAATCCAGTGGCCCGCTTCGTGGCTGAGCAGGATCACCAGCAAGGCCACCAAAAAGGGCAGGGCGGCCCGCCAGCGGGAAAAGTCTTGCAGTAGGTCGAAGCCCTGCAAAATCGCCCCGGCTTCTAGGCCAGTGAACAGGGTGGCGATCGCCAGCACCCCCGCCAGCGCCCACTGAGCCGGGGTGGTTTTGACTGGGTCGGCGGTAGCGGGCAGTACCACTACCGTAGGCTTTTGCTCGAGGTTTTCGACTAAAAACAGGCGGTAGCGATCGCCCAGTCGCTCCTCCAGTCGTTCTGCCAAGGTAGCCTGGGTGGCTGCCGGTTCACCCCGCAGGTTGCCGCGAAAAATTGCCCCCTGGTCGTAGGGAATCGTCTCGGTGCGAAAGTAAGTGTCAAGGCCAAAGATGCCTTCGATCTGCGTCAGATCTTCCGGGGGCAGGGCGATCGCGGCGGGGGCAGCAGGAGCAGGGGTGGGTTGATCGAGGGGCTCTAGGCGATCGGTGTTTTCGGGGGGAGAGTCCATCGCTGGCGCTGGCCGCTGGGTCGAGAGCATGTCCTGCCCCAGGGCTCGCAACCGTCGCCCCAGATAAATATAGAGGCCAGTAGATCCCAACAACAGCAGCAGCACCCCCGCCAGGTTGACATAAATACCCAGGGCAAACAGCCCAAAGAACAGCAGCCACGGGGCCATCAGCACCAGCGATTGCAGCCAAGCCAAGATACCCACGGTGCCGTAGGGCAAGGCCCGGCGGTAGCCCCAGACTAAAATCGCGATCGCGGCCAGCAAAATCAACCCAGTAATCACCATAATGCCGCTGCCCCTACCCTCCTCAACATGTGCTGAAACGCCCGTTTTAGCGGGCAAAATCCCCATCAGTCTACCGTCGATGGGCCGGAGCCGACTAGTCGGGGTTAGTCACCTCGACCTATCGACGGAGCAAACCCGCCCCAAAGGCTATAGTTCCAAGGTTAAGGTGCTTAAATATAGCCAGACAATTTGCCCTTGGCCGCCGTATCCCAAAGGGCTGTCTATCTTGCTCATCGTTGCGCGCCCATGACTCCCCCGTCCCCTGATCCAGCCCAGCCCCCGCTACCAACCTCTACTCCAGACAACGGCGCTGGTGCTACCTCCGACCAACTAGTCCGGTCCTACCCTGGCGAGAGTGCAGCGGGGCCGGTTCCGGGTGCCACTCGGCTCGACTTAGACCCCTCCGACCCGATGAATGTCGAGCCCCTGCTGGTTGACTCTGCGGTCACCTCGGCCAGCGCGATCACCGTCGTGGCGGTCGCGGTGATTGGGTTGGGGCTGATCACCGGCAGTTTTTGGCTCACCCTGGCGGGGTCTTTGGTGGCCACCCTGGTGTCGATTCGGCTGATGTGGCCTTTTCTGCAGGAGGTGCTGGGGGAGCTGTCGGCTCGGCAGCAGTCGCTGCTGATTGCCATCCCTGGGGTGCTGGTGGGGCTGGTGGGGCTGATGAATATCACCGGCGTTAATCGGGCCATTTTGACCTGGGGTTTGACTCTGCGATGGGATGTTTTGGGGGCCTTAGGAGATTTCTTGGGGGCGATCGGGCAAATTTTTATCGCCTTTTTGGCTCTGTTTGTGGCCTGGCGGCAGTACGTTATTTCCCGCGACCTGACCAAACAGCAAAACTTAATTACCCAGCAGCAAACCATCGACTCCTACTTTCAGGGCATTTCAGAACTGGTGCTCGATGATGAAGGCCTGCTCGAAGACTGGCCCCAGGAGCGCATCATTGCCGAAGCCCGCACCGCCGCCATTCTTAGCAGCGTTGATGCCGGAGGCAAGGCCAAGGTTATACGCTTTCTCTCTCGCTCTAAGCTGCTCACCCCCCTGCGCCGCGACAATCGCCTGGGCCGCCCGATTTTGGACGGCCGGGGTGGTTATGAGGAAGACCGGCTGAACGGCACCCGCGTCATCGATTTGGGGGCCATGCTGGCCGCCGCCGACCTGTCGAGCAGCGACCTGCGCTGGGCCGACCTCAGCGAAACCAACCTGATTCGCGCTGATCTGCGCCGGGCTGACTTGGTGAGAACCAATTTTGCCCGCTCTATTCTGTACCAAGCCAATCTGTCTGGGGCCGACCTGATGGAGGCGCGACTTTTCTATGGGGATGCTGCCACCGCCACTCCCCGCACCCGCACCGGCGCACCTGACTACACTACCGGAGCCAACACCGGGGCCGTAGTCGAAGGAGCTAACTTCGGCGGCGTGTACCGCCTGTCTGAGGAACAGCGCCGCTACATCGGGGCCTGGGGCGGTGAGGCTACCCGCGCTACTGTTCCCGGCGGCTGTGAGGATATTCCTAACCGATTGGGGCGGTAGAGAGGGATGAAATTAGTTTTGAAGGTTGAATTTTGAGTTTTGAATTAAAGGCTTACTGCAAGAACTCAAAACTGAGAACTCAAAACTCAAAACTTTCTCACTTAAACTCTGGCGTTGCCCCCAGTTTGCGCACGGCTACCGAGACCTCCATGCCCAGATAGTCGCCCGCATTGCCAAACCATGAGCCAGCGAGGGGAATTGCCTGGCCGGGGTGCCGGGCGATCGCCACCGCAATTAAATCAAACCCTTCGGTTAGGCGGTTGGTGGGGTCATATACCAGCCAGCCCGCCCCTGGTAGATATACCTGAAGCCAGGCGTGGGTGGCCCCCGATCCGGTCATACCCACGTCGCCGCCGTCCAGGGCGGAGTCATATAGGTAACCCGACACGAATCGGCAGGCCAGCCCCAGCCGCCGCAGGGTTTCCATCATCAGCCAGGCGTAGTCGCGGCAGGTGCCCGACTTCAACCGCAGGGTTTCCCCCGGTAGCTGGGTGCCCTCTTCTTCCCGCGATCGGTAGGTGATGGTGTCGCGAATTGTGTTCATGATGCGACTCAGCACGTCGCTGGTGCGATCTAGATCGCCTGCCACAAAGCTCTTGGCCCAGGCCGCCACCGATCCATCGGGGTCTTCGGCGTGGGGCCGTAGGTATACCGCTAGGTCAGTCCATTCATCGGGCGTGTACTGCACCGGCACCTCATGGGCCCGGGGGTCGAGGGGAAAGTTATTGATGCCTTTAGTGCCAAAGTGTTCACCGCGAAACCGGCAGGTAAAGGTCAGTTCTTGGGCTGGTTCACCGATGTCAACTACCGCTACGTTGTTGGAGAGGGTATCGCTGATCCAGTGCACCTTAGCTGGCACGTTAACATCCAGAGAATAGTCCAGCAGTCGCCCGCTGTAGTTGCCCCGGGGCAAAAACATGGCCTTGTGGGGGCCAAAAGTCACCGGCCTGGCGTAGCGGTAGGTGGTGACATGTTCAACTTCATAAATGACCGACATGGCGGCAGTCCTAGGATGGGCTTCGTTCTTTTTACTATGGCTTGCAGTCGAGCGTAGACCTGTGCGGTTGTTGTGCCTGCTTCAAATGTGAGGTTTGCCAAGGGCGTGGCTTAAGTAATTAAAACTTCATGTATGGCCGCTGTGATCTGCCTGAGTTGCTGGGGTTCAACAATGTAGGGGGGCATGGTATAAACCAGGCGACCAAAAGGTCGCAGCCACACTCCCTGGGCAACAAATCGGGGTTGTACCACCGCCATATCTACTGGTTTGTGCAGCTCTACCACTCCGATCGCCCCCAAGACCCGCACATCTTTCACTGCTGGCAGGTCGCGGCAGGGAGTTAGCTCCTGCTTGAGCTGGGTTTCTATGGCACGTATCCTCGCAACCCAGTCGTAGCTTGCCAACAGGTTCAAGTTTTCCAAGGCTACCGCGCAGGCGAGGGGGTTGCCCATGAAGGTGGGACCGTGCATGAAAACTCCCGCTTCCCCCTGGGCAAAGGTTTCGCTGATGTGCTCGGTAGTCAGGGTGGCCGCTAGGGACATAAACCCGCCGGTTAACGCTTTGCCGACACAGAGAATATCGGGGCTGATGCCAGCATATTCGCAGGCAAATAGCTTACCTGTGCGGCCAAAGCCCGTAGCGATTTCGTCGAGAATCAGGAGAATGTTGTAGCGATCGCACAGTTCCCTGGCCCGCCGTACGTACTCTGGATGATAAACTCGCATGCCCCCTGCCCCCTGCACTACCGGCTCAAAGATCGCGGCGGCAATCTCCCCACGGTGGCGCTGCAAAATCGCCTCAAAGCTGGCTATGTCTGCCTCATCCCACAATCCCTCAAAGGGAAGTTGGGGCGCATCGGCAAAATACTGCTCCACTAAGCTGTGGCGAAACAGGTGGTGCATGCCGTTCACCGGGTCGCACACCGCCATGGCCGCGAAGGTGTCGCCATGATAGCCGTTGCGAATCGTCAGAAAGTGCTGTTTCTGCGGTTCCCCCCGGTTGTGCCAGTACTGGATCGCCAGCTTCATAGCTACTTCGACCGCCACCGAGCCGGAATCGCAAAAAAACACCTGCTGTAAGGGCTCTGGCGTGATCGTTACCAGCTTTTGGGCGAGCTGCACCGCCGGTTGGTGAGTCAGCCCGCCAAACATAACGTGGCTCATGTGCCCCATTTGCTCCTGGGCCGCCTGATTTAGCCGGGGGTGATTATAGCCGTGAATGCAGGTCCACCACGACGACATGCCATCCACCAGGCGTTCCCCAGTTTCTAGCTCTAGATAGACGCCCTGAGCCGATCGCACCGCAAACAAAGGCCCAGTGTTGGGCATCGCCGCATAGGGATGCCAGACATGGCGGCGATCCAGAGCCAGCAGCTGATCGGTGGGCAGCCTATCCATAGATCGGGGGTATTATGCCAATGGTGAGGCTAGGACAATGCGCAGCAAAGCACCTCAGCTGAGGTCTAAGCCAGGAATTCGTTGACGTACCCGAGGTAAGTCTCCGGGTCTTCGAGCATGGGAAAATGCCCAGTATTCTTTACCAATGCGTACTCGATCTTAGGGTTCAAAGCCGCTGCTGTGCGCCCCAGTTCTGCGGGGGTAATTTTGTCGAACTCTCCTGACACCAGCAAAGTTGGCACGGTAATTTTGGCAAATTCAAGGGGCATTACCTCTGTCGCCTTTTTGCTGACCGAGGTAAAGATGGTGCCGAGGGCCGTGGCGTAGTCGGCGTTTAGAAAATCGTCTAAAAACGCAATTTTCTCCGCAGCGGGAATGGGGCGGCTGAGGAACCGAGCCATAAAGAAGCGCGGTGCCAGCGGTATTTTCCCCAACCACTTGGGCCGAAAGGCCACCACGTAGCCGCCAAACTTGTAGAAGGCCTCAAAGGCGGCTTTGTCGTATTCAAAAGTGCCGTTGCAGGTCAGGATGGCGCGATCGCACAGCTCTGGGTACTGATTCAAAAAGTACACCGCCACCGACGCCCCCATGGAGTGGGCGTTGATCGAAACCTTGGGCAGATTGAGCGCCTTTAACAGCTCAGCCAAATCGTCCGCGTAGGTTTCTAGCTCATAGCCTCGCGCCGCAGCGGCCTCCTGCTGGTCGGGAGCCAGACGCGATCGCCCAAAGCCGCGCATGTCGTAGAGCAGGCAGTCATAGCGATCGCTCAATACCGCCGCCGTGCTCTGCCAGTAGCGAGCCGACCCAGCCCAGCCGTGAATAAAGACCATCACCGGCTTAGTAGAGGCCGGATCGCGCGGTGTATCGGTGCCGACCCACTCGTAATAGTGGTTAACCTGGTTGACGTCAATATAGGGCATGGCTAAGCAGACTCGGGCTTAGGCATAGACGAGGGATGTACTAGCAGGTCAGCGGTAGACCGCTGCTCCACCATTTCGCGGGTGATCGTGCAGCGCTTCAAGTCTTTGCGCGAGGGCAGCTCATACATAATGTCAAGCATCAGCTCTTCAATAATGCCGCGGAGGGCGCGAGCGCCAGTCTTGCGGCGGTAGGCTTCACGGGCGATCGCTCGCAGCGCATCCGGCTTAAACTCAAGCTGCACGTTGTCCATCAGCATCAGCTTTTGGAACTGCTTCACCAATGCGTTCTTCGGCTCAGTCAAAATCGCCATCAGCGACTCTTCATCCAGCGGCTCTAGCACCGAGGTTGCCGGAATGCGGCCAATAAACTCAGGTATTAAGCCAAACTTCACTAGATCGTCGGGTTCCAAATTACGCAGCACGTCGGCGGTACGCTTTTCGCGAGAAAACTGCCCTTCGCCCGGCTGCACAAAGCCAATCGATTTTTTGCCAGTCCGCTGTTCAACAATTTTTTCTAGCCCAACAAAGGCACCGCCGCAGATAAACAAGATGTTGCTGGTGTCAATCTGAATGCAGTCTTGGTAGGGATGCTTGCGCCCGCCCTGGGGCGGCACATTGGCAACGGTGCCTTCTAGCATTTTTAGCAGCGCCTGCTGCACGCCCTCACCAGACACATCGCGGGTGATGGAAGGATTCTCGCTCTTGCGAGCAATTTTGTCGATTTCGTCAATGTAGATGATGCCGCGCTGGGCCTCTTCCACATCTAGGTCGGCTACCTGGAGCAGCCGCAGCAGAATATTTTCCACATCTTCACCCACATAGCCCGCCTCGGTGAGGGTAGTAGCATCAGCTACAGCAAAGGGCACTTCGAGAATACGGGCTAGGGTCTGAGCCAGCAGCGTCTTACCGCAGCCTGTGGGGCCAATCAGCAAAATGTTCGACTTTTGTAGCTCAACGACATCGTCGGCTGCTTCTCCCTCAGACCCTTGCAGGTAGCTGAGGCGCTTGTAGTGGTTGTAGACCGCCACCGACAGCACCTTTTTGGCCTCATTTTGACCAATGACGTGATCGTCGAGGTAATTCTTGATCTCCCGCGGCTTAGGTATTTGGTTGAGGGCAATGGCTGGAGCGGTGCGCGGGCGATCGGCAGCGGGGGTATCGCGCCGAGGTACGGGCTGGGCGATCGCAGTGCCCGAGTCAAACAGCTCTTCGTCTAAAATTTCGTTGCACAGGTCAACGCACTCGTCACAGATGTAGACCCCCGGCCCCGCAATCAACTTGCGCACCTGCTCCTGAGACTTGCCACAAAACGAGCACTTAAGATGGGAGTCGTACTTAGACATAAAATAATGACCCTAATTTAGTGCAGTCATAGTGGGGGCGGTGGGAAGATATTGCTGCTCAACAACATCGTCAATCAACCCATAGGCCTTTGACTCGGCGGCAGACATGTAAAAGTCGCGCTCGGTGTCAGTCTCGATGCGCTCTATCGGCTGCCCCGTGTGATGGGCAATCAACTCATTCAACCGGTTCTTGTGGTAGAGAATCTCTCTTGCCTGGATCTCGATATCCACGGCCTGGCCCTGGGCACCCCCTAGGGGCTGGTGAATCATAATCCGCGAGCTGGGTAGGGAGAGGCGCTTGCCCTTAGCGCCGGCACAGAGCAAAAACGCTCCCATGCTGGCCGCTAGCCCAAAGCAAATCGTCACTACATCGGGGCGAATTTGCTGCATGGTGTCGTAGATCGCCATGCCCGCTGTCACAGAACCACCTGGAGAGTTGATGTAGAGCTGCACGTCCTTCTCAGGGTCTTCAGCATCCAGATAAAGCAGCTGGGCAACGATCGAGTCGGCCACCTCATCGGTCACCGGCGTGCCCAGAAACACAATGCGCTCTCGCAGCAGGCGGGAGTAGATGTCGAACGCCCGTTCCCCCCGCCCCGATTGCTCTACAACAACGGGCAGCATGCTGCGAACCTGGTTAGCGCTAAGGGCAGACTGGCTCAAGCTCAAGATAGGGCTACTCAATGGGTTCGATGCAATCATAATGGGTTTGCGCGAGATTTCAAGGGCTTAGGAATATTGCGTTACTAGCAGAGCGCCCAGGTCACAACTGGTTAAACCGGACACTTAGACTAACAAGCCATCGGTTAGCCTACCCGACATTATGCCCCAAAAAATTAGGTTCACGGGGTGGGCTAACCGATGGTTTACCGAAATCCGTAGCTAGACTCAAACGCCTTTAGCTGCTTTTTTGGTCTTGCCGGCCTGGAGTTCATCCTCCTCATCAGCTTCGGCGGTCTCCCCAGCATCGTCCGCTACCGCAGTGGCCTCGACTTCAATGGCATCGCTCTCAGAGTTGTCGGTCTCGACAGCGGTGGCCTCAATGGCATCGGCTTGGTCGACGGCCTCTTCTTTTTGCAGAGTGCCTTCGGGCACCAGCTCAACGGTGTTGGCTTCCTCTAGCCAGGCCAGAATTTTTTCCTGGAGCAGCTCCTCAGTTAGCACCTGTTGGAGGCGATCGGGGTCGATCTGGCTGGGGTCTTCTACCTCGGCCATGGCCTCCTTGATCTTTGCTTGCAGAGCCTCTTCTTCAATCTTGATGCCCTCCTGCTTGGCTACTTCCCCCAGAGCTAGGGTGCGGCGCAGGCGATCGATCGCCTCAGGACGGGTGCGCTGGCGCATGCCGTCAACCAGCTCGCGGGTTAGCATTTTGTTGACATCAATACCCTGGCGGCTGAGCTGCATGATGGTTTGGGTGAGCAAAAAATCCACCTCTTTCTGCACCAGGGTGTTAGGAATTTCGGCCTCCAGGTGCTCCACCAAAGCTTTGACTAGGGCCGCATCTTTATTGGCCTTAGTTTTTTCGTCGGCCTCTTCCTGGTACCGCTCGACTAGCGAAGTGCGTAGGGCTTCGATGGTCTCAAATTCGCTGATCTCTTGAGCAAAGTCATCGTCAAGTTCGGGCAGTTCCTTCTCCTTAATTTCCTTTAGGGTGATAGAGAACACCGCTGGCTTGCCCGCTAGCTCGGCCTGAGCGTAGTCGTCGGGGAAAGGAATCTCGACATCTTTAGCCTCTTCTAGGGCCATGCCGATGATGCCTTCCACAAAACCAGGAATGAACCGCCCTTCCTCTAGCTCTACCTGGAAATCGGTGCCCGAGCCGCCCTGAAATTCTTCAAAATCGCCACTTTCGGTCTGAACTTTGCCGGCAAAGTCAATCACGGCCACATCGCCAGCTTGAGCGGGACGATCTTCGATGGGCACTAGAGTAGCCAGGTTGTTTTGGTACTGGGCTAGGGTGCTGTCGACCCGCTCGGGGTCAGGAAGAACTTCTTCGGCCTGTACAGATAGCCCTTTGTAGGTTTTTAGGGTGACTCGGGGGGGAACGTCTACGGAGGCCTGAATGGTGATGGGCTGACCGGGCTCGTACTGACCAATCAGTTCTTCAAAGCCGCTTTTTAGCTGGTAGTTGCCGATCGCATCGATCTCTTCTTGCTTGATGGCTTTTTCAACGGCGTTCTGTACCAGTTCTTCAATGACGGCTGCCTTAAACTGAGTCACCCCAATCCGCTGCAAAAAGACCTGCCGAGGCACTTTGCCCTTGCGAAAACCCGGTATATTGACCGTCCGCATCATCTTATTTAGCACCTGATCGTAGGTCTTTTGAGACAGATCGGCGGGAATCTCGATCTCTAGTCCCACCTGGCTGTCGGGCAGTACTTCCTGGGTAACTTTCATGGGGTCTTTTTGCTAACTAGACGGCGGCTGCGCGCGCTCCAAACCAGTAAGGAACTTTTGGCGCAATTAATAAGCATACTCTATCGTTACAGCGTGGCGGTCATTCCTTGGCTTTGGTCCACAATTCTGAGCCCTCAGGCCTTGGCTCGGGGGCGATGGCCAATGAATAGTAGGGCTGGAAGCTTTCGCTATTTCCTTATATTTTGTGAGTCCTGTCTGGCTAGCGATGGAGCCGTTGGCGGGCTGTCGGTAGATTGAAGCAAAATGTTAGTATCGGCTGATGCAATGCGTTCTGTGAGTAGGTTGAGGTGGCGCTGTGTCGAACGGGCTGAGAGTTGCGATTATGGGGGCCACCGGGGCCGTGGGGGCAGAGCTGCTAGCGCTGCTGGATGAGCGATCGTTTCCCCTCAAAGATTTGACGCTGCTGGCGTCTCCCCGGTCGGCGGGCACCACATTGACCTTCAAGGGCGAAGAGATTCCTGTTCAGGCGTTAGGCGACGGTTCTTTTGACGGCATTGACCTAGTGCTGGCTTCGGCAGGTGGCTCGGTATCTCAGGAATGGTTGCCCAAGGCCGTGGCGGCGGGTGCCGTGTGCATCGACAACTCCAGCGCTTACCGGATGGATCCCTCTGTCCCCCTAGTAGTGCCTGAGGTGAATCCTGAGGCGGCCCGAACCCACCAAGGCATCATCGCCAATCCCAACTGCACCACCATTCTCATGACCCTAGCAGTATGGCCGCTGCACCAGGTACAGCCTGTACAGCGCCTGGTCGTCGCGACCTACCAGTCGGCCAGCGGGGCCGGAGCGCGGGCGATGGAAGAGGTTAAGCAGCAGGCCCGCGCCATACTAGCTGGGGAAGAGCCGATCGCAGAGGCGTTTCCCTACCCCCTAGCGTTTAACCTGTTTCCCCACAATTCGCCCCTCAACGAGCAGGGCTATTGCCAGGAAGAAATGAAGATGGTGAACGAGACGCGCAAGATTTTTGGGGTTGACAGCCTGAGAATCTCGGCCACCTGTGTGAGGGTTCCCGTACTGCGGGCCCACTCCGAAGCGATTAATATTGAATTTGCGGCACCGTTCTCGCCCCAGGAAGCTAAGGCGTTACTGGTCAAGGCTCCCGGAGTCAAGGTGGTTGAAGATTGGGGTCGGAACTACTTCCCTATGCCCATGGAAGCCAGCGGTCAAGATGACGTGCTGGTGGGCCGTATTCGTCAGGATATTTCTAACTCCAACGCCTTAGAACTCTGGCTCAGCGGTGATCAAATTCGCAAGGGGGCAGCCCTAAACGCGGTGCAAATTGCTGAACTACTGCAAGTTCCCCAGGCCGTTGGCGCTAGCCATTAAGACTGACGCTGAGCGGATCAGGGCGTTGGACGATGCTTGAGCCTGGGCTAAACCTGGAATGATCACTGACGCCTTCTCGACAAGACTCAGTAAGTAGTAGTCAGCTGTAGGGTGGATGTCCGTAGCATTCGTGAACGCTTTGGGTGATCCTGTTTCCCAAGTTGCGATCGCCACTTGAACTACCGGCATGGTACGCCCATCCCATGGGCTTTCCATCCTACAATCTTCCCCAGGACCGACCCGCCAGGGGCGAACTTGGTATAATCTCAGGGTCATTAAACTTCGTAGGATATAAGGCATTTCGGGTGACGTATTTTGGCAGAGTGCTAACGGCAATGGTGACGCCATTCTCTGAAGAGGGCTCCGTTGACTATGCCGTGGCTGAGCGCCTAGCCGACTATTTGGTAAACAACGGCAGCGACGGGCTGGTAGTGTGCGGCACTACGGGTGAGTCGCCCACTCTGAGCTGGCAAGAAGAGTATCAGCTGTACAAGACAGTGCGTGAAGCGGTTGCTGGCCGTGCTAAGGTGATCGCAGGTACTGGGTCTAACTCAACCTCTGAGGCCATTGAGGCCACTCGTCATGCCCGTGACCTAGGGCTAGATGGGTCTCTACAGGTGGTGCCCTACTACAACAAGCCTTCCCAACAGGGGCTTTACCAGCACTTTAGCCAGATTGCAGCAGCGGTGCCCGATCTGCCCATCATGCTGTACAACATTCCGGGACGTACGGGCTGTGCGTTGGCAATTGAAACCACTGCCCGTCTGGCAGAAATATCGAATATAGTAGCTATTAAGGAGGCTAGCGGAAGTTTAGACCAGGCCAGTCAAGTTCGATATCATACCCCCGCCGAGTTTGGCATCTATTCCGGGGACGACTCATTGACTCTGCCGGTGCTCTCAGTCGGTGGTTGCGGAGTAGTGAGCGTAGCCAGCCACCTAGTTGGCCCTCAGATTCAGGCCATGGTGCAGGCCTACGAAGCCGGAGAGACCCGGTTGGCCACAAAAATACATCTACAGCTGTTGCCTTTGTTTAAGGTTTTGTTTGTTACCACCAACCCAGTGCCCCTGAAAGTGGCTCTAGCACAGCAGGGATGGCCCGTAGGGGCAGTGCGATCGCCCCTGTGTATGCCTGATGAGTCCGTAAGCATTGCGATCGCAGAGGTGCTCCAACAGCTCTCTGACCAGGGTATTCTAGCCACCAAGGCATAGGCCGCAGATCTGCCGCTATGCCATCAGCGGCCGCATTTGGTCGCTATCGGTTATCTTCAAACAGGTTTCGGCTCACCTTTTTGGCAGGAGCTGTTTACCACTCTAGTTTTCTAACAACTGAATAGTCTGTTTATCCTTTATCTCTGTGTGAACCGTATTTATGGCTCTATCTGTACTGTCTATAGCCCTGGCTGCTCTACCTCTCGATGTTGCGACATCGACCTGGGCTTCAACTGTTTCTATAGCGTCCGCCACTGTCGGCTAGCGCTCCAACCCCGTGCATCTCGGTAAAACGACTGTATCTGCTGAGGTACGGCGAAGAGTGAGATTGCCGACGCGATTAGGCCATAGCTGCCATCAATTCTTTGTTTAACTGTTCAATTTTTCCATCTCAATTATTCACTGACGAGATTGTTTATGACTTCAAAATCTGCCAATACTGCCCTGAAAATCATCCCGCTAGGCGGGCTGCACGAGATCGGCAAGAACACCTGCGTTTTCGAGATAAATGACGAAATCATGCTGCTCGACGCAGGGTTAGCCTTTCCTACCGACGGTATGCACGGGGTCAATATTGTGCTGCCCGATGTTACCTATCTGCGGGAAAATCGCCATAAGATCAAGGGCATGATTGTTACCCACGGTCATGAAGACCACATTGGCGGCATTGCCTTTCACCTCAAGCAGTTCGACATTCCGGTAATCTATGGCCCTCGTCTGGCGATGGCCCTTTTAGAGGGCAAGCTGGAAGAGGCCGGGATGAGCGATCGCACCGAGCTACGCCCCGTTCGTCCCCGTGAAACCGTGCGGGTGGGCAACTCCTTTTTAGTTGAATACATTCGCAATACCCACTCCATCGCCGATAGCTGCTCGGTGATTATTCACACCCCCGTGGGCATTGTCATTCACACGGGCGACTTTAAGTTTGACCACACCCCCGTCGATGGCGAGACCTTCGATATTCAGAAGCTGGCGGAGGCTGGTGAAAAGGGCGTACTGTGCCTGGTGAGTGACTCCACCAACTCCGAGGTGCCCGGGCATACCCCCTCGGAGCGATCGGTCTTCCCCAACCTTGACCGCGAGTTTGGTAAGGCCCAGGGACGATTGATGGTGACGACCTTCTCATCGTCAGTCCACCGAGTCAACATGATCTTGGAATTGGCCCAAAAGCACAACCGCAAGGTGTTTGTGGTGGGCCGCTCGATGCTCAACGTGATTGCCCATGCCCGCGATCTGGGCTATATCAAGTGCCCCGAAAGCCTATTTTTACCCCTCAAATCCCTCGGACACACCGCCGATGAGAACGTGCTAATTCTCACCACTGGCTCTCAGGGGGAACCGCTAGCGGCTCTCACTCGCATTGCCGAAGACTCCCACCGGCAGATCAAGATCAAGCAGGGCGATACTGTCGTGTTCTCCGCCAACCCCATTCCCGGCAACACCATCTCGGTTGTCAACACCATCGACAAGCTGATGATGCGCGGAGCCACCGTGGTCTATGGCAAAGACAAAGGCATTCACGTCTCGGGCCACGGTGCCCAAGAAGACCAAAAGCTGATGCTGGCCCTCACCCGGCCTAAATATTTTCTGCCCGTTCACGGCGAGCACCGCATGCTGGTAAAGCACTCTGAAACCGCCCAAAGCATGGGTGTACCCGCTGAAAACATGGTGATCATTAACAACGGCGACATCGTTGAAGTTAACCCCGCTGGCATTCGCATTGCTGGTCAAGTGCCCTCGGGTATTGAGCTGGTTGATGCCTCCCGCGTTGGGGTGGTGGGCCGCGACGTGCTCAAAGAGCGGCAGCAGCTAGCCGAAGACGGCCTGATTACTATTGCGGCTACTGTGGGCAGCAACGGCAAACTAGTAGCCGATCCCACCGTGCAAATTCGCGGAGTGGCTCAGTCAATTTCCCAGGAACGCTTCCAGAGCCAGGTGAAGCAGGTGATCACTCAGGTGCTCTCAAGTCGTGGAGCAGAGCTGGTAGTGTCCAATGGCAACGGTAAATCTGCCCTTGACCTGGATGCGCTTAAAGCAGCTCTTGACCAAGACCTGCGTCGCTTGGTACGGCGCGAGTTCGACAAGCGCGACCCCATGCTGATCTTGCTAATTCAGGGGGCTGGTGTGGCGACTGTGTCACAGCCTCAGCCTCAGGCTCAAGCTGACCCTAAGCCCAGGGCTGAACCCAAGACTCAGAAAAAATCGCCGCCCAAGGTTGAGCCCGAACCCCAACCTGAGCCCCAGGGTTTGGTCACCGAGCGCCGCACCCGGACTCGGACTACAGCGGCTTCGGCTTCATAATCAATTTGAATGACTAGAGGGCGGGGCGATCGCAGGCATAGTGAGGCCGCGATCGCCCCGCCTTTTTATTGCGGGTCTCAGCGCAATGTCGCAGGCCACGTTCAATATCACAGGTGCAAATTTGCTCTACCTGTGGTAGAAAGATACGCAGTATTGTGTTACTGCCGCTGCTTGGCGCTATAATGCACTCAGCAGGAGCTGATGTACCTGAGCAAAGGTGCATAGCAAGTGTCTTAAGCAGCTACACATCCTTAGCGCTAAGTGCTTCTGTCAGAGTTTTTGTTCAGCTTGTGCGGTTTATCCCAAGCAGATCTAGCGCAAACGAGATCCACTACGAACAAGAATTCTCAGAGTCGCCCAGCGAGTTAGGGGATCTGTGCATGCCCTTAGGAAGCAGAATTTATTGCGGTGTCGCAGTGGGTTCTATTGCAAAACCTTTGCAAACGAGTTTTCCGATCGCTCAGTAGCGGTGTTGACGTGGCTGGTGAATGGCCAAATCACCCTCTCAGGGCGGGAAAAGCAGACTTTATTCGCCCTGGTGAGCGTCGTATGAGGAATTTGGATGCCGAAGCAGATTGTTATTGCTGAGCAAAACCGGATCGCTGCGGTTTTTTCTGAAGATCAGATTCAAGAGCTAATTGTGGCTACCGGTAGCCATCAGGTTAGCGACATTTATTTGGGCACCGTAGAAAACGTGCTCCCTGGCATTGATGCCGCCTTCGTCAATATTGGCGATAGCGAACGTAACGGCTTTATGCACGTCACGGATCTAGGTCCTTTGAAGCTGAAGCGTAGCGCTGGCTCCATTACCGAACTGGTCGTGCCCCAGCAAAAAGTGCTGGTGCAGATTATGAAAGAGCCCACGGGCAACAAGGGGCCTCGTCTGACTGGCAATATCAGTTTGCCGGGGCGATATTTAGTCCTGATGCCCTCAGGGCGCGGGGTCAATCTATCACGGCGCATTCGCAGCGAGAGCGAGCGCAACCGTCTGCGGGCCCTAGCCATTCTCATTAAGCCGGCGGGCATGGGGCTGCTGGTGCGTACCGAAGCTGAGGGCATTAGCGAAAATGCCATTATTGAAGATTTAGAAACCCTGCAAAAGCAGTGGGAGAGCATTCAGCAGCAGGCCTTAAGCACTCGTCCCCCGGCCCTGCTCAATCGCGACGACGACTTCATTCAGCGGGTGCTGCGCGACGCCTACAACGCAGAAGTTAACCGCATCGTGACCGACTCCAGTACTGGCATGAAGCGGGTGAAGCAACACCTGGCCAACTGGAGCGATGGCCAAGTGCCCGCCGGAGTGCTGATCGATCACCACCGCGAGCGCATTCCCATTCTGGAGTATTTTCGAGTCAATGCGGCTATTCGCGAGGCCTTGAAGCCGAGGGTAGACTTGCCCTCCGGCGGCTATATCATCATTGAGCGCACTGAAGCGCTAACGGTGATTGACGTTAACTCTGGCTCTTTTACGCGCTCTGCCACGGCTCGCGAAACAGTCCTGTGGACCAACTGCGAAGCCGCCGCTGAAATTGCCCGACAGCTGCGCCTGCGCAACATTGCTGGGGTAATTGTCGTTGACTTCATTGATATGGACACGCGGCGTGACAAGCTGCAAGTCCTTGAACATTTTACCAAAGCCCTGCGTTCTGACAAAGCTCGGCCCCAGATATCTCAGCTGTCTGAGCTAGGTCTGGTAGAGCTGACCCGTAAGCGCCAGGGTCAAAACATTTACGAGCTGTTTGGGCGTCCTTGTCCGACCTGCGGTGGTTTGGGCCATCTGGTGCATTTGCCCGGCGAGGTGCCTATAGACAATGGCAATGAAGTCGCTCCCCGTGCTTTAGTGTCTGGGGGAAGTCCGGCTCCTCAGATAGCGCCACTTCCCCTGGGTGATGCGGGTGACTTTGATAGTCGTCCTGACCTGCAAGAGCTGGATTTGGGCAATCACCCTAGCTATCAAGACAAAGCGGGCCGCGGCAACAACCGCCGTCGTCGTCGCCGGGACCCTCTGCCGACCCGAAGCAACGGCAAAGAAGCACCTGTGGTGAAAGACAGCGGGCCGGCCCCGATTGACTTTAAAGAGCCGATTGAGCCGTTGACACCGCTGGTAACCCCTAAGGCTGAGGACGAAAAGGTTGCGCCCCGAGGGCGCGGACGAACTGGGGGACGGATTGATTCCCAAAGCGAGCCAGCTCGGAATCGGAAGTCCGTTGTGCCCCCTCAGGTGGTAACTGTGGAAATGACCCCTGACGAGCAGCGTATCTACGCCATGATGGGAATTTCACCCATGGTTCTGTCGACCCAAGAGGTAGTCGACCCCCGCAACGTGGTGGTGTCGGTAGTGTTGCCTGGACAGACCCCGCCAGAGATTGTATCGCTAACCCCAATGGAAGCTCCAGCCGAGGCCCCTGCTGAGGTGCCGTTGGTGGATATGACAGAACCAGAGCCTGCATTGCCCAAGCCGTTTCCTAGCCGCGTAGTGCGCACGCGTTCGGCTCGCGCCCAAGCTCAGGAGACTGATGTCATTCCTCCTGAAGCGATCGCCCCAACCCCAGAGCCGGATATCGAACCCGCCCCCATTGCTGAACTGAACCCCATAGAGGTTACCCCCGAAGCCGAGTCAGAAGAATCGTCTAGCAGCGTGCGCCGTCGCCGTCGCCGTCGTTCCTCCTCCGCTGGCGACGGTGGCGACGAGTAGGTTTTGACTCCTGAGGCTTGTAACTATCACCCGGCAGTCAGGGTTGCTGGGGTTGATGAGGTGGGGCGAGGATGCCTGTTTGGGCCAGTGGTAGCGGCGGCGGTTGTGCTGTCGCCTCATGCCTGTGAGCAACTTCAGTCGCTGGGGGTGACCGACAGCAAGCGCCTCAGCGAAGCCCGCCGCGAAAGCTTGGTAGAGCCCATTCAACGGCTGGCTACAGACTACGCCCTAGGCTTAGCCACCATCCACGACATTGAGCGACTTAATATTCTCTATGCCAGTCTTTTGGCGATGAACAGGGCGCTGGGTCGCCTGTCTACTCTGCCAGACCTTTGCCTGATTGACGGCAATCAGCTCATCCCTCACTTACACCTGCCCCAGCGAACGGTGGTGCAGGGCGATCGCATCCACACTGAGATTGCCGCTGCCAGCATCTTGGCTAAAGTATGGCGCGATCGCCTCATTGTGCGCCTCGACCGTCGCTACCCCGGTTATCACTTAGCGCGCAACAAAGGTTATGGTAGCGCGGCCCATCGCCTAGCTCTGCAAACGCTAGGACCAACGTCCCAGCACCGTCGCTCCTTTAAGGGTGTGGTTAATGCTGAGTGGGGGCCGTCGTTGCCAATTTGATAAGGGTATGGATACCCCTAGAACCCTGGCTATAGTTTTAGTAGGGCTCGCCGTCCATTTGATAACTGAAGGTCTGTACTGCCCGTGAAGAATAGACCAAGCCAACTCTTGCCCAGCGGTATGGTGGATGGACCTTGAAGAAGCCCGGCAGGGCACAGGCCCACTTACCGTTGCAGAAATCGACGACATTTTCGCAGAGGTGGCGCACTACTAGATAGGGATGCGTGCTCTGCAATTGCCTGTCTCCACCACGCAGAGTCACCACGCATTGGCACGTATCACCTTGGAAACCTTCTTTAAATCATACGTTGGCTGATATGAGCAGATTATGACGTCTACCGCAGCTAAGGCCGCTATGATGACGAACCCCGATCAGCAAAGACAGCTTTAACCGCCTGAGCTAGAGCGCAAAAAGAGGGCCATGCAGTCCCTTAGCACCAGCGTGCGTCCTGCCAAAACCATCGTACTAAGTTGTTGGGAGAAAGTGGGCGCTCTTGCAGTGCTTCGCGCCGTTCCGTTGCTTAGCCAGCTGCTCAAAAAGTGTGAGTTCCACAATTATCAACTCAGCAACATCATCACTCACGCCCTCTACACGGCTGCCATCGATGGATGAGATGCGCAGAATCTTTGACTTTCTCCATGCAGCAAAGCTAGAAGAACATTGATGCGGGACAGATCCTTCAACAAGTCTGGTTTCCGAGCAACTATGGAGCAGTTAGCAGTGGCGAGTTGGAGTCCTTACCTCCCGCTGATGGTGCTCCGCTACGAACGATGACACTATCCACCCTTGGCCTGGGCCAAAAATTTGGTCTGAACCTACTACAACATGGTCCAACGTCTCTAAACCCGCTTCAGGTACCCAAGATTCGTCCAAATCCAACGGCTGTACACCTCTAGACCCCATTTCTTAGCTGTTTCGGCTGACGAAGCTCCAGCCCCGCAATATTTTTTCAGAGGCAAGTTCTCCACCGCAGTGTGCTTCAGCGTTGGTAGGCACTGGGTGCTGATTACCGTCCCAGCAATCCCCCCTCGAGATTGGTGAGCGAGCTAAACTCGTACATCTCTACCTAAGTCAATCAATTTAATTTAAAAAGAACGGGTCGAGAGGTTCCCATAGCCCGCCGTTATTTGCTATGCTGAATGACCGAACGCGGATGTGGCGGAATTGGTAGACGCGCTAGATTTAGGTTCTAGTGTTTTCGGACGTGAAGGTTCAAGTCCTTTCATCCGCATTGTTGACAAAGCAGAGTGTGAAGCAGCTAGCTGCTTCACACTCTGCTTTGTTTGATCAGCTAAGCTTGCTACACAAGTGCTCTTTGTCGATAGCGTCATCTTTTATGTGAATGCATGGCTTGCAGGCGTGGAAGAAGAATCTAAAGCTGTTGCTACAGCCCCTAGCTTAATTGAGGGTGCTAGTTCAACTAAGACACGGGCGACCGTCAATGGTAGGAATTGAGGTAGCGAGCTAGCATATGGCGATCGCTTCGAGAATGTTGGAATGCCCTAACCGCTCAGACAAAGGCTGTAACAGGAAGTTTTAACTCCTCACTGAGCTGGGCTTCTCATACTAGCCGTAGATAGCTCAAAAAGCCGCCAAGATTTGAGACTTCAGCGGCTTTTTGGGTTGGTAACTAAAAAATAGTTCTAGAGGTTTTGCTCGAGCCTACCAAAGCGATTTTCTAAGGAATTATTAAGGGCAAAAGGAATCCAGGCAAAGGAGAGTAAAAATTCTCCAATTTCATCTGGAACAAAAAGATCTGGTAGGTTGATAGCCCGTGGAACAACCATAAACAGAGTAGATATTACGACTAGCCAAGCTGTACTTAATGGAAATAGAGGTACACCCCACTGGATATAGAACTGCTTCATTTGCCGACTGAAGCGGTTAGAGATAGGAATAAGAAAACAGAAAATTCCTACAAAAGCGACCCCAGCCATCCGAACATGCTGATGAATTCCGTCAATATTATGAATGTTGAATTCATTCTGGACATTGACAGATTCTAAAGATGCTGGCGTAGCAATACCGAAGATGCGCTGCCCCCAGCTAATCTCTTCACCGCCCACCATAAACATTAGAACTGCAAAAAATAAGCACCAAAACCTGAGGGGAGCGGGTTTATTTTTAAAGCCAAAGGCAAAAATGCCTGCAGCAGAAAAGTAGAATACAGCGCTTAGGCTCTCAAGCAGACCATCTTCTTGAAACACGAAACCTAGGTCAGAGGTACCGTTGGTAGCGACATAAATACTGAGTAGATTGGTCGCTAATAGCGTAATAAAACAGTTCAGCCAAATGTCGTATCTATATTGATCGCCCTTTTGTCGAACTTTAACCTGGGTCTCGTTCAAAGTCGTCATAACGCCTCCTCAAAAAGTCTGATAGGTATTTTTTAGACAGATTTTCCGAATGGTAAATACACAACGCTTTTTCAGGAAACACCGCCTTCTGGAAGGCGTATACGCATGTTGAAGCTGTATTTAGGACGCAGCTCAACTACTGCTCGCACAGTGAAGAAGAACACAGTGGGGTATGTGAAGGAACTACGGGAAGTAGTTCCACAAACCAAAGTGCTTCTTAAGAGGCTTTTGATAACCTAAACATGAACTTCTCTTCGCTCTCAGTTAACCTAAATTTAACCACGATCTCGCCACGGCTTTGTGAAGTGCTTGCGAACAATGCCCCGGTAAGCATGGATTTTTCGTGAAAACACTTACGTTGACATGGTTTTTGTGGAAATGGCTGTCTTAGCAGCGGGCGTGGCTGGAGTATCTTTATGAACTTTGATTGGGAATGTACCTAAAAATACTTAGATTCACTTTTTGCCAACTTTTAAGACTGCGCATCCCTGTCAGCACAGCTTTGCGGCTGAGAATCACCTAGTGAAGGTCAACGCAGAGGCTAACCTTTCCTTAATATTTCCGACAATGCTTAGATTTAATAAATCTGACCAGAAGCTAACCTGATTGGGTCTGTAGCTGCTGCCCAATCAAGGTTAGGAAAAGTTTTGCAAAATGCCCTTGATTAGTCTCTACGGTGAAGACTGTAAGGGGCTGCTTGAACACTCGTAGCTTTGGTAGCAAGGGTCAAAGATTCCCCTTAGCTTTTCTTTAAAGAGGTTGAAAAGTGCCTTGAACCGGCTCACTCCCCTCCTTAAAAGAGGCAGGATGTTGGTAGATGCTACAACAGAACTCTTTTCAAACAGCCTCTTAGATTCGACCTTGTCTAAGCCCCATGGACTGAAAGTAATGGCTTAATGTGACTGTGCTAAAAAGTCGGTTTTAGGTCTAAGGGCCGGAGAAGATAGCTTCTTCCAAATCTTGTCGACTTAGAGAGTACTTAAATACCCGCTGAATGTCTTTGTTGTCTGACCCGGCGCTAATATAGCGCACCACAATACAATCGGTTTCAAGCAGAATCTCAGCTTCCCATCGGGGGCGAATCACGTGCCAACAGTGGAGCGCGTCGTCTTGGGTACAGCCCTGCTGTTGTAGCCAAGCTTCGATGTCAGGCAGAGGGTAATTGTAAAGAGGCGTGGTCGCGGATGGAAGTGCCATGGCTATGGGTTATAGAAACAAAGAGTAGATAGCAATACTGTGTCTACAACCAGGTAGGTGGTGCAGATGTCAGGGATCTTGGACTAGGCCGCGCTTCCGGCAAAGAAGGAGCCATCAGGGAGGTATCCCCTGCTAAAGGTTCTGCCTCTGGCTGTTGGTCTGAAGTCACTTCAACGTCAGTGCTGACCTCCGCGGGCAACATCTCTAGGTTAGCGGTATAGTCTCCTCGAGTCAGACTTACGGTCACCACTAAGGCCAGGCAAGCTACAAAGGTGAGCCCTAAAATAAAGAGGGCAAAAATTTCTCCAGCTGATAGGGGGCGATCGGTGGGGTCGAGATACATGTTGGCAGGCTCGCGCCGCTGAAGGGATGCTGGACGGCTTAGCGGCTCCAGAGGCTGCATGACTGATATGCGAGAGTAGCCTACTTTTTGATCGTAAGTCCAACGGCGATCGGGGCTGCTGAGGATGGCGTAGGCTTCATTGAGCTGCTGAAACTTTTCGGTTGCTTCGTTAGCGGGCAAATCAGTGGTGTCGGGATGGTAGAGCTTACTGAGGTCACGAAAGGCACGCCGTATCTGTTGGGGGCTAGCAGTAGGCTTAACCCCTAGTTGGTCGTAGTGGGTTTTAGGTCTTGGGTTTGCGTCAGGCATGGTGTCCCACTGGCAGGGCAATTAGCGAGGGGTATAGGCTGTTTGCTCCTATCCCGGAGCTAAATCCCAATCGTCAAAGGAACGGGTTAGGCGAATTTGAGCCAGGGTAAATACCACAGGAATAACTCGACCGTAGTTAGTCGCGATCGCCCGCCAGCCCAAATCGGCTAAAAACCAGCCCCACAGCGCAGGCCCTAGTACCGAAAACACGGCTCGAGTAGCGCCGTAACGAGCGGCACTAGTGGCGACTCCTCGAGAGGCCATGCGGAGAGCAAACTGCCGATGTACTTGGGTCAACATCGTGCCACCCCCTTTAATGACGGCCTGCCGAGTTATTTCGTAGCGGGCCATGTGGAAGGCCATCTGCTGAGCAATATGCTGAAGCAGCCAGGGCTGTAGAACTGTGCTAATTGCCACGGCACTGCTGCCCTTGGCTAATAAACCCAAAGGGTTAGCTTGCAGGGCTAGGGGCAAGGACTGAAACTGGGCTGACCCTTGTAGAGACTTTTGAACCGACTGCTGCAGGCGATCGCGCTCTGTTTTTGGCAGCTTCTTTAGATTGCTGCGCAGCAGGTGTAAAAATACCTCTGCCTCTAAATCATCGGTAGACCAAGCGGCAAGGTAAGGCACCTTAAGGTAATGGCAAATTTGAATCAGCGCCTGACGATAGCTAACTCGTTGGCTCTGGCCGTTAATCACCGTTAACCCATCCGCTGCCAAAAACCGAAAGCGCTGTTCTAGTTGATCGAGCCACTGCTGCCGCGAGCCGCTTTTCACGGTCAATGGATCAGCTTTTTGCAAATAATCTAGCGGGTTAAAGCGTGGCCGAAACAGCATTTCTGTTAGGGCCTCGAGTTCTTCGTCTGTTGCTAGCTCCAGGGCAGACCGCAGCTCATCCACTGGGCATCACCATATTTAAAAACTGTCTTACATTTTTACACAATTCCCCAAGATAGGATGTTGAGCAACGGCTACACACCAAAATTTGGGGAAATGGGTATGGAAGATGTAGTGGTCATCGGCGCTGGTATTAGCGGGCTGACGGCGGCTCGTCAGCTTCAGCAAGTTGGCCTCCGGGTGACAGTGATCGATAAGTCTCGCGGGCTAGGGGGGCGCTTAGCTACTCGCCGCCGTGGTTTTACGACTATCGATCACGGTTGTCGCTATCTACAGCCTTTCGCTGACCCCACGCTCAGTTGCCTACCTGCGTTGCTGGAGACTGGCGTTCTACAGCCTTGGGAGCCAGAGACGTTTGCTCTAGAGGCTACCGATTTCCTTAAGGCCATGCCGACGGAGACATTTTATATAGCGCCCCAGGGCATGAGTGCTGTCGCTAAGGCTCTGGCTTCAGGGCTGACTATTCACCGCGACTGGCGCGCTACAGCGCTAACTCCGCTACCTGAGGGTTGGCGAATTGAAGGAGAAACCTTGAGCACAGATCGCCAGGGACAACCTAGCTCAATAGACGCTAAGGCTGTGGTTGTAGCTATTCCTGCCCCACAAGCCGCTGCTCTAATGGGCAGGGCCGCGCTCCAGAACGAAGGTCTGGCTAAACTCATGCACCAGCTTCAGAACGTAGAGTTTGACGCCGTCATTACCACGATGGCTGGGTACAGCCCTGATAAATCTGCCAACCTTCAGGCTCAGACCTCTCTGGGCGGCTGGATGGTGGATGGCAATAAACACTCGGTATTACGTTGGGCTGCTTTAGACAGCAGCAAACGCACCGACCCGCAAGAGTCGGTGGTGGTAATGCACAGCAGTGCGGCCTTTGCGGCCAGCAATATCGATCGCTCCGATCTAGAGTCGGTTGGCCAGGAGCTACTCGCTGCTATGGCAGAAAGTTTGGCGTCTTGGCTCAGCTCCCCAACCTGGATGCAGGTTCATCGCTGGCGCTACGGCTTTGTGAGACAGCCCCTAGGCTCTCCTGTGCTATATTCCCCAGCGGTGTCAACGCTAGTGGGTTGCGGTGACTGGTGCAGTGGGGGAAATGTCGAGGGCGCGATCGCCTCAGGTCGCCAAGCCGCTCAGCTAATCGCCACAGCCCTGACATAGGCTTGGCTTAAGCGTTGTTGCTGGAGTATTCGCTATTCTCTTTGTCTTCGTTGCTGTCCTCATCCGTTGCGCCGGTATTGTTGCGGCGGAAGAAGCGCTGATTACCCGCCCGCTTTTTACGGAATTTACGGGCATAGGCCTGGTTGCGTAGAGCTTTTTCTTTTTTCGGATTGCGACGCTTAGACATTAAATAACCTCAAACAACAGGGCAGACGAGATCAGTAAACAAGGACACGGCACCTACAGCAGGGATATAACCCCGATCTCAGGCTTAAGAAGGCACTCAAGGCCAATAAAAATCTCAAGCCGGACGATCTGCCCGCACCGGCATTCGTCAACTTACGACATGCCAAAACTAGAGATTTACTTTAGCACAAAGGGACACCAGGGCAGGCCCCTATTTAATTTAGATGTTGCCGGAACAAAGGGGTGCGCGACATCGGTTGAGAGGGAAACGATAGCCAGGGCAACCACCGACTATCGTTTCCCCCGTTGCCCTATGACTGGCTGGAACTCAGTACCTTCTCAGCTCCGGTAGTCTCTGGGGTGGCCTCTGGAGTATCGGCCTCTGAGGGCGGTACCACCTGCCAGAACTGGGGTAAGTAGTCGTTCCAGTTGGCCAGAACTGCCTTGGCTTTGGGGCTGCCGGTGTGGGCTAGGTGGGCTTCAATGAGCGCCTTGAGCTGGGCTTCCCCAGCGGGGGTGATGACCCGCTGAACCTTGACAATTTCGGGATTGACCCGCACTGGAAAACCGCCGGTTTCATCCAAAAAGTAGGCTAGACCGCCGGTCATGCCAGCCCCAACGTTGCGACCCACCGGCCCCAGCACGACAACCACACCACCGGTCATGTATTCACAGCAGTGATCCCCAGCGCCCTCAATCACCGCTTGCCCCTTTGAATTGCGCACGGCAAAGCGTTCGCCAGCGGTGCCCAAGGCATAGAGGGTGCCGCCGGTGGCACCATAGAGACAGGTGTTGCCAACAATCACGTTGGTTGATGGATCGTAGGTAATGCCAGCGGGGGGCCTGATCACAATTTCGCCACCGTGCATGCCCTTGCCAACGTAGTCGTTAGATTCGCCCACTAGGGTTAGGGTCATACCGGGTAGATTAAATGCCCCAAAACTCTGACCGGCGCTGCCTTCAAAGTTGAGGTTGAGCTGCCCTTCAAACCCACTATTGCCGTACTTTTCGGCGATCGCTCCAGCGACCCGAGCCCCAATCGTGCGATCGGTAGTGACCACGCTATAGGTTTTGGTCGCCGTGCCTTGGTTCTGAATGGCGTGCTGAATATCAGCGTCAGCCAGCATGTCGTCGTCGAGGACGGGGCCGTTGCTGTGGACGGCTTGGTGGTTCAGCCAGGTGCGATCGCCCCGCCCGTCGGGTAGATCCATCAAGGTGGTGAGATCGAGGGCATTGGTCTTAGCCAGGGAGACATCCGTTCGGGGCCGGAGCAGGTCGGCCCGGCCCACGATGTCGATCAGGGAGCTATAGCCCAGGCGAGCCAGCAGCGATCGCACCTCTTCGGCAATGTAAAAGAAGAAATTCACCACGTGCTCAGGCACGCCGGTAAACCGCTGGCGCAACTCTTCTTTTTGGGTGGCTACCCCCACCGGACAGTTGTTGGTGTGGCAGACCCGCGCCATAATGCAGCCTTCGGCAATCATGGCGATGGAGCCAAAGCCAAACTCTTCGGCCCCCATCAGGGCACCCATGACGACATCCCAGCCGGTTTTGAGGCCGCCATCGACCCGCAGGGTGACGCGATCGCGCAGCTCGTTATCCATCAGCACTTTATGCACCTCGGTGAGGCCCAACTCCCAGGGCACCCCGGCGTGCTTGATCGAGCTGAGGGGCGATGCCCCGGTGCCACCGTCATGGCCTGACACCTGAATCACATCGGCATTGGCCTTGGCAACGCCGGCAGCGATGGTGCCAATGCCCACTTCAGACACCAGCTTCACCGATACCCCGGCCTTGGGGTTGATCTGATGCAGGTCAAAAATTAGCTGGGCCAGGTCTTCAATAGAGTAGATGTCGTGGTGGGGGGGCGGTGAGATCAGCGCCACCCCAGGCTTTGAGCGGCGCAGCATAGCGATATAGGGGCTCACCTTTTTGCCGGGTAGCTGACCACCCTCACCGGGCTTTGCTCCCTGAGCTAACTTGATCTCAATCTGATCGGCGTGCATCAGGTACTCGGGGGTGACCCCAAACCGCCCTGAGGCCACCTGCTTAATGGCGGAACTGGCGGTGTCGCCGTTCCTGAGGCCACGCAGATGGGGAAAGGTGGGCGAATTGCCCTCAGCATCAACGTCGGAGAGCACCTTAAAGCGCACCGGGTCTTCGCCCCCTTCGCCAGAGTTTGACTTGCCACCGATGCGGTTCATGGCCACCGCCAACACCTCGTGGGCCTCGCGCGACAGCGCTCCCAGGGACATGCCTCCAGTGCAGAAGCGGCGCATAATCGCCTCTGCCGACTCCACCTGATCGATGGCGATGGGCTGGCGATCGCTCTCAAACTCCAGCAAATCTCGTAGGGCACTGAGAGGACGATTTTCAAGCTGGGCGCGGTACAGCTCGTAGTGGTCGTACTGGCGATCGGCCACCGCTTTGTGCAGCAGCTTCGACATGGCGGGGTTGTTCATGTGGTATTCCCCGCTGGGCCGCGACTGCACAAAGCCCATATTTTGCAGGCGTTTGGCCGACAATTCAGGAAACGCCCGCTGGTGGAATTGAATCGTCTCTTGGGCCAGATCTACTATGGAGAGCCCGCCCAGCCGAGAAGTGGTGCCCCGGAAGGCCAGATCCAGCAGGTCAGGGCCGATGCCGATCGCTTCAAAAATCTGCGCCCCCCGATAGCTGGTAATCAGCGAGATGCCCATCTTTGAGAGAATCTTCAGCAGGCCAGCATCCACCGCCTTGCGATAGTTGTCCTGGGCTCCATTGAGAGTAATGACCGGCAGTTTGCCCGTTTCCATCAGCTTTTGGGTGCGGCTGTCGGCCCACCAGTGGCGCACCGATTCCAGCGCCAGGTAAGGGCACACGGCGCTGGCCCCATAGCCAATTAGGCAAGCAAAGTGGTGGGTGCTCCAGCACTGGGCCGTATCTACTACCAGGGAGGCGCGCATGCGCAGTCCGTCGCGAATTAAGTGGTGATGCACTGCGCCCACCGCCAGCAGGGGGGGAATATAACTAATGTCGGCGCTCAGCGGGGTGGGGTTTCCCTGGGCGTCAACGCGATCGCTCAGCACCAGAATGGTCTTACCGGCTTTAACGGCTGCGTCGGCGCGATCGCACAACGCCGCCACAGCCTTTGCCAAACCCGTAGGGCCATCTGCTGTGGCATACAGCGTTGACAGAGTGGCGGTGGCAAAGCCGGACCCATGGATGTGCTCTAGCTCCACCTCATTGATTACCGGGCTTTCCAGCTTGAGCAAGTGGGCGTACTCAGGCTGCTCATCTAGCAGGTTGCCCTGGCCGCCAAGCTGGGTAGCGAGCGACATCACCAGTCGCTCGCGCAGGGGGTCAATGGCCGGGTTGGTAACTTGGGCAAAGCGCTGCTTGAAGTAGTCATAGAGCAGGTGGGGCTTTTCTGACAGCACGGCGTGGGGTGTGTCATCGCCCATACAGAAGGTGGGCTCTTTACCCTGGGCCGCCATGTCCTGAATAATCATGTCTACGTCTTCGACGGTGTAGCCAAAGGCGCTCTGCTGGGGCAGCAGGTCGGCGGCGGGGTAAAGGGTCTCCTCCGCAAACAGCTGGGGCTGGATCTCAGCTCGGTTGTCCTTGAGCCACTGGCCGTAGGGGTGCCGTGTGGCCACCCGCTGCTTAATAGCCCAGTTTTTGAGAATTTCCTGACTCTGTAGATCGACCGCAATCATCTGGCCAGGGCCCAGGCGACCCTTCTCTAAGATGTCTGCGGGGGCCACATCGAGCACCCCCGCCTCCGACGACACCATCAGCAGATCGTCTTTGGTGACTACGTAGCGGGCTGGGCGCAGACCATTGCGGTCGAGGGTGGCCCCCACTTGAGTACCGTCGCTAAAGACAATCAGCGCTGGGCCATCCCAAGGCTCTTGCAGGCCACTGTAGTACTCGTAGAAATCAGTGATTTCGGGATAAGAGTCTAGCTCGGGCTGGTTGTTGTAGGCCTCGGGCACCATCATCATCAGGGCTTCCTGGGGAGAACGGCCCGATCGCACCAGCAGCTCCATGACATTGTCGAGGTTAGCGGAGTCGCTGTTCTCGGCGTTGACGATGGGCTTGAGTAGCTCAACGCGATCGCCCCACACTGAATGGTGGAGATCGGCTTGGCGTGCCACCATCCAGTTGATGTTGCCCACCAAGGTGTTGATTTCGCCGTTGTGACCCAGCAGCCGCATGGGGTGGGCTAAGGGCCACTTGGGCATAGTATTGGTGCTAAACCGACGGTGGTACACGGCAAACGAGCTGATGTAGTCGGGATCGCGGAGGTCATCGTAAAAGGCCGCCAGCACCGCCGATCGCACCATGCCCTTGTACACAATCGTGCGGCAGGAGCAGGAGCACACATAAAACTCCTTCAGATCGGCTACAGATGCCGCCCGCTCACCAGGATTGATGGCTGCCTTGGCAACCAAATGCAGCACCTGACGACGCACTAGGTAAAGCCGACGCTCTAGGTCCTCGCCGGTTTCTGTCGCTGAAGCGATCACCAGCTGCTCAATGTGGGGTTGATACTGCTTCGCCAGGGGACCCAGCACGTCAGGGTGTACAGGCACAGGGCGCCATCCCACCACGCTCAGCCCCTCGTCTTTGACCACCTGATTGAAGGTGTCGCGCACAAAAGCTGCCGTCTCACTATGATTAGGCAGAAAAATCATCGCCACGCCGGTGCGATCGCTCTCCAGCGCCCCATACCCCTGCTCCGCTGCCCAGCGGTTGAGCACCGCCCACGGAATTGCCGTCATCACCCCGGCCCCATCGCCAGAAGCCTGGTCGGCGCAGCATCCTCCTCGGTGCTCCATGCAGTCGAGGGCCGCTAGAGCCTTGGCCACTAAATCGTGACTAGCGCGGTTCTGGCGATCGGCTAAAAAGCCTACGCCACAAGCATCGCGTTCTTCAACTAACGACTTTGGCCCCCAATTTGGCCATTCAGAACGGGTGTGCTGCCGAGGTTGGTAGGGGTGATTCACAGGTGTACGTCCCATGGAAGAGGAAGATAAGGTGTGGTAAAAGCAGAGCAACGAATTTAGCTGGGAGAACTAGCCTAACAGCACACACCCCGCAGCAAGACGGCAGAGCCTTTAAAATCAAATCGCTAGGCACAGTCTTAAAACGGGCTAGAACGGGGAGCCGACCCCGCGTCGATTTAAGCAACCTCGGCAGGCTTAGGGGTAGTGCCTGCCGAGGTCAATCATCTCGGTCTGTCAGAGGGAACTAGGGGCAGTGGTCCTAGTCATAAAGCATTGGCGCACTCAGCGCTTTATCTGTAATTTACAGACTTTATCAGTAGTTTACAAACCTTAGACCTAGCATGTAGCCATAGCTTCTTAGAATTAAGCGGCAGTAACGGTAGCGATTGTTTCAAAAACCTCTTAAACAGCGTTTGACTGTTTAGTGGTTTGCCGTTTTACCCCGTCAGCATTAGACCTTATACCGCGATGGTTTCTATGGTGAAATGGCCAGCCTTGATGCGATTACTCTTTCACTTTTGCCTAAAGCATCGCTGGGTCGTAGGAGGCTGGATTGGCTGGCTGGGTCTAAGCGTCGTAGCTGCGATCGCCCCCGCTCCCATTCTAGCGGTCCCTCCTGCCTCGCCACCTGAGACAGTCATAGCCGATGCGGCTGCAACCCCTGCCACCCAAGGCCAAACCCTGACCATCAACGGCAGTTCCGCTGCTGTTCCTTGGACGATGGTCAATGGCAAAATTGGCCTGGCCGACTACGGCTTGACTGCATATTTAGGGGCTACCTTGCTCAATAACAGTGACCCTAGTCGACAGCCTGTGCAGTGGTTTGCCGAGCCTGGCAGCGCCGTGGAACTCTCCGCCTGGGTTCAGGGTGGCTATCGGTTTCTCGACATCATGCCTCTGGCTGCCCGCTATGGCTGGCAGGTACAGCCCCAGGGGGGCACTCTGCAAGTTACCACTGCTCCGGCCCAGGTGATAGCGCTGCGTCGCATTACTCAACCTGGCGGTGAGCGCCTAATCATAGACCTATCAGGCCCAGTGCCCGCTGCCCTGTCCGACAGTGCCGATGCCCTGACCCTCACTTTGGCGGCCACTGCCGATAGTCGGGTAGTTGGGGATGCGATCGCCGCCCCCGCCGGCTCATATTTAGGAGCACTTACCGTTTCCCCTACAAATGGCGGCATCCGCCTCCAGGCCAGTACCCGTCACCAACCCCGCTTGGTCACTCAGGTTAATCCCAACCAGATCGTGGTCGACATTCGTGCCGACAACCTTCAGCCCCACAGCATTGCTTGGGCCCCTGGAGTGCGCTGGCAGCAGCGGTATATCTCCGTAGCCGGTCAGCCGTTTCCCGTCTATTACTTACAAATCGACCCTACCCAGACCAGCCTGCGCCCCATTTGGACCGATCCCACTACGGCAGTGGGTACTGCCCCGTTGACGACCATTGCCCAACGGTGGCAGGCGGCCGCTGCCATCAACGCCGGGTTCTTCAACCGTAATAACCAATACCCCCTCGGAGCTGTACGTACCAACAACACCTGGATCTCAGGGCCCATTCTCAGTCGTGGGGTCGTAGGGTGGAACGACCAAGGTCAGGTGCGTATGGAGCGGCTGGCCTTGCAGCAGACGCTTACAACTTCTAGCGGTCAGACTTATCCAGTGCTGGCGATCAACAGCGGCTATGTACAGGCGGGCATCGGCCTCTACACTCCCGCTTGGGGATCGACCTACCGCCCTGTGATTGAGAGCGAGACCGTGGTCACAGTGGTAGATGACGTAGTCACCGCCCAGCAGTCTGCGGCCACCATTGGTCCAGCGGGACTACCGATTCCCCCCAACGGCTACCTGCTGGCCCTACGCTCCTACGCTACAGCTGCCCAAGCCCTGCCACCGGGACAGCGGGTTACCATCGCGTCTGACCTCCTACCCGCGACGATGGCTCCTTTTCCCAACTTAATTGGCGGTGGGCCGTTGCTGATTCGCGATCGCGCCCTCGTTCTCGACGCCCAGCTAGAGCAGTTCAGTGCTGCCTTTGGCACTCAGGCCGCTCCTCGCAGCGCCATCGGCCTCACCGCCACTGGCGAAATTCTGCTGGTAGCCGTTCACAATAGCCCCCAAGGCCCAGGCCCTACCCTCGATCAGCTGGCTCAAATCATGCTTCAGTTGGGTAGCACCAACGCCCTCAATTTGGACGGCGGGAGCTCCGCCAGTCTTTATTTAGGCGGTCGGCTGATCAATCGTTCTCCCCGCACGGCAGCTAGGGTAAACAACGGCATCGGATTGTTTTTCCCGTAGTCTTTTGGGGTTCCAGCGCTACAGCGTCCGCCCCAAATTCTTTAAAACCTCAAAGTAGGTATAAAGAATTTGTGTTTTTGTGTCTTGCTCTGCCCAGATACCCCGCTCTGTCAGGGTGTGCTTGTTAGACTATTGCCTGAAAACCTCGCCCGAGCCTTGTGCATCTGAAACTCTTGGGCCAAAACAAAAGTCTGATCGCAATGGGCACCATAGGACAACGCGATTCTCCCGAGTCGCTTATTCCGCCACAGTCTTATACATTCAGGTTCTAGGAGAATTATTCGGTATGCCAAAACTACAAGAGACGATTCAGCCCACCGCGTTGGCCCTGGCCACCAGCAACGGCAAAGAAATTGCCGAAACCGGGCTGCGCCCCTGGGGTTCTTATACAGTGCTCGAAGAGGGCCGCGGCTATAAAATTAAGCGTATTGAAGTCAAGCCTGGACATCGCCTGAGCCTACAAATGCATCACCATCGCAGTGAGCACTGGATTGTGGTGTCCGGCACCGCCAAAGTGGTTTGTGGCGAAAACGAAATTCTTCTGTCTACTAATCAGTCTACTTACGTACCGCCTTGCACCCAGCACCGTCTGGAGAATGTGGGCGTTATTCCCCTAGTGCTGATTGAAGTTCAAAATGGCGAATATCTAGGCGAAGACGACATTGTTCGCTTTCAAGACGACTATTCTCGAGCCGAAAACATCTAGGCTGTTGTCCTAATTAAATCAGCACAACGAAAAACGGCGGTAATGCTAAGCTCAGCATTACCGCCGTTTTTCGACCGTTACTGCAAAGTTCCCATGGTTCAAATTCGTCCCGCCGCTGCTCAAGAACTCAAACGACTGCTGCGTCGGCATACTGCCCACAACGGATCTTCACCTCAGGTCTACCTCACCCTTGAGCCGGGTGGCTGTGCCGATTGGACTTATCATCTAACCGCCAACGTCACGTCTCAGCGGCCGCTGGCAGACCTAGCCTGCGGTGACATCAGCCTTGCAGTGCCCATCGATCAGGTGGATTTAGTCCAAGACCTGACGATTGATTATGCCGAAGATCTGATGGGTGGCGGGTTTCGCTTTGTCAACCCCATAGCCCAGCGCACCTGCGGCTGCGGCAATGCCTTCGCTTTGAGCGCTGACACCCCGGTTACTCAGGACTGCACTGCCGCTCATTTGCCAACGCCCTAAGGCTCCAATCTCTTAAGCAAGCAATGCTTTAGGCTGTAGATCGTAGCGTTTGACCAAAGCTTCTTCAGAGTGGTAGCATTAGATCTTGTGAAAACTCGAGTCTTATCAGCCGTAGCAGCAGAAGCGTCCTATGCCCACGATTCAGCAACTCATCCGGAGTGAGCGCCAAAAAGCCGACCAAAAAACTAAATCCCCTGCTCTAAAGAGCTGTCCGCAGCGTCGGGGGGTTTGTACCCGTGTGTATACCACCACTCCTAAAAAGCCTAACTCGGCTCTGCGGAAAGTGGCTAGGGTGCGCTTAACTTCCGGATTTGAGGTCACTGCCTACATTCCCGGCATTGGTCACAACCTGCAGGAGCACTCCGTAGTTATGATTCGTGGTGGCCGGGTCAAAGACCTTCCCGGTGTTCGCTACCACATCATTCGCGGCACCCTTGACACAGCTGGCGTAAAAGATCGTCGTCAGGGACGTTCCAAGTACGGGGCCAAGCGTCCTAAGTCGTAGAGTTGGCCAAAAGTATTGGGTCAGTCTACAACTTGTCGCAGTTGAATGCACTGGCTTGCGCTTTGAGCCGTCAATCTATTCTGTTTCAAGTTGCTGGCGATTGTGACTCAGGCTTCATCGGCCTTCTTCGCTAAGTATTAAGTTCGTTTCGTCCGCGCAGCTAGCCTTTAATCACTGGAATTTGAATCATGTCTCGCCGTACCGTCATTCAAAAGCGCCCGATTCCGCCCGATTCTGTCTACAACAGCCGTCTTATCACTATGATGAGTCGCCGTCTGATGACCAGCGGCAAAAAGTCTTTGGCCGACAAGATCATCTATAACTCTTTTACAATTATCAAAGAGCGCAGTGGTGGCGATCCCTTAGACGTTTTTGAACGGGCAGTGCGTAATGCCTCTCCTCTAGTTGAGGTAAAGGCCCGGCGAGTGGGGGGTGCTACGTACCAAGTGCCTATGGAAGTTCGTTCTGAGCGCAGCGTTGCATTGGCACTGCGCTGGTTGACCCAGTTCGCTCGTCAGCGCCCTGGTAAGTCGATGGCCATCAAACTGGCTAACGAGCTGATGGATGCCGCCAACGAGACGGGTGGTGCAGTTCGCAAGCGTGAAGAAACTCACCGGATGGCAGAAGCGAACAAAGCCTTTGCTCACTACCGGTACTAATCTGAAACGGTGATTGTGGCTACAGAGCTTCTGCTCGATTGGCGATCGCTGTTTCTATTTCCTAGAATAAATTTGTTTGTTCGGGTTTGCCGAAGCGATCGGCTATAGGGTAATAAGGAGGGAGCTGTGGCACGGACAACGCCCCTAGAGCGGGTAAGAAACATTGGGATTGCGGCCCACATTGACGCTGGCAAAACCACCACCACAGAGCGCATCCTGTTCTACTCAGGCATGGTGCACAAAATTGGTGAGGTTCACGAGGGTACCGCCGTTACTGACTGGATGGAGCAGGAGCGGGAACGGGGGATCACTATCACGGCAGCGGCCATTACTACCAGCTGGCGAGACCATCAGATCAATATCATCGACACCCCTGGCCACGTCGACTTCACGATTGAGGTCGAGCGTTCCATGCGCGTCTTGGACGGGGTGATTGCTGTATTTGACTCGGTGGGAGGGGTGCAGCCTCAATCAGAAACAGTTTGGCGTCAAGCCAATCGCTACAGCGTTCCTCGCATTGCCTTCGTCAATAAGATGGACCGTACTGGGGCAGACTTTTTGAAAGTGTGCGGCCAGTTGCGCGATCGCTTGGGGGCAAACGCCGTACCAATTCAAATTCCCGTTGGGGCTGAGGGCAACTTCCAGGGCGTTGTTGACCTAGTTGCTATGCGCGCCCGTATCTATCACGACGATCTAGGTCAAAACTTTGAGGACACAGAGATACCGACTGATGTCCAGGATGTAGCGGAGGAGTATCGGGCCAAGCTAGTTGAAGCGGTGGCCGAGACCGACGATGCCCTAATGGAAAAATACTTCGAAGGACAGCCGCTGTCTTCAGCCGAAATTGCTAACGCCTTGCGTAAAGGCACAATCCAGGGCACTATCGTACCAGTTCTGTGTGGCTCCGCCTTCAAGAACAAGGGGGTGCAGCTGCTGTTAGATGCGGTTGTAGATTATTTGCCTTCTCCCATTGAGGTGCCGCCAATTCAGGGACACTTGCCCAATGGTGAACTGGGTGAGCGGCCTGCCAATGACGACGCCCCTCTGGCCGCCTTGGCGTTTAAGATCATGGCCGATCCCTACGGACGGCTCACCTTCGTGCGAGTCTACTCTGGGGTGCTCAAGAAGGGCAGCTATATTTACAACGCCACTAAGGATAAAAAAGAGCGGATTTCTCGTCTCATTGTGTTGAAAGCTGACGATCGCATTGAGGTTGACGAATTACGAGCCGGGGATCTGGGAGCTGCCATTGGCCTCAAAGAAACCTTTACTGGTGACACTATTTGCGATCCTGCGGATCCTATCGTGCTGGAATCGCTCTTTGTGCCCGAGCCGGTTATCTCCGTGGCGGTAGAGCCCAAAACCAAGCAGGATATGGACAAGCTGTCCAAGGCTCTGCAATCCCTATCGGAGGAAGACCCCACCTTCCGAGTCAGCACTAATCCAGAGACTAACCAGACTGTGATCGCTGGTATGGGGGAATTGCACCTCGATATTCTTGTTGACCGCATGCTGCGAGAGTTTAAGGTAGAGGCCAATATTGGCGCTCCCCAAGTGGCCTATCGAGAAACCATTCGCAAGGCTACGAGAGCCGAGGGCAAGTTTATTCGCCAGAGCGGCGGTAAAGGCCAGTATGGTCACGTGGTGGTTGAGGTAGAACCCTCTGAAGAAAGCAGTGGCTTTGAGTTTGTGTCTAAAATTGTTGGGGGAACCATTCCTAAAGAATATGTTTCCCCAGCTGAACAGGGCATGAAAGAGGCCTGCGAATCTGGTATCCTAGCTGGGTACCCCGTGATTGATTTAAAGGTTACTCTGGTCGATGGGTCTTACCACGATGTAGACTCATCAGAGATGGCCTTTAAAATTGCCGGGTCAATGGCGATGAAGGAAGCCGTCATGCAGGCGTCTCCCGTCCTTCTAGAGCCGATCATGAAGGTCGAGGTTGAAGTTCCAGAAGATTTTCTGGGTGACGTCATGGGAGATTTAAACTCCCGCCGTGGCCAGATCGAGGGTATGGGAACAGAGGTTGACGTTGCAAAGGTTACAGCCCATGTTCCCCTAGCTGAGATGTTTGGTTATGCTACCGACATCCGCTCTAAAACGCAGGGTCGGGGCATTTTTTCGATGGAGTTTAGCCATTATGGCGAGGTTCCTCGGAACGTGGCTGAGGCCATTATCTCTAAAAACACTGGGAACGCTTAGAAAGGAAAGGACACGTAACGTAAATGGCACGCGAAAAGTTTCAACGCAATAAACCCCACGTCAACATCGGCACTATCGGTCACGTTGACCATGGCAAAACCACTCTGACGGCTGCCATTACCATGACACTGGCGGCAGCCGGTGGCGCTAAGGCTCGCAAATATGACGAGATCGATGCGGCACCCGAAGAAAAGGCTCGTGGTATCACCATCAACACGGCCCACGTGGAGTACGAGACTGAGACTCGCCACTACGCCCACGTTGACTGCCCCGGACACGCTGACTACGTCAAGAACATGATCACCGGCGCAGCTCAGATGGATGGTGCCATCCTGGTATGCTCTGCTGCTGACGGCCCTATGCCTCAAACTCGTGAGCACATTCTGCTGGCCAAGCAGGTCGGTGTACCTAGCATTGTTGTCTTCCTGAATAAGCAAGATCAGGTTGATGACGAAGAGCTGCTGGAACTGGTTGAGCTAGAGGTGCGCGAACTGCTCAGCTCCTACGACTTCCCTGGTGATGATATTCCCATCACTTCTGGTTCTGCTTTGCTTGCTGTGGAAGCGCTAACCGCTACCCCCAAAATTTCCCGTGGTGAAAACGAGTGGGTTGACAAGATCCTGGCGCTGATGGACAGCGTTGATGATTACATTCCCACCCCTGAGCGCGATATCGACAAGCCTTTCCTGATGGCTGTTGAGGACGTGTTCTCGATCACAGGTCGGGGTACCGTAGCCACTGGGCGGATTGAGCGCGGCAAGATCAAGGTTGGCGAAACCGTTGAGTTGGTTGGCATTCGCGACACCCGTAGCACCACTGTTACTGGGGTTGAGATGTTCAAGAAGAGCCTTGAAGAAGGCATGGCTGGTGACAATGCTGGGTTGTTGCTACGGGGTCTTCAAAAAGAGGACATCGAGCGCGGCATGGTGTTGGCTAAGCCTGGTAGCATCACCCCTCACACCCAGTTTGAGTCTGAGGTCTACATCCTTAAGAAGGAAGAGGGCGGTCGTCATACTCCCTTCTTCCCTGGGTACAAGCCTCAGTTCTATGTGCGTACCACCGACGTAACCGGCAGCATCATCGCTTTTACCTCTGACGATGGTAGTGATGCTGAAATGGTTATGCCCGGCGATCGCATCAAGATGACTGTCGAACTCATCAACCCCATTGCTATTGAGCAGGGCATGCGCTTTGCAATTCGCGAAGGCGGCCGTACTGTGGGAGCCGGTGTGGTTTCTAAAATCCTGAAGTAGTTTCTAGACTACTTCCTTAAGGACAGGAGTAAGCCTCCAGGGTTTGCTCCTGTCTTTCGTTTCCAAAGCTTTTGCCGCTGTACCTTGACAATTCATTCTTCTAAGATCTATGGCTACTATTCAGCAACAAAAAATTCGAATTCGCCTCAAAGCCTTTGATCGCAGGCTGCTTGACACCTCCTGCGAAAAGATTGTGGATACTGCTAATCGCACTAACGCCACAGCTATTGGCCCGATCCCCTTGCCGACCAAACGACGTATCTATTGCGTTCTGCGTTCTCCCCACGTGGACAAAGACTCTCGGGAGCATTTCGAAAGCCGTACCCATCGCAGAATTATCGATATTTACCAGCCTTCTTCTAAAACCATTGATGCTTTGATGAAGCTAGATCTGCCTGCTGGGGTTGATATCGAAGTTAAGCTCTAAGTCCTTACCTGTTGAACCCGCTGAATATAAACATTCAGCGGGTTCTTTGTGTTGACTATATGCAAGTCGCAAGGGGACTATGTTCTGAACCACAGCATTCCACTAGGGAGTTGGGTTAGAATAGCCCTATGTAAACAAGTGTTACAGTGCCGTGCCAGAGTGCGGTGTGCTTGAATTCGCAAGAGGCGATAATGTCATTCTCCGAGTCCATATCTGTGCGAGAACTACCGCTTTTTCCGTTACCTGAGTTGGTCTTATTTCCGGGAAGACATCTGCCGCTTCATGTGTTTGAGCCCCGCTACCGGATCATGATGAACACCGTTCTCCAAGGCGATCGCCGCTTTGGAGTGCTAATGCTAGACCCTGCTACGGGGCAGCCCGCCAATGTAGGTTGTTGCGCTGAAATTCTTCACTATCAGCGATTGCCCGACGATCGCCTTAAGATTCTCACCTTAGGCCAGCAGCGGTTTCGAGTACTGAGCTACGTGCGCGATAAGCCCTATCGAGTTGGGTTAGTAGAGTGGGTTGAAGATAAACCCACTAGCCAAGACCTGAGCCCGCTTGCCTCCGACGTGGATCAGCTGCTGCGGGACGTGGTGCATTTATCGGCTAAGCTGACCGACCAGGATATTGATCTGCCTGACAATATTCCTGATGTTCCCATTGAGCTGTCGTATTGGGTGGCTAGTAACCTGCACGGGGTAGCTCTTGAGCAGCAAGCACTGCTTGAGATGGACGATACCAGCGTGAGGCTAGAGCGTGAGGCTGAGATTCTAACCTCTACCCGCAATCACCTGGCAGCCCGTACTGCTCTTAAGGAAGTGCTTGAGTAGACTGAGTTTTAGCCTTGGCGGCGGCTAGGCTAGGGTCGGCGGTGACCACATCATAGGTGCCAAAATTAACTAGGGATTCAGTACAGTGCAGGAGTTCGTTAAGGGCCTGCTGTCCCGTTTGGCTATGGGCATCGGTCTCTAAATCGACAAAGAACAGGTATTCCCCCAGCGATCGCTTCGTGGGTCGCGACTCGATACGGCTGAGATTGATGCCGGAGCGGGCGAATACGTCCAGTGGTTTAAGCAGCGCCCCAGGACTGTTCACCGGCAGGCTAAAGGCCAAAGAGGTGTATTGGCCTTTGACCGGGTTCGCTTCTTTATAGTCGCCCTTGAGCACCCAAAACTTTGTGCAATTGTCGGAATGGTCGTTGATGTTGTGGACCAAGATCGGTAGGTTGTAGAGCTGGGCTGCCCATTCTGATGAGATGGCGGCTACTGTGCTGTTATCGGTCAGATGGTCGAGGGCTTCTGTGGTAGAACGGGTGGCAACTAGATTTGCCTGTGGTAAGTTGTGCTCAAGCCACCGCTGACATTGGGACAACGCCTGGGGATGGGAGAAAACTGCCTCTATCGTGCCGAGGCAAGTCGCCTGAGATAGTAACCCGTGGCGAATGGGCATGACTACGGCGTGGTGAATTTTGAGTTGCTGAAGCTGCCAGAGAGTATCTAGAGTTGTAGTAACTCCCCCTTCGGTGGAATTTTCAACCGGCACAATGGTTAGGGTCGTCACGCCTTCAGCAGTGGCCTGCATGGCTTTAGGGATGCTTGGAAAGGCTAATAGGTTAACCGGCAGGCTGCTGTCATGCTGCTCTAAATTAAGGCTATAGGCTAAAGCCGCAAGCTGGGTGTAGGTGCCCTCAGGCCCTAGGTAGGCGATGGTAACGGTCATGAGGACTTGCAATAGCGGGGTTGTTCCATAGTAAGACGAGGCCGCCGCGATCGCGCCCTCGACCACTGAACTCTGCCCGGCTTAAATTAACAGCTCCTTAATCGAAATGCGGCATACTCTGGGCGAACAAAGTCGGCATTGCCCAGTAATATGTAATGGGTCTTAGGCGGGGCCTAATTTGGTGGGGAGTGGCGGTAATGGTCAAGGGCGAAAAGAAGACAGACGGCGGTAAGCCGTCTAAAGTGCGAACACTGGTTACATGGGGGTCAGGAGCGTTTTTGCTTGGGGCTGCTGTGCCCTTAGCCGGTGCCCTCAGCACCGGCTTAATCAGCATCGGTAGTGTGGGGCTGGCCGCTCCCGCAGCCCTCGACCAGCCCCAGGCTCTCAACTCAGGTTTTCTGGCTTTAGTCGATGCCCCTGGGGTAGATGCGTTTCCTACAGCGGTTAGCAGCGAGAGGCTTTGCCGTCGCCCCGTGGATCTGAATCAGGCTGGGGTTAGCAGTGCTACAGCAGGCGAAAAACTCTTCCACGGCTCTAGTCTAGCTAGCGTTACTGCAACCCAGGTGACTGAAGCGATCGCTCAGCTAGGAGCCGCGCCCTGGCCTAGTATTCATCCTCTAGCAGCCGAAGCCCGGGTGCCGGTGTTGATGTACCACGATGTTCTCGACCCACCGGAGGTCTTTTTTGACCTTACCCCCGCAGACTTTGAGGCTCACTTAAAAACCATACTGGACAATGGCTTAACGCCAATTAGCCCTGACCAGCTGGTGCAGCACCTACGTACCGGTGTGGCACTGCCCGAAAAGCCTGTGCTCATCACTTTTGATGATGGCTACCTAGGCCACTACGAGCATGTTTATCCGCTGCTGCAAAAGTATCAGGTACCAGCCACCTTCTTTGTTTTCCCCGGTAAGGTTGATGGTACCGTTGCTGGTCGCTCAACCTTGACCTGGGATCAGCTCAAGACCATGGCAGCTGACCCTTTAGTAACCATTGCCTCCCATAGCGTGACTCACCCCCCTGACCTGCGAACCCTCAGCGATGAGGACTTAGTCTACGAAGTGGTTGAGTCGAAGCGACAGCTAGAGGCCCAGCTAGGTATTCCTATTGAGTACTTTAGCTATCCCACTGGCCACTATGACGAGCGGGTTGCTCAGGCTGTGGCCGATGCTGGCTATTTGGCAGGGTTTACGATGCGCGAGAATGACGAACAGTTTGCCGGTGCCTCAGAATCACTGCTAGCCATTGAGCGGTTTGGTCAATCTAATCTTCAGTCGTTGCTTGAGGTTGCTTGGGGTGGCCCTACTGCGGCTGGAGTGATGCCCGTTGTCGCCGATTCCACGTTTAATTTTGCTACTCCTGTCGCTGTGCAAAAGATAGATCGAGAGGATCAGTCGTTTTCATTAATCAGCGGTGGGCATCCGGTTACTATCCATGCCAACAGTCGTTACCAGTTGCCAGAGATGTTAGCGGGCAGCAACGTTGCCGGAGCTGTTGACGGAGGCTTTTTCTCCCTCAAGTACCTGGACTCTAACGTTATGATCGGTCCGGTCCTGAGCCAAAGCACACGGCAGTTTGTGCCGGGCTACCCGGGAGAAACGCCTAAGCTCAATAGCCGCCCTCTGGTGCTAATTGCTCCTAACGAGGTTCAATTTGTGCCCTTTGATGCTACTCGTCATAATACGCTGGCAGGCTTAGCTCAGCAGCTACCTGGGGTAACCGATGCCTTTGTGGCGGCTGGCTGGCTAGTTAAAGATGGCGTTCCCCAACCCGCTAGCAGTTTTGGCACTCTGTTCGACTACGATGCCCGTCGCCATCGGGCCTTTTGGGGTATTAATACCGCTGGGCAGCCGGTGGTCGGCGTGACTCACACTATGGTTGATTCGGTACAGCTAGGCGAACTGCTGCACCAGGCAGGTCTGCGTGACGCGGTCATGCTTGACTCTGGGGCCAGCACTTCGCTGGCCTATCAAGGAGATTCCCTAGTGGGCTACATTCCGCGCCCGGTACCCCATTTGTTAGGACTGGTGCCTCCTGAAGCTAACGACGGTAGCCCCTGTCCTTTAGTGATAGATCCAGAGAACCCAACCACGACTAAGCGATAGAACACTTAAACGTTTTGAGCCCAGGACAGCAGTGTCTTAGGCTCAAAACCAGTTAGCTTTAGGTCTCTAGAGACACGGGTGTGATTTGAAGCAAGTGGTGCCTATATTTAGTTGCCGAACCCAACGTACCAAAAATAGGTCGCCATCGGGATAACGGTGGCTAGCACTAGCAAAACGATCAGAACCACTGTGCTGTTACCGCGGTTTTCGGCGGTTTCTTCGGCGGAGGCGAAGGTGCTCTCGCTGTCAAAGGAGTCGTCGAAGTTGGGCGGGCCGGGATCTGCTTGGCCACCTAGTACGGCCCCAAGGCGATCGCTGGCGGCCAAAAACGACTGGTTGTATTTGTCGCCCTCCAGCAGGGGAAACAGCACAGTTTCCTGGGCAACGCTAGTGGCGATGTCGTCAGTGAGTAAAGTCGCAGACTGATCGCCGACGCGAATGCCCACGGTTTTAGTGACTTCGTCGAGGACTAACAAGGTTTGGTTGGCTTGCTCCTCTGGCGTGGAGTACCAGCGCTCAAACAGCTTATCGGTGAAGCTTTGAATGGTGTCGCCGTAGTCAAAGTGGTGAATAGTTACGAGGCGGACCTCGTTGCCGGTGGCGGCCGCCAGCTCGCTAAAACGACTCGAAATTTTGTTTTCATTGATGCGGCTGATGATATTGGCTTCGTCGACCACCCAGGTAGACTCGCCCGCCGCTACAGTTGGAACTTGGAAGACGGCTACGGCCTCAGCGGGCTCAATAAATAGCCCTAGCACGAAAAACAGGGGTAAAACTAGGCTCAAGAGCGCGCTCCAACAGACCTGAATCCAGCGGCTATGGGTTCGTTGGGAGGGGTAACTATTCATGGGCCTAAGCTACAACAACGACTGAGCCAGAGGGAACTAATCGGGTTCTGCCCTGGCCTATTAATCAATATACGGGGCTAAGAGCCCCGAGGGAACTAGGTCGTTTTGTTTGCCCCTTAAAGGTCAGTCAACTGGAGGGTATATTCTTAGGCTGAGGGCAAGTTGCGTAGCCGAATTAGCTGTCGCCGCATCAATGGTGATGCCTGGAGTTCGGCAACCTCGGCAACCTCTACCTGGGCGTCAAGCTGTTCAACGAACTCGTCACTGCCGTAGGAAAAGGCGTCGATTAGCTGGTCTAGCAGGTGCTCACGATCGGCCATGACGTGGCTTTCTTCCAAAATACGAAACTTGAGAGTGATGGCACACTCATAAACGCCAACCTGAGGCTCAACCGACGGACGGGGTGCAGACGTAGCCATAGTCAAATATGTACTCCCTAACTAAGCATGAAAGGAGTCATCAAAGGAGACCGGGGGCTAGGGTGTTTGTCCTGCTGAGGGCTGGCAGGGGCATCGAAGCGTTGTAGGCTGTGGAGAATTTCACAGTTGGTAGCGGTGATGCAATCCCTATTGATGACGATGAGGTAGCTTTGAGCCAAAGCGATGTTGCCTGTTGCTAGACAGCGATCGCGCAGATTGAACCACCTGATATCATCAAACCAAAAAAACTAGCTACCGCTGGGTTTTCTAGCCTGTTTTTACAGGATTGATACAGTTTTGTGAGGCCAAGATTAATAGTATTGAAACTCATCCGTACATTTTCAGAAGAGGCTCATTTTTTTATACGTTAAGCCCGTCTTGATGTTGTAATTGGTTGCATTTTAATGGTCTTCTTTGAACTAAGTTTTTGTCTAAGTGACTGTCTTATGGTCACTTCAGCTTTTTGAAGAAGGGCAATAAACTAAGAACCGATGGATTGACAATGCTGTTTAAAAACACATTGGACGTTTGATGATTAGCGGTGAAGTCGTATCTATGGCTCGAGCTGCGATCGCACTAAATAACATCAACATGACCAAAGCTCCGTAAACTACTGAGTAAGGTAAGTGCCATAGCGAACTGCCAAAATGCGTGATTCTCTGATTCAAGCCTATCTGCCGCTGGTCATTTGGGTGGGGCTAGGGGCTGGGCTAGGCCGATTTTTGCCGGCGGAGTTACCTCGATTGCTGGGACGAGGATTGTACTGGGTTGGCATTCCCCTCGAAATTTTTGCCCTAGCGCGTCAAACTCACTTTGCGGAAGATACAGGGCTAGCACCAATGTATACCGTTGTTTCGCTAGGGCTAGGGCTGGGCCTGGGGCTAGCGGGGCTGACGGTGGTGCGATCGCTGACCGCTCCCATCCCAGTTGAGGCCGCCGCCGAATTGGGGGTTGCCCCAGGGCCAGAGTTGCTGTCCCCAAGTCAGGTGGAGGACTTGTCGCTGTGGTCTGACACCGCAACGATGACCTGGATCGATAAACCCCGCCAAGGTAGCTTCGTGCTGGCTTCCATGTTGGGCAATACGGGGTTTGTCGGGCTAGCCATTGTGCCTACTCTAGTCAGCGGCCCTTACCTAGGCTGGGCTGTGTTCTACAGCGTGACCCAAAACGTGGTTGGCACCTATGGACTAGGAGTATTTATAGCCAGCTGGTTTGGACGTGGTGCCCACGCTCAGTCGCGTTGGCAGCAGTTGCGTGACGTGGTGACCGTGCCGTCGCTGTGGGCCTTTGGGTTAGGCTCAGTTTCCCAAGTTTGGGACTGGCCATCCTTGGTTGACGATGCATTGCACCAGTCGATGTGGCTGGTAATTCCCGTGGCGCTGGTGCTGATGGGGCTGCGGCTAAGCCAGCTACAGGGATGGAGCAGTCTACAGCCAGCGCTAGCGCCAGCGATGCTTAAGGTGCTGGTGCTGCCTGCGATAGTAGGAGCTGTGACCTTGGGCGCAGGGCTGCCCAGGGATGCAGTGCTAGTGCTGGTGCTGATGTCGGGGATGCCCTGCGCGTTTGCCGGACTGATTTTGGCTGAGGAGTACGATCTTGACCAAGAACTGGCGGCAGCCAGCATTGCCCTGTCTACAGGAGGTTTGCTGCTCACTATTCCGCTGTGGCTTTTGGTTTTTGGCTAGGGATGCCGTGACCTCCAAAACTCATACGCCTTAATTCGCGTGAAGGTTAGAACCAGTGGGGCGAGATCTTAGTAATTTGGTTAGGGAAGCCGAGTTTTCTGGAGTTTAGCTTAGCTTTACCTAAGTTTTAGACTTTACCCCTATTCTGGTGGAAAAACATTCCCCTGAGGGCGCTATGTCTAATCCCTTTCGGCAGCTCAAGGATACGTTTAAGGCGATCGGCTCTAAACCCACTACTCCCGAAGGGTCGGCAACCGCTAAAGCGTCTCTACAGGAATGGCTGGAGGCTAACGCCGACGCATTGCGGAGTCGGCGCAGGCAGGGTGAGGTTAACGGCACCATGATGCAGTACTTTCACTGGTATACTGCCGCCGACGGTAGCCACTGGAATCGGGTCAAGGAGGAGGCCGAGGCCCTCGCCAATGCTGGCATTACTGCTCTATGGTTGCCACCTGCTTACAAAGGCATTGGTGGGGGTTACGATGTCGGCTATGGAGTTTATGACCTGTTTGACCTAGGGGAATTTGACCAACAGGGCACAGTGCGGACGAAGTACGGCACTAAGAATGAGTATGTTGCGGCGGTCAAAGCCTGTCGCGACTTAGGGATTAACATCTACGCCGATGTGGTGTTTAACCACAAAATGGCAGCCGATAGTGAAGAGGAATTTAATGCGACTCCAATGGATCCGGGTAATCGCCACCGTGCTCTAGGAGATATGCGCAAGATCAAATCGTGGACAGGGTTTACCTTTCCGGGGCGGGGCGATAAATACTCGAGCATGAAGTGGCATTGGTATCACTTTGACGGCGTTGACTACAACAGCTATGAACCTAACTACAAAGCCGTGTGGCTGGTTGAGGGCAAGTCTTTTGAAGACAAAGTAAGTTGGGAACTGGGCAGCTTTGACTATCTGATGGGCTGTGATCTGGATATTGATCATCCTGAGGTGAGCGGCGAATTGAAGTACTGGGGCGAGTGGATGCTCGACCACGTTGGAGTAGATGGGTTTCGCGTAGACGCTATCAAACACATCTGTGGTGACTTCTTTGTGGATTGGTTGGCCCACTTGGAAAACTATGCCCAGCGCGATCTATTTTGTGTGGGCGAATACTGGACCTACGACCTCGGAGCGCTGAGTTGGTATGCCGGCAACTCTGGCGGGCAGCTCGACCTATTCGACGCGCCGCTACACCACAACTTTTATAAGGCCAGTAGGGCCGGCAACAGCTACGACCTACGCACCATCTTTGACAACACCGTGGTTAAAGAGATGCCGCTGCTGGCTGTCACCCTGGTCGAAAATCACGATACCCAACCACTGCAAGCACTAGAGTCGGTGGTAGAGGCCTGGTTCAAGCCCCTGGCCTACGCGCTGATTTTGCTGCGAAGCGAAGGCTATCCCTGTATTTTCTACTGCGACTATTATGGGGCCCACTATGTAGATAAGGGCCGCGACGGCAACGAGTACGAGATCTGGATGGACTCTCATCGGGAAATTTTGGATCGGCTGCTGATTGGCCGCAAGCACTTTGCCTACGGCCCTCAGTATGATTATTTTGACCATCCGAACGTGGTGGGCTGGACTCGCCTTGGCTCTGAGAGCCATCCCCACGCTATGGCGGTGCTGCTGAGCAACGGGTCAGAGGGCACCAAATGGATGGAGGTGGGGAAGCCCAACACCACGTTCTACGACTTGACTGGGCATGTTTCTCAAACTATTACTACCAATGGCGACGGCTGGGCTGAGTTTCGCTGCAATGGTGGGTCGGTGTCGGTGTGGGTAGAGGAGCACCCCAACCTAAGTTCTTACTAAGGACTGCTGCCAGGGCAAGAGCGGCGATCGCCCCTCCTAGAAACCCTAAGACCACAGCGCTCGCTTTGCGATCGTGTTGATAAAGCTCATCTATCTGTAGTCCCAACAGACAGACTCAGAGCCCTCAACCACCCATTGCTTCTCCCGTTGACCAAAAAGATTGCTTTAACTTACTGACTACGGTCCTCCATGGCGGGATAGAATTTTATGCCGCGAAAAGTTAAGCTGTGTAACGCCCGCTCAATTTTTTTAGAAGCAGCTGGGCGTTCGTCTCTATGGTTAAATTGGTACTTTCGTGCAAGTAGATCGTGTTCCTCCAGGAGCTACAGACGCAGAATTTTCGGCCTACGTTCGCTCAGCCCAGGAGCTAGACTTTACCCTTCAAGATCTCAAGGCGGCGATTCCGGCCCGTTGTTTTCAGCCTTCCGTGCTTAAATCGCTGGCCTATTTCTTCTTAGATTTAGGGATTATCGCGGCGCTATATGCCGTTGCCCACGCGGTCAATTCTTGGCTGTTTTTCCCAGTTTTTTGGTTGGCTCAGGGCACCATGTTCTGGGCTCTTTTCGTAGTTGGCCACGACTGCGGCCACGGGTCGTTTTCTCGCTACAAGTGGCTCAACAACCTGATCGGTCACCTGTCCCACACGCCCATTCTGGTGCCTTACCACGGCTGGCGAATTAGCCACCGCACCCATCACGCCAACACAGGCAACCTCGATACTGACGAAAGCTGGTACCCAATAGATGAGTCAACCTATCAAGCGATGCCCTGGGCGCAAAAGATGGTGCGTTTCTACGGAGCGTTGTTTGCCTATCCGTTCTACCTGTTCTTTCGGTCGTCGGGGCGTAGTGGCTCTCACTTCATGCCCAGCAGTCCGCTGTTTCGCCCCTCTGAGCGGCGTGATGTGCTGGTGAGCACTTTCTGCTGGTCGGCCATGGTTGTGTTTCTGGCTTGGGTCGGGTTAACCCAGGGGCTCTTGTTTTTGGCGACCTACTACATAGCTCCCTACCTAGTATTTATCGTGTGGCTTGATTTGGTGACGTTCTTGCACCACACCGAGCCAGATATTCCCTGGTATCGAGGGGATGAGTGGTACTTTCTTAAAGGGGCGCTGTCGACCATTGATCGTGACTATGGGTTCATCAACCCCATTCACCACAACATTGGCACCCATGTGGCCCACCACATTTTCTTGGGTATTCCTCACTATCACCTGAAGACGGCAACAGAGGCCATTAAGCCAATTTTGGGCGATTATTACCGTCGCTCTGAGGAGCCGGTGTGGAAAAGCTTTGCCCGATCGTTTTGGGCCTGCCATTATGTGGCGGACCAAGGGGCGAAGGTCTACTACCAACCCCACCCTAGCTACCGCCAGTAACCGGTTGGCGATGTCCGTTGCATCACAGACGGGGGGCTTCGGTAGTCTATAGACTGAAATGGGCAGTTTAGAATCAGCGCGGTTCTAGGCTGCCCATTGTGGTGTTTGGACAGGGCGGGAGAAATTGATTTAGCAACCCCACGGTAATAGTGTTGACGATGACTCAGCCCCTGATTTCAGCCATTATTTGCACCCACAACCGGGCTCGCTACCTAGGGGCGGCGATCGCCAGCCTAATGGCGCAAACCTATGCCGTCTACGAAATTATTGTGGTGGACAACGCCTCGACGGATGACACCAGGGCTGTGGTAGAAACCTACTTGCCCCATCCAGCGTTGACCTATGTCTACGAGAGCACTCTGGGGCTGTCGGCGGCGCGCAATCGGGGTGCGGCGATCGCTAAGGGCACCATTCTCGCCTACCTCGACGACGATGCCGAAGCCTCCCCCCACTGGCTGACAGCCCTAGCGGCGGCCTTTGAGCAGTACCCCAAGGCGGCGATCGCGGGCGGCTACGTCAGCCTGATCTGGCCGCAGGATATGACCCCGCCTCGCTGGCTGTCATCCACGCTGTCTGAGAGCCTAGGGGCCTACGATTTGGGGACAACGACGCGACTGATTACCAACCCAGGTCAAACCCCGCGAGGGCTCAACTACGGCGTCAAAAAAAGTTTTCTAGAGGCTGTGGGTGGCTTTGACCCGCAGCTTGGTCGAGTGGGCAAAAACCTGCTCTCAAATGAAGAACTGCACCTGACTCAGCTAGCCCTGGCCGCTGGACATGAGGTTTTGTTTGTGCCCCAGGCGCAGGTGGCCCACAACGTGGCTCCCGAACGGCTGCGTCGGAGCTGGTTTTTGCGCCGTAGCTGGTGGCAGGGCATCAGCGAATGCTACCGCGAGCAGCTGAGCCACACCCTAACGCTGGAGCGGGTGCGGGTGCGGAGCCTGTGTCTGCTGCGGGGGGTGGTCAAGGCCGGGCGCTACTGGTCTGATCCAGCGCTGCGGTTCGAAAATTTGGTCTACGCCTACGGGCAGTTGGGCTACGTGGTGGGCGGTTTACGCCACCTGTTGCCTCGCCCTGGGGCGAAGGTCTGCCCCTGAGCACCGCCCTGTGTTTGTTGAGTAAACCCCTCGTGTAATGGAATTCACCATGGCTAAGACGACCCCCAAAGTCCCCATCTCTGTGCTGATTCCGGCTAAGGATGAGGAGCAAAATCTGCCCGCTTGTCTGGCCAGCCTGGAGCGGGCCGCGGAGATTTTTGTGGTGGATTCGCAGAGCAGCGATCGCAGCATCGAGATCGCCACCGCTGCTAGAGCCAAGGTGGTGCAGTTTGATTTCAACGGCCACTGGCCCAAAAAGAAAAACTGGGCCTTAGACAACTTGCCCTTTAGCCACGAGTGGGTGCTGATTGTCGACTGCGACGAGCGCATTACCTCAGAGCTGTGGGACGAGATTGAGACCGCTATTCAGCGGCACGAGTTTGACGGCTACTACCTCAACCGCCGGGTATTCTTTCTCGGCACCTGGATTCGCCACGGTGGCAAATATCCCGACTGGAACCTGCGCCTGTTTCGCCACCAAAAGGGCCGCTACGAAAATTTGCAAACCGCCGATATCCCCAACACGGGCGATAACGAAGTGCACGAGCACGTGATGATCGAGGGGGCCGTGGGCTATCTCAAGCACGACATGCTCCACGAAGACTTTCGTGATCTGTACCACTGGTTGGCCCGCCACAACCGCTACTCCAACTGGGAGGCCCAGGTCTACTACAATCTGCTCACCGGCATGGGTGACGGCGGCACCATCGGCGCAAATCTGTTTGGTGATGCGGTGCAGCGCAAGCGGTTTCTTAAGAAGATTTGGGTGCGACTGCCCTTTAAACCGCTGCTGCGGTTTGTGCTGTTTTATGTGCTGCGGCTAGGGTTTTTAGACGGGCGGGCTGGCTATATCTATGGGCGATTGCTGAGCCAGTATGAGTACCAGATTGGGGTAAAACTGTTCGAGCTGCGGCGGTTTGGTGGGCAACTCAATGTCACCCCCAAAGAGAATGCGACTTTGCCTCAGCCAGCAGTTAAGCCCTCAATTATTTCGGTAGAATCAGCCCCTTAAGACCTTCTAGCGGCGGCTGATTATGACGGTTCCCCCTGATGTTAATTCCAGCCCTTTAGAGGCCGCTGTTGACTCTCGCCCCTGGGTGCGGCTCGATGCCTACGACCAGTCGTGGTACAAACCGGGGCGATCGAAGGTCGTCATTCTGCTGTGGTGGCTGTTGCAGGCGGTGCTATTTCCCCTCACGCCCCACGCCTCCCATGGGCCAAGGCGCTGGCTGCTGCGCCGGTTTGGAGCCACCATTGGCCGGGGCGTGGTGATTCGCCCTACGGCTCGGTTCACCTACCCTTGGAATGTGAGCATCGGCGACCACAGCTGGATTGGGGATGACGTGGTGCTCTATAGCTTGGCCCAGATCACCATTGGTCAACACTGCGTAATTTCGCAAAAAAGCTACCTGTGCACCGGCAGCCACGATATTCACGACCCTCGCTTTGGCTTGATAGTTGCGCCAGTGACCGTTGAGAACGGTGCTTGGGTAGCGACCGACTGCTTTGTGGCCCCTGGGGTGACGGTGGGGGCCAATAGCGTGGTAGGGGCCCGCAGCAGCGTGTTGAAGTCACTGCCGTCGGGGCAAATCTGCTACGGTAACCCCTGCCGTGCTGTAGCACCGCGACAGATGGTGAACGACTAGGGCTAAAATTTGCTCTGTTGTCGTCCACCTCTGCTGTCGAATTGAGTCTAAATAATTGTCGGTGAACGTAGGCAGGAGCGGGGTTATTCGCCTAAATTCTGACAGCTTAAAGGGATGTCTTGTTACCCTTTTGGGCGGTCTTGGTAAGTGGACCAGAGTTTTGCAATTGGGGATAGAACTCAATCACAGGGATGTTTTAACTGTGCTTGGGATAGGGCTTCTTCGTTAGTTAAGTCGAGGCGCAGGGGCGTCATCGAGACATAGCCTTGGTCTACAGCCCAGCGATCGGTCCCCGCTTCAGGGGCCTCCATCGGTACCACGGTGAACCAGAAGTGCTGCCGGCCCATCGGATCCTTACTAGGCATGACCTGGCCATCGTATTGCCGCACTGACTGACGAGTCCAGCGCAGGCCCTGAGGGGCATGGTCGGGAAAGTTGACGTTGACTAAAGCTAGATCTGGATCTGGCAAGAGTAGCTCTAAAACCTTGGCTAGATGAGGTTTTAGCAGGTCAAAATCGGGCTCGCTCTCGATCGCGGGCGCACTGAGGGCAATGCCGCGCAGCCCCAGCAGAACGGCCTGCTTGGCTGCCGCGAGGGTACCCGAATGCCACATCGCATTGCCTAGGTTGCTGCCTAAATTGATACCTGACAGCACTACGTCTACTTTGTCCCAGTTGTAAGCGCCCAGTGCTACGCAGTCGGCGGGGGTACCGTTGACGCGGTAGGCCTCAAAATCTTGCAGTGGTGTGCGCTTGTAGGAGAGGGGGCGCGAAGCCGTAATGGAGTGCCCTGCCGAGGACATTTCTACATCGGGCGCAACAATACGCACTTGACCAAAGGTTGCGGCTACCTCTGCTAAGGCTGCAATACCAGGGCTGTAAATTCCGTCGTCGTTAGCAATAAGTATTCGCATCTAAACCTCTTTTCCTCCTTTAGTGTTACCACCATCTGCCTCTGTGTTGAGGGATGGCAGGGCCACAGGCTCTAGACTGGTCAAATCCTGTTTTTGGGCTTTTTAGAGAATTTTTATGGAAGTTACGCTGATCCATAATTCCAAGGCTGGTGATGATAATCAACCTTCCAAAGATGTACTTTTATCTTTAATTGAGCAGGCTGGTTATGACGTTAACTACCAGTCGGCCAAACACGACAACTGGGTTGCCGCCTTGGAAAACCCTGGCGATTTGGTAGTCGCTGCTGGGGGGGATGGCACTGTGGGTCAGGTGGCCCAACGACTGGTTGGGCAAAATATTCCAATGACTGTTTTGCCCCTAGGGACAGCCAATAATATTGCCAAAACGTTGGGCTTGATGGACATCCCTCTAGAGCAGCTTGTTGAAGGATGGGCCACTGCGCAACGCATTAAGTCTGATAGTGCGATCGCCAGCGGAGCCTGGGGCACAACTCAGTTAATTGAAAGTTTAGGTATGGGACTATTTGCTCACACCATGTCTAAGGTTGAGAACAGCGGGCATCTAAAGCATACAGAAAGCGCTGAAGACGAATTGACGACTGTTTTAAACCTGTTGAAACAGCGCGTTTCTCGATGTCCTGCCCGAGCCTTAACCCTTTCCTTGGATGGCAAAGATATTTCAGGTGAATATGTCTTGCTGGAGGTTATGAACATTCAATATGTTGGACCCAACCTCCACCTTGCCCCGACTACAAGCCTTAATGACGGGCTGTTGACTGTTGTGCTGGTGCGAGAAGGCCAACAAAATAAAATTACTAACTATCTGACAGACTGCTTAGCTGGCAAATGCGATCTAGCTCCGTTCACACAGTATCAGGGTCAGCACTTACAGATTCGGGGAGAAGAATTTGATATCCACGCTGATGACAAAATTTTGTCTAAGGGTGATTTAGCGTCGCCAGATGGCTCCATCGTGATTGATGTAAGTGTTGCACCCCAATCGCTTGAATTTCTTTTGCCTGAATCCTAATGAGTGGTCGATTAGGAGGCAGGGTCTGATAGCAAGGGTTGGCCAACTTACTCCGAGATGTGCTTGAGCACGCGCTTGTCAGTAGCAGACAGCACGTCTTCCCCAGATTCCTCTGCTTGACGGGCGCGATCGCTCAGTTCCTTCATTTTTTGACTAGCGGCGTCTCGGCCACGCTCGATAGCCTCGTTACGAGGTTCAGTCTTACCAATAATCTTCTTAGTAGTGTCAAGCCCGCTGTAGACATCTTTTGAGAGGTCCTCTGCTTGGTTAGCGGCCTGTTCGAGCTGAATGGGTGCTGGCTTAGGCTCGATAACCTTGGCCTGGCTGGCTGGGGATAGGGTAGTGCTCCAAAGAATTAACCCAATGGCGATAGTGACAATACCAGCGCCAATCGCAGAACTCAGTATAAATATCCGCTTGCGAACGCCCATAATGCCTCCCATACAATGCCTTTAGCTTAGGTAAGGGGCCTAGCTTTGCCATCCTTCTGCGGGGAGACACCTATGTAGCCGTCGCTAGGCGCTGAGTAGCTAGTCTCAAGTAGCATTGCGCTGCGTATTGGTTATGCACCGCTTAAGTTTCGGGATTGACGTGAAAGAGCTGGGGGTGTGGTGCGTCTTGGCACACTAGATAAAACTCTCGCCCTCGCTTGGAAATTTTGGCCTTTTCGCCATTGGCGCAGTTCACTTTAATCGGGGTGTTGCCCTCACAATCGGCACACTTGAAATAGTAGCCATATTTGCCGTAGACAACGGCTAAGTGGCTGCTGCCGCAGGCGCGACAGGCGGGAACTAAAGCGGTCTCGGCGGATGATGGAACAGCTCGTGCTGGGGTTGTCTGTGGTTGAGGTGAAGGGGCTGGTTGCGTCTGGGGTTTGACGGTAGTTGAGGCAGAATCCTTGAGGGTAATTGGAGCTGGTGCCGTTTGAGGTCGGGGTAAGGGTGATTGATCAGACTGCGATTTGGCGACGGGAAGAACAACCTGCTTAGGTCTCGAAATAGAGGGTGGTTCTACAGAATTGGGCAGAGCTGTAGGAGCCTCTAGAGGGGGTAGCTGAGGTTGAGGACTGTGCTGTTGCAGCAAAAATTCCGCTAGGTTGGTTACTTTCCTGTCGCTAAATTCGGCCCCGGCATCCCTCACGTTGAGGGAGAATAAACTGCTGGCCCGACGATAGGCGGCATGCATTTCCTGAATTCGTTTAGTAATTTGATCGGCCTTGAGTACCTGCTGAGTGGCAAAACCGGGAGGACGCTGAATCACCCCGATGTCAGAAATAGCGACTAGCCCATCAAAGGGAACTGAGGCAAAGGTGAATTGGAGCGTGAGTACTTTGCGGAAAAACTGATCAACGTGGTCGTTCAGTAGGGCCTTGAGCAACTCTGCCTGGCGCTCAACTTGCAGCAGGGGAGACGGCATGCCCTGCCAAACTGACCCTACCTGGCGCGACCATTCCCCCTGCTCATTGACCCGAATTTGCGTGGTGACGCTCTTACTCTCGATCAAAATAAAGCCGTGGGTGCTTATTAGCAGGTGGTCGATTTGGGCCACCTCTCCTCGGCGCTCTAGCCGCAATCCATTTATTACCTTGATGTTAGGATCCTCGCCGAATGCCCGGCGCAGGTAAAACGCCATTTGTTCTTCTGCCCTGTGCCCCGCCTGCACCTGCTTACTGGCATTGGGGGCAATAGGATCCAGCTCTTTAGCAATCATGACGAGTAGGCCTAGGACTTTAGCCTTAATACAGTGCCCAGTTTCTAGTCTTTAGTTGCGTGAGCAACGGGAATGGCTTTGCTACGTCAGTGCTGCTCTTCCAAAACGGCCAGCAGTTCTAAGAAGACGCCGTTGGTCCAGCCAAAGCCGACTTCGTTGGTGCTGTAGCCAAACTTAATGTCGTTAGATACTTCGCCTGTGCAGGTTTCGATGTTGTACTTTTCGAGCAGCACGCCGCAGCGCTCAAAGTCTTTGACCAGCATGGAAACAAATTTTTCGGCCAGACGTAGGGCCTCGGCTTTGTAGCCGTAGCGCAGCAGGCCTTTCACCACAAAGTATTGGAAGGGTGCCCAGCCAAAGGGAGCATCCCACTGGTTGCCGGAGACAACATTGCTGGTTTTAAATCCCCCAGCGGCTTCGAAGTCAGGCAGATTGTCCACTAAACGCTGGGCTTGCTCTGGGGAAGCCGCACCGCTCCACAGCGGATAGAAGGCGGTGGCGTATTCGTAACGGCAGTGGCAGCGTTCTCGAAAGTTGTAGTCGAGGTAAAAGCCGGTGTTTTCGCTCCACAGGTAGCGGTCAATGAGCTCTCTGCGGTAGTCGGCGCGATCGCACCACTGCTGGGCCAGGGCAGAGTGCCCTAAAATATCGTGAATCTGGGCCAGATCTTGCTCCATCTGGTGCAGCAGCACGTTGAGACAGACCGGCGCGTAGTGGATCACATCGACGCTGAAGGGGCCAAAGCGATTGGTGGGGTCGAGACCCGACTCGCGCATGGCGCGATCGCCCCTGTAAAACAGATCGGTCAGCTCGTCGGCCTCAGAGTCGTAGTAGAGCGAGGCATCGTAGTCGGTGACGTCATGGTCGCGGTAGTAGGCTTTCACCCGGTCAAAGTGGCTGCGACCCTGCTCATCAAGCTCGGAGTACAAAACCTCGGGGGCGGGGCCACTGACTACAGAAAAGTATCGCGATAGCCCGGTGGCCTGATTGAGGTGGGGCGGCACCACCCAGTAGTAGTAGTAGCTTTCGAGCTGGGGCAGGGTGCTGAGTAGCCAGCCAGTATCTTGGCAGTGCTCGTACCAGGCCAGCACCATAGGCGACAGCAGCGGCGGCTGCGATCGGTTGAGGTAGTAGGTGCGGTTGGCGTTGAGCACAGTGCCGTAGTGCTTGACCTCGTAGAGCAACTGCTCAATCAGGCTTTGGGCTAAGGCGTACTTCTGGTCGTGCAGCAGACCGAGCAAAATAAAGTAGCTATCCCAGCCGTAGAGTTCGTTGAACCGTCCGCCCGGTACCACGTAGTCGCCCGGCAGATAGAGTAGCCCGTGGTTGTCGATCTGCTCGCACTCCAGGGGCAGGTTTCTGACCGAAACTTGCGCTAAATCCTCCGGCGGCACCGACTGTTTTAGCCGCTCTACCACCTGCTCAAGATCCTCCTGGCCAGAAATGTAGAGCAGCCAGGGGCCATCTTTCTCATGCTCAATTTTTTCGTCGTAGGCGGCGGCGAGCAGCTGGTCGTGGGAACGAGTCAACACCTGCCACTGATCTCGAATGTAGGTTTTAATCGCGGCGATAGTGGGAGATTCGAGAATCGATGAAGTCTGCAAGAGCATAGGCAGTGCTTGGGTTGGGTTAAACAGCGTCAAGCCCAAGCAGCCCCGGGAGGACTAGGGGCTGCCGGGGCAGAGTCGTGGCGGAGACCGCCGTCGCTGGGCTACTCAGCTATCAAGATGGCGACCGGAAAAGTGGCCAACAGCTCTGACAACTTGGCGTCCTCAGCAGCGGTAAAGGTATCGCCGGTGATCCAGTTCTTCCACTGGGAGGCGTTCCCCGGCAGGGCCAGGGTGGTCTCGCCCCACACCTGGCCAATGGGATACTCTCCCGGCTCGGCAAGGCTGGTGAGAAAGCGGGGGGCGATCGCCACCACCCACTGGTCGTCCCACTGGCGGGCAAAGGCCAAAATGTGCTCTTCCGCATCACCGCGCGCAAACAGCGGCTGGTAGTCGCCCTGCTCAAACAGCTGGGGGTAGGCCTGCCGCGCCGCCAGCCCACAGTGGGTAATCCACAGCTTAATGCGTCCGTCTTGGCGATACTCCAGCAGGTTTTTGAGCAGGGCAGCGCGATCGCCCCACTGCTGCAGTTCCTGGAGCCAGTGACGACGCAGATTGTAGTCGACGGGGCGGCGGTTGTCGGGGTCGACCAGGCTAAAATCCCACAGTTCCTGGCCCTGGTAGAGGTCGGGCACCCCCGGCAGCATCAGCTTGAGCACCACCTGGGAGAGCGAGTTGTAGATGCCGTATTCGGCAATCCGCTGCTGAAACTTGCGAAACTCTGGCAGAAAATTGTTCTTTTCGCCGGGGGTCAAAATGGCGCGGGCAAAGGCCACATAGCCGTCTTCGTAGTCGGCGTCGGGGCGCAGCCAGGCGGTGTGCACCTTGGCTTCGCGCACGGCTTTGACCACGTAGTCGGCAACGCGATCGCTAAAGCTCGCCAGCTCGCTATCCTCAAACGGAAACGCCCCCACTAAGGTTTGATAGAGAAAATATTCGTCGTTGGCGTCAGGCACCACCTGGTCGCGCACCACCGTCTTGTGGCTGCCGTTGAGGCTGCGCCAGAGGTTGACGGCCGTTTCCCATTCGCTAGGAATCTCAGACAGCACATTGAGCCGAGCGCGCACGTCTTCGCTGCGCTTGGTGTCGTGGGTCGAGCTAGCGTTCATGGCGTGGGGCCACTGCTGCTGCCGCTGCTGCTGCCGCTGGTGAAACTGCCGCATGGACAGGCCAAAATGCCCCGGTGTGCCACCCACCTCATTCAGGCTGATAAAGCGGTTGTAGCCGTAGAAGAGGGTGTCTTCTAAGCCTTTGGCCATCAGCGGGCCGGTGAACTGCTGCAGGCGCATGACGAAGTGCAGCCACTGGGCCTTTTCTTCCTCGGGCAGCGAGCCTTCAAAGTTGAGCGATAGGAATCGTTCGATTAAATTGAGCTCGTTGATTAGCTGGGGAATGCGCTTGCGGGCGGCCTCAATGGACTCCTGCACGTAAGCCAAGTCGCGCTCAGAGATCTTCTCCTGGTTGACGTAGGTGCAGTAGATCGGGAAGGCAATTAGCACTTCTTCGATGGCGGTGCGGAGGCCGTAGAGGGTGAGGTCGCGCCCGTAGCGATATTGCTGACAGACACGCTTGAGAAACCGCGCCAGGTTGTTGATGTCGCCAACCAGGTTGGTCTCAGCAATCAGCCGTTTTTTGGCGGCTACCAGCTCGGGGTAGGGGGTGTTTTCGCCGGTCAGCTGTTGGTAGATGTGGGTAAAAGCGTCTTGGTTGTCCTGCTGGCAAAAAACGCCGTTGAGCTGAATCAGCGAGTCGTAGCCAGAGGTGCCCTGAATTGGCCATTCAGGGGGCAGGGTTTCTTCATCTTCAAGAATTTTCTCGATGACGATGTAGGTGTCGCCCAGCCGCTGGCGCAGCCGCTCTAGATAGCGGGTGGGGTCGTAGAGCCCGTCGATGTGGTCGATTCTGACGCCGGTGAAATCGCCGGTTTTGACCAGCTTGCAGATCAGGTCGTGGGTTTGGTCAAAGACCTCTTCGTTGTCGATCTTGAGGCAGATCAGCTCGTTGACGGTGAAGAACCGCCGGTAGTTGAGTTCCTCAGCCCCTACCTTCCAAAACGACAGGCGGTAGAACTGTTCTGAGAGCAGTTCGTCGAGCAGATCAAAGCTGCTGGGCTGGTCAGGAGTGCCGTTAAAGATCACCAGGTTCTGGTCAATGAATTCGCGAACGGCGTCGCTTTCCTGGTAGACATCCCACAGCAGCCCTTTGGCAAACTGAGCCTGGTCGCGATATTCACGGCCCTTGAGATCAACGATCGCATTTTTAACCAGGTAGAGAATGCCCGAGATCTTGACGAAGGTGCGATCGCTGGTGTCGAGCTGCTGCGCCAGCCGCCCCGACTGATAGCTCAAAAACCGCCCGTAGGACTCGATGCGCACCGGAAACCGCAGGCCGTAGTAGTTGACGCTCAGCCCAGTCTCGTCGTAGCTGAGCTGAATCTCGCCCCGCTCGAGGCAGCGATCGTAAAAATCGCCCAGCATGGGGGCTAAGACGCGGCCCCCCAGCTCCTCTGGCCCTTCCCACTCAATGTCGAAGAAGTTGAAATATTCTGAGTCGGGGCCGTACTCCATGATGTCCATGAGGTACGGGTTTTGGCCGTCGTAGGCCATATGGTTGGGCACAATGTCTTGCAGCCAACCCAAGCCGTGGTGGTGCACCGTATCAATCAGCGGCTGAAACGCCGCTTCGCCGCCTAGCTCGGGGTTGAGCTGGGTGGGGTCAACCACATCGTAGCCGTGGGTACTGCCCTTTCGCGCTTTGAAAATCGGCGAGGCGTAGATATCTGAAACCCCAAGGTTTTTGAGATATTCCACAATATCTTGGGCCGCAGCAAACCCAAAATCTGGGTTGAACTGAAGCCGGTAGGTTGCGAGAGGGATACGCATGGCGAACTCAGAAAGGATGAACGATTAGATAACCTGTGCCAGGCCGGAATTGCCGCTGGGGCCGATAGCTCTCAAGCTGGCCTTGGTATAACCCAGAGTGTCTAGAGAGTCAACCGCTCCTACATCGTTGTGTAGAGGGCAAACCCAAGCGGGGGCACTTCTATAGACTGGGCCTCGGTGATTTTTTCGGGAAGGGATGAGCCTGGCCCAGCCCACTCGGCGGCGGCGGAGTCAAAGGTCAACATCCAGGGCTGCTGGGGCGCTGCCAGGTCGATAACGCTGGCGCTCTGGTTGAAGTTCATCAGGCACAGCAGATGCCCATCGGCGATCGCCCGGCGATAGACAATCACTTTCGTGTCTTCGTCGCTGCTGATCTCCATATCTTTGGAATAGGACGGCGCATTGAGCTTGAGCTGTCGCCGCAGCTCCAGCAGACGTTGGTAGTAGCTCAACATCGTTTTGTGCTTGCCTTCGCCGCGCAGATGCCAGTTTAATTTTGACGCTTCGTAGGTGGCCACCTCGTGGGCGGGGGCGGGTTCACCAAAGCCATGGGCCTCTTTAAACTCGCGTTTGCGCCCCTCGTAAACAGCCTCAATTAAGTCGGGATCGCTGTGGTCAATGAAGTAGTTAAAGGGGGCTTCTTCACCATATTCTTCACCCATGAAAATCAGGGGAATATAGGGCGAGGTCAGCAGTACTCCCGCCGTCAGTTTGAGGGCATCAAAGGGCACCAGTTTAGTGAGGCGATCGCAGCCCTTCGCATTGCCAATTTGGTCGTGGTTTTGAGCGCAGACAATGAATTGATCGGAGGGCAAATCGGTGGCAGAGTTGCCGTGTCGTCGATGCCGGAAGGGTGAATAGGTGCCGCTATAGACAAAGCGATCGCGAATTGCCGTCGCCAGGGCCTCGCAGGTGCCAAAGTCTTGGTAGTAGCCGTAGCGTTCGCCGGTAATCATCGTGTGCAGCGCGTGGTGAAAATCGTCGCTCCACTGGGCGCGTAGGGCAAAGCCCCCCTGCTCGGCGGGGCGAATAATGCGGGTGTCGTTGAGGTCGCTTTCGGCGGTGACATAGAGCGGCTTGCCCACCTGCTCAGACAGCTCCGCTACGGCCTCGGCCATCTCGGCCAGCAGGTGCTTGGCGCTAAAGTCGTAGATGGCGTGAATGGCGTCGAGCCGCAGCCCGTCGATGTGAAACTCGCGCAGCCAGTAGAGCGCATTTTGAATGCAGTAGTGCCGCACCCCGTCCGACCAGGTGTCGTCAAAGTTGATCGCGTTGCCCCAGGGGGTGTTGTATTTGTTGGTGGTGTAGGGGCCGTAGCTGCCGGTGTAGTTGCCCTCTGGCCCCAGGTGGTTGTAGACCACGTCTAAAATCACCGCCAGCCCTTCGCGGTGGCAGGCATCGACCAGGCGCTTGAGCCCGTTGGGGCCGCCGTAGGAGTTTTGGGTGGCGTAGGGAAACACACCGTCATAGCCCCAGTTACGCTCGCCGGGGAACTGCGCCACCGGCAAAATTTCGACGGCAGTGATGCCCAAGGCTTTGAGGTCGGCTAGCTGGGCGATCGCTGAGTCAAAGGTGCCTTCGGCGGTAAAGGTGCCGACGTGCATTTCGTAGATAACGTAGTCTGACCAGGGAATATTTTTCCAGGCTTCGTCGCCCCATTTGTAAGTGTTGAGGTCGACCACCGCCGAGGGGCCATGTACCCCCTCGGGCTGATAAAACGAAGCTGGATCGGGCCGCACATCGGCCTCGTTTAGACAGTACTGATATTGTGTGCCTTCGGCCACGTCATCAACCGAAATTGTCCAATAGCCTTCCTCACTTTTCTGCATAGGAAAGGAGGCTTTTTTAGGCGAGAGAAGCCGCAGCTCGACGGAGTCTAGCTCAGGCCCCCAAAGTGTAAAATGGCACTGTCCATTGTCTTGGAGAATGGCTCCAACTTTGAGGTCTGATCTCATGGGGAATAATCTTTTGTAGGCGAAGGTAGGGGGCGATGCTCAAGCGAAGCATCACGCTCCGTAACTTTATCAGCGCCAATTTGATTCCCAATCTCCTCTTAGATAGATCTTGCTCTTCACTTCGACAGAAATCATGGCGCCCAGCAGGAACCCTACAGTCAAAAGGATTAGAGGCTTCTCTAGCTGTGCCTGACTTACCCTTTCATGCCCTCAACGCTTTTTTAGACGGGGTGCAGCTGCCTGAGCTAGAGGCGGCTGACTACTATTACCAGGGCTACTGCCCCCGCACGGGGCAGCACTACCAACTGCCCCGCACGGCGCTGGCTCGGGCGATCGCCCAAGCCCTCATGGCCCAGCTCGGCGACGCCCACGCAACCGAGGGCAAGATGTTTGGGGTGCTGGTGGTGCAATCGCCCGATGGGCAAACCGGGGTGCTCAAGGCGTTTTCGGGGCTGTGGCAGGGGCAAGAGCGGGTGCCTGGTTGGGTGCCGCCGATACCGGGAAGGCATGAGGTAGCGCTGCAAGAGGCCCGCACCCTCAATGCGCTGGAGGTGATCAAAGACCGCCTGCTGGTGTTGCAGCGGTTGCCAGAGCGGGAGGCTTACGCTCAGTTGCAAGAGGAGTTGGCCGAGGCTCGCCAGGTGTTGAACCAGCGGCACCGCGATCGCAAACAGGCCCGCGATCTCCAGCGCCAAACCTTAGCTAGCATCCTTACTGGAGATGTGCTTACGGACGCTCTGACGGCACTGGAGCAAGAGAGCCGGGGCGATAAGGCCGAGCTGCGGCAGTTTAAGCAGCGGTGGGGCGATCGCCTTGCCCCTCTAGAAGCCACTATCCAATCTGCCGATGCCGAAATCGCTGACCTTAGGCGACAGCGCCGCGCCCTATCCCGCCAGCTTCAGGCCGAGATGCACGCGGCCTATACCCTCACCAACTTTGCAGGCGAATCCTTAGCCATCCAAAATTTAGCGGGGCAAGGAAATCTGCCCACGGGCACCGGCGATTGTTGTGCGCCCAAGCTGCTGCACGCGGCGGCTCAGCACGGTCTGGTGCCCCTGGCGATGGCTGAGTTTTGGTGGGGATCGGCTCAGGGCGACAAGCAGCCGGGCGAATTTTATGGGGCCTGCGCCGATCGCTGCCAGCCAATCATGGGGTTTTTGCTGTCGGGATTGTCGGCTCAGGTTTTGCAGATGGCAGACATCCCCGTAGGGGCGCAGCATGCTGCGCCCCTACAACCCCCGCAAGCTGGGGACGTTCAACCAGGGTTTGAGATTACTGTTCTATATCAAGACCTGTGGATGATCGCGGTGGATAAACCGGCGGGGCTGCTGTCGGTGCCGGGGCGCTACCGCGATCGCCAAGACAGTGTGCTCACCCGCTTGCGATCAGCCCTGCCCGAGGGAGCGTTTTTGCAACCTGTGCATCGGCTCGACCAAGACACCTCTGGGGTGCTGGTGCTGGCGCTCGATGCCGACACTCACCGCCAGCTCGGCCAGCAGTTTGAGCAGCGCCGGGTGCAGAAGACCTACCAGGCGATCGTGGTAGGGAATGTTGCCGAATCGTCGGGGATCATTGACCTGCCGCTGTGGGGCGACCCGACGCAGCGGCCTCGGCAACAGGTAAATTGGCAGCACGGCAAGCCCAGCCAAACCAAGTTTGAGATGCTGAGCCGCGAGGGAGGGCTGACGCGAATTGCTTTTTACCCACTGACGGGGCGCACTCACCAGCTGCGGGTGCATGCGGCTCATGGGCTGAATGCGCCAATTTGGGGCGATCGCCTCTACGGCCAGAGCGAACCGGGGCAGCGGCTACACCTGCACGCTCAATCGCTGCAATTTACGCATCCGCACAGAATGGATGCTATTCTTCTGGACTCCACCGTGCCGTTTTAGCTAAGGCAGCTTTTAGGAAGCAGTTTCCTCAGTGGTGGGCACTGCCCACCCTACCTCTGGCCGCAGAGCAGAGTAGGTTGGGTGGCGCGAAGCAAAACCCAACAAAACTAGCCCTGGTGTTGGGTTTTCACTGCGTTTAACCCAACCTACCTCTTTCCAACCTTTATCCCATCACCCCCTTACCCCATCACCCGATCGCGCTGGCTGTAGCGCAGCACATCGCCGACGTCGGGGCGAATGATCAGGCCGTTTTCGGGAATGTCGATCGCATGGCTCCAGCTGACGCGCTCGAGGTAGCCGAGCAGGTGTAGGCGATCGATGGCGTGCTGGGTGTCGTCGGGGGAGCCAACCAGGTAGTGCCGCAGTCGGCGGTGCGACACCACAGCTAAAGGAATTGTAGGCAGCGGAGTCTGTGCCGCCCCCTGGATGTAGGGCGGCAAAAAAGATTGAGCTTGCAACATTTAGAAAGTCCTCAACAGCAGAACAAAGCGTAGGGTGGGCACTGCCCACCACCCAGCCACAGCGTTTCAGCGACCTCACGGGCAGCAAAAACTAGGCCCCCGCGATCGCAGATGGCAAAAGAACAGGATGGGTAACGGTAGAATGGGGCACGACAGCAGGAACTCACGCACCTCAGCGCTCGATGGATGCCGGGTTCGCTGCTGATTAGCAACTAGACACATTGTCTAGACAACTCGTCTATTTGTCAAGCTGTCTAGACAGCTTGTCTTGTTCTCTCACTGGATGACAAGGCAAACTGCGGCTGAAATGGAAGAATCGCCACTTAGGAAATTGCGGGAAGAGATGGGCATGTCTCAGGAAGACTTTGCCCGCAGAATTGGTACCTCAGCCCGCACCATTAGCCGATGGGAGACTGGCGATAGCGTGCCGTCGTTTACCATTGCCCAAATGAAGGCGCTAGATGCACTATTGCTAGAGCACGGTAAGGCATTGAAGGACTTGCCCGATAGCTTTGCGGCAGGTTGATTGGGGCGATCGCCCCCGCCTTTAAGGTGTTTCAGCAAAAAGACTCGGCGCTTCGAGAAAATTACTCGGCATTCCGAGAAAGTTACTCGGAAGGTGGAGCAGATCGCTCGGTGCTTCGAGAAAATAACTCGGTGCTTCAAGAAAACAACTCGGCATCTGGAGTAAACAACTCGACGTTTCGAGAAAATTACTCGACACTTGGGGTAAATTCCTCGGAATCTCAACTTCCGGGATTGAAGACAAAGTACAGAACTGGCAGGAACCTGGTATGACTGACCCCGTTACGACCATTACCGCCAGTGCGATCGCATCTCTGGCCTTTCAAAAGTTTATCGACTCGGCGGCTGGGGAGCTGGCCAAAAAGTTTTCGACCGAGGCAATCGCCAAAATGGATATTTTGCTGAAGCGCATTTGGTCAAAGCTCAGCGGCAAGCCACGCATTGAGGAGGTCAAAGCCACTCTCGACAAAACCGCCAAAATTACCCCAGAGCAAGTGAACCAAATCGCTGCCTACCTGCAAGTAGCGATGGATGAAGATCCCAGCTTTGCCCGCGACGTGCAAGTGCTGGCTCAAGAGATTAACGCAGGCAAGCTGATCGACCAGAGCACCATGACCCAAAACAACTACGACAACGCTAAAGGCTGGCAAACCAACGTCGAAGGCGGCACCGCCTACATCGGCGACATCAACATCCACAACACCCCACCCACCACCCCGTAGGGTGGGCACTGTCCACCACCACTTTTGGCAACGAGAGGCCCCCACTGCCCCCGCTCATGCCCAACCCCAAAGATCAAATCCAGACCATTCTGAACGACCTGCCCGATGCTGCTTTGCAAGAATTGCTGGCCGCATTGCAGGGGGCACCGTCCACCGCTGCCACTACTCAGCTCAACCTAGGGCAGGCCAAGGGATATCAGGTCATGGTGCAGGGCGGCACCGCCTATATTGGCGACCAGCTCAATGTGGATGCAGCAACGCTAGAGGCGGTGCTCAACAAGCTGATCGCCGAGCGGCAACAGCCCCAAATCAGCGGCATCCCCAACAACCTACCCCGCAGCGGCGCGGTGGAGTTTGTCGGACGCGAAACGGATCTGACCGACCTACATACCCAACTACATCAGGTCGATCGCCTAGCAATTACCGCCCTGCGTGGCATGGGGGGCATTGGCAAAACTGAGCTAGCCCTGCAATATGCGCTGCATCATCGCGGCTTGGGCACCTACCCTAGTGGCATCTGCTGGCTTCAGGCCAAAGAGCAAGATATTGGCACCCAAGTCGTCAACTTTGCCACAGACAAGTTGCGGTTGACCGTGCGAACTGATAGCGATTTGCCTCGTCAGGTGCAGTTCTGCTGGGATAACTGGCCTACCGGAGGCGATGTTCTAGTTGTTATTGATGACGTTAGCGGCCCCAACGAGAATGCCGCCTACGCCGCTATCAAAACCTACCTGCCACCCCAAGAAACCCGCTTTCGGGTGCTGCTTACCACCCGTTTGCAGTTAGGCACTTCCATACAGACAGTTCAGATCGATGTGCTGAGTGAGGCGGCCTCTTTAAAGCTGCTGAAGTCGCTGATTGGGGGCAATCGGGTAAACCAGGAACTCGACACCGCTAAAGCCCTCTGCGAGTGGCTGGGCTACCTGCCCCTGGGCCTAGAGTTGGTAGGCCGCTTTTTAGCCCGCAAGCCAGGGTGGACTCTGGCTAAAATGCAGCAGCAACTCAACGAAAAACGCCTGGCTGCCAGAGCCCTGTGCCAGGCTCAGCCCGACATGACTGCCACCCATGAAAGCGTAGCTGCTGCTTTTGAGCTGAGTTGGCAAGACCTGGATGATCCTATTAAAGAACTTACTTATCATCTTTGCTTCTATGCCTTAGCGCCTATCCCTTGGGAATGGATTGAAAACCATTACAAAAGCCATAACCCATCTTTGATGCAGCAGCCTATAAGTCTTATTTGGCTGCCTATCAATAATCAGAACAAAACTGATGATTTAGACAGGCTTGAGCACTGGCGCGATGAGGGATTAGTAGATCGTAGCTTGCTAACTGTGGTGAGCAGCCCTGCCGCTCCGGTGAAGGTGCAGTTGCACCAGCTAATTCGAGAATTTTTTCGTACTAAACTAGAGCAGTGGCCAGATGCCGAGAGGCTCAAGCGAGCCTATTGCAAAAGAATGGTAAAAGTGGCCCAGCAAATGCCCCAAGCTCATTTCCTAACCCGCGACCAAATTTTAGCAGTGACGCCAGCCATACCTCACTTGGCCGAAACCGCTAACGCCTGGCAGCAGTGGTTTGAGGCTGGGGCTTTGGTGTGGCCTTTAAGGGGATTAGGTTCATTTTACCGAAGTCAGGGAGCTTACGAACAAGCAGAAAAATGGTTGCGAGACTGCTTAACAGTGACACTTGATCGCTTGGGCAATAACCCTCGCGCGGTTGTCGTTAGCCTTAATGAGCTTGCAAGTCTATATGAGCTGTTGGGGCGCTACAGTGAAGCGGAATCACTCCATACAGATGCATTGTCGCTTCTTAAGCAGCTGTTGAGTAGTAATCATCCCGATATTATCTCCAACCGTCATGATTTTGTGTCTTTATTTGCCGCAAGTCTCAACAATCTCGCATTGGTATATGAGTCACAAGGGCGTTACAGTGAGGCAGAACCGCTCTACAAAGAGGGAATATTGCTGGAGGAAAAGCTATTTGGTAAGGAGCATCCCAATTTAGCTAGAAGTTTGAACAATCTTGCGGAACTATATCGAGCACAAGGGCGTTACAACGAGGCAGAAGCGCTCTATCAAGAGGCTTTGGCATTAAGAAGACAGCTGCCTGATGCTGCTGATTCTCTTGTCGCTTCCATACTTAACAATCTCGCATTGCTATATAATTTACAGGGGCGCTACAGTGAGGCAGAACCACTTTTTCAAGAGGCTCTGGCACTGCTTCAAAAGCTATGGGGAGATGATCATCCCTATACCGCTACCACCTTCGATAATTTAGCGGAACTATATCGGATTCAAGGTCGGTATAGAGAAGCAGAACCACTTTTCCGAAAGGCTCTATCGATAGCGAAGCAACTGCTAGGTGAGGCCCATCCCCACATCGCAACTAGCCTCAATAATCTCGCGTATCTTTATTATTCATCAGGGCGCTTTAGTGAAGCAGAACCGCTTTACCAGGAGGCCCTGACGCTAAGGAAACAATTGTTAGGCAACACGCACCCTGCCGTTGCTCAAAGCACTCATAATATCGCGCTGTTATATCAGTCGCAGGGACGGTACAGCGAGGCGGAACCGCTGTACCGCGAGGCACTGGCGCTGCGCCAACGGCTGCTGGGCAACGAGCATCCTGATGTCGCCACCAGCCTGGAGGATCTCGCCGGTCTATATTATTCACAAGGGCGTTATAGCGAGGCGGAACCGCTGTACTGCGACGTGCTGACGCTGCGCCAACGACTTTTAGGCGACGAGCATCCCAAAGTCGCTGCCAGCTTGAATAATCTCGCGGAGTTATATCGGTTGCAAGGGCGTTACAGCGAGGCAGAACCGCTGCACCGCGACGCACTGACGTTGCGCCAACAGTTCTTAGGCAGCGAACATCCCGATGTTGCCCAGAGTCTGAATAATCTCGCGTATCTATATGAGTCGCAAGAGCGCTATAGCAAAGCAGAGCCGCTGTATATTCAAGCGCTTTCCATTGCTCATCAACGATTGGGAGAAGATCATCCCAATACACAAACTGTCTGGAGAAATTTTGTCGGCCTCCTGCAAGCCGTGGTTGCCGCCGACCAAACCGATAGCCTCTCCGACCAACCCATCACCCAAGCCCTGCTCCAACAGATTCAATCAGACCAGCAGTAGGATGCTGTTGCGGCTTCTACGGGGCAAACTAGGAATTTAGAGATCGCTGTCTTTGGGAGCCACTCTACGAAGTCACTCTGGTGGGTAGCAAGCTTAAAATTGTAGGTTGGGTGGCGCGATAGCAGAACCCAACAGAACTATCTCTGGCGTTGGGTTTCACTTCGTTTCACCCAACCTACGAGAATCCTAATTTCTATTGTTGACGCTGCACTAGCACTTGGTGCATAACGCTAAGGCGAGGCGTTGCCGACGCGCAGCAGTGCAATGTGGGTATGCACTGGAGAAAAATTTCATCCTTAACAAAGATCTTGTATTTGCAGTTGGGAATCTTGAGAAAACCATCTTGAGAGGCACCTGCCCTATGGCCAGCAACTACATCAGCGCCACCCTTTCCCCCCAAGCCCGCGACGAAATCATGGGCGCGATCGCCCTTATCCGCGACAATCTCCCCTTCATTCTCGACGTCGCCCCCAAGGTCAAACGCTCCATGCCCAAAATGGGCGACAAAAGCCGCGCCTTTGTGCAAAAAGCCCTCGATGTCGCCATCCAGCACCCCGACTTTTTGCCCCGCTCCTTTGACATCGCCGAACTCCAGCGCGACGTCCACCTGTTTGAGACCATCTACCCTCTGGCCATGGCGATCGCCCAGCTCCAGGCCGACCTCGACGACACCCTCGCCGCCGTCGGCAGCGACGCCTTTACCGCCGCCCTTCAGGTTTACCGCCACGCCAAAGCCCACGGCGACGGCAGCGGCCTCGACGCCCTGGTCGAAGACCTCGGCCAGCGCTTCGAGCGCCAGCCCCGCAAAAAAGCCCCCGCCGAAGCCACGATGTAATGGCAAATCCACCTGAATTCACCAACCGCCACCCCGTAGGGGCAAACGGCGTTTGCCCCACCCAACCAGATACCCCGCAGGGCGAATGCCATTCGCCCCTACGTTGGCATCAACCATCCCTACCTTTCTCCCAATCCTCGCGTAGCAGACCGTAGAGAGCCACATCGCGATATACCCCCCACTTCGGCGTTTGCCGCCGCCGATAGCCCTCCTGCGCCATGCCCAGCTTTTCCAGCACCCGGCCAGAGGCAAGGTTGTCGCCAAAACGTATAGCATTAATGCGGTTCAGCCCCAGCGTGCTAAACCCAAAATCCACAACAGCCGCCCCAGCTTCCGTTGCATAGCCCTGACCCCAGTAGGGCTTTCCTATCCAATAGCCCAGCTCTGCCATGTTGTAAGTCGGGTATAAGCCCAACCCCACCGAACCGCAGAGATCGCCGTCAGGCAGCGTAATGGCGTAGTTAATCGCTTTCTTCTCAGTCCAAGCCGCTGGCCGTTGGTTAATCCACTCCTCCGCATCGGCCTCGCTGTAGGGGTGGGGAATCGAGAGCGTGTATTCAGCAACGGCGCGATCGCCCGCCAGCGCCACCACCGCCGCCACATCCGCCAGCGCAAACGGCCGCAGCACCAACCGCGACGTACACAAAATTGGCTGCTCAGCCGGTAACTCCATCAACTCTGGGTAGGACAGTCTCAACTCCTCTCAACCTTAGCGAGTGGCATACACTCCACTCTCCCACCCTCCAACTCTCCCACCCTCCAACTCCCTACTCCCCACCAGCCTAGAAGTCGAAATAAATATACGGCAACGTCTCCGCCGGAGCCAGCAGCCAGGCCAGCACGCTAAACAACGGCACCAGCAGCAGTTTCACCGGCCAGCTCAGCTCTAGCTTGAGCCCCCGCTTGATCACATAGGCCCCCGCCATCAGCCCCACCACTCCGCAGAGCAGCAGCAGCAGTTGCGTAAACGTAAAGCCCAGCGATTCTAAATAGACCAGCTGGCTAAACTGGGCATCTGACGGGGTGCCCCAGAGCCGCTGTAGGGCCAGGGTGTAGCGATCGGGCTCGGGCAGCCGAAAGAAGAGCCAGCTAAAGAACACTAGCCCCTGGGTGAGCAGCCAGCCCAGCCCGGTCCCTGGCAGCGTGCCCCAAAATGCCTTCAGTTTAGGCACCGCTTTGCCCCACGACTGGGTGAGGCGATGCACCACCAGCCCCGCCCCGTGAATGGCACCCCAGATTAAAAAGCCCCAGTTGTTGCCGTGCCAGACCCCCGCAATCAGCATCACCGCCATCAGGTTGATGCAAGTGCGCACCACCCCTCGCCGCGACCCCCCCAGCGGAAAGTAGAGGTAGTTACGCAGCCAGTCGCCCAGGGTGATGTGCCAGCGTCGCCAAAAGTCGGCCAGGCTGGTGGTGAAGTAGGGAGCGTCGAAGTTTTGGGGCAGGTTAATGCCCATCAGCAGGGCGCTGCCTCGGGCAATGTTGACGTAGGCGCTGAAGTCGAGGTAGAGCTGAAGGCCGTAGGCAAAGGTTGCCAGCCAGATATCGGCACTGCCCGCCCGCTCCAAGTTGTCAAAGCTGAGGTTGACCAAAATGGCGATGTGGTCAGCAATCAGCAGCTTTTTCATCGCCCCGTAGGCGATTAGCCACAGCCCCTCGACGGCGGTGTTGAGCCCCGGCGGCTTTTGCTGCTCGACCTGGTCAATAAACGGGTGAAACCGAGTGATAGGGCCAGAGATCAGCTTCGGGAAGTAGAGCTTATAGGCGGCAAAGTCAGAGAAGTTGAGCGCCGCTGGCGACCCCCGATACACATCCACCAGGTAAGCGATGCACTCAAAGACAAAGAAGCTCAGCCCCAGGGGCATGATGATGCGCGTCAAGGTGTCGTCGGGGGCGGTGCCCAGCTCGATCCCCAGCCAGCGAAACAGTCCTTCGGCATACTTAAACCCCAGCAGCAGCGCCACGTTGATGCCCACGCCCAGCCACAGTAGCTGGGTGCGGCGCTGGTTCCAGCCCCGTTCAGCCAGCTGCCAGCGAGGGTTGGGGATGCGCCAGTCGAGGGGAGCAGCGATCGCATTGCCAACAAAAAAGGTCACGATCAGCAGCGCCACCATCAGCAGCAGATACTGCACCTGAATCGAGGCGTAGAAGATTAGGCTAGCCACCACCAGCAGCCACAGCCGCGCCTGCAACGACTCCAGCGTCCAAAACACGCCGACAACGCTGAGCAAAAACAGGGCGTAGACCAGGGAGGGCAGGGTCATGGCAGAGCGGGGGGAGCAGGGGGAGCGGCGGGTCGGGGCCAGGCAATTAGCGGGTCTTGGCCCAGCTGGCTAGAGACCTGGTAAGCGCCATAGCGGTTCAGGTGGCTGGGGTCTGAGAAATAGTCGTAGCGATCGGGCCAGAGCTGGGCAAAGTCGCGGAAGAGAAAGCCGGTCTCGGTGGTGGAGAGCTTGAGCATGTGCTGCAAGAACTCGGCCTCAGCATCGCGCCGGTAGTCGTCGAGGTATTCATCGGTGAGGGGAGTGTTGATGAACACGATGGGAATGTCCTGCTCCTGGGTAAAGCTGAGCAGATTGGCAAAGGCATCGACCTGCTGGCCCTCGAGGCGAAAGCTGTCGTAGTCACCGTCGTAGCGGCCCGAAACTCGGGCAAAGTCTTGGTAGTAGGTGGCGGGGTTAAACCGCACCGAGAGGGCCAAAAAACCGTCGAAGTCGATGGTGCTGCCCTCGGGCATGGCGGCATCGAGGCCTTCTTCGCTAGAGCCGGTGGGGGTGGGGGTGGCGACCATCAGCCGCTGCTGAAACCAGCCCTTGAGCCGATCGCGATCGCTATACACCGCCGAGACAGTGGCCAGCCGACCGCTAAGCCACTCATCCATCGCGGCGTAGCTCTTGGGCAGCGACCCGGTGGAGGTTTCGGGGCTACCCGGGGCTGTGGGGTCGCCAGGGGTTGCAGCGGCCTCAACTTCCTCGGCACGGCGGTCGGCCACTTCGCGATAGCCGGGGGAGGCCGCAATGGCGTTATAGGTGGCATCGACCCGGCCGCTGTTAAAGGCCCGCGCCCCGTCGGCCCAGATAATCAGCTGGGGCAGCTGGTCAGGCTCTAGTACCTGGCGAATCACCAGATCCACCACCTGGGCGGTGGCCCCGTTAATGCCGAAGTTGAAGATGCTGACATTGTCGTAGCCGATGGTGGCTAGCTCTTGGCGCAGGGCCACGGGGTCAACCCCCCGTAGGGCGCGAGAGCTACCCACAATCATCACGTCCGGGGGGCCAGACTGCTCTAGGCGCTGGTAGTAGAGAGCCAGCTTTTCGTTCATCTGGTCGCTGTTGAAGCTAGAGAACGACGCCTGCTCAACCAGGTCATTGATGGCGACGATGGGCTGGCTGGGGCTGGTGTCGAGGGATTCTGCCCCGGCGGTGTCGCCATTGGAATCGCTGGTAAAGCCGCCCTCACCCCAGCCGTTGTCGCTGCTTTGAGAACCGGGCCAGTCAAGCTCGGCCAGATCTTCCGCCAGGGGGTCGCTAGGCTCAGGGGGTTCAGTCAGGGGGGGAGCGATGTCTTCGGCCTTGGCCTGCTGGCTCGGCGGGGTGATGATCTGCCCCAGCAGCCAGTCCACCTGAAGGGCGACGAGAACGCCGACTGCTGCCCACACCACAGCAATTTTGAACCCGTCGGAGCGGCCCAGATTGTCGAGGCTCTCGACACCGTCGCCCAGGTTCTCGGGGGTGGCGCTGGTCAGCAGCTGCGATCGCAGCAGCAAATGGCGTCCACGGGTGAGCACGTCTTGCACCCACTGGCTGAGGGCAACGTCCTCCTCTAGCTCGGCTTCCAGTTCAGCGGTGGTGACGGGGCCGTCGGGCCGCACCAGCAGCTCGTTGACGTAGGAGTCGGAGGCGGTGAACTCTGGGGTCGCCTCGGGTACCAGGCGACGGCGGGTCAAAAAGTCCTGGCCAAAGGTCCAGGCGGGCTGCGACTGCCCCGATCGCCGCCCATAAATCCGCACCCCCTCGATGCCCATGGGGCTAAGGGACAGCAAATAGTCGTTGATGGGCGGGGCCACCAGGCGGCGGCGGGGAGCGACCGGGCCGTCGACCATGACGTGCAGCAGCCCGTCGCGGCGCAGCAGCTGCACCCGCTGGCCGCCCGTGGCCAGGCGGTCGTCGAGGCTGGGGTTGAGCAGCCGGGTGAGCAGGAAGGCGATCGCGGGCAGGTCGCCGGTCTGGCCCAGATACTCGGGGGTGTCGGCCAGGGCGCTGTGCTCGGCGGCGGGCAGGTCGAGGTAGTGCACCCAGGCAGGGGTGGCGTTGGCCCCAGCCTGGCCATAGATCACGGCTCGGGGAATGCCCTGGGGGGCGAGGTCGTTGAGGGGCGTCGTCAGGGCTTCGAGCACGGCCTCCTGGGCGGCGAGCCCCTCGGCTTGCTGGGTGTCGTGGTCGCCGCTCTGGGGTGAGCAGATCAGGTGCAGGGTGCCGTTGGTGAGTTCGGAGGTGACGCCCAGGTGCCAGCTGGCCACCGCCGCTGAGAGTAAGCGGGCGATCGCATCGGTATCGCCCCAGCGGCCCCACTCCCGCAGCATTTCCTCGGGCGGGGTGAGGTCAATGCGCAGGCTCCAGTCGGGCTTAGTTTCGCCCCGCACCTGGAGCAGCAGCACCGCATCCTTAAACTGGGTGAGCTGAAGCTGCCGCAGCCGTTCTGCCGTGGGGCGGGCAATCAGCGAGGGGTCGGGGCTGTAGGTGGCCTCGCAGAGAATCCACAGCCGAGAGATGGTTGTATCGGTGCCCGCTGGGTCGTCGGCCGCAGTTTCGCCATCGTCACCAGCGATGCGTGACGCCAGCCCGACAGGAATCGCCATCCGGTGCAGGTGGGCGGTGCCGGGAATGGCCTTAATGCTGACCCACACACCGACGTCGAGGCTGCTGAGGGTCTCGCTCAGGTACCAGGCGATCGCCTCGGGGTCGCCCTTGCGGGCCAGGCTCAGGTTCGACAGCACGATCGCCCCGCTGCCGCCCTCGACCCCCCGCGCCGACTGGCCCTGGTTATATTTCTCCAGCAGCGAGTGGGTGGCCTTGATATCGGCCTCATCCTGGTTTTCGAGCACCAGCTGGGCCAGGTGGCGCTCCAGTCGATTGAGATAGATCGGGGCCGTCCATTCAGGGGTGGGGTTGCCCTCTAGCCGGCTGTAGACGTAGAGCTGATACACCTGGGGGTAGTGCTGGCGCACCAAGTCGTCGCCGCCCTCAATCAGCGATCGCACCAGCTTCAGCAGCACCGCCGACTGATCCAGCGCTGCCGGAGTCTCGCAGAGCACGTGGAGAATGTTGCCCCGCAGCTTGATGTGCAGCTCCGCCGTGGGCAACCCCATGGCCTGCTTTAGCCAGCCCAGCACGGTGGCTGCTGGCGAGTTGGGGCTAAGGGTGGGGTTGGATAAAGACACAGGCATAGGGGGTCAGGGTAACGGCTAGGCTAGGGCCACACTCCCGAATTGTGAGACAGCGCCTGGCCGTGGCGCAGTCGGTTTAATTTATACCAACTCCAGCGCCAATCAGCCGATTTCTTTTGGGGCAATTTCAAAACTGGGTCAGCCCGAGGGGGCACAGCCATCGACCCCATCCTACATGCCCCATCCTACCTGCTCAACAACTTAGAAATGATAGGAGTGCCCTGGCCAAGGCCACCTGGTCAGGCATGAGGCCCCTTGTCTAATATATTAGTGATCAATTGCGCTGACGGTACGCTCGGGCGATCGCTCCCCGAGACCCCTCCAGCGGCGCTTCCAGAGTCGGCCCTGACCCTAGATTTTCCCCCTTTGTGCCCCAACTTGTGATTGTCCTATGACCTCGTCGCACCGTTCTGATTCCGCCCCGGTTAACCGTCAGTCTGCCGAGGTGGCGGTGGGTCTGCTGGTGCCCCCGGTGCTGCTTGGCATTTTGGTCACCCGTGCCCTGGCCGATGGGCTGACCCAGCTGGGGTTGGTCAGCGAGCAGCTTTTCTCAGGCGATCGCCTGCCCAACCTGAAAATGCCGCCGATCGCGCCCGATAGCGCCACCTCTGCGCCGGAGGGTTAGGTCCGTTTTGACAGGGTTTTTGATTTCTCAAAAACCCTTGCTGGAGAAGGGTTTGACAGCTTCGGTCAGCGCTGATAACGCTGTAACGATTTCAATTTGTTGATCTGGATAAACTTCTTCCGGCCAGGGTAATCCTATAGAATCTTTGCGATATCCCCGTTCTCTTTGCTGTCATACCCATGAGTTCAACGCTCCACTCCTCCGGGGATGCCCGGCCCGCAGCTCAGACTGACCCGGCTAGCCTGCCCGCAGCGGTGGATGATCAGTCTTCCTGGCAAGATTTGCTGCTGCGCCACCGGCTGCGAGTGGTCGAAGACCTGTGGGAGAACGTTTTGGAGCATGCCTGTGGCCCTGAACTCTTAAAGCTGCTCCAGCAGCTGCGGCGCATGTGCTCCCCCGAGGGGCAGGCTCCCACTGCCGCCGAGGCTCGGGTCAAAGCCGTAGTCGACGTAGTCGAAGCCCTCGACCTCGAAGATGCCATTCGGGCTTCGCGGGCCTTCGCCCTCTACTTTCAGCTGATTAACATCGTCGAGCAGCACTACGAGCAGCGCGATCAGCAGCAGCAGTATCGGGCGGCCTACGAAACCTCAGAACTGGCCCAGCGCATTGGCCAGTCAATTTTTGGAAACAACGTCAGCGACAGCGAGTCGAGCAACCTTTTCCAGGCTGACCTGCTGACTCGCAGCATCGCCGACCCTCCCAGCAGCCGCAAAGAGGCGGGCACCTTCCATTGGCTGTTCCCCACCCTCAAGCGGCTGAACGTGCCGCCCCAGGTGATCCAAAACTTGATCGATCAGCTGGACGTGCGGCTGGTGTTTACCGCCCACCCCACCGAGATTGTGCGCCACACCATCCGCGACAAGCAGCGGCGGATCGCCAGCATTTTGCGCCAGATGGATCAGGCTGAAGAAAGTGCCCAAACCCTGGGCCTGGCCTCCTCCTGGGAAATTGAAGAACTCAAAGAACAGCTCACCGAAGAAATTCGCCTCTGGTGGCGCACCGACGAGCTGCACCAGTTTAAGCCCTCGGTGCTTGACGAGGTCGACTACACCCTGCACTACTTCAACGTGGTGCTGTTTGACGCGCTGCCCCAGCTCTACCAGCGGTTTGAGCGGGCGATCGCCACCACCTTTCCCGAGCTCGACCCGCCCCGCCACCGCTTTTGCCGGTTTGGCTCCTGGGTGGGGGCCGATCGCGACGGCAACCCCTCCGTCACCCCCGAGGTCACCTGGAAGACCGCCTGCTACCAGCGCAACCTGGTGCTCACCAAGTACATGGCGTCCGTCGATCGCCTGGTCGAGCTGCTCAGCCTCTCGCTGCACTGGAGCGAGGTGCTGCCCGAGCTGCTCGAATCCCTGGAGCAAGACCAGGTCAAAATGGCCGACATCTATGACGAACTGGCGATTCGCTACCGTCAAGAGCCCTACCGCCTCAAGCTGGCCTACATCAAGCAGCGGCTCAAGAACACCTGCGATCGCAGCCAGCGCCTCTACCAAAGCGACCCCTTCGCCGACCACTCCAACGACCCCAGCGGCTTGCCCATCTACCGCTACGGCCACGAATTTCTGGCTGAGCTGCGGCTGATTCAGCGCAACTTAGAAGCCACAGGCCTCAACTGCCAAGACCTCAACACCCTGATCTGCCAGGTCGAAATCTTTGGCTTCAACCTGGCCCAGCTCGACCTGCGGCAAGAGAGCACCCGTCACTCCGACGCCCTCGACGAGATCGCCGAGTACCTGCAAGTTTTGCCCCAGCCCTACAGTGAGCTGCCCGAGGCCGACAAAATTGCCTGGCTGGTCAGCGAACTCACTACCCGCCGCCCCCTCACCCCCCGCGAGCTGCCCTTCTCCGACAAAACCCGCGAGACCATCGCTACCCTGCACATGGTGCGCCAGCTCCACCAGGAGTTTGGCCCCGACATCTGCGGCAGCTATGTGATCAGCATGAGCCACACCGTCAGTGACCTGCTCGAGGTGCTGCTGCTGGCCAAAGAGGCGGGCCTCTACGACCCCAGCGCCGAGCTCAGCAGCCTGCAGCCGGTGCCCCTGTTTGAAACCGTCGAAGACCTCCAGCGTGCCCCGGCGGTGATGGAAGAGCTATTTCAGCTGCCGCTGTACCGCAATCTGCTAGAAGGGCAGGCCAACCAGCCTGCTGACCAAGGTCCTGGCAGCGTGGCCACGCCGCGGGCGGTGCCCCTGCAAGAGGTGATGCTGGGCTATTCCGACAGCAACAAAGACTCCGGTTTCCTCAGCAGCAACTGGGAAATTCATAAGGCTCAGCAGGCGCTCCAGACCACCGCCGATCGCTACGGCGTCTCCCTGCGCATCTTCCACGGGCGCGGTGGCTCAGTGGGGCGCGGCGGCGGCCCCGCCTACGAGGCGATTTTGGCCCAGCCGGGCCGCAGCATCAAAGGCCGGATCAAAATCACCGAGCAGGGGGAGGTGCTGGCCTCCAAGTACAACCTTTCGGACCTGGCCCTCTACAACCTGGAGACGGTGACCACTGCCGTCATTCAGGCCAGCCTGCTGAGCAACAGCGTCGATGACATTCAGCCCTGGAATGAGACCATGGAGGATCTGGCCACCCGCTCCCGCAGCCACTACCGCCAGCTGATCTACGAACAGCCTGACCTGGTCAACTTCTTCCACCAGGTCACCCCCATTCAAGAGATTAGCCAGCTCCAGATCAGCTCGCGCCCCTCGCGGCGGGGGGGCAAAAAAGACCTCGGTAGCCTGCGAGCGATTCCCTGGGTGTTTAGCTGGACTCAGGCCCGGTTCTTGCTGCCCTCCTGGTACGGGGTGGGCACGGCCCTGCAAGAGTTTGTGGACGAGGCACCGGAGGAACACCTCAAGGTGCTGCGCTACTTCTACAGCAAGTGGCCTTTCTTCAAGATGGTGATCTCAAAGGTTGAGATGACTCTGGCCAAGGTCGATCTGCAAATTGCTGAGCACTACGTGCGCGAACTCACCACCCCCGAAGACAAAGAGCGGTTTTTGGACCTGTTCAGCACGATTTCCCAGGAGTTTTACCTGACCCGCGACATGGTGCTGCGGATTACTGACTGCGAGCGCCTGCTCGATGGCGACCCCGATTTGCAGCGATCGGTCTACTTGCGCAACGGCACCATTGTGCCCCTAGGCTTTTTGCAGGTGGCCCTGCTCAAGCGCCTGCGCCAGTACAAAGACCAGGCGGCGACAGGGGTGATTCGATCGCGCTACAGCCAGGGCGAGCTGCTGCGGGGCGCACTCCTCACCATCAACGGCATTGCAGCAGGGATGCGCAATACGGGCTGATTTTGAGTCTCGGTTAGTTGAGATTGGCCTGCTGGGCGACCTGCTGGGCGACCTCGGCCTCCTGCTGTAGCTGCTCTGCATCCTCTTGGGCTTCCTGGGCTAGCTGTTCGAGGCTGACGGCCATTGCCCGAGCCTCTTGCCCCAACTGTTTGGCCTTCTCTAGCTGGGAACTAAAGCTATCGGAAACGGTTTCAATTTCAGCAAAGAGGGCTTTGTACTCTTCGGGTGGGTTGACCAGCCAGGCTTGAAAGTCTTGTCGGTTGGCAGTTAAGAGGGTGAGAGCCTGTTCCCAAGATGTTTTGAAGCTGAAGTTGAGCGCCTTTAGAGATTCGTACTTAGTTTTGAGCTGCTGAGTCGTAGAGACTTGGGCCAGGGTGTAAACTTCGGCCTTGAGATTGGCGATGGTTCTAGCTGGGGTGCCATCGCTGGGTTGGTTCGTTTCTAGAACGGCGATCGCCTTTTGCCAAGAGGCTTTGAGGCGAAGGTTGAGTTGATCAATCGCCGCGTATTTAGCTTTGAGCTGCTGGGTGGTAGTGACACCGGCTAACTCATAGGCTCTAGCCTTTAAGTCGTTAATTCCCATTGCGGCGAACTTCTACAATGCCTAGCTTGGTCTGCTTGCGGAGCTGAGATAGTTCTGACGTTAGCGCCTCATTTTCGCTGCGGAGTTGCTGGTTATGGTCTGTAACCTGGGCCAGCTTTTGGCGCAGCTCTTCTGCCGCTGCCCGTGCTGCATCGCGCTCGTTCCGGAAGCGGTTAGTGTGGCTTACTCGGCCGCCAAGACTCTGATTGTTTTTGGCAAGTTCCTGCTTACGCTTAGCAACTTTCTCAAATTCTTTCTTGAGGGTCTCAAACTCTTGAAGAAGATCGCTGTAGGCTTTTGCCTGCTCAGTCTCGGCTCTCAAGGTCTCGTTTTCTGTCTCCAGAATGGAGATGCGATTTTGCAGCGCCTGAATATCCTGATCCTTGCCGAAGATAATTTCCTGTAGCGCTTGGATGATTTTTTGAAACTTGCCCTTGGTGTGGGCGAGATCTTGAACTTCGCTCTGGAGCTCTGCAATGTGGCTGTTGAGAAAGCCTGCCCGCCGTTGAAGCACCTGGGCTGTGCACTGGTACTTAATGACGGCAATGACCCGACTACGTTCTAGCTCGTCTAGCAGCTCAACTTCGCGGCTGGCGCGGAGGGTGTCGTAGTTGGTGCAATCGTGGCGCAAGCGAGGAGTTTCGATGTGGCCAGGGGAAGAGACGATGCTCAGGTTTTTAAGGCGTACCTTGCTATGCCAGTAGTCGAAGAGGGCTTTGGAATCGTTCATCACGGCGATCGCGGCGTTGGTTGTCGGCTGATTTAGCCTCAGAATACCCGTCTGCCGCTGAGTCTAGGGCTTTCCGTTGGTTCCTTTACTTAAGCTATATAGACTTGATTGTCAGACAATCCGCTGCGGTAAATGGATATACCCTTTTCGTCGATGTGCTGCTTCAGAGCCTCGCGGGTGATGGTGCCGTAGGCTACGAAGTCAAAGAAATAGGGCAAGTAGGTGTCTTCTTCGATATCAAACTTGAGCCGGGCTGCCAGCGCTGAGTTAACCCCATTACCCTTGATCGCGATATCCACATCTAAGGCGGGTTTGTGAGTACCGATCGCGCGGGAGCCAAACAAAATTGCCTCTTCCACCTGCGGGTAGGCAGCGATGAACTCGACAATTTCCTCAAGCTGCTGATCCGATAATCCGTAGCTCATTACTTTGCGTTGCGATCGCCCTTCCCAACCAGCCCCCATCCTCACCTCAGATTTTTCCTAACAATCTTACTGACTGAAGAAATTCAGTGTGTCGAAATCTGAGCCATGCAGTAAGCTTATCGGCAGACTAAGGGTATCAGGGCCAAAATCGCCCTACAGCGATAGGTTCAGGTCGGCATCGGTAAGCCCGCACAGTCAGCCAACACAAAATCGTTTGAAGGGTTGAGGAGTAACTCCATGAAAAGCTTAGGGCGTTGGATGGGGCGTACGGCAGGGGCTGCTCTGCTAGCAGTGGCGGCCACCGCGACGGGTGCGGCGATCGCCCCAGAGGCCGCCGAGGCCCAGGTAGCCTACGGTAGCTATGTCGGCATTGGGGCCGGTCTTGGCCTCACCAGCGATGCGGCCACCGGTCAGGGCGGCGGTGTGCAGGGCGTGATCTCAGGCCGCTATCGCCTGTTGCAGTATCCGGTTTCGCTGCGGGCTCAAGGCTTTATCTTTGGCGGCGATTTTGCGTTTGTGCCAACCGTTTCCTACGATGTGCCGCTGAGCTGGAATACTGATGTCTATGTGGGAGCCGGGGCCTCGTTTGTCGGTGGCGGCGGCGACGACCCCTCGATCGTGGGTGACAAGACAGCGTTTGTCATTCAGCCGGGCATTGACCATCTGTTTCCCAACAGCAACTTAGTCGCCTTCGGCAACGCTATTTTTGCCTTCGACGCCTACCGCCAAGGTAACAATATGGCCATCTCGGTGCAGGGTGGTGTCGGCATCCAGTTTTAGCGGTTTATCTAAGATTTGACTCTACTCTTTGAACTTGCCAATGTCTTGGCTAACGATGTTGTCCTGAGCTATCAAACTGGGTAGCTCAGGGCATTTTTGATCAAAGTTGAGCTAATCAGGACAAGTGTATTAGAATTGGCGGAGTTGACGAGGCTAGAGTGCCGTCAAATCGGCAGTGAAGAGCTGTGTAGGTTGGGTGAAGCAAAGTGAAACCCAACTCCAGGGCATGTCGGGTGCTGCTGGCGCTTCACTCTAGGCCCCTGGGGTTCAACATAAAACGTACGAGGATTGCCTGATGGGGATGAGTCAGCCGCTGGGGTCGGTCATCCAGGGTTCGCTAAGCCAGGGGCTAGAGGTGCGCCTGCACCCCGATATTTCGGTAGAAGACATGCGGGTGGGCAAGTTTCTGGTGGTGCAGGGGCAGCGATCGCAGTTTTTCTGTATGCTCACCGACGTTACCCTAGGCACCGGTAGCCAGCGCATTCTGGCCCACCCGCCGGAGCCGTCAAACCTGTTTTTGCAGGAGGTGCTGGCCGGGACGGGCACTTACGGCACGATCAACCTGACACCGATGCTGATGTTTACGCAGCAGGAGGGTGAAGGAGTAGGGAGTAAGGGGAAAGCAAAGAAAAAAGGGGCTGACAGCAGCTACGGGTCGATGGAGGTGCAGAGTAGCGCTGACGTGGAACTGCTGCCGGTAAAGACGATTCCGGCCCACTTTAGTCAGGTGTATGACGCCAGCGATCGCGACTTTCGCATCATTTTTGGCTGGGAAGATGACCCCCATCGGCGCAACTTTGCGATCGGTCAACCCATCGATATGGAAGTGCCGGTCTGTCTGGATCTCGATCGCTTTGTAGAGCGCAGCAACGGCATTTTTGGTAAGTCGGGCACGGGCAAATCGTTCCTCACCCGGCTGCTGCTGGCGGGCATCATCCAGCGTCAGGCGGCGGTCAACTTAATTTTCGACATGCACTCTGAGTATGGCTGGGAGGCGGTTAGCGAGGGCAAGCAGTTCAGCACCGTCAAAGGACTGAGGCAGCTCTTCCCCGGTCAGGTGCAGATGTTTACCCTCGACCCCGAGGCCACCCAGCGGCGGGGGGTGCGCGACGCCCAAGAGCTCTACATCAGCTTCGACCAGATCGATGTGGAAGACCTGAACTTAGTGCGGGGCGAGCTGAATCTGTCGGAGGCCAGCCTAGAGAATGCGATCATTCTACGCAACGAGTTTGGTAAGGCCTGGATCAACCGTCTGCTCACCATGACCAACGAGGAGATCCAAGAATTCTGCGAGACCAAGATGGGCAGCAAGTCGTCGATCATGGCGCTGCAGCGCAAGCTGACGAGGCTGGCCGACATCAAATATATGAAGGCGGCCAGCGGCACCAACTACATCACCCAGATTCTCGCCGCCATCGATGAGGGCCGGCATGTGGTGGTGGAGTTTGGCTCCCAGTCGAACATGCTGGCCTACATGCTGGCTACCAACGTGATTGCCCGGCGCATTCACGCTAGCTACGTCAAAAAAGCCGATCGCTTCTTACAGACCAAGAATGTGGTCGATCGCCCCCGCCAGCTGATGATCACCATCGAAGAGGCCCACCGCTTTCTCGACCCAGCTACGGCCCGGCAGACCATTTTTGGCACCATCGCCCGGGAAATGCGCAAATATTTTGTCACCCTGCTGGTGGTCGATCAGCGGCCCTCGGGCATTGACAACGAGGTAATGTCGCAGATTGGCACCCGTATCACCGCTCTGCTCAACGACGAGAAAGATATCGACGCCATCTTTACCGGCGTGTCGGGGGGGCAGAGCCTGCGATCGGTGCTGGCCAAGCTCGACTCCAAGCAGCAGGCGCTGGTGCTGGGCCACGCGGTGCCCATGCCCGTGGTCGTGCGCACCCGCCCCTACGACAGTACTTTTTATACTCAAGTGGGAGCCACCGCCTGGGAAGAGCTGCCCGACGAGGTGGTGTTTAAGGCTTCAGAAATGGCCCGCGCCGATCTGGGATTTTAAGCAAACTTTGGCGGCCAGGTAGGAGAGTGGCGCCGTTGTTGGCAAGCCTCTGGAAGCGCTCTAACTGTTGCAGCGAGACCACTTTGGGGCACACTAGCTAAGGGGTGATGCATGTAGAATCTGTCTCGGCACCGCCATATTATTACAAGAACCCAAATCCTTCCGGAGGGAAAATCTGCCTCTGGATAGAGATGAGATCTATGGCTGAGTAGAGCTTACCTGGCGTGATACCCTATGGCTAATCGTTGCTACTGATGTAGTACTGCCGCCACTTCAATCTTAAGTTTCTAAGTATTGTTGGGAGAATTGCTAAGGTAGTGGATAACCCTGCACTGCGATTGGCTTTGGATGTATCAGCGTTTTGTGTTCCTGCGCATTTCTAGCTGCCATTGAGCTACGGCTCGGTTGGCTCATTATTAACCTGGGAAACAGGCATCTTCCCCTCTTTTGAGGCCAGGACAAGCACCTATGGTCAATTCACCGGGCCAACCCCTCGACCGGGCGGCCAATTCTGAAATTCGCCACTACTACCAGTCGCACCGGCTGTTTCGCGATCGCTACCGCGTGCTGAAAAAGCTGGGTCAGGGCGGCTTTGGCGTCACCTATCTAGCCCAAAACGCCACCCTGCCAGGGGAACCCTACTGCGTGATTAAGCAGCTCTGCCCCAAGGCGGGCAGTGAGCTATCCCTGGAGCGAGCCAAGGTGCGGTTTCGCCGTGAGGCTCGGGCTTTGGCCAACCTAGGCAGCCATTCGCAGATTCCGCAGCTGCTCGACTACTTCACCACCGGGGGCGAGTTTTACCTGGTGCAGGAGTATGTGCATGGCGAAACTCTGGCCCAGGAAGTGCGTCGCCAGGGGCGGCTGACCGAGGCTCAGGTCAAATATTTTCTGCGTGAAATTATTCCCGTGGTGCGGTTCATTCACCGCAATCGTATTATTCACCGCGACATCAAGCCTCCCAATATTATTCGCAGTGAGCGCGATCGCCGCCTGGTGTTGATTGACTTCGGGGCCGTGCGCGAGTTTCTCTCCGACGTGGATGAAGGCGCAATGCAGGCTCCGGCCACCCAGTTTGTCGGCACCCCTGGCTTTGCTCCGCCCGAGCAGCTGGCTCTACGCCCCTGCTACGCCAGCGACATCTACGCCCTGGGCATGACCTGTCTGTACCTGCTCACCGCCCGCACTCCCATTGAGTTTGACCAAGACCCCCACAGCGGCGTGATTCGCTGGCACCACACTGTCACCGTCAGCCCCCACCTGACCATGGTGCTCGATCGCATGCTGCTGCCCGACTCCCAGGACCGCTACACCACGGTTGATGAGCTGGAGCGCGCCCTGGAGCTAGAGCCCCACCTCGATGTGCTGGCTGGCTGCATGAATACGCGTCAGCAACCGCCCAACGAATTTGGCGATGAGTCTGCTGATCTACCCAGCGATGCCTATTTGACACCCATTCAGCGGGAGGCCCTGGCAATTCGCAAGTGGCGCAAAAAGCGATCGCTGCCGCAAGGGCAGGGGCGTCCGGCAGGGCCAGTGTCGCTGCCCTAGGTCAGTTTTAGGACGGCTGCAAGGATGGGCTTGCTTCCCGCAGCCACTCCTGTATACGGGCGTTGAAATCGACGTCGGATTCGTCGTAGAGGCAGTGGCCACCGTCGGGCACTACCTCTAGGGAAAGCTGGGGGTTCAGGGCTGTTAACCCTGCGGCCAGGGCTACAGGGATGACGCGGTCTTGGTCGCCCCAAAGCAGCAGGGTGGGCACCGCCAGCGTGGCGACCATGTCTTTGACCGAGGGGCTAAAACTGGGATCGGTGCGCGATCGCACTAGATAGCAGAGCGTTCGGGCGGCGCCGCGATCATTGGGGGGCAGCGCAAACAAATTCACCAAGTCATCGTCTACCCGTTCGGCCACCGTGTAGATGCCCGCCAGCGCTCGTCGCAAAATGCTGGGGCGGCGCACGAGGGCAAAGAGCGATCGCATCAGCAGCGGGTTGGCCACCCAACTCTCGACCCGCAGCGCCAAGGCCGCCACCCAGCCCGCCACTAGATCCTCACGGTTAGCCTCTAGCGGCAGGGTGATTAGCGCTAGCTGCTTTACCCAGTCGGGATGGTTGTGGGCGGCCGTCAGCGCCACCAGCGCCCCGAGGGAATGGCCCACCAGCGCCACTGGCTGACCAATTACCTGGTGAATAAAATCTGCTACCTGCGCCGCCCACAGCTCCGCGCCGTAGAGCGTTGCCGCCTTCTCAGAATCGCCAAAGCCCAGCAAGTCAATGGCATAGACCGGAGCTACCTGGCTCAGGGTGGGCAAGTTGTGCCGCCACTGGTTGAGGTTGGCCCCAAACCCATGAATCAGCAGCACTGGCGGCACCGCTGCATCCCTGGGCCCGGGGTGAAACCAATAGCGAATGCGCCAGCCCCGCCAGTGCCAAAAGCGCTGGTAGCCCGCCTCGCTGAGGCCAGAAGACAGGCTGCTGAGTAACGTCGGAGGTAGAGGCACAGCACAAAGCCGAGTAGGGATGGTGGGCAGTGCCCACCCTACAATGTTAGCGCTCCTAACTATGCACCCCTTACCTCTTCACCCCCTTACTCTCTATGCAGCCGCCCCGCTTTAGGTCATGCTAGAGACCGAAAATGCAGCAATGTGTAGAGGACCTAAAGCCATGACCGAGATGGATCCTGTCAAATTGATGAAGCAGGAAGTGGGCCGCCAGGCAGCGGCACGGGTGCAGTCAAACACCGTAGTGGGCCTAGGTACTGGGTCGACCACCGCCTATGCTATTCAGTTCATTGGCGAACGGCTGGCGAGCGGTGAAATCAGCAACATCAAGGGCGTGCCCACCTCTTTTCAGGCATCGGTGCTGGCTAAGCAGTACGGCATTCCCCTCACCACGCTAGACGAAGGCGACGAGATTGCCCTGGCTATCGATGGAGCCGACGAAGTTGACCCTCAAATGAACTTGGTGAAGGGGGGCGGTGCCGCCCACACCCGCGAGAAAATCGTTGATTCCCTCGCTAAAGAATTTATCGTTGTCGTCGACAGTTCCAAACTCGTTGACAAGCTAGGCACTACCTTCGCTCTGCCCGTTGAAGTTATGCCCCTGGCCGTTACTCCTGTCACTAAAGCTCTAGAAGCCCTCGGCGGTAAGCCCGATCTGCGCATGGGCATCAAGAAGGACGGCCCGGTGATCACCGACCAGGGCAACATGATTTTAGACGTGAAATTTGATGCGATCGACGACCCTGCTGGGTTAGAAAAAACCATCAACAACATCCCCGGCGTGCTCGACAACGGCCTGTTTGTGGGCGTGGCTACTGAAGTGCTGGTGGGCGAAGTCAAAGATGGACAGGCCAGCGTTCGCAAGCTGTAGAGATTACAAATCTTAGTTTGAGAATAGCCGAGGGCTAAGCGGAGTCGTAGCCCTCGGCTATTTTTGTGTTAAGAGGTGGCAGCGTCGACAGACACAACAGGCTTTGGGCGCGATGCCCGGTTTTAAGGAAATAGATGATTTTGTATGCCCAGCGTTTAGCCGTCATACACTGCTTATACCCAGCCCAGCCGGGTGGTAAGGTTCAGTGTTCTACAGCCAGCTAGCAATCAACGCTATGTTTTTTTTAGCAGATTGGCGTATTCAGGGGCGACGGCTTAGACACTGGCTGCTGGGCCTGGTGATGGTGCTGCTGGTGCTGGTGCCGCCCACCTTGGCAACTGGGGTCCCAGCCCCCACTTTAGAACGTGCTGAGGTAAAGCGTGCAGAGGTAAAAAACGCTGGGGGCGAGAACGCTGGCCCAGTTCCCTCAGAGACGGTAGTGGGCAATGTGGTCGATGGCTTTCCGGTGGTGCTGGATGGGGAGCCGCTTTTCTACGTTAGGCAGGGAATTGCGGGGGTCACCTCGGCGGAAGAGCGCGCCGCAATTATTACTCAGCGGCTAGGGGCGATCGCCGCTGACCCCAACCTGAACCCCAGCGAGATCCGTGCTGAGCCCAACGCTATCCAGAGCGTGGTGCTAGCGGGCGACACTGTGCTGTTCACCGTGCGCCAGGACGATGTGGCGGCTTACGGACTGTCCCATCCAGAACTGGCCGCCGATGCGGTCAAGCGGATTCAGCGAGGGGTGATTGACTATCGCGATCGCCGCAGCATTCGACGTATTGCCACCAGTCTGTCGATGACGGTGCTCAGCACCATAGTGGTGTTTTTGGTGCTGCGGGGCATTTTGTTTGGCAGCTCTAAGCTGTTGACCTACATTCGCCAGCGGCGGGAAGCCGATACCCTAACCCTGCAAATTCAATCGGTGCGGGTGTTGGGGTCTGGGGCCACCAGCTACCTGCTGGGCGGGCTGGTGCGGCTGCTGCGGCCGGTGCTGATCTTACTGACGCTGTACCTATATGTGCCCTTTGTGCTCAGCCAGTTTCCAGCGACGGCGGCCTTTGGCGACAGCCTGCTGCAAGACATTGCTGTTCGCCTCAACCTACTGGCCCAGGGTTTTGTGGCCTACCTGCCCAAACTGGCGATGATCGGCGTCATTGCCCTGCTCACCTATTACGTGATTGAGTTTGCCCGGCAGGTGATTATCGAGTTGGGTCGACACGATGTTTACCCCTGGTTTTACCCCGAGTGGGTGCAGCCGACGAATCGACTGGCGATGCTGGTGATCGTGGCGATCGCCATGGTGATTGCCGGGCCGTACCTGCCAGGGTTTGGCTCCCCTGCGTTTCAGGGCATTTCGCTATTTTTGGGAGCGCTGCTGACCTTGGGGTCATCTTCGGCGGTGGCCAACGCTCTGTCGGGGATTATTTTGATCTACACCCGCGCCTTCCAAATCAAGGATTTTATTCGCATTGACGACATCGTGGGCGAGGTGCAAGATAAGTCGCTGTTTGTGACTCGGGTGCTCACCCCTAAGCAGGAGACGGTCACCATTCCCAATGCCTCGGTGCTCAACAGCAATGTAATCAACTACAGCGCCATCTGCCGCGAATCGCAGGGGTTTCTTGTGCTCTACACCACCATTACCCTGGGCTACGACCTGCCCTGGCGCAAGGTGCATGAGGTGCTGATTGAGGCGGCGAGGGCCACGGCTGATATTGCGATCGCACCCGCGCCCTTTGTGCTGCAAACCGCCCTCAATGATTTTAACGTCAGCTATGAGCTAAATGCCTACACGGCCTCACCGACCAAAATGCCCGATATTTACTCCCAGCTGCACCAAAACATTCAGGACTATTGCAATGCCGCCGACATCGAGATTTTGTCGCCCACCTTCTCGGCCCTGCGCGACGGCAACCGCTCCACCATTCCCGCTGATTATCTGCCTCCCGACTACCAGGCTCCCTCGTTTGTGGTGCAGAGCACCAGCGGCGCTGAGCCGGTGGGCAATCCTACCTTTAGGGAGTCGAATCAGGAGAGCAACGGTGCCTGAAGCCTATGGATATATCTTTCTATTAAGGGAGCGATTAGGGAGGCAAATCATCGCCTGTTGTCACGGCCATGGTTAAATCAGGAGCCCTGAAAGAGCAGTGGGGCCAGCCCCTAGGGCTGTGCCTAATTCTCTTTATGCTGTCGTACACCATTGGAGTGGTGCAGCCCATTATGCCTCCTCTGGTGCAGGAGTTTAATTCGAGCGTGGGCTATGTGCAGTCGGCGCTGGTGCTGATGTCGCTGGTGACGGCCTCGTTCACCCCCACCGCCGAAAACCTGAGCCGACGATTGGGCCGCCAGCCGGTGCTGGCCGCCGCGCTCAGTCTGTTTGCCCTAGGGCTGCTCGTGGTGATGACGAGCCTAGACATTGGCATCTTTACCCTGGGGCTGGCGGGGCTAGGGGGCGTGGCCGGAGCCGTGCTAGTGAGCACCCCGGTGGCGCTGATGGATTCCCTTTACCCCGATGAAACAGCTCAGAAGTATGGGCTGGTGGCTCTGGCGATCGCAGGTGTGCTCGGTGCCCTGGTTGGCTCCATCACTGGCGGGGTGATGGCCTTTGACTTTAGCTGGCGCTGGGCTTTTGTCGTTGAGCTGGGGTTAATTCCTATCATTTGGCGGCTGGTGCGGCCGATTGCAGCTCCCGCCCCCGCCCAGACCCTGCCGGTTGATTGGCTAGGAGGGCTACTCTCGGTAGCGGGGTTTGGGTTCACCCTAGTGGGGCTCAGCCTGGCCTCAGAGCTGGGCTGGTGGCAGCCCAAGGGCGACCCCCAAACGCTCGCTTTTGTGCTGACACCCTTTGGCGTCTCTATGGCTCCAGTGCTGATAGCGACGGGGTTAATTTGCTTGGGGATATTGGTGTTTTGGGAACGGGTGAGGGTGAAACAGGGCCAGTCGTCGCTGTTGCGTCTGGGGGTGTTTAGCCGCCGCATCTACACCATTGGCCTCGCCATTGGCACCTTGCACACCATGACTACGGTAGCGGTGCAGTTTAATCTGTTCCAGTTCATCCCGGCCGTGATGGGGCTCAACCCAGTGCAAACCTCCATTGCGGTAATTCCGTTTAACGTGGCTCAGCTAGCGGTGCTGCTGCTGCTGGTGAAGCGAAGGCCTCAACTTCCGCCCCGCTATCTGCTTCAGTCGGGGCTGGTGGCCAAAGCGGTTGGCATCGCTATGCTGGTGACGGCGGTTCGCCCGCCGGTGACGGCCTTGGGCTTGCTACCCGCCCTGGTAGTAATGGGGGTTGGTACGGGGTTGTTCTCGACCTACATTACGTCCCTCACCTTTGCCGACACCCACAGAGATGACAAGGCTGAGGCGCGCGGGGTATATCGCCCGTTTCAGAACCTGGGAGCCTCGTTAGGGCGAGGCATCTTGGGCACGGTGCTGGTCAGTGTAGCCTCTTATAAAATTATCGACGGCATTGTAGCCGAGCTGGGGCAATCGGTGGAACCCGAGGTGCGGAGCAGGGCAGTGCGATCGCTCCAAGTCGCCATTCAAACCCTGCGGCGCAGCGATCGACGGGATCTATTCAATCAGCTGCCTGATTCGATTCAGCCCGCTCTCAAGGGTATTTTGCAAACAGCTTCGGTTGAGGCGATGCAGAGCACGCTGCTGGTAATTTTGGCGCTGTGTCTGCTGTGCCTAGGGCTGTCGTTCTTGCTGCCCAAGACGGTCAAAACGATTGAGGCACCCATTGAGTGAAAGGGGCAAAGTTAACTAAAACAACGCTGCCTTTTACGACCATACAACAGGCTCCCCATCGTTTAGGGTGTAAAGCTCCGGCTCGTCTTGTCAGAAATCAAAGCTGCCGCCCTTGTCGGCCAGGTGAATTGGCTCTGTTGCAAGCGCTGGGCAGTGGTGGACATGGGAGATCTACAACCTTGGCGGTAACCAGCAAAGCAGAGGTTGTTTTCTCTCCTCAAACCTTAGCCATAGATCCCGGATGCCTTCAGGTTTTGACCGAAACCTGAACGATGAGTCTTCGGTTGCAAACCGTGATAGGTACTTTATTAGCTTCTATAACTCCCTCTCTTGCGGCGATACACCTTCGCACTTATGGTTCAGTACATCTCACCCGAGGATGGTGTAACCGTCGCGTTAGGTTTTATCAAGGCATTTATAGAAAATGGCTTGCCGTTCTGAAGGGAGATCCAGGCATTCATTGAATTTGCCAAGGCGTTACTTGATTTTGTGAACCCGTTTGTTGATATTGCCTATCCATTCATAAGTAACGCTTTCGCATTAATAACAAACGTGAAAGTGTTTGTTATTAATGAGTACCTATTTGTTGAATTGGCAAACCCATTTATTGATATTGCTTACTCATTCATAAGTAACGTTTTCGCGTTATCAAGAAAGGCGAAAGCGTTACTTATTAACGGGTCCTCATCAGTTAGTTTTGGGTTCCCCTTTTAAGAAAACGCCTACCCCGAGGACGGGTGCCCTCTGTGCGCTCCATAGAAGGCATTGGATGTACAAAAGGTACCCGTCCCCTTTTAAGAGGAGTCCCGATTTGCCAAGAGGTCAGGTGATTGCTAAGTGCATAGCAGAGCCCTTAAGCAGCGTTGAGGGTACCTGACCCCTAGACTTACCCTCTACTGCTTAACCTTAAGCGGCTGCTTAGGAGTGGAGTAAAGTTTGGGATTGGGAATGGGAGCTTCACCCTCAGGACCTTGGGGTTCTGGATTTTCCAGATATTCAAACTCGCCTTTGCCATCAGGGCTGGGGCCTTTTGCCCAACGACCCTGACTGCTATCGGTGCCTTCTGACAAATTCCAGAACTGGTACGAGACGTCCTGTTTCTCCTGCGATCGCGAGAATTGGCTGGGCACCGGCATCTCTTCTAACCCATCGGCCTTGAGTTCTTCGATCGCCGCCAACCACTGATTTTGGTGCATAGTATCGCGGGCAATCATGTAGCTCAGAGTGTCTTTTACGCCGGGGTCGGTAGACATTTCGTACAGACGCACGGCCTGTAGACGGCCCTGGGCCTCGGCCTGCACGTTGGAGTAAAAGTCGGCCATCAGGTTGCCCGAGGCCACGATATAGTTACCGTTCCACGGATAGCCCGTGCTGTCGGCAGGCAGCGCACCACCGCCAGCCACAATGGCATGCTTGGGATTCATGCTGGACATGATAATGTCTTCAGTTTTCATGCCGCCCATCACCCCTTCTACAATGGGGTCTAGAGCAGATTTTTCTTGAACATCTGCAGGGGCTTTGTCAACCAAATGAGCAATCATATTGGCCAACATCTCCACGTGGCCAATTTCCTCAGTGCCAATGTCGAGCATCATATCTTTGTATTTTGCAGGACCCCGGCAGTTCCAGCCTTGAAATAGGTACTGCATCATCACAGACATTTCACCGAAAGGCCCGCCAATCAACTCTTGTAGCTGTTTCGCATAGACCGGATCGGGCTTCTCAGGCTTGGTGAAATATTGCAGGCGCTTCTTGTGGTAAAACATAAATTTCTTCTGGTGAACAGCATTGGAAAGAGCATTAGAAATCTGCTCCTCTACTGTCCTCATGGTTGCGAAACGGAAGGGGTTTCTTATCTCTCAAAGGGGTCATAAAAACCTGCTTTTGATCAATCTGCCCCCATAGCCGTAGAGGGGGTCCTGCTAAAGGTCAATTTGCCTCTCTGGCTTGGTTAGTAGAGCATTTTGATTGTTGTGTGTAGGTTATCGCTCAGTGGACTGAGCATTTCGACAACCTACTCTCATCTCACCGCTGCCCTAAGCGCACCTTTACAACCAGCAATCCCTTGACTACCGTGAGGGATAGCCCTTTGCTCTTTTGTGAATTCATTTCCTATGCAGTACCGCCGCTTTGGTCGCACTGAGCTTCAAATGCCCGTATTTTCTTGCGGTGGCATGCGGTATCAGCACTCGTGGAAAGACGTGCCGCCGACCGATATTCCCCGCCAAAATCAGGAGAATCTAGAGGCCACTATTCACCGAGCGCTGGCGGTGGGCATCAACCACATCGAAACCGCGCGGGGCTACGGCACATCTGAAATTCAGCTAGGGCAGATTTTGCCGGGGTTAGATCGGGAGAGCCTAATTGTGCAAACCAAAGTCTCTCCCACCGCTGACCCCGCTGAGTTTCGCCAAAACCTGACTCAATCGCTAGCCAACCTTCGGTTAGACACCGTTGACCTGCTCGGGCTCCACGGCATCAACACCCCCGAAATTTTGGACTGGACTCTGCGCCCCGGCGGCTGCATGGAGGTGGCCCGCGAGTTTCAGCGGCAGGGGCGGGTGCGGTTTATTGGTTTTTCGACCCATGCGCCAACGGCGGTGATTCAGCAGGCGATCGCCTCTGACCAGTTCGACTACGTCAACCTGCACTGGTACTACGTCAACCAAGACAATTGGGCTGCGGTCGATACCGCCCAGCGCCACGATGTCGGCGTCTTCATCATCAGCCCGTCCGACAAAGGGGGACACCTCTATAGCCCTCCCGCCAGGCTAGTGGAACTATGCGACCCACTCAGCCCGATGGTGTTCAACGATCTGTTTTGCCTCAGCCACCCTCAGGTGCACACCCTCAGCGTTGGGGCGGCGCGGCCTACCGATTTTGACGAGCACCTCAAGACCCTGCCTCTGCTGGAAGACGCTGACCTGCACCTCAAACCCGTGCTCGATCGCCTGCACCACCATGCTCAAACCGTACTGGGCAAAGACTGGCTCCGCACCTGGAAAATTGGTCTGCCCAGCCCCAATGAAACCCCTGGCAACATCAATATCCCCGCCATCTTGCGGCTGCGCAACCTGCTGCTGGCTTTTGATATGGAGGACTATGCCAAGGCCCGCTACAACATGTTGGGCAACGCAGGCCACTGGTTTCCCGGCGAAAAGGCCGAGAACCTAAGCCAGGTGGATCTTTCTGAATGCCTGCGCCGCAGCCCCCACGCTGAGAAAATTCCGCATCTGCTGGCCGAGACCCACGCTGCGTTGGCCGGTCAAGCGATGGCTCGACTGTCAAATGCCTAATGGTTTATCGAAGCTGAATACTTAGGTTGGGTACCACTGCGTTTCACCCAGCCAAAAGAGTGCCAATTTTTTAATTTGATGAAGCACTTGCCCCTTGGGCGATCCCAGGGCTTCATCATATATTGATGGTGAATTCTCTCAAATTCAGAACTTTTGTGAGAAGAGATTTTAAGACTTTGTTACGATAAACACAAACGCACAGGAGAACCATTCCCCATGCCTCACACCTCTTCTCACAAGTCCGTCGTTATCTCTCCCTCCATTCTCTCGGCCGATTTTAGCCGCTTGGGCGAAGAGATCAAGGCCGCTGATGAAGCCGGTGCCGACTGGATTCATGTGGACGTGATGGATGGTCGCTTTGTGCCCAATATTACTATTGGCCCCCTGATCGTCGAGGCGATTCGCCCTGTCACCCAAAAGCCTCTCGACGTGCACCTGATGATCGTTGAGCCTGAAAAGTATGTCGCCGATTTTGCTAAGGCTGGTGCTGACATCATCACTGTTCATTGTGAGCACAACGCCTCGCCCCACCTGCACCGCACCCTAGGCCAAATCAAAGAACTGGGCAAAGAGGCGGGCGTTGTGCTCAACCCTGGCACCCCGCTGTCGCTGATCGAGAACGTGCTGGATCTCTGCGATCTGGTGCTGATTATGAGCGTTAACCCTGGCTTTGGTGGCCAGAGCTTCATCCCCACCATGGTCGACAAAATTCGCGCCCTGCGCACCATGTGTGATGAGCGCGGTCTAGATCCCTGGATTGAAGTGGATGGTGGTCTGAAGGCCAACAATACCTGGCAGGTGTTAGAAGCTGGGGCCAATGCGATCGTGGCTGGTTCAGCGGTGTTTAACGCGCCCGACTATGCGGCGGCGATCGAAGGCATTCGCCACAGCAAGCGTCCTGCTCCTGAGCTGGCCGCTGTCTAGTTCACTCAACAGTGAAATTTAACACTGTCTACTCCTCTGAGTTGTAGACGCTAGGGGGTGAGATCAGCATCTAAGCTGACTCCCCCTTTTTTGTTGCGGGGAAGCGTTGGTCAAGGCTATCCAGAATTGCCAAAATTCAAGTCTATTCCCTGTTCTTCACCCTGCTTTCTTTCGCGACGTCACACTAAATTCTGCTTGGTTAACCCTCAATTCTACTGGGCGAATGCCATAGAGCCTCTGCTCGGCTATGCCTAAGCCTTTACGGTTTCGCTTGTCGGGAGTCGGGGTTATGTGATGCGGGATGGGTATCAGGTCGGTTTTTCCCTGCTGGTCAAGGTTATTGTCTTCGGCTGGCTCAAGTGTTGAATGAGGTCTTTTTGCACCTGCTGGTAGAGGTCATCGCTTTCGCCCTTGAAGGCCACAACGCCGTACACCTGAACCGATTCTTGCTCGCGCCCGGCCAGGAAGTGGGTGCCGTGATCGACGGTGATGATGTGGTCTTTCACCAGGTCGTAGCAGGTCTGAGTAATCAGCAGATCGGTGCCAACCATTTTGGTGAGTCCCTCAATGCGGCTGGCCACGTTCACGGTGTCGCCAATGGCGGTATATTCTAGCCGCTGCACCGACCCCACATTGCCCACCACTAGCTCGCCATAGCTGATGCCAATGCCGTTGTAGAGCGGCGGCAGTCCTTTTTCTTTGAGAATAATGCGCAGGCTGGCGAGCGCCTTTCGCATGGCCAGGGCGGCAGAGATAGCCCCCAAGGCATCTTGCTCTGGCCCGAGGGATTTGGGTGCGCCGAACTCGGCCATCACCGCGTCGCCAATGAATTTGTCGATGGTGCCCCGGTGCTCCAGAATGGCGTCCACCATCACATCTAGGTAGGAGTTGAGCAAGCTGACGGTTTCAACTGCCCCCAGCTGATATGAAATGCGGCTGAACCCGCGAATATCTGAAAACAGCACCGCCGCCTGAAACTTTTGCCCCACGGTGAGGCTAGTAAAGTCTTCGGGCTGGTTGAGAATTTCTTGGGCCACCGACGGGGCCACGTAGCGCTCTAGGGTGCGGCGCAGGCGCTGTTCTTCGAGTCGGTTGCTGACGGCCCCGGTGGCGATGTAGGTGACACCACCCATGCCCAGACAGGCGACGGGGATGGCGACGGGCATGAGGCGATCGCCATGCACCATCAGCAGATAGGCCAGCGCTCCCCAGGTGGCGATCGCGCCTAAAAAGCCTACCAGCCTGGGCACGGGCTGCGTAAAGCGGTAGCCAAGCCCTAGGCCAATGGCGCCAATGGCGATCGCCGTCAGCAAACCCTGGGCTAAAGGGTTGGCGATCGCCGCGTTGACCACCCGATCCTCCATCAGGGCGGCCAGGGCGTGGGCATGGATTTCAACCCCTGGCATGGCCTCATCGCTGGGGGTGCGCTTGCGATCCTGAAATGACGTGGCCATGGGGCCAATCAGCACAATTTTGCCCTCGAACTGATCGGCGATTAGGGGCCAGTTGGTGGGGTCAAGCAACTGCACAAACGACACCACCGGGAAACTGCCCGCCGGGCCGTAAAAGAAGAGCTGTTGGCTCTGGCGCTCTGGGCTAGGGTAGTTGGCTGCTGCCAGAGTGGCTGCTGCCAGAGACGGTAAATCATCTGAGAATTGGTGGGCCTGCCGCAGGGTTTCAATGCCGCGATCGGGAAAGGCGCGATGCTTGCCGTCGGCATCGACCTCTAGGTTAATGAGGCCCACCTGGGTCTGGCTGCTATAGACGGGCTCTAACAGGTTGGTAAATAGACCAAAGTCGCTGCTCGACACGTCGTAGGCGGCAGCTAGGGCCACGCGATCGCCCCACCGAGCCAAGGTTGCATCTAAAGCCGCATCATCGTCGGGGCCGTAGCCGCTGGGGTCAACCAGCAGCACATCAAGGGCTACGGCCTTAGCCCCAGCAGCCATCAGCTGCTCGATCGCCTGGGCATAGGCTTGGCGCTGCCAGGGCCAGATTGCCAGGGGTTCCAAAAACGGATAGCGTTCTGGATCGGCCTGGTACAGATCGCCCTGGGTCAGCGAATATTCGTCAATACCCACAATCACAATTTCCTCGGGTGGGGGCACTGGCCCCCGCAGCCGCAGCAAAAACGACTGAGCCTGTCCCTCAATTAACACAATCCACGGGTGCTGGGAGGTGAGGGCGATCGCCCCAAACACCGCCCAGCTCACCATCAGCCCATGCCCAATCTGAAAGATACGTCGATAGGATTTAACCATGGCAACCGCTCCCTAAGACGCCAACGCTGAACGAGTGGCTCTGGGATGTGCCAGAGCCTGGCAGCACCCCTATTCCTCACTGTCTGCAAGCTTCCCATGCTGGAAGCTTACCTCTAGAACGGAAAGGGAAATCGGATTGGCGGGGTGGGAATGGCGGGCACCCAATAGTAGGGCAATGGTATCCCTGGGAACAGTTGCTCGAAGGAGCGGCGCAGGTTAGCCATGCCAGGTATTTCTACCGCAAAACCGTCAATCAGCGGACCTTCTAAAAGGTCAATAAAATCCTCTGGGCTTAGGGGTGTAATCACCGCCTCGTCATCTTCGGCATCAACGACGACCTGCTGCCCCTCCGCCAGGGTAATCGAATCCGCTGGCGCAAAGTCTACGGTTTCTGCCTGGGTCTCGTCAGTTAGTACTGGTTTAGAGTCTTCGCCATCAACTGATGAAGAGCTGTTTTGCTTAGGTGCGGTGAGAAAACCGAGAGGTCCAGTGAGCGGCCCAGTTGGTGTAGTTGGTCCGGTCGGCGTAGTTGGTCCGATTGGTGTAGTTGGCCCAGTTGGTGTAGTAGGCCCGGTTGGGTCAGGTGGTACGGGATTAGGTGGGTCTACGGGGGGTGGCTCTACTGGCGACGGCTCGATCGGAGGCGTAGATGGTTCCATAGGATTAACGAAGGGTACTACCGGGTCGGTAGAAGGCACCTTCGGATCTAGGGATGGATCGAGCGGATCAAAGTCGTCGGCCATCGGCTCAATGGGCTCGGGGTTACGCTCTACCACCACTTCTCCCTCAAATACCTGAACGATGGTTTCCCCCGTTTCGGTGACTTCGATGGTATAAATTGTGCCTCGCACTCCGGCAACGACTGAGGTTGAGCAGCCGTTGAGGTTGCCGTTAACCAGCAGCGTGCCTCGGGTGAGCTGGGCACATTGCCCCACCACCAAACTAGAGTTGTGGGCCAAGCGCGCTACAGCCCCAGTGTTGAACCGCAGCGATGCTCGGGCATCCCTAGTCCTGACCTGCTGGCGCTGCTGGGCCACGCTGTTGACCTGGGCTGCACGGTTTTGAATGTAGACCTGGTTGCTGTCTAAAATTTCGGTCACGGTAGCAGCAGAAATCGACTGGCCATGGGCCCGCTGCCCCGGTATGGCTAGCAGGCTACTGCCCACTAGCGCCGCCCCCATAAGTCGTGCAAAACGTCCCCAGCTTGTGCTGGACTGTAGTCTGAGCCCCGATAACCTAAAAGACGCCATCATAAATTCCACTGAGTTGCCTAGATAGGATCTATACACAGGCAACATCCCAAATTCAGCACAGATTGCGAAACTTAACTCGCCAAAAAGCTAGCTGAACACATCGGGCCGATCGGGGTCATGCACCTGGCCCAGGTCGGGCAGCAGAGCGCTGACATCATCGGGTGACTCGGCAATCATCGTCAATAAGTCGTAGGCATCCATGGGCTTGCCGGTTTGTGCCGATAGTCGATGGGCGTAGTAGCGCAACTGGGCCATAATGCGCGGTTCGGCCTGGCGTAGATACATGCAGAGGCAGGCCCGCGCCTGGGCCTCTGAATCGCGCCCCAAAAAGAAGGCTAGGGCCGTCAGCAAATCGCGCTCATAGTCGGGCAGAGTTTGGGGATCGATGGGCATATTGATGCAAATAAGATTGGCCTAAGACAACCGCTGAGGGTCGGTGTTGGCCTTCGATACTACCCGTTTACCTGTAAGGCGGTCTAGACGGCGATCGCCTCGTTGCCACTTGGTTCTTCAAATTAGAGTTATACAAAAAAGCACCAGACAAGCTGTCTGGTGCTTTTTTGTATAACTCGCCAGCCTTGAACCCTTAGCCAGGGGTGGCTGGGGCCCGAGCCTCGCCTTTTTCAAACACCTTCTCGGTAATTAGGCGTGACCCCTGCTTGCGGGTGAGGTAGTTGGCTACCCACTGGGTCATCACCACGAGCTTGTTGTCAAACTCAATTAAGTAAAAAATGTGCACAAACAGCCACACAAACCAGGCAAAGAAGCCGGTGAGCTTGGCCCAGGGTAGGTTGACGACGGCGGCATGACGACCAATCACTGCCAGGCTGCCGGTGTCTTTGTACTCAAAGGGAGGCAGGGTGTCGTTTCTGAGCTGCTTCTGAATGAGTTTGGCTACGTATTTGCCTTCCTGCATGGCGACGGGGGCTACTCCCGGCAGGGGGCGATCGCCCTGGTGGGCGAAGTGGGCCAGATCGCCCACCACAAAGATGTTGGGGTAGGTAGGCAGGCTGAGGTCGTTGTTGACGATGACTCGGCCTGAGCGATCGCGCTCTGCCCCAGTGCTCGCAGCCAAAATACCGCCCATACCGGGGTCGCGCACACCAGCTGCCCAGAGCACGGTGCCCGCTTGGAGAGTGGTAACCTCATCCCCCTGCTTGAGGGTGATCTGGTGACCTGAAATATCGGTTACTAAAGACTGGGTCAGCACCTCGACACCCATTTTCTCGAGGTCGGTGTTGGCGCGGGTCGACAGCTCAGGCGGGAAGGGCGGCAGCACCCGATCCATGCCCTCGATCAAGAGAATGCGGCTATCGGTGGTGTCAATGTGGCGAAAGTCGTTGGGCAGGGTGTGAAAAGCCAGCTCAGCGAGCGCTCCGGCTAGCTCTACCCCAGTAGGGCCGCCGCCCACAATCACAAAGGTGAGCAGGGTTTGTCTAAGCTCGGGGTCAGCGGTGTTCTCGGCTTTCTCAAAGGCAGCAAAGATGCGTCGCCGCATTTCTAAAGCATCTTCTACGGTTTTGAGACCGGGGGCTACCTCAGCCCAGTCGTCGCGGCCAAAGTAAAAGTGGCTCATCCCTGTGGCCACAATCAGGCTGTCGTAGGGCACAATGCGGCCATCGGCGAGGCTGACCACCTGCGCGCCAGGGTCGACATTGGTGACCTCCCCCATCAGCACCCGCGTATTCTTTTGGGCGCTGAGGATGCCGCGCAGGGGGGAGGCAATGTCTCCAGGGGAGAGGCCACCGGTGGCCACCTGGTACAGCAGCGGCTGAAACAGGTGGAAGTTGCGCTTATCGATTAGGGTGACTTCCACGTCGGCGCGACCGAGCTGCTGGGCGGCGTAGAGACCACCAAAGCCGCCGCCAATAATCACCACCTGATGCTTGCCGGGGGTGACGGGCGGCACCTCAACGGTGGGAGAAGCGTCTTCGCGGGCTGTGTCTTGGGCCCTAGCGGCTTGATCGGAGCGTGAGACAGTCTGCATGACAATACCAGGGAAGCAGGTTGTTACTTTTCGTTATAAAGCAGGATACCGTTAAATACTGTGCGCTGTGCTATATCCGTGCAGCTTCATGTAGCCTGTCCAAGATTGTGACAAGTTGAGGCTGAGGGGTTTCGATCGCAGGGGCCGGGCTGATAAATTAAAAGATCTGATTTTTGTTGGCCCTACTCGATCAATCTGGACAATATCGCGTTTGGACTGCGGTAAGAGGGCTAAAATTTGGGGAGCTTTTCTGCACCTCGACGATGGGGCAAGAGAGGCCGACCTCGCGATCGCAGGGAGACAAGACATACGGCTATGACGCTGATCGTACAGAAATATGGCGGCACCTCTGTTGGCACCGTGGAGCGCATTCAGGCGGTGGCCCAACGGGTCAGAGCCACGGTAGAGGCAGGACACTCAGTGGTGGTGGTGGTCTCGGCCATGGGCAAAACCACCGACGATCTGGTGAAGCTCGCCAGCGAGATTACCGATCAGCCCAGCCGCCGCGAAATGGATATGCTGCTCTCCACTGGTGAGCAGGTGACTATTGCCTTGCTGACCATGGCTCTGCACGCTCTGGGTCAAGAGGCCATTTCCCTCACCGGAGCCCAAGTGGGCATTGTCACCGAGGCCGAGCACACCCGTGCCCGCATTCTAAAAATCAAAACCGATCGCCTCAAGCGCCACATTGACGAAGGCAAGGTGGTCGTAGTGGCTGGGTTTCAGGGCATTAGTCAAACCTCAGATCTAGAGATCACCACCCTAGGACGGGGCGGGTCTGACACCTCGGCAGTGGCCCTGGCGGCGGCGCTTCAGGCCGAAAAGTGCGAAATCTATACCGATGTGCCGGGCATTCTCACCACCGACCCGCGCCTGGTGCCCGAGGCCCAGCTGATGGATGAGATTACCAGCGATGAAATGCTGGAGCTGGCCAGTCTGGGGGCCAAGGTGCTGCACCCCCGAGCGGTAGAAATTGCCCGCAACTACGGCGTCACCCTGGTGGTGCGATCGAGCTGGACCGATGAGCCAGGCACCCGCGTAATTTCTCCGCGACCTCAACCCCGACCCCTAGAGGGGCTAGAGCTAGCCCAGCCGGTGGATGCTGTGGAGTTTGACACCGACCAGGCCAAGGTGGCGCTGCTGCGCATTCCCGATCGCCCCGGCATTGCCGCTCGACTGTTTGGCGAACTGGCCACCCAGTCGCTGAATGTAGATTTGATCATTCAGTCTATCCACGAGGGCAATACCAACGACATTGCCTTCACCATGGTCAGGGCGAACTTGAACCGGGCGGAGGCGGTGGCCGAGGCTATTGCTCCAGCGCTGCGTAGCAACCCCACCGACACCACCCAGGCGGAGGTGATGATTGACCAGCGTATGGCCAAAATTAGCATCGCCGGGGCGGGCATGATTGGTCGCCCTGGGGTGGCCGCTAAGATGTTCTCCTCCCTAGCCGCAGCGGGGATCAACATTCAGCTAATTTCAACCTCAGAGGTAAAGGTTAGCTGCACGATCGATGTAGCAGACTGCGATCGCGCCATTGCGGTCCTCTGTGGTGCCTTTGAGGTCACCTCGTCTCCTATGCCCCAGGGCGCATCGCCCACGGCTGTCGAGGCCCCGGTGGTGCGCGGCGCGGCCCTAGATACCAAGCAGGCTCGGGTAGCCATCCGCCACGTGCCCGACCGCCCTGGGATGGCGGCCCACATCTTTCAGCTGCTGGCCACCCACGGGGTCAGTGTAGACATGATTATTCAGTCGCAGCGCTGTCGTCTGGTGCAGGGGCAGGCCACCCGCGATATTGCCTTTACTGTGGCACAGGGTGACGCCCAGACCGCGAAGATTGTGGTGGAGTCGGCTGCTACCGAGCTAGGCCTGGGAGATGTGGCGGTGGATGAAGCGATCGCCAAAGTCAGCGTCGTCGGCACTGGCATGATCTATGCCCCTGGCGTCGCCGCGCGCATGTTCAAAGCGCTCTCAGAGCAGGGCATAAATCTGCAAATGATTGCTACCTCAGAGATCAAAATCAGCTGCGTAGTGGCGGAAGATGAGGGCGTTACGGCCTTGCGGGCGGTGCACAACGCCTTTGGCCTAGCGGGGTTAGAGCGCACGGTAGTGCCTGCCTAAGAATGTTGCCTGATCCCAAGCCGTTTTGGCAGCACCTTTTGGGTCACAGATACCGAGCTGAGTGGGTAGTTTCTCTAGGAGCAGAATTGGGTTTGTTGATGCTTGTGAAGCAGGGCTTTGCGAACAGCGCTTCCCCCAAAAACCTGTGTGCTTGGGGAACCCACGGCAAACTATCTGGCAGCGCTCCCTAGGGATTGCCTTGACCGCAGTTTAGTTAAATACTAAAAAACACCGATGCTTACAGCGGTGCTAGTCCCCTAAGGGGGGCAAAAGTATAGCTTTCACAAAAGGCTGGCACAACCGAGGGGTGCTAAACCTTGCTAGGAACCACTTTCTTAGCACCGACAGGCTGAATGCGGAACTTGACCAGGTTGGCCAACTCTTGCAGTTGGTGAATAGCCTCAGCCCCTTCCAGCTTCATCAGCTCGCGGTCATCGCGCATTTCTGTCCAGGTGATGCCGTAGTCGGACACCAAAAAGCGAATCAGATGGTCATCGCCCAGGCTCACCATAAAGGAGGCGCTGTTCATTTGGCCACCACAGGTGTAGCAGGAGGCTAAATAGCCCATTTCCTCAAGCACGGTAGCCAGTGCTTGCAGGTTCATAACCAGATCTCTAACAAATTGACGGTGCTGCTCGGCTAGTCTGACAAACATAACGACACTCCTCGTTACCCATAGAAATTGTAGCCCAAAAATTAATTAATTCTTAAGATACTAAATATGTTGCTCGACTTCTGGTTAAGCAATCTATCCATCTTAGCGACCCTGACGTAGATCTGCCCTCCTCGACACTAAATCTATTTCTCACTGGCTGTCATATCCCCGCAGACATAGGCTGCGAAAGCATCTTGTAGATTGTGAAAACTTGAGAACTTGTGCGTTCTAACGTGAAGGCGGGCCGTAGCGGTGGTTGAAAATGTACTTTGCATAGGGTAGATAGTAAATTGAGCCCCCACGGTAGCCGTCACAACTAAATGATGGTTTCTGGCGATAATGTCATGCAACGTTATAAATCTGCCGTGGCTAAGCTTGAGGGTTTGATGCCCCAAGTGTGGTCTTCTGCCAGCTTCAAGGTGGTTTGGTGATAGTCGACTAGCGATTCGCGGTGGCCGACACTGATGAATGTGGTGCCGCTGTGGTGCAGGTGATCGTAAAGCTTGGCTTCGTTGGCCAAATCGAGGGCGCTGGTGGCCTCGTCAAGAATGGCAAATTCGGGCTGGCTGACCAAAATGCGGGCGAAGGTGAGACGCTGCTGTTCGCCTAGGGAGAGCACGTCGCCCCATTCTTCTACGGCATCAAAGCCGCCAAAGCGCTCGGCTAAATTCGCTAAATTGACCTTCTCTAGAGCAGTTTGGAGGTCGGTATCGCCGACCGCTTGGCTGGTGTTGGGGTAAAGCAGCTGATCTCGCAGCGTGCCGAGAATCATGTAGGGCTTTTGGGGCAAAAAGAGAATGTTGTCTAGCTCGGGGCGGTAGATCGTACCGCTGCCGGAATTCCAGAGACCGGCGATCGCCCGCAACAGCGAACTCTTGCCGCAGCCGCTTGGCCCCACAATTAGCAGCCCGGTTTTGTCAGGGATATCTATAGAGAGATTTTCGACCAGGATGCGCTGGTAGTTGGGGGTTTGCAGGGTGAACTGCTTCAGCGCCAGGGAAGCGGAGGTTTCAATGGCGATCGTGGGATGGTCTACGGATTCTGAAGGGTCTTCCGCTGTGGGATGGTCTATGGATGCTGATGGCTCTGCTGCTACTTCAGCCTCAGGCTCTAAGTGGTTGAGGGCTTCGGCAAAGCTGTAGAGGCGATCGATGCCCGCCCCAAAGGAGGTCAGTTCTGAGAACCGGGCCACCACGACGTTGAGGGAAAAGAACACCCGCACAAAGGCGCCCTGGGCCTCGGAAACCTTGCCCACTTCGAGATCGCCAGAAAACACCGCCGGGGCCACCACGATCGCCGGCAGCACAAAGGGAATAAACTCGTAGGCGTTGGTCAGGGCGTTGAGATTGAGTTCCCAGACGATCAGCTTTTTGAAGTTGTCAAAGGCGGCCATGAAGCGGTTGTTCACCTGGCTGGCTTCCTGGGCTTCGCCTCGGTAAAAGGCGATCGCTTCGGCGTTTTCACGAATTCGCACCAGGCTAAAGCGAAAGTTGGCCTCCCGTTTCAGCTGCTCAAAGTTGAGCCGCACTAGGGGCTGACCAAAGATTACTACCGTCACCAGGGTGCCCAGCAGGGCGTAGAGCACCAGAAAGCCCACTAGGTTTTTGGAGATGCCCCACAGCACGCCACTGAAAGCGATCACTTGTAAGACAGAGCTAACGACGACTAACAGCAGCGCTAGAGACTGCTGGGTGAAGTTCTTCACATCCTCAGCAATCCGCTGATCGGGGTTGTCGATGTCGGGGTGGAACTGCTGGATGTCGTAGAAGGCGCGATCGCCAAAGTAGTCAGCTACAAACCGCCCGGTCAGCCAGCGTCGCCACTCTAGCCCCAGGCGCTTTTGCAGGTAGTCGTAGCCCGCCATCAGCGGCGCGTAGGCCACCAGCACGCCAACAAACACCAACACCGTCTCCCAAAAGCGGGCCTCGTCTTTGGCCGAGAGGGCTGAGATCAGCACGCCGCGCTTGTTGTTGAGCACCACGCTGAGGCCGGTGTAGCCCAGCAGAAACACCGCAATCAGCAGCAGCAGGCCTCCGGCTTTCCACTTCTCGTCGCCAAACCAGTAGGACTTGGCGATCGCCCAAAACCGTCTGAACCCCTTCAGGTTAAATCGTTCCATGCCGGTGCAAAATCTCCCGCCGCGCTAAGGGTGCTTTGGGGATCTTACAAAAGTTAAACCTTTTGTGCCGGGCTACTGAGCTGTCAATGCCCCCATTTTGCCGCTTTGGTAGTCGGTTACAGCCTGGTAGATTTCTGCAGAGGTGTTCATCACAAAGGGGCCGTGGCCGACGATGGGCTCGTCGATGGGGGAACCCGAGAGCAGCAGGGCCTTGGTGTCTTGCAGGCAGTCGAGGATGAGGGTGGTGTGGGCGCGATCGCAGATGCCGATCTCCGCTTCAGAAATCGGCTCCGACCCGCCGATGCGCACCGATCCCTTCAGCACCACCAGTAGGGTAGTGTGGCCCTCGGGCAGTTCAAGAGTCACCTGTTTACCACCGCTCAGTCGCAGATCCCACATATTGATTGGGGTAAAGGTCTGGGCTGGCCCCTGGGCGTTTTGAAATTCTCCAGCAATTATCCGCAGGCTGCCCTGGCCATTGGGTAGCTCGACGGTGGGAATGCGATCGCTTGTAATGCCCTGGTATCGGGGCGTAGACATCTTGTCTTCGGCGGGCAAATTCACCCACAGCTGCACCATTTCAAAGGGACCGCCCTGCTGAGCGAAGTTTGGCCCGTGAAATTCTTCATGCACTAAGCCCGCCGCTGCCGTCATCCACTGCACATCTCCAGGGCCGATGATGCCGCCGCCCCCAGCCGAGTCGCGGTGCTCGACCTCGCCGTCGTAGACAATGGTGACGGTCTCAAAGCCCCGGTGGGGGTGTTCGCCCACGCCACGCCGGGCAGTGGTCGGCGAAAACTCGGCTGGCCCGGCATAGTCGAGCAGCAAAAAGGGGCTAATGGTTTGACCCAGACCGTTGTAGGCCATTAGCGTCCGTACCGGAAAGCCGTCGCCCACCCAGTGGCGACCTTGGGCTCGCTGAATGCTGCGCAGGGTTTTGGCGGTGCTGGGCTGATTGAGGGTCGGCATAATGGCGGTCTTGCTTGGCTGAGGACGGTTACAGGAGCTGGTTGAGATTGTCGTAAAGGGTTGCGATCTCACAGGTAAACCCAATACTGACAAATTCAACAATGCTTCCTATTTGATAATTGTAGGGAATCCACAGGTTGTCTGACTTACGCTGAAATCGCTCGACCAACACCTGCTTTTGGTGAATGAGAACGTACTCTTCAAAGGCGGGGTTCGATTTGTAGTCAGCAAACTTATCTCCCCGGTCAAAGGCCTCCGTTGAATCTGACAAAACTTCGATGATGAGCTTGGGATGTACAACGAAGTCTTCATCAGAGCGGAGGTCGCGAGCATCGCAGGTAACCGCTAGGTCAGGATAGTAGAACACATTTAAAGCGGGCAGCCTCACCTTCATATCTGTGGCGTAGGCAATGCAATCGGTGCCGCGCAGGTGATTGACCACTAGTGCCGAGAGATTGCCCGTAATAATTACATGGGCTTTGCTAGCGCCAGCCATAGCCACCATCTGGCCCTGCAGGTACTCGTGCTTGATAGGGCTGATGTGCTCAATCTGAAGGTATTCTTCAGCAGTAAAGTAGGCGTGGCTTTTGCTAACGGTCATAGTTGAGACTTATATCGCTAGCGGCAGGTATTATCTCCGGCTCCCTATTGATGATAGCGATGTTCTGCTTCGGCATTTTTGACCAACTTCTAAAGCCCGTAGAATTGCCACTGTCCCATAGGGTCTTTAGCGTTGAGAGAACTATCTGTCCATGATTTACATTGGTTTTAGTCATGGGCTAAACCTGTGACAGCAATGTCTCTTGCAAAACTCGCTACTGCCAATGACGACGATCGCCCGCCGCCAACCCAAAATCATGGCTCTGCTGACGGCGCTGGGGGTAACCCTGATCGCCCGGCCGCTGGCTTCTCAAACGTTGCCCCTGCCCGATCACCTAGTTCCGTTGACCTCAGCGGAGGGTCAAAGGCTGCTGCGAGACAGTGATGCCCTGGCGGATTATGTACCGCTGACGAGCCAGTTTGTGACCCAGGTTAACCAGGCCTTTTGCGGGGTGGCGAGCACGGTGATGGTGCTCAACGCACTGGGGGTTCCGGCTCCGTTGGCCCCAGAGTGGGAGCGGAATTACTTCACCCAGGAGAATGTGTTTAACGAGCAGACCGAGGCGATTATTGCTAGGGATGCGATCGCCCGTCAGGGCCTCACTTTGGCAGAACTTGCAGGCATTCTCGAAGCCTATCCCGTTAGCGCTGAAATTCACCACGGTAGCGATGTGAGTTTGGATGAGTTTCGCCAGCTGATTCGCACCAATTTGGAAACCCCCGGCAGCTACGTGCTGATCAATTATCTGCGCCGGGCGATCGGTCAAGAAAGCGGTGGCCACATTTCGCCCATTGCTGCCTACGATGCCGATACCGACCAATTTTTGATTTTGGATGTGTCGCGCTACAAATATCCTCCGGTATGGGTGCAGGCTGAGACCCTGTGGGAGTCCACCAACACGGTAGATTCGGTGTCGGGCAAGACGCGGGGATTTTTGCTGATTGAGGCGCGCTAGTCGGTCAGCGATCGCGCCACCGCCCTGTGCTTCTCCAGCACCACTGGCAGATCTAGCGACAGCAATCCCTCGGGGTTTAGCACCTCTCTGCCGTGGATAAAGCTGTAGTCGACGCGATCGATGGTGCAGAAAATTAGCGCGGCAACGGGGTCGTAGGCGGTGCCCGACAGCCCCAGGCGATCGAGATCCACAGTAATGAAATCGGCCGCCATGCCGGGGGCGAGGTGGCCAATGTCGGTGCGACCCAGCACTTTAGCCCCACCGCGAGTAGCAATTTCTAACGCTTCACGGGCGGTCAGAGCCCCGGCATCTTCTTCGCGCACGCGGGCCATGAGAAAGGCTTGACGCGCTTCGGCCAGCAGGTGGCTACCGTCGTTGGAGGCTGACCCATCGACCCCCAAGCCCACGGGCACATTGTGGTCGAGCAGCTGGCGCAGGGGGGCCATACCGCTGGCCAGTCGCATGTTGCTACAGGGGCAGTGGGCCACCCCGGTACCGGTCTGGCCAAAGCTGTGGATGGCCTTGTCGTCGAGCTTGACGCAGTGGGCGTGCCACACATCTTCCCCCAGCCAGCCCACTGAGGCGGCGTAGTCGCCGGGGGTGAGACCAAAGGTGTCGAGGCTGTAGGTGACGTCGGAGCTGTTTTCAGCCAGGTGGGTGTGCAGCCGCACACCGGGGTACGACCGGGCCAGGGCGGCCGACTCGCGCATCAGCTCCGTCGAGACGCTGAAGGGCGAGCAGGGAGCCAGGGTAATACGCACCAGGGCGTAGGGGGCGTTGTCGTGGTACTGCTCAATCAGCCGCTGGGAGTCTTTAAGAATGTCGGCTTCGGCCTCCACGATCGCGTCGGGGGGCAGGCCGCCCTTGCTTTCGCCCACGCTCATGCTGCCCCGGCTGGCGTGGAACCGCAGCCCGGTCTGGCGCACTGCTTCGATTTCGTCATCCAGGGTGCAGTTGTTGGGGAAGAGGTAGAGGTGGTCGCTAGCAGTGGTGCAGCCCGAGTAGATCAGCTCGGCAGCGGCCACCTGGGCGCTGAGTGCGATCGCCTCAGGGGTGAGCTGCTGCCACAGCGGGTAGAGGGCGCTGAGCCAGTCAAACAGTGACGAGTTTTGCGCTCCCGGCACCACCCGGGTGAGGGTCTGAAAAAAGTGGTGGTGAGTGTTGACCAGGCCGGGCAGCACCAGGTGGCGATCGCCCAGATCCAGCACCCGATCGGCTGTCTGGGGAAGTTCTTCATTAGTACCCACCTGCTCAATCACGTGGTCGCGAATGAACAGCGCCCCCGAGTGAATCTCCTGCCGCTGGTCATCCATAGTGACCAGGGTGTGAATGTTCTTGACTAGAAGAGTTGGCACGGTGAGCAGCCTTGCAGCGCAGTATTAGCAGCGGACTATAGCAGGTCGTTCGCTAAAGCTAATGTTTTCCCTTATGCAAAAACAGATTTTGAACGGTTGTAGCAGGATCAACGACCCCAGCCTAAGACAGCCCGATAAATTTCTGAAATAGCTTTACCTTGTCGCCGTAGGGGGGGTAGCGCCAGTCCATTTCCATCCAGAAGGGCTTTTTGAGCACGCTCTTGAGGTGTGAGAAAGTATTGAAACTGTGCTGACCGTGGTAGCTGCCGACGCCGCTGCTGCCGACGCCGCCAAAGGGTAAATCCCAGATGGCGATCTGCAAAATCACGTCGTTGATGCACATCGAGCCCGCCGTGGTGCGGTCGAGCACCTGTTCCTGCACCTGGCGATCGCGCGTAAATAGATACAGTGCCAGGGGCTTAGGCTGCTGGTTGACAGCGGCGATCGCATCCCCCAAATCCTTGTAGGTGAGAATTGGCAGAATGGGGCCAAAGATCTCCTCCTGCATAATCGAATCATCCCAGCTGATGCCGTCGATTAGAGTGGGGGCGATGTAGCGATCACTGCGCTCGTGCTGCCCCCCAGCGAGAATATTGCCCTGGTTCAGTAGGCCCACCAGGCGATCGAACTGACGATCGTTGACCACCCGCGAAAGGTCGGGGCTGGTGGCGGGGTCATCCCCGTAGCAGGCCTGAATGCGCTGCTGGAGCGCGGCTACCAGCCCGTCCTTAACCCGCTCATCGACGAGCAGATAGTCGGGGGCCACGCAGGTTTGCCCCGCATTGAGAAATTTGCCCCAGACGATGCGCCGGGCCGCAACCTCCAGGTTGACATCGGCATCGATAATGCAGGGGCTTTTGCCGCCTAGCTCCAGGGTGACTGGCGTGAGATGCTGGGCCGCAGCCTGCATCACAATCTTGCCGATTCGCTCGCTGCCGGTAAAAAAGATGTGGTCAAATTTTTCGGCCAGTAGTGCCTGGGCAGTGTCGATGCCGCCTTCTACCAGAGCCACGTAGGCAGGGTCAAAGGTGTCTGCTATCAGCCGAGCCAGCACCTTAGATGTGGCTGGGGCCAACTCTGAGGGTTTGAGCATGGCGCAGTTGCCGGCGGCGATCGCTCCCATCAGCGGCGACACGATCAGCTGAAACGGGTAGTTCCAGGGAGCGATAATCAGTGCTACCCCCAGGGGCTCGGGTTGAACCCAGGCAGCGCCGGGCAGCTGGCTCAGGGGCAGCGAGGCCTTGCGGGGCTTGACCCAGCGGGGCAGATGCTTGATCACATGATCCAACTCGCTGATGGTGCCAACCTCAAAGTAGCCCTCAAACTCAGGGCGGCCTAGGTCTTGCCTAGCCGCATCAATAATGTCTGCCTGATAGGTAACGATCGCCGCTCGCAGCGCTTTGAGCTGGGCGAGGCGAAAGTCGAGGCCGCGAGTAGCCCCGGTGGCCCAGTAGGCCCGCTGGCGTTGTAGTAGGTCGGCAACAGGAGTGGTGGCGGCAACGGTAGTCATGGTTAACCTCTGGCAGGGGGGCTGGTTTCGGAGCTAACTCATCTGCTCTATCCTACTAGAGAGCCAACCTAAGGATTTGAACGTTCCATCATGCCGAGATCAGTTTTTCGCCTTGTCTTTGGGGTTGCTCTGGTTATGATGACTCTGCTGGGCAATGCGTACCCCAGCGCTGCTGTTTCTTTGGATGATGGCCCGATGGGAGTACTACCGTTTATGGGTGGTTTGGCAGGTAAGCGCCCCACAAACTTAGGCGTCAAAGACGGTAAGCTGTCCCCCTGTCCCGACACCCCCAACTGTGTGGTCAGCGAGAGCGATGCCAATCCAGAACATGCGATCGCGCCCTTGGCCTACAGTGGCGACCCGGCCCAAGCCATGGCTCTGCTAGAGGCTGTGGTCAACGCCATGTCTCGCACGACAATTATTGAGAAAACCGATCGCTACCTCTACGCCGAGTTCACCAGCAAGCTGATGGGCTTTGTGGACGATGTGGAGTTTTACCTCGACCCGTCTACGCCCGTCATTCAGGTGCGATCGGCGTCGCGCCTCGGCAAGTCTGATTTGGGGGTAAACCGCCAGCGTATAGAGACCATTCGCCAAGCCCTAACCTCAGCGTCGGTTGTTGAGTAGACCATCGCTCTAACCGCCTGCCAAAACGATTTCCCTGACCTAGGCCAGGGAAATCGTTTTGGTATATCTTCCGGACTGAAGAGCTAAAGGAAGATCGAATTTAGTCTTTAAAGATGGCGTTCTCAAGCTGCTGAAGGGCCACTTCTAGGTCGTCGTTGACGATTTGCTCGTCAAATTCTGAGGCGGCATCAATCTCAACCAGTGCCCGCTGAAGCCGCCGCTGGATGGCATCGTCGGCATCTTTCCCCCGCAGGCGAATGCGACTTTCTAGCTCTTCTAATGAGGGGGGCAGCACAAACAGCTGTAGCGCATGGGGAAAGGTTTTGCGCACCTGGCGAGCGCCCTCTAGCTCAATTTCTAAAATCACCCACTGGCCGGCTTCGATCTCTTTGATCACCGGGGTCTTAGGAGTGCCATAGAGGTTGCCCGCAAACTCGGCCCACTCCAGCAGTTCTCCCTGCTCTACCATGGTGCGAAATTCGTCGCGGCTGACGAAGTAGTAGTCTTGGCCATTGATCTCGCCGGGGCGGGGCGATCGCGTGGTGGCCGACACCGACAGCTTCAGCGCCGGATAGCGGTGGCGCAGCGCCCGCAGCAGCGTCCCTTTGCCTACCCCGCTAGGCCCCGTAAACACGATCAGCCGACCCCGACGCGGGGCAAGTTCGGTCTCGGTGGCTCGGCTGAGGGTCTCTGGGCTGAGGGTCTCTAGGGGTGCTGGAGTGCTGACGGTCATGGCGGCGGTGTATAGCTAAGATTTTCTATTCTAGTCAACCTAGAGCCTGGGGAAAGGCCAAATTCCAGATGACTTTAGACCGTCGGTAGATCAAACAGCACGGTGGTCATGTAGCGTTCGGCCCAGGCGTCGCCAAAGGCTTTTTCGAGCACTCGCCGGGTTTTGTCGTTCTTTTGCTGCTGCTCACAGTAGTGGCGCTGACCGGCCACAATGCTCTCGATCTGGGCTGGGGTTGCTGGTGTGGCGATCGCCTGTTGGCAGTGCAGAGCTAGATAGGTGGCAATCAGATCGATAAAAGCTGTTTCCTCCTCGGAGCCGGCCGGGCGAATAAATCGACAGTAGGGCGAAAAAATGGTGCCCCAACCCGGCAGGTCGCGCTCCTCGCTAAAGCTTTGAGCCGGCAGCGCCTCTAAAACAGCGGTATAGCCCGCCGGCAGGACATTGCCCACGGGCGACAGATCGACAATCGCAGCGCTAATTTGCCCGCGCCCGCCCACCAGGTCACAGCCAAACATGGGCAGGGCATACTCAGGTCGGGGAAACATCACGCAGTGCAAAATGTCTAAGTTGTTGCCCACGCGGGCCAGCTCCAGGTGCAGCTTGCGAAACTGGGGGGTCTGATAGCACTGGTTTTCAATGGTGAGCCGTTCGCCCTCTAGGCGGCCCTCAATGTAGCCGAGATCCTCCGGCAGGTGGTAGGGCGATAGGTCGAGATACTGCCGCCAGGTGGCTTCAATGCGATCGGCTAGGCCCCGAATCATCGGGTGCTGCTGGTCGCGCAGGGAGATTGGAGTTGGGGCTACCATGACACCCGAAGAAACAGCAATAAGTATTTAGCATACCAGTCGCAGTCAGGATACTAGAGCTCTCCGTTACTATAGCCAGCTACAATTTGGCCACGGGCGTCGTTAACTGCATAAGGTGCCATTACCGTGAAGCTCATCGACTGGATCAACCTGGCTGCTCTGGGCATTGTCCTCGTCATTGTTTGGCAGTTTCGCCAGATCGTTTTACTGATCTTTGCAGCAGTGGTAATTACCATTGCGCTCAACAGCCTGGTGCGATTTTTCTCACGGGTATACGGCTGGCCGCGCGATCGCGCCGTGTTGGTCACTGGGGCGCTGGTGCTGTTGGGCGGCGTGGTTTTTTTGGGCTTAGTGCTGCCCCTGTTTATCAACCAGTTTCAAGAACTGCTACTGCTGACGCCCAGAGGGTTTGAGCAACTGGGGGGATGGTTTGATGCCTTCCAGGAGAACCCGCCTGAATGGTTTCCTGAGCAAGATTTGCGGGTGCTTCCGGCCCTGCCCGACCTGCTGCGTCAGGTGGCTTCCATCGGCTCAACGGTGTTTGGCAACTTTCTGACGTTTTTCTCCAGCTCTGTGGCGATTGTGCTCCAGCTGCTGCTGCTAGCCGTGCTGACGCTGATGATGCTGGCTAACCCCCCTGCCTACCGCAGACTGCTACTGCGCCTGTTTCCGTCGAGCTACCGTCGCCGGGCCGACGAAATTTTGACGAAGTGCGAGCATTCGCTCATGTTCTGGCTGGGTGGGGTGGCGCTGAGCTCAATTTTTGTAGCCACAATCAGCTTCACCGGTCTGGTGCTGCTGGGGGTGCCCTACGCCTTTGCCCACGCGGTGCTGGCTGGAGTGTTTAACTTTATTCCTAATCTAGGGCCGACCCTAAGCGCGGTGTTTCCGGTGTTTGTGGCGCTTCTCCAGTCGCCGGGTAAAGCGCTAGCCGTTGTTGTGCTCTACGTGCTGATTCAAAACGTTGAGAGCTACTGGTTTTCGCCAATGGTGATGCAGAAGCAGGTGTCACTACTGCCCGCTGCTACCCTGGTGTCTCAAATCTTTTTTGCTACTTTCCTAGGCCCCGTGGGGCTGGTGTTAGCTCTGCCCCTGGCGGTGGTCTGCAAGACCTGGATTGAAGAAGCCTGGATTATCGACGTGCTCGATCGCCCCAGAGGCAGTGCGGCTGAGCCCCTATCTAGGTCGGCCGAAGGCCTAGAACCGATTGCGGAACCTTTGGCCTCTGAGGATGTCTAGGTCAACTAACTTGATTCAACTTGAGCTTGAGTTCAACTAGGTGTTTCCATAAACATCCTCCCGCCCCAAATTTCTCATAGGCCGAACCGCCCTAAGTGTTGGGGAGGCTACAGTTGCTAGCGGAAGTATAATTTAAGACATCAGGGTCGATCCCCTCAGGCTGGCAACGGTAGAGACTTGTCAGCCTGAGGGGATCTTCATAGACTAGCTAGGAACTGCTGCGGAGAGACCTACGTCTCGCCATTGACGGGTGTACGTAGACAAGCAGGCCTTGTCTATGGCTATACCTGCTTCCTTAAAATCTATATAAATCCATATTGACAGCCCTATGCTGAGCGTTATTATCCCGGCCTACAACGCTGCAACCACGATTGCAGACCAGCTAGATGCCCTATCCCAACAGGTATTTGCTGGACCTTGGGAGATTGTAGTTGGCGACAATGGCTCGACCGACGGCACCCTAGATGTAGTGCAGCGCTACCAGCAAACCATGCCCCACCTCAAGGTAGTTGATGCCTCGGCTCGCCGGGGGGCTGCCCACGCTCGCAACATGGCCTGCGCCCAGGCCCAGGGCGACGCGCTGTTGTTCTGTGACGCTGACGATGCAGTCGCCCCCGGCTGGCTGGCGGCGATGGCAGCAGCTTTAGAACAGCACGACCTGGTCTGCGGTCGGCGCGAGATGGCGCAGCTCAACAATCGCAACGAATTTTCTGCTGCGCTGACCAGCATTGAGGGCACCGGAAAGCTCTACCATCCGTTTCGGCCCTTTGGCTCAGCCAGCAACCTGGCGGTTAAGCGGGTGCACCACGAGGCAGTGAGTGGGTTTGACGGGCAGTTTTTGGCCTTGCAAGATATCGACTATTGCTGGCGCATCCAAGCGCTGGGGGTGACGCTGCACGAAGTCAAAGATGCGGTGGTGAATTTTCGCTTTCGGGGCGATGTCAGGTCCAACTTTCGGCGGTTGAAAAAATTTGGCTACTACTCTGCCCGGCTATACCGCAAGCACTGGGCCTATGGCTTTCCAAAAGGGATGCTGTTCAAGTGTTTTCTGTCGCTGCCGCTGGTGCCGGTGAAGTTTGTGGTGCGGGTGCGCGATCGCCCCACACTCTTTCTTTGGTTTCTCAACCTGGGCTGGAGCTTAGGCTACTGGCACAGCTGGCTTGACATGGCGAAGGAGGCGGTGGTGGCCCAGCTCGGTCGTGGTAAGGCCGATCCGGAGCTGTCTGCGGGCTAGGACTGTTATTCAGCAAAAAGGGATTGGGGTTCAATAACATCCCAATCCCTTTTTGTTTAAACCTCAGCTAGCAAATCTGGGCCTAGGCGTCGTCTAGGGCAGCGATGCCGGGCAGCTCTTTGCCTTCGAGCAGCTCTAGGCTAGCGCCGCCGCCGGTGGAGATGTGGCTCATTTTCTCAGCCATGCCCACTTTCTCGACCGCAGCCACTGAGTCGCCGCCGCCAATGATGGTGGTAACGCCCTGGCCGGTGAGTTCGGCTAGGGTATGGGCGATCGCCTCGGTACCCGCCGCAAACTTGTCGAACTCAAACACGCCCATGGGGCCGTTCCAGATCACTGACTTGCATTGCTTCAGCGCGTCTTGGAACACCTTGATCGAGTCGGGGCCAATGTCGAGACCCATCCAGCCGTCGGGGATGGCGTCAACGCTGGTGGTTTGAGCATTGGCGTCGGGGGCGAAGTTGTCGGCCAGCACCACGTCGGTGGGCAGCAGCAGGTCAACGCCCTTTTCCTTGGCCTTGGCTTCTAGAGCTTTGGCTAGTTCCAGCTTGTCTTCTTCGACCAGCGACTTGCCCACGTTGAGGCCTCGCGCCTTATAAAAGGTGAAAATCATGCCGCCGCCGATCAGCAGCTTGTCGACCTTGTCGAGCAGGGTCTCAATCACGCCAATTTTGCTGGAGACCTTGGAACCGCCGATGATCGCCGCCAAAGGCTTTTGGGGATTCTCGATCGCCGCTTGCAGATACTGAAGCTCTTTCTCAATCAGGTAGCCGGCCACGGAGGGGCTGAGGTATTTGGTCACGCCCTCAGTGGAAGCGTGGGCCCGGTGGGCGGTGCCGAAAGCATCGTTCACATAGAGGTCGGCGTTGGCGGCGAGCTGCTTAGCAAACTCAGGGTCGTTGGCCTCTTCGCCTGCGTAGAAGCGCACGTTTTCGAGCAGAGCCACCTGGCCGTTTTCCATCGCGCCCACGGCGGCGGCAACTTCGTCACCGATGCAGTCATCGCACTTGATCACCTCTTGACCCAGCAGCTCGCTCAGGCGCTTGGCTACGGGGGTGAGGCGCATGCTCTCAACCACCTGGGCCTTAGGGCGACCAAAGTGGCTGGTGAGAATCACCTTGGCCCCCTTGCCAGTGAGGTCTTGGATAGTGGGCAGGGCAGCCCGAATGCGGGTGTCGTCAGTAATCGCACCCTGGTCATCGAGGGGCACGTTGAAATCGGCCCGCACCAGTACCCGCTTGCCCGAAAGGTCGGCTGCCGTCAGGCTTGCCACCGATTTTTTAACCACGCTATTACCTCCTAAAACGGTTTAAGACTCTGTATTTATTACGTTATGCAGCGCACGGGTGGCGGCGGCCCCAACCTTGACTAAGGTAGATTTGAGGGAGCGGTGCAGCCCAGGTGCTGTGTCTGTCGTAATGTTTACCTATTGCCGCCCTCATTTTACCGGAGTGTGAGTTCCCTTCGATACGCCATGTTCAAGACGGTTTTATTTCCCATCGACATGAGTTCTGAGGCGCAGCAGGCGGCTCCCAAAGTTGCAGAACTGGTTAAAACCCACCAGAGTCGCCTAGTTTTGCTGTCGGTCGTCGAACCGAAGGTGGATGCGAGTCAGCCTTCGGCCCAGTCATCCCCCGAGGCGGTGGCTAAGCTGCTAGGGCAGGCTAAGGCTCTATTTGCCGCTCAATCGATTGATACCGAAGTGCTGGAGCGGGAAGGTCAACCGGCCTTTGTGATCTGCGATGTGGCTGATGAGCTCAACGCCGACCTGATCGTGATGGGCTGTCGCGGTGTAGGCCTGATCGAAGACGTGCAGGACGAAAGCGTGACCACGCGGGTGATTAATTTATCGCCCTGCCCGGTGCTGATTATTCCCTAGGGGAAGAGGTGGATGGGTAGGCGGGTGAATGGGTGGATGGGTAGGCCAAGCGCCACAATCCCGATAGCACATAGGGGCATTGCCAGCGTGTAGGGTGGGCACTGCCCACCAAAATCTCCTTTTACCTTGGCCCACCTATCCCCGTAGACCTCAGAAAAACTCTCCCAGCCCTAGCTCCTGACGGACGATCGCCAGCGGCTTGTCCCAATTGAGTTCGGGCGGGTAGGCGATCGCCGCCCGCCCCCTGACCCCCATGCGCAAGCCGCGCCATATTGCTCGCAGCAGTGGCACCGTCCACAGCGGGTTGGTCAAGCTCAACGGCACGAAGGAGAGCACAAACACGTTCAGCAGATCGCGGTACTGCACCAGGGTGTAGGCGGCCACGCCAAATTCGCCAATGGGTGAGGCATCAAAGCCGGTGTAGATGTGATAGATGTCGTGGCTGATGGCGGTGCGCTGGCGCAGCCATTCGCTATTGGCCTCGTCGGTCATAAATGCTTCAGGATTAAACCCGTAGCGGATCATATGACGGGCGTAGGCACCACCTAAAGTGTCGGGCGGTAGCTGCACTAGGGCATTGAGATCGACTGAAATGGTGCGATAGGCCAGGTGAGTTGCTTGCTGCTCCAGGCGGTGCTCGACCCAACGCTGCCATTGGCTATGGCGTCCAGCCGCGAGAATGTGTAGGATGCCCGCGGCAGGGTCACCCAAGAAGGCTCGGTAGGCAGCTCTCAGCTCTGACCAGTTGATGCCGCTTAGGGGCGATCGCGGGCGTTGACGATGGGAGTATGGTTGAATTCGGCTAACCATGACGTTTCTCCAGTGAGGAAAGGATGTGAACAAATGCGATCGCAGACAAGGGCGCTCGCCCAGAACAGACATAATGAGAATGCAATTGAGTGAATATGCAACTTTTTGCATTTCCGATGACCCAATACTATGTGCACTTAAGTGCATAGTCAATATTTTGCATATTTAGTTTTGCAACGTTCTCTATGGCCCTTTCCCACGCAATTCTCTCGGCCCTCACCGATCGCCCCTGTAGTGGCTACGATCTGGCTAAGCAGTTTGACGGCTCGGTGGGTTTCTTCTGGCACGCCAGCCACCAGCAGATCTATCGCGAGTTGACCAAGTTGGAGCAGCAGGGGTTGGTCACTGCCGAAGCGATCGCCCAGGCGGGCAAACCCGATAAAAAGATCTACTGCGTCACCGCAGCGGGCAAGACCCAGCTCAAGGAGTGGATTGCCCAGCCTGCCAAATGTGTACCGACCAAAGATGATCTGCTGGTCAAGCTCTTTGTGGGCTACCTAGTGCCGCCCGATACCATGGGGGCTACCCTTGAGCATGAGCGTGCCCAGCATGTGGCGACGCTGGCAGCCTATCGAGATATTGAGCAAAAATACTTCTCCCAGCCTGAGGCCATGCCCTTAGCGGCGCGCTTCCAGTACATCACTCTGCGTAACGGCATCCACTACGAAACCAGCTGGCTCACCTGGTGCGATGAAACCCTGGCCACCCTCAGCACCCTTCCCACTGAGGATGCCCCCCCGCCCTGGGTGGAACCCTGTGAAGAACCCCACGCCTAGCTCCTTCCCCAAGGGATTCACGGAGGTAAGGGAAGCCGATTTCCGGAATAGGTTTATTCTCAATAGGGGCGTCGCTGGGAAATGAGCTGCATTATGCGCCCTACGATCGCTAAAGAACTTTTCCCCATCTTCCCCATCACTTCCTCACCTCCTCCATCTCCCCTAACCCCTTACCCCTCCCCCCACTCCCCCATGTCCACCCCCGAAATCCAGTGGTATCCCGGCCATATCGCCAAGGCAGAAAAAGCCCTGGTCGATCAGCTCAACCGCGTGGATGTGGTGCTCGAGGTGCGCGATGCCCGCATTCCGGTATCGACGCGGCACCCCAAGGTTGACGCCTGGGTGGGTGAGAAACCTCGGGTATTGGTGATCAACCGGGTCGATATGATTTCATCGGAGGCCCGCACCGCCTGGGAAACCTGGTTTCGTCAGCAGGGGGAGGTGCCCTACTTCACCGATGGTCAGCAGGGTAAGGGGGTGAAGGCGATCGCAAAAGCCGCCCAGACCGCTGGTGAGGCCGTCAACCAGCGCCGCCAGGCTCGCGGTATGAAGCCCCGCCCCATCCGCGCCGTGGTGATTGGCTTTCCCAACGTGGGTAAATCGGCGCTGATCAATCGCCTGCTGAACCGCAAGGTGGTGGCCAGCGCCCGCAAAGCCGGAGTCACCCGCCAGCTACGGTGGGTGCGTCTGTCGGGCGATCTCGACCTGCTCGATGCGCCAGGCGTCATCCCTTCTCGCATGGATGACCAGGCCGCTGCCCTAAAGCTAGCTATCTGTGACGACATTGGCGAAGCCTCCTACGATACCCAGCGCACCGCTGCCGCGTTTCTAGATGTGCTCAAAGGCTTGCAGCAGGCAGGCTTCCCAGACGATTACCGCGACAGTTTGCAGTCCCGCTACGGCCTGACGCTAGATGACTGCACCGGGGAAGACTTTGTGGTTCAGGTGGCGACCCAAAAATTTCAGGACAATGTGGAACGCACGGCTAAGCGTATTCTCAACGACTTTCGGACTGGGCTACTGGGGCCGTGGGTGCTGGAGTGGCCTCCAGTTTGAGACCGTAAGGTTCTCACCCTGAGACTGACCGAAGTTATGGCAACTGACAGTGACCCTTAAAACTTAAAAAGAGGCAAATTAGCTAACCTTAGACTAAAGAAACTGGTTGAGAGGTTAACCACAGTGCCCATCTCATTGCTAGAGCAGGCTAAAGAGGGCGATGCCGCTGCGATCGCCGCGTTGATGAACCAGGCCCTACAGCCCAAGGGCGTTACCGTGCGCTGCGATCGCCAAAGCGATTGCCTACAGCTATGGCTTACGGGGCAAACCCTACCTCCCCAGACGGCAACGGTCTCCTATGTGCGACGGGGGCTAGAGCGATTGCAGGTTACCTCAATTACGGTTCTTCAAATTTACGCAGAACAGGCCGATCAGCGAGAGCCTGGCTGGGGAGTTGAAGTTGACCTCAGTGCGGCTACAGATGAGGTTCGGCCATTAACGCTAGAGAGCGACTTCGATCATCAGTCCGCAGCGTCTGAAGATCTGACGGAGCCCGTCGCCGGACCTGAACAACCAGCTCCAGGTACTGTTGCCTATGCCTATGCCCTGCTTGGCCTAAAGCAGGGAGACTCACTGAAAAAAGTTGAGGACGCTTACTTTAAACTCAAAGCTCAGACCCTACGCGAGGGCGATCGGGCCAAGGTAGAAGACTTGAAGCAGGCGTTCCGCCAGCTCAAGGAATATATAGAAAATCCACCCCAGCAACAAGCCGCAGAGGCTTCTGCCGAGACTGAGGCCCCTGTTTTAGCTTCTCAAGATGAATCTCTTCCTGCGGTGGAACGAGTCGAAGCCCTGCTTAAAGAACGAGGTGTTGCGGCTCAGGTCAGCACGCAGGGTAGCCAGCTTAATATTTCCTGGCTAGCCGTTCGCGTGATTAACCCCGAAGACGCGGCTAACCAGGTTCAAACTCTGTTGACGCATCAAACATTAGCTTCTTTAGGACTCTCTAGCATAGAAAACTTGGTTTTTTCAGGGTTGAGTCGCGACCAGGCAGTTGTTTGGCAGCAGACTTCGCCTTTGACTAAGCGTTAGGGCTGCTGAAGCCTTACCGTTACCCTTCTCTCTTTAAGCCTGCCATCTTTGAGTAGGTAGGCTGGATTAAACGCGGGATGGATCATTGCACCATAATCGACGCCGGTCGATAGTTTTCGCGCCGTGGAGAGTCTACGGGATTTGCAAATAATTGCACTCTCCTACTTAGCCAGCTCCCTTAATTAGCCAACAGCAAAATGGCAGAAGATAGTCATCCTCTGCCATTGCAAAAAATAATTTAGTTGTGTCTAGGCGATCTACCAGCGGGAAAACTCGCGGTTGCCACCATCTCGGCCGCCGCCGCCACCGCCGAAGTTGCCGCGGGGAGCACCACCACCGGCGCGCTTTTCTTTGGGACGAGCTTTGTTAACGCGCAGCTCGCGACCCATCCACTCAGCTCCGTCGAGGGCCTCAATGGCAGCGTCTTCGTCAGCTTCCTTCTCCATCTCGACAAACGCGAAGCCCCGGGGGCGACCGGTTTCGCGATCGGTGGGCACCGTTACTCGGCTAACGGCCCCGTACTCGGAAAAGACTTCAGTGATGTCTCCTTCCGTAGCATTGTAGGCGAGGTTTCCTACATAGATCGACATGGCACAACTCCAAAATTGACATGTAATGTAGACAAGTTCGATTCGGAGTGGTACACACGATTACCCGAAAACTGAGATCAGACTGTGATTAACCAGCCTACCGAAAGCAAAACATGTTACCCGCCTACTTTAGCATAAGGTTTCTGGAGATTAATCGTTCTGTAATACTGTGACAGCAGTCGTTACAGCCATTGAGGACGGGGCTTCCCATAAGTTTTGTAACACGCTACTTAGAGCACTTGCCAAGGCTTGATCAGCGTCTGCCGTAGAAGGTAACCTCAACATCAGCACACCAGCCAGCGGCCAAATTTTCATACAAAAAGACGCGCTCTACTCGGTAGTACACGCCGTCTCTGAATACGCAGTCACCGATGCGCGGAATAATCGGGTAGGTAGCAAACCACAGGGCGTCTTTGGTGGGAGCGCTGGGGCTGTTGCTGCTGGCCGCTAAATAAAATACCTGAACCTTAAACCCCCGGTCCGTGCTGACGGGAGTTGGGATAGGACTTGCGCTGGGCTGGCCGCTGCTTTTGCCGGTAGTTTTTTTAGTGGCCACAGAGTTGGCGATGAGGGGTACGGGTGCTTTGAGGGGAGATTGCACCAGTAGTCTACCAAGACTATGGAGGGGAGTTCGTGGAGTATGGAGGGTGGAGCGCAAAATTTAGGATTGAGGGTGCAAGGTTTGACCCAAGTCTGGCAACTAAAACCTTGCACCCTTCGCTCTGGTAGTTAAGACTGCCCTGGGGGCGAGTCTTTGACCAACGCAGTTCTAGCTGTTACCGCGACGCTTGAGGGCAGCCACCATCTGCTGGCGCACGGCCCTAGCCCACTGGTCAAACTCAACGGTGGGGCGAGCGTCTTGGTCGAGGGTGGCTCCAAATCCCTGGTTATTTCTGTCCTGCGTCATAGCCTTGTCCTTGTTGTCTGTATAGATAGTTAGGTTATTTTTCTGACCTAGATTATTATTCCCTGAGGTTACCTGCCTAGGCTATGCCCCCGGGTAGGGATTTCATAACCTGGATGTTGGGGAGAAGCGCTAATTGCGGCGGCGGGATGGCGGCTGTAAGTCAGGCTGGGAGCCAAAGAGAGTGTTAAAAGCAATGGCTCCAAGACCGCCTAAGGACTGATAGGGCAGAATGGCTCTATATGAAATTATTGCGAATTCTTTTCTATGCGCCCCATTCGTACGTTTAACGTTACCCCAGCTCTGCCCCAGCGGCTAGAGGCGCTGCGCACCCTGGCCTACAACCTCCACTGGGATTGGGATGTGGAGATGGTAGACCTATTTCGGCGGCTGGACGGCGATCTGTGGGAATCGAGCCGCTACAACCCGGTGCTGATGATGGGCACCATTAGCCAGGCGCGGCTGAATGAAATTGCGGAAGATGAGGGGTTTTTGGCCCAGATGGATCGGGCGGCCCAGCGGCTGGAGGACTATCTGCGCGATCGCACCTGGTACAAAAAGCACCGCAAGTCGCCTGTCTCGGGGGAATGCTACGCCTACTTTTCTATGGAGTTTGGCCTCACCACCTGCATGCCGGTGTATTCCGGGGGATTGGGGGTGTTGGCTGGCGATCACCTCAAGTCGGCTAGCGATCTGGGCCTGCCCCTGGTGGCGGTGGGCCTGCTCTATCAGGAGGGCTACTTTGCCCAGTATCTGAATGCCGACGGCTGGCAGCAGGAGCGCTACCCGATCAATGACTTTTACAACATGCCCCTGCACCTAGAGCGGGATGCCAAGGGTCAGGAGATCAGAATTGAGGTGGAGTACCCGGGACGCGTGGTGTACGCGCGGGTGTGGCGAGTGCAGGTGGGCACGGTACCGTTGTACCTACTCGACACCAATATCGAACCCAACAATCAGTACGACCAGGATATCTGCGATCGCCTCTACGGCGGCGACATCGACATGCGCATTCACCAGGAGGTGATGCTGGGCATTGGCGGGATTCGCATGTTGAGGGCTTTAGGGCTGACGCCGACGGCCTACCACATGAACGAGGGCCACTCGGCCTTTATGGCCCTAGAGCGCATGCGGGTACTGGTAGAAGAACAGGGCCTGACCTTTGCTGAAGCCCTCCAGGTGGCCCAGGCCAGCCAAATGTTTACTACCCACACCCCAGTGCCCGCCGGTATCGACCTATTTCCGCCGGAGAAGGTGCTGCACTACCTGCGTCCCTACTGTGAGCGATTTGGCCTGGGCGATGCTGAGTTTCTAGCCCTAGGCCGCACCGATACAGGAGATTTTTCGGCTCCTTTTAGCATGGCGGTGCTGGCAATTAAGACGGCAACCTTTATCAACGGGGTGAGCAAGCTCCATGCGGAGGTGTCGCGCGATATGTTCGGCGAGCTGTGGACAGGTCTGCCCCAGGGCGAGGTGCCGATTACCGCTATCACCAACGGGGTGCACGCCCGCAGCTGCGTCGCTCGCTCGACCCAAACACTCTACGATCGCTACCTTGGCCCCAACTGGGCTGAGGCGAGCCCGGGCGCATCGCTCTGGAAACGGGTGTACGCCATCCCCGACGATGAACTGTGGCGCAACCACGAGCAGTGCCGATCGCACCTGGTGGTGACGGTGCGCGATCGCCTGGCCAAGAGCACGCGCGATCGCGGCGGCTCGACCCGCGAGCTGGCCGAAGCCCAGGAGTGCCTCGACCCCTTTGTGCTCACCATTGGCTTTGCTCGCCGCTTTGCCACCTACAAGCGCGCCACCCTGTTTCTCCACGACCTCGAGCGCATCCGCAATATCATTAACGGCAATGGCGGCGATCGCCGCGTGCAGTTTGTGATTGCGGGCAAAGCCCACCCCAAAGACATTCCCGGCAAAGAACTGATCCGCAGCATCATTCACTTCACCCGCGATCAGGGGTTGAGTAAATCCATTGTGTTTGTGCCCAATTACGACATTCACCTGTCGCGGGACATGGTGGCCGGTTGCGACGTGTGGCTCAACAACCCCCGCCGCCCCCGCGAGGCCAGCGGCACCAGCGGCATGAAAGCGGCGATGAACGGCCTCCCCAACCTCAGCGTGCTCGACGGCTGGTGGGATGAGGCCGACTACATTCGCACCGGCTGGCCCATCGGCCACGGCGAAGACTACGACGACCCTAACTACCAAGACGACGTGGAGGCCAACGCCCTCTACGACATCTTGGAAAAAGAGGTGGTGCCGCTGTTCTACGATCGCGACAAAGACGAAATCCCTCGGGGCTGGGTAGCCAAAATGAAGGAGGCAATCTACTTCAATACGCCCCAGTTCAACACCGCCCGCATGGTGAAGGACTACGCCAATTTGGGGTACTTTGCGGCCAGCGATCGCGCCTCTACCCTAGCCTCGGCCAGCTATAGCCCCGGCAAAGAGCTGGCCACTTGGCAGGCCCGCATGGCCGACCACTGGTATGACGTGCGCTTTGAAGAAGTGGCTATCTCCGACACGACCAACCTCCAGGTGAACCAGCCTTTTAAAGTGACTGCCGCCATTCAGCTCGGTGCCCTCACCCCCGACGATGTGCAGGTCGAACTCTACCAGGGCACAGTCTCGGTGGATGGCGAAATTCACTCGGGGGTAGCGGTGCCCATGGCCCATCAGGGGCCAGATGCCAACGGCAGAAGCATCTACGCCTTGGAAATGGAGTACACCGCCAGCGGGTTACAGGGCCTGTCACTGCGCATTTTGCCCCGTCACCGATACCTCAACAGCCCCTACGATCCCAAGCTAGTGCTCTGGGCCGACCCAGACTCGGTGCGGATTGTCTCGGGGGTGGTGACACCTACAGCAGCGCTGGTGTAAGCAAGATCTGTCTGGTTCACCATGGGCTAAGCGCTTGTGGATCAAATGCCGATTGTCAAAAACGGATTGCACAGTGCGCAGGCAGGTCGGAAGCTAGGGCAGGGGCGATCGCCCTGTTGCTCTCTAGGCAATCGGCCTGGGTGACGGGGGCAGTTTGGGCCGTTGACAGCGGCGCATAGCCCAGCGTAATCACTACGCTTGAGATGGTGTAGTGATTGGGTTTCTAGGGATAATCAGCAGATCTAAAACGTCACCCTAAAAGCCCGGTTTCTAACCGCAAGCATCAGTCGCACTATGGAGAAATCACCATGGCCTCAGTTCAGGTTTCGTCGAACGCGTCGCGCTTTGGCCAAGACGTGGCTATCCGCCAGTTTCAGCTGGTTGCCGACGAGCCAACCCACCTCGGCGGCAGCGACCAGGGGCCGACTCCAACGGAGCTAGTTTTAGCGGGACTGGGCAGCTGCAAAGCGATCACGATCAAAATGTATGCCGAGCGCAAGGGTTGGCCGGTTGAGCATGTCTACGTGGCGGCGGAGCTGCAAACCGTAGAGAAACAGTCAACCATTGCGGTCTACCTGACTTTGGTGGGCGACCTGACCGCTGAGCAGCGCGATCGCCTGCGGGAAATTGGCGATCGCTGCCCGGTGCACCGCCTGCTCAGCGCCAGCACCCCAATTCAAACCGTCTTGACCCCTGCCGCGATTCCGTCGCCATAACCCATGAACTCATCCCCCATTCAGACCGGGTTTGATCGCATGTTCCAACCCAATCAGCTGACGGTCGGCGTGTTCTTTCCTATCGAGGCGTACAAGGGCAGCATTCCCACCATGCAGCATCAGGTGGAGCTGGCCCAGCGAGCCGAGGCCCTGGGCTATGCCGCCCTCTGGGTGCGAGACGTGCCGCTCTATGACCCCACCTTTGGAGACGTGGGGCAGATTTTTGACCCCTGGGTTTACTTAGGCTACATGGCGGCCCAGACCGATCGCATTGCCTTGGCCACCGGCAGCATTATCTTTAGCCAGCGCCACCCGTTGCACCTGGCGAAGTCAGCGGCTTCGGTCGATCAGCTCTCCCAAGGACGGTTGGTGATGGGGGTGGCTTCGGGCGATCGCCCGGTGGAGTTTCCTGCCTTTGGGGTTGACTTTGAGACGCGGGGCGATCGCTTTCGTCAGACCTTTGCTGACTTTAGGCAGGCCTTGGCCACAGAGTTTCCGGTGATGCGCTCGTCGCTGACCCAGATGGAGGGGGCCGACCTGCTGCCCAAGCCCGTCAACGGCAGCATTCCCCTGCTGGTGACGGGCCACAGCCGTCAAACCCCCGAGTGGATCGCCGAGCACGCTGACGGCTGGCTCTATTACCCACGCCATCCCCACATGCAGGCCCGCATGATTCAAGACTGGCGCGCCCTGGTCGATCGCGTCGCCCCTGGCAGATTCAAACCCTACGCCCAATCGCTCTACGTCGATCTGGTGGATGACCCCACCGCTGCGGCAACGCCCATTCACCTGGGCTATAGGCTGGGGCGCGATCGCCTGCTCGACCTGCTGCTGCACCTGCGCGACATTGGCGTCAACCACGTCGGCCTCAACCTCAAGTATGGTGAGCGCCCCGCAGGCGATGTGCTAGAAGAAATTGGTCGAGAGGTTTTACCGCACATTCATTCAGAGGTTTTAACCCATGGACGAGTATCAGTCGGTTAGCTGTGATTTCTACGACGAGTTAGAGGCTCTGGCCACCCTACACCAAACTTGCCCAATTCACTACCGCACCGAGGGCGGCGATGAAGTGAGCACTGAAGGCCAAATCGTCGATTTCTTTGCGGTTGAGAAAGCCGAATATCTGCGGCTGAAGGACGGCACCGAAATTCGCCTCGATCGCTTGATTTCTGTAGACGGCAAGCCGGTACAGTTTGCGGCCAGCGAGTAGCAGGGCTGGCGATAGATCAACCCCCGCCATTTTGTCCTCACCCAGTTTGTTTGCGATAATGGCTGTATCTCCAGGAGATTTAGGCTATGCCTAACAGCCTTAATTGCCAGGACATCGTCGCTAGGGTTAAAGCCCATCAAAGTACTCTTGAGCAGATGGGTGTTAAATCTCTAGAGATTTTTGGTTCTGTAGCTCGCGATGAAGCCACCCCTCAAAGCGATGTTGACTTCTTAGTGGAATTTTCTAGGCCAGTCGGGTTTTTCCAAGTTTTTGATATTCAATACTTTTTAGAAGATCTGCTTCAGCGTCCTATTGATTTAGGCACAGTGGATGCTTTAAAGGAACACCTACGACTTCCAGTTTTGGAGAGCACGATTCGTGTCTTCTAGGAACTGGAGGTTGCGGGTAGAAGATATTTTGAATGCCATCGAGACAATTCAGACTCGTTTAGACGGCTTTGATTTTGCAGCCTTTGTTAATGACGCTATCTTGGTTGAGTCGATAATTTATCAGCTCATCATTATTGGGGAAGCTTCAGCAAATATTCCCTCGGACATCAAAGCCCTGGCACCAGACTTGCCCTGGCGACAAATGACCGATATGCGAAATATCATGGCCCATGCTTACTTTCGAGTAAAGCTGGATGTTGTTTGGGAAACCGCTTGCGAAAACTTATAGCTGTGGTCATCTAGGTTAGGACGCGGCTTGCTTGAGCACGACTTCAATAGCGGCACGTAAGCCGTCGGCATGGGGGAGGTGTTTGCGAATCCGGCTCTTTAACCACCCCCAGCACTTTTCGATCCGGTTGAGGTCGGGGGAATAGGGTGGAAGGTAAACGACCTGACAGTCTGCGGCCTCAATCAACTGAACAATCCGACCGCCGTGATGAAAGGTGGC